>CAXXHP010000004.1:0-1542500 GCA_963662675.2 Prolixibacteraceae bacterium
GCTTGGTTTCATCGGCTGACAAAGGTGCCGTTCGCTTAATTGATTAGTAACAACAAAAACTCATTGATATGGCTACAAAACGTATTACCGGATCTGAAGCCGTTATTCTTTCCTTGTTGGAAGAAGGCGTAGATACCATTTTTGGGTATCCTGGCGGGGCAATCATGCCAATTTATGATGCCCTTTATGATTACGATAAAAAAGTTGAGCACATCTTGACTCGTCACGAACAAGGAGCAATCCACGCAGCCGAAGGGTATGCGAAAGTGAGCGGAAAAGCTGGTGTCTGTTTCGCAACGTCGGGGCCGGGTGCAACCAACTTAATTACAGGTATTGCTGATGCAATGATTGATTCTATTCCATTGGTTTGCATTACCGGGCAAGTTGCTTCTCCTTTGTTGGGAACTGATGCATTTCAGGAATCTGACGTTGTGGGGATATCTATGCCTGTTACCAAATGGAATTATCAGGTAACAGATGCTGCCGAAATTCCTGATGCTATTGCTAAGGCATTTTATATTGCACAATCAGGTCGTCCTGGACCGGTATTGTTGGATATTTCCAAAGATGCTCAATTTCAGGAGTTAGACTTTGAATATAAAAAATGTACTAAAATACGTTCATACATTCCAGAGTCTAAAATAGATCCCTTCAAAGTGAAAGAGGCTGCTGAGCTCATTAATGCCGCAAAGAAACCTTTGTTGTTTTTTGGGCAGGGCGTAATTATTGCCAACGCAGAGGATGAACTGAAAGCTTTTGTTGAAAAAACCGGAATTCCGGCTGCATGGACATTATTGGGACTGTCGGCATTGCCTTCAGAGCATCCCCTTAATGTGGGGATGTTGGGCATGCATGGAAATTATGGACCTAACATTAAAACGAATGAAGCAGACCTGATTATTGCTGTTGGAATGCGCTTTGATGACCGAGTTACAGGAAAAGTTAGCGAATATGGCATTAATGCGAAAATCATTCATTTGGAAATTGATCCGGCAGAGATTGATAAAATCGTTAAGACGGATGTCGCTGTTTTAGGCAGTGCCAAAAAGTCGTTGGCTATGCTTGTCGATAATGTGAAAGAAAACAAGCACGATAGCTGGGTTCAGGAATTCCGTGATTGTGATAAAATTGAGAATGACAAAGTCATTAAAAAAGATATATATCCTGAAAAACAGGGACTAACAATGGGTGAAGCTGTTCGTATTGCTTCTGAGAAGACGAACCACGATGCCATTTTGGTAACTGATGTGGGCCAACAACAAATGGTCGCTGCTCGGTATTTTAAATTTACACGGTCAAAAAGCTGTGTTACTTCGGGTGGACTTGGAACAATGGGATACGGCGTTCCCGCAGCCGTGGGTGCTCAATTTGGAGCCAAAGATAGAACGGTTGTTGTTTTTGTAGGTGATGGTGGTTTTCAAATGACGCTTCAGGAGTTAGGGACAATTGTTCAAAATAAGCTGCCCATAAAGATTGTTCTTTTGAATAATAACTTTTTAGGAATGGTGCGTCAGTGGCAGCAGCTATTTTTTGAAAAACGTTATTCGTTTACTGAGCTTACAAACCCTGATTTCATCATGATAGCTAATGGATTCGGTATGGCGGCACATAAAGTTACTTCTCGTGACGACTTAGATGCAGGCATGCAGAAAATGATTGATCATGATGGGCCGTACCTTCTTGAAGTAGTTGTTGAAAAAGAAGACAATGTATTTCCGATGGTGCCGTCAGGTGCTTCGGTTTCCGATATCATTCTTGAAGCATAATCTTAAAAAACGAAGAACATGAAAAAGGAATTTATCATTACCATATTTTCAGAAAATCACATTGGTTTATTGAACCGGATTACCATCAATTTCACACGACGTAAGATAAATATTGAAAGCTTGACGGTTTCTGAGTCAGCTTTAAAAGGGATTTCTAAATTTACGATCGTAGTAAAGGAAACTGAAGACAAAGTCCGAAAAGTTGTGTCTCAGCTTGAAAAGGTTGTGGAGGTGCTAAAAGCATTCTATCACACAAATGAGGAAATGATCCATCAAGAAATTGCGCTATATAAAGTATCTACAGAAGCACTTTATGAAAGTGATCAGATTGAAAAAATTGCACGTAATGCAGGAGCTCGTATATTGGAAATTACGAGAGAATATACAGTTATCGAAAAAACTGGGCATAAGCATGAAACTCAGGAACTTTTTGAGTTGCTTAATCAGTTCGGAGTAATGCAGTTTATTCGTTCAGGAAGAGTTGCCATTACCCGTGACCCAATTGAACGTTTATCGGAATTCTTAAAAGAACGTGATGCTTTGATTAATCAGGCTGATTAATCTGAAAAAATAGAAAATCGTCCGGAGACTAATGTTTCCGGACGATTTGTACCTGACTGTGGTCTTTTTATAGTAACTCCTCGTTGTACCATGAAAGAGCGTGCTGAACATTTGCCGGTTTATAGTATGGAAAGCTTTAGCTCTCCTGAACGGAAAAGCCAGCAGTTTCAAGTGGAGGTGTTTGATGCTCAAAGGCATTTCAGCGTAAAATACCCTCACCGACATGACTTTTTTGAAATACTCTACCTTTTAAAGGGGTCTGGGTTTCATGTAATTGATGGGAATAAATACGAAATTAAGCCTCCTTGTGTGTTTTTTATGTCTCCAGGGCAAGCACATAAAATTGAATTTTCAAGCGATATTGAGGGTTACATATTCATCTTTACGGCTGATTTTTATTTGATAACCCGTAGTAATCAAAATAGCTTAATCGAGTTTCCATTTTTCTATACGTTACAACAAGACAATCCCCCATTAATCCTAAATCAGCAGGAAGATATACGTTTTCTGGAGCGGCTTTTTTTGCAGGGAATTACTGAGCTGTCTATGAATAGAAGTATGGCAGTGGAAGTGCTTCGTTCTATATTGGATCTGATTCTTTCAATTTGTGCAGATCGATATGGTCCGGTTGAATTGCAAACCAATAAAGGCAAGGGGCATATATTGGTTAAGCGGTTTTATAGTTTGGTAGAAGAGAACCATCAACGGAATTTAAACATTAATGAATATGCGGGAATGCTTTCTGTCGGCTCCAATCATTTATCTCAAACGCTAAAAAAACTGACTGGAAAAACAGCCATGCAGATTATAAAAGCAAAACAGATATTGGAGATTAAGCGTTTGCTGGTTCATACCAATCTTACCGTATCTGAAATTGCAACGCAGCTAAACTTTCTTGATCAGTCGTATTTTTCTAAATTTTTTAAGCGAGAAACCGGTGTTCTTCCTCTTCAGTATAGGTCATCGCACTAATCATTTAGTGTGAAAATTACCAATGGAGGATTGTCAATAAAATATTGGTTTTAAGGGTAGTCGTTTTTATTAATAGTGATGTGTCAAAAATAAAATCATTGAAAAATACCTAAAATTCATTCTTTTTTACTCGACATTCTCTTATTTATTTTCTTGCTTTGTATTCTGAAAATTTAGCAACAAAAAATTTCATTAATAAAATCTTATAGTTATGGCAAATTATTTCAATACACTTCCATTGAGACTTCAGATTGAAGAGCTTGGGAAATGTGATTTCATGGATCAATCAGAATTCGCTAATGGCGTAGAGAAGCTGAAGGGAAAACAAATCGTTGTTCTTGGTTGTGGCGCTCAAGGTCTTGCCCAAGGTCAGAATATGCGCGATAGTGGTCTTCAAATTGCATACGCTTTGCGTGAGGTTGAGATTACTGAAAAGCAGGTGTCTTATAAGAATGCTACAGAGAATGGATTTGAAGTAGGTACTTTCGAACAAATGGTGCCTAAGGCTGATTTGGTGTTGAATCTAACGCCTGATAAATACCACACTCCGGTTGTTAATGCTGCTATGCCATTGATGAAAAAGGGTGCTTGTCTTTCTTATTCACATGGGTTTAATATTGTGGAAGAAGGCATTCAAATTCGTAAGGATTTGACCGTGATTATGGTTGCTCCAAAGTCTCCTGCTTCTGAAGTAAGAGCTGAGTACCTTCGTGGATTTGGTGTTCCTACATTGATTGCGGTTCACCGTGAAAACGACCCAAATGGCGATGGTCTTGAAATAGCAAAAGCATATTGTGTAGGTACTGGTGGTGACAAAGCAGGTGTTCTTCGCTCTTCATTTGTTGCTGAGGTGAAGTCTGACCTTATGGGTGAGCAAACGATCCTTTGTGGTGTGTTGCAAACAGCTTCAATTTTGATGTTCAACAAAATGATTGAAAAAGGAATTGAAGCAGGTTATGCCTCTAAATTCATTCAATATGGTTGGGAAGTAACAACTGAAGCATTGAAATTAGGTGGTATCACACACATGATGGACCGCTTGTCAAATCCAGCAAAAATTGAAGCCTATAAACTAGCTGATGAGTTGAAAGCAATCATGCGTCCGTTGTTCGAAAAACATATGGACGATATTATGGACGGAACTTTCTCATCAACCATGATGGAAGACTGGGCTGCTGGGGATAAAAATTTGTTGACTTGGCGTGCTGCTACCGGCGAAACTGATTTCGAGAAAACACCAGCAGGTGATGTTGAAATTAAAGAACAAGAATATTACGATAACGGTACTTTGATGGTTGCTTTCGTAAAAGCTGGTGTTGAGCTTGCTTTCGAAGTAATGACTGAGGCTGGTATTAAAGAAGACTCAGCATACTACGAGTCTTTACACGAGACTCCGTTGATTGCAAATACAATCGCTCGCAAGAAATTATTCGAGATGAACCGTGTGATTTCTGATACTGCTGAGTATGGATGTTATTTGTTTGATCATGCATGTCGCCCATTATTGGCAGATTTTATGACTAAAATCGAGACAAACGTGATCGGTAAAAACTTTAATGAAAATAAAGATAATCATGTCGACAATAAAGTGTTGATTGCTGTAAATGACAGTGTCCGTTTCCACCCAGTGGAACTTGTTGGTGCTGAATTGCGTGAGGCAATGGAGGCGATGGAAGCTATTATCTGATAAAACCATTTTTTATATCACAAAAAGCTCCATCGCATGATGGGGCTTTTTTTTTTTAAAAATCAAAAATTATGAAAATTACACATCACATTCACCAGATTCGCATTGAGTTTAAAATCCCAATAACTCCTGATAAATCAGTTGATCGATTTGTTCATGTTTTTCTGATTGTTGGTCATAAAATTCATCTGGTTGATTCGGGTGTTCGCGATGCACTTCCGGCTATAGAATCATACATAAAACATATTGGTCGTGATGTTTCTGAAGTTGAAAATCTATTGCTGACACATTCTCATCCTGATCATATTGGGGCGGCACAGCCCATTAGGGAGTTGAGCAATTGTCATATTCGTGCACATTCTGCTGAAGTAATGATGATTGAAGATGTTGATTTTCAATTTTCAGTTCGACCAGTTCCCGGTTTTCAAAAGTTGGTTGCCGGATCTGTTCCTGTTAATCATGTGATTTCTGAAGGAGATGAAATAAAGCTCGAAGAAAACCTGACCATTCGGGTTTTACATACGCCTGGGCATTCTGCAGGTTCTGTATCTTATTATTTGGTTGAAGAAGATGTATTATTTACAGGAGATGCTATTTTACTTTCTGGCGAAATACCAATTTTTGATGATCCGCAAGCTTATCTTAATTCGCTTAATAAGATTAAGGAAGTTAAAGCTAATCTAACGTTGTCTGCCTGGGATGACCCCAGAAGCGTTGAGGAAATTCTGTTGCTACTGCCCAAGAGTGAAGGATATATCCATGAAATTAGTGCTGTAGTAAAGAAGGTCGCTGCTGAAACTTCAGAGAGGGATATGCAGTTTTGTCTTGCTGTAATAAGTGAACTTGGGTTGCCGCCAGTACTTGCAAATCCATTGCTGCTAAAATCATTTTTGTCTTGCTTGAACTAAGCAGAGTACTCAATGGTTATTTGTTGTATTTTTATTCCTCAGATTGCAACTTAACTTCTTAAAATTATAGTATATGTTTGACTGGTTTTCAGAACTAGATCCTATAATACAAGCATTATATGCCACGTTGTTTACTTGGTTTGTAACTGCATTAGGAGCAGGTATGGTTTTCTTTTTTAAGAAAATTAATAGGAATGTATTGGATGGAATGCTTGGATTTGCTGCCGGGGTGATGATTGCTGCTAGTTTTTGGTCGCTTCTAAATCCGGCAATTGAAATGGCTGAGCTAATGGATATGATTCCTTGGGTTCCTGCTGTGATTGGGTTTTTAGCTGGTGGTGCTTTTCTTTGGATGGCTGATCAGGTTTTACCTCACTTGCACATGGGGATGCCCACAGATAAGGCAGAAGGAGTTCAAACATCATGGAGGAGAAGTGTGCTCTTAGTGATGGCCATTACTTTGCACAATATTCCGGAGGGACTCGCGGTGGGGGTTGCTTTTGGCGCTGTAGCAGCAGGATTGCCTGCTGCATCTTTAGCTGGGGCAATAGCATTGGCAGTTGGTATTGCTATTCAGAATTTTCCGGAGGGTGCAGCAGTTTCCATTCCTTTGAGAAGGGAAGGGATGTCCCGCAGGAAAAGTTTTATGTACGGGCAAGCATCAGGCTTCGTAGAGCCGGTTGCCGGAGTCATAGGTGCAGCTGCCGTTTTGCTGATGCGTCCTATGTTGCCTTATGCATTGTCATTTGCTGCAGGTGCCATGATTTATGTGGTGGTAGAAGAACTGATTCCTGAATCTCAGCAAGGTAAGAATACGGACATCGGTACAATTGGTGCTATGGTTGGTTTTGCAGTGATGATGATGTTAGATGTTGCCTTAGGATAATGATTGTGGAATGACAAAACAGCTATTAAGTTAGCTTTTTAAAGTAATAGATAGTGGTAGTGTTTACTCATTTTTTTCAGTTCTCTAACATGCGTTTATTGTTGAACAATTTGTGATTTCAGGCGTACTTTTAGTATTAAAATTTATACTTATGAGTGCAATTATAGAAGGAACATGGAAGCTCAAATCATTTGAGTTGGCAAAAGCAAACGGAGAGATTGAATATCCTTTTGGACAAGATGCAATGGGGTATATTATTTATTCTCCAACTGGACATTTCTCAGTGCAATATATGCCTAAAGAACAAAATGGAGTCCCCATGAAGGGAATTTCTTATTTTGGCCATTACGAGTATAATCGTGAAAAGAATTATGTCGTGCATCATGTGGAATGTTCATTGTTTCCAAATGAGGAAGGACTTGATAAAATCAGACATGCAAGCTTGCGTGGAAAAGGCCTCAAATTAACTTGTCCGCCATTAAAGTGGGACGGTGGTGATGAGGGGGTTGTTACCATATCTTTTGAGAAACAGGAAGATATTCCCAGTGTTGAATTTCGGGAATCATCGGTACACTGATCTTTATCGCGTTGATGCCGGGTTGGTGAGAATGTTACAAAAAATTGTTGCGCCTCTAAAAACTTTTCTTCAGGCATGTTGTTTTGTCTTTAAGTTTGGCAGATCAATTTGTAAAAAGTTACGGGTGTTTTTTCATTAAATATTACGAAAACGGCATCTTTTTTTTATAATATCAATTTATTGGCTGTAAAATTTCCTTTTTAAAATTAAATTCTGATATTTGCATGAAATCATTGAAAAACATGACACGTATTAACTCAATTTCTATTCTCGGTATTCTGCTCGGTATTCTACTTTGGATGCGGTAATGAGAATGGTGTGGGTATAATTATAAAAACAAAACATAAAGCCATTCTCAGCAGAGGATGGCTTTTTTAATGCAAAAAAAAGATAATAATAGATATATAAAATCACTTCATCATGAGCGACAAATTATACATTTTTGACACTACATTGAGGGACGGAGAACAAGTTCCCGGTTGTCAGTTAAACACGGTTGAGAAGATTGAAGTGGCCAAGGCATTAGAAGAATTAGGGGTGGATGTAATTGAAGCAGGATTTCCCATTTCGAGCCCGGGCGACTTTAATTCAGTAGTAGAAATTTCAAAAGCGGTAACATGGCCAACCATTTGTGCCCTTACCCGCGCAGTAGAGAAAGATATTGATGTTGCAGCCGAATCTCTTAAATATGCCAAAAAAGGGCGTATTCATACAGGTATCGGAACATCAGATCACCACATCTATTCTAAGCTCAACTCTAATCCGGATGAAATTGTAGAGCGTGCCGTTAAAGCGGTGAAGTATGCGAAAAAATATGTTGAGGATGTTGAGTTTTATGCAGAAGATGCAGGCCGTACAGATAATGCATATTTGGCTCGTGTTGTTGAAGCAGTGATCAAAGCGGGTGCTACTGTCGTAAATATCCCAGATACTACTGGTTATACGATGCCTCATGAATTTGGTGAAAAAATTAAATACTTGATGGATCATGTTAGTGGTGTTGAAAATGCAATCATTTCTACACATTGTCACAACGATTTGGGTATGGCCACAGCGAATACAGTTGCAGGTATTATCAACGGAGCCCGTCAGGCAGAGGTTACTATTAATGGTATTGGTGAACGTGCCGGAAATACTTCGCTTGAAGAAGTGGTGATGACATTAAAAAGTCGTTATAAAGTATTAGGTATTGACACAAACATCAATACAAAGAATATATTTAAAACTAGCCGTTTGGTTTCTAATTTGATGAACATGCCCGTTCAACCAAACAAAGCAATTGTAGGAAGAAATGCTTTCGCACATTCTTCTGGAATACATCAGGATGGTGTGTTGAAAAACCGTGAAAATTACGAGATTATTGACCCGAAAGAAGTGGGCATCAACGAATCATCAATTGTATTGACTGCCCGTAGTGGACGTGCTGCATTGAAACATCGCTTGTCAGTTTTAGGGTATGAATTGCCAAAAGACCAACTGGATGATGTTTATGAGAAATTCCTAGAATTGGCTGACAAGAAAAAAGACATTAAAGACGAAGATGTTGCTTTGTTGGTAGGTGACGCTGAAAAGAAAGAACGTCGTGTTAAATTAGACTTCTTGCAAGTCGTAACCGGAAAGTCTTTAATTCCAATGGCTACAGTTCGTTTAGATATTTCAGGAGAGAAATTTGACGCAACCTCGGATGGCAATGGTCCTGTTGATGCAGCCATTAAGGCGGTTAAGCAGATTATTCGCAGACAGGTGACTTTGGAAGAGTTTCTTATTCAGGCAATTACTCGTGGAAGCGATGATGTTGGTAAAGTTCATATGGAACTTGATTATGAAGGTGACAAATACTTCGGGTTTGGTGCTAATACAGATATTATTACGGCTTCAGTTGAAGCATTTTTAGATGCTGTAAACAAAATCCCAGTATCATAATTGGTATCTGAAAATTAGAATTTTAAAGATTATTATTTAAGATAGATTCTCAAAAACGGTGGTATTCTAAATTAGAGCACCGTTGGAGGTTGAAAAATATACAGATGGAAGCAAAAACATTATTTGATAAGATTTGGGATGCGCACGTGGTGAAGCAAGTCGAAGGAGGCCCGAATGTATTGTACATTGACCGTCATTTTATTCATGAGGTGACCAGCCCTGTTGCTTTTTTGGGATTGAAAACCCGAGGACTAAAGGTTTTTCGTCCTGAACAGACAACGGCAACTCCTGATCATAACGTGCCAACGATTGATCAGAATTTGAGCATTAAGGATGAATTGTCTCGCAATCAGGTTGAAATGCTGAAAAGTAATTGTGATTATTTTGGCATTACTCATTATGGACTGGGTACCGATGGACATGGCGTAGTTCACATTATTGGACCTGAAATGGGGTTAACACAGCCGGGAATGACTATCGTTTGTGGTGATAGCCATACTTCAACACATGGTGCTTTTGGAACCATTGCTTTTGGAATTGGGACCAGTGAAGTTGAAATGGCCTTGGCCAGTCAGTGTATTATGCAGCCAAAACCAAAAAAGATGCTCATCACCGTTGATGGGAAATTGGGGAAAGGTGTTACGGCAAAAGACATCGCACTTTACGTTATTTCAAAAATAACAACCAGTGGTGGAACTGGCCATTTTATAGAATATGCAGGCTCAGCTATCACCAACTTAAGTATGGAGGGACGTATGACTCTATGTAACTTAAGTATTGAGTGTGGTGCACGTGGTGGGATGATTGCTCCTGACGAAACAACAATAAATTACGTTGAAGGGCGCCAGTTTGCACCTAAAGGCGAAGAGTGGAATAAAGCTGTTGCTTATTGGAAGACTTTGAAAACCGATGAGGGAGCGAAGTTTGATACAGAATACCATTTTGATGCCGCAGACATTGAGCCAATGATTACTTACGGTACCAATCCGGGAATGGGGATTGGTATTTCGAAAGAAATTCCTACTGGAAGCGACATGGAAGGAACTGACAAAACTACCTTCCTGAAATCATTGAATTACATGGATTTCAGGCCAGGAGATGCTATGAAAGGCAAGAAGGTAGACTACGTTTTTCTTGGAAGTTGCACAAATGGACGGATCGAAGATTTCCGAGCTTTTGCTGACTTTGTAAAAGGAAAGCAAAAATCTGATGATGTAGTTGTATGGTTGGTTCCGGGATCAAAAGCTGTTGAAAAGCAAATTATTGCCGAGGGGTTAGATAAGATTTTTGAAGCTGCAGGGATGGCACTTCGCCAGCCTGGTTGTTCAGCTTGTTTGGCCATGAATGATGATAAAATTCCAGAAGGGAAATATGCCGTTTCTACATCAAATAGGAACTTTGAAGGCCGTCAGGGACCGGGGTCACGCACGTTGCTTGCAAGCCCAATTACTGCTGCAGCTGCTGCGTTAACAGGTGTTATTACTGATCCAAGAGATTTGTTATAACAGAGCTTTCCCAAAAATTGGGATTAAAAAATTGAGATTTTAAATTGCGTTCAATCTCCTTTTTGTAACTAAGCATAGAGGTAGATAGAAGCTCAAAAATTTTTAAAAAATGGCTTACGATAAATTTTCAACAATAGTATCACCGGCCGTTCCACTGCCGATTGAAAATGTGGACACTGACCAGATAATTCCTGCACGATTTCTGAAAGCTGTTGAACGTAAGGGGTTTGGTGATAACTTATTTCGTGACTGGCGTTACGATAAAAGCAATCAGCCAATTGCAGATTTTGCTTTGAATAACAATAAATATACAGGTGCGATTTTAATAGGGGGCAAGAACTTTGGTAGCGGATCAAGTCGCGAACATGCAGCTTGGGCGATATACGACTATGGTTTTCGAGTTGTTGTTTCTAGCTTTTTTGCTGATATCTTTAAAGGTAATGCTTTGAATAATGGTTTGTTACCTGTGGTAATTTCTCCATCTTTTCTAGAAAAAGTATTTATTGCAGTTGAGAAGAATCCTTTAACTAAGTTTGATGTTGATTTGGAGAAACAGACTTTCACCCTTATAGAAACTGGTGAGTCGGAAGAATTCGAAATCAATCCCTATAAAAAACATTGTTTGCAGAATGGACTTGATGATATTGATTTCTTGGTGAGCATGAAGGATGAAATTGAGTCTTTTGAAAAATAGATTTTTATCCCAAATCAGAAGATCATTATTTGATTAATAGGATGAGCTTCTGGTTTTTTACATAGAATTGAGCTAGTCATTCCACTTCAAAAAGAAACAAGTTGTTCATTTGTTTGTTTCAACTTGAAAATATTAGGTACATCTAACTATGACGGGAAAATTAGTAGCGGTAGAAAGGCAACAACTGAGCATTATGGACACCACTCTAAGGGATGGTGAACAAACCTCAGGAGTTTCATTCTCTGAAACAGAGAAACTGAGTGTGGCGAGGGTTTTGCTCGAAGATATTGGGGTAGATCGAATTGAGATTGCCTCAGCAAGGGTGTCAGAGGGTGAGTTCAAGGCTGCTCAAAGGGTGCTCAAATGGGGTGTTGAAAAAGGGTATCTAAATCGAATTGAAATATTGGGTTTTGTTGATGGCAAAGCTTCACTAGACTGGATCAACAGTGCTGGAGGAAAGGTGTTGAATCTTCTTTGCAAAGGTTCATATAAGCACGTTACTCAACAACTAAGAAAGTCTCCGGAAGAACACATCTCGGATATAAAAAAGTCGGTTGATTATGCAGATGAGCTTGGCATTTCGGTAAATGTTTATTTAGAAGATTGGTCGAATGGTATGCGAAGCTCAAAAGACTACGTGCATTTCATGGTTTCAAACTTAAAAGAAATGAACATCCAACGCTTCATGCTACCAGATACACTCGGTATACTTGATCCGGACGAAACGTATGATTTCTGCAAGGAAATGATTGAAACCTATCCGGACGTTGACTTTGATTTTCATGCACACAACGATTACGATTTAGCAATTGCAAATGTATTTCATGCCATGAAAGCCGGTATTCGTTGCGTTCATACAACCGTAAATGGATTGGGTGAACGTGCCGGAAATGCTCCACTTTCAAGTGTAATTGCTACCGTAAAAGATCACCTTCATTTAGATACCAAAGTGAATGAAGGAATGTTGAACAAAGTATCGCGAATTGTTGAGAGTTTTTCAGGAATTCGTATTCCAACAAATAAACCATTAATAGGTGAGTTCGTATTTACTCAATGCAGTGGTGTTCATGCTGATGGTGACAATAAAAATAAGTTGTATTTTAATGACTTATTACCAGAGCGTTTTGGTCGTACCCGTACATATGCACTCGGTAAAACATCTGGGAAGGCCAATATAAAAGCTAACCTTGAAGAAATTGGGATAGAACTTACGCCTGAGGCATTGAAAACTGTAACGCAAAGGGTAATAGAGTTGGGAGATCGTAAGGAGACAGTAACAATAGAAGATTTACCATATATTGTTGCCGATGTTCTTCAGGAAAATATAGAGCAGAAGATAAAAATAAATAATTATGTGCTTTCTCATGCAATGGGGCTAAGGCCTTCTGCTACGATAAGCATTGATATAAAAGGCAAAACATACGAAGCTTCCGCTTCTGGAGATGGACAGTACGATGCTGTAATGAATGCTTTGCAACGTATTTATAAAAGGTTGAAGAAGCCTTTCCCTAAATTGTTGGATTATTCGATAACAATTCCTCCAGGTGGACAAACCGATGCTTTAGTAGAATCGGTTATTATCTGGGAGATGGATCACGAATTTAAAACCCGCGGACTAGATTCCGATCAAACAGCAGCGGCAATTACCGCAACGGTAAGAATGCTCAATTTGTTAGAACACAGAACAACTTAAAATATACAGTCATGTACCGATTTACCACCCAGGGAAAGATTAAATTTCCAAAGAATAAGTTCGTTCGTCCCAGACGAAGAGGAAAGAAGGCAAGTGAACCTAGAATAATTAGCGAGTGCTTCTGTCCAAACGGTCATTCGCTAGTTGACGATCATGTTCGATTTAATGAAGAGCCCGGAATAAAGATTAAGGTGGTGAAGAATAAGCAAGAAGAGGGTTTTTTAGTACTAAGTCCTGTGTACGGTGATTATTCAAAAGTAACTATAGGTATTAAATTGGCATGTGATGACATGCTTGAAATGTATTGTCCGGAATGTGACGTGCCATTGTCTGTTTACGCACACTGTTTAGTTTGCGACTCTCAAATGTTTACCATTTTCACAACAAAAGAAACCTCTTTTTCTGATTGTGTGGGAGTATGCCAAAAAGTTGGGTGCCATAATTCTCGAATGGTTAGTGGCAGAAGGATGCTTTCCTCTTATGCAAAAACATCTTGTGTATAATTTAAAATAAGAATAAAAACAAATGAAACTGAAATTAGCAGTTCTTCCGGGAGACGGAATTGGACCTGAAATTATTGAACAGGCCATGAAATCAGTAAAAGCTATTGCTCAAAAATTTAATCACGAAATAGAATATCAACATGCATTAACTGGTGCTATTGCTATTGACCAGTTGGGTGAGCCTTATCCAGAGGAAACTCATCAATTATGTATGGAGTCAGATGCCGTTTTATTTGGTGCAATTGGTGACCCAAAATATGATAACAATCCGAAAGCAAAGGTTCGCCCAGAACAAGGGTTGTTGCTGATGCGTAAAAAATTGGGTTTATATGCCAATATTCGTCCAGTAGTTACTTTTCCTTCATTGCTGCATAAATCACCGCTTCGTCGCGAGTTGATTGAAAGTGCTGATTTTGTCGCTATTCGTGAGCTTACGGGTGGTATCTATTTTGGAGAAAAAGGTCGTAAAGATAATGGGAATACAGCATTTGACACCTGCACATATACACGTGTGGAAGTTGAACGGATCCTTAAGTTGGCCTACGGATATGCAATGAAACGGAACAAGAAACTTACGGTGGTAGATAAGGCCAATGTTCTGGAGAGCTCACGTTTGTGGCGTGAAGTAGCTCAGGAAATGGCTCCAACTTTCCCGGAAGTGACAACTGAGTATATGTTTGTAGATAATGCAGCTATGCAAATAATACAGTGGCCGAAGAATTTTGATGTGATGGTTACCGAAAATATGTTTGGTGATATTCTGACTGATGAAGCGAGTGTAATTACCGGCTCACTTGGTCTATCGCCTTCTGCATCTATTGGTATTCATACCTCTGTTTTCGAGCCAATACATGGTTCTTATCCACAAGCAGCTGGTAAAAATATTGCCAATCCGGTTGCTACCATTTTATCAGCGGCAATGATGTTCGAGTACGCATTCAATCTAAAAGAAGAAGGTGCACTTATTCGCAAAGCTGTTGATGCTTCGCTTGATGCAAATGTTGTTACTGTTGATATTGCGGTTGAAAAATCTCACTCAACTTCTGAAGTTGGAGACTGGATTGCAGACTTTATTGCAAAAGCATAATGTTTAGAACAAAATATAAACAAGGCCGTCTCATTTTTTGAGACGGCCTTGTTCGTTTTATAGGTCTTCTATTATTGTTCGCTTGTAAGCATATTGTGAAGCCAGTCTGCAGAAGCTTTTTCAATATCAGTACTTACGGTTCCATGTCCTCCTTTTGAATAAATATTTAGCCATGCAGGGATTCCCATTTCAACATATTTGTTGTAGAGTTGATAGCTGTTCTCAACGAGTGTTACACGGTCTATGGCTCCGTGTGCTATAAATACCGGAGGATCATTTTCATCCACATGGCTGATGGCGTTACATAAGTTAACAAGTTCAACATACTTCCAATAAGGGCTTGATGTATCGTTTTTTTCATACGCTTCTATTATTGCTGGTGAATCTTCTGGATTTATTCCGGAGAGAAAGGCAGTAGTTCCCCAGCCTTCGTTTTGAGATAGAGAGGTGATAAAGGGGTAATATATTACAGCATATTGAACTGTGCTTGATTGAGTAAGATTACCCCCAATTGTTCCTTCATGCTCTTTGCTATCACCAGTTGCAGCAATTATTGTTGCTAAATTCCCTCCTCTTGATGTCCCCCAGATTCCTATTCTTTCAGGATCAATATTGTATTTTTTAGCATTTGCCCGAAAATATCGGATGTATGCTTTTACGTCATAAATATTGTCTGGAAGTCCTGCTTTGGGGCGATAGTCAACTGTTGCTACTGCAATTCCTCTGTCAGACAACGCAATGCTAAGTTCGTAAGATCTTGAGCCGCTTGCAAAATTATATGCACCTCCATTACCATGAATATATATTACCAGAGGAGTAGGTTTTTCAATATCTTCCTCCGGTAAATAAATATTAGTGCGAAGTTCAAAATCTTCACCATCATCTTGCACTGTTGCAACAACAATATCCTTGAATGTTGAACCTGAAGGTAGCTTGTTTTGAGCTGAAAGATGGATGAAAGCACAAACGCCTAAGATTGTAAGCGTATTCTTTAAAAAGTAGAAATGACTATTCATGATGTTAAGTTTGGGTTTTTAATTCGATTTTTTGAAAAATATGAAATCTAATCCATTTATATCCTTACTGGTAGTGTTTTTTTTTAGCTAATATTTTATAGTTTTGGTGGGTCTTTACTTTTTCTCTAAAAAACAAATATTATTGATAATAAGCTCTTGTTCATCAGAGCTTTTTTTTTGAGAAAAAGTCAGGATTATTTGAAAGATCAAAATTGAATGAACAAATCATGATGCTGAAGACAATTTTAAAAGGACCAAGAGAAATTGAGCTGACACACGCTGAAATTCCGAAACCCCAAAATGACGAAGTACGAATTAAACTTACTCAAATAGGTGTTTGTGGTTCGGATATTCGTTTGTTTAAAAAAGGAAGTCAACCTGGTTCTCCATTAACTATAGGGCATGAAGGAGTAGGGGTGATTGATCTGCTAGGAGAAGGCGTTAAAGGCAGGTCCGTAGGTGAGCGTGTCGTGATTGAACCTAATATTCCGTGTCGTGATTGTCCCGATTGTTGGAGTGGAAAAGGAAATATTTGTCGTAGGAAACGAATTATTGGCGTGTACGAAGATGGTGCATTTGCAGAATATATCGTATTGCCAGAATCGTTTGCTCACAATATACCAGATAATGTTTCTGATGAAGACGCCGTTGTAATAGAGCCTACTGCAGTAGTCGTTTCTGCAATTATCAGATCGAAAGCCAAACCTGGAGACTCAGTTGTTGTAATTGGCTTGGGTGGTGTCGGGTTACTTTTAACGCATGTCGCAATATCTTTAGGATACCGAGTACTTGTTTCCGAAATCGTACAATCTAAAATAGATATTGCTGTGAAAATGGGAGCAATTTTACTTTCGTCAGGGAAATCCGAGAATGATTCAGTATCTCAATTAGAAGAAGCATGTGCAAAAGAGGAAGTCGTTACCGTTTTTGAGTGTGCCGGATCAAATAAAACAGCATCTCTTGCCATCGAAATGGCACCAAGAGGAGCAGAAGTTATTCTACTTGGATTATCAGAACAATCGGCAAATTTTAAACCCTTACCGGTTTCTCGCAAGGGTAACCATATCATTCCATCGTTAATTTATGATCATCCTTTTGACTTTAAGAGAACGATTCGTTTAATAAGTAGTGGATGCATTAAGCCAGGATTTATTATTTCCAACTATTTTCCTATTGAAGAAACTCAGAGAGCATTAGAGGTGGCTGCCAACGGAAATGACAGTAAAGTAGTGATCAACCTAACCTAACCTAACCTAACCTAACCTAAACCGAGATTCATAGATTATGAGTACACAGATTAAACCAACACAAACTATTGATAAAGACTATTTCAAAAACCTTATTGCAGATGTCCCAATGACAAGTTTTCAGATATTTGTTGTTGTTATGTGTTTTATATTAAACATGAATGATGGGATTGATGTGCTTGTTGTTTCATATACAGGATCAGAAATTTTAAGTGAATGGGGTTTGACAAAAGGAGAACAAGGATATATTTATAGTGTTGGCTTGGCAGGAATGACACTTGGCTGTCTTTTACTTGCACCACTTGCCGATTGGATCGGAAGAAGAAAGCTGTTTATTGTTGCCATATTAATAGAAACAATTGCGATGTTGTTATCATCAGTTGTTGGCTCTTATGATCAGTTACTCATGATGCGTTTTTTCGCTGGTCTGGGTATCGGAGGTCTATTGCCTACGATGGCAGCCGTTGCTTCCGAATTCTCAAATAACAAACGTAAAGACTTGGCTGTCGGTTTTGTGCAGGCCGGTTACCCTATTGGTGCTATTTTAATGGGATTTTTTGCCGCTCAGGTTGTACCGGAGTTTGGTTGGCGTTTTGCTTATCTGGGAGCAGGTGTTATTTCAGGAGGAATGCTTGTTCTGGTTGTTCTTTTTATGCCGGAATCAATAGAGTTTTTAATAAGAAAACAACCTCGTAATGCCCTGCGTAAAGTAAATCGAGTGCTTAAGCGTATGGGGCAAACAGCAATTGAACAATTACCTAATCTAGAAACAATTGAGAAGGCAAATGTGAAATCCCTATTTACTGAAAAGTATCGTTTGTCAACAATTCGTCTATGGATTGGTGTTTTCTTTGGATTTATGACCCTTTATACGCTCATTAGCTGGGTTCCTAGTATTGCTAGTGATTCAGGAATGCCGTTTGAAATGGCAACTTATGTGGGTGTGATTCTTAACGTGGGGGCATTTATAGGAAGTATTGGAATTGGATGGCTAGCTGCTCGTTATAATCTGAAAAATTTAATATTTACCTTTTTTATGATTGCATTTGTAATTATGGTTGCATATGGTAATCTTTCATTAAATAACGTGTTGATTTTTGTGATAATATTTTTGATAGGAATTACTGTTCAGGGAGGATTTAATGGTTATTGGCCGACTACAGCACGTGTGTATGAATCGGAAGTTCGTGCTACCGGTATTGGATGGGCTCTTGGAGTTGGACGTCTTGGTGCAATTGCTGGGCCTGCTTTATTCGGGCTTCTGGCTGATTGGAATTTCTCAACTCAAAGCTTGTTTATAATCTTTTCTGTACCTCTAGTTCTTTCAGGGATAGCAGCGTATTTTATTCCTTCTAAGAATTTAGCTTGAGTTTGCTCTTGTAAATAATAGATTTATATATATTTAAATGAAGAGGCTGACTTGAAAGAGTTCAGCCTCTTCATTTTTCGCATAACAAGTATTCAGAAATAAGTGTAATTTTGGTAGGAAATTAAGACGGGGATATGGAAAAAATAAAATCAATTTGGGGCAAATATGACGTGAATAACGATAATGCTTTTCATGTTCAAGGTGGTTTTGTCGATATTCAATTGATGAGATTCTCAACTGGTTGGATGATTAAGGATGAATACACGGAGTCTGTTGCCGATCAATTTTTGCTTGAAATTTCGAAAGAATCCAATGTTTTACAGGATGCCCATATATATCAAACAGGTACTTCCAAAGTATTATATGTGAAACCATCTCTTCCTGTTAAACCCATTGTATTTCGGAATAATACCGAATTATGGATCAGTCCAAAACAATCAATTCGAATCTTTTTGGCAGTACCAATCAATATTCAATTCTATACCAGAAAGGTTGATGTAGAGAATCTCTTTTATGAAATTCCCACATGCCGATTGTCTGATACTTGGTTTGGCGAACCGGATAGTGGCGAGCCTGCCTTTTCTGTTGGAGCAAGGTTTGGCACACAACCCAAGCAATTGGAAGTAAGTTATTTTGAGGCCATGTGTCCTGTACAGATCCACAATAATTCAAGCCAAATGATGGAGTTGCAAAGATTGATTGTTCAGGTGGATTACTTAAAGTTGTATCAAAAGGACAATCAGTTGATTACTGACCTTGTTTCAGTTGAATATAAAGGGCAGGATCAGGTTAGTAGCTTGCAGTTTTCTACGGAAGCACATCTACACGGAAGTTCACTTATGATTTTAAATAAAGCAAGGCAGGATACAAATAAAAATATTTTTGGTAAAAGTTTTCATTTTATAAAAAACCTTTCACAATAATAATGATGGATTTTGATTTCTCAACATACATAAGCAATGGTGCTTTAGATAAGGCTATTAGAATTGGAGTTATTCTGGTAATTAGTCTGATATTAATTCATGGTTTGGCTTTTCTTGTGAAAAGAAGCTTTACATACCGTTTGTCTAAGCAATCCCGAATGATTGTAAATCGGATAATTGTTTACATAGGCTATGTGGTTCTTTGCATGGTTATTTTGAATGAGTTGAACTTTAATATAAATGCATTATTTGGAGCCGCCGGTGTTGTGGGTATTGTAATTGGTGTGGCTTCTCAAACGAGTATTGGAAATATTATTAGTGGTTTCTTTTTAGTTTCTGAGAGATCATTTGAGTTGGGCGATACCGTTCGTTTAGGAGATAAGATGGGGACGGTATATTCTGTTGATTTATTGAGCATAAAAATACGAACCTTTGATAATTTGTTAATTCGTATACCGAACCAAACAGTTATAAGTACAGAGTTAGTAAACGTTACACGTTTCCCCATTCGCCGTATGGATATTACAGTTGGTGTTGCATATAAAGAAGATCTGGCTAAAGTTTTTGATGTTTTAAAAGAAGTAGCAAGCAAGAATCCGCTTTACCTAGAGGAACCGGAGCCTTTAATTTTATTGCAAGGTTTTGGGTCAAGTAGCATTGATATATTATTAGGTGTTTGGTTTGAGAAGTCAAATTTTAGGGAAGTCAAAAATAATCTCATCATGGAAATTAAGGAGGCCTTTGAAAAGGAAAATATTGAGATTCCTTTCCCACATATAAGTGTGTATTCTGGCATGGCTACAAAAGATTTCCCGCTTAAAGTTAATCAGGAACAGAGGAAGTGAGAGATGGATTTTTTCTGTCGTTAGGAATAAATAGAAAAGGCTGAATCCCATAAGGAAACAGCCTCTTTAATATCAAGTGAAAATACTAACTACGGTGCTTTATGTTGGCCTGTGCCGCAGCTACCCTTGCAATTGGTACCCGGTAAGGAGAACAACTAACGTAGTCGAGATTAACCGAATCACAGAATTCAATGGAACTTGGCTCTCCGCCATGTTCTCCGCAAATTCCCACTTTGAGTTTAGGCTTCACTGAGCGTCCTTTTTCAACTCCCATTTTAACCAACTGGCCTACACCATTTTGATCAAGTACCTGAAATGGATCTTGTTGTAAGATGCCATTTTCTAGATATACAGGTAAAAATTTACCAGCATCATCCCGAGAGTAGCCCAGAGTCATTTGGGTTAGGTCATTTGTTCCGAAGGAAAAGAAGTCTGCCTCTGTTGCAATATGGTCGGCTGTTAGCGCTGCGCGAGGAATCTCGATCATTGTTCCAAGCAAATAGTCGATACGTTCTCCACGCTCTTTAAAAACGGTTTCAGCTGTACTTCGTATTAGGTCTGCTTGGTTTTTCAGCTCTGTGAATGTTCCTACTAAGGGGACCATTATTTCAGGACGAGCGTCAATTCCTTTTGCTTTCAGGTTCAATGCTGCCTCAATAATAGCACGAGCTTGCATTGCAGTGATTTCCGGATACGTTATACCCAAACGGCAACCGCGGTGACCAAGCATTGGGTTGAATTCTTCTAGTTCAGCAATCTTTGTTTTCACAGCTTCAATAGAGATCCCCATTTCTAATGCCAATTCCTTTTGAGTAGCTTGTTGATGAGGAACAAATTCATGTAATGGTGGATCAAGCAAACGGACAGTTACTCCATAACCTTCCATTGCCTCGAAAATCCCTTCAAAATCACTACGTTGGTACGGTAATAATTTCGCCAATGCTTTTTCTCTTCCGGTTTTTGTAGAAGTTAAAATCATTTCTCGCATTGCTTTGATGCGTTCACCTTCAAAGAACATGTGTTCTGTTCTGCAAAGTCCAATGCCTTGAGCTCCAAAGTCGCGGGCAACTTGGGCATCATGAGGTGTGTCGGCGTTTGTACGAACAGTCATTCTTGTGAATTTCTCGGCTAGATCCATTACTTTCTCAAAATCACCACCCATTTCCGGATTTTGGGTTTTAACTTTTCCGTCGTAAACTTCTCCAGTCGTTCCATTTAGGGAGAGCCAGTCTCCTTCATGGTATTTTTGACCATCAATGGTCATTACTCGATTTTTATAGTCAATTTTAACAGCCCCGGCACCTGACACACAACATTTACCCATACCACGCGCAACTACGGCTGCATGAGAGGTCATTCCTCCGCGAGCAGTCAAAATTCCACGGGCAATATTCATTCCTTCCAAATCTTCAGGAGATGTTTCAATTCTAACGAGCAAGGAATTTTCATATTTTGATGCTTCATCAGCAAAGAAAACAACCTGACCAGTTGCTGCCCCAGGTGATGCAGGGAGTCCTTTTGCCAAAACATTGGCAGCTTTCATTGCGTCAGTATCAAAAATTGGATGTAATAATTCATCTAACTTGTTTGCTTCTATACGGAGAAGGGCTGTTTTATCATCAATAATACCTTGTTCAAGCATATCAATAGCAATTTTCACCATGGCGGCACCGGTGCGTTTACCATTTCTGGTTTGAAGAAGCCATAGTTTACCTTCTTGTATGGTGAATTCAATATCCTGCATGTCTTTATAATGACTTTCCAGATTTTCCTGAACAACCATTAGTTCTTTATACAAGGTAGGCATGGTCTCTTCTAAGGACGGGAAATCTGCTTTTCTTTCATCCTCAGAAACGCCAGCTAATTCAGCCCAACGTTTACTACCTTCTAGCGTAATCTGTTGAGGTGTTCTGATCCCGGCAACAACATCTTCACCTTGTGCATCAATTAGATACTCTCCATTGAATAGATCTTCACCTGTAGCTGCATCCCGAGTAAAGGCAACTCCTGTGGCAGAGGATGCTCCCATGTTGCCAAATACCATCGCTTGTACATTTACTGCAGTACCCCATTCAGAAGAGAATCCATGCATTTTGCGATAATAAATAGCACGATCGTTCATCCAGCTATCAAACACTGCTGAGACTGAACCCCATAGTTGTTCCCAAGGATCATCCGGAAAGCTTTTCCCGGTAACTTTTAAAACAGCCTCTTTAAATCTGGTAACTAACAGTTTTAAATCATCCGTTGTAAAATCGGTATCCAGCTCAATGCCTTTTTCCTCTTTGAGGTGCTCCATAATGCCCTCAAAAGGATCGATATCTTCTTTGCTTTCAGGCTTCATGCCTAAAACTACATCACCATACATTTGTACAAATCGACGGTATGAGTCCCAGGCGAAACGTTCGTTTCCTGATTTTTTTGCGATGCCTTGAACAGCAGCATCAGTTAGCCCAAGGTTTAATACGGTATCCATCATGCCAGGCATAGAAACTCGTGCCCCGGAACGAACAGAAACAAGACAAGGGTTTTCTTTATCTCCAAACTTTGTATTTGTCAGTTTTTCAATGAGGGCAACTGCCTTTTCAACTTCTTCCTTTATTGCAGCAACTGCCGCATCTTTACCCTGTTGATTATAGATAGTGCATACTTCTGTCGTAATTGTGAATCCTGGGGGAACAGGAACACCAATTAAGTTCATTTCTGCTAGATTTGCTCCTTTGCCTCCTAAGAGGTTTTTCATTTGGGCTTTTCCTTCAGCCTTACCATTTCCAAATGTATATACGTGCTTTGTCATAAAATACGGTTTGGGATTATTAATTAGAGTTGATTTTATTTCTAAGTTATCGTATGCTAATGTAACCGTAATTTTTAATAATTTAAAATGAATGTAGATCGTTAATAGGTGTTATGTAGCTATAAAATTGGTTAAACCCTTATGTGATCCTAATAATCTAGTCGTGAGGAGAGTATCAGTGTTTGTCGAGGAAGATATCGTTCTAATGTGACATAGAAGGTGGAGTTCCTAAAGATGTCAAGCTTCTTAACATTAATTAACGTTGCTTTCAGGTTCTTAACGGTATAATGGCCTACTTTTGAAAGTATAGAAAACAGCAAAAAAGATTTTTTTTCATAAATAGTTTTGGTTAGGTTAGAAAGGATGGTTAGTATCATCCTTTTTTTTGTCCCCATACCTGCCAAATATTCTCCTTTGTCTTTATAAATCAGACTAATTTTCATATCAACTAAGTTGTTAAAGACATTCTGTCGTTCTTATTTGGTTCAATGAGGTTTTGGTTGATTTTTTGGAAATGAAATGATGTAATTTTTTGCCAATATTTTTTCAATATAAGCTAAAGGATATAAGAAAGGAGAAAGAATGAACTTCAATAATTTTACAATTAAGTCACAAGAAGCGTTACAACAAGCTTTTGATATAGCTCAGGGCAAGCAACAGCAGGCAATTGAGAATGGGCATATATTAAAAGGATTATTGCATGCAGCTGAAAATGTAACGGACTTTTTGTTGAGAAAGCTCGGAGTGAATTTGTCTATGTTCCATCAGGCATTGGATAAGATTGTAGATGCATACCCCAAAGTGACAGGGGGAGAGCAGTATTGGTCTTCGGATGCAAATAAAACCCTTCAGAAATCAATTGATATCTCTAGAAAAATGGGTGATCAATTTGTTTCTATAGAACATATATTAATCTCTTTGCTTTTAACTGGTGATACCATTTCTTCTTTTATGAAAGACAGTGGGATTAATAAAAAAGATTTAGAAGCTGCTGTCTCTGAACTCAGAAAAGGAGCAAAAGTAGAAAGCCAGACTGCCGAGGATCAATTCAACTCACTTAGTCGTTTTGCCATAAATTTGAATGAACTGGCAAGAAGTGGAAGGCTAGATCCTGTCATTGGACGAGATGAAGAGATCCGTAGGATTTTGCAAATATTATCACGTAGAACCAAAAATAATCCGGTATTGATAGGTGAGCCCGGTACTGGTAAAACAGCTATTGCCGAGGGACTTGCCCATCGTATTGTGAGAGGGGACGTACCGGAAAACCTGAAATCGAAACAGCTTTTTTCTTTAGACATGGGGGCTTTGGTTGCGGGAGCAAAATATAAGGGAGAATTTGAAGAGCGGTTAAAAGCGGTTATAAATGAAGTTGTAAAGGCTGAAGGAGAGGTAATCCTTTTTATTGATGAGATACATACCTTGGTTGGTGCCGGAAAAGGAGAAGGAGCAATGGATGCAGCCAATATTCTGAAACCGGCTTTAGCAAGAGGCGAATTGCGTTCAATTGGTGCTACAACACTGGACGAATACCAAAAGTATTTTGAAAAGGATAAAGCTCTTGAAAGACGTTTTCAAGTTGTGATGGTAAATGAACCGGACATCATGAGTGCGATTTCAATATTAAGAGGCCTAAAAGAGCGTTATGAAAATCACCACCGTGTGCGTATTCAGGATAATGCACTAATTGCAGCAGTGGAATTGTCCCATCGATATATTTCTGATCGATTTTTGCCAGATAAAGCTATTGATCTGATGGATGAGGCCGCTGCAAAACTACGGCTTGAAATGGATTCTCTACCAGAGGAATTAGATGAGATCGAACGTAAAATAAAGCAGCTTGAGATTGAACGGGAGGCCATAAAAAGAGAAAAAGATCAAATGAAGCTGTCTTCGTTAAATCAGGAGATAGCTAACTTAAAAGAAGATCAATCGAAATACCGTGCACAATGGGAAATAGAAAAGTCATTAATTGATGGTATTCAACAGAGCAAGACTGAAATTGAAAATCTGAAGTTTGACGCAGAACAGGCTGAACGATCTGGTGATTATGGGAAAGTTGCTGAAATACGCTATGGTAAAATTAAAGATTCAGAGAAGGAAATTGTTAGGTTGCAAAGTGAGTTGCAGGCAATACAAGGAGAATCTCTAATTAAGGAAGAAGTAGATTCCGAAGATATTGCTGAGGTCGTTGCTCGTTGGACAGGAATTCCTATTTCGAAGATGCTACAGAGTGAAAGGGAGAAACTACTTCATTTAGAAGCTGAGTTGCACAATCGGGTTGTTGGTCAGGATGAAGCTATTCGGGCCGTTTCTGATGCTGTCAGAAGAAGCAGGGCTGGATTGCAGGATGAAAAACGTCCGATTGGTTCATTTATCTTCTTGGGGACAACCGGGGTTGGAAAAACGGAGCTGGCAAAAGCACTGGCAGAATATCTTTTTGATGATGAAAATATGATGACTCGTATTGATATGTCTGAGTATCAGGAAAAATTTTCAGTGACACGTTTAATTGGATCGCCTCCAGGATATGTTGGTTATGATGAAGGAGGTCAGCTTACTGAGGCTGTTAGGCGAAAACCTTATTCAGTTGTCCTTTTTGATGAGATAGAGAAAGCACACTCCGATGTTTTCAATGTTCTGTTACAAGTTTTGGATGATGGACGATTGACTGATAATAAAGGTAGAGTTGTCAACTTTAAAAACACCATCATTATTATGACTTCCAATCTGGGATCTCATCTGATCCAGGAAGGTTTTGAACGAATGAATGAAAGTAACAAGGCAGACGTATTTGAAAAAACCAGAATGGCAATTTTTGAGTTATTACGAAAAACAATCCGCCCCGAATTTTTGAATAGAATTGATGAAACTATCATGTTCACGCCACTTTCGAGACTAGACATGAAGTATATCGTACAAATACAGTTTAGTCGTATCGTCAAACGGTTGGGGAGTCAAAATATAAAGATAGAAATTACAGATGAAGCTGTTGATTGGATTGCAACTGTTGGATATGATCCTCAATATGGAGCGCGACCGGTAACCCGTTTGTTGCAGAAATATGTATTGAACGAGTTGTCAAAGAGAATTCTTTCGGGAAATGTTTCTGTTGATCAAACCATTTGGATTGACATTGAAAAGGATGAGCTTACTTTTGTCTCAAAATAAAAATAATAACGAAGGGTGCTAATTATTTAGCACCCTTCGTTATTATAGTTTTTTCAACTCTTCTTGTAATTCTAGTTCAGCCTCATTTATAATGAGTTCAAATTCATCAACATACGAGGCGTATGTTTGAGTGTCAATCAATTTTTGAGTTTTTAATTGTAGTTGTTTTAAGCGTATGCCTAAATCATCTAAGCCAAAGGTCATAACCGAAGACTTTGCTTTATGCGCAAGTTCTCCTAATTCTTTCCACTCGCCATTGTTCAGATGATTTCTCATTCCATCCCTAAATTCAGGAATCTGCTCAAAAAACATTACAATGAATTCTTTCATGATCTCTGCTTCTCCTCCTGTTACTTCATGAAGATAGGCTAGGTTAGTTCTTCTTTTTGTTTTCATCATATATTATGTTTTTTATGTGCAATATTAACAAAATCCTTAATAAATTACGATAAAAAAGTTATATACAAGTATTGTTGATTGATATTATTCATGATTTTATGATCTTTGGATATCTAATTTTAGAAATTGATAAATGCATGATTTAAATGGATTTTCATCATCATGAAAATTTATTACAACAATGGTTTAAAGTCGAATTTAATGTATTTCAGAAAATGAAAAGGACAGTATTTTACCCGATGCACAAAAAATATGGAGGTAAATTGGTTGAATTTGCCGGTTTTGAGATGCCTGTCGAATTTAGTGGGATTAAAGATGAACACCTGACTGTTCGGAAGGGAGTGGGAGTGTTTGATGTTTCTCATATGGGTGAGTTTTGGGTGAAGGGACCAAAAGCCAAAAGTTTTATCCAATCTGTAACCAGCAATGATATTAATACTCTACAACCTGGACAGGCTCAATATACTTGCTTGCCCAACGGGAAAGGTGGGATTGTTGATGATTTATTGGTGTATTATTATGAACCGGATAAATATATGTTAGTCGTTAATGCAGCTAATATTGAGAAAGATTGGAAATGGTTAGTGTCTCAAAATGACCTAGGGGCTGAAATGGAGAATGCATCAGGCCAGATAAGTCAATTAGCTATTCAGGGCCCAAAAGCGTTACAGGTTCTGCAGAAGCTCACGGATATAGATTTGGAAGGAATAAAGTATTATACGTTTGTGACGGGAAAAATTGCAGGAATAGATGATGTTATTATTTCTGCCACAGGGTATACAGGTTCAGGAGGATTTGAGCTTTATTTCTCGAATGAAATGGGAGCCGCGATTTACGAGTCCATATTTGAGGCTGGAGCAGAGTTTGAAATTAAACCTATTGGATTAGGGGCGAGGGATACCTTGCGTTTAGAAATGGGATATTGTCTTTATGGCAATGATATAGATGATAGTACTTCTCCAATGGAGGCTGGTTTGGGTTGGATTACTAAATTTAATGATAGCAATGAGTTTATTGATAAAGACTTTTTGCTGATGCAGAAAACAGAAGGTATTACGAAACGACTGCGGGGTTTTGAGATGGTTGATCGTGGAATTCCACGTCATGGGTATGATTTGGCTGATGCAGATGGAAACTTGATTGGAAATGTAACTTCGGGAACTCAATCTCCAATGTTGAATATCGGAATTGGAATGGGGTATGTTTCTAAAGCTTATTCCGCATTAGGGACCGAGATATTTGTAAAGATCAGGAATAAGTTGGTAAAAGCTAAAATTGTAAAAATGCCCTTTGTAAATCCGTAGTATTATTGAGATCAGTACTTACTTTAAATATTATAATCCTGCCAATCATCTAGGCAGGTTTTTTTATATGTGTTGGTTCGATTATCTTTGCGGCTAAATTCAGAAATACTGATAATGAAAAATGCAAAATTCCGTTTGGAAACCTGCCTTTCCCCTGCGATTTACGAGAAACATGCCGACGATGACAATGTAGTTGTAGTTGTTGATATTTTGAGGGCAACTTCAGCAATTTGCACAGCTTTTCATAATGGCGTAAAACGAATCATTCCGGTGTCTACGGTTGAAGAGGCTCGGCAAAAAAAAGAAGCTGGTTATACTGTAGCTTCTGAACGTGATGGTTACGTGCTCGATTTTGCAGACTTTGGAAACTCACCTTTTAATTTTACGGAAGACAGGGTGCGCGGAAAAGAAATTGTTTATTCAACTACTAACGGGACACGTTGTATTAATATGGCGAGTCATTCCAAAGCGGTCGTTATTGGCTCCTTTCTAAATATTACATCGCTATGTGAGTGGATAATTAAACAAGAAGCTCCAGTGCTTATTTTTTGTGCTTCGTGGAAAGACAGGTTCAGTTTGGAAGATACCATTTTTGCAGGAGCCCTTGCCGAAAAACTACTTCAATCAGGAAACTATGAAACTATTTGCGATGCAGTAACTGCATCCATTGACTTGTGGAGCATGGCCAAGTTAGATTTGAATCAATATATTATGAAAGCAGCACAAAAAGGCAGGTTGGCAGAAAAAGGCTTGGACGATTGTATTGATTTTTGTCATCAGCCTGATTTTACGACTGTTATTCCTATTTATAAAGATGGAGAATTAATTCCAGTTTCATAACTTTGTTTCTATCTGTCCCAAAAAGTACATTATTTTCAGTTCAAAAAGAATATTGCTGATATTTCTCAGAAATATGAACTTTAGGAATTCATTAATTTGAACAAATTATCGCATTTTTGCACTAGATATTTATAACTCTAAAAATAACCAAATATGAAGAAGCATAATTTTTATGCCGGACCCTCTATTTTACCAGAGTATACCAAACAAAAAGTAGCTGAAGCTGCAATGGATTTTGCAGGAACAGGACTTTCCGTGATGGAAGTTTCGCACCGTGGAAAAGAGTTTATTGCTGTAATGGATGAAGCTATTGCGCTTGTAAAAGAACTACTTAATGTTCCTGACGGATATTCCGTATTGTTTTTACAGGGAGGAGCAAGTCTTCAGTTTCTGATGGCTCCATACAATCTTATGAAATCAAAATCAGCTTATTTGAACACCGGAGCCTGGGCTGGAAAAGCTTTAAAGGAAGCGAATTTCTTTGGTGAGGTTGTTGAAGTAGCTTCTTCAAAAGATAAGAATTTCAATTATATACCAAAATCATTTGATGTTCCTGTTGATGCTGATTATTTGCACATCACAACGAATAATACCATTTTCGGAACTGAGATGAAATCTGATCCTGAAGTGTCTGTACCATTAGTGGCGGACATGTCTTCAGATATTTTTAGTCGCCCGATTGACATTGCCAAATATGATCTAATTTATGCTGGTGCACAGAAAAATTTGGGACCTGCTGGTGCTACTTTGGTTATTGTAAAAGATAGTGCTCTTGGTAAAACAGGACGTCCGGTTCCAACAATGTTAGACTACCAAACCCATATTAAAAATGTGTCAATGTTTAATACGCCTCCTGTAGTCGCTGTATTTGCTTGTCTGCAAACATTAACATGGTTGAAGGAAAACGGTGGTATCGAAGCTATACAGAAAAAGAATATTGCTAAGGCTGAACTACTATATTCAGAATTGGATCGTAATAGATTGTTTGCTCCAAACATTCCTGATCCGGAAGATCGCTCATTAATGAATGTTACTTTTGTTATGGCTCCGGGAGCTGAAGCCCTAGAAAAAGAATTTCTTGATTTTGCGACATCGAAAGGGATGATGGGGCTTAAAGGACACCGCTCAGTGGGTGGATTTAGGGCATCTACTTATAATGCTCTTCCTATAGAAAGTGTGCAGGCTTTGGTCGATGCCATGAAAGAATTTGAAGCAAGTCATTAATCAAATTATATGAAAAGCAAGGTGGAAGCCTTGCTTTTTCTTATTTTATCAAAGGGGGAGGGACGATCAGGTTTTAGTAATAACAAATCCTGAGGCAATTGATTATTTAGACTTGAGTATTTCAACAAGCATTTAAAATTGATAATCAATATGAAAAAGGTATTAGTTGCTACAGAAAAGCCGTTTGCTCCGATTGCATCTAGAGAAATATCGGCAGTTATTAAACAGGCCGGTTATGAATTGGTTTTGTTAGAGAAATACCAATCAAAGTCAGAATTACTGAATGCCGTGAAAGATATTGATGCGATAATTGTTCGCAGTGATATGATTGATCGTGAGGTTATTGATGCTGCGTCAAAACTGAGAATTATCGTAAGGGCTGGTGCCGGTTATGATAATGTTGATGTTGACTATGCCAAGGAGAAAGGAGTTGTGGTAATGAACACTCCTGGGCAAAATTCAAATGCAGTAGCAGAACTTGCGGTTGGACTCGCCATATATGGAATCCGAGAGTTTTTTAATGGAAAACCCGGTGGTGAATTGCGTAGCAGATCATTGGGATTGCATGGCTACGGATATGTCGCAAGAAATGTACATCGAATTGCGCGTGCCTTTGGAATGACAGTGAGAGTGTACACACGTTACAGTAAAGCTCAGGCAACATCGCAGGGAATTGAAGTGACAAATTCACTAGAGCAATTGTATGACTTGTCAGATGTGGTTTCCATTCATGTTCCGGCACGTGGTGAGCATATCGGATCTGTAAGCATGGATGTATTGAAACACTTGAAGAAAGATGCGATTTTAATAAACACAGCACGTAAAGAAGTTATAAATGAAAAGGATCTTTGTGACTTTCTTGAGGAACGAACAGATGTAAAATATTTGGCAGATATTGCTCCTGATTGTGCTCGCGTTTTTCATGAGAAATTCCAGGGTCGGTATTTTTTCACCCCCAAAAAAATAGGTGCACAAACCGAAGAGGCAAACATCAATGCCGGGGTTGCTGCTGCCAAGCAAATTGTGAATTTTTTTATGTCTGGAGATGAAACTTTCCGGGTTAATAAATAAGATATCAGAAGTATTAATTGTCAATTAATAATGATAAGGCAGTTTTACTTTATTTGGAATACTGAAAGAAAAATAAGATACTTGCAAGCTAAAATTCGAAATTCAATTGTATGGCAAACATAAAGGCTTTTAAGGGACTACGTCCACCAACGAAAAATGTGAAAGACTTGGCTTGTCTTCCTTATGATGTAATGAACAGTAAGGAAGCAGCACAAATGGCCGAGGGTAAAGAAAATTCATTGTTGCACATTACTCGAGCAGAAATTGATTGTGCTGAAGGCACTGATATTCATTCTGAAATAGTCTATAATAAGTCTGTTGAGAGCTTCAATGCCTTTCAGGAAAAAGGCTGGTTAGTTGAAGACGAGGAAGCTCGTTTTTATATCTATGCGCAAACCATGAACGGTCGTACCCAGTATGGAATTGTAGGTGCTGCCGCTTGTGATGATTACAACAAAGGAATCATTAAGAAGCACGAACTTACTCGTCCTGACAAAGAAGAAGATCGTATGATTTTGACTCGTTATTTGAATGCCAATATCGAGCCCGTTTTCTTTTCTTATAAAGCAGTGCCGGAAATTGATGCAATTGTTGAGTCGGTTGTGAAAGGGCAAGATGCAGACTACGATTTTGTTGCTGAAGATGGTTTTGGTCACCACTTTTGGGTGATTCGAGATGCTGCTGTCAATAATGAGATAGAACAGCTTTTTGCAAGTAAAGTTCCTGCAACTTATGTGGCCGATGGTCATCATAGAACTGCTGCCGCTGCTCGAATTGGTGAGGAAAAAAGAGCACAAAATCCGAACCATACCGGGAATGAGTCTTATAACTATTTTATGGCTGTTCATTTCCCAGATAATCAATTACAGATTATAGATTATAATCGGGTAGTGAAAGACCTGAATGGGTTAAGTGATTCAGAACTAATTGAAAAATTAGGAACTGGATTTGATGTTGAAAAAATGGGGCCTGAAATATATAAACCTTCCAGATTACACGAAATGAGTATGTATCTTAGTGGTAATTGGTATCGGTTAATTGCCAAACAGGATACTTACAATGATAATGATCCGATTAGTGTATTGGATGTAACCATTCTTTCAAAACAGGTTTTAGAACCTATCCTGGATATTCAGGATTTGCGTACCTCAAAACGTATTGATTTTGTTGGTGGAATACGAGGTTTGGGTGGATTAACAAAGCGTGTCGATAGTGGCGAAATGAAAGTGGCATTTGCTCTTTATCCTGTTTCTATGAAACAGCTTATTGATATTGCCGATACCGGAAATATTATGCCTCCTAAAACAACTTGGTTTGAGCCAAAACTTAGATCAGGATTGGTTATTCATAAATTAGACTAGAAAATATTCTTATGATACGAAGAACGACACCACTAATACTGTGATGTCGTTCTTTTTTTAGTGGAGTTATACTAGAACCCTAAACAATTAGTTGTTTAATACTTGAGAGATAACTTGAAATAATTTCTCTTTCTTAATTGGTTTCGAAATATATCCATTGCACCCGGCTTTGTAACACTTCTCTTTCTCATTGCTCATTGCATAAGCTGTTTGTCCAATTATTTTTACATTTAATCCTTTGCTTCTGATTTCCTTTAAGCATTCTAGTCCTGTTTTTATTGGCATATTAATGTCAAGAAGTATTAGATCAGGCGTAGTGTTTTCTAGAATATTCATCAATATTTGACCATTTTCGGCATGAATAATTTGGGGATTATAGTTTTTTAGCAATTCTTCTAAATATAAAAATGAATAATGGTCGTCTTCAGCAATAATGATTGTTTTATCTTTTATGTCGATTTCGTAGATGTCATTTTTTTTATGCTTGTTGGATTCACCATTTTTTCTTTGAATAGGTATTGTAAAGAAAAATGTTGTTCCCTTTCCATATTCCGAAGTAAACCAAATTTCACCACCCATTAGCTGTAAAATGCCCTTCGAAATACTTAGTCCTAATCCTGTGCCTTTATGATATGTGTTTTCCTCTACTTGCCTGAACCTTTCAAAAATTAGAGGATATTTCTCTTTTGGAATTCCAAGGCCTGTGTCTTTTACAGATATCTCTAATGCTTGATTTTCGTCTTGTTTTACTCGTCTGATTCCAACCTCAACAAATCCTTTCTCAGTGTATTTAATTGCGTTTGTTATAATGTTATCCAAAACTTGCTGCAACCTTACTTTATCTGTTATCCCTTTGGTTGATTTTAACTCTTCAGGGAAATTTGTTAGTAGACTAACTTCAGGTTTATTGTTTAATAATTCACTTTTTTTAAACGTTCTGATGCTATCCTTAATAATTTCGTAGAAGGAGTGTGTTTCCAGATCTAGAGATAGTTGATTCGATTCAAGTTTCGAGATATCTATAATATCATTGATGATTTTGGTGAGTCTGTCTCCAGATCCTGCAATTATGTTTATGAAGTTTTCTCTTTGTTGTTTGGTGAGATTAATGTCATCTAATAGAGTTGAAAATCCGATGATTGCATTCAATGGTGTACGCACTTCATGACTCATATTCGCAAGGAATATTGATTTTAGTCGATCACTTTCTTCTGCTTTTTCTTTTGCTTTTATAAGCTGTTGATTAATAAGCACCCTTTCTGTAATGTCTTGAAATGAACCCATAACTTTTATTACTTTCCCATTTGATTTTACTGCATTTGCAATTGTTCTTACCCATTTTGTATTTCCTTTTGCAGTAGTCAGCTCTAACTCCAGGTCATAAGATTTCCCTTTTTCTAAGATTTTTGTTATTGCCTTTTCAATCTTTTCTTTTGATTTTCCTTTGTAAAACTTCATGGCGAGTTCCACGTTAGTAGGCATGTCTGTAGGTAATTCGTGTATTTTAGCAACCTCTTCAGTCCAAGTGCCCTGCATGGTGTCTGCGTCAAATTCCCAGCCACCAATTTTAGCAATTTCACCCATTCTTGAAAGTATCAATTGGGTCTTAAGTAAAGATGCTTCTGCTGATTTTCGTTCAGTAATATTTTCTCCAATACTGGCTGTCCCGATAACTTCTCCGTTGGTGTTTCTCAAAAGGGTATTGCTCCATGAAATATTTAGTAACTCTCCGGTTTTTGTTAGAATATTGTTCTCATAATTCGGATTGATATATCCATTTTTAAATCCATCGGTGAATACTTGCTTAATTTCATCTTTGTCTTTATCATCGATGAAGATGTCAAAATAGTTTTTCCCGATAATATCGTCTTCAGTATATCCGGTTATGTCAAGTATATATTGATTGCAGAAAATAATTTTTGCTTGTGAATTTAGGATGATAGAAACAAGATGAACACTTTGCATGATATTCGTAAATCGTCGTTCCCACTCTTGCTTACTTTCGTTTGCTATTTTACGTTCGGTGATATCAACAATACTAAATTGTACTGCTGGCTTTCCTTGGTATTTTGTCTTTATGGCATAAACTTCAACATCAATTGGTTTTCCGTCTAACCTTAGATATTTATTTTCAGCTGGGTATACATTCATCTCACCATTAAGCAAACGCTGAAGCCTTTTTTCAGATAAATCCCTATTGTCAGGATGTATTAAGTCGTTGGGATTTATACCAATAATTTCTTCCCTGGTTTCAGCTCCATAAATCTTATACCCTGCAGGATTTATGAAAACAATCCTATTTTCTACATATACTACTATTCCTACAGGAGAAGAGTCTAATAAAGTACGATAGCGAGCTTCACTTTCCTGTAATGCTTTTTCAACCTTTTTTAATCGGGTAACATCTGTTGCAATATGAATTATGTTTTTCAATTTTCCGTTTTCATCAACAAGAGGAGTACATGTTACTAAAAAAGTACCATTAAAAACTTCCATCTCCATTTCTATGGTTTCGATTTTCCCAGAATTTATTAATTCTGACATAGGGCAACCTGAGGGAGGACAGGTGTTGTTTTTTCCATGAAATATTTTATAGCAAGGTTGAGTTAGAAGTTCTGTTTTTTGTTTTCCGGTTAGCCTGATAACAGCATCATTAACGTCAATTATTTTGTGGTTCTTGTCTAATAAAATTGCGGGGTGCCCAATTGCTTGAAATATATGCTGCCAATCTTTCTTTGAATGGGCTAATTTCGCCTCTGCTTCTTTTCGGCTTAAAATATCCATTACTGTGCCAAATAAGAAATTTGGAGAATCACCTTCACCTTTAATGAAAGATACGTCTACTCGAACCCATATAGTTGTATTATCTTTTCGGATGTATCTTTTTTCAATCGAATAATTGTCCAATTTCCCATTAATGGCCAAATTCATTTGTTTCAAGCTTCTCGATAAGTCATCAGGGTGGGTAATGTCATGTATGGACATTTTTTTTAACTCTTTAGGGGAATATCCCATTAATTTGCAGAAAGGTTCGTTAACCTCTATGAAAAAGCCATCTGTGTCGCAGATTATTAGTCCTGTGGCTATATGCTCAAAAAAATCCTTAAACAATTGATTGTTTCTATTGCTTTTGGGAGTAGGGAACGGCTTTTTCATTAGAAAGTCTTGATTTCTCTATTTCGTTATGACTTGTTTAAGATAATGAATTCCGATTTTAAAGTCAATGTTATAGAATCTCATACGCAAGCCTCCAAAATTGTATGCATTATTAATATGCCTTTATAGATCACTCGCAATAGTTCTATCCAGAAAGAGAGGGGTGTTTATGTTTGTCAATATCAGGTTGTTGTCCTTTTTAAAGGCGAATAGGGGCTGCTGTTTAGTTTTTGTGGAATTATTAAAAATCATTATAAATAAGGAGATGTTGATGAATTTTGAGTAATATTCTCAAATTGACTTAAGGCTTAATCTGTCAATGCATTGACAATCTGACATCTGATATTGTTTTTGTCTTTTATGAGATTATTGGAGAAGTAAAAGTTGATCAATTTCGCTTTTGTTTTATTTTTGATCCCCTAATCACTAAGTTGGTCTTAATGTGTTTTCTTCTGGAGTTTGTGTTGTCAGTTGAGTATCGTAATCCTGATTACACTTGGATTTAGTCTCGAAATAAAATCATTTATGGTCGCAAGTGGTACAGGTGGATTCTATAAGTCGGATCAATACCTGAAAAGTACCGGATTCATGGCTTACAAGAAGTATATAGGGACAAGTGATCCTTGTGTATAATGATGGTGCTGGTAGTCCTCAACTTGCCGGGTTGGTGCTCGATGTAATGGATATGGCTAGAGTTGCACTAAGTTTGACATTATACCTGTCGAATTTCCGGGTAGCTGCTGAGTATGAATTGACAACTGCATATGGGTAAGGTAACATCAATTTTACCGATGGACTCGACCGGCTCAATACACCGGTTTGCCAATAATCGTTTTGTGCTGATGACAACATATTCTTTTAAAGAATTTGAAATATGTATAGATATTTTTAGATAACGGACTAATCCAGGGTAAGGGAGGAAGGCTGAAGGGATTATAGAAAAGGCATCCGGGGTTCCGATTAAAATAGAGCATTATGATTTGGAACGAAAAAATTGAATGTGCAAGCCGTGAAGAAATGAAAGCTGTGCAATCAGAAAGACTAAAAGACACTGTTGCGCGGATTTATCACAATGTCCCTGCTTACCGAAAGAAGATGCAGGATGCAGGACTTGTACCAGGAGATATTAAATCTGTTGATGATTTGGCCAAATTGCCATTTACTGTTAAACAAGATTTGCGTGACAACTACCCTTTTGGCATGTTTACTGTGCCCATGAGTGAGATTGTACGCCTCCATGCCTCCTCGGGTACAACTGGAAAACCTACTGTAGTTGGCTATACCCGTAAAGATTTAACGACTTGGGCTGAAGTTGTTACTCGCACTTTGTGTATGGCCGGTGTAAATCGTGAGGATATTGTCCAGGTTGCCTACGGTTACGGGTTATTTACTGGCGGTTTGGGGATACACTATGGTTGTGAAAACCTGGGTGCATCAGTTATCCCAATCTCCGGAGGTAATACACAAAAGCAAATTCAGTTGATACAAGACTTTGGTAGTTCTGTAATTTGTTGCACTCCTTCATATTCTTTGTTCTTGGCTGAGGAGATGGCTGAGATGGGAATAAAAAAGGAGGATATCAATTTGCGTGTTGGTATTTTTGGTGCAGAACCCTGGACTGAGAATATGAGGAAAGAAATTGAGAACAAGTTGGGCGTGAAAGCCATAGATATTTATGGGCTGAGTGAAATTATTGGGCCTGGCGTTTCCTGTGAATGTACCCACCAATGTGGCATGCATATCAATGAGGATCATTTCATCCCTGAAATTATTGATCCAAAAACCTTAGAGCCGATGCCGGCTGGAGAGGTGGGCGAGTTAGTGTTTACTACTGTTACCAAGGAAGGAATTCCCCTCATTCGTTATCGTACGCGAGATTTAACGCGTCTTATTTATGATAAGTGTGAGTGTGGTCGAACCCTTGTACGAATGGAAAAATGTAAAGGAAGAAGCGATGATATGCTAATTATTCGAGGAGTTAATGTCTTTCCATCACAAATTGAAAGTGTTTTGCTTGAGATGAGTGAAACAGAGCCACATTATTTGCTAATAATTGAAAGAGAAGGTACCTTGGATACGCTTAATTTAATGGTTGAGGTTCAAGAACAGTTTTTCTCTGATGAGGTAAAGCATCTGGAAGCATTGCGAAAAAAAATCACTCATAATATTCAAAGTCTGCTTGGGATTTCTGTAAATGTGAAGCTGGTTGAACCTAAAACAATTGAGCGCACAGCTGGCAAAGCCAAACGTGTAGTTGATAACCGTAATTTATAGGAGGACAAAGCCATGATTATTAGACAATTATCTGTTTTTCTTGAAAACAAGACTGGTCGATTAACCGAGGTTACTGATATTTTGGGACACGGTGGAATTAATATTTCTGCTTTTAGCGTTGCAGATACCTCAGAATTTGGCATTTTACGATTGGTTGTATCTGAACCCGAAGTGGCGTTCGATGCTTTGAAAAGTGCTGGATTTGCGGTTAGCCTTACCGAGGTTGTGTGCTTAAATAGTCCAAATGAACCGGGAGCACTCGCAAAAGCTTTAAATATCTTATCTTCCGAAGCTGTTTTTATTGAATATCTCTATGCATATTCCATGGATAAAAACTCAGCTATTATAGTTATTAAACCGGAGGATATTGAGAAGTGCATTAAAGTATTACAAGATCATAAATTGGAATTAGTTAGTGCAAGTGACTTGTATAAACTGTAATCCTTTATACCTTTGTCAATTCATTGTAAGTAATCAGAAGTAGGGTATTATCACATGATTGAAAAACAATCAGATTGGAAAGGTAAATATCGAATACATATGTATTTGTACTATTTTCAAAAGGGAATTATCCTACCGGGGAAAATATAGACTGTTTTTGCGTAAATTGTCCCGGACTAAATTCTCCGGGATTTTTAATTTAGAAAAGGTATGAAGAAAATTGCTATTCAAGGAATTGCAGGATCATTTCATGAGGATGCAGCACGAAAGTATTTCGGAGTTGAAGAAATTGAAGTGGTTGAGTGCAAGACTTTTAAAAGCGTCTGTGAACTTGTTGATTCTGATCAGGTAGATATTGGTGTAATGGCCATTGAAAATTCTATTGCAGGAAGTCTTTTGCAAAACTATTCGCTTATTAGGGATTTTCATTTACGTGTTATCGGTGAGGTTTATGTCCATATACAAATGAACCTAATGATGTTGCCGGGGGGTAAAAAGGAAAATATTAAAACCGTTTATTCGCATCCCGTAGCAATTCTTCAGTGTAGGGAGTATATTGAAAAGTATTTGCCTGATGTGAAAATTCGGGAAAACCAAGATACTGCAGCTTCTGGTAAAATGCTGGTTGAAGATAATCTGACTAATGCAGCTGCAATTGGAAATTTGCGTACTGCCGATATTTATGGGTTGAACGTTTTGGAGACCGGTATTGAATCTAACAAAAAGAATTATACACGCTTTTGGGTTCTTTCAAAACAGTCACCCAAAAAGAATAGAAAGAACAACAAAGCTTCAGTTTGTTTTGAGGTTGGACATTATCATGGTTCGTTGGCAAAAGTGCTTAATATTTTTGCCGAGCTTAAAATTAATTTGAATAAAATACAATCGGTGCCAATTCTGGGTAAACCCAATGAATATTCGATACACGTTGATATTGAATATGATTCAGAGGAAAACTATGAAAAGGCAATACATTTAATATTGAAAAACGTATCAAGCTTATCTATCTTAGGTGAATATGTTCGAGGAGAGCTTGAAATTAGTAAATAGTAAAATTTATCATTATGAATAAAATAGGATTATTTTTTGGTCCATTAAAAGGATCTGTTCATCGTGTTGCTGACAAAATAAAAGGAATTATTGGAGACGAATTCGTGGACATGATTTCTGTAAACGAAGCGAGTGCTGCTGATCTTGAAAAATACGATAACGTTATTTTTGGGATTTCAACAGTTGGAAAAGAAACATGGGATTCAGAATATTCAAATACAGATTGGGCAAAATTTTTCCCAACAATTAGCCAAGTGGACTATAGTAATAAAACAATTGCAATTTTTGGATTGGGAGACCATGTCACTTATCCAGACCACTTCGTAAATGCAATGGGGGTACTTGGTAAAGAAATTCTAAAGAAAAACCCCGAGGCTAAGATTGTTGGACAAGTGGATCCTTCGGTATATGAATTTGAAGGATCTGAAGCCCTAATTGATGGTAAATTTATTGGCTTACCTGTTGATGAAGATTTTGAACCGGAATTAACTGATGAGCGAATTGTTGCTTGGGTAAGCTCAATCAAAGAAGAATTTGAATTATAAAAACTTTACAAGCATGAGTTGAGGGTGGTTATGGACTATAGATCCTTTTCTCATGCGAATTATCTATTTCGAAAATTGAACCAATTATTTCTTCGAAAAAATGGAGTAATTCTGATATGTTAGATTCTGCTAAAAAATACAATCTGCATACTTGATAAATCGGGAATACTTTGCTTCTTTTGAAAATACTTTCAGCTAATAAAATGAAGAAAACACCTATTGACCGGGAGCTGGTATCTAAGAGTTTAGATCGTCTCCGTATTAGTGATGTTGGAAATGCCTCCATTCGCGAAATTGTAGGACTCGTCAACTTAATTGAAGAGGAAAGTCCAGAGAAGTTTATTCGTATGGAAATGGGAGTGCCGGGATTACCTCCATCCAAAATTGGTATTGACGCAGAAATTGAAGCACTAAAAGCCGGGGTTGCTGCAATTTATCCTAATATTGAAGGAGTAAAATCGTTAAAGCAGGAAGCCTCGCGTTTTGTAAAAGTGTTTATGGACGTTGATGTGTCTCCTTCTGGTTGTGTTCCAACCGTTGGTTCTATGCAGGCTACTTATGCCGCATTGTTGGTTGCCAGTAATGTGGATAAAAAGAAAGATACAGTGTTGTTTGTTGATCCTGGATTTCCTGTCCAAAAGCAACAGATGATGGTGATGGGGTGCAAATATGAAAGCTTCGATGTTTTCAATTATCGTGGACAAAAACTTAGGGGGAAGTTGGAGAGTATTCTTAGCAAAGGACACATTAATTCAATTATTTACTCAAATCCCAATAATCCAAGTTGGATATGCTTTACCGAAGACGAATTACAAATTATCGGTGAGCTTTCGATAAAATACGATGTGATAATTCTTGAGGATCTTGCCTATTTTGCAATGGACTTCAGGGAAGATTTATATACACCTGGCGTACCACCATATCAAGCCACTGTCGCTAAATACACAGACAATTATGTGTTGTTCATCTCAAGCTCTAAAATTTTCTCTTATGCGGGTCAACGCATTGCTTTTATGGCAATATCTGACAAGCTTTATGCAAGGGAGTATGAAAACCTGAAAGAACGATTCCAAAGTAACAATTTTGGAAATGCAATAATCCTTCGTGTGTTATATGCCGTTTCTTCAGGCACAAGTCACTCCGGTCAATACGCAATGGCATCCATGTTAAAAGCAGCAAATGATGGAGAATATAATTTTGTTGAGGAGACTAAAGAATATGGAGAAAAGGCGAAAATCATGAAGCGTCTTTTTCTGGACAATGGATTTAAAATTGTTTATGAAAAGGATGGCAGTGAGGAGATTGCTGACGGATTTTATTTTACAATACAATATCCAAAAATGTCAGCTGGCGAATTATTAAGCAACTTAATATACTATGGAGTAAGTGCGATTACTTTAAAGAATACAGGGAGCGAGCTTGAAGGATTAAGAGCTTGTGTTTCACATGTAAGCCGCAGCCAGTTTGGAGACATGGAAAAAAGGTTGAAACAGTTCCACGCTGATTTCTCCTAATTAAAGAAAATATAATGAGCGAAAATAGCTTGGGGTCTGGATACTACCAAACATTAAATCAACTCAAGGAATTCTTTTCAGATAGAGATCCTGTAACCCTTAAAAAGGGTGAAACTTTTGTTGATTATGGTGAGCAAAACCGGAAACTTGGCATTTTGCTAGATGGACTTCTATATGCGACCTACTTATCTGAAAATGGACAAGAATGGATATCTCGATTTTATTATACTCCAGAAAATTGTATTGTGAGCAGTCACGAAACTTTTATGAGTGGAAAAAAATCATCTGAATTCATTCGTGCATATGAAGATTCAGAATTAATTATCATTGATCGTATCGAGTATGAAGCGCTATTAGAAAATAATCCTGAATTGGAAAGAATAGTCCGAATTATGGCTGAAGAAAGTTATGTGCAGGCACTTAATAGAGTGCATACCTTACAGTCCCTTTCTGCTTCACAAAGGGTGAAGAAATTTGTAAAAGAACATAGTGAAATTGTTTCGCGAGTTCAGCGTCAACATGTCGCATCTTATCTTGGAATTCATCGCAATATCTTTACTCGAATTTTGAATAAGATATGATTTCGCAACATTTGTTGCAGTCAAACTTTTTTGATTCAGATAGATTTGTGAGGATCTTGAAAAAATGAACATATTAGAATGAACATAAATTCTTTATGTGATTGAAAAACCATGATTAAGAAATTGGTTTTTTTATTTTTAACTCGAACATAACTAAAAAACAAAAAATAATACAAACCATGGCAAAAGTTATAGGAGCAGTAGTTGTTGACACAGAAGAATGCAAGGGTTGTGGTCTTTGTGTGGTCGCTTGTCCGCAAAGCGTTCTTGCACAAAATAAGCAAGTAAATAGCCGGGGCTACCATTATGCATATATGGAAAATGCAGAGGCATGCATCGGTTGTTCAAATTGTGCAATTGTATGTCCGGATACTTGTATTACAGTTTATCGTGTTAAGTTGTAACTTTTGTAAACTATCAAATCGAAGATAAATGGGAGAATTAAGACTAATGAAGGGGAATGAAGTCATTGCAGAAGCAGCTATACGTTGTGGATGTGATGGATATTTCGGGTACCCCATTACTCCTCAGTCTGAGGTGATGGAAACCCTTATGATACGTGAGCCTTGGAATGAAACTGGAATGGTTGTCTTGCAGGCTGAAAGTGAAGTGGCATCCATTAATATGCTTTATGGAGCTGCAGGTACAGGTAAAAAAGTGATGACATCATCATCAAGCCCGGGTATCAGTCTGATGGCTGAAGGTATATCATACATTGCAGGATCAGAACTGCCATGTGTAATAGTGAATGTTCAGCGTGGAGGACCTGGGTTAGGAACTATTCAGCCTGGACAAGCCGACTATTTACAGTCAACAAAAGGTGGAGGGCACGGTGATTATAAATTAATAGTACTTGCTCCATCCTCTGTGCAGGAAATGAATGATTTTGTAGATCTTGCATTTGAGCTAGCTTATAAATACCGAAATCCAGCCATGATTTTAACGGATGGTGTCATTGGTCAAACAATGGAGAAGGTTGAGTTAAGTGAATTCAAACCTCGGATGACCAGTGAAGAAATTGATTCCAAGTATGGCACTTGGGTTACAAATGGAAAGAAACCGAATAGAGAGTATAATGTTATTACCTCTTTAGAAATGAACTCCTCAGTCATGGAGCAGAATAATCTTCGTATTCAGAGTAAATACAGAATGATGGAGCAAGAGGAAGTTCGTTATGAGATGATACAGTGTGACGATGCTGATTACATATTGGTAGCCTTTGGGTCTTCAGCCAGAGTTTGCCAAAAGACAGTTGACTTGGCACGTGCTCAGGGAATGAAAGTTGGTTTGCTAAGGCCAATCACTTTATTCCCGTTTCCAAAAGAAATAATTGGCGAATTAGCTAAGCGTGTAAAAGGTTTTCTGACCGTAGAGATGAATGCTGGTCAAATGATCGAAGATGTACAGTTAGCTGTTGGTTGCTCAGGCAATTTTGTGCCTGTAAAACATTTTGGACGAATGGGGGGAATCATCCCTTCTCCAAGTGAAGTAATTGAAGCTTTGAACCAAAAAATGATAGGAGGTTAAGCAATGGATTTAAAAGATATTATAAAACCTGAAAATTTGGTTTACGAAAAACCAAAATTGCTGACCGACAAAACATTGCATTATTGTCCGGGTTGTACCCATGGAGTAGTTCATAATGTTGTGGCTGAGGTGATTGACGAATTGGGTATTCAAGATAAAACAATTGCTGTTGCACCTGTAGGTTGTAGTGTTTTTGCTTACAACTACATTCAGGTAGATTGGCAGGAAGCTGCCCACGGACGTGCTCCTGCTGTAGCGACTGGTATAGCACGTGTTAATCCAGATAAGGTTGTTTTCACCTATCAGGGAGATGGTGATCTGGCGTCAATTGGAACAGCTGAGATTATGCATGCTTGTAATAGGGGAGAAGACATTGTTGTAATTTTTATCAATAATGGTATATACGGAATGACTGGTGGCCAGATGGCACCAACTACTTTGTTGGGGCAGGTAACAGCAACAACTCCATGTGGACGTGATGTGAATAGAAACGGATACCCATTGAAAATTACAGAATTAGTCGGACAATTGCCTGGTACCTCATTTGTAACCAGACAAGCTGCTCATACTCCTTCTGCAGTCAGAAAATGCAAGAAAGCGATAAGTAAGGCTTTCAAGAATGCAATTGCCAAAAAAGGAACTTCTTTTGTTGAAGTGGTTGCTACTTGTAGCTCGGGCTGGCGTTTGTCTCCTGCAGATTGCAATACTTGGATGGAGGAAAATATGTTCTCATTTTATCCACTTGGCGATATCAAAGACGGAGAGAAAGCAGATCCGGAAATCTTTAAGATAAAGAATTAACATAACAGATTATGACTGAAGAAATCATTATAGCAGGTTTTGGTGGACAAGGCGTACTTTCCATGGGAAAAATTTTGGCGTATTCAGGAATGATGCAAGATCAGGAAGTATCTTGGTTTCCTTCATACGGTCCGGAAATGCGTGGCGGGACTGCCAATGTTACCGTCATTTTAAGTGATGGGAGAATAAGCTCTCCTGTTCTAAACGAATATGATACAGCCATTGTTCTCAATCAGCAATCAATGGATAAATTTGAGGCGACTGTAAAACCGGGAGGTTCTTTATTGTATGATCCTAATGGAATTATGACTCCTCCTACACGTACTGATATCAATATTTATAAAATTGCAGGTACTAAAATTGCCGCAGATATGGGTAATGTGAAAATTTTCAATATGGTCGTTTTAGGTGCATTCTTAAAAGCAAGACCAGTTGTTAAGATGGGCAGCATAGAGAAAGGATTAGAAAAATCACTTCCTGAGCGTCATCATAAATTGATTCCTCTTAACTTGAAAGCTATAGAGGCTGGGGTAGAAAATATTGAAGTGGTACAAGAAGTATAAGAAATCGATTCAATAATATAGTTTGGAGCTGTTCTTGAAAAAGAACGGCTCTTTGCGTTTTCTATGAAATCAGAAATATTTTAGTTTCTTTCATAGTAATACTTAATTTCGGCTTCATGAATTTTATGACCATTTGTACCAAAGTCTGTATACCTCTTGTTTGCTGTATTTCTGATTCAAACTGCGGCTTTAGCTCAGTATCTGGGCTTTTCTCATGATGGCTACGAGCGTACCTATTTGTTACACTTGCCAACGGGATATGACGGAATTGAACCACTTCCGCTTATAATTGCTATGCATGGCGGTTTAGGGAGTGCCGATAATTTACAAAGCCAGTCGGGTTTGAGCAACAAGGCCAATTCTGAGAATTTCATTGTTGTTTATCCTGATGGAGTTAAAGGAGGATTGTTGAATGTTCGTATATGGAATGCAGGCTGGTGTTGCGGAAATGCCAGTAGTTCAAATGTTGATGATGTTGGATTTCTTGATTCCCTGCGAGATACCTTGGTCGATAGATATGCGATTGATACAAATAGGATTTATGCCACAGGGATGTCAAATGGAGGATTTATGTCATACCGGCTAGCTTGCGAGTTGTCAGACAGAATTGCAGCTATTGCTCCGGTTTCTGCTTCAATGAGTGTGACTGGTTATATTCCTTCTCGTCTGGTTCCAATTATCCATTTTCATTCCTATGAAGATTCAAGTGTTCCTTATGAAGGAGGTATTGGCGAAGGTGTTTCTGATCATTATAATTCACCAATTGACTCAGTGTTGAATTCGTGGCCAGTAATTAATAGCTGTCATAACCTGAATGATACTCTTGTTGAGGATGAGCAATTCACACATGTGCAATGGAGCAATGGAGATTGTGCCACTGAAATCCAACTATATATTACTAGGGATGGAGGGCACTCATGGCTAGGCGGTACGCCAAACCCTTATTGGAGACCCAGTATCAGAATATATTAGTGCTAACGACTTGATGTGGGCGTTTTTTCAACAATACACCCTTGAATGTGGGATTTCTACCTCCATTGGAGGGCAATATGGCTATTCTGATGAGTTTGAAATATTCCTGAATCCGACACAAGGGGCTATTACCATAAAAGCACCTGCTCTAAAAACAGAATATCATGTTTCTGTATATAACCAGACTGGACGATTAATTGTAGGAACTCAAAATGCACGTTCATTAGATTTATCGAATCAGTCGACGGGAATATATTATATCATTATTCAAACAGAAGAGAGGAAGGTCACAAAAAAATAAGCATTGTAAACTAGCCAATTCCCACAATTAATTGAGAATAATGAAGCTATTTGATTTTTAAAAGATAACGTGGCGAAAGCTTTGTTTCACGAGTTTTTGGGTTTAGAAATGTGGCTGTAATTCTTGATAAACTTCGGTGTTGTAAAATTTGAATTGTATCAACCTGAATGTTCATTTCCTCCAGTTGTTTTATTCCACTTGGTCCTGTATATAACCAATCGTTAGCAGGAGGTTTTATCTGTTTATAATCTTCCTGAGTAATGATATAGCCACCATAGCTTTTGGAGTATAAAAAGATATCCCAAAAGCGAGCTTCTTCAGTATAAATATGAAGTTTTTCACCCTCCTTTGCCTGCTCATTGAAAGTTCGGCATACCTCAAAAGTAGAGTGATATTGAGTCATATGTGGCATAATGTTAGTATTCAACGTAAATAGTAAGGCTGAAATTGAAATTAGCAAGTAAGCCAATTGTTTTTTGAGGCTGTTTTTCCAAGTTAAAACATAGACAAAGACACCTGCAAGCAGAATAACGACACTCCAAATCCAGATTTTTGTTTCAGGGAAAAAGTAAACTAAAAATGGCACCACAACAAGCCAAAGAAGTACCCCTACAAAAAGGTTTATGTAACCAGTTATTCTTCTGATTTTTAATAATGACGGAGACTCAAAAATAAGATATGCCCAACGAGCAGCTACAATTAAAATAATCGGGAGAACTGCCATCTCGTAATGTGGATTTTTTGCTTTTGCTATCGAACTTATAATTAGATATACAAAAATTCCTCCCAAAGTATAAAACTCATCTTGATTGGTAAACTTCCATTTTTGAGAAACCTTTTCGCGGATCTGCATAAACAAACCTATAAAACCAAAAACGGCCCAAGGAGCTATCATGTATAAAGTCGTATGTATATAGAAAAATGGATCGGTATTTGACCCATGATAACTCCCCGTTATGCGGCCCATATTGTTTGTCCAGAAATAGAATTTGATACCTTCAAATCCAAATTGCTCATAAAGTCCCCATAAAGCAGGTGTGATTATTATTGCAACTATTGGTAACGCAATTAGCCAACGATAATTAAAAATGTCTTTGAAACTCCGGGTAAACAATAAATGTAACCCAACAGCAGCTCCTGTAATTACCAGTCCAACAGGACCTTTAGTAAGCATGGCTAAGCCAACGAATACTGTTCCCAGATAGAAATGATAATCCTTTCGGAATTTATAGTATGCGGCATATTGCCATATGGAAAGCATAACAGGAACAACAAGTAGTGTGTCGGTATGAATGTCATTATGGAAATGAACATAGCCTAGACAAGTAGCCCAGAAAAAAGCAGCCAGAGAGCCAGTTCTTTTATCATATAAAACTTCCCCTAATTTATAGGTGGCATAAATTCCAATCACGGACATTAGAATTACTGCCACTTTATAGGCTATAACAGAAAGGCCAAAGAGTTGAAAAACAACAGCAGCAATCCAAAAAAGCAAGGGTGGTTTTTGATCGTAGGCATCACCTCCAATAGTCAGGTTAATCCAATCATGGTTATCTAAAATCTCTCGTCCTACTTGAGCATATTTGGCAGCGTTTACGACCATTGGTACAAATAAACCTGGAATATTGACTAGCAAGAACAGAACGATAATTGGAATTATCCAAACAATTTTTTTCATGGCAATTTTTTAAAAACTGTGGGTAAAGATACTTATAAAGCAAAAAATAGAACGAATATGAAACTATTTTTTCGGGAAGTATCTACAAGCCATTTTTTAATATTATTTTTATCGCAGCAATCGAAATGCCATGAAATTGCAATTGTTCTTTAATTGACTTGGGATAGAATTATTCTTAATGTCAATAAATGAGACTGATTATTGAGAAGAACTCTGAATTAACGATTAACGTCATGGGGCTACGTTAGTTGAAGATCTTAATTGATAATCAGTCGTTTTATAAAAATTAGATAAACAGTATTAGAAAAGATTAAACCAATGAATTCAAGTAAGTTAATACCCACTTTGGAAATTGTTCTCTTTAGTGCATTGTTCATTTTTACTGGATACGGCATGTATCTGGGTAGTCAGGGGAAAGACATTTTCCTACCTTTTGTTAGCGAAGATGGATTAGTAGAAAATCTAACAGCACTTTCTCTTTTTTCTGCAGGTCTTGTTAGTTTATTTAGGGTTTTTGAATATCGAAAGATGAAGAAACCCCTTTGGATTTTAACAGCTTCCGTTTTGGCTGTTCTATTCTTTTTTGCCGCTGGAGAGGAAATTAGCTGGGGACAAAGAATTTTTAATATTCAGAGCGGTGATTTCTTTCTGGAAAATAATAAACAAGCTGAAACCAATCTTCATAATCTGATTGTAGGAGGTAAGGATTTGAATATTCTTATTTTCTCACAACTCATGTTTTTTGTGCTAATTACCTATTTTGTTTTCTCCAGACTCTTGATTAAGAAAGTATCTTTTATCAAAAACTTAGTCCTTAAATTTAGGGTTCCAATGCCTCGGGTCCAACATATTGTTGTTATGTTGGTTATTACGCTTTTGGTTGTATCAATTAATCAAGTGAAACAATCTGAATTGCATGAGTTATCATTTGCGTTTATCTTTTTCCTAATTTTCTTGAATCCGGCAAAGATTGACAAAGAATAGATATAAAATATACACAATAAAAAGGGATGTCATCTATCAAAAAGATGACATCCTTTTTTATATTATAGCTCCAATACTTTCATAGAAACATAAGTCTGATGCAATTGCTGCTCAGCCTCCATCAGGTGATCAATGGCATCGTAGTTAAATTGTAACTCAAGCAGGTATTCAATCAAGGAAATCTGTCCTGCATGTAATGCCTCATCTAATAATTCTTTTTGCTGAATCAGGTTTAATTTATCACGATAGGAGACGACCAATTTTTGTGAATTTCCTACCTGTGTATAGATTTGGGTGAGTTGGTTCTTCAACTGAAGTTGATAAGCCTGTTCTTGCATTTCAACTGCTTCATTTCTTGCTTGCTTTGCACGTATCGTGTTTTTCTGTTCCCAAAGAGGAACGGACAGTCCTATTGTTACTCCCCTGAATTTTTCACCTTCGGTATTTTCAACCATGTAACCGCCATTAAGTTTGGGTAAGCTTTTTCCTTTCGCGATTTTAACTGATCGTTCACCAGCTTGTTGTTCCAGATTTAAATATTGTAGCTGAGGATTTATTATAGCCATTTGCTCCATCCATAAATCCAGATTTTCAGGTAACTGAATGGGAAGAAATTCAGTTTCATCCAAATTAAATTCCTGATTGCCGTTTAGTGCTGAAATTTGCAGTAAAACTTGCTGTTTTTCCTTTGCTAGTGATTCCAGCTCTTTTTCATATTGCAAAAGGAACAAGGCTGCTTTATTACGGTCAATAAGGTTTGCATCGCCCGCGATTAACATCTCGTCGTATGCATGATCCAATTTTCGAGCACTAGACAGGCGATTCTTTATTTCCAGCTGTTTCCGGTTTAAACTTACCATGTCAACCCACAAAATTGCAGCCTGTTGTAAAATGCCTAATCGCTGTTGGCGGTATTCTGAGTCAGACTGTTCATCACGAATATCTGCTAGCTTTTTTTGATTGACATAGACTGTCGGAAATTCAATTTCCTGTGTCACAGAAAAATCTTGTCTATTTCCTATAGCTCCTGGGGCTCCCCATAGATAAGCCCCTTCAATATTTGGATTTGCAGGATTCAGTCCGGTTCTATTTTCCAGTTTCTGCGCTTTTGCATAGGACGAATATGCTTTCAAACTATAATTATTGTTTTCAATTTCATCCAAAAACTGGGTGAGACTAGTTTGCGAGTACACCGAAAGTCCAATAAATATAAAAATGATCGTATTAAGAATTTTGCTCATAATCTTTCGTTTTGAGTAATCCATAACGGTGCAGCATTTGATAGACAATAGGCACCAGATAAATATTCAATAATGTTGAGGACAACAATCCTCCCAGAATCACTTTAGCCATTGGGCTTTGTATTTCATTTCCGGGAGCATCGCCACGCATTGCAAGTGGAATTAAAGCCAAAGCTGCAGTTAGAGCCGTGATTAGAATTGGATTTAGTCGGTCAACTGAACCACGCAACAATGTTTCATTTAGCGAAAATCCTCTTTCTTCTAACTGTTGAAACCGTGATATAAGTAATATGCCATTTCTTGTAGCAATGCCAAATAGAGTAATAAATCCAATAATGGCAGGTATGCTCAGTACGTTAATTGTAAAGTACAAGGCAAATACGCCACCTATGAGTGCCATTGGAAGGTTTAGTAAAATAATGCCTGCCAGTTTCACATTTTTAAATTCGTGGTATAGCAATAGAAAGATAACAGCAAGTGCCAACAATGACGCCAATGCCAAAGTTTGAGAAGCTTCAGCTTCACTTTCAAATTGTCCTCCGTATTCTATCCGGTAACCTTCGGGCAAGTTTACTTGTGCCTCTATGGTTTCCTGTATTTCATTTACCGTGCTGCGTAAATCACGCCCTGAAACATTGGATGAGACAACTACTTTTCGTTGTACATTTTCGCGCGAAATTGTATTTGGACCCGATAAAGACTGGATATCTGCGACCTGTTCCAGTGGAACTTTTCCACCCAATTTAGTGTCAATTAGAGAGTTTTTGATTCCTTCTATTGTTTCTGTGTAGTTTTCATTTAGTTTGAGTACCAGATCAAAACTGCGCTGTCCTTCATAAATATCTGCCAGTTTTTCGCCACTGTAAGCCAACTCTATAAAGTGAGTGAACTCGTCAATCGTAATTCCATAGCGAGCTAACATTTCTCGTTTGGCTTTTATCTGAATCTGTGGAACCTCTACTTGTTGGTCAACACTCAAATCAACCACTCCTTCAATATCTGCAATGGCTGATTGTACTTGAGTACCTATCAGAAATAGTTGGTTGAGGTCTGTCCCAAATATTTTTATGGCTATGTTGGCCTTTGTGCCTGAAAGCATGTGATCTATTCGGTGACCAAGTGGTTGCCCAACTGATGTTGCTATTCCTGGAATTGCGCCTAAATGACTTCGCACATCCTCCAAAAACTCTTCGCGAGGCCGATCATCCAATAAAAAATTAACATCAATTTCTGCACTGTTTGTTGCTTGTGAGTGCTCGTCCAACTCACCGCGACCAGTACGGCGGGCAGTGCTTTTCACTTCGGGAATTGAGAGCAATTCTGTTTCTATCAGATTGCCCAATTCATTATTTTCATCGAGTGAAATTCCAGCCTGACTAACTGCAGCTATGGTTAATGCTCCTTCGTTAAATTCAGGAAGAAAGCTACGTCCCATTGATAAAAGCACAAAAATGGCCACCACTAAAAACACAAGCGAACCACTTAAAACAGATTTTTTCCAACGAAATGCAAACTTCAAAGATTTCTCATAATACAAGTTCATATTTCGGGTCAGCCAGCTTTCTTTAGCTTTTTTACTCAAATATTTGTCATCCGTTAAAAATAAGCGACAAAGCAATGGGGTTAGGGTCATAGCTACGATTAGTGACACAAACAATGATACGATATAGGCAATACCCAATGGTTTCAGCATTCGTCCTTCCATACCGGAAAGAAAAAATAGGGGGATGAAGGCCACCATTATTATCATTGTTGCATTCAAAATGGAGGATCTAATTTCTTTGGATGCTTCGTAGACAATTCTCCAGGCAACGTCTCGCTCATTCTCAGGCTTTTGGTGATTTTGCCGAAGTCGTTTAAAAACGTTCTCCACATCAATAATCGCATCATCTACCAACGATCCAATTGCAATAGCCATTCCACCCAGACTCATTGTATTTATGTTGAGATCAAGTCCTTTCAATGTAAGAACAGCTCCCAGAAGGGAAAGGGGGATTGCGAGTAAAGAAATAAGAGTAGTTCGGAAACTTCCCAGAAATAGGAACAAAATGATCACGACAAAAAGACCGCCTTCAAGCAATGCGTTTTGAATATTATCAATGGCCGTTTCAATAAAATCAGCCTGACGGAAAATACTCGTATCCATCGTCACATCAGGAGGTAAGGTTTTTCGTAATTCCTCCAAATTTGCTTCAATATCTTCAGTCAAGTCCAGAGTGTTGGTATTCGGTTGCTTCGAAACAGAAAGAATTACCGAGGGAGAGGCATTTTGTGATGCGTAGCCCATTTTTACAGCAGAACCAATCACGAGTTCAGCCACATCTTCCATGTATACAGGACTGCCATTTTTTAGTTTAACCAATGATTTCCCCAATATCTCCAAATCAAAGGTGCGAGCCATGCCTCGCACAACATACTCGTTGCCATATTGACGAACAACTCCACCATTAGAGTTTTGACTCATGGAGCTGCAAACATCAGCGAGTTCATCCATCGAAACATCGTAATACTCCATCTTTTTAGGGTCTGCCAAAACCTGATATTGTTTGTAATCTCCTCCAATGATGGTAACCTGAGATACTCCACCTGTTGCCAGTAATACCGGCTGTATGTTCCATTCAGCAATGGTGCGCAGTTCCATCATGCTGGTTGAATCTGACTGCAATCCGATAAATAACACTTCTCCCATTACGCTGGATTGAGGTGCAAGAATTGGTTGCCCAATACCTATTGGCATTTTCTCGGACAAGCCAACCATTTTCTCGCTAACAATCTGTCGGGCTCTAAAAACATCTGTACCCCAGTCAAATTCGACCCAAACAAATGAAAAGCCGTTGGAGGATGACGAACGTACACGACGTACATCAGTAGCTCCGTTAACGGCGGTTTCTATGGGGAAACTGACTAACCGCTCAACTTCTTCAGCAGCCATTCCATGTGCATCGGTCATTACCACCACAGTTGGAGCTGTGAGGTCGGGAAACACATCCACGTCCATGTTATTTGCTGTATACAAACCGGAAACCATCAATACAACGGCTCCAATTAGCACTAGCAATTTATTGTTCAGTGAAAATTTTATTATTCGATCTAACATATATCCTCCTTTTAATGAACATGACCTGCATGTGGGTCAAGACTTCCTGTCGCAGTAGCCAGCTTAACCAGAACTGCGCCTTTTGTTACGATACGCTCATCAGCATGTAACCCGCTTTTTACAACACTTTCCAATCCATCGGTATCGCCAATGATGACCTGCCGTTTCTCAAATAGCTCGGGATCGAGTTGCACAAAGACAAAGAAGTTGCCTTGTTGCTCAACCAGTGCTGTATTGGGAATAATCACCTGATTTATATCGGAGGTTGTTTTTAAGTTTAATTCAACAAGACTGCCTGGGAAGAAATCACCTTTGTTTTCAATCTCAAAATAAGCAGGGATTAGAAAGTTGTCTGGGCTAACCTGAGTTCCAATAGAAAGAAATTTCCCGTTCAACTCTTTATAGTCAATCCAATTATCCTGTGCCGGTAATCTCAAAAACACTTCGCTAATTTGGTTCACTTTGTTTGCATATTTTTGCTGAATGTCTGCTTTTAACTGCACGCTTTCTGTTGTTAATACACTGGCAATAGGATCACCTGCATTCACATACTGTCCGTTACTAATAAATATTTCTCCAATGATTCCTGAAAAGGGAGCAGCAATGACTTGTCCTTGTGAATTGAAATTGCGCTTTAGATTTTCATAAACTGCTTTTGCTTGTTCATAACTGCTTTTAGAGGCCAGTAATTCTTTTTGCGACACGATCTGTCTCTCAGCAAGCTTTTGCACCCGTTCGTAGTCTGCCATTTCTTTTTCGTAGTTTGACTGGGCAGAAGCATAAACCAACGAGGCATTGTCATTCCCCATTCCAGACCCGGTAATCGAGAATAATGCCCCTTTGTAATTAATCGCTTTGCCCTCTACTAAATCAGATAGGATATAATTGACAACACCATTTGTATTTGCCGTTAGGATGGTGCTTTTATTGGGTAGCGCTTGCACTAGCGCTGTTGTTTTTATTACAGCACCGAAAGGTTTTGCTTCCGGGAAAGCAGTTGCAAAGTCAACTTTCCACGATTGTTCTTTGGTGAATGAAATTCCCGATCCATGATCATCTTCCTCAGCTTCGAAAAATTCAATTGCATCGTGGTCGTCCTCAAAAACGATCACTTCGATTTGGATCTGCTTTTCTTGAGCATCCATAATAATTTTAAAAATAAGCGATCCATTACCTACTGTTTCAGGGCGAAGATCAAACTCATAAATTCCAGCTTGGATAAAAGTGCCGGCACTATTTATTGATTGTCCGTTCACAGTAAGAGTTGCCATTACCTCAGCATTTTCTAACGGGTTGAAATTATTTAGAAAGGTGAAATGTCCAAGAATAGATGCACCTTCATTTAAGATAAATGGGTCAGCTTCGGCAAATAATTCAAATTCATCTGTGTAAGCAACCAATTCCTGTTTAATATCTGCATGATCGTGTTCTTCAATGGTGTCTTCATGTTCATGCGCTTCTTCGGAATGATCGTCTTTTTGTGTTAGTTGACTTGTGCACGAAACAAAAAAAAGTGCCATTGCCAATACTAAATAAAGCATTCGCTTCATAATTCAATATTTAAAAGGATAAATAACTTGCTGATGTGTCGTTTATATTTAGCGGCAATTAGTTGAAATACTTTCTCCAACTTAAACTCCAGTTTCTACATATACTTAGACACATGAGGAACATTCATTTCGATTGTTCCAAAAACTATTAAATGTTTGAATGAATTATGAAAGAGTGGGGGGACCCCTCAATTCGGAGGGTTGTTTTATAAATATTCCGGTGGGACTAAAGCTTTGATCTGCAAATATCAATTCTTGTTCAGAGACATAAGAGGGTTCTTCAAATAAAGATATATCGCCAAGAAAAGTCGTTGAGATGAACACAATTTTTGAAGGAATCAATTCAACATTAAAATGACAATGAACTTCAGAATCGTGGTTGTGCTGACATTGATGTTGGCCTGATTCAAAAATTTGTTGTGCTTGTGAACTGTCTGCGATAATTTCAAAATTACATAAGTCGGCAATTGCATCGGAGTGATGGTGATGCGGAATGAGGCTATGAGCTAGTATAATGGAGTATACTGATAATAATACAAGGGATATGGTTTTCCGCAAAAATTGCATGGAACAAAGATATAATTTTATAGCTATTTAGAACTACAACAATTAATCAGGTGTTTTTTGTTCGCAGAAATTTAAGAGATCAATAGGATATTGATTATAGGGTATTATACTCGGATTGTGATAAATGGCAGTATGTGGCTATTTTTGAATGAACATGGATTCATTTTTCTAGTTTATTATTGTGATTTTATGATCAGGCAAAAAAATGTATAGAAAAGCTCACTGAGTTATGATCAGTAAAATTGTGTCGTTTTAAACGAATATTTTATAACTTCGTTTCGAAAAGATTTTATCACCATGAAGATTTACTCAGTAGTGCGGTCATTTATTACATTATTCTTGTTTCTTTTCTTGTCAGTTTCTGCTTTTGCTCAAGGTGGTAAGATCATCCGGAATCAGGGCGTTTATTATACGATAGAGCCAACGTATGGTGTAGGATTTATTTCGAAAACGAATCATGCCACCGAAACCTCCGATTTGTCTCCTCTAAACATTGGATTAAGGGCATCCTATAATCAGTTTATAAATTATAAAACGTCTGTGGGAGCTAGCTTTGGTTATATGCGTTATGAAGATCCAGGTATGACTACGTTTCCCTTGCTTGCTAACGTAAAATGGTATTATAGAAAGTCAGCGCATTCTCCGTTTTTTTATTCTGAAGGAGGCTATTCTGTTCGCTTTTCAAATAAAACACAGTTTAAAGGCTGGGTATATGAATTGGGCGTAGGCTATAGGTTTCGAATGAAAAAGAGAAATAATTTTTTATTCGTAAAACTTGGATATAGCGCTTTTAAAACAAATGAATGGGTTTGGGATTTGCGACGGGGTGATTATGATCCCTTGGATCCTTATAAATGGCACTATATCAAAAGGCAATCCATTAACATTACTCTCGGTTATTACAAATCAAGTAGATAGAAACAATAAACGCACTTTTAAAGAGGTAGGATAAAACGATAGCATTTAGAAGAAAAGCTGTCCGGAAAGTATAGATACGAGTCATTATGAACTTGTTTCAGTATCTTATCAACTGTGAAACAGATCCCCAAATAAATTAGGGATGACGTTTTTCAATGATTTCGTCTACTTTCTGGACAGCTTTCTTTTTATGAATTGTATTTTGAAAGACGATTTTCCTTTATCTTTTCATCGGTCAGATATTCTTCAAAATCCATGTATTTATCAATCACTCCATCAGGAGTTAAATCAATCACTCGTGAGCAAACAGAACTGATGAACTCGTGGTCATGCGAAGCCATCAATATTTGTCCCGGATAAGTTTTCATATTGTTGTTGAAGGATTGAATTGATTCCATATCCAAATGGTTGGTTGGATGATCGAGGATTACCAAATTGGGATGTTCAAGCATCATGCGGGAAATCATGCAACGCATTTTCTCACCTCCTGATAATACCTTTACATTTTTGTGCAAGTCATCGCCTGAGAACAACATTTTTCCTAGGTATCCACGTAAGAATCCTTCACTGGTATCATGAGAATATTTGCCGAGCCATTCGTATAGAGTTTCCTTTTTTGTGAAGTATTCAGAATTGTCCATTGGCAAAAATGCGTTTGTTATGGTCACACCCCATTCAAAAGATCCGGATGTTGGCTCCAATTCTCCCATGATGATTTTAAAGAAAGCTGTCATTACCCGGTTATCTTTTCCCAGAAACACAACTTTATCATCTTTTTCAATTGTGAAGTTCGCATCCTTAAAGAATACTTCTCCGTCTTGCTCGTAACTTAGTCCTTCAACACGCAATACACGGTCACCTGTTTGGCGTTCGGGTTGGAAAATAATTCCGGGATATCTACGGGTTGAAGCCTCAATTTCTTCAATATTAAGCTTGTCCAGCATCTTTTTACGGCTGGTCGTTTGTTTTGATTTTGCAACGTTTGCACTAAAGCGTCTGATAAATTCCTGCAACTCTTTCCGTTTTTCCTCTGCCTTTTTATTGGCATTTGCTTGTTGACGCAAAGCTAACTGGCTAGACTCATACCAGAAAGTATAGTTACCTGAGAATCCACGTATTTTACCATAGTCAATATCAACTACATCTGTACATACATTATCTAAAAAGTGTCTGTCATGGGAAACAACAATCACTGTATTCTGACAGTTGCTTAAATAGTTTTCCAGCCAAAGAACAGTCTCAAGGTCGAGATCATTTGTTGGCTCATCAAGAAGCAAGTTGTCTGGATTTCCGAACAACGCTTGAGCAAGTAAAACACGAACCTTTGCCTTTGCATCCAGATCCTTCATTTGCTGATAGTGCAAGCCTTCTTTAATACCCAATCCACTGAGTAACATCGCTGCATCACTCTCAGCATTCCAGCCATCCATGCCTGCAAATTCATCTTCAAGTTTGGCGGCCAACATGCCATCTTCCTCTGAAAAGTCTGGTTTGGCATACAAGGCATCTTTTTCTTTCATTACTCGCCAAAGCTCTTTGTGTCCTATCAGTACGGAATCCAGAACCGAGAAATCGTCAAATTCGTGGTGATCTTGTTTTAGAACAGAAAGCCGTTCGCCAGACCCCATCAAAATAGAACCTCGTGTAGGATCTAAATCTCCTGAAATTAGTCTAAGGAAAGTTGATTTACCTGCACCATTGGCACCAATTACCCCGTAACAGTTCCCGGGTGTGAACTTTAGGTTTACATCTGAAAAAAGGGGTTTCTTCCCAAACTGAATAGCTAAATTTGAAACTGTAATCATTCTATTTTAATAACTTATGGATTCGGGGCGCAAAGGTAAGACAATTCATTCCTTGACCATCATTTTTTGGTTAATTTATCCTTAAGCTTCATTGTCTTATGATTTTGGAATAATATATAAGCTTGAATATGAGCTGATTTTTCGCTATTGATCTTAATCTGGTTTTTGTGTCTGTATTGATGATTTATATATTTCCTGTGCGGCTGGGAATGGCTGTAATGCTCGTTCAAAAATACCTAGCGAGTATGCAATGGTTAGCCCGTAATTGGTGATGGGAATGTTTAATTGTCTTGCTTTCATTATACGTGAAAGCATTTCACGACGGTTCCACATGCAGGCACCGCAATGAATAATGAGTTTATATTCAGAAATATTTTCAGGAAAGTCGCGACCTCGTACGCTGTCTATGTGTAGTTTACCTCCTACATATTGAGTAAGCCAGCGGGGGATTTTTACTGTGCCAATATCCTCGCCAATCGGGTGATGCGAGCAGGCTTCGGCAATCAGAACTTTGTCACCGGCCTTAAGTTTATCAATGGCCATTGCTCCACGTACCATCTCTGTTAGATCTCCTTGGTAGCGGGCAAACAATATCGAGAAACTGGTCAGGGGAATTTCCGGAGGTGTGTCGGCTGCAACTTTCAGAAAGGCCTGGCTGTCGGTAACTACGAGTTTGGGTGGTTTGTTTAGCCTTGAAAAGGCTTTGCGGAGTTCGCGTTCCTTTACCACCATACAGAATGAATCGCCATCGAGCAAGTCACGGATACTTTGTACTTGCGGCAAAATAAGCCGGCCTTTAGGTGCTTCCTTGTCAATAGGAACTACAAGAATGGCTGCCTCGCCCGGACCAACTAAGTCGGCGACAATGCTCGGGCGATTTATGAAGTCGTCTGGTACACTTTTTAAAATTGCCTCACGCAATTCCTGAATACCGAAATTAGTGGTAGCCGATGTTTCCACTAACGGGAGTTTTTCTCCTGAAAAACTATTTAGCATGCAGTTACGTGATGGGTACAAATCTGATTTGTTGAAAACCAAGATTACAGGAATCTCTCTATCCCGAAGCTCCTGAAGAATTTTTTCTTCAAAATCGCCCCAATCTTTGCTGTTAGAAACAATGATCCCTAGATCAGTGCGGTCGATTACAGCCATTGTTTTGCTAATCCGTTTTTCGCCCAGCGCACCTACATCGTCAATTCCAGCTGTATCAATAAATAAAACAGGGCCGAGAGGGAGTAGTTCCATTGGCTTTTCAACCGGGTCGGTAGTCGTTCCGGCAATCTCCGAAACAATGGAAACTTCTTGTTCTGTCAGGGCATTTAGTAGAGATGACTTACCTACGTTGCGGCGGCCAAATAGGCTTATGTGTAAGCGAAAGGATTTGGGTGCTTTCATGTATCTATATTGAAAGTATAAACGATCAGTTTTTTAATAAACTATTTTTTGTGCTAAAAGCCTAATTTATTTACTGCTTCTGGCGAGATTAGTACATCAAAGTCTGACTCATTCAGAAGTTGCTGCTGCAATATTATTTCCCGGATGCTTTTCTTCTCTGCTTTAGCTTGCGCTGCAATTTTTGAACATGTTTCATATCCCAATTTCGGGATCAATGCTGTTATGATAGCTGTTGAATTTAAAACTTGCTCTCTACATTTTTCAATATTAGCAGTAATGCCGGTTACGCACTTTTGTGTTAAGGTTGAGGCTGCTCTGTCGAGAAGTTGAAGGCTGTCAAGTAAGGCATGGGCAATAAGTGGCATAGATTGGTTAAGTTCAAGGTTTCCACTCATTGCTGCCTGTGTAATTACAAAATCGTTACCAATGGTTTGCATTGCCGCTTGAGTGACTGCTTCGGGAATAACGGGATTTACTTTCCCCGGCATAATGGAAGATCCTGCCTGCATTTGTGGTAGGTTAATTTCGCCAAACCCGGCATCGGGACCACTTGATAATAGACGTAGATCGTTCGAAACCTTAATCAAATTGGTGGCACAAGCTTTCAAAATGCCCGACACTTCAACAAAAACATCTGCGTTTTGTGTATTTTCCATCATATTTTCGGCTCTAGCCAATGAGGTGTTGGTGAGTTCACGCAGGCGATCGGTTACTTTGAAAATAAACTGTCGTGGTGCACCCAATCCACTTCCTATTGCTGTTCCCCCTAAGTTTACCACTCGTAGTCGCTCTTCACATTTATAAATACGCCAGCGGTCGCGATTAAAAGCTTCGGCATAGGCAGCCATTTCACGGCCAAGAGTGGTTAATACCGCATCTTGTAACTGCGTTCGACCAATTTTCACCACATCGGCAAACTCTTTTTCTTTATGCTGAAAGGCTTCTTGCAATTGCAACACCGAATGCTCTAGCCTTCGCAATAAAAAGATTGCAGCTAATTTTAAAGCGGTTGGGTACGTATCGTTCGTCGATTGGTGAAGGTTAACATTATCTAAAGGCGAAATGATTTCATAATTGCCTGGTTTTTTTCTCAGAATCTGTAAAGCACGGTTGGCTATCACCTCATTTACGTTCATGTTGGTTGAAGTTCCTGTGCCACCTTGCAATGCGTCTACCAATATGGAATCGGCAAGAAGTCCTTCTATCATTTCGCGGCAAGCTTGCTCAATGGCGTCAGCTTTTTTATTATCATTGAAATAACCCAGCTCTCGGTTTATTTGTGTGCAGGCCAGTTTTACCCACCCGAAAGCCTTCACCAATTCAGGATTTACCGGGCGTTGTGCTAGCTGAAAGTTCTCCATTGCACGTGCTGTGTGAATGCCGTAAAGCGCATCAGAAGGGATTTCTTTTGATCCTAAAAAATCAGTCTCAGTGCGTTTTTTCATTTTTATAAAGATATTATTTTAGCAGAAAACATCTTTCTGTCCGAGTTTCACCTGATCAACCAGTTTTCTCGCTCGTTCTGCTGGAAGTCCGTCCATCTCAGCAATCGTTTTTTCAATGAGTTTAAGACCTATTTCTCGGGTTTTGGGTGATGCGTAATTGTTGAGGTATTCCATAAAGCTGGACAAGGCATTTGGACCACAATGAGCTTTGATGGCGCCTGGTTTTGCTAGATCCATAAAGTCCTGCCCCGTGCGCCCTAATCGATAACATCCTGTACAGAAAGATGGGACATAGCCCATCTCGGCAACATCACGAATGACTTCATCTAGATGGCGATGATCACCCAGACAAAACTGACCGGAGATGTCATCATCTATATCTTCTTCATATCCACCCGGGTTTGTCTTGCTTCCTGCTGATATTTGAGAAACGCCCAGTGCAAAAGTTTCTCGGCGTATCTGCGCAGTTTCTCGGGTTGACATGATGATGCCTGTGTATGGAACAGCAACTCTAAGTATGGCAACAATTTTCCGAAATTCTAAATCGGAAACGGCATGTGGGGGATGTGACGCAATATCAGATCCTGTAGCCGGCTCCAACCGTGGCACACTTATGGTGTGTGGCCCAACTCCAAATACTAGCTCCAGTTCCTTGATATGCTGCATCATGGCTAGTAGCTCAAAACGGTAATCGAACAGACCAAATAACACGCCAATTCCTACATCGTCAATTCCGGCTTCCATAGCTCGGTGCAGCGAAGTGGCACGCCAATCGTAATTCATCTTTTTTCCACCAACATGTACTTTTTTATAGGTTTCATGGTGATATGTTTCCTGGAAAATTTGGTAAGTACCAATTTTTGCAGCTTTTAATTCTTTGAACTCCTTAATTGAAAGCGGAGCTACATTAACATTGATTCGTCTGATTTCAGCGTCGTTGTACCGGGCTTCGTAGGCAGTTTGTATCGAGTCTAATACATACTGAAAACCCTGACTGGGATACGATTCTCCAGCAACCATCAGCACTCTTTTATGTCCTTGTTTTATAAGTGCCTCTGTTTCGTGGGTGATTTCGTCCTGAGTTAGAACACGTCGTACAATATCTTTATTTTTTGCACGGAAAGCACAATAAGTACATTCGTTTGAGCAAAGGTTTGAAATATAAAGAGGAGCAAATAAAACCAACCGTTTTCCATATATGGTCTCTTTAATATAGTTGGCTGTTTCAAAAAGCTCGTGCAATTGTAGTGGATCACTGATGCCGGTCAAAATGGCCACATCTTGTAAGTTGAGACCTTTCATCTCACGTGCTTTAACGAGTACGTCACTGACCTGCTCAAAACTTGGCTTGCTATATTTTTGTAGAATATTGCTTATTTCCTTCTCGTTAATGAATGATGCTGTTGATATATCCATGCTGATTAATTTTTTGCTAATCCTGATTTTATTTGAACGCCATCAATGCTACCCAAACGACCTGTCAGTTTGCCCAATTCATCGGTTGTACTGTCTACCACTAGAGTAATTACGGAGGTATTTTCTTTGATGTTTGGGATGCCTGTGCGAGCCAAAATAAGGTCGGCGTGGGTTGTGAGAATTTCGTTGACAGTTGTAGCACACCGACTACGGTCTTCAATAATGATTCCAACAAAACCCAATCGTTTTTGAGTGTTCATGATCTTTGGTTTTTGCGGAAAAAAGGGAAAGCAAAAATAGAAGTAATTCGTTGTGAATTACCATGAAAAACTTTGTGTTTCCCCTTGAAGTCAGTCAGAAGACCTTCCCGCAGGTTTTCGCAAAGTTACAACAGTAAATTGATTATAAACATGCTTTATGACAATCAAAATAGAAAGAAGTTTATATTGCTTTCTTTTGGCGATTCTTCAATTCCTTAATGCTTTGGCTGATCATGCGTTTAAGAATGTCCAGATTTATGTCTTCTAGTTTTTTTACATAAAGGCAAGATTTCCGTGTTTTAAATTTACCAAGTTGAGAAAGCATATGCTGCCATCTATTCTGTTTTTATATTTTCAACAAAAAAACAGATGATTTTAGTTTCTGCTGATGATAAAAAGTTGAATGCTATTAGGAGCAAATGGAAATGTTTATCTTCGTGAAGTGAAAAATATTCAACAAATATTGAAACAGAAAGAATTCTCTAAGAATGATCTGATTGCAATGCTTCAGGCTGTTGGGGAAAATCGCACTTCATTGTTTGATGCCGCTGCTTTGTGCAAGGAGAAGGTGGTTGGCAAAAAGGTTTTTTTTCGTGGATTGGTAGAATTCTCTAATATCTGCTCAAAAGATTGTTTTTATTGCGGAATTAGAAAGAGCAATGCTAATGTTGTACGTTATGATGCAACGGACGAAGAAGTGTTGTTTGCCTGTAAATTTGCATGGGAAAACCGTTTTGGTTCCGTTGTGCTCCAGTCAGGTGAACTTTCTTCGCCAGCTTTTGTGAACCGAATTGATTTTTTACTAAAAGAAATTAAGAAACTCTCAAATGGTGAGCTAGGGATTACACTTTCATGCGGAGAGCAAAGTCGCGAAACGTATGAGCGTTGGTTTGAAAGCGGAGCTCACCGTTATCTTCTTCGCATTGAAAGTTCGAACCGCGAATTATATGCCAAAATTCATCCTGATAATGAGATTCATTCCTATGAAAAAAGAATTCAATCCCTTCAATATTTAAAAGAATGTGGATATCAGGTTGGCACCGGTGTGATGATAGGGTTGCCTTTTCAAACCATCGAAAATTTAGTGGATGATCTTTTATTCCTGAAAGAAATAGATGTGGACATGGTGGGGATGGGTCCATACATTGAGCACGAGGATACACCCTTGTATGAATTTCGTCATTTGTTGAAAACAAAGCAGGAACGTTTTGATCTGGCACTGAAAATGGTGGCTACTTTGCGCTTGTTAATGCCCGATATTAATATCGCTGCTGCTACAGCTTTACAGGCCATCGACCCAGTTGGACGTGAAAAGGCTTTGAAAGTTGGGGCGAATGTAATTATGCCAAACCTAACTCCTTGTAATTATCGAAAGGAATACCAATTGTACGAAGATAAACCTTGCTTAGACGAGGATGCTGATCTGTGCCGAAATTGTTTGGAAGCCCGTATTGAAATGGCAGGAAGCGAAATTGGCTACAATGAGTGGGGTGATTCCCTTCATTTTTCTGCACGAAAAAAGGAAATGTAGACGAATAGAATATCCTTCAATTATATTAGCGAGGATTAATAATCATCTTTTTAAATGATGCATGTTCAGATCCGGAATAATTAATAAAATACAAACCTCCATTTAGATCCCCCGAATCCCATTCAAAAGTGTGGTATCCTTTATCTAGTTTACCTTCATATATAATGTCTATTAATTGTCCCTGAATGTTATAAATCGACAAATTGATATTTTGCCTTTTATGCGAGTGTACAGGAATAGATGTAGTTTCATTTACCGGATTAGGGAAATTCTGAAGTAAGAAACTTTGTGTTTTATTATTTGTGAGTTTTTCTATTCCTGTTATTGTATTGTCAGTTCCCGGAGTTCCTTTTAAGCTGCCCGATGTAAGCCAATTTTGGGACAAGGAATTATCTGAGTTCGGATCTGCTAATGAGAGAGTATATCCAGTGCCATTTGGCTCTGTAGGCCAAGGAGATTCCGAACTGTAGCACACAGAATCAATCAATGTGCCTATGTCATTATATAGTCTGATACATTCCCCTGCGCTACTAAAGCCAAAGCCCATTGGTCCCTGATAGCTAGTTGTATTGGGATAAATCTGTGAAAATGCATTTGGGTCACGGCAAACCACGATATATTCATATGGCTCAAGTATGGTATTGAAGTCAATCTTGTATTTGTTATCGTCATTCGAATCTTTAAGTATCCAACCAGAGATATTAACAAAATTGGAGCTGTTGTTGTACAGTTCTACCCAGTCTTTGCTGTCATATTCATCAGAAGAATTGTAAGCAATTTCATTAATGATAATTCCTAAAGCATCGGAGTTTTCATCAAAAATAGCAGTCACGTTAATGTCGGAGTCCATTGGAATTTGAATTTTTGCATTGGTTGAGGACACATCACCTTCCCACCTAATAAATTCGTAGCCCGACGGAGCTAATGCTGTTAATTCAATGGGTATTTGATTAAAGTAGATGCCTTCCCATGGAAATTGGTTGATTGATATTGAGTTAACTTGTATGGCTGCATCCTCAGACCCTTCGGTAGAAATAACAACATTTTGGTTTTGGCTTATTGAGAAGTATTCGCGAATGAAGCCACGAATCGTATCTGGACGTACCTGACTGAACTCTTTTAATAAGTCAACATTGCTAAGCCATTCTGTATCAGTTGATCCCCATTTTTCTGTGTGTAAGGGTATTTCTGATTCAATATGGGTGCTGTATTGCTCAATTAAGTTAAGCGTTGTTTCTGTTTTAAATGATGTGTTAAGATGATCGGCAAACGTATTAATGAATTCGTTCTGAAATTCTTCATTCTCCAATAGATTTCGCAGAATTAAGGTTGACCAAGGTGGGTTTGGCCAATCATCGCCGTTGGTTGCAGTTGCTGAAATTAGTGTATTGCTATAGAATGTGTCATGTTCTTCACCTATGGCGTTTAATCCAAAGCCAAAGTCGGTGTCATGCACAATCCATCTCCATCTGCCTGCTTCGGTATAGTCTTTCCAAAATTTAATGTTGTTCCCTGGCCAATCCCAGTTGTCAAAAAATATTTCGGCAGTTTGATAACGAATGAAGTTTTGAATATCCATCTGAGTTTTAAGGTAATTGTAGTTCCCAGATTGACTGATATCATTTACGTCAATAAAATTATACATAGAGAGGTAATCATCCTTGCTGCCATTAATAACGGAGTAATAGAATTCCAGCATGTCAAATTCATCGGTATTCAGATTGTGGTTACTAACAATAAATTGTTCTCGTAACTTTTCGCGGATGTTATAAATACCCCAATAGTCTCCATTTAAATACATTACAGTTGCTATTCCATCCGAAGCATCAAGGTTCATTTTTAGAGCAATGTTGCTCATCATCATATCCCGAAACATAGATCCTGTAGAATGGTATGTACCAAGCCAGTCATTTCCAGAGTTACGTAATGTGATGGATTCAAACTTGTCAATCGATTTTTCATCAAATATTTGAGCACTAATGTTTTTGTCGCCATACATGCTACGTGCATAAGCGGTAATCGATTTTTGGTTATTTACTCTTGAACCACCTCCATGTATCTTGATTCCTGCATCAACACTAAATCCGGGCTTGTCGTGTGGGAAGAATAATTCTACATGTGCTGGTTTTTCCCAGTCTTGCCAGAAGTTTGCCCCTAAGTATGGGAAACTTGTTTCTGCATTAGTCCCAAGCGTATAAATGCCGTCCTCTTCACTCCAAAGGTTGTCTGGCTCCGTCGTTATAAATACAACAGGCAGTTCCTTGTCGTAATTGGGAAAGTAGCTTTGAGTAACGGTTTTCCCATAAGTTTGGTCAGTCTTCAATATCTTAGCTTTAACGCTAGTAGGACTGTTCAACGTAATTGGAGAATTGTATATAGACGAATTGAAGCCCGGCTCAGAGCCATCTGTTGTGTAATAGATTTTATCAACGATATTGGCACTTGATAATATAAGAGAAACAGCTGAGGTGTAAATCCCGCCTTTCAGAGAAAAAATTGGAATTAGCTCTCCATCATATGTCACAGATTCGGACGTATTTGCCATTTCAGGCGTTGGTGCAGCAAACATACTTAATACATTAAAGTTGTTGTCTTTATATCCGATTGAAAAGTTTACAGGGAATGGCTCATAAATAAGCTGATCTGTAAGCTGTAACTGTAAGTTATGAATGAATAGGCTATCACCTCCAGAAGACAATTTGAAATTTGTGTGAAAATAGGAGGGGGATAGGTTAAGGTACTCCGAGGGAGAGTTTTCTATGAAAGCAGAAGAGCGGATAGATAGAAATGGGATTGCTGTAAAATCAGATGATTCAAAATCTTGATTATGCACCTCAATGGCCAATATATTGTTTCCTTCGCTTAAAAGGTATAAATAGTCAGTAACTTTGAATTCTTCAGGAGAGTAGTCCTGATACATGCGAGCTTCATGCCCTACCGTTGCTCCCTCGTTGTATGCCGGAAAAATTCCCTCTGTGCCAATGTTTGAGCGAGCAACTTCAGTCCCGTTTATATATGCAACAAAGGCATCATCATAATCCATATGAAGGATTATTTCATTTATAGAAGCCAGATCATCAAGCGTAAATATTTTTCTCAGGTAAATGCTTAGTGTACTTGGAATAACTGTTAAGTCGTCACCATCTTCATATCCAAATCCACTATTGCCTGTTTGCCAAGAAGAATCATTAAAGCTAAAATCTCTCCAGTTTGGAATTTCCTGAGAGGGCAAAATCAATTTCCATTCATCCCCTTTGTCAATGATTGTTTGCCAGTTAGAAGGACGGTCCTTTTTGTCTTTTCCTGAGGCGAAGACCAATAAAAGATCTCCACTTTTTAATTCATATGACGGAAAGCGCCATTGGGATGGATTGTCTAAATCGTCAGATAAATAATAATTAGATAGATCAATGGCGGAGTTTTCCGTATTTATTAGCTCAAACCAGTCAGAGTAATCACCATCTTCATCTTTTAAAATTTGAAGATTCGCCGACATCAGCTCATTGATGCGCAGGGTTTGAGAATACCCTTGGTTGTAAATAACGCAAAAAACGATAAATATTGCCAAGTACCTAAACCGTATTCTCATAAGCGTAAATAGTTAGTTAATCCTCATCTTTATCTCCAAAGGTGCTTTCAATTGCGTTGAATATTTTATTCTTTTCGTAATAATAAATGATGATGTTCGCTGTATCCTTTAGGAAATTAATAGAAACAACTTCAACGCGGTGAATGTTTATGCCGGTTCTTTGTTGCAGATCATTTATTAGTGCTTCTTGGTTATTTTGATTGATTAGGTCAATTTTCTCATATGTAATCTTTTTAGAAGACTCATGAGAAAGCAAGAATGCAAATTCGAGTAGCCATAAGATGACTATAAGAGCAATGTTGGCGAAGAAAACTTCTGCGTATGGGATGTCGTCCGAAATTGAGTTGATAACTGCAACCCCAATTAAGACGAAAAGGTATGTCATCTCTTTTATTTGTACCGGATTTGTTCGATACCTGAGTATCCCAAATAATGCAAAAAGACCGAATGCAAAACCTAATTTCAACTCGACGCCTGAAAGCAGATAGGCGAGTAAAAAGATCATAGTATTGATCAGGATGTATGTAAACAGATAATCTTTTCTTTTGCTCTTCCGATAGTAGATGAATCGAACTATGATGATCGTTACCAATAGGTTAAATCCAAATCTGAGGATTAGATCAACAAAACTGGATGATTCAAAAAATGGAATCAAATTAATAATTTGATTGGGAAACAATGTGGCTAGGTTCATTTTCTATTTTTTTAATCCGTCGTATTTTTTCTTTAAAAATATTGTGCTTCACATTTTTATTGAGAAGAGCAGTGCCTATGCAATATTTACTAAAACTTTCCTGAGTTATATGGTGTGACTTTAATAATCGTATAAAATGGGTACGATCGTGCCTGTCGCCATTCTTCACTTCGGCAATTGCCAAATTTTTAATTTCAACCTCCTTGTTGCCATGTTCTACAAATAATCTGAAGTCAATGGTTATACGCTCGTCCTTACGCTTGTTTATAAGTGTGATTCGTTTGTACTTTGTTATAAGTGAAAGAATGAGGTTTTCTGGATCGAAATAGGATTTGTTTTTTATGAAATCCGTTGCTTCTGTTGTAAATGGGAATTTGTGGGTATACGGAATTCGCTCTTTTGTTGTAAATGACTGACTGTTCTTATGTTTTACCTCCACAAATCTGTCACCGCTATCCAAATATTCACGTATCCGTATTTTGTAACGATTTGTTTTACCGTTATGATGGCTTGTGTACATTTTAAAATCTGGTGTATCAAAATAACATGAATGATAATTTGACATTCGCGAACCATTTGATACGAGTATTGAATAATAGTCTTTTGCTTTTTCTAAAAGTGTTGGAATTAAAGATGAGTGGAAAATAAACTTTTTATCAAACCGATTCATTTGATTGTTTTCTTGAAGCTCCTTCAGTTGAATAGAATCCATTCCTTTTGATATTTTTTCAATATCATCAAATATAGCTTCACTATTCGTTATTGCACAGTTAATCATCAGTTCAAAATTTGCATGCAGATAATCCCATCTGCTTGGTACTCATTAAAAGCCTCAAGGTTAATTCTTCGTTTTTGCTTTTGAATGGGTTTTCTCTTTATTGCTGGACATAACATTTGCTTGAACAGGAAGGTTGATTTTTAATCCAGATAACTGAATTATCACAATCCGAATCTCAACTTTTTGCAAATAAACTAGTTCTTAAAACAATGATTGTCCAAATGGCCTTAAATGCTCCCACTCTAAGGCAAAATGTTTATCTCAATTTTGACTAGAAAACACTGTGATCGTTTAATTCCGATTCAGTCATTGTATTGAGAAATTCAATTCACTCAAATTATTTAAAACACAATAAGCATTGGTGAGAACAATTGTTGTCAACAGAAAAATATTTTGTCATACCCCCCCCCAATTTTTATATCCGATCGATGCCAAAGATAATAATCTTTAGTTGTAACCTTTTACAGATGTATTTGTTAGTAAAATAGATAGATTTTGAAATCCTTTTCGTTTTTGCAATCATTTGAAATTTATTATTTCTGATAAGCAAAGTGTGTAATGCATTAAATTTGAGCTATATTTATGAGCTGCTGTGATTTAAATGCAGTCAGAAATTAGGCATTAAGGATTTAGTTTTTTTGTTCAGTAATGTAACCAAAATATGTTGTATGGATAAATCTTTACTTCTACTGTTTGTATCTCTACTTGTGTTTGATTCAATCGTTGCAGCTCCAATTTCGAAATCAGGAGGAGGGAATTTGGTCGCGGAAAGTTCTTGTCTTTCAAATGATTTAATTCCATATCGAGCTAAGGGTAATCTTATTTCAGTATGGAATGGTGAAGATTATACAGACTTGTTTATTAAAGGGACTAATCTTGGCGTAGCTGTTCCCGGCACTCAGCCAGGAGAACTTGCTGCAAGCAGGGAGCAATACCAAAATTGGTTTGAGCGAATAAAAGAAATAGGGTATAATACGATTAGAACTTATACGCTTCATTATCCTCGTTTTTATGAAGAGCTTGCAGGCTACAATATTTCACATCCCCAAAGCCCTCTGCTTTTGTTTCAAGGTATTTGGTTAGATGAGTCGGTAGATCCGAATTTGTATAACCAGACCGTTTCTTTTGACCTCGGTATTCAGGAAGTAATAAATTGTGTGCATGGAAATGAAACAATACTTCATCGTTTTGGGAGGGCTTATGGAACTTATACAGCAGATATTTCTCAGTGGGTAATTGGGTATATTATCGGGAGAGAAGTTTATCCGTATGAGATATCTGAAACAAATTTGGCTAACGCCAGTGTTAGTTCGTTTGTGGGCGATTTCTTTTCAATAACCGATTGTTCTCCTGCTGAAGCATGGATATGTGGTAGGATGGATGAAGTTGTGACCTATGAAAATGAGCAGTATGCAACACAGCGACCAGTTAGTTTTTCGAGCTGGCCAACACTCGATCCAATTACTCATCCTACAGAAGTGACACGTCCAGATAGTGAGGAAGATGATGAATCTGTTGACCTTTCAAAGGTTGATGGAACAAATGCTGATGCCGGTTTTTTTGTTTCGTATCATGCTTATCCTTACTATCCTGATTTTATTTCAGATGATCCCGGCTATATTACTTATTCAGACGAATATGGTCCTAATAGCTATTTGGGGTATCTTAATGACCTTAAATCTCACTACGAAAATATTCCATTAATCGTTGGCGAATTTGGAGTGCCTACTAGTTGGGGATCAGCACATTCAGCACATAGTGAAATGCACCATGGTTCTATTCCAGAAGAACTTCAAGGCGTATACACCATTCGTATGTTGGAAAACCTTGAGGCGGCTGGTCTTGGTGGAGGAATGCAGTTCTCATGGATCGATGAGTGGTTTAAACAGGCTTGGATTACCAATCCATTGTCTGATGCAGCAAGAAGGCATGTTTGGCATAACGTTATGAACCCTGAACAGAATTTTGGGGTAATTGAATTTGTGCCCGAACAAAAGGTAAAGACGTCTATTGGTAGTTTCGGTACAGGTTTGCCTGTTTCAGAAATAAAGGCATCAGCAGATATGGCGTATTTTAATATTGGCCTACTAATGAATACCGGAGACTACCTAAATGAAGATTTTTGGATTGCAATAGACACTTATGATCAAACCGTTGGTGAGTCGATATTGCCAGGAGGAACCAATCTAACAGTTGATGGCAGTACAATGCGTGCCGAATTTGCATTGAATTTTTCATTAGCAGATACCATTGCCTATTTGTATGTAACCAAAGCATATGATACATATGGGATTAAGCAAATGAATCGGCTCGATACTATCGTCTCAACAATTACTGATGGAGCTGATTGGAACTTAGTGAAATGGATTGTAAATTATTCGAGTGGAGAATTTCAAAATACCGGAATTTTAGATATTACACCAAATAGTGAATCTGCACATTTTGATACCGGAATTAGTTGGAATTCAGATAGTGTTACAATTCGAATTCCTTGGACATTGATAAATTATGCAGATCCATCTCAAAAGGAAGTGACATACTATACGTCTCAAATGACGAATAATGAAATTGAAGTATTGACACGGTATAAGATTTCTGATGGAATCGCCCTTACGGTTGTTGGAGGGGAGCAAAAATCACAAAGTTCCCGCTTTAGCTGGGATAATTGGGATGTTGCTGATATTGTAAATAATCCGATGGTAGAGCAAGAAAAGAAATCAGTTCCATACATTGAAGATAACATTGGGAAATTTAATAGTTCACCAATTCCTGATTGTGATACGTATGTCGTTGCGGTGAATGATTACTTGAATATTGATGCAGAAGAAGGATTACTTATAAACGATATTGATTTCGATGGAGATGTTCTCGAAGTTCTTTATGATTCAGAAGGGGTGGCTTTACAGGGGACTCTGGATGTATATGCAGATGGGGCATTTTTATACACACCTTATTCAACAGCTACCGGGACTGACCAATTTGTGTACTCTGTTACCGATGGAGAGCACTATAGTAGAGAGGTAACGGTTACAATAGAAATTGATGATTCAAATGTGGGAATTCCTGATGATGAATTGTTGGCTGAAGATATGGTTAAAGTTTATCCGAATCCATCAAAAGGCATTTATACTATAAATTTGCATAATAACCAGCAAATAGCAAGTGCTCGAATATATAACACAACCGGACAGGTGATTAGGCAATTTAATAGGCTCGAAAGTAATTCGACTATTGATATAACCGACCAAAAACCTGGGGTCTATATTCTTGATATGAAAACAGATAATACTAGCGTGAGCATGAGACTAGTTAAACTATAATTTTATCGGCTAGTAAATAGATTATTGTTTAACAAAAAAGGCTGTCTTTAAGACAGCCTTTTTTGTTATTAGAATCGGTTTCGTTCAATGTACTTTGTGTGTAGAAGATGGTGAGATTTTTCACCAAGCGGTTCTCCCAGATAGTCTTCGTAAAGTTTTAGTATTTCCGGATTTTCATGCGATTTTCGGATAGGCATACCAGCATCTTCTGCATAAATGGCTTCTGTTCTTTTCTTGCGTATTTCGGGGCTGGTTGGTATCGGTTGTCCACCACCACCTAAGCAGCCACCGGGGCAGGCCATAATCTCAATAAAATGGTAATCGCTTTTTCCTGATTTTATAGCCTCCATTACTTTCTGGGCATTTACCAATCCGTGGGCAATTGCACATTTCAATTCAACACCATCTAAGAAAGCCCAATCTTTTACCGGATTTTCAATTTTAATACTGGCCTCACGTACTCCATCCATCCCTCTAACTGGAGTGATCTCTAGGTTTTTAAATGGCACTTCACGACCAGTGACCAATTCATAGGCTGTTCTTAGGGCAGCTTCCATTACGCCACCAGTTGCTCCAAAGATGACAGCTGCTCCACTTGACTCACCCATCAATCGGTCAAAATGGGCATCTTCCAACATATTAAAATCAATACCGGCTTGCTTGATCATGATTGCCAGTTCCCTGGTAGTTAGTACATAATCGACATCTCGGTAACCACTGTCGTGCATTTCTGGGCGGCTGGCCTCAAATTTTTTTGCGGTACATGGCATGATGGACACCGAAACGACCTTGTTTGGATCAATATTTCTAGCTTTTGTGTAGTAGGTTTTCACCAATGCTCCAAACATTTGCTGCGGTGATTTACAGGTTGATAAATTCCCTAAATATTCCGGGTACATGTGTTCAATATATTTAATCCACCCTGGAGAACAAGATGTGGCCATAGGCAGTTTTACCGATTTGTCCTTATCAACTAGAGCCTTTTTTAGTCTGGTAAGTAGCTCTGTGCCTTCTTCCATGATGGTTAGGTCAGCAGTAAAATCAGTGTCTAGCACCGAGTCAAAGCCAAGACGTTTTAGTGATGCCACCATTTTCCCGGTTACACGTGTTCCCGCGGGTGAACCCATTTCCTCACCCAGACCAACGCGCACGGCAGGTGCCGTTTGAACGACTACATGCATGCTTGGATCTGAAATTGCTTCCCAAACTTCCTCAATGTAGTTCTTTTCAACTAATGCCCCTGTCGGACAATGATTAATACACTGTCCGCAATTGGTACAAACAACATCATTCATCGCCTTTTCAAAGAAGGTGGTAATTTTCATTTCGTCGCCTTTGTGGGCAACTGTTAGTGCATTTACTCCCTGTAATTCTGCACAAGTGCGGACACATCGTTGGCATCTGATACATTTACTGTCATCTTTAATTATAGATGGAGAAAACATATCTATTGTATATTTTTTCTCAGGAACCAGTGGTATAAAATCTTGGGTCATAATTTTATATTCTGAGGCCAGAGTCTGTAACTCGCAATTGCCATTTTTGTAGCACCTTGTACAGTCTGCATTGTGTTCAGAAAGTAATAATTCAATGATATGTTTTCTAGAGTTTCTTACATTTAGGCTATTTGTGCGTATTTCCATGCCTTCTTCGCATGGGGTTGCACAGGCTGCAGAAAGACGGTTTTGCCCAACCACTTCAACAACACAGACTCTGCAATTTCCGGCTACGCAAAGATCTTTATGGTAGCATAACGTGGGAATTATTACTCCTGATTTGTCTGCCGCTTCAAGAATCGTTTTCCCTTTCTCTATTTCAACGGGAATTCCGTTTAGTGCGATAGTTATTTTATTTGACATTTTCTTTTTCATTTTGGTTAGTAAATCATTTCTTCATGAAAATTTTCCACAATAGATGAAAATGAGTTCGCAACCGATTGCCCCAGGCCACACTTTGCTGTTAGTTTCATCGTTTCAGTAAGTTTTAGCATTTTATCGAGATACTGGGCTGGTTTCTCACCTCGTTTTACTGCTTTAATGCCATTGTACAATTGTTGGCAACCAACCCTACAAGGAGTACATTGCCCGCAACTTTCCTCCTTGAAAAAATCCAGATAATTATCTAATACGTTGTACATGGATCGGGAGCTATTAAATAGCATCATGGACCCTCCTGTAGGTAATGAAATGCCAGTGAGTTTTCCTTTGTATCCAATGGCTGTTTCACCAAATTTTTTACGGGGTACTAGAAACCCCGATGCTCCACCTACCTGCACCGCTTTGGTATCACCATCGCCAAATTCATCAACAAAGTCTTGTAAGCTCATTCCCAATTCCAACTCGTAGATGCCTGGTTTTGGGGTATCTCCGGATACCGAGAATAGTTTTGAGCCTCTTGAGTATTGTACTCCAAGATCATAGAACTTTTTGGCTCCATATTTAAAAATGGTGAACGTGTGTGCGAGTGTTTCTACATTGTTGATAACGGTTGGTTTATCTTTGTATCCGCAAATCGTCGGATAGGGAGGTTTATTTCGTGGCTCACCTCTTTTTCCTTCCATTGATTCAAACAAAGCTGTTTCCTCGCCGCAAATATAGGCTCCACTGCCCATGAAAATTTTTATATCGAATGTGTGGTTTATTTCTTTACAGTAATACTCAAATTCGCTAATGGCTTTATTGAGTTCGGGAACTAAATATTTGTACTCGCCCCTGAGATAAATAAATCCCTTTTTTGCACCAATAACATGTCCGCATACAGCCATTGCGGTTAAAACTTTATAAGGCACTAAGGATAATATTTCCCGATCCTTAAATGTTCCTGGCTCTCCTTCATCAGCGTTGCAAATAACGTATTTTTCTTTAACAGGTTCTTCAGCAGTTAGTTTCCACTTTAATCCAGTAGGGAACCCGGCACCTCCACGTCCTTTAAGCTCAGAGCTCATCAGTTCGTTTATAATTTCATGAGGGGGTCTGCTTAGGGTTCGGTTAAGTATCTTTTCCCAATCATTTTCATTCTTAAAAATGAAATCAGCTCTTTTTAGTTGATATGTTTCGAATGCCATAATCTCTTTTTTAAGTTTATTTGTTCATGTATTTACCGAGTATTTCCCGCACTTTCTCTGGGGTTAATTCGGTGTAAACATCGTCATTTACCAGCATGGCTGGAGCTTTATGGCACCAACCTAAACAGTTGGTTTGCAGAAGAGAGAATTTACTGTCGGGTGTTGTTTCACCGATGCCTATTTTTAACATATCTTCAATCGTGTGCAAAACCTGATTCTTTCCTTTCATGGAACAGGTAATTGTCTTGCAGACCCTGATTATGTACTTTCCCATTTTTTTGTGTTCCAAAAATGAGTAGAATGTTGCAGTACCGTAGACTTCTGCTGCAGGAAGATCTAACTCACGTGCAATTTCAATCATGGAATACTCGGATAAATACTTTTCTTGTTCAACAACGCCCTGTAAAATGGGGAGTAAGTTCTCCCGATCTCGACCATGCTCATTGGCCAGGGTTTTAATCAGCTCTTGTACGGGATCCATATAAAATTAGATTTTATTTCGTGAAAAATGTACAGTTGGTAATAAGATAGAATAGAAAAGAGGCGCCTATTTTCGGCAGGGTCAGGTTTTCGTAGTTTAATCCCTTTCGAAGGGAGAGCATTGATTTCTATTCATTAAAAATAAGGTAGTGAGAGGATAAAAGCTACTGGGATGGATGATAATCAGATGAATACAGTCTGTTTTTCAACATATTACTTTTAATATTAATAAGACTAAATACAAATAGAGCGGCATGGATCCAAATTCCTTCACCTAACTGAAAATCTTTTCATGTTTTAAGTGTTCTTTTATTTAGTCTATTAATTTTGTGGTCCTAAATCCATATGACATGGCAATTGAGATAGAACGGAAATTCTTAGTGAAGAAAGAGCTTGTGCCGGAGGCTGATAAATGTATCAGGATGCATCAGGCGTATTTGTGTATTGAGCCCGAAAGGACTATGCGTGTGCGTATTGCAGATGATCGGGCATTTTTAACAATTAAAGGTGCAATGAGCGGAATTTCAAGAATGGAGTTTGAATATGAGATTCCTGAAAAGGATGCAAGAGAACTTCTCAAACTTGCAATTAGTAGTCCTGTTGAGAAAGTACGCAAGATAATTTTTGAAGAAGGGAAAAAGTGGGAAGTCGATTTTTTTGAAGGCGAAAATATCGGGTTAGTACTTGCCGAGATTGAATTAAAAACGGCCGAAGAAACAGTCATCTTACCGGATTGGATTGCGGAAGAAGTTAGTGGAGACATAAGATACCATAACTCGCAATTGTCACAACATCCATTTTCCAAATGGGGGTAGAACCTTCTATTTAAATTCTTGTTAAGAACACACCAAGTTCAAGTTTTTTCCGTTTTTTTTTAACGACTAATAAACGCGTTGTACCATATGAGTTTACGAATATCTCTTTTATTATATTTCTTTCTTCCTTTCAATCATATTATTGCAGCTAATCCTGTTCCTGAAAATAGAAGACAAAAAACTGAAATTGATTCAATTCAGATCAGTGTTGATTATTTAAAGACGTTTTTGGATAGCAATTCAGAGTGGTATATGAAGGATCCAGAATTAGAAGTAAACTTAAATAGTCTGATTCATTATTTTGAAGACAATAAAATTGATTCAGTAATCAGTATGATGAATGGCTATGTGAAAAATAATGAAGTCTATTTTTATCGTTCTTCTTCTTATTTTGCGGATAGTCTTTCCATTGAAAATTATATCTACCAAGAAGCTTTGTCTGAACGATTAAAACGGCTTGATCGATCTATTCGAGGGAGTATTCTTAAAGATCAAATTCCAATTCCTGAGCAATTGTTGGGTGATTTGGATGGTAAGGTAAGGACAATTCAGGAGGAGAATTCGGAATGGTTGTTGGAAAATTCGTTGGTGAGTTTGCCGGATAGTTTAATGACTAATGACGTTATTCCAGATTCCGTAAAGATGAGCCCGGAAAGTTTTAATCGTCTTCAACAGTTGGATAGTTTAAAGCGTAATGAACTGGAACGCGCTCGAATTGCATATAATGAAAAATTACTGAAATTCTATATCGATTCAGTGAGTGAAGACTATAGGGATGAATATATATCAGCGTATTCTAAACAAATTCAAAAGGAATTTTCTGATTCAATTCGAACACAGAATAAACGGTTGTTGGTGAGTTATAATGACTCGGTTCTGGAAATAGTAAATGATTCGATAGGTCGGGCAATTAGCATTCTAACAAATCAGGCACAAAAAGAGCCTTCCTCTGTCTGGTTGTACAATTCAGGAGAAGATTCAGTTGAAATAGCAACGAATAATGTTGACCGTAATTATTCCCGCATCTTCATAAAAAATGAACTGAATGATTCGTTGGGAATTAAAGTTGAAAATATTGGAAGAAATTCTCTTCGATTATTAATTGACGATTGGGTAACTTTTTCTCGTTTTGAGCAAAGACAGTCAAAAAGAGTCGAATTATCAGGAATGAATACGACAAATAGTCTCCAAACTGTTGCAAAAATGTACAAGGTTGTAACTCCTTGGAATCTTGGTGGTGATGGAACAATTGGTTTTACACAAACCTATTTGAGTAATTGGAAAAAAGGAGGGAAGAGTGCCTTGTCAACTTTAATTGTATTGAAAGGTTTCGCAAATTATTCTCTTCGGAAAGTGAAATGGGAAAATTCATTGGAGATCAGAAATGGATGGCTTGACCCCGCGGATGATAAAATACAGAAGAACGATGATAAATTTGAAGCCATTTCTCGATTTGGGATAAGTGCATTTAAAAAATGGTACTATTCTGCTGAAATTGATTTTCAGACACAACTTTTCAACGGTTATAATTACCCGGACAGGCAAAGCTTGATTTCAGGATTTTTATCGCCTGCAAAAACAATGCTGAAATTAGGTTTAGATTATAAGCCGAACAGTGACTTCTCGCTCTTTCTATCGCCACTAACCTCAAAAACTGTTTTTATTCGGGATACAGCCCATATTGATGAAAGCAAATACGGAGTAGATCTGGGGAAAAGAAGCTATCGGAATATTGGGATGAACGCAGAACTGAAATATAAAAGAATGATTTCTCCGGATATTACTTACGAGACAAAATACAAGATGTTTATTAATTATGAATCTCCATTTTCTGCTGCTGATTTAGATTGGGAAAACAACCTGACAATACAGCTGAATAGCTATGTCAATCTGAAAATGTTGATTCATTTAATATATGATGATAATGTTACTTTCCCTACGGATAAGATTGATTTGGAGGGTAATACTATTTATAAACCCAAGTGGCAATTAAAAGAGTTTGTCACAATTGGGTTTTCGTACAAACTAAACAAGCAAATTTCTCGTAGGGAGAAATTGAACTGATCGCTTCATCCAAAAATGAGCATGTAATAACAAAAAGGATAAATTTAAAATCAATAAAAATATATGAAAGACTATAAAAAATATTTTCATCTTGATGCGGAACCAAAAGATGTGTACAATGCTTTAACGAATAAGCTTATGCTAGAAATTTGGACAGGGGAAGATGCCGAGATGGAGGAAGTTGTTGGCACCGAATTTTCGCTATGGGATGGAAGTATTTGCGGCAAAAACCTAGAGTTTGTTAAGGATCATAAAATTGTTCAGGAATGGTATTTTGGAGAGACTCAGGAGCCTTCTATTGTTACTATCAAATTACACAGCGATAAGGGTGGGACCAGCATGGAAGTGAAGCACACCAATATCCCTGATGAAGCATATGGTAATATTAAGGAAGGGTGGCAAGAGGATTATTTTGAGGCCATGAATCATTTGTTTGAGGAATAGCATTCCCTGCAGGTGGATTAGGTTCAGGTTTATGCTAAAAAAAAGCTGCTCCAAGTGTGGAACAGCTTCCCTGTAATGCTAAAACAGGTTCTTGGGGAATCAAATTATTTTCTACTTTACTTCAATGACTGCATATTTTGAAATTCTCCAGAATTCTTCTGGATTGTCAATTTGTAAGTAAGCAATTTGATTATCTTCTTCTACCAAAGTATAAGAATCATATGGGTGTTCAGAAATTATTTTTGCCTTTTTTGAATGTAAAGGGATGGTTGTAATTTCACGAATGTCCAGCGTTGTAAAATACTCTTCGTCGAAGTTTTCCTGAATAGCTTTGCTAGCACCAATTCCTAATATACCTCCTTCTTTGGTCAGTACGCCTTTTTCTTTCAGTTCTTTATAAGAGCCATATGCAATGTGTCCGGTATTCAACGCGTTTGTTTTTCCGGTAATTACTTCATCTTTTTGAAGCATTGAGTCCAACCGATTTGACATCTCCACGTTCAGGTTTTCAATTTTTGAGCTTAGTTCAGCAAGTTGAAAATCCTTTTCTTCAATAATCAATCTTAGCTCAGCTATCTCCGTATTTTGGTTTTCAATGTCTTTTGTTAACGCTGCAATACGTTTTTCAAATGATTTCACATTCAAACCTGATTTTTTCAGCTTTGCTTCTAATTGAGCAATCTTGTCGCTACTCTCTTCCAACATTGTATTCATTAGGTTGATATCTTCAATGAGGGACTCTTTTTGTGTTTTTCCATCTTCTTGTCCTTCAGGAAGAGATAGTTGGGTTCTTTTCTCTTTAATGAATTTTAGGTTGTTTTCAATTTCGTCGAAAGTGCTTACCAAATCATTCACTACAGAATCTTTTTCGGTAATCAGCTCATCTAAGCTTGTGTTCTCACTCATGAGAGAACTAATTTGTGCGTCCTTTTCTGTTATCACATACAAGGCTCCAATAGATCCTACAATCACTATAACTGCTGCGATAATGATCGTTCTTAATTGCTTTTTTTCCATGATTTTAATCTCCATTTTTAAATTTCAGAATATAAGCTTGCTTATCGAAATTTATCCGAAGTGCTTGCTTCCAACCTGAAAATCCAATACTTATGCCATAGTGGATGATGGGGGTTAAGTGTTTGGTTTACTGGTGTTTAATAAAGTTTGGGAATTAGGCTTTATTCTCATTTTGATCAAAATGAGAATAAAATGAGACAAGGCTGTGTAAATCAATATGTTAAGAATTGTCCTTGTCTTCTTTAAGCATGCGGTAAATTGTCGCAACACCAATGTCAAGTTTCTCTGCGACTAGCTTGGTGTTGTTTTCGAATTTCTTCAAGAATTTTTTTACGATTCGGATGTCATATTCACGCAGGCTGAGTTCCTCGGTCAATAAATCAGTGACCATATCCATTCCACTTTGTAGTACAATGTTCTCAGCTGTAATCTCATTATGATCGGCTAAAGTAACGGCAAGTTCCATTATCGATTTTAATTCACGAATATTTCCAGGGAAAGAATATGAAAGAAGGCGGGTGGTGGCATCGCTGGAAAGTGATTTAGCTTTCATGTTGTTTTCTGAGCAAAATAGCGTAATGAAATATTTGGCTAAAATGATAACATCATTTCCTCGTTCACGCAATGGAGGTAGTTCTATTGGTAGTCCATACAGTCTGTAATATAGGTCCTGCCTAAAATTGCCCAATTTGACTTCTTCTAATAAGTTCTTGTTTGTGGCAATAATAATTCGGCAGTTGGTCTTTATAGGAGCATTGCTGCCAATTCTTGTAATTTCTTTCTCTTGCAATGCACGCAAAAGTTTGGCTTGTAGAGAAATGTCCATTTCAGCCATTTCATCCAGGAAAAGAGTTCCTCCATTGGCTTCTTCGAATTTTCCTATTCGACGGTTAGCTGCTCCGGTAAAAGCTCCTTTTTCATGTCCAAACAGTTCACTCTCTATCAGGTCCTTTGGGATAGCAGCAACATTTACTGCTATAAAAGGCATTTTTGTTTTGTTTGAATTATAGTGAATGGCCTTGGCAACCAGTTCTTTCCCCGTTCCCGTCTCTCCAGATATAGAAACGGTGATGTTTGTTCTGGTGGCTTTATCAATAAGTTCGAATATGTTTTGTGCGGCAGGGCTGTTCCCAATGATGGTGTTTTGATAGCTGTACTTCTTTTTAACTTCTTGTCGAAGGTTAACAAGCTCTTTTTTTAATTTGCTACCCTGTCGAATATTGTGAACCGTATTGAGCAGGCGTTCTTTTATGTCGCGTGATTTTACGATGTAGTCGTATGCGCCATGTTTTAAAAGATCAACCACTACATCAATGTCGTCTTGCTCAGAGATAAGGATTACGCGGATGTCTTCGTTTAATTCTTTGATTTGTTTGAGGACATCAAGACCTTTCATGTCTGGGAGCCTGTAATCAAGAGTCACCACGTCAGGAGCTTGATTAATATTTGCGAGGCAATCTTTTCCCGTTTTAAAAGACTGGATTTCGTAATCGGGGATAAGTGATAGATTATGCACGAGCAGACGATTATACCAATCATCATCTTCAACCACAAATATTTTAAAAGCTTTTTCAGACATCTTGTTTCGGATTTAATCTAAAGGATTGCTCCAATTCACGCAAGTTAGCAAGATTTTTTGGGGAACAGTACATCCGATTCTCATTTTGAGAAAAGTGTTTTTTTGCAATAACGATTTGAATTATTTGAAATTATCTTTCGTTAAGTTTTTGTTTGATGAACTGGTTGATTTGATGAATTTTCTGCTCAATGGAATTAACCAGACCTTTTAATTCATCTGGATCTGGATTGCTTGTCATCTTGTTTTCCAGCAATTTTAATTGTTGGTATAAAGGTGTTGCCATCATGTGTTTGGCGGGTGCGGCCAATTTGTGTGCAGCTTCATAAATGGCTTCCCAGTCATTATCTTGAAGGCCTTTTTGGATGGTGATCAGTCCTTTTTCGCTTGAATTGACAAATAATTCGAGCATCTCATTAAAGAAGGAGTTGTCGCCACCTGCCATTCTTTGTAGTTCATTTAAGTTGATGAGAGGGTCCGTTGTTGTCTCATGTTCGTTTTTACTATTAGACGAAATTTGTTCCATTATTGCCTGAAATATCTCAGATTCGGTAAATGGTTTTTGTAAAAAACCAAGCATGCCGGCTTGTTGGCATTTTTGTTTGTCTTCAGCTTTATTCGTGGCTGTTAAGGCAATTATTTTTGCATCGGGTTGTGAATTAATAATTTCTTTGGCTGCATCAAGCCCGTTAAGTACAGGCATGCGCATGTCCATTAATATTAAGTCGAATTGATTATGAAAGGCAAGTTCGACAGCTTGTTGTCCGTTGCTCGCTTCCGTATAAGATACTCCCCATTTCTTTAGGATATTAACGAGAAGGTATCGGTTAAATTCTTCGTCATCAACAAGTAGAAAATGAAGGTCTCTAAAATAGGATGGGACTTCGATTGATGAGAAAACTTTGTCTTTAATATTCTCAGCATTTCCTTTTTTGTAAGGAATTTGAATGGAGAAGGTGCTCCCTTTCCCGGGAATACTGTCCACTTTAATGCTTCCACCCTGAAGGTCGACCAGTTTTTTAACGATGGCCAGCCCAAGTCCGGCTCCACGATGTTTCTGGTTCTGATCGGTATCTAATTGGACGAACTCATCAAAAATGTTATTGAGGTTTTTAGTGGGAATGCCTGCTCCGGTATCCGAGACTTCAAAATTGAGTATGCAGTTGTGTTGAGTGTTTTCCTTTTTTTCAATATTGATAATTACATAGCCTTGACTTGTGAACTTTATGGCATTGGTTACTAGATTGATGAGGATCTGTTTTAATCGGATCGGATCACCCTCTAATACTAAATCGTTATCGGTCTGATTATTTATTACCAATTGAATTGCTTTGGCCTCTGCTGTTTGTTTGTGAAGGGTGTAAACTTCATTTAAAACTTCATTTAAGAAGAAATCAAAATGTTCAATTTTCATCTGCTGTGACTCAATCTTTGAAAAGTCAAGCGTGTCATTCACTAGTGTAATTAAATGTTCTGCTGATTTGTGCACCACATTAAGGTTGGCTTTTATCTCTTCTGAGCTTTCTTTCTGCATCATTTGCTCGGTCAGTCCGAAAATGGCATTTACTGGCGTTCTCATCTCATGACTTACCGTGGCAACAAATCGCTCCTTGGCTTTTGCAAGGCTTTCAGCTTCGTATTTTGCTTTTGTTAGAATGTTTTGATATGCTCTGTTTCGTTGCAAGTTGCGGAAAAATATAATCAATATAATAATTAGCAAAATAACTGAAGCAATGGTGAATATGGCTAAACGCCTGTATGTTTGGGCTGCCAGAAAATCGGCTTCTTCCGTTTTTGTTTCGAGTCGCCTCTGTTCGTTGTTTTCCAGAACGGCAATTTGCTGGCTAATGAGGGCTGTGACTTGAATGTCGCGCTCGAGTAAAACTCTTTCAGTTGCTTGAAACTTACTGCTGCGATCAGACATTTGTTGCTCAATTTCAGCAATTTCCTGCTTTATAATTTCTTTCTCAGGTGTTTTGTCAATAATAATAGGTTCTCGTATAGTCGTGTCCTTTTTTCCAAACAAGCGTCCAAAAAAGCCGGGTCTTTCTTCTGGTTGAAAAGTGATAGTGTCTGGTTGAATAATAACAGTATCAATTTTGGAATAAAGATCTGTGAAACGGTCAACTGTCTGATCCTTGCTTTTATAAAGAGTTTGTATTTCATCCAAAATCATGAGTTTTCGGTTGCTCAGCAATTGAATGGAATCAATCAACACTATTTCCTCTGACCCTGGAATGGAGTAATCTTTTAGGTTTATGAGATTTTCCTGAATGCTGGAATTTAGCTGTGCGTATGAAAAGATAAGTTCTTCGTCGTTGGTCAAGCTAAACAAACGGATGGTGTTTTCAGCTTCGGTAAGTTCCGATGCAATATCTTTTATCAGCAGCAATTTGAAATCGGGACGGGCCTCCTGATGTATTGAATTGACAATTTGGGAAAGGCTTTGATACACCAGATAACCGGAGCCAACCACCGCCGCTGCAATGATGATGGTCAATAACGTGACTTGTATTTCAATTTTAAAAAACTTCATGATTGCATTTTCGATAGTAACATTTCGATATGTTCATTTTTATCGCAATTGTAGTGCCATCGTTTGTGTTGTGTTCCAGTTTGTTGAGTTTCAGTTTTCAAGATTATTATGCACTTTCTTTTATTTCTCAATTTGATAATTGTTGTTATTCCTATTCGTTTTATTCCTGATTTAATAGGTTTTGATAGATTTCGAAGTTTTCTTCGTCGAACACACAAAAGATAATAGTTTCAACGGTATTATCCGTCATTAAAAAATCGGAGACTGTTCTTATTGCTATTTGAGCGGCCAATTCTTTTGGAAAATTATATACGCCGGTGCTAATGTTTGGGAAAGCAATCGTTTTCAATCCGTATTCCTTTGCCAATAATGAACTGTTTCTGTAAGTATTTGCCAGATGTTCTTCTTCTCCAATCTTTCCGCCGTACCATATCGGGCCAACGGTATGTATTATATATCGACATGGTAGCCTATATGCCTGTGTTATTTTAGCCTCACCTGTATTGCAGCCGTTTAGTTTTTTACATTCTTCTAACAGTTTAGGGCCTGCAACACGGTGAATCGCACCATCAACGCCACCGCCTCCAAGCAGAGATTTATTGGCCGCATTAACGATAGCATCCACATGCATTTCAGTAATGTTCCCTTGATATAATTCTATTCGCTCCATATTTTTTCAGTAAAGTTAACCTCATAATGGGAAAAATGAAGTTGTCGGAGAAAATATAGAAGAAACTAGCTTCCCAAGCTAATGATTAATATTCCTGCTAAAATGCCAAGCAAATAAATGCCTTTTCTACGGATGTTATTCTCTTTAAATAGCAATGCTCCTGTAATAAATGCGACCAGCACGCCACCCCGCCGAAGGGCAGAAATAATTGAAATCATGGAGTCTTCATAGCTAAGCGCATAGAAATAGGCAAAGTCGGCAATTAGCAGAAACAAGCCAATGGCCGGGATACTCCATCTCCATTCAAAAACAGGGCGTTCCTTTTTTTGTTTTGCCCAGCGGAAGAGGGCAATAGCTGGCAGCATAACAATTACCTGATAGAAAGTAAACCACGCTTGAACGGCCAACCTGTCTATTCTTCGAATGATAAATTTGTCGTACAAACCACTGGCTGCTCCTAGCAGAGTTGCTGCAATGATGCAAAAAATCCACACGTTTTTACGAAAGTTAATTCCTTCGAGTTTTCCGGCAGTTGAAAGCAGGTAGAAGAAAATTAGAGTAATGAGAACTCCAATCCACTGCGTGGGACTTAATTGTTCCTGAAAGATCAGAATTGCACCAATCAAGGTCCACACCGGACCGGTTGCTCTAACAGGAGCCACAATGGTGATGGGCAAATGCTTAAGGGCATGAAAGGCAAAAATCCAACTGGAGACCACAATCATTGCTTTAAGGAAGATGAGTCCGTGTTCTTTCAGGTTTATTCTGGGCACATACAGGTTAATAGATTGAAAAAAGTCTGGAAATAATTCTGATCCTATAACTGCAGGCATCACCAAAAATGACCCAGTAATGGTTGAAATAAGAAGCACTGGAAGAACAGCATTCCCGTTAACAGACAGCTTTTTGAAAACATCATAAAAGCCAAGAAGCATAGCAGATGTAAGAGCCAGTAGTACCCACATGGTAATTTATTTTGAAGGCAAAGCTACCATGCTTTCGGGGTTTTACACCCAAAGTACATTTCCCATACCTTAAGCTTAATCATTCTTTAATTCCGGAATCAAATGAAAAATCGAGTGGATTAGATTCGTGAGACTCATTTATTCTATTCTGGTAAATAGCTTTAGTAAGCTTGTTGGGCTATAAATAAGTAATGCGTATTTTCTGATTTTGCTGTTCTTTCGAACGGGATTTCATTTTTTTTGCTTGACTCAAAAAACGGGAACAAAACAATCAAGGTTGACATGCCTTTTGAAAGAAAACCTCCGTAAGTTATGTTTTTCACCTGACGGTGAATTAGGTTCTTTTCATTAATGTGTTACAGTTAACTTGCTTTGTACGGTGGAAGGAGTGATCCCTTTCGAAAATAAAAAACGGCATCCAAATTCTTGAATGCCGTTCTATAATCGGATCTTATCTTTTTTATTAGGCTGTATAGCTGTCAATACCGGCTGTTTCGGCACTTCTGTCTACCTTTTTAATCAATCCCTGCAATACTTTGCCTGGGCCAATTTCTGTAAATAATTTACCACCGTCTTTCAGCATGTTTTCCACAGTCTGTGTCCATCTTACCGGAGCTGTTAACTGAGCAATCAGATTTTCTTTAATAACGGCTGGGTCGCTAGTCGGTGAGGCGTTTACATTTTGATACACCGGGCAAATTGGAGAACTAAAGGTTGTTGCTTCAATTGCTGCTGCCAGTTTTTCGCGAGCAGGCTCCATCAGTGGTGAGTGGAAGGCTCCACCAACAACTAATTTAAGTGCACGCTTGGCGCCTTTTTCTTTTAGTAGCTCACAGGCTTTGTCAATTCCGGCTTCGCTTCCCGAAATAACCAATTGTCCTGGGCAGTTGTAGTTTGCCGGAACAACGATGTCATCAATTGAGGCGCAAACTTCCTCAACTACGGCATCTTCCAAACCAACAATGGCGGCCATTGTTGATGGTTCCATCTCGCAAGCTGTTTGCATGGCCATGGCACGTTGTGAAACAAGCTTTAAACCATCTTCGAAAGTTAATGTGCCGTTAGCAACTAATGCTGAGAACTCACCTAATGAGTGTCCTGCAACCATTTCTGGCTGAAAGTTGTCAAGAGTTTTAGCCAAAAGTACCGAGTGTAAAAAGATTGCAGGCTGGGTTACTTTCGTTTGTTTTAGGTCGTCAACGGTACCTTCAAACATGATGTCTGTAATGTTGAAGCCTAAAATGTCATTTGCTTTATCAAATAATTCTTTTGCCAGAGGCGAGTTTTCGTAAAGGTCTTTGCCCATTCCTGGGAACTGCGCCCCTTGTCCGGGAAATACATATGCTTTCATATTCAAACTTTTAAGTTTTTCAGCCGACAAATATAATATGTTTTTTCTTGTGCCGAAGAAAATTCAGGATACAAAGCCCTATGGCCCTTTTATCGGAAGAAATTGGCTTCGTAAGTGCGTTTATTATTTTTTGCATCAGTGACCACCAAAATTAACTGGTGTCTCTTATTCAGTTCCAGATGCTCCTTGTCAAAATAATACTCTAATAAATTGTTTTTAGCATCGTATTCAAACAAAACCCAATGCCCGTCAATTTTGCCTTGGTAACTTGCGATGCCCGAAAAGTCATCACGAATTTTAAAGCTTACTTTGCCGTTGTTCGTAAGTGTTATTTTGTTCTTTATATTGATGGGGGTGATGCTTGGGGCGATGGTATCTATGGCAATTGCAAAGTTCCCAAGTTGGCGAATTTGGGCGTCTATCCATCCATTTTCATAATTACCACCTAAGGCTGATGTCTTGCCTGTTTTTTCATCAACGAGGGCTATCAGAGCTTTTTCTCGCAACTGAATGGGGAGTTTGCTGGCTTCAAGTTTTAGGTCGAAATACTGGTGTGCCGGCACTTCTCTATTATGCAATTTGTATATAGAAGAATATAATCCTGGAGTTGCTTGTTTTTCTTCATATTCCAGATTGAAATCAGAATAAAAAGTACCCGTTTTAAAACTGGCTTTCATCCCTTTCTTTTCAATATTATTTGTGCTGTTATACCTGATTGGAATTCCAGTTTTTTTTGATTTGCTTACATTCATTTGTTTGGAGGAAACCTTAAATTCCAATTTGCTGCTGTTCCCTTTTACATCTTTAATCAGATAGTTGATCGTGTGGGTTTTTCCATCATCCAGTCTAACTTTTCCCTGATTGCTCAAAGTTGTGTAGTTGCTCAGATGGTTGCCCGGTTCTACCCAGCTTTTGTGTAGGCGTCTGCCATATTTCGCAAGGTGACCATAGTCTATGTGACTATTTAAATAACGCGTTTCGTCAAAGTCCAACTCATCCATTTTAAAGGAATAAACAATTTCCCCATCCACAGAAAGGTTTATTTCGTACACTCCACATTTACTCCAGCTACCATCTAGGTAGTCTAATGTCTGAAGCCCAAAGCCTAAGTCGCCATACACGTTCAGTGCTGGGTTTCCCTTTAGATGATATGCTCCATCGTAATAAACGGTTTCAATGCGCTGTGAGTAGTCTTTACCGGATATATGAGCATCGTCCGATAAGGGGTATAGCATGACAGACATCATTTGTGGAGCAATGGCATCTTGAATCTTAAAATTGTACAGCAATGGATTAATGGGGTGCTGATTGTTTTTGGTGCGGACTTCAAAATGGAGGTGAGGACCACCGGAACTGCCACTATTCCCACTATATGCAACCAGTTCTCCTTTTTTTACATGAAACATTCCTTGTGGTACCGAAATGTCTATTGAAAATGACTCCTTCATGTATTGAATTGATTTTGCATATCTGGCCATGTCATCACGCAGATTTTCCAAATGCCCATAAACCGTTGTTGTTCCGTTGGGATGATCGATATATAGTGCCAATCCAAATCCGGTGGGAGATATGTTGATCCTCGAAACGTCACCTTCTGCTGCTGCATACACAGGTAGTCCTGTTTTTCCTTCCGTTTTAATATCGATACCCGAATGGAAGTGGTTAGACCGCAATTCCCCAAAATTCCCACTAAGTAAAATGGGGATTTTTACCGGAGATGAATAGTAATCTGGATTTGAAACGAGTGGCAAATCCGGGGTCGAAAATATTATGAGGAATGTGAGTAACCAAAATTTCATAGTGTATCAGTGCATTGCGATTGATTGTCAAAACTAATTTCAGACTAGATTTGTTCAATGGGGTGTACGATTCAACAAATAAAGCTATCTTAGTGAAATCTTTGGGCAAAAATATTAATTTTGTCCAAGAAAACGTACTGTAATGACTGAGCAGGATCAAATTTTACTTGACGATTTTAAGGCGAAACTCAGACTGTTTATTAAACGACACGACAGTTTAAAAAACGAAAATCAAGAATTAGCAGAACAAGTTAAATTTCTGCAAGAAGAGTTGATCCGGTTGAAAAGTGAAAATGATGGTTTAGTCAAAAAGTATGATGATTTAAGGGTTGCAAAAGTTTTATCTGTTAATGATAGTGATAAACAACAGATGAAACAGCGCATCAACAAAATAGTGCGGGAAATTGATAAATGTATTGCTCAGTTAAATGTGTAGCAAATGCATCGTATAAATGGCAGATAAGCTTTCAATAAATATTAATATCAACGGGAGAACATATCCCCTGAAGATTGACCGGAGACAAGAGGAGAGGTATCGGAAAGCTGCTAAGATGGTTAATGATATAGTTCTAGAATACAAAAAAAAGTATGTCAATCAAGATGCTCAGGATTTTTTGGCAATGACAGCTTTTCAAGTAGTATTGAAAAATTTAGAAATAGAGGATCAGGCTGATGAATCACCTATTCTGGATGAGCTTAAAGAACTTGACGAACAGTTGAGTGAATATTTATCATTAAACAAATAAAAATACAATATATCGAGAGCCCGCTTTTGGTGCAGTTTCTTTTGAAATGAAACTGTACTAAATAGCTGGCTTTTTAGTTTTTACGAACATTCAAAATATAACTAAAATGGAAATAATATTATACGTAGTTTCAGGCTTTCTTGTAGGTGGTGCTATATCCTATTTCTTGTTGGATAAGGCTATCATAGGAAAGAAGAATAAAATAATTAGTGAGGCTGAGTCTGAAGGAGAAGTGATTAAAAAAGATAAAATACTTCAGGCAAAAGAGAAATTCTTTCAGCTTAAAACAGATCATGAAAAGTACATCAACGAAAGGAACAATAAAGTTGCTGTATTGGAGAATAAGCTGAAGCAAAAGGAAACGATGTTTTTGCAACGCAAGGATGAATTTCAACGCACATTTAGGGATTTTGAATCAGAAAAGAAGGAAATCGACATCATTCGTGAGAATCTTTCTATGCAATTGAACATGGTTCAACAAAAGGAGGATGAATTAGATAAGATGCACAAGCAGCAGGTGGAGCAATTGGAGGCTATCTCCGGATTGTCTGCTGAGGAAGCAAAAAGCCAAATGGTTGAGTCGTTAAAAGGCGAGGCCAAAACAGAGGCCATGTCTTATGTAAATGAAATTATGGAGGAGGCCAAACTTACCGCAAACAAAGAAGCGAAGAAAGTGGTTGTTAAAACTATACAACGAGTAGCTACAGAAACTGCCATTGAGAATGCAGTTACCATTTTCCATATTGAAAGTGACGAAATTAAAGGACGTATCATTGGTCGTGAAGGCCGTAATATCCGCGCTCTTGAAGCCGCTACCGGAATTGAGATTATTGTGGATGATACACCGGAAGCAATTGTACTTTCAGGCTTTGATCCGGTACGTCGCGAGATTGCTCGTTTGGCATTGCACCAATTGGTTACCGATGGGCGTATTCACCCAGCACGAATTGAAGAGGTTGTTGGTAAGGTGAAAAAACAAGTTGAAGAAGAAATTATTGAAACTGGTAAGCGTACAACAATTGATATGGGTGTGCATGGATTGCATCCTGAGTTGATTCGTTTAATTGGTAAAATGAAATACCGTTCATCTTACGGACAAAACCTATTGCAGCACTCACGTGAAGTAGCCAACCTTAGTGCTATTATGGCTGCAGAGCTTGGCCTGAATGTGAAGTGGGCGAAACGTGCCGGATTACTGCATGATATTGGTAAAGTGCCTGATGATGAGCCGGAATTGCCACACGCAGTATTGGGTATGAAGTTGGCTGAGAAATTCAAAGAAAAACCGGAGATATGCAATGCCATTGGTGCTCACCATGATGAGGTTGAGATGAATAGCATGCTTGCTCCAATAGTGCAGGTTTGTGATGCGATTTCTGGTGCACGTCCTGGTGCACGCCGTGAGGTGGTCGAATCATACATTAAACGGTTGAAAGCATTAGAAGATTTAGCACTTTCTTATCCTGGTGTTTTGAAAACATATGCTATTCAGGCTGGACGCGAGTTGCGAGTTATTGTAGGTAGTGATAAGATTTCTGACAAAGAATCAGAACAACTATCGTATGATATTGCGAAACACATTCAGGATGAAATGACTTATCCGGGACAAATAAAAATTACTGTTATCCGTGAATTGAGAGCAGTAACATATGCGAAGTAAATCCGAACGAAATATTTGAACAGCAAAGGAGCTGTTAAAAGGTATAAAACTCATTTAAAAACGTCATTCCGAACTTGTTTCGGGATGACGTTTTTCCGTTGATTAAGATCCTGAAATAAGTTCAGAATGACTTGATTTTTTACTTCACTGGCAGTTGAAAAGTATGGCCTACCGAGGTTTTGATTAGCAAACAAGGCCGAAAATCAGGGGGTGGTACTAGTAAACCATTCTGTTTGATGAGGAACGACGAGTTGGGTTGCATGGTGTTTTCAATCCGTAGTTTTCTTTCAAAAGGTCAGTCATCCTTGACTTTTTTTGTTTCCGTTTTTTGGGTCAAGCCAAAAAATGAAATCCCGTTCGGAAGAACAGTCCATTCAAGCTGAGGAATTCAGTATTTTACGAACCTTTCTATTTGGTGGGTTATTAATTTCCGAAAACGCGTTTCAAGAGTTCGGTAACCCGGGCGGCAGGATCCTGACGGATGTTCTTCTCCGTTTCTCTAATCTTCAGAAAAAGGCCATCTAAGGCACGTCGGGTAAGGTACGAGCTAAGGTTGGTGTCAACCGTTTGCATATTCGCCAATTGCCCAACCAAAGACCCGGCAATTTGATTCCAATTGCTTGTTAATTCGTCCCATGATTGTTGTGCCGAAATATTTCCTGCCAGTTTTTTATCCAAAGAGGTTTCAATTTTAGGTTGATATACAGCAAAGAGAGCTTCGTAATTGGTTTGCTCCAGATAATTTGTTGCCGCAAAATCGCCACCGGTGAGTATGCCCGCGGCATCTTGTATGGTCATTGATTTTATGCTGTTGGCAATTATTGGGGCAGCTTCCTTTGCTGCGTCCGATGCTGCCTGGTTAATGCTTTCAATTGCATTGTCAACCAATTGTTGTCCGCCGGGTAGTTTACCCAAATTTTCGATTATAACATCTGCTTCTGGAGGAAGCAATATTTTTACGGCCTCGTCTCTTAGGTAACCGTTATTAACCGCTAGATGAGCTACTGAGCTGTCAACCCCAATCGTGAGTGCCTGTTTTAACCCGGCAATAATTTCGGTTTGGGATAATGGCAGTTGATCTTGATAAACGGCCTGTGCAATCTGCTGCATTTCGGCACAGCCAGTAAGTAGTGTTATGGATAGTGCAAGTGTAATAATTTTTGTTTTCATACTTAATATTTTGCTTTGATGGCTATTTTAGAACAAGATACAAGAAAATTGGTTTGAAGAATGATTCACGATTTTTGATTTTCGGATAGTGCCTTTTGTTTTAACCTTCTAGTAATTGGATATTATCTGAGTTTTCAGGTCGTGAAAAAATAACTCTACTCAATTAAACAACAGATCCCGAAATAAATTCGGGATGACTGATTCTGATATTCAATCAACCTGTATTAACGTTGCATTTAAACTTATGTTGAGAACTTTGGTCAAACGAAACAATAAATTATTTTTTTTTGATAAATTTCAGAAGCGTACAAAAAAGTAAACAATACATCTGGTTATTGAGGAATATGTAATAGGATAAGCTAGTTGGCAATAATTTTAACTCACCAAGAAATGTCAATCAATGAAAATGTCAATATTAGAATTAAGGCACTAAAATATAACCTTGACCAATTAAATGAAGCATATGAGTTGATAGCAATAGATGTTGTGATTGAAGCGGGAATGGAATATGAAAAACAATATCCTTATAACGATGAGACTCTTGCCATAATTCGAAAACAAGATGAGCTTAAAAAATCAAGAAAAAATAATAATACACTTTAAGGAATCATGGTTTTATTGCGGAATTGACACAGTTGAATGTTGCAATAATCTTTACAATGAACTAATTAGTTTGATCAGTGACGAATACCCTAATATCCAGACACCCAGGGGATAGAAGTTGTTGCTAATAACGACAATGAGGATTTAGATAAATTTACAGCCTAGAATATGTCAGACAAATTTCAGAATAAATATAGAATACCATCTGCTCGTTTACAAAACTGGGATTATAGATGGAATGGGGCCTATTTTGTGACGATATGTACACAAGGCCGGGAATCTTATTTTGGGGAAATTGTAGATGGGAAAATGAAATTGTCTGAAATAGGGGAAATTGTAGAATACGAATGGTTGAAAACATATGAAATGCGTCCTGATATGAATTTGCAGATGGGTGAATTTGTTGTGATGCCAAATCATTTTCATGCAATTATCATAATTGGTGAGAATATGTATAACACGAAACGTGGGATGGAATATGGGGCGGCATGTGGGACGGAACGTAGTAGAGACGCAATGCATTGCGTTTCTACCATTGGCGACACCACCATCAATGAATCAAAAAATAAATTTGGTGCCCAATCAAAAAATCTGGCATCAATTATTCGTGGTTTCAAATCGTCTGTTACGGTAAATGCAAGGCATATTCATGCAGATTTTGCCTGGCAATCTCGTTTTCACGACCACATTATTCGCAACGATGATTCGTTTCAAAGGATTAGAACATACATTTCAACCAATCCCGCAAATTGGCAAAATGATAAATTTTCCGATAGAACGTAGAGACGCAATGCATTGTGTTTCTACCTGAAAAACCGATGGAACTACAATGCAAAATATTTTAACTATTTTGCATTGTCATCGATAATGGCAATATGACAAAACCTAAAATTGGAAGTAAAACCAGTTTTTAAACAGACTGCCATTAATTTTTTAAAATGAAACTACTACTAACAGGTGCATCTGGATATATTGGGAAACGACTTCTCCCCGTTTTGGTAGACAGTGGTCATGAAGTGATATGCTGTGTTAGAGATATTGAAAGATTTACTCCACCGGAATCACTAAAATCAAGCATAAAAATAATTCAGGTTGACCTGCTGGACAAAGCTTCATTAGAAAGCATTCCAAAAGATATTGACGGGGCTTTTTATTTGGTCCATTCAATGTCGGCATCTTCTGATTATCAGTCATTAGAGCTAGAGTCGGCTGTTAATTTCAGAAATGCAATTAATCAAACGAATGTGCAACATGTGGTGTATTTAAGTGGCATCGTAAATGAATCGACATTGTCTAGGCACCTAGCGTCCAGAAAAAATGTTGAATTAGAACTTAGCAAGGGCAATTATAATTTTACCGCTTTAAGAGCGGGTATTATTATTGGTTCGGGAAGTGCTTCTTTTGAAATAATGAGGGATTTAGTAGAGAAACTTCCCATTATGGTCACTCCTAAATGGCTAAATACGAAATGTCAGCCTATCGCAATATCAGATGTTATAAGGTTTCTTTCCCAAACGATATTCAACCCAAAGACATTTAATAAAGATTTTGATATTGGAGGTCCTAATATATTATCGTATAAAGATATGCTCTTAGAGTTAGGGCGGAAAAGAAATTTGAAACGCCATATTTTTATTGTTCCTGTTATGACTCCCAAGCTTTCTTCATATTGGTTGTATTTTGTAACATCAACCTCCTATAAACTCGCTGTTGCGTTAGTGAATAGTATGAAAGTAGAAGTGATATGCCGAGATGATGAGATAAATAAAATATTGGGGATAGAGCCAATAAGTTATCAGGTGTCTTTAGATAGAGCTTTTAGTAAAATAGAAAGAAATGAAGTGGTTTCTAGCTGGAAGGATGCCTTCATTAGCAGTGGTTTCAAATTTAATATATCAGAGTTTATTCAGGTACCATCTTTTGGGTGTTTTCGAGATGTTAGAGAAAAAACAGTTATCCACAGAGAAGATTGTATTAACAAAATTTGGAGTATTGGAGGTAAAAATGGTTGGTATTATGGAAACTGGCTATGGCGGGTTAGAGGATTTATAGATAGGTTGGTAGGTGGAGTTGGATTAAGAAGAGGACGTACTTCAGAAAACTCTTTAAATGCAGGAGATGCATTAGATTTTTGGAGAGTATTGTACGCAGATAAAAGTGAGGGGCGTTTACTTCTATTTGCAGAAATGAAATTGCCAGGGGAAGCTTGGCTCGAATTTAGAATTGTTGAAGATAAATTGATACAAACAGCTACTTTCAGACCATTGGGGATAATTGGAAGAGTATATTGGTATGCAGTTCTTCCATTTCATGGGATTATTTTCAAAGGGATGATCCAGAAATTAACCAACACACAATCGAAAAGACTGACCCACTAGTAACAACTAACAGGAGAGGCTTTTACATCTCCCTGCGTATGTGAGTTGTGCTCCTTTCTTTCGAGCGAAGTATTAATAGAACATACTATTCTCAGAAACATATTGGGCAGTTCGTTAAGTTATAGAAAGCAAACCCGTGTTTGGGGTTGCCTGATTGTTGAGTTCCAGTAAAGCGACGTAGCCGAAGGCAGGCCATTGTTGTGTCCCTCGGACCCATTAAGCGATAATATCAATTTTGATAAATTTATAGCCTAGAATATGTCAGATAAATTTCAGAAAAAATATAGAATCCCATCTGCTTGCTTCCAAAATTCGGATTATTGATGGAGTGAGGCCTATTTTGTGACGATATGTACACAGAACCGGGAATGTTATTTTGGGGAAATTGTAGATGGAAAAATGAAATTGTCAGAAATAGGGGGATATGAATAACCAGGAATGTGCGACGGGACGTGGGATGAGTAAAGACGCATTGCATCTCTAAAAAGCCCCACACCAATTATATATTTCAACAGCTACCCAAACGCACGGACATACTGCGGATAATAAAGCACAAACGCACAGAATTTTGTAAATTGCATCGCGTTGTCTCCGCTCTACGAAACTCGCACTATGCCTAGTCAAACCTTTAGAAGTAACTTATGAAACCTTGTGTTCGCAATATATTCCTGATACTGTTAGTCGTAAACTTTCTGGTATTGGCAGTTTCACTAACGAATATTATACCCGAAAATCCACTTAAGGAATATCAGTTGTGGTTGGTTGTCAGTTTTGTAATCATCGCCGGCTCAGCGCGGCAATGTTGTCGGGGATCAAAAGAGGAAGAAGAAGCCTGAGCGACAATCTTCTATTCCAATATTTTTTTCAATAAGTCTTTGCGGTTTAGTTTCGTCAATTCCTGTTTTATTTGTTGGCGGTATTCCTTTTTGTACCAGAAGAAGAATTTGCGTTGTGCCATTTTTTCTTCTTTGGATTTGGCCGTAAAAACTTCTTCCATTGTGTATGGATGAAATCCGGTATAGAAGATCACCGTTGCTAATGTCATTGGTGTTGGCGTAAAATCTTGCACTTGTTCCAGTTTAAAGTCTAGTTGCTTCGTATCGGCAGCCAAATTGGCCATGTCTACGTTTTTACAACCCGGATGACTCGAAATGAAATAAGGAATCAGTTGTTGATTCAAGCCTTCCTGCTTATTTATTTGATGGAATACCTTGTTGAGCTTATAGAATAGTGAGAATGAAGGTTTGCGCATAATTTTTAAGACATCATCCGATGTGTGTTCCGGAGCTACTTTTAAGCGTCCTGAAACATGATGTTTAACCACTTCTTTAAGGTAGTTCATGTTATTTTTGTTCACCCTTCCATCCTTGGTCTGGTGCAAAATCATGTCGTAACGGATGCCACTGCCAATAAATGCTTTTTTTACAGAAGGGTGTTTTCGAACTTCCCGGTATAGGTCAAGCATGGGTTGGTGGTCAGTATCAAGATTCTTACAAACGGTAGGGAAGATGCATGATGGGCGTTTGCACTTGTTGCAAATTTCCTCGTGAATCCCCTTCATCTTATACATGTTGGCCGAAGGTCCACCCAAATCAGAAATGTACCCTTTAAAGTCGGGCATCTGGGTGACTTGATCCACCTCTTTCAAAACCGATTGTTGTGAGCGGCTGGCAATAAATTTGCCCTGATGCGCAGAGATTGTACAAAAGGTGCAGCCCCCAAAACATCCGCGGTGAATATTAATGGAATGGCGGATCATTTCGTAGGCCGGAATTGGAGCCTTTGTCCGATACTTAGGATGTGGCAATCGGGTAAATGGGTAATCGAAAAATTGGTCGATTTCTTTTTCCTCCAATGGAGGCCATGGTGGGTTTACGACCACTTGTTGATGGTCTATATTTTGAATAATTTTGTTTGCTTCTGCTTTGTTTGATTCCTCTTCAATGTGCATGAAATTTTTGGCAAACTTCTTTTTGTCTTTCAGACATTCTTCATGCGAATACAGGTCAATTGTGTTCCACTTTTTTTGAGTGGGGTATTTTGAGCCCGAATCTGTTAAGAATGCTGTTTGTGGAATGTTGGTCAGATTTTTTGGATCTATTCCTTTTTGTATTAGACGGACAAATTCGATCAATGATTTCTCACCCATGCCGTAAAATAGAACATCAGCTTTTGAGTCTAAAAGTATGGATGGTTTCAATTTATTTTCCCAGTAATCATAGTGAGTAACCCTTCTCAGTGAGGCCTCAATGCCGCCTATAATTAATGGTGTGTCCGGATATAGATTTTTAAGAATATTGCTATAAACGACGGTTGCATAATCTGGGCGTTTGTTGGCTTGCCCTCCTGCAGTGTAAGCATCGTCTGATCGTTTGCGTTTGTTCGCGGTGTAATGGTTTACCATTGAATCCATGTTGCCGGATGTAACTGCAAAAAACAATCGGGGAGTCCCAAGTTTTTTGAAGTCACGCAAATCATCTTGCCAATTAGGTTGAGGTACAATGGCAACACGCAGGCCTTCTGCTTCTAATACCCGTCCAATGACAGCGGCACCAAACGAAGGATGATCAATATAGGCATCTCCGGTAAAAAGGATGACATCCAACTGATCCCAACCCCGCTCTATAACCTCTTTTTTTGTTGTTGGCAACCAGTCTGTTGTCTTATGTTTTTGATAAAGTATATTCACGTGATCTATGAGTTATTTATTTCGAACGACAAATGTATTAAGGATTTGTTCATTTTAAAGACTGTTGTGTCTTTTTTTATTTTAAGAATGCTATAATTTAGCTGGGGTCATGTGCATTTACACTAAACGGAAGCTTTTGTGTTTGCTACGTTTTTAGTTGTTCAGAATGTTGGAAAAACCATTAACGATTGGCGCAACTGATTGTGCTTTGTTTAGCTTCTAAACTTGGAGGGGTTGCTGCCTGTCTTTTCTTTAAAAATACGACTAAAGTAATGTATAGATTGAAATCCAAGGTCGTAGCTGATTTCCTTTATGCTTTTATTTGTAGATAGTAAAAGCTCTTTTGCCCGCATAATTTTTAATTCTAAGTGATATTGGTGAGGGGCAACACCTGTGTATTTTTTAAACATTTTGCGAAAGTAAGAATAGCCAATGTTGTGCTCCTTGGCCAAATCTTTGGGGTCAATAGGTTTTGAAATGTATTCGCGCATTTTAAAACGAGCCTCTTCAATGATTGATTCAATTCGTTTGCCAGTAAACTCTTTTTGATGTTCAAATGAAACTAAGTATCCTAATAACTTTAGTATCATTCCTGATGCAATCTTCTGATATCCTGGCTTCTCTTTATTTACCAGATCATCAATTTTTAGATAAGTATCGAGTATTTCTTCCCTTATTCCTATGTTTATAACAGGTTGGTTAGATGCAAAAAGCGGGTTGCTTAAAAAGTGTTGGGCAATTTTTCCGTCAAAGCCAATGTATTGTTCCTTCCATCCAGATTTTTTTAAGGGCTTGTATCGGTGCCAAACACCTGGGTGAGTAATAATGATGCTGCCCTGTTTTACGGGGAAGTGACCTTCGCTATTCTCAAGAATCCCATTTCCTTCAGTAATGTAATTTATTTGGTATTCTGTTAAAATACGACCTTTCTTCCACGCAAAGTAATAACCTGTTGGGTGATCCGGTTTTGGATATTGCGCATTTGGCAACGTTGTATCTCGTCCTGCTACGGTGAGATATAGTCCCCATAGTTTGTCATCTTCACCTGGTGTTAAATATTTGAAATAATCGTTCATTGTAGTGTCAGAATGTGCAAGCAATAGATCAGTTTGTGTATTTATTCTCTTAGTTCTTAGAGGTATTTTTGAATCGGTTACAATACATATTGAGGACAAATATAATAAATAAACCAAATATCAACTTGTGAAATATGGGTTTGAAGATTAATTTGTGCTTGATATTTCGGTTTGAATTGAGCCCTTTTAACAGGATGAATTTTGCTCATGAAAATAAATTTGAAGGTATACTTGAGGTGAGAAGTATTTGGTTTAGGAAATATTCGCAAACACATCGAGTTTAATTCCATCCATTTCATGTATGCTGCAGTTAAAAGTTGACCGGATTACGTTGAAATGTACTTAACCTGATAAATATTAAAAAGAGTTTGAAACAACTATCAAAATTTAACTAATTAAAAATAAAACAAACAGGCATTATGAATTTTATTCTTGGATTATTAATTATCGCTGTTGGTAGCTTCGGGCAATCTAGCTCGTACGTTCCAATTAATAAAGTGAAGAACTGGTCGTGGGAAAGTTTTTGGTTAACACAGGGCATTTTTGCTTGGTTGGTATTTCCATTTTTAGGTGCCTTGCTGGCAGTTCCGGCAGGACATACATTGATTGAGATACTAACAAGTGGTGATGGAGCTATGATGCCAACTGTTGGATATGGTGTTTTGTGGGGAATTGGTGGCCTTACGTTTGGGCTTAGTATGCGTTATTTAGGCGTTGCACTTGGGCAATCAATTGCCTTGGGTACATGTTCTGCTTTTGGTACTATTATTCCTGCCATGATGGAAGGAACAGACCTATTCGAAGGGAAAGGGCTTATCTTATTAATTGCAGTTAGTATTGCCTTGGCCGGTATTGCTATTATTGGTTATGCAGGAAGTCTTCGTGCTAAAAACATGACCGAAGAAGAAAAGAGAGCGGCTGTTAAAGACTTTGCTTTGAGTAAAGGATTATTAGTTGCTTTATTAGCAGGTGTAATGAGTGCATGTTTTAGTCTTGGGCTAGCAGCAGGTGCACCAATTGCAGATGCCGCTACAGCAATGGGAGCTCCAAAGTTATTTGTTACACTTCCAGCTACAATGTTGGTGACTTTTGGTGGTTTTTTAACCAACGCCGTTTATTGTTTATATCAAAATTTTAAGAACAAAACGATCACAGATTATATTTCTGTTCCGGGCAAAGTCCTTGTAAATAACCTTCTTTTTTGCGCATTAGCAGGTGGACTATGGTATTCTCAATTTTTCGGTTTGGGAGTAGGTAAAAGCTTCTTCGATGAAGGTAGTGTAATAATGGTATTCTCATGGAGTATCTTGATGTCACTCAACGTAACATTCAGTAATGTGTGGGGTATTATATTGAAAGAATGGAAAGGTGTTAGCAAAAAAACATGGGCCGTTTTAATTATTGGTCTAGTGATTTTGATCTTCTCAACCTTCGTTATCAATTTTTAAGAAATAGATTTTTAGAATTATAAGTTAACCTAATATAATTAACAAATAAAATAAATTATAATGGCAAACGTAGAATTAGTAAAGAAAGCATATGAGATTGCAAAAGAGCAATATGCTTCAATGGGTGTTGACACAGATGCCGTGTTATCAAAAATAAATGATATTGCGATTTCATTGCATTGTTGGCAAACTGATGATGTAGGCGGTTTTGAAACACCTGATGCCGAATTGTCTGGTGGTGGTATTCAAGCTACTGGAAACTATCCTGGAAAAGCAAAATCTATTGCACAGGTTCGTACTGACCTAGAGAAAGTAATGTCTTTACTTCCAGGAAAGCAACGTTTAAACCTACATGCTATTTATGGTGATTTTCAAGGCGAGATTGTTGATCGCAATGAAATTGAAGTAAAGCATTTCCAAACATGGATTGATTGGTGTAAAGCTCAGGGTATTGGAATGGATTTTAATGCTTCATGTTTTTCACACCCAAAAGCTGAAGATGGATTTACATTGTCAAGCAAAAATGAAGAAAATCGTAAGTTTTGGGTAGAACACGTTGCTCGTTGTCGTGCAATTTCTGCTGAAGCCGGAAAACAATTGGGAACACCTTGTGTACACAATACTTGGATTCCTGATGGTTCAAAAGATACGCCGATTGACCGTAATGGTTACCGCGCTATTTTGCAAAAATCTCTTGACGAAGCAATGGCCGTTAAGTACTCTACAGAACACATGAAAGATGCTGTAGAAAGTAAAGTGTTTGGTATTGGTGCTGAATCAATGACTGTTGGTTCACATGAATTCTATATGGGATATGCCATTAAAAACAACATATTACTTTGTTTGGATAATGGTCACTTCCACCCAACAGAAGTAGTTGGTGATAAGATTTCTTCAGTTCTTCAATTTGTTGATGAAATATTGTTACACGTTACACGTCCAATTCGTTGGGACTCTGACCATGTTGTTACCCTCAATGAAGATGTACAATTAATTGCTTCTGAAATTGTTCGTAACAACTTCATGAGCCGTGTGAAAGTTGGTCTTGACTTCTTCGATGCTTCGATTAATCGTATTGGTGCATATGTAGTTGGTACACGTGCTGCACAAAAAGCATTTATGATTGCTATGCTTGAGCCTACAAAAACACTGCTTGAGATGGAAGAAGCCGGACAGAATTTTGAGCGTTTGGCCATGTTGGAAGAATTGAAAACAATGCCTTTCAGTGCTGTTTGGGATTATTATTGCTTGCAAGAGGGAGTTCCTGTAGGAGCCGATTATATTGCTGAAATTCAGCAATACGAAAAAGACGAATTAAGCAAACGATAATCATACTGATTTCATATAAATAATGAAACAAGTAATTGCAATATTTGATATAGGTAAGACAAACAAAAAGTTAATGCTCTTTGATGAAGAACTACAAGTAGTTTTTCATCAGGAGCAAAAGCTTCCTGTTATTACTGATGATGATGGATTTGAATGCGATGACATTGACTTGATCACATCATGGATGAAAAGTGAATTGCTGAAACTTACGTCAAGTGAAGAGTACGAATTAGTTTCAGTTAATTTCTCTACGTATGGGGCTTCGCTCATGTTTTTAGATGAGAATGGTGAACGATTAACTCCTGTATATAATTATTTGAAACCTGTTTCTGAATCATTGACTAATCAGTTGTTCAGCAAATATGGTGGCAAAGATGAGTTCTGCCGCAAAACGGCAAGTCCGGCACTTGGGTTGTTGTTAAACTCCGGTATTCAGATGATATGGCTTCAAAATGAAAAGAAAGAATTGATGGAAAAAGCGAAATCAATCTTGCATTTTCCGCAATACCTTTCCTATTCATTATCTCAAAAGGTTAGTTCAGAGCCAACTTCAATTGGATGCCACACATTTATGTGGGACTTTGATCAGATGAAATATCACCAGTGGGTTAGCGATTATGGTTTTAATTTGCCGGAACCAATAACCAATGATGTTGTTTTTGATTCGAGAATTGGAGAGAAAAACGTTAAAGTAGGTACTGGTATTCATGATAGTTCAGCTTCATTGGTTCCTTATTTAAAGGGAAGTAAAGAGAAGTTTATTTTGGTTTCAACCGGAACATGGTGTATTAGTATGAACCCTTTTAATCGTGAACCATTAACAGCAGAGCAACTAGAACAGGATTGCCTGTGTTTTATGAGTCCACAGAAACAGCAAGTAAAATCATCACGCCTGTTTATGGGGCATTTCCATGAGGTGTGGGCAGAAAAATTGTCTACTCATTTTGGGGTTGATTTTGGCCGTTTCAAAACGGTTAAGAATGATGACGCACTTGTTGGAGCAATGCAAGCGAAATACACTCAGTCTGTATTTTTTCCAGCAGGAAAAGAGAGCTTTGAGGACGGTTTGAAAAGTGTAGACTTGAATGTATTCTCAAACTACGAAGAAGCATATACCAAATTCGTTATTGATTTAACCGATTTGTGTATTACTGCCATCGAATTAGTTGTTCCTGAAAAAGATGAAACTAAAAGCCTTTATGTGTCAGGTGGTTTCGCAAGGAATGAGATTTACATCAAACTTTTAGCGAAGCATTATCCTAACAAAAAGGTTTATACTTCTGAAATTGATAATGCAAGTGCATTGGGTGCAGCTTTAGTAATAAGCGATACTTTAAAAAATGCAGATGTTTCAAATCTGGATCTTGGATTAAGAGAATGGTAACACACACTCATTTAGAATGTGTGTTTTTTGATTATATAGTTAGATGGGATAGATAATAGTAGATTTATATGAAGAAACTGGATACAAAATTAATGCACCCTCGTGATCAGATTACAATGATCATTGATAAGATTTATCGGAGTGGTTTAACAACAACTTCGGGAGGTAATGTGTCAATTATTGATGACAATGGCGATGTGTGGGTGACTCCTTCAGCTATAGACAAGGGGTCGTTACGCCCATCGGATATCGTGTGTGTGAAAAAAGACGGTTCAATTGTAGGAAGGCACAAACCTTCTTCTGAATATCCGTTTCATATTGCTATTTATGAATGTCGTAAAGACATTAAAGCAGTTATCCATGCACATCCTCCAGCCTTAGTTTCTTTTAGTATTGTTCGAGAAATACCGAATACCAATATCATTAGTCAGGCCAAACATATTTGTGGACCAATTGGTTACGCAACTTATGAATTACCGGGCAGTGGGGTATTGGGCGAAAGGATTGCAGATGAATTTAAAAAAGGATTTAATGCAGTTATTATGGAGAATCATGGTACCGTAGTCGGTGGTGGTGATTTAAGTGATGCCTTTCAACGTTTCGAGACTTTAGAGTTTAGTGCCAGAACTATTATCTATGGTAAAACGATTGGGGAGCCAACCTATCTGTCTGATGATCAGATCGAAGAGTTTGAAAATCAGATTCCTCGCCTGCTGCCTGAATTGGCACAGGTGGAGTATCCTTCTGATGAACGAGCAATTCGTGAAGAAATTAAGAAAATTGTTCACCGGGCATGTGAACAGGGATTAATGATTAGTTCGTATGGTACAGTATCTGTTCGTTGGCGAGGTGATGACTTTCTTATTACACCCACCAATATTCCACGTTGGGATATTCAGAATGAGGATATCGTTCAAATTAAAGATGGTAAACGAGAACCTAATAAATTGCCGAGTAGGGCAACCTGGTTACATCAGGAAATTTACAAACGGAATCCGAATGTAAATTCCATTATTCTAACGCAAACGCCTTATCTTATGGCACACAGTGTTACAGGTCAGAAGTTTGATGTTAGAACTATTCCTGAAAGCTGGATTTTCTTGCAAGATGTACCAAATGTTCCATTTGGATCTCATTTTGCTGGACAGGAGAATATTCTGAATATTTTATCGGATAATACTCCTGCTGTTATTATTAATAATGATTCAGTATTGGTAACAGGAGATAAGTTATTAGGAACCTTTGACCGCTTAGAGGTTGCTGAGTTTAGTGCTAAATCTTTAGTAATGGCTAAGCCTATTGGGAAATTGGTCCCAATAAACAACGAACAGGTAGAGGAGTTAAGAGAAGTATTCTTAAATAAATAAGGTGGGGGTAACCAGTTGTTATGTGTCCTACATGTATGCTCTAAAGGATTTTAATCTTAAATAAGGTAAATTTAAGGTTTAGAAATATAGGCTCATGATATAGGGATTATTATAAAAACGTTGTTAGGACCTTGGTTTTTATCTCTGTTCATAAGTTTAAGTTTTGATTAGAAAGTTCCCCGGTAAATTCATTTTTGTCGGGGAACGTTGTTTTATATGGCTTTTTCTAATCGTTTACTTTATTCTTCTTCCTTATTCCGTTAAGTATTTTATCCTCTTCAAAATATTTAATTATTTTTTCATATTTCTTTCCCGAATTTATCATCTCCCATAAGTATGGGATTTCTTTCTCCATTGTTTGGCGCAATTTTATACTTCACCAATTTCCTAGTCATTTTGAGTCCATTTTTTCGAGTTTTTAATGTTCAGCTATGGTCTTGACTTATTGGGGGCTAAGTCAATCGAATTTCACAAATAAACAAAATATAAAAGAAGATAAATTATAGATTTAAATCTCTTTGTGTGATTTTAACGCATTGTATTATAAATACTTAGGTCTTGTGTTTAAAGTCTGTTTTTTGATGAAAAACTGTGTTGTGCAATATGATTTTGGAATAATGTGGATCTTATTTGACCGTTCAACTCTATTATTTTAATATATTGGCGACACTTATTTTGAGAGGAATAGTACCGAGTAAAAGATCCTCTTCAAATTAGGATTGTCAGGTAAATATTTGAATTATATTGAAAAAAAATTGTGTCTATTACCCATAATTGGAATGAAAAAGGGATGGAGGGACAAGACATATTTTTTTTGCCTTTTCATTAAATGTAAATAAATGTTAATTGGACACATTTGAAAATTGTGATTTTTAATGAGTAGAATTTTAGTAGTAAATCCGGGAGCTACATCTACCAAAATAGGTGTATTTGATGATGAGCAGATTTGTGTGAGCAAAAGTATTGATCACCAGGGAGAAGAGTTGAAGATGTTTGATCGGGTTTTTGATCAGTTTCAGTATAGAATAGATTTAATAACTAGAGTTTTAGAGGAAGCTGGGATTTCTCTAGAATCATTAGATTCTGTCGTTGGAAGGGGAGGTCTTCTAAAACCAATACCTAGCGGAACATATGTTGTAAATCAAGCGATGTTGGACGATCTCAAGGAAGCAGTGCGTGGGGAACATGCTTCAAATCTGGGGGGGGTGATTGCAAATGCTATTGCAGCACCATTAAATATTCCAGCTTTCATTGTAGATCCTGTTGCGGTTGATGAACTAGAACCTGTTGCACGAATTTCCGGAATGCCCGAACTTCCTCGGATCAGTTTATCTCATGCTTTAAACAGCAAAGCTGTAGCCAGAAAGGTTGCAAAAGAAATGGGGCAGAAGTATAGTGATATGAATTTTATTGTTGCCCACATGGGGAGTGGTATTACCATTTCGGCACATAAAAACGGACGAGCAATTGACGTTAATACAAATCAGGATGAAGGCCCTTTCGCTCCAGATCGTTGTGGTAGTTTGCCTGCATGGTCATTAATAAAATTGTGCTATTCTGGAAAATATACCGAGCAAGAATTGATCAAAAAGACATTGGGCTCAGGAGGAATGTTTGCCTATTTGGGCACAAAAGACATTCGCGAAGCCAAGAAGATGGCTGAGGCTGGTAATGAACAGGCACAAATTGTATTAAATGCAATGGTATATCAGGTGTGTAAGGAAATTGGTGCTATGTCTGCCGTTTTATATGGTAAGGTTGATCGAATTATTATTACAGGTGGAATAGCTCATAATATATTTATTACAGACGAAATAAAAGAAAGGGTTGGATATATCGCTCCTGTTGTGATCATTCCAGGGGAAGAAGAACTTGAATCTCTTGCTGCAGGTGCACTTAGAGTATTAAAAGGCGAAGAGGAGCCTTGTGTATATTGAATCCAGAAATAAAAGAGAAATAGAATGTTAGTCAATTTTGAAAAAGTAAAAGAAGAAGCAAAGCAACTAGGTGAGGTTACCGTTTCAATAGCTGTTGCTCAGGATCGAGAGGTTCTTGAAGCAGTAAAAGATGCCAATGAGCAAGGACTTATCAATGCGATTTTGGTTGGTGATGAAGCAGAAATTCTCCCAATTTACGAAGAGCTGGGTCTTAGCAGTTGTTCTAGAATTGTGCATGAACCTGATATTGATAAGGCCTCATTGAAGGCTGCTGAATTAGTACGAACGGGCGAAGCACAAATTTTAATGAAAGGATTAGTTAATAGCAGTAATTTTTTACGAGCTGCATTAAATCAGCAAGTTGGACTTCGCTCCGGAAAAATATTGTGTCATTTTGCTGCTTTCGAAATTCCAGGAGAAAAGAAACTTGCTTTTCATACAGACGGAGGGATGAATATTGCTCCTACACTTGATGAGAAAAAACAAATTCTAATTAATGCAGTGGAGGTTTTGCATGCTATGGGAGTTAAAAAACCCAATGTTGCGGTGTTGACAGCTAATGAGCAAGTAAATCCGAAAATGCCAGCCACAATAGATGCAAAAGCATTATTCGATATGTGCCAGAATGGTGAATTGCCCTTGTGTGTTGTTGAAGGTCCTATTGCTATGGATGTCGCTGCAAGTGCAGAGGCAGCCAAACATAAAGGGATTGAAAGTAAGATTGCTGGGGACGTAGACCTTTTTCTTGTACCAACAATTGAAGCAGGAAATATGGTTGGAAAAACACTCGTGAATTATGCGAAAGCTAAAATAGGAGGAGTAATAATTGGAGCAACACATCCAATTGTGATGGTTTCAAGGAGTGATAATTCTGAGGCAAAACTGAATTCAATTGCACTTGCATGCCTAATGTCAAAAAGAGGGAATTAATGAAAAAAGGTGATTTTATATGGGTTGCAGTACTATGTGCTGTTTCTGCATTTCTTATTGTTCCATCGTTGCACGAAATCTTTGTTAGTGCAACAAATGCACATCCTTATTTAATGGGATTTGCCAAGTTTGCTATTCTGGCAACAATGGGAGAACTACTTACGTTAAGAACCATTTTCGGGAAGTGGATCCCACCAATGGGGATGATTTACAAGACTATTATTTGGGGGTTTATCGGAATGTGCATCGTCTTAATGTTCGGTTTGTTCTCATCTGGTGTTGTCGGGTTAGAAGAAAAAGGACTTCTTTTTGAAACCACAGGTTTTTTAGGGAAACTATCTACGGCTTTCTTTATTAGTGCTTTCATGAACCTGACCTTTGCACCAGTTTTTATGGCTGCTCATCGGTTTACGGATACCTATATTGATATGCGTACTGAGAATAAGACTGTAACAATGAGTCAAGTTATGGACGAGATTGATTGGAAGGGATTTATCCGTTTTGTTGTTGGGAAAACAGTTCCGTTTTTTTGGATTCCTGCACACACGATTACTTTTCTGTTACCTGTCCAATATCGTGTAATTTCTGCTGCATATTTGTCAATTGCACTCGGTTTAATCCTTGCATATGCAAGAAGAAAAAATACAAATTAACATAAAACAATAATAAATAAAGATTAGTAAGGATGATGAAATTGTTAACAGGGAATGAGGCTGTTGCCTTGGGTGCATGGGAGGCTGGTATTTCCTATGCATGTGCTTATCCCGGAACGCCAAGTACTGAAATATTGGAGAATATAGCTGGATACTATAAAAAAGATATTTTGGCAGAATGGGCACCAAACGAGAAAGTGGCGTTGGAGTGTGTTATTGGTGCTTCTATCGCTGGAGTTAGATCAATTTCTACCATGAAAATGGTCGGTGTAAATGTTGCTGCTGACCCATTATTTAGTTTCGCATATTCAGGGGTGAATGGAGGGATGATGCTTGTTTCTGCGGATGACCCTGGCTTACATTCATCGCAGAATGAACAGGATAATCGCTATTATGCCAAGTTTGCAAAAATTGCGATGCTTGAACCTAGCAACAGTCAGGAGTCAAAGGATATGGTAAAAGCAGCTATGGAAATCAGCGAGCAGTACGATACTCCTATTTTATTCAGGATGACAACGCGAATTTGCCATAGTAAAAGTCCTGTTGAAGCAGGGGAAAGAGTAACTCCTACTAAAAAACCGTATGTAAAAGATTTAAATAAATACGACTTAGTTCCAAGTGTTTCACGCAAATTACATGTTGTACTCGAAGATAAACTGACGCAACTTCAGCAATTCTCAGAAGAAACTCCGCTAAACTATATTGAATGGAACAATAAAAAAATTGGTATTGTTTCTTCTGGAGTAGCATACCAATATGCGAAAGAAGTATTTGGCGAAAATGCGTCATTCCTAAAACTCGGATTTACTTTTCCATTACCGATTGAAAAAATCAGGGCTTTTGCCAAAGAGGTTGAAACCCTTTATGTAATTGAAGAACTGGAGCCTTTCATTGAAGAACAAATGAAAGCTGCCGGAATTGATTGTATTGGTAAAGAGAAAATCTCTAATCTTGGAGAGCTTACTCCTGAAATTATCGCACAGGCTCTTCTTGGTGAAGAACGAGAAATTATTGATGTCGATAGAAGTTCAGTTGCTAATCGTCCACCAACTTTATGTGCAGGTTGTCCTCACCGTGGTTTTTTCTTTGAATTGAAGAAATTAAAGAATGTGATGATTACCGGGGATATTGGTTGTTATTCGCTAGGCGGAAGCGAACCATTGAATGCAAAAGATACAACCATTTGTATGGGAGCCAGCATTAGTATGGGACATGGTGCACAGAAAGCATTCGATTTATTTGATGAAAATAAACGTACCATTTCTACAATTGGAGACTCAACGTTCTTTCATACAGGTATTAATAGCTTAATGCACGTTGCTTATAACCGCAGTAGCCACATTACTTGTATTCTAGATAACCGAATTACAGGAATGACCGGGCATCAGGAAAATCCGGGTACCGGTTATACATTGATGGGAATGCCAACAAAGGAAGTCAGCATTGAGGCTGTTTGTCGCGCAATTGGTATTGATCATGTTCGTACCATTAATCCGATTAACTTAGAAGAGGTAAAAGAAACGTTGAAATGGGCAATGGATTTGGATGAGCCATCTGTGATTATTACACGTTGGCCTTGTGTCTTGAAAAAGTTTTCACCTGAAGATAAAAAAGAATTTGGCAACTATATGGGTAAATGCCAGGTGGTTGAAGACAAGTGTACTGGCTGTAGGGCTTGTATTCGATGTGGTTGCCCTGCACTTCAGTATTCAAAAGAAACGAACAAGGTGACAATTGACCCAATACAGTGCGTTGCGTGTGAGGTATGTAAACAAATTTGTAAATTCGATGCAATAGAAAGGATTAAGTAATCATGAATAATGACGTAAAAAACATACTCCTTGTCGGTGTAGGTGGGCAAGGAACCATTTTGGTAAGTAAAATTTTGTCTTCCGGATTACTAAATGCCGGTTACGATGTTAAGATGTCGGAAGTACATGGAATGGCTCAACGTGGAGGTAGTGTCAGTACTCAAGTCCGCTTTGGTAAAAAAGTATATTCTCCATTGATGGGTAAAGGTGAAGCTGATATTTTAGTGTCTTTTGAAATTATGGAAGCATTGCGCTGGCTTGATTTTTTAAAACCAACGGGAAAAGTAGTGGTAAACGACTACAAAATCCCTTCAGCTCCAATCTTATTTGGTAAAGTTGATTATCCGGAAGGTGTCGCTGAAATAATATCATCTAAAGCGAATACTTCAATTATTAAAGCTGCAGAAATTGCCAAAGAATTAGGTAATGCACGCACAATGAATATTGTTCTTTTTGGTGCTTTAATAAAAGGTCTGAATTTAACAGATATTGATTGGGAAGCAGCTATTCGTGAAAATGTGAAACCTCAGTTCATAGATATAAATATTGCTGCATTAAATGCAGGTATGGCAACTGTAAATTAGAAAAGTAAGAACCTAACTAAATTAATAAAGGAGGAATAATAATGAAGATATTAGCCTTATCAGGGGGGAGTAAAAATGGGAGTAATGATGCCATGGCCAGAGAAGCCCTAATGGGTGCAAAACAAACTGGTGCCGAAATTGAATTTATCCGTCTTCTCGATTTGGATTTAAAGCCTTGCTCCGGTTGCATTGCTTGTGTAAATGGGTTGATGATGGGAACCAACGGTGATTGTGTTATTAAGGATGACATGGACTGGTTGGCAGAAAAGATCTTCGAAGCAGACGGTATAATTTGGGTGATGCCAATTTTCGATAAAGGTGCACCTGCAGTACTGCATCTCGTGCGAGATCGTCTATTTGGACCTGCGTATGATACAGGAATAAACATTGTTGCAGGAAAAATTGCAGAAAAAACTGGGAAAGGTGGCCCAGACCCACGAAAGTTAATAGAGAAAGTAACTAGCTTCATTGGCATTGGTGGTAGCGATTGGTCAACACGCATTTCGGCTGATCTTAACGTACTTGCCATGACACGTAAGTGGAAAGTGATTGATGATTTAGTTTTCGAATGGAGTAAATCAATTATCTTGGATGATAAAGCCGTTGCACAATGTCATCAGCTTGGTGAAAATATTGCAAAAGCAGCTGCGGATGTTGAGAATGCAAAATTTATGGGAGATTCAGGTGTTTGTCCTAACTGTCACTCGCGTAACTTTTATTTTGCACTTGATAATACTGCAATCTGTGTGGTTTGTGGAATTGAGGGTGAAATGCAATTCATCGATGGTAAAATCCAGTTTATCTTCCCGGAAGAAATGTATCAGCATGCACACAATACGATACCTGGTAAAATGAAACACATGGATGATATTTATCGCAACGAAACTAAGCTCAAAGAAGAAAAGAAACTTCCGGAGTTTAAAAACAGGGTTCAAAAGTATAAAGATTTTATCCAGGCAACTTTACCCGAGAAAGCATAAGCAAATAATATAAATCTGGGAAATAGTAACGAATTCAATCGTTTTAAATTAAGTGTATTTTAAAAAATATGAAAGTAAAACAAGATAAAGCAGGAACACATATTGATTGGCAACATGAAGGAATTACCCCAAAAATGATTGATTGGTTCTGGAGCAATATGGAAAAAAGTTTTCTTTTATGGCATCCTGAAGAACACCAACCATTAACATGGGCAATACCACCAAAGCATGGAAACCATCTAGGCGCGGTTCATTTAGCACCACAAACATGGTCTGATGGTACGTTCCAGAATTTATATATCCGATTTGAAGATTTACAGGATATTCCAGAGTTTGTTCGAAACTATATTGTGTATGAGCATGCCGTAGTTGTTGCTGGATTGGGCTTTGGTCCGGAGAGTTTAGATGTAGATGAACCTATGGGATATCGGATACATCAATGGCAAAAAACGGATTATGGTGTAGTCGGTCAGTCCAATGCAATAGGCCTTAAAAAGAAAGAAACTCCTGAGCAAGGAATGGTGTGGGCAAAACATGCCGGGCAAGAAGTTGGTAACTGGGGAGTTTTTCTTCCACAAATATATAACCTGTTTAAAGTAGTTACCAATCCTGAATATAATCCATATACAGACCTTTCCATTGAAGGAACAGGTGAGAATATGAGATATAAATACATCAAAAAATAATGAAGATATGATCAGAAGTTATTTGTTAATCAATTTAACCAGTTGGGATTATCTCCCTATGATGGATAGATGGTTATATAAAGACCATGCTTGTGAAACAATGAGTCAGTTAGCTCCAATATTGAACCGTTATACAACATACCGTGCAGTTCCTGCCCCAGAAGGTGCAGAAGCTTATGGCTATTATAACTGGCGCATGACTGAACATTGGTGGGCCGAAAGTCCTTTTAAAGTTGGAGCAATGGGGCATGGTAGTGCAATTTCTGAGGTGTGGCCTGAAGATTATAATGAGGCTGTTGGTATTCCTAAAACTGAAGATGCACGTGGTAGAGTTTGGAAAGCCAAAGCACCTGCTTTTGTTTTTGTTACTCCACGTCCGACTGAAGATTTCCTAGGGCGTGGCTTGCGTATCGAAGATGGTAATATCATCCGTTGGGTAACGGTACATAAATATCCTGAAGGTGTTACAAGAGAAGAAGGTGATAAATGGTTTAATGAGGTACATGCTCCTGAAGTATGCAAACAACCGGGTTTGAAACGTTTTTTTAGTTTTAGCGCTGTTGATCCAACACCTATGATTGGTCCGTTTGTTCGGGTTTCTGAGCTTTGGTACGAAAATCATTCCGCCTGGAAAAATGCAGTTGTTGATAATCCTCCAGCCTATACAAAACCTGCTTGGGCTAAATATGACAAGTACCCATTCCTAGAACCTGAAGTCGATTTTGTTTCTACTTTCTTACTTGAAAGACCCGAATGTGATTTCTTGAAAGACTACAGAGGCTACAACATTACGGCATAACAGGATAATATTATTTTCTATGAAAAAAATTCTTACTGCATCAGAAGCAGTTGAAATTATTAAAGATGGTGATGTTGTTATGATTGGAGGCTTCCTTCGTGGAGGTCGTCCGGAGTCATTGATAACCGCCATGACTCAAATTGATGCAGGTAACATTACATTGATTAGTTCCGATACAGGTGTTGTGGACAGCCCGATGCATGAATTAACCAAAACCGGTAAAATCAAGGAGCTTTATGCCTCTTATATTGGAGCTAATCCTGAATCGGGAAGGCTTTATATGACAGGAGAAGCAAAAGTACATCTTGTTCCTCAAGGTTCTTTGGCTGAAAAAATTCGTGCTGGTGGTGCTGGTTTAGGTGGCTTTTTAACGCCAACAGGTGTTGGTACTATCGTGGAAGAGGGCAAGCAGAAAATGGAAATCGAGGGTAAGGAGTATTTACTGGAATTACCATTAAAAGCAAATGTCTCTTTAATTAAAGCAAATGTTGCTGATGAAGTTGGAAATCTTATCATTAAAGGTTCTTCTAAAAACTTTAATGAAGTGATGGCTACAGCTGCCGACTATGTTATTGTTGAAACTGAGAAGCTTGTAAAAGCTGGTGAAATAGATCCGGATCACGTTACAGTGCCCGGTGTATATGTTAATGCTATTGTCGTTAAGGAGGATAAAGCATGAAAGGAAGAGAATTAATTTGCAGTCGTGTGGCTCAGGAATTTCATGACGGAGATTATGTGAATCTAGGTATTGGTCTTCCCACTATGGTAGCCAACTTTATTCCAGAGGGAATACATGTAACCATGCATGCCGAAAATGGCATTCTTGGTGTTGGTCCAACTCCTGAAAGTGGTTGCGAATCTAACGATTGTGCCGATGCCGGAGGTAATTATGTAACTACAGTAAAAGGAGCATCTTTCTTTGACAGTTCTACTTCATTTGCAATTATTAGAGGCGGACATTTGGCAATGACTGTGTTAGGAGCACTAGAAGTTGACCAAGAAGGGAATTTAGCTAGCTGGATGGTGCCTGGTAAAATGGTTACAGGAATGGGCGGTGCAATGGACTTGGTGGTAGGTGCCCGTAAAGTAATTATTGCCATGGATCATGTTAATAAAAAAGGGGAATCAAAGATCCTGAAAAAATGCAAGCTCCCACTTACAGCTAAAAACGAAGTTGATTTAATCGTTACCGATATGGCTGTAATTGAAGTATTGCATGGACGAGGCTTATTGTTGAAAGAAATAGCATCCGGATTAACGGTTGAAGATGTTAGAGCAGCTACTGATGCTGAGCTGATGGTTGCCGAAGATGTGAAGGTTATGATGAGTTAATGTTAGTTAGAATATAAACTTTATTCCACGACACAAATACAATTGAAAAAGGTAAAACTCAATAAAATTTAATCGCTATGATAAAACGTGAAATAAAAGATGTAAAGCCTTATCAGGCTCCAAAGCATTTTAATATGACAGCCTTAAAGCTTCACGGAAAAGAAGAGTCCGGAGCTGAAAAATTCTGGATGGGAATGTCACATTTCCTTCCACAAGGAGGCGCAGAATATGATGAGTCACCTACTGAGAAAATTTATTTTGTGCTTGAAGGAGAAGTTACAATTTACACAAAGGATAAAGAGAAAATTATTTAAAGAAGAATGATTCAATTCACATAGGAGCTAGCGAAGGGCGCTCTCTAATTAATGAGTCAAACATGCCTGCAACGATGTTGGTGGTAATTAATTATTAAATCGTAAGTTATAGACTATCATGGCAATAGAACAAAAATTTGTAAATAACCTTTTCGATGTAAAAGGGAAAGTCGCCATTATTACTGGAGCTACTGGAGCTTTAGGTAAAGCCATTTGCTTTGGCTATGGTTTTGCCGGAATGAAAATTATGGTTACAGGACGTAAAGATGATACTTGCAAAGCCCTTTGTGATGAGTTAGAAACAGTAGGAATTGAATGTGGGTATTCTACAGGTGATCCTGCTGTTGAAGCTGATGTAATTAAAGTCGTTAATGATACCGTTGAGAAATTTGGTGAAATAAATGTGTTGGTAACTTCAGCAGGTTATAATAAACCACAACCAATCATAGAGCAGGATTTATCAACATGGAAAACGATAATGGATTCTGACGTACAGGGAACATGGTTATACTGTAAATACGTTGGGAAACAAATGATTGACCAAGGCAAAGGTGGTAAAATGATTTTAGTATCATCGGCTAGATCTAAAATGGGAATGGCAAACTATACCGGTTATTGTACAGCTAAAGCTGGGATTGACCTTATGGCACAGTCACTCGCATGTGAATGGACTGCAAAATACAAAATCAATGTTAACACGATCAACCCAACAGTATTCCGTTCTGATTTAACCGAATGGATGTTTGATCCAGCCAGCGAAATCTATAAAAACTTCTTGAAACGACTTCCGGCCGGACGTCTTGGTGAACCTGAAGATTTTGTAGGCCCATGTATTTTCCTTGCATCTCCTGCAAGTGATTTTATGACTGGTGCCAATGTGGCTACAGAAGGTGGTTATTGGGCTAACTAGAGCCTGCTTTTTATGCTGAAAAAGGCATTAAACATATAACGTGAATTTCATATTGTTATGAAAGAAATAAAAAAGGTTCTAATCTGTGGCGGTGGTATGATGGGGAAGGGAATTGCTCAAATTTTCTCACAAAAGGAGGATTTGGCAATTACAGTGTATGATAAATTCCCGGTTGACGTACATGGAGGAATTCGTGATAGTTTAAACCAGTTGAAAGACAAAGGAATTATTACTGAAGCAGATATTGATAGCCGCCTTGGGAGAATTAAGTTCACACAGGATATTCAGGATGAAGGCATAAAAAATGCCGATATCGTGGTTGAATGTGTTTTGGAAGAAATGGAAATGAAACAGGACTTGTTTCTGGAACTTGAAGGTGTTTGTCGGGAAGATGCAATCTTCTGCACGAATACATCTGTTATGAGCCCAACTGAAATTTCAGCGAAGATTACGCACAAAGAAAGATTGGTAGGTACTCATTTCTGGAATCCTGCATTCCTTATCCCATTAGTGGAAGTGGTTAAGTCTGATTATACTGATGATGCCGTTGCTGGTGCAGTAATGGAGATATTGGAAAAGGTTGGAAAGAAAGCTGTCCTATGTAAGAAAGATGTGCCCGGATTTATTGCCAACCGTATGCAACACGCATTATGGCGTGAAGCGATCTCCATTGTTGAGCGTGGCATTGCCGATGCGAAAACTGTTGATGATGCCGTGAAATACAGTTTCGGGTTAAGGCTTCCACAATTGGGTCCGTTAGAAAATGCCGACATGGTGGGAACTGATCTCACTTATAATATTCATGATTACGTGTTGAGGGATATTGAAAATTCTACAGAGCCTTCACCCTTATTAGAAGAACTTCGGGACAAAGGCCAATTGGGCTTTAAAACAGGGAAAGGTTTTCAGGAATGGACGCCTGAGGAAATTGAAAACTCGAAAAGGGGTTTAAATGGATATTTAATAAAAATGCTTTATGGCGTTTAATTCGTGCAGAATATCAGCTCTGCACATTTAAGTTGAAAATTTTTAAAAGGAGATAATAAAAATGGGAAAGAAAGTTGTAGTCGATTTAGCTCATCCGTTTAGTGCGGATATACCTCTTTGGCCATATTTTGCAAAACCAAAGATTGATACCATGCATAACCTGTCAAAGAGCGGTGTGTTAACACAAAAGATTGACGTTGTTATGCATTGTGGTACTCATGCTGATGCGCCACGTCACGTGATGGAATATGAGTTTAATGGAAAAAGAGCCCGATACACTCATGAAATGCCTGTTGATGCATATTATGGTGATGCCGTTTGCCTTGATATTAAAGTTGAACGATGGGGACTCATTACTCCTGAGCATTTGGAAGATGCTTGCAAACGGGCAAACATTAAACCAGAAGAGCTTGAAGGCATGGTTGTTTGTTTGCGAACTGGAATGCACCTGAAATTTGATGATTCCAAGGAATACTACCACTACTCATGCGGTACCGGAATTGAAGCAGGGAAATGGATTGCCAAATACAAGCCAAAATGTGTTGCTATGGATATGCAGGCACTTGATCATCCTCTTCATACAACCATGGGTAAAAACGGTGGACCTCTTGCTATGAACCTAAATGGTGACTTGGGCATCTCAATTACTGATGAATATATTGAGCAGTATGGTATTGAGGCTTATGCTGAATTCAATAAAGAAACCTACATCAAAGTTCATGGCAAGGAAAAATACATGGAGAAATTCGGTTTCCTTGAAGAACACAGATTAGAGGGAACATGGGAACCATGTCACAAATACATGCTTGGAAACGGTATCGTAGGAATTGAAAATCTTGGTGGAGACCTTGAGAAGGTTGTTGGCAAGCGATTTAAGTTTATGGCTTTCCCAATACGCTGGCATATGGGCGACGGATCTATGGTTCGCTGTGCTGCAGAAATTGATGAAGACGATTTAGTAGATGCTCCTGACCGTAAATACAATTACGGATCAATGTAAACGAATATTATGAAAGAAGTTGTTATAGTTAGTGCAGTGCGTACTGCCATTGGAACATTTGGCGGAGCACTTGCAGGTTTATCTGCGATAGAACTCGGTAAAATAGCTGCAGAAGAAGCCATAAAAAGAGCCGGGATCTCAAAAGACGCAATTGATGAAGTTGTTTTAGGGAATGTTCTATCTGCAGGATTAGGACAAAATATTGCCCGTCAAATTGCAATTGGTGTAGGATTGCCCGAAACCGTTAGTGCAATGACCATCAATAAAGTTTGTGGTTCAGGCCTTAGGTCAATTAGTTTGGCAGCTCAAATGATTAAGGCTGGTGATGTTGATGTTGTATTAGCTGGTGGTACAGAGAGTATGAGTAATGCTCCTTATCTTCTTCCTAATGCAAGAACTGGGTATAAAATGGGGAATAATACAGTTGTTGATTCCATGATTATTGATGGTTTGTGGGATTCGTTCAATGACTACCACATGGGTATTACTGCAGAGAATGTTGCCGATAAATTTGGCATTTCCAGAGAAGAGCAGGATCAGTTTGCTGCTGAAAGCCAGTTGCGTGCAGAAAACGCAATCAAAGCAGGTAAGTTTAAAAATGAGATTGTACCTGTAGTTATTCCACAACGCAAAGGCGATCCAATCGTTTTTGATACGGATGAGTTTCCTCGTTATGGAACAACTGCTGATAAATTGGCGAAATTGAGACCAGCCTTCAAAAAAGATGGAACTGTTACAGCAGGAAATGCTTCAGGTATCAATGACGGTGCTGCAATGTTAATTGTAATGTCAGCAGATAAGGCAAAAGAATTAGGGGTAAAACCGCTAGCTAAAATCGTTTCTTATAGTTCTGCGGGTGTTAGTCCAGAAATTATGGGTTATGGGCCAGTTCCTGCGTCTAATAAAGTATTTGAGAAAGCAGGGCTTACGGTAAAAGATATGGATTTGGTTGAAGCGAATGAAGCATTTGCTGCACAAGCATTGGCCGTTACAAAGGATCTTGATCTTGACCCTTCTAAAACAAATGTAAACGGTGGTGCAGTTGCATTGGGGCATCCAATTGGAGCGTCCGGAGCAAGAATTACTGTGTCATTGATATATGAAATGCAAAAGCAGAACGCAAAATATGGCCTTTCTACCTTATGTATAGGTGGAGGTATGGGTACTGCATTAATTATTGAAAGAATTTAAGAAGTAATTTGTTTAACAAATATTGATCATGGGAGATCTTAATAATAAAGTGGTATTAACGGTAGCAACGACAGGAGCATGGCCTTCAAAGGATGATAATCTAGGTGTTCCGTTGCAGCCACGCGAAATTGCTGATGATATTTATGCTTGCTGGAAAGCTGGAGCATCAGTTGCACATATTCATGTGCGCGATGATGAAGACAAAGCTTCGATGAGCTATGAAAAATTCAAAGAAACAATAGATTATGTTCGAGCAACCGACTGTAATATTGTTTTGAATACAACAACATCAGGAGGACTTGGGCTTACTGATGAAATTAGAATGAAACCGTTTTCAGAGCTTAAGCCGGAAATGGCATCATATGACTGTGGTACCATGAACTGGATGCATTCAACAGTATTTGAAAACAGTCCGAAGTTTCTTGAAAAACTTGGACTAAAAATGCAGGAGAGTGGAGTAAAACCTGAAATTGAAATTTTTGATGCAGGCATGATTTATAACGCTCTGTATTATTTGAAACAAGGCGTATTAAAAGCTCCTCTTCATTTTCAATTTTGTTTAGGCACTCCGGGCGGTATGACTGCTACAGTTGAGAATCTGGTTTTTCTTAAAAATTTAATTCCAGAAGGATCAACATGGAGCGCTTTCGGAGTTGGAAAAGGACACATGCCAATTTTATATGCTGCCTTAGCTTTAGGCGGAAACATCCGTATTGGCATGGAAGACAATGTGTATTATCAAAAAGGTGTTTTAGCTGAATCAAATGTTCAATTTGTTGAAAGAGCTAAAAGGATTATTGAGGAGATGGGAAAAAGTGTTGCAACACCTGACGAGGCAAGACAAATTTTAAGTTTATAATAAACAAACCATTAACTCATTATCCATGAAAAACCAATTTAACCTAACGAAAGAAGTAATTGTAGCATTTTTTATTGCAGGTATTATTTGTGCTATAATAGGAGCTTCTATTAATTATTATCTTGCTGAAATGCCTGATTCTGAAATCACTAATGCAATAAATCATGGAATTGGTGGATTTATTAGTGGAGGAATTTCAGGTATTGCTGCTACTATAATTACAGCTAAAAAACTGATGCGAAATAGTAATTAATAAATTGGGTTAAAGGGGTGTTGGGGATGATTAAAAATTACTGATTTTTATCCGCGATAAATTATATTGTTTAATCTTTAGTGCGAATTTTTGTTTTATCAGGTAGGCTTTTTTAGCAAATTTTTATTTTATTATCTTGTTTGCTGTCACCGTTTTTAACGGTGGCTAACAGACATCAAGCTAATTATGACTTTAATTCTTTCATTTGGTATATGTTACCAGCCATTATTTGATAGTGTTATGAGTTCTAATTTTTATTAAAAGGAAGAATTTCTATGAAAGCTATATTATATGAAGGGCCTGGTAAAATGAAAATGGTTGAAATACCAAGACCAATGGTCGGAGCCGGAGAAGTTGTTGTGAAAATGACAATGTGCGGAATCTGTGGAACAGATGTTCATTCATATATGCATGAGGGAATATTGTTTCCGGGAACTATTTTTGGGCACGAAACGATTGGGGTTGTATCTGAAATTGGAGAAGGAGTTGTTGGGTATGAAATTGGGGATAGAGTTGCAGTAGGCCCTCCGGGTTCTTGTCCTGAAGGTTGTTTTTATTGTCGTACCGGAAGACCGGTACTTTGTGTTAATGGTTTCTCCGGAACACTGGGAATTGGGACTGGAACACAAGGTGGTTATTCTGAATATATTCTTGCAAAATACCCCAACAGAATGTTGGTGAAAATTCCTGATGCTGTTCCTGATGAACAAGCAGTATTGTTCGATATTTTCTCAACGGCAATTCATGGTTTCTATAGATCAAATTTCAAGACAGGGATGAATGTGGCTATTGTTGGTGCCGGAGCTCTTGGTCTCTCAATGGTTCAGATTCTTAAATTGTCCGGAGCCGGTCACATAACTGTTGTTAATCGCTCTTTGCATAAAAGAGAAATGGCTTTAGGAATGGGGGCTGATGCCGCATTCAATCCTACTGAGGAAGAAGATGTTGTCGCTACTGTTAAAGATCTGTATGGTGGATATGGTGCTGATCTGGTTTTTGAGTGTGCTGGTACTCCTGCAACTGTTGGCATTTCTGTTGAGATTGCCCGTTCAGGTAGTGAAATAATCCTACTCGGAACAAATCCAGAACCACTGGATACCATTAGCGAAATTCAACTGCAACTTTTCGAAAAAGATTTGAAAGGTTCATTTTCATTTACCGAAGATGATATCCGTGTTTGTTTTGCATTCATGGAAAAGGGCTTGATCAACACATCAAAAATGCTGAGCAAAAAGGTAAAGCTAGATGATGCCATTGACGCAATCGAAGAACTTTCAAAGACGACTTTGCCGATTAGATATGCAATAGTGCCATAGAGGTAGCAGGTTGAAATCTGTAGGTGGCATCTTTAATATGGAAATCATAAATAAAGTTACCATATAGTGAATGGTTAGAAATTAAGATGAATACGTTAGACTTTATAAAATAGCGATAGAAGTTCCCTGCTTGATTGAAAGCAGGGAATTTTTGCTTTTGGCATTAGCAGAGAAAATTTGCAATTATTGAAGTATTATTCTTTAGAAAGTAGTTTGATGCTGAAGTTCATCTACATTCTTAATGTACTGAGTGAAAAAGAGTGAACACAAAGCAATAAAAGCACCCGCAATAAAAGGAATTCTCCAATTTATAACCCAAAGTATTCCTCCAATAACAGGCAATGCAATTGCAGAAATATGATTGATTGTAAACCCGACTGCCATTGATGGAGCAATGTCTTCGACTTCGGCATGTTTTCTGAAATAGGTTTTTATGGCTATTGAGAAACTAAAGAATAAATTATTAATAACGTAAAGGACAGAGGCAATACTCGGATCCTCAATAAAGGCATAGCCAATAAAAATTAGAATAAGACTGCCGTATTCAACAGAAAGCATTTTTCGCTCTCCAAACCGATTTATAGCCCGACCTACATATGGGCTAAGGAAATATGTTATAATGTTGTTTATTACAAAGAGCGTAGTTATGTGACCAACAGAAAATTGATATTTTTCCACCAACATAAAAACAGCAAAAACAACAAAGATCTGACGCCTGGCTCCACTCAAAAAATTAAGCATATAAAACAACCAGTATTTCTTTTTAAGGATTGGTTTCTTTTGCTGAGCGGGAAGACTTTTGTCTACAGGGTTTCGTGTTAACGTAAATAACGCTAAGGCGATAACCCCTCCGCCAATAATGAAGAAAATGTATTGTAGAGAGAGATATTGAGATATTATCCAAACAAATGCGCCTACGGAAACATTAGTCAGGGCTGAGAAACTTTTCAGCTTTGCCAACACTTGTGATACCCGGTCTGATGAGAAATATTGTAAGGTGAGTGATTGGTTGCAGGTTTCAAAAAAATGAAATCCTGTAGACATGATTGCCGTTGTCATTATCAACCCCGGAACAGTGGGGAATGAGCCAGCCAACATTACGCCAATACCCATTAATATGACTGAAAAAGATGCGAAGCGGTGTTCTGAAAAGATCAATAACAAATACACGACAAAGAATGTAAGAAATCCCGGAACTTCCCGTATTGATTGAATAATGCCAATTTGAATAGAATTTACGCCAACCTCGTCTATTGCGAAATTATTGAAAAGTGTTCTCCATCCCTGAAAACCAAATGCCGCTGCCACCATCAGCATAATTAAATAGGCATACATGGGGTTTTCTTTGTAACTCTTGTATTGTGTATTATTCATTCAGCGAAAATAATGGAACAAACTTATGAGTTATGTTTCACCGATGAGAATTATTGGATCACTTTGTCTGAAATGATTACATTGAATACATATTGTACTTTTGAACCTAAGAATAGAAATAGCGTTCTTTTGGCAGATTCTACTTTTCTTTCTCAAAAGGCCATGCTGCAATTCCACCTTCCATAACTTGTACATTTGTATATCCATGAGCCTTTAATAGCATCGCAGCCTCATAGCCTCGTAATGAAATTTTACAGTAAGTGATTATTTCTCTGTTTTTATCTGCAGGCAATTCATTCATCCGCTTGCGCAACATACCTACAGGTATTAAGGTTTCACCGATTCCTAAACGCGTTTGTTCATATTCGTCAGCACCACGAGTGTCTAAAATAAATAGGTCATCTCCACGTTCCAGTTTCTCCTTCATGTCAAGAGCAGAAATACCGTTAAATAAACCATTCATCTTGTTTTGAAGAATATGGGCTGTGGCAATGCTGTGGTCAATTGCTAATGAGAATGGGGGAGCGTACGGTAGGTCTGCATTTACCATGTCATCAATTGTTAGCTTACCTTTTATTGCGGTTGCCCAGATGGCTAGTTGTTTGCTGACATCACCCGGACCCAGACATTGTGCACCTAGGATGCGACCAGTTTTTTTCTCTGCAACTAGTTTTGTAATAAGTAGCTTGCCTTCCATGAACCCTGGTTTGTCTGGGCTGGCATTTATCACTTTCACGTAATTAATGCCGGCTTCTTTTGCTTTGGCTTCAGACAAGCCGGTAATGCCTACCCCGAAATCAAATAATTTGCAAATGCCTGTTTGAATAGTGCCAGGGAAAGTCGCTTTATTCCCTTTTATACAGTTTTCTCCTGCAACTCGTCCTTCCAAATTTGCTAAATCACCATATGGCGCTAATACCAATTTACCTGAAATTAGGTTTGTTATTTCACAACAATCTCCGGCAGCATAAATGTCTGGGTCACTGGTTTGCATATGCTTGTCTATGGTAATTCCACCTAGCTGTCCAATTTTAAGTCCGGCATCTTTTGCCAGTTTTACATTTGGACGAACACCAATTGCAACAACTGCCAGTTCACAAGGTATTTCGGTGCCATTTTGAAGTTTAACGGCTGTGAGTTTGCCATTCTCCCCAATGAATTCAGCTACACCATTTTGGGTAATTACATTCGCCTTTGTTTTTAAATAGTTTTCAACCAGTTTTGCCATTTTCCAATCCAAAAAAGTCAATAGTTGAGGGAGTAACTCAATCATAGTAAGCTCAATGCCTGCAAGGTTAAGGGCTTCCAAAGTTTCAATGCCAATTAATCCGCCACCAATGACAACAGCCTTTTTTATTTTCCCTTCATCGCGTATTTTCCTGAGATAATCAGCATCATGCATTGATTGTAGGGTGGTGATTCCGTCTAATTCAATACCAGGAATAGGAGGTTTATTTGCTGTTGCACCTGTAGCGATAATTAGCTTGTCATATTCTTGTGTGCCTTTTTCTCCAGTGGCTTGGTTTCTATATTCTACAGTTCTATTCTCTCTGTCTATTTTAGTGATTTCGGTATTTATTTTTGCAACTATTCCTTTAGCGTTCCAGTAGAATTTGGGATCGCGAACAACACCGGTAGGCGTACAAAGTAGTTTATTTCTATCATCAAAAAATCCACCTACAAAATATGGAAATCCACAAGATGCCATTGATAAGTCCTGTCCTTTTTGAAACATGGTAATCTCTGCAAATTCGTCCATTCGACGAGCACGTGCTGCTGCTTTTGGTCCGGCGGCCGAACCACCAATAACGATTATTCGGGTTTTGTTTTTCATTGTAGTTGGTTTTTTGTTAGGCATTGTATCTGCTATAAATCAATGCTTTGTCCGGTTTTGAGTTGCTTATTTTTGAATGATGAATAAAAAGCTGCAAGAGCTGGTAATTCTGTGCAATGAGAAGGGATTAATGTGGTGACATTTTGTTCTTTAAAGTATTGTATTGTTCTCTTTGTTTGCCCGTTATTGTGTTTCAAATGAAATCCACCAATTACAGCCTGAATACTATTGATGTTTGTTACCTGTTTGGCATATTCACAAATGTTGCATATGCCTGAATGGGCACATCCGGAGATGATTATTAGTTTCTCATTTTGAATAATTGCTAAGGCCGAATCGTCGGGCACAAAATCATCTAAATCTGTTGCATCTTTAAAGGGAGTAGTTTGAGCTTCAAAATCATTTAATCGGGGAATTTCTCCCAAAAAGAAAATATGTTCCGAAAGCTGGATTGGTTTTTTTGAGATTGTCAATTCGAAATTTTCTCTCAAATATTCTTCACTTAATTTTAGACCAACCAGTGTTGAATCATTTTTTCGGGAACGTTTTATAAAAGCGGAAGGGTGTGTAATTAATGGTTTGTTTTTTATGAATTGAAGCCCATTTCCATGATCCCAATGTCCGTGGCTCAATACAATTTTGTCAACTTTTTTTTGCAAATCAATACCTAGCTTTTCAGCATTTTTCAGAAATACATCACTGTGTCCGGTATCAAATAAAATTGATTTGCCGTCAGATTCAATTAGGTACGAAAGACCATGTTCTGCAAGGAAATGGCCTCCTGCTAGGTTTTCGGTCAATACAGTAAGTTTCATCGGTCAATAGGTTCAAAATGGTTGATTAGTGCATCAATGACAAGCTTTGGGGCTTTCATTGGTTTTCTTGTTTTACTGTCAACAAAAACCACGGTTGAGTTGGCGGTAAATAATAGTTCTCCACGATTGTTTCTTGTTTCAAATTGAAATTGAAAACGAGTCACAGGCATGTTCTTGATCAGCGTTTCAATAGTCAGTACCTCATCATATTTGGCTGGCTTGTGAAATTTCATGTTCATATCAATGACTGGGAGCATGATATTCTTACTTTCTAGCTTTTCATCGCAAATACCCAATTGACGTAATAATTCGGTACGCGCTTGATGACAATAGCTTACATAGTTGGCATGGTAGACGTAGCCCATGCGATCAACCTCCCCATATCTGGGTCTAAGCGTTAATGTCCCTTTAATTTCCTTATTCATTGTAAGATAAGTATGGCGTGTGTGGATTATAAAGGTGTTTTTATGGTTCCTTTACTTAAATCGAAAAGCTTATAGTTCCCTTTGTTTGTTTGCAGTTCCTCCACAATCCATTTCATTTTATTTTTCATGAAAGGGACTAATTCATCTGGAGTTGATAGATTGGTAATGATGGGGACAAAATCAGAATTGACTAATTTAATATTTTGCCCAAATTTTTTTGAGACCAGAATGTTGATCCCTTCTTTTTTAATGAAATCAACAAACTTTTTCCCATTTTCGGGATTGATGTGGTTTGTTGGGACATTGACAAATGGATTATTGAGCTCATCTTTAAAGGTGAAATTACTATCAATCCACTCGTAGATTAAATATTTATCTGCTTGTCCAAAGTATTTCATTTCGAAAAAATTCTCATGGCTTACGGCAAAAGCTAATTTTGGTGTCATTTTATAAATCTCCCGTCATCTTTAATTATGGTATGTTTGTGTGCGTTCTTTTCAAGCCATCCAGTTCGTTCTGCATGTACGATATCAAATTCCGGTACATAAGGTTTAATGTCGAGCAATGGCGTTCCATTGATAATGTCAACATCTTCAATGAATAAATGGTTGTTTTTTATCTCTTTCAGCCGAACTATAGAAAACCCAATTGGATTTGGACGTGCCGGGCTTCGTGTCGCAAAAATACCATGTTCAACATCATCCATAAACGGTTTTACAATTAGTGCTGGTTCTTTAATTAGATGAAAATGAAACAATAAGATCAAGTGGGAGAATCCATTTAAGTCTTTCAGCCCGTCAGTAAATTGTGGAAATATTTCGATTTCTCCTGAACTGTTTTTAGCTCCCGAGAATTGGATGGGAGTACCTTCCGGTTTTTCAAAGGAGGAATAAATAGTTCCGATGGGGTGAAAGCTGATGGGATTCATATTACTGTTGTTTTTTCATTACAAAATAACTGATTCCATATTGATTTTATTTCATTACTAACGATAGATTCTGGTGCCCAGTCGATAATATTTTCACAATTTACCATAGCATCAACGACTAGCTTGTCGAATGGGATTTTACCGATAACGGGAATTCTCATCATAGCACTCCATTCTTCAATTTCTTTACTAATGCGGTTGTTGAGATCGTATTTGTTGATGACGATGTATCCTTGTATTCGAAATTGATTTACTAATTCAACAATCCTTTTTAAATCGTGCAATCCTGATTTTGTTGGCTCTGTTACTAATAACACTTTGTCGGTACCTGTTAGTGTGGAAATAGCCGGGCATCCAATTCCTGGTGGGCCATCAATAATAATTAAGTTTGCACCTATCTCAAGGGCTGATTTTCTGGCCTCATCCCGTACTACATTGACTAGCTTTCCAGAATTATCTTCACCAGGAGCCAAACGGGCATGAATCATTTTTCCATTTGAAATGTTTGCTGCGTACCAACGACTTTTATTTCGATCAATCATGGTAATGGCATTTGACGGACAAACTCTAGAGCAAAGTTGGCATCCATCGCAGGTTGTTTCAGAAATTTCATAGTTCCCATTTTTTTGCATAACAGCATCAAAACGACAATAACTCAGGCAAGTTCCGCAGTGTGTGCATTTCTCGGGGTCAATTATTGCTTTTTGCCCCGAAATATAAATCTCCTCTCTATAATTTTCAGGCTTCAATATCAGGTGAAGGTTTGCTGCATCAACATCACAGTCTGCCACAACAATTTTTGAAGACAAGGTAGCCAATGCTGCACTTATACTTGATTTTCCTGTTCCTCCTTTTCCACTTAAAATCGCTATTTCATTCACCTTATAGTTGTTTTATTATTGTTTCGAATAATTGTGTAAATCGTTCATTGTATTTGGGCATTTTTTCGGTAATTAAATTTCCTTCGGAATAGCTTTCTGCAATTGCCCGGTCAAAAGGGATTTCATCTAAAAGTTGAATCTTATTATCATGCAGGTATTCTGCTACTGAGTTATTGCCCAGCCCAGCCCTGTTTATTATTACACCAAAGGGCTTATTCAACGCTCTTAGGGTGTCAACCGACAGCTTTAAGTCGTTTAACCCGAAAGGAGTTGGTTCAGTTACCAGAACGACATAGTCTGCTGGTTCAACTGTTGCAATAAATGGACATGAAGTTCCGGGAGGCGCATCTAAAATTGCGATTTCTCCATTTGTCGAATCTTTGATTGCTTCATTAATAAGAGGAACGGAGGAGTATATGCCCACTTCGATGCGGCTCTCGAGTAAAACGGATTGGTCGTCTATTTCAAATTTTGTGATGGTGCCTATCACTTTTCCTTTTTCAGTGATTGCACCATACTTGCAGGCATAACTGCATGCTCCACAATCGTGGCAAAGATCTTCAATCACTTGTATGTTTTGCAACTCGGACAATACTATTATCGCATTGTAGCTGCAAAACTCCTGGCATGTTCCACAGAAAGTACATTTGTCTTTGTCGATAACAGGAATGTGATGAGTAACGATCTGCTCTTCTGTTAAGTTTCCTTTTATGAATTGTTGATCATTTGGTTCTTCTGCGTCACAGTCAACCAAAATGACAGGTTTACCCAACTGCCTTATCGAATTAAAAAGATTGGTTGAAACCAATGTTTTTCCTGTTCCTCCCTTTCCACTTGCTACTGCAATTTTCATTTTTTTGTATTGTTCTTTTTAATAACAAAATCACCCTTTTTTACATGAAGTGATTCAGCAATGACCTCACATTTTACCATCAATAAAAAGAAAATATTACTATTCGTATTATTATTCAATCCTTCCAGATTGCCCTGTCCTTTTGATATGATGACATCTGCCTGATGATAGATGTCCAGAAATTTATCAGAGCATTTTTCTAAAATGGTCGAAGGAGCATCAAACCCATTTGAAATTATTGGGACTAGTTTATCAAGTCCAACATATTGGGCATCTTCGAGCGTGACGTCATTGATGACTGGAGCATCTCGTACTGCGAAAATCAAGTTAGGATGATTGATAGTCTCGATAAAAAGTTTGTCAAAGACTATTTCTCCATTATTGTCGCCTAAGTATAATACCGTTTTTGCTTTATGTAATTCCTCTTGTAACAGAATGGAATGGTCAATGCCAAAATCAGAATTTAAAACTTTATCAATTGTATCATCTAGGTTGTAATGATCAGGTACTGCAAAATCAATAATATTTCCAGCAATAGCAAGCCTAAGGGCTGTGTCAAAAGGGTTTCGTGCGGATGATATCTTTTGTTTAAGGGATTTGTACATGCTCAATACCAGGTCGTTACTTTGTTGTTTTGCTTTTTTGTAAGGATCAATATTGAGAGTGAATTTTTTTAGTTTAGTATGTAGCTCCCGAGCAAATAGTGGTGATGAAAACTCATGTTTTTTTTCACTATATAGCTTAATCATTTCATTAGTGAAAATGTTAGCCTTCTCAACAGGAAGTTGCTCTTGCCTCAAAAGTTTTTCGAAAGCACGATTAAAGCAAAAGAAACATCGATAATCAAAAGCCATTTTTTTATTAGTGGTCACAAGCATTTTCTCCTGTAATTAATGTGTCTTTTAACCAGTCTTCAGCTAATTCTTTTGGTGGCTTTGCAAGTGCACCAATGCTTACTTGAATGTTTTGCTGATTAAATAAACTAATTGCTTTTTGTCCTATGCCACCAGCAATCACATCGGTTATTCCGCGTTCTGCTAACCATTTTGGAAGAAGTCCTGGTTCGTGTGGGGGGGGAGTAACTTCAGTTATTTCAATGATTGAACTGTCTTTTGTTTCAATGATTGCAAATTGTTGGCAATGCCCAAAATGCGAACATAAATGTCCGTTTTCAATTGGTATGGCAATTTTTCTCATGTGTGATTTTTAATTATTAATAAAAATAGATAATCCCGACAATTTTTTTCAGAATGAAAAAATCCCCGGGATTATGTGACGATTAACAGCCTTTGCCTTGGTTACCAAGCCTGGCTTGTTTGCCACGTCTTAAACCAAGCCTCATTCCTCGACCCATTCCACCAGATGCATATTGTCTAGCTTCACTTTGATCTGTGGCCTGTTTGTTCTCAGGGTTATTGTCAAAAGAACTTCTGCCTTTATTTGCGCAGCGTCCCATTGCTCGCCCAGTCATTGGGCCATTTCCTTCTGGGCCTTGTCTATTAAATCCCGGCATAGTCACCTCCTTTCATTGGGTTAATTTTTACCAATTTGTTGTAATATCTCTTCTATTGTTTTTTCTTGTTCGTTTAGTATAACCATCTGAATTTGTAACTCATCTAATATCGATTTTACTTTTCCTCCAAATTCGCCGGAAATAATTTGTTTGACCCCTTGAGATGCTACAAGTTGTACTGATGCTGGGCCAGCACCTTCTGTCGCTTCTTTGTTCGTGTTTTGGACGAACAAAGTCGACTTATTATCAGTGTCATATATGGCAAAGTAAGAGCAGCGTCCAAAGCGACTGTCTAATTTTGCACAAGATTTATCTCCAGTAGATGTTATGGCTATTTTCATTATGTTATTGGGTTTAAGAATCAAATATCTAGTTTGCTATAATTAATAACCCTACAAACATAGTGAACATATGCTCAATATAAAAATTTATGAGTATTATATATTTACATTGTATTTAAAAAATAATGTGTGGATGAAATAAAAGTGCGAAAGTGAATGTTCCTTGGAAGGTTTTTGTGTGAAAGATTAGTTTAGAGCAAAAAAAAACTACCCATCTGGGTAGTTTTTTTAGTGATGCCCTATATCGGGTTTTTATTTTGCTTTGAAAGTTAGCTGTCCGACAGTGGAGATTTCCATGAAGGTAGACCCGCCACCGATGCCCAAGCTGCCACCAACATAAACGATGGAATCTTCATTTTGTAACTTTTGTGACTCAACTAATGCATTTAATGAAGAGCGCATCATTTTAAACCGATCCTTTTTGGGTTCAATAATGCTTGGTCTAACACCATATGTTAAGGATAACTGACGAGCAGTTGTCATGTCGTAACATTGGGCATATACTGGAATATTTCCTCTAAATGCAGCAATATATCTTGCCGTTTTTCCAGTGAGTGTATTTGTTACAATTGCCTTTGTGTTAATTTTACTTGATGCTTGTATTGCCGCTTCAGCAAGGTAAGCAACTACTTCATTGTCAAGAGAAGGAATTACGATGTCATTTCTTTTATCTCTATTTGGTTCAACTTCCTGAGCAATTCGCTTCATGTATTTTACCGATTCAATGGGGTATTGTCCATAAGCGGTTTCTCCGCTAAGCATAATTGCATCAACCCTTGAGAAAATAGCATTTGCGACATCACTTACTTCAGCTCGTGTTGGACGAGGATTATCAATCATGCTATGAAGCATCTGAGTAGCAATAATTACAGGTTTTTTGCGCTCAACAGTTTTCTTAATCAATTGCCTTTGAATTCCCGGAATCTTTTCAGCTGCAATTTCAATACCTAAATCTCCACGAGCAACCATAATACCGTAAGCATGATCTAGAATTTCATCAATATTGTCTACGCCATCTAGATTCTCAATTTTAGCAATAATTTTTATTGAACTGTTATGCTTATTCAGTATTTCTTGAACTGCCAGTACATCTTCTTTATTGCGTACAAATGAATGGGCTATAAAATCAAGGTCATTTTTAGCGGCAAACTCAATAAATCCTTCATCTTTAGTTGAGATGGATGGAAGCTTAACACTAAATCCAGGAGTGTTAATGCTTTTCTTATTTTTAATTGTACCCTTATTTTCAACTCTACAAAGTACAAAGTCATTTTCTTTTTTAACTACACTTAATTCTAGTTCTCCATCATCAATCAGTATTTTACCGTCTGATGGAATCTCTTTATGAAAGTTTTCATAAGAAGTAGTTAATATATTGAGTCCTGCCTTACTTTCTCTCAAAATACCGGATACCTCAATTAATTGGCCTTCCTCAACTTGATAAGGAGTAACATCTGTTGTCCTTATTTCTGGGCCTTTAGTGTCAATTAAGATAGCTATCTTGTCGGATACTTTCCGAATATTATTAATCACATTAAGTGCACTTTCGTGGGTGATGTGAGCTGTATTAAGCCGAGCCACGTTCATCCCTGCACTATATAGTGATTCAATAAAGTCTGGTTCGCATCTATCATCTGAGATACTCGCTACAATTTTTGTGTGTTTCATATTCAACCTAAGTTATTATAATGGGGCACAAAAGTAGTTTTTTTTTAGTTCGCTTTAAAGAACTTAATTCTAGATACGGGAATGTAATTTAAACGTTAAGATTTGATAATGCTTTCTATGCCTAAGCGATAGGAATCTAAGCCAAATCCCATTATACTACCTCTGCATTCCGATCCAATAATTGATTCATGCCTAAAACTTTCTCTTGTTAGTATGTTTGATATGTGTACTTCTACTACCTGAGTATTTATGCCAGCGATAGCATCTCTAATGGCGATAGATGTATGAGTATATGCTCCCGCATTAATGACTATCCCATCATAACTAAAACCAACTTCATGAATCTTATCTATAATTTCACCTTCAATGTTTGATTGGAAATATTCTAAAGTTATTGTTGGGTAACTTTTCTGTAAGGTTAAGAAATAGGTATCAAAAGATTGATTTCCGTAAATGTTTTTTTCTCTTTTACCTAACAAGTTTAAATTCGGACCATTAATTAACAATATTTTCATTTTTATTTTATTTTTTTGAAAAAACTAGTAACTTTCGGAGATGTGCCGACGTATTTATAATTATGTAATCTTGGGGAAGAAACTACATTAATTATTTGTTGTATGCAGGCATCGCTTTTTAAGAGTAAAATTATTAAAATGTTTTTAGAAAAAAATTAATTACTTTTTATTATGAAATGGGAAGATAGTAAAAAAGGTTTTGAAACTTTTTTGAGGCTAGAGAAGAATTTGTCTCAAAATTCAATCGCAGCTTACATTAATGACATCAATAAATTGATGAGTTTTTTGGATGAGAATTTCAAAAGGCTGACACCGGAAAAAGTTCGGTTGAATCATCTGAGAAGCTTTATTGAGAATATTAACGATCGTGGCGTTTCTCCACGAACTCAAGCACGTACAATTTCTGGTATAAAATCTTTCTTCAAGTATTTATTAATGGAGGGGAAAATTAACAGTGACCCAACCACACTACTTGAATCGCCAAAAATTGGACGTAAACTCCCTGATGTTTTGTCGATGGAAGAAATTGATTTAATTATTGATGGAGTCGATCTGAATAAGGCAGAAGGGCAGCGTAACAAAGCAATGCTTGAAACGCTTTACAGTTGCGGGTTAAGGGTATCCGAACTTGTTAATCTTAAAGTTACAAATTTGTTTTTTGATCAAGGTTATATTAAGGTTGAAGGCAAGTCTGAGAAAGAAAGATTGGTGCCGGTAAGCTCAAAAGCGATTGAAGAAATAACAAAATATCTTCAGGGATATCGCAAAACGCTTAAGATTAGTCCTGAAAGTGAGAATGTTCTATTTTTAAATAGAAGGGGTAAGAAGTTAAGCCGTGTTATGATTTTCACAATCATAAAGAATTTGGCAGAGAAAGTTAATCTTAACAAAAAAATCAGTCCACATACATTTAGACATTCATTTGCAACGCACTTAATAAGGGGTGGGGCTGATTTGAGAGCTGTTCAGGAAATGTTAGGTCATGAGTCAATTCTGACTACAGAAATCTATACACATTTAGATCGCGATTATTTGAAAAATACGATTACGCATTTTCATCCACGATCATAACACCTTTGTTGTGTTCTGATTAATGATTTCTTAACATGTTGATGTAACCGAAAGGAACGTATTATAGTACTAGTAGACAGGGCGTTATTTGATGCTCTGTCTATTTTTTTTAAATAAAAGTGAGAATTAATGCTAATTTAAAAATAGGCAACTAAGCAGAGTGTAAAAAAAAATTATTTTTGTGTGCTGAGAAAATGGTTTTGTTGGAAATATTAATTTTTTTAATTGTTGACTATGAAAAATTTGGATCTATCGAAGTACGGAATTGCCGATGTAAAAGAAATCGTACATAACCCATCTTACGAACAGTTATTTGAGGAAGAAATGAAACCTGAATTACAAGGTTTTGAAAAAGGTCAGTTGACAGAATTGGATACTGTTAATGTAATGACAGGTGTTTTCACAGGTCGTTCTCCTAAAGATAAATTCATTGTAGAAGATGACATCACTAAAGATACTATGTGGTGGACTTCGGATACAGCTAAAAATGATAATAAAGCAACTACTCCTGAAGTTTGGGCTGAATTAAAAGGGTTAGTTACCAAACAACTTTCAGGAAAAAAATTGTTTGTTGTTGATACTTTCTGTGGTGCAAATGAAGATTCTCGTTTGAAAGTTCGTTTCATTATGGAAGTTGCATGGCAAGCACATTTTGTGAAAAATATGTTTATCCGTCCAACTGATCAGGAATTGGAAACTTATGAGCCTGATTTCGTTGTTATGAACGGTTCAAAAACGACTAATCCAAACTGGAAAGAGCAAGGGTTGAACTCTGAAAACTTTACTGTTTTCAACATGACAGAAAAAATGCAAGTAATTGGTGGTACTTGGTATGGTGGCGAAATGAAAAAAGGAATTTTCGCTATGATGAACTACTATTTGCCATTGAAAGGGATGGCTTCTATGCACTGTTCTGCAAACGTTGGTAAAGAAGGTGATGTTGCTATATTCTTTGGTCTCTCAGGTACTGGTAAAACAACTTTATCTACAGATTCAAGCCGTCAGTTGATTGGTGACGATGAGCACGGTTGGGATGACGAAGGTGTATTCAACTTTGAAGGTGGATGTTATGCAAAAACTATCGATTTAGATAAAGATGCTGAGCCAGAAATTTATGGTGCGATCAAACGTAACGCTCTTTTAGAGAACGTAACTGTTGATGCTGATGGTAAAATTGATTTCACTGACGGTTCTGTAACTCAGAACACACGAGTATCTTATCCAATCGATCACATTGAAAATATCGCTGTGCCTTCAAAAGCAGGTCACGCGAAAAAAGTTATCTTCTTGAGTGCTGATGCTTTTGGTGTATTGCCTCCGGTATCTAAATTAACTCCAGAGCAAACTCAATATCACTTTTTGTCAGGATTTACTGCTAAATTAGCCGGTACTGAGCGTGGTATTACTGAGCCAACTCCAACTTTCTCTGCATGTTTTGGTGCTGCTTTCTTAACTCTACACCCAACAAAATACGGTCAAGAGTTAGTGAAGAAAATGGAAGCTAACGGAGCTGAAGCTTACTTGGTAAATACAGGATGGAATGGTTCTGGGAAACGTATCTCTATTAAAGATACTCGCGGTATTATCAATGCAATTCTTGATGGTTCAATCGAGAAAGCAGAGACTAAAGTTATCCCAACTTTCAACCTAGAAGTACCTACTGCACTTCCAGGAGTTGATTCTAAAATTCTTGACCCACGCGATACTTACGCTGATGTTACAGAATGGGAAAATAAAGCTAAAGATCTTGGTGGCCGTTTTATCAAAAACTTCGTTAAATACACAGATAACGAAGAAGGTAAAGCATTGGTTGCTGCTGGTCCTCAGTTGTAATAACTATCAAATTATTGATATATTTGAGCCCTACCATTTGGTGGGGCTTTTTTTGTGAAAGCCTTTTTATTCCTATTCAAATTAGTTTTTATGACGATTTCCAAGAACACGCAGGTTTTGCTCATTTTTGTGTTCATCGCTATTGCTCTTCGCTTCTTTAGTTTTTTCACTAGTGTTTTGGATCATGATGAGTCTACCTATCTTATTATTGGTAGAGATGTGTTGCAGGGGAGGGATTTATATGTCGATGCGATCGATAGCAAACCTGTCGGGATCTTTTTAATATATGCTTTCTTTCAACTAATTTTTGGATATTCGATCTTTCTAAAAAGGTTAGCCGTAGCTATTCTGGTTGGACTAACGGCTTATTTATTGAGAAATGTGTCTTTAAAGCTCTTTCAAGAGAAAAGAGCTGCATTTGCCGCAGGACTTATCTACTTGTATTACACATCGACATGGAATTCTTTCGGACTTTCACCAAATACAGAACTTTTTTTTAATCTTTTCACCATTAGTTCGTTACTGTTATTCTTTAATAAGTCGAAGTCTAATTATATGATGGCTGGGTTATTACTGGGAATCGGTTTTATAATAAAGTATCTGGTGTTGCTTGATTTTATAGCAATTGCTTCCTTTTTCTTTATTTATGAAATGATCCAAAATAAATGGAAGTTTACTTGGAATGCTTTTTTACCATATGTGTTGGCCGGATTTAGTTTTACCATTCCCTTTTTGTGTTTGAATCTCTATTTTTATTTGGGAGATCATTTTGATGCTTTCAGCTTCATTACATATGAATTACCGGGTAGGTATAGGCAGGATAGCTCTGTCTTTAAGTATATTAGTCTGCTCTTTGATTTCACCTTTAGGTTTTTACCTATCTCAGTCCTTTTCTTTTATGTGTTATTTTCCACGAAAACATTTTTAAAAGGATGGCAAAAATATTTCTTGATTTATTGGTTTTTTGCAGTTCTACTTGCCATCTATTTGCCAGGCAAAGGATTTAGGCATTATTCAATACAATTGATGTTGCCTGTGAGTTTGTTGGCTGGCTTGGCTTTCCATTCGAGATTTATTTTTAATAAATATTTGGGTAAAGTGTTTTCAGGTAAGACAGGTCTTATTCTGTTAGTTTTGTTGATAGGCGCAGGGCAAGTGAGCGGAATAGCAGGGAAATTTACAAGTACGGATCAGCCACGAATAATTGCCACGTATTTGCAGGATAAACTAGATGAGAATGATGCTGTATTTGTCGCAAATGATAAGCAGATCTTGTATTATCTGTTAAAGAAAGATTGTCCCACTCCTTATGTTCACTCGACAATTTTCACTAAACCGGAACATGCTTATGCGTTTAATATGGATCCGGAGCAAGAAGTAAGAAAGGTTCTTGATCAACATCCTAAGTTTATTGTTTTGAAACAACCTTTTGCATTAGTGCAAAACCTGATTAAAGATGATTACCAAATTGATGAAGGCTTTGACAATGAGAAAATTCTGATTTATGAGCGAATACAATAGTTGAAAGAAATCTACTAATTGATAATCTCCCTCAAGCATTCATCTGCATTCTCAAATTTATATTTGAATTGCATGGACAATAACCTTTCAGGTAGCACAATTTGGCCTTTTAGAAGAATTTCAGAAGCTTTGCCAAAAATTGCTTTTAAGACAATAGAGGGAACAGTGAATGGAGCAGGTTTATTTAATATGCTTGCCAAAATTCGGGTAAACTCGCCATTTGTTACATTCTCAGGAGCTACTAAGTTGAATATTCCATTATATCTTTCATTGGTTAAACTTTCTGAAAATGCCTGAATTAAATCATCAATATGAATAAATGGAAATGCCTGTTTTCCATCTCCAATTTTTCCACCCAACCCCAGATTGAATATGGGCAGCATTTTCTTCATGGTTTGTGATTCTTTGCCTAAAACAACACCTAACCGGAATATTACTCTTCTAACTTGATCGCTTAAATCAACGGATGCATTCTCCCAGTCTTTTACAACATCTCGCAGAAAACCGTTATTTAAGTCTTGGCTATTTTCTGTGTGTATTCCAGATGTTCCGTAAATGCCAACAGCAGAGGCTGAAATGAATGTTTTTGGTTTGGAATTGTCGGGTGTTAAATTTATTGCGGCAACCAAGTTTCGAGTTGTTAAAACTCGACTTTTGTAAATTAGGTCTTTATTTTTTGCGTTCCATAGCTGTAATATTGGAGCTCCTGCCAAATTGATTACAGCATCTGTGTCTCTTAAAAGCGAAGATAAATCTTCAATTTTACCATACAGCATTTGTCTGCTTATCGGCTTAACTTTATAGCCTATTTTTTTATAGTGGGAGATCAGTTTTCTTCCAATGTATCCGTTTGAACCTGTAATAGCAATGACCATAAAAGGGTGGAATATTTGATCTTATAAGTTAATACAATTATTTCTTTGAAAAGTTTTTTTTGGAGGAAAATCAAATGAACTATTTACCGTTATATTATATAATTTTGAAAGAAATTTGATCATTATGCCGCCAAAGAAATCATCTGTAAGAAATCACTCAAAAAAGAAGAAGCCAACCTCTAAACGAAAAACCCAAAAAAAGCACTCTGCTTCAGCACGCTTTGTTAGCTTTTTATTTAAAGCAGTGGGTGTTGGAATTATCTTTTTTGCGTTGTTTTTTATGGCCGTTTATCTCGGGTTTTTAGGATATGTGCCTACTTCTTCACAACTACACGATATTAAAAACTCACAAGCTTCAGAAGTTTTCTCATCAGAAGGAAAGCTGTTAGGGCGTTACTACGTTGAAAATCGGAGTAATGTGAGCTATGACGAAATATCTCCGAATGTCATTCATGGACTTGTGGCTACTGAAGATTCTCGTTTTTATGAGCATCGTGGTATTGATGAAATTGCGTTACTTCGGGTTTTGGTGAAAACGATTTTATTGCAAGATCATAGTGCAGGGGGAGGAAGTACAATAAGTCAACAGGTTGCTAAGAACTTATTCCCTCGGAATGATTTGTGGGTATTTTCGATGCCCGTAAATAAGCTTCGTGAAGCAATCATAGCATATCGTTTGGAGCGTATTTATACAAAAGAAGATATCTTGACATTATACCTCAATACGGTTCCATTTAGTGAAAATATTTTTGGGATTGAGTTAGCCGCAGAACGATTTTTCAATAAAAGTCCGGGCAACCTGACTGTTGATGAAGCCGCTGTTTTGGTGGGAATGCTAAAAGCAAATAATTCGTATAATCCGAGGTTGCACCCGGAACGTTCTAAAGAAAGACGTAATGTGGTGATCAGCCAAATGGTGAAGAACAATTACCTCACAGAAGCCGAGGGTGAAGTCTTTAAGTCAAAACCATTAAAGCTTAACTACCGAAGAATTTCATACAATGAGGGGCCGGCTCCATACTTTTTAGAAATGCTCAAGCCAGAATTGGAAGAATGGTGTAGCAATAATCAAAAAGAAAATGGAGATTCATATAATTTGTATACCGATGGGTTGAAGATTGAAACAACCATCAACTATGATTTTCAATATTACGCTCAGCAATCGGTAAAGGAGCATATGGGGAATCTGCAGAGTGTTTTTGATGCCCATTGGAAAAGTAGCGACCCTTGGGTAAAGGAACCATCTATTTTACAGCGCGCTATTAAGCAAACAGTGCGTTACAAAAAAATGTCAGCGAATGGCAAAAGTGACGCTGAAATAACGACCGCATTCAATCAGAAGATTCAAACTACCTTGTTTACATGGAGCGGAGATAAACAGGTTGAGACAACGCCATTGGATTCATTAAAACATTATATGCGGTTGCTAAATGCAGGTTTTATTGCTGTTGACCCTGTAGTAGGCGAGTTAAAGGCTTGGGTTGGGGGTATCGATTTTCGGTATTTTAAGTACGATCATGTTAAATCAACAAGACAATCCGGATCTACATTTAAGCCATTTGTATATTTATCTGCAATGGAAAATGGATTAAGTCCTTTTGAGTATTACTCAAACGAACAAAAGGTCTACGAAGATTATCAGGACTGGTCTCCACGAAATTCGCATGATGATTATGCGGGATTCTATTCAATGGAAGGAGCTTTAGCCCAGTCGATAAATACAGTTGCTGTTGATGTGCTCATGCAAACAGGAATTGGCAATGTGATTGAAACTTCAAAGGAGTTAGGGATCACGAGTAAACTGCAAGAGTATCCATCTCTTGCATTGGGTGTTTCTTCAATTAGTTTGAAGGAGATGGTTTCTGCATATGCAACAATCGTAAATGGAGGTGTTCGTCTTCAGCCTCATTATTTAGTTTCGATTAAAGACAATCAAGAAAATGAATTGACCCGTTTTGCAAAGCAGTCTCCCTATTCTACCAATATTGAAAAGGAAAATTGCCAGATTTTGGTGCATATGTTAGAATCTGTTGTTGATGGCGGAACCGGATCTTCAATACGGTCGGTATATAAAATCCCAGGTGCTTTTGCGGGCAAAACAGGTACTACTCAAGATCAATCAGATGGTTGGTTTATTGGCATGTCGCCAAACTTGGTTGCTGGCTGCTGGGTTGGGGCTGATGATCCCGGAATTCATTTTCGCACAATTACATATGGACAGGGGGCATACATGGCTTTGCCTATTGTGGGTAAATTTTTCAGTAAAATATATAGAGATGCTCGTTATAGTAAAATGCAAAGGGCCACATTCGATCAACCATCAAATAGGATATTAGCTGAATTATCTATTCCTACATATCGAGATGAACTTGAGAAAGATAATTTGGGAGGTTTCTTTGATCGTCTCTTTAGTAATGATAACGAGACGAGTAGGGAGGCTGAGGAACAGGAGCAATCGCAAGAAGGTGAACCCAGAAAAATATGGGAAACTATTCGTAATATTTTTAAAAAGAAAAGATAGATTCATAACTTATACTCTATTCTAATTGTTAATTTTGCGACAATGCAGAAGAGGGTTCCTTTAATTGTCCGATTTCATCGTTGGCGTTTACGACATCTTAGCGAACGCAAGTTTGTAGTACTTTTAAGTGTTGTTGTCGGCGTTGTTGTTGGTATTGCAGCAACAGTTATTAAAAATGCAGTTTGGCTGACACAGGACTTAATTAGTCGAGCATCAGATCAGCAGCCCCACAATTACATCTATGTTATTCTTCCGTTTGTAGGTATCTTCCTCACTGTACTGTTTATAAAATATATCATTAGAAATCCTGTTCGGCATGGAATTCCCAATGTGCTTCATAGTATTTCACGTAGGCAAGGTGATTTGAGTAGGCATAACCTATTCTCATCCATTGTTACCAGTACTTTAACCGTAGGATTTGGTGGGTCTGTTGGGCTTGAGGGACCAACAGTTGCTACTGGAGCGGCATATGGGTCTTGGCTATCGAAGGTTTTTAGATTAAATTATCGTTATACAACATTGATGCTGGCTTGCGCTTGTTCTGCTGCAATGGCCGCTATTTTTAAAGCTCCTATTGCCGCTATTGTTTTTGCGGTTGAGGTTATTATGATTGAGTTAACTACTTTTTCATTGGTGCCTTTATTATTGGCATCATCCTCAGCAGTAGTAACTTCCTACTTCTTTATGGGGCAAGATGTCCTTTACCCTTTTCAAGTTGAGACCAAATTTGTAATTAGTGATTTGCCTTATTATATCCTACTTGGAATTATTGCAGGTTTGGTGTCTGCTTATTTTACGAAGGTGTACATTTTTATTTCCGGACTCTTTGAAAAATTAGAGAGTCTCTGGATCCGTTTATTTCTTGGGGGTTTAACCCTAGGCGTTTTGGTCTTTCTTTTTCCTGCTTTATATGGTGAAGGTTACGAATCTATAAATATGTGTTTAGAAGGAGATACCGAATATCTTTTTGATAACTCAATTTTTGCTTACCTAAAGGATAATATTTGGTGGGTGTTTGCCATGTTGATAGGCATCATCTTATTGAAAATTGTGGCAACCTCGCTAACATTTGGAAGTGGGGGAGTTGGTGGAATTTTTGCGCCAACCCTTTTTACCGGTGTGAATACAGGAATGCTCTTTGCTATGTTTGCTGATAAGTTTGGAGGGATTCAGCTCGATAAAAGTAATTTTGCCTTAATAGGAATGTCCGGATTGATTGCGGGAGTACTACAAGCTCCTCTAACCGGAATATTTCTTATTGCTGATATTTCCGGAGGATATCAACTTTTTGTACCATTGATGATTACTGCTACATTTTCATATGTTACGGTGAAAGCGTTTTCACCCAATTCAGTATATCATTTTCAGTTGGCGCAGCGTAATGAATTGATGACTCACGATAAGGATAGTAATGTCCTTCAGATGATGGAAGTTAGTAAGTTGCTTGAAACTGATTTTATTTCATTACATCCAGATGCTTCATTACGAGATTTAACTGAAGCAATTTCTGTCGCACACCGAAATCTATTTCCTATTGTTGACGAAAATGGATATTTGAAAGGAATGGTAAAAATGGATGATGTGCGTCATTTAATATTTAATCAAGAATTATATGATAAGCTCCATGTTCGTGAGTTGATGTATGATCCGGAACATTTCATCTCAACGGAGGATTCAATGGCTCAGGTTGTTGAGAAGTTTGAGAGTACCGGACGTTATAATCTTGCTGTCATCAATGAAGGGAAGTATATTGGATTTATATCACGAGCTCGTGTGTTTTCATTTTACCGCAAAACAATGAGCCATTTTTCTCAAGATTAAGCAATTCTATGTTTGAAGTTACAGATAAATTAAATCCTCTGTTTAAACGGATATTGGGGAATAAGAAGATTTATTGGATTAGTCTGATAATTGGATTAACTAGTGGCACAGCTGCTTTGATCCTAAAAAAATTAATTCACTTTTTAGGGGAAACATTGGTTGTAAACCTGAAGGAGTCGAGTGAGAATTATTGGTTTCTTGCCTTTCCTGTTATTGGAATTGTTGTCACAGTATTGATTGTGAAATTCCTGATTAAAGATGATCTCGGGCATGGTGTTGCCAAAGTATTGGGATCAATCAGCCTGAAAAAAGGAAAGTTAAAACCGCATCATACTTTCTCAAGTATGATAACCAGTACTTTTACGATTGGATTTGGTGGGTCGGTTGGAGCTGAGGCTCCCGTTGTGCTTACCGGAGCTGCTATTGGCTCGAATTTAGCGCGCTTTTTTAAGCTTAGCCACACAGAAACCATGCTGTTACTTGGCTGCGGTGCTACAGGTGCCATTGCCGGAATTTTTAAAGCTCCGTTGGCGGGAGTAATTTTCACGCTTGAGGTGTTGATGCTTGATCTCACAATGGCGTCATTACTTCCTCTATTAATCTCCGGCATTTCTTCGGCAGCATTGGCTTATTATTTCATGGGTGATGCGGTTTTGTTTAAGTTCAATTTGGTGAATACATTTGATTCATCAAATATCCCTTTCTACATCGTTTTAGGCGTTTTCTCAGGAATCATATCACTCTATTTTACGCGGATGACCATGTTTCTAGAAGGAAAATTTAAATTGATTAAGAAGCTATATCTAAGAATTATTGCCGGGGGACTAGTGCTTGGTTTTTTAATTTTTCTTTTTCCTGCGCTTTGGGGTGAAGGTTATACTTCCATTAACAAGGTTTTCAATGGGCTTGGGTCAAATCTATTGGATAATTCTTTGTTTTTTAGCTTTAAGGATAATCCCTGGTTTATTGTGGCATTCTTGATGATGCTGATCTTTTTCAAAGTAATTGCGATGACAGCAACCACTGCAACGGGAGGAATAGGAGGGATTTTTGCCCCTACCTTGTTTGTTGGAGCTATGGGGGGGTATTTTGTGGCTTTGTTTGCCAATTTAGCTTTGGGAATGAACCTGCCGGTAGATAATTTCGCTTTGGCTGGAATGGGGGCAATGATGGCCGGTGTGATGCATGCTCCTTTGTTGGGGATCTTCCTTACGGCTGAAATAACGGGTGGTTATCAGTTGTTTTTTCCACTGATTATTTCCGCGACGGCTTCCTATTTGACGATTATGAGGTTTGAACCATATTCAATATATACCAAGCGTTTGGCACTAAAAGGAGAACTCGTTACCCATCATAAGGACAAAGCCGCCCTTCATTTTATGGAAGTACAGAAATTAATAGAGACCGATTTTGAGGTTATTTGCCCTGATGCAAGCTTGAGAGATTTAACGAAAGTTATTGCTCGATCTAAGCGTAATTTATTTCCAGTTGTTGAGACTGATGGGACTATGAGAGGAATGATTAAGATGGATGATATACGCGAAATCATTTTTGATCATGAGCTTTATGATACAACCTATGTGAAAGACTTGATGTATATGCCTGAATATTATATCTCACCAAGAGATTCAATGCATGTGGTTGCTGCAAAATTTGAGAGCAGTGGACGATTTAATTTGGCCGTAATAGACAACGGTAAATATATTGGTTTTATATCCAGAGCCCGGGTGTTTTCTGACTATAGGTACACCATGAGAACTCTTTCTCATGATTAGTACTTTAGATTTTTGCAAGAAATTCTAGTTTAAGGCTTTTAAGAAAGATGTATATATCCCAATAAAGAGTAGAGTGAAAATTGTGTTTGTCGAAGAAAAAGCATTTCCACCAAGCCAGATTAATGGGATAATTAGAATTAGTATCTGAGCTCCCGCATAAAAGAAATATCCGGCCTTTTGTAATTTCCACATTTTTACCGCACCGATGAATGACAGCAAATACAAAGCCCCTAGTATGACAAAAAACAAAGATGTAATGTCTTGCATACTTTGAGAATTTGTCACCTTTTCAATGATTGTTTTTGCCTGAGTGAAAAATGCTGCAGATATCCAATACACTATTGCTGCCAAGCCACTGCCAATAAAGCTAAGAGTGATGGTTGTTGAAAAAAGTAATGGTTGTTTTTTATCGCTCATTGTATGTTTTTCAGAAATTGAGTTTGGAATGATATTTCACTCATCAAATTTGTATTAAATAAGAGAAACCTCCAAACTTTAGAGGTTTCTTTTCATCTTCTAAATAATGAAGAGATAACTAGACTGTTAATGCCGTTGAAAACCTTAGCACAACCGGCTCAACCAACCGTTCAAAATCTGCATATTGCATACGGATTAATTCGGTGTGTGTGCCGGCATTAAAGGCTATTTCTTCATCTTCAGCAAGGCTTTCTGCCACATAAACTTCTAGACCATAAAGATTTCCAAATGGAGGCATTGCTCCAATTTCACATTCTGGGAACATGTGCTTAAACTCCATTTCGTTTGCAAGGTCAATCTTTTTTGCTGCTGTTGTTTCCTTCAACAGCCTAAGGTTAACCCGATACGAGGCTGGAAGCACAGCCATGGCCATTTTATTATCAAGTTTTACCATGACCGTTTTAGCCAATTCCTTTCCGGGGATGTGTGTTGTGGCTGCTATCCTCTGGGCATTGTAAGCTAAAGAGTGTCTTATAGTGATATACTCAATGCCGTTTCTGTCCAGAAAATCTTTTAACTTTTTTATTGGCATCGCTTTAAAATTTTAATGGTGAACAAGAGATGTCATTTCTACATCGCGAATTCCATTTAACTTCTGAGAAGTATGATCTTTAATATTTTTTACTCATTTAGTTAAACGGTAAAAAAGAGAATAACCAAGTTCTAATAAATACGGAAGGGAGCTAATAAATGATTCGAACGGGTATGTTTTTGATTTGAATGTTATGAGTTAAAAAAAAAAGCTTTTTGTTGATTTCTATTCGTTTATGATCGTTTCAAAAATCTTACCTTTGCGCTTTAATCTATTCTATGAATCAGTTGATTCAAACCCAGTTTTATCGAAAATAAAATTTCAAATATATTCACATGAAAAGAGATCAACTTGTATTTGACATTATTGAAAAAGAACGCCAACGTCAACTTAGTGGTATCGAATTAATTGCTTCTGAGAACTTTGTTAGTGACCAGGTGATGGAAGCGATGGGGTCTGTAATGACCAATAAGTACGCAGAAGGCTATCCTGGCAAGCGTTATTATGGTGGTTGCCAATGTGTCGATATGACTGAACAATTGGCGATTGACCGTTTAAAAGAGCTTTTTGGCGCAGAATATGCGAATGTTCAGCCACACTCAGGTGCTCAGGCCAATGCTGCGGTATTGAGTGTTATTTTAAAGCCAGGTGAAAAATTTCTTGGTCTTGACCTTTCTCATGGAGGACACCTTTCTCATGGTTCTCCGGTTAATTCTTCAGGTATATTGTATCAACCCATTGCATACCATGTTAAGGAAGAAACAGGTTTGGTTGATTATGATGAGATGGAAGCCTTGGCGAAAGAACACAAGCCTAAGTTGATTATTGGAGGTGCATCTGCATATTCTCGCGAATGGGATTATGCACGTATGCGTAAGATTGCTGATGAAGTAGGTGCCATGTTTATGGTGGATATGGCTCATCCTGCAGGATTGATTGCTGCAGGATTGCTAGAAAACCCAGTGAAACATGCTCACATTGTAACTTCTACAACGCATAAAACTCTTCGTGGTCCACGTGGCGGCATCATCTTGATGGGTGAAGATTTTGAAAATCCATTTGGTTTCAAAACGCCAAAGGGAGTTACTAAGATGATGTCTGCGGTACTTGATTTTGCTGTTTTTCCTGGACAACAAGGTGGGCCGCTTGAACACGTTATTGCATCTAAAGCAATTTCTTTTGGAGAGGCTCTAGATCCTTCATATAAAGTGTATCAAGCTCAGGTAAAAAAGAATGCTTCTGTAATGGCTCAAGCCTTTGTAGATAAGGGTTATAAAGTTATTTCCGGAGGTACTGACAACCATAGTATGTTGATTGACTTGCGTACTAAATTTCCTGAGTTAACAGGCAAGGTTGCTGAAAATACGTTAGTAAAGGCTGATATAACGATCAATAAAAATATGGTGCCGTTCGATAGCCGTTCGCCATTTACCACTTCTGGGTTACGTGTAGGAACACCTGCCATTACAACTCGTGGATTGAAAGAAGATAAAATGGTTATTATCGTTGACCTGATTGATGAAGTATTAAGTAATGTTGAAAACGAAGAGGTTATTGCTTCCGTTAGAGAAAGAGTAAATGCTTTGATGACAGATCTACCTCTTTTTGCTTGGTAGGCTTAATTTAAGAATATTATTATGGGAAAGCACTTGGATAAATTCAAGTGCTTTTTTATTTCCTACGGTGGTAGGGTAGTGTAAACCAGAAAGTTGATCCTTCGCCTTCTGTTGATTGAACCCCGATTTCTCCACCAAGCATTTCTACATAGGCTTTTGATATTGATAAGCCAAGACCGGCACCTTCTTGACGGGTTGGGCTTAGTGCAACTTGCCTGAATCTCTCAAATATTCTTTCTGCAGCACCATTGGCAATGCCAATTCCTGAATCTGTAATGAAAAATTTCAATGTACTCCCTTCTTCAACAAATTGATACCCAAATTTTATAAATCCCTCATTCGTATATCTTATAGAGTTCTTGATCAGGTTGGTCATGATTTGAGAAAATTTTGTCATATCAGTCTCAATTATGCTTTCCTCATCAGATAAAGGTAACTGGTAGCTAAACTTGATTCCTTTCTTTTTTACTTCGGGTTCAAAGAATTGATATAAGCTTGTAAGTATGTGGTTTGAATTCACTTCAGTTAGCCTAATATCCATCTGTCCGGCTTCAATTTTTGATATGCTGACCAAATCATTAATAATACTAAGCATCCGCTGTCCACTTTGTTGTATTACAGATATGTAATGCTTTTGCATCTCACCGGTTAATGCTGGTTCTTCAAGTAGCTCAGCAAAACCCAAAATTCCGTTCATTGGTGTTCGGATTTCGTGACTCATATTGGCAAGGAAAGCCGATTTTAACCGATCACTTTCTTCTGCTTTTGTCCGGGCAACTTCTAGTTCTTGATTAATCTGGTTGACTTCGTTGAATGATTTTTGAAGTGTCTGGTTTTGAGTTTGGTATTCGGTGGTTAATTTCTGATAATCATTAATTTGCTGTTGGATTTTTGCTTCAGCCATTTTTCTATCAGTAATATCTATGATTGTACCAATCATTTTAGTGGGAATCCCTGATGCATCAAAGATTAATTTGCCAACTCCATGAACCCATTTTTCTTGTTTGTTCTCGAAAGTTATAATTTTATATTGTTTGTCAAATGGCAAATGATGAGTTAAAACATCATCTTGAAAATAGTTTTTAACCTCTTCTAAATATTCAGGGTGAATTAGGCTTAGCCAATTTTTCGTTGTTTTCTCATAGCTTTCATCAACTCCAAAAATTTCATTTAGCAAAATAGAACCTGTCCATTTAGAACTTTTTATGTCGAGTTCATAATAGCCGGTTTTTGAAACACGTTGAGCCTCATTTAGCCAGTATAAGGTCTTCTCTAGTTTTTGTTCGTATTCTTTTCTTTCCGTAATGTCCAAGTGGGTTCCGGTCATTCTTAGCGGTTTCCCATGTTTATCCCACTCGGCAACTTTGCCTCTACCCAAAATCCAAACCCAGTGTCCATTTTTATGCTTCATTCGGAATTCAGACTCGTAAATGGCAGTTTTCCCTTCAAAGTGATCCGTATGCTTTTTCTTCGCAATTTTTAAATCATCGGGATGACATAGATTTTCCCAGGTCATAATACCCATAGGGAAGAGTTCGCTAAGTTTGTAACCAATCATCTCTGCCCAGCGATCGTTAAAGAAACTTTTTCCAGATTGAATGTTCCAGTCCCAAAGTCCGGCATTAGTCCCTTCCATAGCATGGCTAAGTCGTTGTTTGCTCTCTTTCAACGCTTCATTCATCTCGTATTCTTTGGTAACATCTCTAAATACAAGAACAACGCCAATAATTTGATCTATGTCATCTCTTATTGGCGATCCGCTATATGCAATTTGGATAATAGGGCCTTCTTTTGCAATTAATGCTGTATGGTTCGTAAAACCCTCTATCCCATCACTTTTTATGATAGCTTTTACTGAGTTCTGATTTTTTTCTCCTGTTTTAGAATTATGCGTGTTAAAAACAGCAGATAATTCTTGATTAGTGGCCTCTTGCAGTGTCCATTTTGTGAGTCGCTCAGCTTCTTGGTTCATACTTGTAATAAGCCCATTTTTATTGGTCGTTATTACTGCATCTCCTATAGATTGTAATGTCGTTTTAATTCTTTTTTCGCTTCTAATCCTTTCGTGAAATTCATTTTGAATTAGTTTGTCCAAAACAATAAGGATTAGGCTAACATAAAAGATGCTTTTGAGGATATCTTCAAATCGGTCGGCAATTGACCAATAGGAGCTAAACTGGACAATGTTGGAGATAAGAATGAGAAGGAGCAATGAAATTGAACTCAAGACTAAAAGTCCTTGTTTTCTCTCCTGCTTATCGTTAATTATTTTATTTAAAATATGGAGGAGGGAGATAAAAATAAATATTGCCGAGAGTATGTTTAATGTTAGTGTATAATAGTTTCCCATATTAGTCTATTATCTTCTTATTTGAAAGGAAAAAGATCATGAGTAAGAAGCAAAATGCTGTGATTGAAAAGTGTTCCATGAAATTGAAAAAACTGCGGAACCAGAAATCTTCTAGTATTGTAGAAAGATTGCTAATAATCATTAATATCATGGCAATGATTAGAATGACCGATACTTTGATTGAGTATTTCTTAATGATTGAAATGAAATATAGAAGTATCGCTATTGAAATGATAAAGTTAATTAACTCGAGATCTTGTAACATGCATATTGCTATTAAAATGTACGCTTGAGGCTCAAAGGAAAATAAAAAAAGTAGATTTACAAAACTGCATATTTATAGACCTGAAGGCAAACAGTTCTTCTATGTGATATATGCTTGTTATAAACGAAAAGCCCGAATAGAATGTTATCTAAATTCGGGCTTTTCGTTTATTATAAATAAGGTGGTTATATATTACTCCTTATCATTACTCGCTTTCTTTTGTGTCAATTTTGTTGAGAAAGATATTTGCAATGGCTTCAGCAGGAAGTGATGCATATTGGTCGTCTATATTCGCACAAATACTCACCACCAATTTTTGTTCAGGAAATACAATAAGCATTGAATTTCCACCAATTGTAGAGCCATGTTGTGCATAGCCAATCCTGTTATTTGCATCTTCTGCTACCCACCAACCAAAACCTCTATTGGTTTCAAAGTCGCCCGCTTGTTTGTCGGTAATAATATTTTTGGAGAAAAACAGATCGAGTGTTTCCTGATTGAAGAAGTCTGTGTTTAAGACACTTTGCCCTGCTTTGTTTAAATCGTCAGCTGTTGATATGAATCCATAGGCTGGAGCATATTGGCTATAATCGACTGCAGGTGCATTGACCAGGAAAGAAAATTTATCCTTATAGTATTTCCCTGATCGATTTTTAATGATGTAATAACTGTTATCTAATGATGTCTCACCTAGTCCAAGAGGGGTTGTGATTTTTTCTTCGATTAAGTCTGAAAAAGATTTTTCACTAATTTCCTCTGCTAAAAGCCCTAATAAGCATGTGGCATAGTCCGACTGAAGATAGGACGTATTAGGCTCATATCTCAAGGTGTCATTTTTGTAATATTCGATGTAATCTTTATAATCTTCAAATTCATTTTCATTTAAAACTTCGCTGTATTTATTTTCACGGAAACCAGCAGAATAGGTTCCTAATTGGTAGCTTGTAAAATCCCATTTTTTTTTCGGAAAATTAGGAACATAGTCGTAAAATGATTTGTTGACATCTAACTTGCCTTCTTCGTGTAATTTAGCAATTAAAAAGATGGTAAACATCTGTGAAGGTCGACCCAATAAATATTTAGTTTCTGGTGTTGCAGGGGACTCTAGCTCATAGTTTGCAAGTCCTGCTCCTTCAGACCAAATCGTTTCCCCATCTATAGATACTGAGACTGAAAGTCCCGGTGTTCTTGTACTCATTAGATAAATACTGATAGCCTTTTGTCCCTCAATAATCTCATTTTTATATGCTGTGTTTAAAATAACTCTGCTACTTGTTTGACTTTGGGTTTCTTTTTCTGAACATGCAGAACTTATTAACAAGATTACTACGAATGGTAGAATCACTTTTCTCAATAAACTGTTGAGATTTCGCTGATTACTTTTCATTATTTAAGGTTTTGATTGTTGATGCTGAAAATAATGTTCTTTGTTTTTTTAGCAGTTCCGAAAATAATAAAAATGGAGCGAAAATGAAGATAATATATTCTCTAAAAATATATTGTCCAGCACCAAAAAAAAGACATTCATTATGAACGTCTTTGTAGGGTTATAATGGAATATTTCCGTGTTTTCGTGGCAGATTAGATTTTCGTTTACTTCTGGTCATTTCTAATGCACTTATAATTTTCATTCGAGTTTCCCGTGGATAAATAATTTCGTCAATATAACCAAGAGCGGCAGCTCTATATGGATTTGCAAAGGCATCACGATATTCATCTACCGCTTTAACTTTTTCATCATCTGTTAGCTTATTTCGGTGAAGAATGTTAATCGCGCCTTCAGGTCCCATTACTGCAATCTCTGCTGTCGGGTAGGCGTAGTTTAAGTCTGCACCAATATGCTTGCTAGACATTACATCGTAGGCGCCACCATATGCCTTTCTTGTGATAATGGTAATTTTAGGAACCGTGGCTTCGGCAAAGGCATATAACAATTTTGCACCATGTTTAATGATTCCGCCAAATTCTTGCTGCGTGCCTGGTAAAAATCCAGGAACATCAACCAGTGTTACTATAGGGATATTGAATGCATCGCAAAATCGGACAAATCGGGCTGCTTTGGCTGAGGAATTAATGTCGAGTACGCCGGCCAAATGTGCAGGTTGATTGGCGACAATGCCAACCGATTGGCCGCCAAAGCGAGCAAATCCAACGATGATGTTGGCTGCATGGTGAGGTTGTACTTCCAGAAAATGAGCATCATCCACAATCTTGTAAATGATATCTTTCATATCATAGGGCTTATTGGGGTCTACAGGGACAACTTCATTAAGAGATTCATCAATTCGGTCTACCGGATCTGTAGTTGCATGCTCAACTTTATCTTCCATATTATTTGATGGAATGAAACTAATAAGTTCCCTGACCATCATGAGTGTTTGTTCTTCATTTTCACCTGTAAAGTGTGCTACTCCACTTTTACTGCTGTGGGTCATTGCTCCTCCCAGTTCTTCTTTCGATACATCTTCGTGAGTAACCGTTTTTATGACTTCAGGGCCGGTAACAAACATGTGGCTAGTTTCATTTACCATAAAAATGAAATCGGTGAGGGCAGGAGAGTATACAGCACCGCCAGCGCATGGTCCCATAATAACACTGATTTGTGGGATTACACCGGATGAAAGAACGTTGTTGTAAAAGATATCTGCATATCCGGCTAAACTTTGAACACCTTCTTGAATACGTGCCCCACCGGAATCATTTAATCCAATGAGAGGCTTTCCCATTTTAATGGCCAGCTCCTGTATTTTTACAATTTTATCTGCATTTGCACGGCTCATTGTTCCTCCGAAAACGGTAAAATCTTGAGCAAAAATGTATACTAAACGTCCATCAATCTTGCCATAGCCTGTGATTACACCATCTCCGGGTATTTTGTTCTTGTCGATACCGAAGTCGGTAGCACGGTGAGTCACTAACTTGTCAATTTCATTAAATGTTCCATGATCAAGAAGCTCAAGGACTCGTTCACGTGCTGTTTTTTTTCCAGAGCTGTGTTGTTTTTCTATGCGTTCCTGACCACCTCCAACTTCAGCTTCTTGCTTTATTTTTTCAAAACGATCAAATTTTGCTTGTAAGTCCATAGTTGTTTGTTTACTCAATTTCGATTAGTACCTGGTTTGTTTCAACGGTATCTCCAGCTTTGACCATGACTCTCTTCACCGTTCCGTCCAAAGCGACTTTGTATTCGCTTTCCATTTTCATGGCGGATATTATTACAGCAGTTTGTCCTTTAATTACTGTTTGCCCCGGTTCAACCAATACTTTCACAATTTTTCCGGGCATTGGAGCCGTAATTTTCTTCTCGCTTTGTGCCGGTACACCTTCGCCTCGGTTTCTGATGTAACGGGCTTCAGCATCAATTACTTCCAGCTCGTAGGTGTAGTAAAGAGTGTGTGCTGTATATGATTTAGGTTTTGAAGATGGGACAAGTGATATATTGTGTGAGCGGTTATTCTCCAGAATTGAAAAAATACCCTCGTCATTGTGCATGAGGTCAACATGATAAATTTTATCATCGACCATAATTTCTAGAAGATTCTCGTTTTGGTTCAGCACCTTAACTGAAGCAATACGGTCATCCAATTTTATTTCTATAGGCATATTTAAAATTTTTATAGTCGATCAAAGTTCTTTTGGTACGAGTACTTTTTCCAACGGTTTTCTGCCGGAATGAGTTGTTTATTCGGAATCACTTTATTAAGCCTGTTGATATAATCAATATAAGTGGCTATGATGACCATGTCTTGACATTCCACATTGCAGGTATCTTTTTCAAGTAACTTTTCTTTATTCTTTTCAATAAAGTTTGTGTCGTAATTGCCGTTTTTAAAATCATCTGAATCCATAATCCGTTCCTGAAATTTGATGGAGGTCTTTACCCCAGTAATCTTGTATTCATAAAGAGCTCGTCTCATGCGTTGTATCGCTTCATCACGATTTTGTGCCCAAACAATAAGTTTTGAAATCATTGGGTCGTAATGAATGGGTATTTCATATCCTTCATAGGCATAGCCGTCTGTGCGAACACCAAGTCCTAATGGCTGTGATATTGAGTGAATGCGGCCTGGGCTAGGCATAAAGTCATTGTCGGAATCTTCAGCATATATCCGGCATTCAATGGCATGTCCCTGTTGTTTTAGTGTGTCCTGACTAATTTGTAGTGCGTGTCCTTCAGCTACTAATATTTGCTGTTTTACGAGATCGATACCGGTTACCCGTTCGGTAATTGGGTGTTCAACTTGTAGGCGGGTATTCATTTCCAGAAAGTAATAATTGAGCTGATTGTCGACTAAAAACTCAATTGTTCCGGCACCTATGTAATTAACTGCTTTTGCCGCCTCTATGGCATGCTTCCCCATTATTTCACGAAGCTCTTTTGTCATTAGTGGTGAAGGAGTTTCTTCTACCATTTTTTGATGACGTCGCTGAATGGAGCATTCCCTTTCAAATAAATGAACAACATTGCCATGTTGGTCACCTAAAACCTGAAACTCTATGTGATGAGGAGAGCTGACATATTTTTCAATGTATACGGCATCATTTCCAAATGCAGCTAGTGCCTCAGAACGTGCAGCACGAATAGAAGAAATAATTTCGCTTTCAACTTTTACCAGTCGCATTCCTTTACCACCGCCACCGGCAGATGCTTTAATCATAACAGGCAAGCCAATTTGAGCGATAGTATCTAAAGCTTCTTGCTCTGATTGTATAGGTTCTGTAGTTCCCGGCACAACTGGTACTCCTGCAGCAATCATTGCTTTTCGTGCTTGTATTTTATCTCCCATTTTCTCAATCACGTCAGGAGATGGCCCAATAAATATGAGTTTGTTCTTTTTACATAGCCTTGCAAATTCTGCATTTTCAGATAAAAAGCCGTATCCTGGGTGAATCGCATCTGCTTTTGATTTTAAGGCGACCTCAATAATTTTTTCAGGTTTTAGGTAGCTGTCTTTTGAGGGTGCAGGACCTATGAAATAGGCTTCGTCAGCATAGCGTACATGCATCGAAGTACGGTCAGCATCAGAGAAAACAGCAACGGTATCGATGCCCATTTCACGACAGGTACGCATGATCCGTATAGCAATTTCACCCCGATTGGCAACCAGAATTTTATTAATTTTTTTCATACACAGTTTTTAGTACGATTAAGTACATTCGTTTAAATGATGAACAAATTAATCTTATTCTAAAACCATGGTATGCAGAAAATGTTTATTTAGGTTTTGGATTAAACCCGATTCATTTTTTAATGTCATGTCGGTAATAAAAATAAATTGATAATTGTGTTGATAATAAGTTTTGGTTTTCTTTTTAAGATGAGTGTGTAACTATACTTTTGTGGCTGAATTGATTGGAAATATTATTCTGTTGGCAAATAAATATTTACAGTATTTGCAGAATAGTATGATAAGATATATTGGTGAATGATTAATCTTTAATGTGGTCTAAAAAATGAAATTGTGAAACTTGTAAAATATTTTCCTCTTTATAAAAAGAACCTTAGTCTTGCATTTCCAGTTATCTTGTCCCAGGCGGGGCAAGTAACTGTTTCTTTGGCCGATACAATGATGGTTGGACACAAGGGAACCACCGATTTGGCTGCGGCTTCCTTTGCAAATAGTGTGTTTTATCTAGGGATGGTTTTCGGTATGGGAATCACATTAGGGATGACGCCGCTTGTTGGAAAGGCTTTTAGTCAAAATAAAGAAAAAGATGTTGGTGGGTATCTGAAAAATGGATTCTTTATCCATGCTGTATTTGCACTTTTCATTGCGGCCATCATGGTTGGCGTTAGTTTTTTCCTCGATTCAATGGGACAATCCATTGAAGTTGAAAAGAAGGCTACCCCGTATTTCCTATTATTGGTCGCTTCCATATTTCCCATGTTGCTGTTTTTTTCGATTAAGCAATTTTTTGAAGGCATAGGCAATACCAAACTTGCGATGGTGATTACTCTAATTGCTAATGCGATAAATATTGTATTGAATTATCTGTTGATATTCGGAAAATTTGGGTTCCCGGAATTGGGATTAATCGGTGCTGGTGTTGCAACTCTTATTTCACGTTCATTGATGCCGTTCATGTTAATTCCATTTATTGTTAAGTATTCAAAATACCGTTCGATATTTCGGATTGCATATCATTCAAAATTTCAGTTAGCTAAAATACGTGAGTTGTTGTCTCTGGGAATTCCCATTGGGCTACAAATTATTGTGGAGGTACTGGCATTTAGTGTTGGTGCTGTAATGATGGGATGGCTTGGAGATGAGCAATTGGCTGCACACCAGATTGCTCTGGGGATGGCTTCGTTTACCTATATGATAAGCCTCGGTGTTGGTTCTTCAACGACCATTCTTGTAAGTCATGAGTTTGGGAAACAGAAAATGTCGAAAATACGTCATATTGTGTTTTCATCTCTTCATATCATTGTCCTGTTTATGTCGATAATGGGGGTGCTAATCGTTTTCCTCAGGTATTATCTGCCTTATCTCTTTACCGAGGATCAAGCTGTAATTGACATTGCTGCTGGACTATTGATAATAGCGGCCATGTTTCAGGTGTTTGATGGAATGCAGGTTGCCTTGCTGTCTTCTTTACGCGGAATGTCGGATGTTAAAATACCAATGGTAATTGCCTTTATGTCCTATATTGTCATTGGAGTATCCATAAGTTATATATGTGCGTTTATTTTAAATATGGGGGCAATAGGAATATGGATTGGCTTTTTGATAGGATTAATATTTGCCGCATTGCTATTTAGTTGGAGGTTGAAAAAGATATTAAAAACCATTGTGAAATCGATCTAAAAAGAAAGCGGACTATCATCGTCATGATAGCCCGTTGTCCATAATTTAGTTTAGTTAGATCAGAAAATAAATATTGGTTTAAAGAGAAAAGGTATTCTTAATGAATTAATCCTAAAGCATTTATTTAGAATCGCAGTGCTAATATAGTAACTATTTTAAACGATCGTTAAAAAAACCTTAAAATTTCTTAATAATTGAGATTGATCGTTTTTTTAAGTGCTTGTAATCTTTTGTATCTCAGATTGTAATGCTATCAAATATGTTTTATAATATATAAAGTGTATTAGGCAATAAATTTATGATTTTCAGGTTGAACTGTTTCGTTTATTGATGGTTGAATAAGTTGGTAAATATCCAAAGTGTATTAAAAGAAAAATAGATAAGTTACTCTTGTTTTTTGTCACCTATGTCATGCTTTTTAATATATACGTGGCAATATGAAAATTTGAATAATACGAATGAATGAATAATTTTTGGAAAGAAATTAAATCGCCAATTTTGGCATTGGCACCAATGGAAGATGTTACAGATACCTCTTTTCGAGAAGTAGTAGCTCGGATTTCGGGGCAAGGTAATATAAATGTATTATTTACAGAATTTACTGCTGTTGATGGGATGAACCATCCTGTTGGAAAGGAAAGAGTTTCAGAGCGTTTGGTAGTTAGCTCTACCGAAAAGGAAATATTAAAAGAAAAGGGGATTAAATTAGTTGCTCAAATTTGGGGTAACAAGCCAGAAGTGTTTTACAAGGTTGCTCGAGAAATTACAGATGAATATGATTTTGATGGTTTGGATATTAATATGGGATGTCCTGTGAAGAATGTTGTAAAGCAAGGATCATGTAGTGCATTGATTGATCAGCCTCAATTAGCAAAAGAAATAATTCAGGCAACAAAAGAGGCAACTAATCTACCTGTTTCTGTTAAAACTCGGACAGGAATTTGGAAACATGAAACAGAACGCTGGATTTCGCAGCTTATTGAAACTACTCCTGCGGCTATTATTTTGCATGGCCGTACACAAAGGCAACAATCAGACGGAACAGCAGACTGGAACGAAATTAGCAAAGCTGTACAATTACGAAATACGCTAAATCCCAATATTGCAATTTTAGGAAATGGTGATGTGCTGTCCTATTCTCAGGCTAAAGAATATTCAGATCAATATGGTTTGGATGGTGTGATGATTGGACGAGGTATTTTCCATAATCCTTGGTTTTTTAACGCCATTCAACAAGGTCGAACAAAAGAAGAAAAACTGGAACAGCTCTTGTTTCACACCGAATTATTTGAGAAGAATTGGGGTGGAAAGAAGAATCCGAGTATATTAAAACGGTTTTATAAAATATATACAAATGGATTTACGGGAGCTTCGGCTATTCGTGCAAAACTGATGGGTGCTAACTCCTTTGGTGATGTTTACCAAGTTGTCAGCACCCATTTGGGAAAATAGTTGTGTTGGTCAATGAGAACATTCATCATGTTCTCTACAGATAGAAATGTTGGTTTTGTAATCGTTACGTTTCCATTGATCAAGAGCCAATTTAATGTCTCCATTAAAACCAGTAATAACTTCAATATTTTGTTGTTTCAATTTGTTAATGGCGCCACCACCGATGCCTCCTGCAAGCAATAAGGTTACTCCTTTTTCTGCCAATTCTTCGGCTAAATTAGATTTACACCCACATTCAATTGAGGCATTTAGTCTTTCTGTGCCTACTAATTCTTGTTGATCGTTCATCTCGAAAATGGTAAAATATTCACAATGTCCGAAGTGATTATCAACCTTGTTTTCTTTTGTTGGAATTGCTATTTTCAAAACACAAAATAATTAGTTTGTTTTGCAAATGTAGAGAACAAAAGTTCAATAAAAAAACTTTTTACACACAAAAAATATGCAGATATAATTGATAGTTTTGTTGAGGATGAATTTGTAACAAAAATATATTCGAGTGAAGTTTAGAAAATTATTACGTAGCCTCCATCGTGATTTTGGTTATCTGATTACCGGAATGATGTTAATTTATGGTATTTCGGGCATTGCACTTAATCATCGGAAAGATTGGAATGCAGATTATATTACAGTAAATGATGTGATTGATTGGGGAAGTGTGGATGTATTATCTTTTGAAAAAGAGAGCATAACGGATAAGCTTAATTTGTTTGATCAAATACCTCTTTTTAAAAAGCATTACATAGCAGACGACGGGAAATTAAAAATTTTTGTTGAAAATGGGATGGTAACATACAATCCTGAAACAGGATTGGCAGAAATGGAAGTGCTAAAGAAACGACCTGTATTTTACCAAATTAATAAATTACATAAAACGGCAATAACACCTGTTTGGATTTGGGTGTCGGATTTGTTGGCTGTAATTATGATTTTTGTGGCCGTTTCCGGACTTTTCTTATTAAAAGGGAAATATGGATTGAAGGGAAGAGGCTGGTGGTTAACTCTGCTGGGCTTTGCTATCCCGGGAATATTTTTAATATTTTTTATCACATAAATAGTTTAATATGAGAAAATTACTTGTTCTTTTGATTGGGATGACATCTTTTTTTGCTTGCCAAAACTCTGGTAAACAAGAAACAAAGTCGGATGAAGTTGTCGTTATTGCGGTAGATGAAATGCAGAAATCGGGTGCTGAGTTAGTTGGCAAAAATGTTACTGTAACAGGTACTGTTACCCATGTTTGCAAGCAAACGGGAGAGCGTTGTTATTTGATGGGAAGTACAGAAGATGCTTCGATTCGGATAGAAGCCGGAAAATCAATCGGTTCTTTTACGCAGGAACTAATGGGTAGTGATTTGACAGTAAATGGAGTTGTCGCTGAGTTCCTTGTTGATGAGGATTATTTGAATAAAATGGAAGCTTTAGCCATGGCTGGAGAAGAATCAAATGAAGATCATATTTTTGGTCATGGTGGCAGTGGCAATCATGATGCTGAGACAGGATTGGTAGATGCTAACCGTCTCAACCAAATTGCAGAAATGCGTCAACAATTACAAGATAGTGGCAATCCGTATTTGACTATCTATTATGTTAATGGTGACACTTTTGAAGAAAATCAGCAGTAAATAAAATAAATAATGACTCAAGAGCATCGAACTTAAAATTGCACAAAATGCTTTTGAGTCATTATCGTTTATTGTGTCTTTCCAGGCACAAAACTTAGCGATACCGAATTCACACAATGACGTGTATCTTTATTTGTAAATCCCTCACCTATAAAAACATGTCCTAAGTGTCCGCCACAATTGGCACATGTAATTTCAGTACGGTAACCATCGGCATCCACCGTTCTGGTTACAGCTCCTTCAATTTCATCATCAAAACTGGGCCAACCACAATTGGCGTCAAACTTATCAGATGAGAGGTAAAGCGGAGCATTACATTGCTTACATACATATGTGCCTTCCTCGCTGTTTGAGTAAAGTTCTCCGGAATATGGAGTTTCTGTTCCCTTTTCAAGAATTACAAATCTTTCAAAGCTAGTTAACTTGTTAAAATTCATAGGGTTTTCAATCTTTTGCCCTTGGGATTGAGTAATTAATATCATCCCAAAGAAAATAACGAATATCAACTTCTTCATCACTCTTTTTTTCAGAGACAATCAGGTGCTAGTATTGTTTGATAATAAATGTTAAAGTTGATTTTAAAGAGGGATAACGCCAATGCCCGGTCGTTTATTAAGTTTTATCTCTCCATTTTCGATCTTTACGCCATCAAAAATATCGTTACTGATAAGTAAGTTCCCATCCAAATCAGCCCAATCTACGATAGGGCTAAGTTGAGCCGCCGCAGATATAGCACAAGAGGTTTCTGTCATGCAGCCTAGCATAATTTTCATGTTCATGGATTTAGCCTGCTTGATCATTTTCTGAGCTTCACACAGTCCAGTGCTTTTCATCAATTTAATATTAATGCCGGAATAAACCTGATGGGTGTTTTTAATGTCGGCAAGGCGTTGCACCGACTCGTCGGCAATTGTAGGGAGCGGACTATGTGCGGTTAGCCATGCCATTTCCTCAGTCATAGTTATAGGCATGGGTTGTTCAATAAAAATAACACCCTGTTCTTTAAGCCAGTAGATCAAGTCAAGTGCTTCATGTTTATCTGTCCAGCCTTGATTGGCATCTACACTTAGTGGAACTTGAGTTACAGAACGGATTGCTCGAATAATTTCTTTGTCGTTGGGTGTACCAAGCTTTATCTTAAGTTGGTTGAATGAGTCTGCTTGCCGTACTTTTTCCTGAATGATATCTAGCGTATCTATGCCAATGGTGAAAGATGTATCTGGCGTATCATTGGGGTCAAGCTTCCACATCTCATAACATGGCAGGCCATTCAGTTTGCCAATCAAATCATGCAAAGCAATATCAATAGACGCTTTGGCGGCCGTATTTCCGGGAAGTGATCCATCTACATAGTTTAGTATTTCTTCAATTTGAAAAGGATGGTGAAACTGTTTCAGATCAAGTTGAGACAGAAACCGATTGGCACTGTCGTGATTTTCTCCCAGATAAGGTGGCATAGAAGCCTCGCCATAACCGGTATGACCGTCAAATTCTATTTCGGTGAGCATGATTGGAGTCGTATCTCTGGAATTATTGGACAGGGTGAAAACATTCTTTAATTGTAAATTGAATGGTTTAAACCGAAGCTGAAGTGATCCTGTTTTGTGGAGTGGTCTTTTTGTGTGCATGCTTTTTGATTTACCTAAATGGGTAGAAGATAAAGAAACGCAAAAAAGTGACAGACCGAACCTCCCAGAATAAAGAGGTGAAAAACCAGATGAAAAAATGGGACACGCTGGAATAGGTAAAAGGCGACTCCTCCTGTGTAACTAAGTCCTCCGGCAAGTAAAAACCAGAGTGATCTATTCGGAACATTGTGTATGATCGGAACGATGGCAAAAATTACCAACCACCCCATAGCAACGTATAACCAAGCAGAAAGGGTTCTCCATTTTGCGGAGTGAAACCAAACTTTATATACAATACCAGCTATTGCCAGTGACCATATCAATCCAAAAATAGTCCAGCCAACCCACCCCCGAAGTGAGATAAGCGCAAGTGGAGTGTAAGAACCGGCTATCAGAATGTAAATTGCTGAATGATCAAACTTATTCAGAATGAATTTTAATCTTGGTTTCTTAACACCGTGAAATAGTGTGGATGCCAGATATAACAGAATCATGCTTGCCCCAAAAACGGAGAAGCTAACGATGTGCCAAACATTTCCATACAATGCACCAAATACAACGAGCAAAGCAACACCAGCCACAGCAAGTGCAATACCAATGCCATGCGAGATACTATTTGCAATTTCTTCTGCTCTTTTGAGCCTTTTTTTTCGGATTATCTTCATTTGTCAGCTAAACAAGAAACAAGCCTAATTGGTTTGTCCAAGCAAAAATAACGAATCAGTCCAAAGATTCACCATAAGTTTAATTTTAAATATAAAGTGATGGCTCTCAATTGATCCGAATTGATTCTGTATTAATGATTAAATCCAAAAAATAAATTATTTACTTTTGAACGAAGTAGAGAAAAATGGAAACACTGGTTCGCAAAATCATACATGTTGATATGGATGCGTTTTTTGCATCCGTGGAGCAGCGGGATAATCCTGAGTTAAAAGGAAAGCCGGTGGTTGTAGGTGGAGATCACAAGCGGGGTGTCGTTGCAGCAGCTAGCTATGAAGCCCGGAAATTTGGCGTTCGCTCTGCTATGTCCTCGGTAGTGGCTAAACAAAAATGCCCACAGTTGATTTTTGTTAGAGGGAGTTTTGATAAATACAAAGCAGTCAGTCGTCAAATACGAGAAATATTTCTTGAATATACCGATTTGGTTGAGCCGCTTTCCTTGGATGAGGCTTTTCTAGATGTGACTCTTTCAAAGAGAGGAAAACCATCTGCTACATTGATTGCTCTGGAAATTAAAAAACGGATAAAAGAAACGACAGGTTTAACGGCTTCAGCAGGCGTTTCATATTGTAAATTTCTGGCAAAAGTAGCTTCTGATATTAATAAGCCGGATGGATTATTCGTTATTACTCCTGATGAGGCTGAGGTATTTCTTGAAAAGCTGGAAGTGAAAAAGTTTTTTGGAATAGGGAAGGTAACCTCTGAAAAGCTTAATAAGCGAGGTATATTTACAGGTGCTGATTTGAAAAAGATGGAGCAGTCAGAATTAATTCGTCAGTTTGGGAAGGCAGGGGTTTATTACTATCAAATTGTTAGAGGTATTGATAATAGACCGGTTGAGCCATCGCGAGAGCGTAAATCGCTGGGGGCTGAAAATACCTTTGATAAAGATTACTTTTTGCTTGAAGATTTGCAGGATAGAATGCAAGAGATAGAGGAAGAACTATGGCGTCGGTTGCAACGTGCTAAAACCTATGGGCGCACCCTAACGCTTAAAATAAAATTTGATGATTTTGAACAGATTACCCGAAGTAAAACACTATTGAAAGAGATTGATTCTCCGAATGAACTACATAAAACAGCGTTGCAACTGCTTCATAAAGAATCTCCTTTTGTTAAGGGTGTTCGCCTTCTTGGACTTACCATCTCGAATTTCCCACACGCAGATAAAGGCCCTGTTCAATTGACCATTGAGTTTTAAAATTTCCGTATCTTCGTTTCCCCAAAAACAAAACATTATGATGTCCCTCGAAATCATTCAACGCATAGCCGGACTGCTTAACCTAAGTCAGGTACAAGTAAAAAGTACAATTGAATTATTGGAAGATGGAGCAACAGTTCCATTCATTTCCCGATATAGAAAAGAGCGTACGGGTAGTTTGGATGAAGTTCAAATAGGGCAGATCAAAGAGGAAAAGGGCCGAATGGAAGAATTGCTAAAACGTAAGGATGCCATTTTGAAAACAATTGAGGAGCAGGGGGAGTTGACCAGTGAGTTAAAAGCAAGAATTGAAAATTGTTTCGATACAACGGAACTGGAAGACATTTATCTCCCTTATAAACCCAAGCGAAAAACAAAGGCAACCATTGCTCGTGAAAAGGGATTGGAGCCACTGGCAAAAATCATTATGAAGCAAGAGGAGCGTGACCTTGAAAGTCGGTCTTTCTCTTTTGTTAAGGGAGAAGTTGATACAGTTGACGATGCACTTTCAGGGGCAAGGGATATTATTGCAGAGTGGATAAATGAAAATGAAAAGGCACGTCATATGGTACGCCGGGCTTTTGAAATAGGCGCTTCCGTAAAAAGTAAGCTTGTTAAAAATAAGGAAACTGAAGGTGAGAAGTATCGTGATTATTTTGAATGGGATGAACCTTTAAAACGTTGTCCTTCTCATCGTTTATTGGCTATGCGAAGGGGTGAGAATGAAGGCTTTTTACGCCTCTCAATCACACCCGATGAAACTGATATTTTAGATCGTTTGAATCGATTTTTTGTAAGATCTAAAAATGCATGTTCGGATCAGGTCTCACTTGCTGTGAAAGATAGTTACAAACGATTATTGTCTCCTGCCATTGAAACAGAATTTGCCAATGCTTCAAAGCTCAAAGCTGATAAGGAAGCTATTCAGGTTTTTGCAGAGAATATGCGTCAGTTGTTACTTGCGGCACCTCTCGGACAAAAACGTGTGTTGGCTATAGATCCGGGTTACCGTAGTGGTTGCAAGCTTGTTTGTTTGGATGCTCAAGGGAACTTGCTTCACAATGAAAATATATATCCTCACAAACCACAGGAAGAAACGAAGCAAGCAGCGCGTAAAATAACCTCGCTCGTGGGTGCTTATCAAATTGAGGCCATAGCGATTGGAAATGGAACTGCCAGCCGTGAAACTGAGCACTTTATTAAAAAGTTGAGATACGATAGGGATGTTAAGGTGTTTGTTGTTTCTGAAGATGGTGCTTCAATATATTCAGCGTCAAAAGTGGCAAGAGATGAATTTCCACAATATGATGTGACTGTTCGCGGGGCAGTTTCTATTGGGCGCAGGTTGATGGATCCATTGGCAGAACTGGTTAAAATTGACCCAAAGTCAATTGGGGTTGGGCAATATCAACATGATGTTGATCAGAAATTATTAAAGGAAAGCCTTGACGCAGTTGTCGAGTCAGCTGTGAATATGGTAGGTGTGAACGTGAATACGGCTTCCAAGCACCTTTTGACATACATTTCGGGATTGGGGCCTCAGCTGGCTCAAAATCTGGTAGATTACCGCAAAGAAAACGGAGCTTTTGCTTCACGTAAGGAGTTGATGAAAGTTCCTAGAATGGGCGCGAAAGCTTTTGAGCAAGCTGCAGGCTTTCTTCGTATTCCCGATGCAAAAAGTCCGCTGGATAACTCTGCTGTGCATCCGGAATCGTACCACGTGGTAGAAAATATCGTGAAAGATTTGAAATGTTCAGTTGCTGAATTAATGGCTTCCAATGACCTTCAGTCGCAAATTCAACTAGAGAAATATGTGGATGATAAAACAGGGCTTCCAACCCTGAAAGATATTAAGTCTGAATTGTTGAAACCCGGTCGTGATCCCAGGCGAGGAATAAAGGTGTTTGAATTTGCCGAAGGAATCTACAAAATGGAAGATTTGCATATTGGTATGGAATTACCCGGCATTGTAACGAATATTACCAAATTTGGTGCTTTTGTTGATGTGGGAGTGAAGCAGGATGGATTGGTGCACATTTCTCAATTAGCGGACCGTTTTATCAGCGATCCGAATGATATTGTTAAGTTACACCAGCATGTGAAAGTGAAAGTCACCGAAGTTGATATTCCTAGAAAAAGAATTCAATTGAGTATGAAAGATTTGGCTCAGGATTAAGTTCTTTGTAAGAACTTTAATATGGGAAAGTGACGTTCTAAGGCTATTGTGAGAGTGGGAAAACATCGAAAATGATCCGGATAGCCACCGGATCGAAATCGAAGTATACATGATTGTCAATCACTATTAGCAAATACCTTTTCTTTCGATTGGATAATGCTTTTGTTTCTGGAATAATAGTGAAATACGAGGACTACTCGTCATCGTCGTCGTCATCATCTTCACCGTAAAGGCTATCCTGACTTTCAAACTCATCATCCAGAAAATTTTCAGCATCTTCCAATAGAGCTTTGATTATTTCCTCAGACGCTGGTACTTCACTAAGCCAGTGGACTTTTTGATTTGAATTGAAATCTTCAATGTCACTTTCAACAATGAACTTAGGTTCTTCGGTGTGAACAACGAAAATCGTGTCTGGACATTCCTGCGAATTGTCTGCTAATAAGAATTTTGGTAACATGCTTCGTTCTATTTAGTCATTTAGGGCAAAAGTAGACAAAAACCATCTCAAAAGCTGATTTTGTCATTTATATTTCTGTAAAATTTTGACAATCATGGTTAAATCATTTTTTATTTATGTTATCTATCTTGTAATTATTTGATAAAACGCATCTTTCCTTTTTAATAGAAGTAACTAAATACTATTTTAGGCAGAGAAATTTAAACTGCTTATGAATAAACTCAACGAAATACTTTCGCTAATTGATAGATATATTGGTGGAAGTGCATGGTTTGTCTATTTACTCTTAGGGACAGGATTATTTTTTACGCTTTATTTGAAATTTCCTCAATTTCGGTATTTAAAACATGCTGTGCGTATTGTTCGCGGAAAATTTGACAAGGAAGGTGATGTTGGTGATACATCTCACTTTCAGGCATTAACTACAGCATTGTCAGGAACCGTAGGTACCGGAAATATTGCAGGGGTTGCATTAGCGATACATTTGGGAGGTCCCGCAGCATTATTCTGGATGTTAATGACTGCCTTTTTGGGCATGACAACTAAGTTTGTTGAGGTAACACTTTCGCATAAATACCGTGAAAAAACGGATGATGGAACAATTGCTGGCGGCCCAATGTATTACATGAAGAACCGACTGGGCTTACGGTGGTTGGCAGTAATATTTGCTATAGCGACTGTTCTTTCTTCTTTTGGTACAGGGAATTTACCTCAGATTAATTCAATCGCAAATTCAGTCTATTCAACATTTGGAATCAGTAAAATCATCACAGGAGGAGTCCTTGCTTTTCTTCTTGCATTTGTAATTATCGGAGGAATAAAACGCATAGCTAAAGTGACTTCGAGGCTTGTTCCTTTAATGGCCTTAATATATTTGATTGGTGCATTTGCTGTAATTTTTTACAATTACGAAAATATTATCCCCTCATTTTATTCTGTCTTTCACGACGTCTTCACTGGCACTGCAGCTGTTGGCGGATTTTTAGGCGCTGGCTTTTCTTTTGCGTTTAACCGTGGTGTGAACCGTGGATTATTTTCAAATGAAGCAGGGCAGGGGTCGGCGCCAATTGCTCACGCTTCAGCACGTGCGCACGAACCTGTTTCAGAAGGGTTGGTAGCTTTGCTTGAGCCATTTATTGATACAATTATTATATGCACAATAACCGGGCTGGTTATCCTTTCGTCTGGAATGTGGACAGAGAAATTGGACAACCGTTTTCAGATGGCAGATATGCAGGTGTTGAGTTCGTATTACGACGATGGTAATCCACAGGAAAAAGAAGAATTGCATGATATTATTCTTGGGAATATAGAATTACCTGCGTTTTCCGGTGAACTGGATGTTGTTGATGGTGTTATTCAAAATGAAATTACAATATTACATGCACGTTCGGTTGCCGAAAATGTTCAAGTATTATTGAATGAGAAACCTTTTACGGGGCAGGTAACTGTGCAACAAGGAAATGTGGACAGGGGAGAACTTGTTGCTTTTGACGGAAAATCATTGGTGCACAGTGCTCCGCTTACCACAGAGGCTTTTACAAAAAGTTGGTTTGGCTCTTATGGAAGATACATTGTATCTATAGGACTTTTATTATTTGCTTTTTCTACGGCCATATCCTGGTCATATTATGGAGATCGTGCTATGACGTTTCTATTTGGAACGAGAGGAATTGTGTATTACAGAATCGTCTATGTTGCTGGGTTTTTTCTGGCATCATTTACTGATACAACAATTATCTGGACTCTGTCGGGTATAACCGTTGCACTTATGACGATCCCAAATTTAATTGGTATCTTGCTGCTCAGAAAAGAGATGAAATCAGAGGTTAAAAGCTTCTGGAAGGAGTATGCAACAAGCTTTCCAGGGGAGAAATTGCCAAAGGACTAAAAATGAACTGCACATGTTGGGGAAAAACGAATATTCTAAATTAAGCCTTTTAGTTGTTGATGATAGCCCTATTAACCATCGCGTGGTAAGCATTTCTTTAAAAGGTCAGTTTGCTACCATTGATAGTGCTTATAATGGGATGGAGGCTTTTGAAAAATATCAAGAGAAATCATACGATATTGTTTTAATGGATTTGATGATGCCGGTAATGAACGGGTGTGAAGCAACTAATGCAATACGTTTGTTTGAGAAAGAGAAGGGATTTGATAAGCTGACAAAAATTATAGCAATGACTGCCAGCGAATCAAGTGATGGTATTAATAGCTGCATAGAGTCCGGCATGGATGCTTACCTGGGAAAACCGTTTCAGGTTCCCCAATTTTTTCAGATTCTGAAAGAAATACTTTAAGCGTTAGCAGATAACAGCACTTCTTCCTATTTTTGCGCTTGCAAAAAATGGTTATGACGAATATTTATCCAGAGAATTTTGAATCAAAAATTGGTTTCGACCGGGTACGGGAATTAATAAAAGGCAATTGCCTAAGTACACTGGGGAAAGATAAGGTTGATGAGCTCCGCTTTCAAACCAAATACAACCGTGTTGTTTATGATTTATCACTTACTGATGAATTTTTAAAATTACTGGTTGCAACCGAAAATTTTCCAACCAATTATTATTTTGATCTTCGCCCTGCGCTTGCAAAGATTAAAACCGAAGGACGTTTTCTGGAAGTTTCGGAACTGTTTGAATTAAAGCGTTCACTCGATACGATAACTGCCATCATTCGATTTCTTGAAAATCAAGAGGATGAGAGTTATCCAACACTAAAAAAATTGCTGGAAAGGGTCAATGTTTTTCCATATATAAAGGAACGTATTGATCAGATACTCACTCAGCATGGCAAAATAAAAGACAATGCCTCATCGGAATTGGCCCGAATTCGAAGAGAGTTGTTTTCAAAGCAAAGTAGCGTTTCAAAACGTCTTCACAGCATTCTTCGGCAGGCACAAAAAGATGGTTTAGTAGAAGAAGATATCAGTGTTTCCATTCGAGATGGAAGGCCTGTTATTCCAATTTCATCTGCCGTGAAACGAAAACTGAATGGTATTGTGCATGATGAATCGGCTACCGGAAAGACTGCCTACATTGAGCCGGCAGAGGTGGTGGAAATGAATAATGAGATCCGTGAGCTTGAATATGCAGAAAAGCGTGAGATCGTTAAAATACTCATAGATTTTTCAGATGATATAAGGCCCTATCTTTTTGATCTGATGGATTCATATGATTTTCTGGGTACAATTGATTTCATTCGTGCCAAAGCTCAGTTGGCAAATCGAATGGGCGCTATTAAACCAAGAATTGACAACCAGTGTCAACTTGAATGGGAAAAGGCGGTGCACCCTTTGTTGAAGTTTAATCTTGAAAAAGAGAAACGTTCTGTAGTTCCGTTAAATATTCAATTAACTCCTGAAAAACATATCTTATTGATCTCCGGACCTAATGCCGGAGGAAAATCAGTTTGCTTAAAAACGGTGGGCATATTGCAATATATGCTCCAATGTGGTTTGTTAATTCCCGTTGATGAAACCAGTTGTGCCGGTATTTTTGAGCATCTTTTTATTGATATCGGTGATGAGCAATCTATTGAAAATGATCTGAGTACCTATAGCTCGCATTTGATGAATATGAAGTTCTTTCTGAAGAATGCGAATAACAAAACTCTGGTGTTAATCGATGAGTTTGGTACTGGAACTGAGCCCATGTTGGGAGGTGCCATTGCTGAAGCTATTCTTGACCAAGTGAATCAGATTGGGACTTTTGGTGTAATTACTACGCATTATACGAATCTGAAACATTTTGCCTCGTCTGCAGATGGAATTGAAAATGGTGCTATGATGTATGATTCGCATAAAATGGAGCCATTGTTTCAACTCCAAATTGGTAAGCCGGGAAGCTCTTTTGCTTTTGAAATAGCCCGAAAAATTGGTATGCCCGAAATTATATTGGAACAAGCTACCGAAAAAGTAGGGAAGGATCACATCAACTTTGATAAACATCTGCGTGATATTCTTCGAGATAAACGCTATTGGGAATCTAAGCGACAGCGTATTCGTCAGGTTGAGAAAACCTTAGATGAAGTTTCTTCAAGGTACGAGGTTGACTTGACAAAGTTGAAAGATCAGCGCAAACAAATTCTCGAAGAAGCAAAAGCCGAGGCTGAGAATATTTTGGCTGAAGCAAATAAGAAGGTTGAAAATACCATTCGTGAAATTCGCGAGAGCCAAGCAGAAAAGGAGAAAACAAAAGCTATTCGGAAACAATTAAGTGCTTTTAAAGAAGAAGTTGTTCAGGCAGATACGGAAGATGACGAATGGATTAACCGGAAGATTGAAAAACTGCAGAATAAACAAAAAAGGAAGAAGGACAAAAAAGAGGTAACCCCGATTAAAAAGACTACTGTACCCCTCAAAGAAAATAAAGACTTTGAGCCGGGTGACAATGTGAAAATTGAAGGGCAAAATACCATTGGTGAAGTGTTGGAAGTTGGAGAGAAAAACGTTGTGGTAGCCTTTGGTCAGTTGCGCACATCCGTAACTCGGAATAAACTGAAACATGTAAGCAATAACGAAGCAAAGCGCGAAAATCGCGGGCAAAATCGCACTCAGGCAAATATCAACAAAAATATATCGGAGAAGAAACTTAATTTCAAGCCAGAAATTGATATTCGCGGACAACGGGCTGAAGAGGCCATTGTAAATATTCAGGCTTTTGTTGATGAGGCCATCATGTTAGATGTTCACGAACTTCGAATCCTTCATGGAAAAGGCAATGGCATTCTCAAAGAAGTAATCCGCAGTTTTCTGAAATCCGATCCCATTATCACTTCATTTCGAGATGAGCATGTTCAGTTTGGTGGTTCCGGAATCACCATTGTTGAGCTGGGGTAACTATTCCTCGTCAAAATATAATTTTTATCAAAGGAGTAAATAAATAACAACGCTAGTGAAATTCCATTTCTTTTTTAAGAGATGGAATCCTTCGTTTTTAATATTTATTGGAAATATAGGATAACTTTGGTAGGATTATAGATGTGCAATAAATAGCGCTCAATAAGTCCTATGCGTTTAAATTCAGCAATATGGAGTCGAGTTTTAAAACAAATGAACAACTTTTCGAAGAACTTGCCCAATTAAGAACCGAGATTGGCGAGCTAAAGAAAAGAGAACTTGAGCATAAAAATATTAGCGAAACCTTAATTCAAGAGCGTAAGTTATATTTAGATTTAGCAAACACGCAACCTGCCGGAATTTATCGTCTGCGTGTTCTTTCAAAAGAACGAGCAGCAATAGAAAAATGGCAAAGCTCAGAAGATGTGCCATTTATTATCGAATTTGTAAGTGACCGTTGTTGTGAAATATTACAAGTGAAAAAGCAGGCGTTTGAAAGCAATCCAGGTCTCGTTATTGACTTTGTACACAACGAAGATTTAGAAGAATACGCCAGAATGAATGTGGAGGCAAATCTTAATCTTACCTCTTTTTTATGGGAAGGGCGTATGGTAATAAACGAAGCAATTCATTGGGTGCATTTTGAATCATTGCCTAGGCTAATGGAAAACGGGGATGTTGTGTGGACTGGTATCTTTTATGATATTGATGAACGTAAAAAGGCGGAGCAACAAATCACACAAAAAAACGAAGAACTTCAGAAAATAAATGCCGAAAAAGATAAATTCTTCTCCATTATAGCACACGACTTAAAAAGCCCTTTAATTTCGGTGGTTGGCTTTAGTGAACTTCTTTTAGAAAAGGTTCGTGAAAATGATGAGCAAGGGATAAAGAAATATGCAGATATCATTTTCAATTCATCGCATTCTGCTATGGATTTGCTTTCGAACCTCATGGAATGGTCTCTTTCTCAAACGGGAAGGATGGATTTTGATCCTGAAACTTTTGATATGACCGAAATGATTACTGAAACTTCAGATTTATTTATTGACATAGCATCACAAAAGTCAATACGAATTGTGAAAGAATTACCTTCTGGAATTTCGGTATACGCTGATAAGGATATGATTGGTTCTGTATTGAGAAATCTGATTTCAAATGCTATTAAGTTTTCGATGCCAAATGGAACGATTACCGTTTCTGTAGAAAACAAGCTTGGTGAAGTAATGCTTAAAGTCCGTGATTCAGGAGTTGGAATTTCGAAATCGGATATTGATAAATTATTTCGCATTGATGAAAATTTCACAACAGCAGGGACACAGGATGAGAAGGGAACTGGCTTAGGATTAATTCTTTGTAAAGAATTTGTCGAGAAACATGGCGGTAAAATATGGGTAGAAAGTGAGCTTGGAAAAGGTTCCGTGTTTTATGTTTCCATTTCTAATAATGGAGACATAAAGGCAAATTAATTCTTGCATTTGTTTCTTCTTGTATCTCGGTATGTCCACGAATTTCTAATGATTAGGTTTTCCATCCTTCCTCAAAAGGGCTGAAATCTTTTTGATCAACTACGAGTTTCTCTTTCGTATCGTTGTTCGGGACAAAGTCCATAGTTTGCCTCTATCTTAAATTTATATATGTATTAAATGCCCTTTTAATAAAGAAGATGACTCCTGTTGAGGTCTCGGCCAAACTGGAATAACATTCTTTTCAATAGTACATTTGTTGCATTTTGGCACATCACGAAAAGACACCCGTTTAGTTTTTCGTTTTTGCAGGAATAGATAAGATCAGGAAGTTTATGACAAAGGCCGAAATTATTATCCAGTTGCCCACTGAGAGATCAAAATAAGAAATCATTATTTTTCCTGAGAGGGCTATGCCCCCACCCATAACCATGGCAGGAATACTCATCTTTTTATTCACTTTAAAACCTGCAAGAGCTACTATTATCGGAACGATAAAAGCCCCAGAATAAAAGGATAGTGCCAGTAGCAAGGTGTTGATGATGGAGGTTACCTTCAGTGCAATTAGTACACTGGCAGCACCAGTTAGGATAATAAACAGCCGGGTGGTGTTCACCGATTTGCGGTTGTCAATATCTGCATTAAACAATTCGCTTAACATCATGGACGCGGTTAGCAAGGTGGTATCTGCCGATGAAAGCACAGCCGATAGCAATGCCGCAGCCATTAGTCCAACAGCCCAATCAGGAAGATATACATCAATCAACTCAATTAATGAAACGGATCCTTGAAGTTGTTCTGTTGGGAGGTTCTCATGTGCCATTACGCCTAAATAGGTCAACAAAAATGCAAACGGAATAAGGATGGATGCCACGATGATAATACTTTTTCGGGCAGTCACTTCATTTTTAGCACAAAATAGGCGCGAGTAAATATCGGGACCAACCACAAAAGTACTGGAAAAAGTTAGCACCATAATCAGTAAATCGATGGGAGAGTAGCTGGCGTTAAAAGGGAAGGAGGCTGTAATCTCCGAAGTGTTTATCTGATGTGTTTGTCTTAAGAAAATTGCGGATAAGAAAACACCGACCAAGATGATGATGGATTGAATAAAGTCAGTTTTTAGGATGGAAACCTGACCCCCAATTAAGGTGTAACCAATAAAAACCGCTCCGGCAATAATAACTCCGGTGCTATATTGAAGTTCAAAAAGACTGTACATTATTTTTGAAGCAGCAATAATTTGTGCAGCAACAATGCCTGTCCATGCCAGCGGAATAATGATGGAAGCTGATTTTCTGGCTGTATCACCATAAAATCGCCCAATCATATCTGTTAGCGTAAACTTCCCAAACCGACTGACTTTTCTAACCAAGGGTAATAAGAACCACAGTCCGGCCGAGGCACATAATAAATACCAGGCAGCAGCCCAGCTCTGGTCAATTGCTAGATTTGCTGTTCCCAATATGGCCGATCCACCAAGTATGGAGGCTAAAAGACTTCCTGCAATTTGTAGGGTTCCATTTTTCTTTCCTGCAATAAAATAATCAGAAGGAGATTTTATTCGAAATGCCGAATAAAGTCCGATTCCGAGCAGGGCTAGCCCATAAATGATAAGGATAGTGGTTTTCATATTTCAGGGTAAAAATATAAATAAAAACGGAGTCAATAATTTGACTCCGTTCTCAATATCGTAAAAATAGCTATTTAATCGTATTTGTGATCTGTATCTGCTGGGCCACATTCACAGTCGCATTCCAGACCTTTTTCATATTGTTCCAATGCACGCAGGCTCATTCCCATAGAAGAGAAACCTCCATCGTGAAATAGATTTTGCATGGTTACCTTTTTGGTCAGGTCAGAGAACAAGGTAATGCAATAGTCGGCACACTCATCGCCAGTAGCATTGCCCAGCGGAGACATACGTTCCGAGAAGTCAAGCAACTTGTCCATTCCTTTTACGCCGCTTCCTGCAGTTGTAACAGTTGGGGATTGAGAGATGGTGTTGATCCGTACATTGCGCTCGCGACCGTAAATGTATCCAAAGCTACGTCCTATCGATTCAAGCAATGCTTTTGCATCAGCCATGTCGTTATAGCCATAGAAAGTGCGTTGAGCAGCCACATATGATAATGCAACTACTGAACCCCATTCATTAATGGCATCCATTTTTCTAGCTACTTGTAATACTTTGTGAAATGAAACAGCTGAAACATCAAGGGTTTTATCCAGATAGCTATAATCCAGATCGCTGTAGTGACGCTCTTTGCGTACGTTTGGCGACATTCCAATAGAGTGCAGGATAAAGTCAACTTTTCCTCCCAATACCTCCATCGATTTTTTAATCAGGTTTTCCAGGTCTTCAACATTTGTTGCATCTGCGCCAATTACTGTAGCATTGCATTTTTCAGCCAATTGGGCTGTATCGCCCATACGCAGGGCAACGGAGGTATTTGTTAATGTAAAAGTTGCGCCTTCATCGTGGGCACGTTCTGCTACTTTCCATGCAATGGAATCAGCATTAAGCGCTCCGAAAATAATACCTCTTTTACCTTTTAGTAAATTATAAGCCATGATTTAAATATTATGAGTTCTTTAACAACTCGCGATTAAAATGGTTTTTAATAAATCTCTTTAAAATAAAAAAACCGGCATTGGCCGGCATTTCTTAAATTTTTTCTAAACTCTCGGAGGGTAACCATCCTTGAGTTCCATCAGCTAACCGTATTTCCATCCAACTTCCCAGACTGTCTTTAATTTGGACTTTCAGTCCTTCATGAATTAAAAACAATTCGGTGCCACTAAGCGAAGGTGAACTTTTTACGGTTACACCTGGTTGGACAATGATCGCATAATTATGCTCGGTCATCTGTTTTTTCTGCCGGGCGGCAAAGTTAAAAGTAAAAATGGAAATAGAAACAACTAAAATTCCAATCCAAAATGAAATTCTTTTAATATTCGTTGATTGGATGAAAAAGAATAGTCCGGCTAGTAATAATGTAATGATGAATGAGACAATACTAATTTTTGCCCATCCGTCAGCAGAGAACTTGTTTGCGATATTATTCCACCATCTTACGAAAAATACCTGAGGCAATTCAGTAATGGCATCCATTACATATTGGTTGGCTAGCTCCAAGTTGAATTGGATGTCCTCATCATTTGGGGCAAGTAGTTTTGCACGCTCATAATTAATAATGGCTTTCGTGTACTCTGCAGTCTTGTAATAGGCATTTCCCAGATTGTAGTATACCTCTGCCGACTCCATGTTGCTGTTCAAAATTGCTTGGTAAGACTCTATGGCTTGCTCATACTCACCTGCAATGTATTGTTGGTTTGCTTGATCAAGCTGTGAGTTTTGCGCAAAAGTGCTCAGTGATATGAGTAGGAAAAATATGATTTGTATAATCGTTTTCATGTTGTCTCTTTTAAAGTTGATTATCGAATTTGTTTTTCCAGTTTACCCATTAAGTCTGCTGATTTTTGGTACAAATCACTTAAAGTACCTTCAGCTTTAGTTGGAGCATAACGTGCAAACTCGCATGTGTCTATCGTAGAGATAAACTCATCAATAACTTGCTGTTGAACTTGTCTGGTTTCCAAAGTCGCTGAAGCTTTATCTCTGTTGAGGTCGGCAACAGGAATACTGAGCTTGTCACTTAAATAGCCCCAGAAAGCTTTTAAAACTGCTTCGTAAAATTCCTCAGCTTTATTTTGCTTCATGAAATTCTCAGCTTCTTTCAAACGCTTTCGTGCCACTTTGTTAGCTTTCTTGTTTCTCACCAATAGTAGGTTGGCATTTTCACGTAATTTTTTCCGATATACAATGAACAGGACAATAAAGGCCAGCAAAGGAATTAAGTACATAAGCCAGAAAAGAGGGTTTCCGTAGAAAGATTCTGCTTTTGCTTTTAACTGGTACTGATTCTGTTTGATAAAGCGAATGTCCTTTCCAATAAAACGAACATCTTCCTTTGAATAGGCGCTGGTAACGGTCGCATTTTGTTCATCGTTCCCTTTCTCAATATGAAGTGTAAAGTTTGGAGAACTTTGTGTCTTATACCTTCCAGTGGAAGGGTTGAAGGATGAGAAGTTAATTGGATCGATCGTATAGTCACCTGCAATTCTTGGAATAATCAAATATTCAAAGGCAACATTTCCGCTTACTCCATTGGTGGTTGTGCTTATTTTGTTTGTTGTTTTTGGGTCGTATACTTCAAAATCGGCAGGGAATTCAATTTTCGGAGCCTGAATCAAATTTAAGTTTCCACTCCCCGAAACATTAACTGTTAATGTAATTGCATCATTTGTTTTTGCATCTGTTTTATCCATAGATGCAGAGAAATTCAGGTTGCCAACACCTCCGTAAAAAGTGGACGGTTGGCTTGGAAGTTCCTTGACGGTGATATTTACCGGATCACTGACAATCTTTGCAGAAACGTTGCGGTAGTTATCAAAGAAACTATCAAAGAAACTACGTTGATTGCTAATTTGCTGACGAATCAAACAGGTAATTTCAAATGGATCAATCGTAATTTTTCCTGTTTGCTGTGGGAAAAGTATCGTCTTCTTTAAAATACCAACCTGATAAATGGTATTGTTATAAGCTTCACGGGTAAAGCTTACCTGGTCAGGAATATCAACTTCTTGTGTCCAAAACCCTTCGTAAGAAGGAAGTTGTACTTCGCCAAAACTCGTGATGGGGACATTGGGCGAAACATATATTTTTACTGTTGCAACAATTTGTTCACCCTTGAAAACATTACGCTTGTCAAGTTCAACCTTCACGAAAAGTTGATCTTTACTTATTTCTGTTAACGCTGAAGTTGAAGATTGATTAGACTGCGTTTGTGCTGCGGATGAGCTTTGTTGAGTAGATTGTCTAACGACCTGAATGGATAATTCATTAGATTCATATATTTTCCCATCTACTTTGATTGATGCCGGACGGATTGTAAAAGTTCCTTCTTCTTTTGCTCTTAATACATAGGTGTATGAGAATGACACCGTTTGTGTTGTTTGTCCGTTAATGATTTGTATGCTTGAGCTTTGGGATGTTGAAGGCCCCATCAGTACATCAAAGTTTGAAACATCGGGTAGCTGTAAGTCACTTCCTCTCTCATTAAGGGAAAAAGACAACCTGAATTGTTCCCCTATAGAAACTACACTTGGCCCCGACATGGTAAACTTAACCGTATCGGCTCCGGCAAAAAGAGTCGGAATAAGTAATAATATTGCAAATAAAAATTTCTTAATCATCGTACTATAATATGCTTCGATTAAATTCGGTTCAAAAATAATAAATATTCAACGCATGAACTTGACCAATGAACGTTTAAAATGAACGTAAATTATAGCCTGCTGTTTCATGCTCTATCAATTTACTACCAGTCTTTATCTGTTTGTCGTTGTTGCGCTTTTTTAGCTTGTTCTTCTTTTACTCTTTCCTGAATTTTTTCTTCTTGGTTTTGTAAAGCTTGTAAAAGTTGTTCAGCGTTTTCTTTCGAAATTTTTTGCTCTTGAGGCTGATTTTGTTGTTGATCTTGTTGCTTATCCTGATTGTCTTTATTTTGATCCTGGTCTTGTTTGTTGTCTTGATCCTGTTGATCCTTATTTTGATCTTGGTCTTTGTTCTCGTCCTCGTTTTTATCCTGATCTTTATCTTGATCCTGTTTTTGTTGTTCCTGTTCTTGCTCCTGCTCCTGTTGTTTTTTCAGGTTCATGGCATAAATCAGATTGTACTTGCTTTCAATATCATCCGGATTATTGCGGAGCGCATCTTTATACGCTTCAATGCTTTCATCCAGTTTGTTCTGCATTAGCATGGAATTGCCCAAATTATAGTATGCTTGTGATTTCTCACTAGAATCAGTACTTTTTTCTGCAATGTCTTCAAAGGTGCTTTCCGATTGGTCAAACTTCATTTGCTTATAAAGGGCATCTCCCAGATTGAAGTTCCATTTTAAGTCATCCGGACGCTTGTCCAGTGCTTTGCGGTAGGCTGTTTCTGCTTGGCTGAAAGCGGTTGTGTCAAGTTTGGTTGTGTCACTTAACGCTTGCTCGTAAATGTTGTTTCCCTGCCGAACAAATTTGCGTTCGTTTTGTGCTTTTGCCTGGATACTTAATAGGCTTAAAACAAAAACAATCAGTCCCGAATATGTCAATAACTTCATTTTCATTTTTCAAATAATTTGATGTTTTTCAAATATTTGTTTTTCCTCTCCAAAATCAGGAAATCAACCAATATTAATAATAAGGCGAAGCCGAGGAACCATTGATATTGTTCTTCATATTCGGAATAAACCTGTGACTCTAATTCAGCTTCTTCCATCTTATTTATTTCAGTAAAAAGAGTATTTAATCCTACTTGTGCATTGTTCGCACGTACGTAAATACCTTCTCCGGCAGCGGCAATCTGTTGTAGCATTTCCTCGTCAAGCTTGGTAATAACTACTTGTCCGCTTTTGTCTTTCCGGTAATCTTGTTGTCCATTACTGGAGATTGGAATTGGTGCTCCCTGAGGTAAGCCCATCCCAATGGTATGCACTATTATCCCATTTTCCGCTGCTTCAGTAGCTGCTCCAACAGCATCGTCTTCGTGGTTTTCTCCATCTGTAATAATTACGATGGCTTTGTTGCCTTCAAATTGAGGACTGAAAGAGTTCTTCGCCAAATTTATGGCAGCACCAATGGCGGTGCCCTGTCGAGGAACTATGTCTGTTGTTACCGCGTTCAAAAAAAGTTTGGCTGAGGCATAGTCAGTTGTTATTGGTAGTTGTGTGTAAGCATCACCTGCAAAAACAATTAGTCCTATTTTGTCATCTGATAGATTATCAATCAGCCTTGAAATAGCTCGCTTTGCTCGTTCTAGTCGGTTTGGTTCAATGTCTTGTGCCATCATTGAATTCGACACATCCAATGCAATGACCAACTCAACGCCTTCTCTTTTTACTGTTTTTAGTTTGCTGCCAAACTGAGGGCGTGCTATTGCAATGATGATGGCACTAATAGCAATCATCCAAATGATAAACTTAATGATAGGACGCCGCTTACTGACATTCGGCATGAGCTGTTCCATTATGTCTTTTTGTCCAAATGCCGCAAGTGCTTTGTTCCTATTAATACGTGTGAGTATAAATAGTAGGATTAGCACTGGAATAATTGCCAATGCGTATAAGTATTCAATATGTGCAAATCTGAACATTTCCATGTGTTAATCGATTAAGGAATGTTTCTGAATAGGGTTGTTTTAAAGAATATACCAGCCAATAAGATGAGGGCTGCCATGATGGCGTAGCGCTCAAACTCTTCGTCTTTTTGGCTATATTCTTTGACTTCAATTTTTGATTTTTCAAGTTGATCTATTTCTTCATAAATCTGTACAAGCTTGTCGTTATTCGTAGCCCTGAAATATCGGCCATCAGTTATGTCTGCAATTTTCTGAAGGGTTTCTTCATCAATTTTCACTTCAACATCCATAAGTTGTGGACCGAATGCTGTTTGCACAGGGTAGGGGGCTGTTCCAATGGTTCCAACCCCAATGGTATAAACCCGAATGCCATATGTATTCGCTAATTCGGCTGCGGTAGCAGGTGCAATCTCTCCACGGTTATTTTCTCCATCGGTAAGCAAAATAATCACTTTGCTGATGGCATTACTTTCTTTAAGACGAGCTACAGATGTTGCTAGTCCGTTTCCAATGGCTGTGCCATCTTCAATCATGCCACTCTCAATGTCATTAAATAAGTTTATTAGTACAGCATGGTCAGTTGTTAGTGGACATTGCGTGAAGCTTTCACCGGAAAAAACAACGAGCCCCATTTTGTCATTTTGGCGGCCTGAGATAAATTGAGTTGCTACATCTTTAGCCGCATCTAGCCTGTTAGGGCTAAAGTCTTGAGCTAACATCGAACTTGATATATCGAGTGCAATAACAATGTCAATACCTTCGGTGGTTACATTCTCCCAGTTGCTTGAAGATTGTGGCCGAGCTAATGCTATTGTAAGAATAGTGATTCCAATTAATTGCAAAATAAATGGTAAATGCCGCAAATAATGTTTCCATCCCTTTTGTATTTTTCCAAAACCCATTAGGGATGAATATCGGATACTTGCTCCTGATTTTCGATACCTGAGAATATACCAGACCAGCATGGGAACCATGACTAACAGCAGGTAAAAAAACTCAGGGTTTTTATATGTAATTCCGTTCATCGTCAACAATTATTTAAAAGTAACTTCTTCACCTTCTCTTTCATCAGTCGGTTTTTCTATTTTTTTCTCTTCCAACTTGGTGTCGTTTACAAAGAAATAGGCATTCATTAGTGTCATGTTGTGATCGTCAGGTTGAGGTATGTATTTGGCAAATTTCACCAAATCAGATAGGGTCAAAATTTCTTTTAACTCCTCAAATGATTTTTTAGACAATAGATCTTTTTGTTTGCTAAAAGACTGGATGGTTTCATCGGTTGTGCATTCCATAGATTGAATATAAAAACGTTCTTCAATATAAATGCGCAAAGTATCTGACACCTCACTATAAAACTGTTTAATCTGGTTATGCTGCCAAAGCTCTTGTTCTTTAATATGGTCAAGCTCACGAATGGCAATAATATGAGCCGGCTCCTTGGGTTTTTCGGGCTTACTAAAAATTGGCTTGTTTTTCTTTTTGCGTTGAATGTAATAGAATAAAAAGAAAAGGAGTGCACCAATGATAATGGCTCCTAGAATATAGGGATATACTTCGCTCAAGGTAACTGGAGCTTGATAGGGTATTTTAATGTCAACCGGGCCTTTTGTTGTATCAATGGCCATGCCATGAACAAAAAAACCGGTAGGTAGGCTTTCTAAAGTATCTGTGATATTATTAAAATTCAATAAGAATTTCAAAGAAGGCACAACTTGTTCGCCTGTGTCAAAAGATGTAATTGTCAGGTTTTGAATGATCCGGATTTGCTCCTCCGCATCCAAATGAAATGTATCAAGTAACGATTGCTCAATTACTTCAATCGTTGCGGATAACGAATCTCCGATTTGTGGAAATTCCACACTTGCGTCTTTATGTTGAAGTACTTCCAGACGAAGGTTTAGTTGGTCACCAATTAAAACATTGGTTGAATCAATGACTGCTTTTGCCTCAATCCTTTGAGCCAAAGCAGATGTATATTGAAATGTCCAAATGCACAATAGGATGGCTAGATATCTTAATCCTTTCATTTTTTATGCTTTTAAGCCCCTCTTTTTAAATAAGGTCATTAGAGATTTTACATAGTCTTCATTGGTGTCAATGTTTGCATAGTCTACACCACTTTTCTTAAACGAGTAATCTAACCGTTGACTAATTTCTTTCCACCAACTTTCGTATGTATCCCTTACTTTTTTACTACTGCTGTCAACCCATATGTACTGGCCGGTCTCGGCATCTTTTAGCTTAATCATACCAATAGGGGGCAGTTTAGTTTCGCGCTCATCAAAAATACGTAAGGCTACTAAGTCATGCTTGTTATTGGTAATGGTCATTGCTTTTTCAAATTCAGGTTCATTTTGAATGAAGTCTGAAATGATAAAGCAGGTACACCTTTTCTTAATCACATTGGTCATGTAGCGCAATGCCTCTGTAATGTTGGTTCCCTTGTTTTCCGGTTCAAAATCGATTAATTCACGAATGATGCGCAAAATATGCGATTTTCCTTTTTTTGGCGGAATGAATTTTTCAATTTTATCAGAAAAGAAAATCACCCCAATTTTGTCGTTATTTTGAATAGCCGAAAAAGAAAGGATTGCTGATATTTCTGTAATCACATTTTTCTTAAATACATCAGATGATCCAAAATCACGCGAACCACTAACATCTATAAGAAGCATCACCGTTAACTCTCGCTCTTCCTCAAAGATCTTAATGTAGGGCTTGTTATATCGGGCAGTCACGTTCCAGTCAATGGTTCGTACATCGTCGCCAAACTGGTATTCACGCACTTCGCTAAAAGCCATCCCCCGACCTTTAAAAGCAGAGTGATACTCACCGGCAAAAATGTTCCGACTTAATCCTCTGGTCTTTATCTCAATTTTTCTGACCTTTTTTAGTAGCTCAGTATGTTCCATTTTTCTAGTTTATCGAAGTTCATCGTTAAAGTCTCTCATAACTCATAACCTGTAACCCGAAACCCACTAAGGAACTTCAACCGTATTTAGAATTTCTGTGATGATTTCTTCGCTGGTGATGTTATTGGCTTCGGCTTCGTAGCTCAACCCAATACGATGACGCAATACGTCAGGACAAACAGCGCGGACATCTTCAGGAATAACATAGCCACGACGTTTGATAAAGGCATACGATTTAGCAGCCTGAGCTAAACTAATACTGGCACGAGGTGAACCGCCAAAAGAGATCATGTCTTTGTACTTCTCCAATTTGTATTCTGCCGGATTACGTGTAGCAAAAACGATATCAACAATATATTGGCTAATTTTCTCATCCAGATACACATCTTTTACCACATCGCGTGCCTTTAGAATATCTTCTGATTTCAATACATTTGTTGCTTTTGGAAATTGCTTCAGAAGATTCTGTTGTATAATGAGTTTTTCTTCTTCCTTTTTTGGGTATTCAATAACCACCTTTAGCATAAAACGGTCAACCTGAGCTTCTGGCAATGGGTAAGTACCTTCCTGCTCAATCGGGTTTTGTGTTGCCATTACTAAAAAAGGTTCTTCTAATTTGTAGGTGTTATCGCCAATCGTAATTTGACGCTCTTGCATGGCTTCTAGTAACGCTGATTGCACTTTTGCAGGAGCACGGTTAATCTCATCTGCTAATACGAAGTTGGTGAATATAGGCCCTTTCTTTACAACAAACTCTTCATTTTTTTGGCTGTAAATCAATGTGCCTAAAAGGTCGGCAGGCAGTAAGTCCGGTGTAAATTGTATTCGTGCAAAATCTGCACTTATTGTATTTGCCAGAGTGTTAATGGCTAATGTTTTTGCCAATCCAGGAACACCTTCTAATAATATGTGTCCGCCTGAAAGCAGGCCAATTAACAAACTCTCCACCAGATGTTTTTGACCAACAATGACCTTGTTCATTTCCATGCTGATCAGATCAACAAAAGAACTTTCTCTTTGGATCCGTTCGTTTAGTTCGCGAATATCAACTGCTTGATTCATATTTCTTTGTTATTATTTTTAAAGTTGACGAAATTAATGCATCCTTGTATGAAAAAGGGTATAACTTTGTTAAAAGTTGTTAAGTATTTTCTTGCTGAAAGAGCAGTAAAATTAATAATTTCGCCCTTTTTTTAGCTGTAATTTCATATTTTTTTGTTTAGATAAACATGACTGATTTTAAACAACGATATTTTATAGAATTAGCGTATAACGGAACCCGTTTTCATGGATGGCAAATACAGCCAAATGCTAAAAGTGTGCAGGAAACTTTAGAGCATGCATTGAGTACTATTTGCAGGGAGAAAATATCAGTGACAGGTGCGGGAAGAACAGATACAGGTGTGCATGCCAGTTATTTTGTGGCACATTTTGAGTCTGGGAATGAGAATCTTGATCATGTTGATTTTACCTATAAACTTAATAGTTTTTTAGGGGCTGATATTGTCATCTTTTCTATCAGTAAGGTTGCCAACGGGGCGCATGCTCGTTTTGATGCTGTGTCTCGTACCTATCACTATTACCTAAATAGGAGAAAAGACCCCTTTGCATTGGAGACATCCTGTTATTTTTCACGTGAGTTAGATGTTGTCGCAATGAATGATGCTTGCTCTGTTTTATTTGAATTTAACGATTTTACCAGCTTTAGTAAGTTGCATACAGATGTAAAAACGAATAATTGTAGTATTCAATATGCGCATTGGGACATGAAGGGGCATCAGTTGGTTTTTACTGTTAAAGCAGATCGGTTTCTTCGGAATATGGTACGTGCTATTGTGGGAACCATGATTCAGGTTGGGCAGGGGAAATTAACGATTGATGAATTTCGCAAAATCATTGTTGCTAAAGACAGAGGTGCTGCAGGAGCATCTGCTCCCCCTGAAGGATTATTTTTAGCGGATATACAGTATCCAGAAACTATTTTTCGACGAAGAAAATAATTTATAAGGTTAGAGCAGGCCGGCAATGAATGATAGGTCATCGACCTTGTCTTGTGAACCTTGTGAATTGTACGCTTCAATTAAACTTTCAATTAGCTTCTTGATGATAACCTTATCTTCGCACGGTTGGTAGTAGGATTCATGATCTCCCTGTTCGCTTTTCTTGAGGAAAAACTCAATTTCTTTTCTTCCAATGATTGCACCTTTGTTTGATGGATTGATGTAAAAAAGAACGGATGAATCATAATCTTCTCCGTGTACTTTTTGAGCAGTTTCCTGGTCGATGTAAGCCAGTAACGGATTACGAGGGAAATTAATTAATTCAACCGGAAACCCTAGTTCTCGAGCAATAAGTGCGTACAAAATAGCAATAGAAATTGTGTTAGCCTTTTTGGTTTCGAGTATTTGGTTTAAGTAGCAATTTTGAGGAGATTCGAGATTATCCACGTTTATAGCAAACTTATTTACATCATAGAAGATGTGGTTTAGAACAGTCACTTTTTCAATTGACGTTAATTTATTGCTTATTTCAAGCCAGACATCATTCCTGATTTTTCTGATTTTATTTTGAATTGCTTTTAATTTTAACTCTGGGTATTGGTATTGACTGATGAGGAAAAAGCCTTCAAAAAGATCTACGCTTTCTTGTTTCGACCAGCTTTTTATCTTTTTGCTTGTTTCTCTATATTGAATTTGCTGAATGAGGTTTTCAATTCTTGTTTGTATTAGCTCATCAAGGCTGGTTTCCCATATGTTTTCTAATTGGCTGATTATGTTGATATTCTCCTTCAATAGCTCTTTTTCTACTGTTCCAAAAACAGCCTGGTCAGGGTCGTCCAATAATGCAATCAATGCTTTTAGCTTTTCTTCTTTCATATATCCTCCTTCAAAATTAGCTTGTTGAACGATCTAAAATCAATTTTATTAGCTCTTTCATTTTGGGTAAATACGCATTATTTACCTCTTTGTTAAGTCTGTTTGCTATAATCAGACAAACTGTTAACGTCTGATGTCCCATTAATGCAGAAAGTCCATAAATTGCCGAACATTCCATTTCAAAATTAGTGATTTTATTTCCTTGATAACTGAAGCTTTTAATCCTGTCGTTTAAATCAGGAGTTGCGGTTTGTAAGCGCAGTACCCGGCCCTGAGGCCCATAAAATCCGGGAGCAGAAATGGTGATGCCGGGGGTGAAATTTTCATCAAAAATCTTCTTAAATAATTCATCAGAGCAATCAACAATATAGGGTGAAGCCAGCTTTGGTCTCCAATTGGTATGAGCTTTAAATACGTCTTCAAATTTTTCATCAGAGATTTTATCTCTGTCTGCATAGAAGTTCAAAAGCCCATCGAAGCCTATTGCCTTTTTGGTAATTACAAATGAGTTTATATCCAAAAAATCTTGAATACCACCCGAAGTGCCAATGCGAATAATTTTCAACACTTTTTTCTTTTCTTTGACCAATCGGGTTTTGAAATCAATATTGGCAAGGGCATCTAACTCGTTCATTACAATGTCGATATTGTCGGTGCCAATACCTGTTGAAATAACAGTAATGCGTTTATTTTTATAATGTCCGGTAACAGACACAAACTCTCTGTTTGTCGTTCTGTTTTCAATATCTGAAAAGAATTCAGCAATCAAATTCACACGATTTGGGTCGCCAACTAAAAGTATAAGGTTGGCAATTTGTTCCGGTTTTAAATGGAGGTGGAAAATACTCCCGTCTTGATTGATAATGAGCTCTGAAGACCCTATCATAAAACAAATTTTTGTTGATTAGTCTCAAATCTAAACAAAAAATAATTCTTCGGCAATTCTACAAAAACTATCGACTGATATATTTATGATATGTTAGAGATTATTAATTATACTAGGCATGTTCCCATAAATTCGAGTACTTTTGCATATAATAAATAAAAAAATATCAAGATGAATTCAATTTACAAGTCTTATTTGATTATTGGTGCTGTCGTATTATTTGTTTTTGTCATTTTTGGCAGCGCTATGTTTGTAACTATTCAGCCGGGTGAGCGCGCTATTATTTTTCGTCCATTTAGTGATGGTTTAGATAAAGAGCAATTGTATATTCCCGGGTTTCACGTGGTTGCTCCTTGGAATGATTTGATCGTATACAATGTGAAGGAACAAAAACGTGAGGAAACGATGGATGTTCTTGATAAAAGTGGGTTGTCTTTAACCATGGATGTGTCGGTTCGTTTTAATCCGATATATAGCAAGATTGGTTATCTGCATGAAGTATTCGGACTTAGTTATACTGATCAGTTGATTGTTCCTGAAGTGCGTTCGTCGGTAAGACAGGTTGCAGGACGCTATACGGCAGAGGAGATCTACTCTACAAAGCGTGGAGAGGTAGAAGCATCTATTATTAATGAAACTAAAGAAATACTAGAGCAAAATAATATTGATATGCGAGCTCTATTGATTCGTTCTATTAATCTTCCTGAGCAAATCCGAATTGCAATTGAAAGCAAATTGGAAAAAGAGCAAGAGTCGTTGGCATACGAGTTTCGTATTACAAGAGAGACTGCCGAAGCTGAACGTAAACGGATTGAAGCGGAGGGTATTTCAGTATATAATAAGATAATTAGTGCCAGTTTAACGGATAAGATATTGAAACAAAGTGGTATTGATGCCACGCTGGAACTTGCAGGTTCTGAAAATACAAAAGTTATTGTTATTGGAAGTGGAGATGATGGGTTGCCACTTATTTTAGGCAATAACTAGCATTAGTGCTTCTATAAAAATATGATACGTAAAAAATTGACCCCTTATGGGGTCTTTTTTTTCATGAAGCCGAATCTGTCTTATTTTTTTTATGGTGATGTATTCTTAAGATCTCAGGAATGAAAAAAATAGTTAACGTGCATCGTCATGATGATCCAGAAAAATACCAATGTATTGGCTGTTCTCCACACAACCAAATGGGAATGAAACTGGAGTTTTGGGATGATGGTGAAGGCTTGTTTGCCGAGTGGGAGCCACGCTCAGAGTTTATGGGGTGGGATAATGTGTTGCATGGAGGAATACAAGCTACGTTGTTAGATGAAATTGCAGCGTGGACTGTTTATACAAAATGCAAAACAGCCGGAGTGACTATAGAAATGCAGGTCCGCTACAAAAGCACTGTGTTTATGAATCAAGGAAAAATTGTATTGAAGGCAAAACTTATAGCGCAAAATAGTAAACTAGCCACAATTTTGACACAATTATTTAGTAGCGAAGGAAAACTTTGTGCAGAAGCCACTGTAAAATACTTTCTCTTTCCAGAGAATGTAGCTCGGGAACAATATCACTATCCTGGAGTTGATGCTTTTTATGAAAGTTGATTTTAAAGAAGGGAAGTCAGTCATTTTTTTCAATCATATGGTTTGACTTAGGCGCGAAAAATAGGGTAGCCCCATTGTTTGTGGTCTTTCCATTCTCGTCTTTAAGTGGTTCAATCATCAAATTTATTTTTGGATTAAAATCTGGTAACTCTGTTTTTGCAGGAATGCTGGTTTTTAGAGAATCGGTTTTGACTTCCTGGTTTATTTCAATCTTGTTGGTCATTTTAACGCCCAATAAATAGAATATAGATGCACTAAGAATCAAATACTTCATGACTGTTTCGAAATTTGTTTAAAATTACATCAATTCGTTGAATAAAGATAAAATTAACAAAGGAAAGGTGATTTCATCCTGAATTTGAGTATATCAATATGACTCTTGAAATATCTTTTTGTTACACTTTGTATGAAAAAAAGTATGGGTTTTTCTTTAGATAAATAGAACAGAATTGAAAAAAAAACTTAGCCGTGTTCAGGAAATGTAATTCCGGCATTTTGTCTCACCTTATCTAGAATCTCCATCAAATCCAATGAAAGGCTCAAGGGCATTATGTCGCTTTCTATTTTGTTCTCATCCAAACAGGTCATGACATGTTCAGCTTCGTATTGATATCCTGTGCCAGGATCATGAGAAAAATGTAAAGTTTTTTCTTGTTCATCTCCTTTTTTCCAAATTGAAATCCGGTTTGGATGGTGCCATCTCTTTTCTAGTCGTATATAGCCATTTTCACAGTTAAATTCTGCTTGGGTTGAGGAGAAGCTGGTAAAACTGGAAACCAATGAGGCCATTTCTCCTCCCTCGTATTTTAAATTGATTAGAATAGATTCTTCTATTCCTGTTTCGCTGAACTGAGCCATTGTTTTAATCTCAGTTGGTTTACCTAGAGTGATGAGTGAGGCAAATACAGGATAAATACCAATATCAAGTAACGAACCTCCTCCTAGTTTTAGATTGTATAGCCTTTTTTCAGGATCATTATCTGCTTTGAAACAGAAGTTGGCCTGCACCATTTTTAGTTTTCCAAGTTCTCCTGATTTTGCAATCTCCAATGCCTTATTGAACCCTGGGGTAAAACGTGTCCAGAAAGCTTCCATTAGAAACGTATTGTTCTTTTTAGAACAATCAATCATTTGCTGAACCTGATGACTGTTGATGGCAAATGCTTTTTCACAAAGCACAGCCTTTTTATGGTTTAGACATAAAAGAGTAGCGTCTAAATGATGGGAGTGGGGGATTGCAACATATACAATATCGACGTTTGGGTCAGCTACCATTTCCTTGTAGCTACCATAGGCCTTTTCATAACCGAAGTTTTCTGCAAATGATTGTGCTCTTGAAAAGTCTCTTGATGCAGCTGCATAAAGATTGGCATTAGGAAGAAGTTTTAAATCGCTGCTAAATTTTCCAGCAATCTTTCCACATCCTAATACTGCCCAGTTGTATGTTTTAGCCATGATATTTTTTTATTAAAACCTAAAGATAAATCAAGTTTGTATGAATACGAAAGGCAGTGAAAATAAAAAAGGGATATCTACAGATATCCCTTAGGTTATATTGATTTGTATGCTTAAAATTTATAGCTGCAATTAAATAAGAAACTACTAAGTCTTTCTCCGGCACCGGTTGCTGTCGCATAATCTCCAGCTGTGAAAAATCCAGCTTGCAGATCAAACGATAGATGTTTGTTTGCAATGTATGCAGCATCAAATTCAAATCCTTCAGCAAGGAATTTCTCATTAAACCCTTCTTCTGCTATACCGTTTCTCATTATAGAACTATTACCCGGATTATAAATAATATCGTTTGTTGAATATCTCCATATCCACATATAGCGTGCTTTTAACGTGAGTGCTTTAGCCGGAGAAATGTTAACCTCGGGCATTAATATGATGGCATTTGATGATGCAAAGCCGAATTTGCTTCCGGTGGAAGGTCTTGCAGATATTGTTCTGAACGTATTGATTGTTCCATCATTTTGATCTTTATCTCCTGAGTGAATAAATTCCTGTATTTTAAATAATGGGGCATATTTCGCATCATTAAATTGGTACCCGATTTGACCAATTTGTTGAAAAGCATTGATGTTGTCCTCTCCAAATTTTCCAAATTGATAAGTAACCTCTGTGTTATAGAAGAACGGCGATTTTGTTTTATCTAAACGAAAACCTAAACTATGTCTTGTTTCATTATTCCTATTCGCATAGTCAAAATAGAATACGTTGTCTTTCTTATGACCAAAATAATAGAAATCAAATTTTAAATTATTCTTACTGTTTAATGTCCAGTAAGTTGAAAAAACCAACTCTTCATCACTTGTCTCGTCATCAAAAATCCCTTCGTTATTAACCATTGGACGAACGATGAAGAAGTCACCCTGAAGATTTTTCTTTCTCATAGAAAGTTTAAATCCATCGTAGCTTAATCGAATGTTTGGCCCTTCTCTAAAACTTATCATTCGGCTGTCTCCGTATGATAATTCTTGCCTACCAGCTCTAAGTTGAAAATTTGCGCCTAGTTTAAAGTTAATATCAGCAAAGAGTTGCATCATTGCCAATTTGTTGACATCGATATCTGGGATGTTGAAATCTTTACCTTGAGTATGCATACTCCCAATTTGAGCAAAAACACGTAAGGTGTTGCTAATCTGTGTGTTTGTGTGTATTAGTAATCTTTGATTGATAAAAGCTTGACTTGATCCGTTATCGCCAAAATTAGGATTACTAAAATTCCATGCTTGTAACCGAAGATCACCTCCAATTGACAAGGTTGGTTGTCCATTTGTTCCTAGTTTGATCTCTTTAATATTACGGTGGATAGCCCAATCTGAGGTGTCTGCCTTGATTGCAGCATTATTGTCGTAAAATCTGAGCATTGAAATGTCTGACGATTGTCCAAACGACAAAGTGGATACTGAGAGAAATAAACTGACCCAGAACAAAATGTTTTTCATAAGTTAAAGTTTGACTTGATAGTATGCCGGCAAATATTCCACCCTTTTAAATTGGCTTATATGTTCGGCAAAGATATCATCTGTGATATGGATTTGAAATTATTGTATTTCTGTTTCAAAAATTGAAACGACAAAAGTAGTATGAAAAAAGCATCTAAGAAATATTCTTTGATGCTTTTTCATTTTGGTGACCCATCTGGGGGGTGAATCTGTTCTTGATTACAGTTCAAAATTAGGAGATGTTTGGTTGTTTTTAAGCTGTCCTGTTTTTTGGGGAGCTTATATTGTAAGTTTTCATCTGATTTTGGGCGAATGGTCATCTCGTTAAATCGATGACATCTCCTATTCATAAATCAACGTCCTACTCTTTTGTTGAAAACAGCAACCCGGTTCTTTTTATGCTGACAACGAAAGAATAAGGATCAATTGCTATTTCTGGTGGACGAGTTTTTTAAAGCATCGATTTCAGTTCATCTTGAATTAGATTTGGAATTCCATCAAATACCTTTCAAATTATCTCTTTAATGAGATGTTTTCCGAAACAAATATATTGTCTTTTCCTTTTTTCATTAGGAGGGTTAACTCCAACTATCAGTTTTAATGGTAAAGTCCCCGCTTCGCCGTCAGGTGAAAAGTATGGCCTGCGGAGGTTTTGATTAGAAAATAAAGGAGTGGGACTGGTAAGCCATCCTGTTTGAGGAGGAATGACGAGTTGGATTGCGTGGAGTTTTCAATCCGTAGGTTTCTAATCAAAAGATCCGTCAGCCTTGACTTTTTTTGTTTCCGTTTTTTGGGTCAAGCCAAAAAATGAAATCCCGTTCGGAAGAACAGCTAGATCAGGGAATTGGCATTGCCTATCTATCTCTATGCGAGCTGGCTAGTCGAATCGGGTGTGATGGAGTAAATTGATCTTATTTTTTTAATCCACCTGGTTTTTCAATTGATCCATCATTTGATCTAATTTGATTTCGAGTTTAGTCTAAAAAAAAAGAGTTGAAAGCATTTTGCTAACAACTCTTTTGCGGAGAGAGAGGGATTCGAACCCCCGGATCCGTGAAGATCAACGGTTTTCAAGACCGCCGCATTCGACCACTCTGCCATCTCTCCCTCATGTGGCGGCAAAAGTAGACGAATTTTTTAAAACTCAAAAATTATTCCCAAAAAAAAACTTCAGTTTTCAAAAAAAAAAAAGACAGATAAGAGTTGCATATGTAAATCATATTTTAGAATTTTATAAAACTTAAAAAAAGGATGGTGAGAAGTGTTGATTTTACTGATGTTTTCTAAATATGGCTCCCATTTTTTATAAACGAGTATAACGATATAAAAAACAATCAATAACAAATCAGTTTATTTTTTTAACCCTAAACATGTTTTCCTATGAACAAAGCTCAATTAATTGACGCCATAGCTGATAAAGCTGGCCTGACTAAAGCTGACGCAAAAAAAGCTCTTGATGCTTTTGTTGAATCAACAACTGATGCCTTAAAAAATGGTGATCGTGTTGCATTGATCGGATTCGGTTCTTTCTCAGTTTCTACCCGTAGTGCTAGAACTGGTAGAAACCCTCAATCAGGTGCTCCAATTGAAATACCAGAAAAGAACGTAGTTAAATTTAAACCAGGTGCAGAACTTTCTGAAGTTATCTAGTTTATTCTACAAGAGATTTATTAAGGGAGGCTATATAAATGCTTCCCTTTTTTATTTTTGTTTTTTTAATCAGTGATTATTTTTAAATGGATGGACAATTAGTAGAATATCTTTCAAGATTTCAGACTCCTGAACGAGTAGCATTGTATGATAAAGTTTTAGGACAAAGAACCCGATACTTAACGGTGGCTCTAGAGGATATTTTTCAGCCGCAAAATGCAAGTGCCGTATTACGTTCAGTCGATTGTTTTGGGATTCAGGACGTGAATGTGATTGAAAATAGGAACAGTTTTGAGGTAGACCGTGAGGTTTCTCTTGGAGCTACAAAGTGGCTCTCTCTTACTCGATTTTCAAATAATGAGAATAATAGCTTAGAGGCCATTCATTCACTTCGTAAAAAAGGATACCGGATTGTTGCAACTACTCCTCATGAAGGTGATACTAATTTAGAAGATTTTGATTTGACGAAAGGAAAGGTCGCTTTATTTTTCGGGACAGAATTAACCGGTATTTCTGATATTGTGAAAGGTGAAGCTGATGAGTTTTTAAAAATACCAATGCATGGTTTCACCGAAAGCTTTAATATTTCGGTTTCAGCAGCAATTATCATGCATTATTTAACTTATAAATTGCGCGCTCAAACTGATATTGACTGGCATTTAACCATGAAGGAGCAACAAGAGCTCAAGCTAAGCTGGTTAAGACGTTCTATCAAAAAATCAGAATTAATAGAAGAAGAGTTTAGATCTAAAAAACAGGGGGAGTAAGTATGGATGTTTTTGTGGAGAAGTTTGCTGACATTAAGATTTTAAGGTATGAGTTGATGGGGTTTGATAAACTTGATCTAACTCAAAAACAATATATCTTATATTTGAGCGAAGCAGCACGTTGTGGACGTGATATTCTTTGGGATCAAAATAATCGCTACAATTTGAAAATTCGCAAATTGCTCGAAATCGTTTTTAACACTTTTCATGGCAATCGAGAAACCAATGAATTCAAATCTTTCTTGATTTATCTCAAACGAGTCTGGTTTTCTAATGGTATTCACCACCATTATTCTATGGATAAATTTATTCCTGAAATTGGAGTTGATGCATTTAAAGCACTTTTGGCAAAATCAGATATTGACACTTACAATTATAAAAATGAACTGGAGGATATTATTGATGTCATATATAATCCGGAAAGAGAAGGAAAAGGAGTGAGTCTGGATGGAGAAAAAGATTTGCTTAAAGCATCTGCAATGAACTACTACCATGGCGTTTCTCAACAGGAAGCCGAATCTTTCTACGCAGAGAAGAGGAAAGCTGCTCCGAAAAATGCACCTTCATTTGGATTGAATACGCAATTGATTAAAGAGGGTGGTGCAATTAAGGAATTGGCTTGGAGCGCAAATGGAAAATATGGAAAGGCAATACAGCAAATAATTTATTGGCTTGAAAAGGCCAGCCATTTCACTGAAAATATTCAGCAGAAAGAAATGATACAAAAATTGATTGAATATTATCAAACCGGCGATCTTGCGCTGTTTGATGAATATAGCATTTCCTGGGTGAAAGAAAATGAAGGACAAGTTGACTTTGTAAATGGTTTTATAGAGGTATATGGTGATCCGTTGGGGATAAAAGGGAGTTGGGAGTCAATTGTTAATTATAAGGATGTGGACGCTAGCAAAAGGGCGCAAATTTTATCTGAGAATGCAGGTTGGTTTGAAGCCAATTCTCCAATATCAGACGACTATAAGAAAAAAGAAGTAAAAGGTGTTAGCGCAAAAGTAATTCATGTGGCCATGTTAGGAGGCGATTGTTACCCTCATACGCCAATTGGAATAAACTTGCCCAATGCAGAGTGGATTAGAGAAGTTTATGGTTCGAAATCAGTTACAATTGAAAACGTTACTCAGTCCTATTTCTTAGATTCTTTAAATAGTGGAATGTTGGAAGAATTTGCTGCGTCTGATGAAGAAATCGAAAGAGCTAAGAAATATGGTTATTTAGCTGGAAATATTCACACAGATCTGCATGAATGCTTGGGACATGGTTCAGGCAGGATGACGGAAGGAGCAAGTCCTGAAGATTTAAAGAACTATTACTCAACGATAGAAGAAACACGTGCCGATTTATTTGCGCTGTATTACATTGTTGATGAAAAACTTCAACAATTAGAGATTGTTCCTTCAGCTCAAACAGGAATGGCTGAATATGATTCCTATTTGCGTAATGGTTTGATTACGCAACTGACGAGAATCGAACTTGGAAAAGATATCGAGGAATCTCACATGCGCAACAGACAGCTCATTGCTCGATGGGTGTATGAGCAGGATAAAACAAATCAGATTGTTGAACTGATAAAAAGAGAGGGTAAAACATATGTGCGTGTGAATGATTATACGAAATTGCGCCATTTATTTGGACAGCTACTCGAGGAGGTTCAGCGAATAAAGTCTGAAGGCGATTTGGAGGCTGCTAGAGCATTGATTGAAACTTATGGCGTTAAAGTAGATCGGGTATTGCATGAGGAGGTTTTAATACGCTTTAAAATGCTAAATATTGCTCCATATGCAGGGTTTCTAAATCCAGAACTTACTTTGGTGAAAAATGAAAAGGGAGAGACTGTTGATGTGGATGTCGATTACTCTGCAGACTACGTGGAGCAGATGCTCTCTTATTCAAAGCGTTATGGTTTTTTGTAGTAGATTCTCCAAGCTTTAATTTTATATTCTGACATCGAATGACTAAACGATATATACAAAAAAGACTGTTCAAAAAGTCTACAAATCATTGAGGGATGTCATCCCGAACTTGTTTCGTGATCTGTTTATTAAGATCCTAGAGCAAGTTCAGGATGACTCGTATCCCTACTTTAGGGACAGTTCTTTTAGATAATATTTTCACCCCGTTTAGCCATATGTTGGCTTTATCAATTCAGAAATGCTTAAAACAAAAGCCTTGTATTAGCTTGTGTTTTAAAGAGGTAGAATTTAACCACTTTAAAGTCGTAAAAAAGAGGTTATCCTTTGGGGATAGCCTCTTTTGAAATATCGGGATATGATATATTAACTATACTAGTCCGCTGAATCCCATAAATGCCATTGCTAAAATGCCAGCAACAATGAGTGCGATTGGGGTTCCTTTTAGCCCTTTTGGTATATCGATCATGTCTAAGTGCTCGCGCAATCCTGCAAATAAAACCAGTGCTAATCCAAAACCAATAGCATTGCTAATTGCATAAACCACTCCTTCAATTAAATTAAATTCTTTCTGAATTGTAAGAATGGCTACACCCAATATGGCACAATTTGTTGTAATCAAAGGGAGAAAAACGCCTAGTGCCTGATATAGGGAAGGGCTAACTTTTTTTAGAATGATTTCTACTAACTGTACCAGAGAGGCAATAACCAATATGAAAGAAATTGTTTGAAGATAGGTTATGTCAAAAGGGGTTAGTATGTAGTATTGAATTAGGTAAGTGACAATTGTAGCAAGTACCATCACAAAAGTAACAGCACCGGTCATCCCAATCGCTGTTGGTATACGTTTGGAAACTCCCAAGAAAGGGCAAACTCCCAAAAATTGTGTCAAAACAATATTGTTGACAAAGACTGCTGAAATAATAATAATGATATATTCCATGAATTATTCTCCTATGCTTTTGTTATTCTTTTTATGATGGCAATTAGGTAACCTAAAACAATGAAAGCACCTGGTGCAAGTACAAATAGAAGCATGCCATAGTCTTCGGGGAAGACAACAATGTCGAAAATTCTGCCGCTCCCAAGAAACTCGCGAATAGCACCAAGAATTGTCAATGCCATAGAAAACCCCAGTCCCATACTTAATCCGTCAATAGCTGATGATAGAACGTTGTGCTTTGATGCATATGCTTCAGCACGTCCAAGAACGATGCAGTTAACAACAATCAAAGGGATAAATAACCCCAAACTATCGAACAAGGATGGAAGGTAGGCTTGCATCAATAGCTCAACAACAGTTACAAATGCAGCTATAACGACGATGAAACTCGGTATTCGCACTTTATCAGGAATCACATCTTTAATAAGGGAAACAACAATGTTTGCCATTAGAAGAACAAATGTTGTTGCCAATCCCATGCCCAATCCGTTAATTGCAGAAGAGGTTACGCCAAGTGTTGGACACATTCCTAAAAGCAATACGAATATTGGATTCTCTTTAATAAAACCTTTCGTGAAATTTTGCCATTGACTCATAGTGTACTCCCTTCTTCTTTAATTGTTGGAGTAGTTGTACCATCTACTTCATTTTCATGATAATCTACAGTTACAGTTTCTTTGTTAGTTTCACCTTGTTGATATGATGTTTGGGTGATGTCTTCCGTTTTTGTTGTTGCTGATGAAGAACCGTCTATGGAGCTATCATCTGCTAGATAGGTTTCATAGGCACGTCTAACGGCTTCGAGGAAGGCTCGCGAGGTAATTGTTGAGGCAGTTATTGCATCAATGTCGCCACCATCCTTACTAACAGTGAAGTTTGTTGTTCCTGGGTTTTTATCAATAATACTTTGATTAGGTTTGTCCGAATTATTGAACCAACTGCCCATTTTTGAACCAAGTCCGGGAGTTTCTTTGTGTTCTAGTACTTCGTAGCCCGAAATAGTACCATCAGGTTTTAACCCAACCATTATCTGAATAAGCCCTCCAAATCCATTCTTAGAATACGTTTTAGCAGCAACGCCAACTAATTCGTTTGATGCATTGTATGCTGGGAAAAACTCTAAGCTATCTGCGTTTTCCTCCAAGGCGGCTTTCCATGGCTCTCCCAAACTTGTATACTCCGGAAGTATACTTTCTATAGCATCGTTTTGGGCTTTCATATTTGCTTCGGCAATCGCACCTTTGGTAAGGTCATGCACAAAACCTAACACTGTTGCTGAAATAAATGAAACCAGCAATAACGTTAGTATCATGTTTTTGAATGTGGACTGTTTCTTCGCCATTATCGAGTCCCTCCAAATCTTTTTGGTTTAACGTAAGTGTTAATCAACGGTGTAAACCCATTCATGATTAATATGGCAAAAGAAATACCTTCGGGATAAGCACCGAAGTTTCTAATTAGTACGGTAATGATCCCAATTCCCACGGCAAATATAAATTGTCCGCGGTGCGACATAGGGGAGGTGACCATATCTGTAGCCATGAAAATTGCACCCAACATGGCTCCACCTGTTAATAAATGGAAAACGGGTTGTATGTATTTTTCTGGATTAACCAACCACAGAGTGCCTTGTAGACAGAAGATGGTTCCTAAAACAAATATTGGGATGTGCCATGAAATCACCTTTTTCCATAGCAAATATCCAAATCCGAGTAAAAGCAGCATTGCCGATACTTCTCCTAGTGATCCGGGCATGTTTCCATATAATAAATCCAATCCTGATGGTAAATCTGGGAGTAGTTCGCTAATTGATTTTCCACTATTAATACCTCCTTTTAGAATGCCGAGTGGAGTTGCAGTTGAAACAGCATCTATTGGAGAATGAATACTAACTGGCCAATTCGTCATCTGTACAGGAAATGAAATCAGCATAAAAACACGTCCTACCAATGCCGGATTAAATGGATTGTTTCCAAGTCCTCCAAATGACATTTTTCCAACTCCAATTGCCACTAATGCCCCAGCAATGAGTATCCACGTTGGAATAGAGGAGGGGACGTTAAATGCCAGAAGAATTCCAGTAAGGGCGGCAGAACCATCTGTTATCTTCGGTTCTTCTTTCATCAGAAATCTTTGAATCAGAAATTCAAAGGCCATACACGAGACTACGGCAATAAGAGTAACACGTATTGCATCAAATCCAAACATGAATATGGACCAAGCCAGTGCCGGCATTAGGGCCAGCAAGACCCTATACATAATTTTATTCACCGAATCGCTCGTGTGAACATGCGGTGAAGGTGATATGGTAAGCAGTTTACTCATCGTTTAATTCTTAATAAACAATTTATTTTTTCTGAGTTCTTATAATTTGCCCAACTGTATTTTTGCCTAATCGAATATAGTCCAATAGTGGACGATCTGCCGGGCAAGTATAGCTGCACGAGCCACATTCAATACAATCCATTACTCTGTTGTCTTTAGCTTTATCCCATAATTGCTTTTCCGAAATTGACATGAGAAGGTAGGGTTCTAGTCCCATTGGACATACAGAAACACAGCGACCACAGCGAATGCAGTTTTGAATGGGCTTCCGTTTAGACTCTTTATCGGGTACTAATAATATGCCTGATGTTCCTTTCGTGACAGGAATATCAAGTGATGCAATCGCTTTTCCCATCATTGGACCTCCACTTATTACTTTTCCTGTATTTTCGGGTAATCCACCGGCAGCTTCTATTAGATCGTTTACCGGAGTTCCAATGCGTACCTTAAAATTAGATGGGTTTTTTAATGCTTTTCCGGTTACAGTAACCACGCGTTCCACCAAGGGTTTGTTCTTTTGAACGGCTTCATATACGGCAAATGCAGTTCCAATATTAATAACAACAGCACCAACAGCAATGGGTAGGGAGCCTGAAGGTACTTCTCTGCCGGAGATGGCTTTAATAAGTTGTTTCTCTCCTCCCTGTGGGTATTTTACTTTTAGAGGGACAACTCTGATTGACGAAGCGGAATCTGTAATTTTTTGTAAATTAAGAATGGCGTTTTTCTTATTGTTCTCGATACCAATAAAAGCTTTTTTTACCTGAAGTGCTGCCATTAATAATCTGATGCCAACAATAATTTCTTTACCCTTTTCAAGCATGAGTCGGTGATCCGATGTTAGGTATGGTTCACATTCGACCCCGTTGATGATAAGCATTTCTATTTTCTTCATCCCCTGAGGAGGCATGAGTTTAACATGCGTTGGGAAAGTTGCTCCTCCTAATCCTACGATGCCGGCTTGTCCAATCTTGTCAATAATATACTTGCTGTCTGATTGGTAGTCTTCAACTAATAGGTCACTTGTATCAATGCTTTCCTCCCATTCATCTCCTTCAACATTAATGATGAAGCCTTGTTTCGGGAATCCGGAAGAATCATGGGCAATGTCTATTTTCTTAATTGTTCCCGATACCGATGAATGTATGTTGGCAGATACAAATCCCCCTGCCTTGGCAATTACTTGTCCTACTTTTACCTTGTCGCCTTTTTTTACCAGGGCTTGTGCTGGTGCTCCAATATGTTGGGCAATGGGTATAAAAACGCTTTTGGGTAAAGCCATTTTTTCAATGGCTTTGTTTGCTGAGAGTTTATTGTCAGCAGGATGAACCCCTCCAAGTTTGAATGTTTTTAACACGCTTGGCCTCCTTGTTTATTATCAATAATGTTTGATTGACTACTATTTTCTGTATTTGGTTTCGAGGAAGTAGCTGATTTAGCTTTTTCTGATTCCAATGGAACAGCTTCTTTTATTTTCCTTGGAGGAAAATTGACCTCGATAATTGCATTTGTCGGACATTCAATGACACATTTTCTGCATAATTTACACTTGTCATCATGAATAAACGCCAAATTGTTCTCCATTGTTATTGCATCAAAAGGACACACGTTGAAGCATTTCTTACATCCGATACAAGCTACTTCGCATGATTTTTTTGCGATGCCACCTTTTTCTTCATTACGGCATGCCACGTAAATCTTACGATTCTTTGGAGCCTGTTTTCGTAATTCGATTAGGTCTTTGGGGCAGGCTTTTACACATGCTCCACATGCAACGCATTTATCGTCTGAGACTTCAGGTAACCCGGTTTCTGGATTCATGAGAATGGCGTCGAACTCACATGAAACGACACAGTCACCATGTCCTAAACAACCGTATTGACACCCCGTATCTCCACTGTGAATTGAAGATGCAATAGCACATGAGGGACTCCCATCAAAACGATTCGTTTTTGGACGGAGTTCACAAGTTCCGTTACATCGGACAACTGCAACCTTTGGGGTTTGTGCTATGGCATCTATTCCTAAGATAGCAGCAACTCCGGTCATGCAATCGTTTCCACCTACCGGACAAAATAGGGAGGATAAATCGTCTGCTTTTACACAGGCTTCTGCAAATGCCCTACATCCGGCAAATCCGCATCCTCCGCAATTGGCTGCTGGTAAGGCGTTTTCAACATCGTCGATCCGTGGATCTTCATATACTTTAAATTTTTGAGCGACAAAATATAAGATTACTGAAGCAAGTACTCCTATTAAACTCAACGTAATAATCGTATAAACAATCGTTATGCTCATAGTAATTATTCTAAAGGCTTTAATTTAAATTGAAAGCTTTGTTTTAACTTGTTTCTATAAAAAAATAAAATAAGATAGTAAGGTAGAAGGATTGATAATGACAGAAGGCCAATAATTCCTTCATTTGTTGTGAAATAGCTTGAGAGTATTAACACAGCCAATAAAAGTATAAAAGGTAACAAGTAGCCTAGAGCTAGAGCCTTGAAACCTTGAGACGACTTCCCAATTACATTTACATGTTGTCCAATGTAAAAATCGCCATTGAAACTGGTAATTTCTATTTCTTTGTCTTTCATGTCTGCTGCTGTGCAGGCCCCTTTGGCATGACAAGAGGCACAAGCAGATTCAGTAATAATGCCTACTATTATACTTTTTTCAGAAAGCTTTTTAATAACTCCCCGGTGTGAGATTTCTTCCGACATTCTGTTTTTTCTTCTTCCTTGCTTTTCTCGCTGCAAAACTATAATGTTTGAATTATTTGTCCGTGGAAAAATATCTTTTATAAAACACTTGTATTTATTTATAATCAGTCTAAATAAGGAAGGCATTAGAGACAGGTGTTATGCTCTGTTTATGAGGCATATATGGAAGTGCATGATAAAAATCATTGTTTGTTATTGACATGTAGCTTTTATGCTAGACATTTTTGGAAATGTATATTCAAACAATACGTGCAAATGTTCGTTTAGTTGTGTGGTTATAGCAAAAACAAAACATCAAGATTCTAACTTATTATTCCCCAGTCAAATTCCGTTTGTTTCATGCGGCTTAAGTGATATAAAAGTAGTTGATTTTCTGTTTTTTCAAGTTTGGGATCATCATCGAGAGCATCGGTAGCAATGTTTCTTGCTAATCGTAAAATTTCCCCATCTTTTCCTAAACTGGCAATATTCAAGTTAACCCCAAGTCCACTTTGTTGTGTACCTTCAATATCTCCTGGTCCCCTTAGTTGAAGGTCAACTTCTGCAATCTCGAAACCATCGTTTGTTCTGACCATTGTTTCGAGTCGTTTTCTGCTTTCGTTACTTATTTTGTATGATGACATGAGTACACAATAAGATTGATCAGCTCCACGGCCAACGCGTCCACGTAACTGATGGAGCTGAGATAGGCCAAATCGTTCTGCACTTTCTATCATCATTATTGAAGCATTTGGAACATCAACTCCAACCTCAATGACGGTGGTGGCAACCATGATCTGTGTTTTTCCTTCTTTGAATAGTTGCATTTCTTTTTCTTTCTCAGCTGGTTTCATACGTCCGTGGACCATGCTTAATTGATATCTTGGAAAGACTTCTTTAAGTAGCTCATATCCATCTTCCAAATTTTTCAAATCCAGTTTTTCTGATTCACTGATGAGTGGGTATACGATATATGCTTGCCTGCCTGCATCAATTTGCTGTTTAATAAATTGATATACATCATTGCGTTTGCTTTCGTAGAAGTGACGGGTGTTGATTGGTTTTCGCCCTGGGGGTAGACCATCGATCACAGAAACATCCAAATCTCCATAAAGAGTCATCGCGAGAGTTCTAGGTATCGGAGTTGCAGTCATTACTAAAATATGAGGTGGAGTCCCTGCATTTTTTTTCCACAGTTTGGCTCGTTGTGCAACTCCAAAACGATGCTGCTCATCAATAACCACCAACCCCAGTTTTTGGAAATTTACTGTGTCTTCAATTAATGCATGTGTTCCTATCAGTAATTGTATTTCGCCGGTTTCTATACCTTCATGGATGATTTTTCGCTCCTTTGCCTTTGTGGAGCCAGTCAGAAGAGATGTCTTGATTTCTATGCCATTCAGCATTCTATTTATAGTATTGTAATGCTGAATTGCCAATATTTCCGTTGGAGCCATTAGGCTGGCTTGAAATCCATTATCGAAAGCAATTAGAGCGACCATGAGGGCAACCATTGTTTTTCCGCTACCTACGTCGCCTTGTAAAAGTCGGTTCATTTGAACACCGCTTCCCATATCTTTCCTGATTTCTTTGATAACTTTTTTCTGCGCATCTGTTAGCTCAAAGGGTAGATTTTTTTCGTAAAAACGATTGAAGTTATAACCTACTTTGGAAAAAATAAATCCTTTAAATGTCTCTTCTCTTCTGTGTTTTAAACTCAGTATTTTAAGTTGAATGTAGAATAGTTCTTCAAATTTTAGTCGAAAAGTAGCTTTCTGTAACAAGGTGGTACTTTCGGGAAAATGAATTTGCCTTAATGACTGGCTTAAGGGAAGTAGTTTTAACTGTTGCAGAATATAGGGTGGGAGAGTATCGTATATTTTTCCTTCTACAGCAATTGCCAGATTGTGCTGAAGTTTATTAATAGCTCTTGTGTTGAGAAAACGCTTTTTTAGTATTTCTGTGGTATTGTAGAATGCTTGAAGTAAGCCGGTTGTAATTTGGTCTCCTTCTGTTCCTTCCAGTTCAGGATGAATAATATTTGCGCGGCCATTAAATACAGAAGGTTTTCCAAATACAACATATTCTTTTCCAAGTTTGAGTGTTTCACGAATGTATTTTATCCCAGAAAACCACACCAGATCAAGGCTCCCGGTTTCATCATGGAAAGTTGCAATAAGACGTTTTTTTCGGGACTCACCAATCATGTCAAAAGATCTTATTTTCCCTTTTACCTGAATATAAGCTTGATTCGCATTGACTTCATTTATTTTGTGAAACTTTGTTCGGTCAATATATTTATATGGAAAGTAATAAAGCAGTGTGCGGAATGTATTTATGCTTAGTTCTTTTTTTAACAACTCTGCACGTTTGGGGCCTACTCCGGGTAGGAACTTAATATCTTGATCTAAGTATTCAGACATGAAGCAAATATATAAATTATCATATTAAGTGGATTGTGGTTTACTTTAGAGTATCGTTTAATAACTCAATAAAAACAAAAAAGAATTTGGTAGGTAACCTTTCATTAGGGTTGATTATATTTATCTATTGTTTTTGTGAATGAGGTTTTTCTGTTGAGTTCATCAAAATTTTATAATTTGAAAAAATGGAAGAAGTAATCCGTTTAACAAATATTGATAAGAACTATAGGGTTGGAACGCAGGTCGTTCGCGCTTTAAGATCGGTTAATTTACGAATAATGAAAGGCGAATATGTTGCCATTATGGGAGCTTCAGGTTCTGGGAAATCAACTTTAATGAATGTAATTGGGTGTTTGGATACACCTACAAAGGGCAAGTATGAACTGAGTGGGTATGACATTAGTAACATGTCTGATGATGAGTTGGCAGAGGTTAGAAATTCTGAAATTGGATTTATATTTCAAACGTTTAATTTACTTCCACGGAGTTCTGCTCTTGATAATGTGATGTTGCCACTCGTTTATGCAGGAACAAAAAAAGTAAAACGCCTTGAACTGGCAGAGAAGATGATGGATAGTGTTGGACTTGCAGATCGTGTCACACACAAACCTAATGAATTATCGGGAGGTCAACGGCAAAGGGTAGCAATTGCCAGGGCTCTGATTAATTCACCATCTATATTGTTAGCAGATGAACCTACAGGTAATCTGGATTCCGTTACTTCCGAAGAAATTATGCAATTGTTTGCAGAGATACACCGTCAAGGGAATACGTTGATTGTTGTTACTCATGAAGAAGATATTGCTCGCCATGCATTTCGGATAATCCGGTTAAAAGATGGACAAGTAGAATCAGATATTATTAACTCGAATCCTAAATATTAGATAAAAACATGAGAATTTATACGAAAACCGGAGATGATGGAACTACTGGCTTAATTGGAGGTAGTCGCGTGAAGAAATATAATATACGCTTGGAGGCGTATGGAACGGTGGATGAATTGAATTGCCATATCGGGATGATACTTTCCACAGATCTTGATGGACGTGCAAAAAAAGTACTTGTTGAAGTGCAAAAAAAACTTTTTGTTATTGGAGCTCAGTTGGCAACTGATGAAAATGCTGAGGGCCTAAAGGAAAAAACGCTATGTTCGGAAGATGATATAAATAGGCTTGAGGATGAGATGGATAATATGTTTGAAGTTCTTCCTGAGTTATCTCATTTTGTGTTGCCTTCGGGTAGTCAGGGGGCAGCATTTGCCCATGTAGCACGGACTGTTTGTCGAAGAGCAGAACGCCGTATTGTTGAGCTCGCTGAAGAGGTTGATGTGGATAAAAACCTAATAAAGTACATTAATCGATTATCAGATTATTTATTTGTTTTATCTCGTAAAATAAATCTTGATCAGAAAATTCCTGAAAATTTGTGGATTCCTTAGAAAATGAAGAGTAATTAATTATATCGTTTTTGATTTATTTTTTTATATATTCGCAAAAATATTGAGCAAATAACATTAAAATACCTTCGAATATGTACTGGACACTAGAACTGGCATCAAAATTGGAAGATGCACCTTGGCCTGCCAGCAAGGATGAGTTAATTGATTATGCAATTCGCTCTGGAGCACCTATGGAGGTGATCGAAAATTTGCAGGAGATTGAAGACGAAGGCGAAGTTTATGAGAGCATTGAAGACATCTGGCCCGATTATCCAAGTAAAGATGATTTTTTCTTCAATGAAGATGAGTATTAGGATGTTTTAATCAACAAGGAATATAAATAGCAGGATATTATCCTGCTATTTTTGTTTGGTAAAAATATCTTTAAATGATTTGGGACGAATATCTTCGAGCCAACTAAAGCCTGATAGGGTTTTTTCTCCTTCTTCAATGTTGATTAACGGCAATAGCTGTCCATCAGGTTCTGTTATAAATGCAATTTTATTCACTTTACTGTCTTTTAAATAAATTTGAATATTACTGCTTTGTGCTTTGTTTAATCCAACGATGCCATTGTCATCTCGCGCATAATAAATTGATTGTCCGTTCCCATCTACATCTATGCGGTATAAATCTTTTGACCTAACATGGCCTATCATGTCTCTACCTTTTATCTGATTAAACTTTGTTGAATCTTCCATTGCGATAATAAATGCTTCCTGCTGCAATTCAAACTGTTGGTTTTCTTTGTTTAGGGATGTCATCTCTATGTAGTTGGCAGTCATTTGATTGTCTTCGTTCCAAATAACAGGATCTCGAAACATTTGTATTGTCGAATCTTTTGACCAATATACCAGAGAGTCGCATTTGCCTTGAAGATCTTCTCGAAAGAATTTTACGCCAAAATATGCCATTATTATGTTTTCGTCAGGAATCTCATCAGGTATTGTTCGTAGGGTATCTGCATGAAGAAAAAGGGTGTCATTTTCTGAATATAAGAGAAAATGAGCAGAATCAGTCACCATTGCAGTTTCTTGTTGTTCATTATAAGTAATCCGGTTTCCTTTAATGATCATGCTATTTTCAAAATCATGAATATTTGCATTGCCAAGTGCCAACCCTTTGCCTGTTAGTTTATTGTATAATATTGAGTCTGCAATAATATTTTGCGCTTCAGTTTTAAAAACAGGTCTTTTAAATAATTCTATGTCCTCTGTTTTCGTGTTATAAAAGCCATATGATGATTCAAGCGTGTCTTTTGTGTCATAAATGGTTGTGGGGCCAACGATATATGCAATTCCTGATTGCTGCTCATAGATAAGTGTATCAGATATTATCGTATAGTTTGATGTAATGGCTTCAACGTCTGTTTTAAAGAAAGCTTTATCCATCTTAGAATAGTACTCCCCAATTTTACTGTAAAGTGTATTGGTGCTGTCCATGACTGTCCCGTAGTTGTCGTAATAGCCAATCTCTTGGTTCATGTCATAGTTGAGCGTATCGGTTGTAAGTATCGTTGATTTATTGATCAACTTGACATTTCCAATGGCTTCTGCCCATTTGGTGTCTCCATTATATTTAATGAAATCAGCGTGAAGGTGAAGGGTGTCATCTTTTACGATATGCACATTTCCAAAAGCATCCACCATATTGATATCAATATATGAATAGGCACTATCGCACATCATAACTACAGCATTATGTCTGATAATAACATCACCAATTAGACGATTTGCATTTGAAATAATTGCTTCGTCATATTGCATAATGTCAGCTTGTTCAATTTCCACCTTCGTTCTATTTTGAGCAATTAGAACGGTTGGAAGGAGCAGAACAAATAGGAGGATGTTTTTTAAATGGAAGTTTTCCACAATGTTTATTCAGAAATTGATTATAACAATTCATCAATTAACTGGTCAACTGAAATGTTCTCAGCTTCAGCTTTATAGTTCTTAATGATCCGGTGTCTTAGAATGTTTTTAGCAACTGCTTTTACATCCTCAATGTCTGGAGAATATTTGCCAGACAAGGCTGCGTGTGTTTTTGCACCCAGCACTAAATATTGAGATGCCCTTGGTCCTGCTCCCCATTTCAGGTATTTATTGCTTAGGGGGTCAGATAGCTCAGTGTTTGGGCGTGTTTTTGCAGAAAGGTTCACCGCATAACGAAGAACGTTGTCATTAATAGGTATTTTAAGAATAAGGCTTTGAAAATATTTGATTTCTTCCTTTGTAATTATTTCAGATAATTCAGCACTAAAATCAGAAGTTGTGTTTTTCACAATCATCAATTCATCTTCAAACTTAGGGTAGTCCAGCCAAATTGAAAACATGAAACGGTCAAGTTGTGCTTCTGGAAGGGGATAGGTGCCTTCTTGTTCAATTGGGTTTTGAGTTGCCAAAACAAAAAATGGTTTCTCAAGCTCAAAGCGTTGCCCTGCCGCAGTTACTGTTTTTTCTTGCATTGCTTCCAGAAGAGCTGCTTGCGTTTTTGGAGGTGTACGGTTTATTTCATCTGCCAAAATGATGTTTGCAAATAAAGGCCCTTTAATGAATTTGAACTCACGTTCCTTGTCCAGTATTTCCGTCCCAATAATGTCCGAAGGCATTAAGTCAGGAGTAAATTGTATACGGCTATATTTTAGACCTAATACTTCGGAAATTGAATTTACAAGAAGTGTTTTTGCCAGTCCGGGAACGCCAATCAATAGACAATGCCCACGGCTAAACATGGAAATCAGGACTTGTTTGATAATTTCGTCCTGACCATATATACGCTTCTTTATTTCATTGTGTAGTAGGTCAATTTTTGCTTTTAGTGCATCAACAGCCTCTACCTCATTTTTGAAAATCATTGTGCAGTTTTCTTTATTTGATCCAACCCTCGAAATTGAAGTTGCAGTTCGCATAAGATTCGTCTAGGTGAATGTATGTTTTGTCTAGACGTTCAAGTATCCAATCGCTGAAAATTTCTGTTTGCTTTTTGGAGAGATATAAATCACTAATCGTTTGATAATCTTCTTGGATGTTAGCGCGGTGCTCATCAATACGATTGATTAGCTTAACTACTTTATATACCGTTTGGTTTTTGCTGTCAGTTGTTATGAACGGTTCAGAAATCTCATTTACTTTTAGTTCATCAAGTTCTTTACTGACGTTAGGATCAAGTTCGTCCATCTTCCATTTTGATGATAGTGTATTCGGGTTAATTGAAATACCTCCTCCATTGCGTGTATCCTTGTCGCCCGAATATAAAAACGCTGCTCTCTCAAAAGTAATAAGGTCTTTACGTATTATTGTCGTTAAACTGTCTAATCGCATTGAAGCATCTTCCAGAGCTTCTGGGGAAGGTTTGGGCTTCATGAGTATGTGGCGTGTATTTACTTTTTCATTCTTTTTATCAATTAATTGAATGATATGGTAGCCGTATTCACTTTCAACAACATTTGATATTTTATCACCTTTTAAATTGAATGCTGCCGTTGCATATGGAGGAACCAATTGTCCACGACCCATATATCCAATTTCGCCACCGTTTGCAGATGATCCGTCTTCAGAATATAAAACTGCCAAAGTTGAAAAGCTCTCACCGTCTTCAATACGCTTCTTGAATTCGCGCAACCGGGCTTTTATTTCATTTATTCTTTCCAGTTCGATAGCGGGGTAAATTGAAATCTCAGCGTACTCAACCTGCTCGCTTATTAATGGTGCTTCTTCGTCATCTATATTTCTATAAAAATAACGCACTTCAGCAGGAGAAACAGATATGTCTCCTGATATTTTACTCTGCATTTGATTCGTCAAAAGAGAGTTGTGAATCATCTCTTCAAGTTCTGATTTAATTTCAGGAATTGATTGTTTAAAATATCTTTCTACAGCTTCCTCAGACCCCAGATTTTCAAGGTAATATTCCATCCTTTCGTTAAGACTTTGATTGATCTGGCTATCTGTTACAAAAATTGTTGTATCAAGTTCTGCCTCTGCCAGCAGGAGTTTGTCAACAAGGAAGTCTTCAAGTATACTGCATTTAACATCTCCATCAAGCGCAATTCCCTGTGCCTGATAATCCATGTACATTTCCTCAATGTCTGATTTTAAAATTATATTGCTTCCTACAACTGCGACAATTTCGTCAATCATTTTGTCCTGCCCAAATGCCTGATATGTATTGGACAAACAACAAAAGGCGATAAAACCAAACAATACTTTCTTGAACATATCTTTTTATTTTTTGATATTAAAAATTTTAAACTTATTTGATGCCAGTCCTTCGTTATATATGTCATCTTCAATAGATCTCAAGAACTTTAATTTGCGTTCATTGAGTAATATATTACGAATTTCGGATTCTACATATTCAACTGGGGCTGCTTCTTCTTCCATGCGATAATCGCGGATACAAATAAAGTAATAATAATCTGTATCGCTGCTTTCGAAGAACTTGTTTCTTGTTAAAAAACGTTCTTCATCAGTGATTTCGTCCGGAACCTGATTAAATACCTGGCTTGTTTTTATCCATTGATCATTAAAGCGATCATATGATTTTGCATATTGAATTGCATATTCATCAAGCATTGTAAGATCTTGCATATTTTCTTCGTTGCACATTTCTTTAATATTCTCAGGCATGGCAACATCTAAGGGTATTTTAAGAAAAACAGCCTTAACGATATTGCTCTTTAGTGTGTAATTGTTCTGATGTAAATCGTAATAAGCATCTACTGCATTTGCAGAAATTACGGTATCCATCTTTTGGTTAATCAATTCTTGTTTATACCGGTAGGTTAGTAATGAGTTTCGATATTCATTTAGCTCTTTTTCTACATTCTTTTGCTCGAAAGTCAAGTTCTGTTCTGCATTAAGAACTATCAGCTCTGAGCGCACCCATTTTTTCACAAAATCATCAACCCAGAGAGAACTGTCTGCCACTTCCAAGTTATCAGGAATTACTTGTGCTACTTCTTCCCAGTAGAGGTAATTGTCGCCTACATTAGCCAAGGGGACTTTATCCCTTTCTGCTTGCCCACATGCAACAATTGTAATTAGTGCTAATATTATACATTTATACTTCATCGCTATATTGCTTCTATTGTTTTAACTAATTTTTTGTCGACTCTAATTTTGTGTTTTTTCCTTAATGCTTTTATCATTTTTTTTTCAAGATAGGACTGATAGGATGATACATATTGTCCACGAGCCTCTTCAAGCCTTTTGGGGCTTGGGGTAACTTTATTGCCGTGCACAAAAAAGAGTTCATCCTTAAATCGTAGTGGTTTACCTTCATCCCAAACTAAATAATCAACGATAGAATTGTCTCCTTTCTCAAATGACCCTTTTTCAATTATCGTTCCATTCCCAAACTGCAAATTTAGCTGATCGTTCAATTCTTCCATGGAGATTTGATCATCTACGGAAAATATTTTGTCAATAAAATCGCGGACTTCTAAAGAATTAGCTTGAACTACCCAACCAACAAAACGTTCTTCCCATGAAAAAAGGTCTTTGTTTTTCATGTAATATTTCTCTAGCCCCAAAGTATCGGTGCTAGCTTTGTTCCAAATTTCCTTTTCAGAAAAATTGAAAAGAAGGATACCATCATGGTACTCTGTCATGAGATATTTAAATTCGGGGTATTTCTCTTCCAGATGAAGGTTTTCAATTTCAGTAAGTTCTTGTTCTATCAGCTTTTTATAGAGTGATGAAATCTGAACTTCCATATTTGTATTTGCGCGTATATTCTGTGTTTCTAGATAATCAGCGAAAAGTGCGTATGTGAACGTTTTATCGCTATAAGAAAATAGTGTTTTTTGTGGTGTTGTTAATTCTTCTTTCGAAATTATTCCATTGCGGGATACGAGTTTGGCTTGTGTTAAAAAATCTTCTAATCCAGATTCTTCAAAATTCCAAGTTGATTTCAGGTTTCTAATGAATATTTCGTTGTTGTGCTTACTTATTTCGGAGCTTCTTTTAATTTTTTCAATGAGTGATTCTCTCATTTCAGAAAGCGGTGCTATGAGTTTATAGTCTATTCGCTTGATGATATGCCAACCATAAGGTGTCTTTATAACGTTAGATATATCTCCATTATTTTCGAGTGCAAATGCGGGTTTTGCAAATTCTTCCAACATCTCTGAATATGAAAACCAAGCCATTTCACCACCGTTGTGAGCAGAAGTTTTATCATCAGAAAATTTCCTCGCAAGATCAGCAAACTCAGTTCCTGTTTCAATTAATTCGGCAATACTGTCAATCTCCTGTTTCATCAGGCTAATAGTCTCTTCGCTGGCATTTGATGGGAAGCGTTTCATGATATGTGCTACTTTTATTTGTCCCGAAATCGCACGTTTGTCGTGTACTTTTATTAAGTGATAGCCAAAACTGCTGCGAATGGGTATAGAAACATTGCCAACACTTGTTTTGTAGGACGTATCTTCAAAGGGATAAACCATCTGAAAGCCATGAAAATACCCAAGTAACCCACTGTTTTGCTTGGCTGATGGATCTTCGGAGTAGACCTTTGCCATGTCATTAAAATCAGCACCATCTATTATTTGTTGACGAATGTCCATTATTTTTAAATACGCTTTTAATGTGTCCTTTGGCGTTGCGTTGGCATCCAGTATTAATAGAATATGGCTTGCTTTTACTTCGTTTGTAGTTCTGTAATAGGCTGTTTCGACCATCTCTTCCGAGTAAGAGACACTTGTTAGATATGGTTTTGCCAACTCTTCACGATATCCTTCCAGTTCAGTTTTAAATGATTGTATGGTATCGAGATTTAAAATTTCAGCTTCAATGACTTTTAATTTGTAGTTTATAAACAAATCAAGGTATTCTTCTGGTGTTTTCTTTTCAGAATTATCCAATAAATTTTGATTGTTCTTGCGGTAAAGACTAACAAATTCACCTTTAGAGATCGAATGATCGCCAATCCGGAGAATAATGCTATCACTAGATTGGCTCCACGCAGTTATTGGGAAAACAAATATAAAAATCAGTAATATTATCTTGTGCATCTGAACATCTTCAATTATTAATGGCTGCTTGCAACAAACTTATTGTTGTCGTGAGCTGTAATTTGGCGCTTCTTGTGTTATTGTAACATCGTGGGGGTGGTTTTCCTGAACTCCCGGAGCGGTGATTCTTGTGAATTTCGCATCCATAAGCTCAATAATGTTTCTTGCTCCACAATATCCCATTCCTGCACGAAGCCCACCTATCATTTGGTACAATACTTCATACAAAGATCCTTTGTATGGTACACGTGCCGTGATTCCTTCAGGAACCAATTTTTTTATGTCATCTTCAGCATCTTGAAAATAGCGGTCTTTTGATCCGGCCTGCATGGCTTCAACGGATCCCATTCCACGATATGTTTTAAATTTGCGCCCCTGAAAAATGATAGTCTCACCGGGTGATTCTTCCACTCCGGCAAATAATGAACCGGCCATAATTGAGCTGGCTCCTGCTGCAATCGCTTTTACTATATCTCCGGAATAACGAATTCCTCCGTCTGCTATAACTGGAACACCACTGCCTTTTATTGCTTTTGATACAGCATAAATGGCAGATAATTGAGGGATTCCAACTCCTGCAACAACCCTGGTTGTGCAAATTGAACCTGGTCCAATGCCAACTTTTACAGCGTCAGCTCCAGCGAGTACTAAATCTGTAGCGGCTTCCGAAGTGCCTATGTTTCCTACAACAATGTCAATCTCAGGATGTCTGCTCTTTATTATTTTTAAAGTTTCAATTACACCTTTTGAATGTCCATGTGCCGTATCAATTACAATCGCATCTACCTGAGCTTTTACCAATTCATCGACCCGGTCTAACGTATCCTCAGTAACACCAACACCTGCAGCCACGCGCAGTCTCCCTTTAATATCTTTACATGCCAGAGGCTTGTCTTTTGCTTTTGTAATATCCTTATAGGTAACAAGTCCTATTAAATTCTGGTTTTTATCTACTACCGGAAGTTTTTCAATTTTGTGCTTCTGCAGAATTTCAGCAGCACTTTCTAAATCGGTTGATTCTGTTGTGTAAACCAAATTTTTTGAAGTCATTACTTCAGAGATGGGCTTGCTCATATTTGTTTCAAAACGAAGATCTCTGTTCGTTACAATTCCAACAAGCTTTCTTTGTTCACTAACAACAGGAATTCCACCAATCTTATAGTTATGCATCAATTCCAAAGCATCACCTACATTTTTTTCTTTTAATATGGTAATTGGATCATAGATCATCCCATTTTCGGCACGTTTAACAGTAATGACTTGTCGTACCTGCTCTTCAATTGTCATGTTTTTATGGATTACTCCAATTCCTCCTTCTCTGGCAATAGCAATGGCCATAGGAGCTTCAGTAACTGTATCCATTGCTGCTGTAACAATTGGGGTATTTAGTTTTATCGATTTTGTGAAGTTTGAACCTAAGTCGACATTTCTAGGAAGTACCGCTGAATATGCAGGAATTAAAAGGACATCATCAAATGTCAATCCCTCAGAAATTACTTTATCAGTAAAAAATGACATTAATTGGGATTTTTAGTTCTATTTATATTAAAGTCAAAACTACGAAAAATATGCGGATATTGCTTTGGGTCAGGAGTTGCAAGACTCTATTAAAAAAATTAATTTTCATTAAAATTTGTTAAGTTGATTTCCTTTTCATTCATTGCCGAAATTTTCAGATAGTGAGCGATTTTCAATCCATATTGACCAAATATTGGGGGTATTCAAAGTTTCGACCTCTGCAGGAGGAGATTATCCAAACGATTGCCTCAGGTAAAGATACGCTTGGGCTGATGCCCACTGGAGGAGGGAAGTCCATCACATTTCAAGTGTATTCTTTATCAAAACCCGGTATTTGTCTTGTTATTACTCCTCTCATTTCTTTAATGAAGGATCAGGTTGAGAACCTCCAAAAGAAGGGGATTAAAGCAATGGCCATTCACTCCGGAATGAGTTCAGAGGAGGTTCGGATGGCTTTTGATAGTGCCACATGGGGTGATTATAAGTTTTTATACTTATCACCAGAGCGTATTGCAACAAGTCGTTTCCGGGAAAGGTTGCCTCAAATGGATGTGAACCTGATAACCATTGATGAAGCTCATTGTATCTCCCAGTGGGGGTATGATTTTCGTCCATCATATTTGAGGATCTCCGAATTACGCGATCTTTTACCCGATGTGCCGGTACTTGCATTAACAGCTACTGCCACTCCTAAAGTGGTGAAAGATATCCAAAAGCAGTTGAAGTTTAAGGCAGAGAATGTTCTTCGGAAAAGCTTTTTTCGTGAAAACCTATGTTATCTAGTTCGCGAAAGGGAGGACAAATTACATTACTTACTTCAATCTGTACAGAGAGCGAAAGGTTCGGGAATTGTATATGTGCGAAGTCGAAAACTTACGCGTGAAATTGCTGAGTATTTGCAACGGAATAAAATTTCGGCAGATTTTTATCATGCCGGACTTAAAACGGTAAGCCGCAATAAAAAGCAAGAAGATTGGAAAAAAGGACGTATCCGCGTAATTGTAGCTACGAATGCGTTTGGTATGGGTATTGACAAGGCTGATGTCCGTTTTGTGATACATTATGGGCCTCCAGATTCCCCTGAAGCATATTATCAGGAGGCAGGCCGTTGTGGGAGAGACGAGAAAAAAGCGTATGCTGTATTGCTCGTAACAAAATCAGATCAACTCGCATTGAAAAAGCAAGTTGAGAAGGCATTCCCTCCAATCGATGATATTAAAAGAGTATATCAGGCTTTGGGCAACTATTTTCAGTTAGCAGTAGGTTTTGGAAAAGATAAGATCCTTGATTTTAATCTTGGGGATTTTGCAGGCCGTTTTAGTATGCAGATCAACATGGTGTTAAATAGCTTGAAAATACTCCAACGTGAAGGTTATTTAGAGCTGACCGAAGAATTAGATAATCCATCGCGAGTACATTTTATTGCTGGTAGAGATGACCTGTATCGTTTTCAGGTGGCCAATGCAAACTTTGATGGTTTTATTAAATTGTTGCTCCGTTCGTATTCAGGTCTGTTCAATAACTACGTGGGGATTGATGAAGATTTATTGTCTAAAAGGGCAAATATCCCATTAGATCAGATATACCGGTTTCTCAATAATCTGAATTCTCATAAGGTAATTCATTACATACCTCGTAAAAAAACGCCATATATTATTTTCAATAAAGAGAGATTGGAGACAGATAGAGTTAAAATTTCCAAAGAAAATTATTCAGATCGCAAGAAAGATTATTTGGTGCGAGTTGATGGCATGATCCGATATTCATCCGGTAAGTTGAAGTGTCGTAGCCAGATGTTGCTTGAATATTTTGGTGAGACGGATTCAATGCGCTGTGGAAAATGTGATATTTGTTTGGAACGAAACGAACTTGGGTTGAGCCAGTTTGAATTTGATATGGTTGCGAAACAGTTGAAAGAATACTTGATGGAGCCATGTTTTTTTGAAGAGCTTATTTTTAAAATAGATAAAAATGAGGATGAAATAATTAAGGTAATACGCTGGCTGACCGATAATGGAAAGATCATTCATCGAATTGATAATCGGCTGGAATGGAAAAAGTAGGAATTCTTTAGTTCCAGATATAATTAATATAGCTAAAAAAGAGCGTGTCGGATTATCTTTTCTTTTATAAAGTTTGAATTTTAATTCATGATTACTCTTGTTCAAAGATGATTGTCTGACTGTCGCTCTGAAAAATCTTATTACTTTTGCATCAATTAATTTTTTAGCATGGCAGACGAGAGTTTAAATCCGATTGTATATTCGAAAAACACGATTGAATTCGTTACTGTAGCAAACGAATACTGTAAACTTATTGAAAGTGCAGGGAGTGAAGGTGCTCAGCAGATGCTCAATAAAGCTCAGAAAATATTGCCTTTGCTTTATTTGAAAGTGAGTATTCTTCCTGAATTTGAAAGCTATGAAGAATTAACTTTGGAAAAATACGTTTCTGAAGTAGATTACAATTTTTTACAACAACGCATCATGAACTTGCTTGGTGAGCATGATGATTATCAGGAAGTATTTGAAGATGGCATGCAGTATAGTGATTCTCCACTTACATCAAGTGTGTCAGAGAATTTGGTTGATATTTATCAGGATCTGAAAGATTTTATCATGTCATATCAAATTGGGGATGATTCAATAATGCAAGAGGCTTTATGGGAATGTGAGGAGAATTACAAGAACTTTTGGGGACAAAAACTAGTGAATTGCTTGCGAGCAATACATACTCTAGTTTATAGTGGAATAGATTTTGACCAAGATGTTAATATTTCATCTAAAAAAGATGAAAATGAGGATGAAGACAATAAACCAGGTTGGTTGAATGACATGTTTAACAGCCAGATAGATTAGAATAGATGTTTCAAGAAAGTATAACAAAAGAGGAGCTCGAGATATTGCCATTAAAAGCATTTGACGGTAAAATAGAATTAGTTGATAATCAGGATTCGCTTCAATTGTCGATGCAGTATTTGTCGAGAGCAGATGTGATTGGTTTTGATACTGAAACTAAACCTTCTTTTAAGCGAGGACAAATCAATGAGGTTGCTCTACTACAGTTATCAACAGAAGACAGAGCCTTCCTTTTTCGAATAAATAAAATTGGATTTCCTAGTGAACTCCGTGCAATTCTTTCAAATCCAGAGATCTTAAAAGTTGGTGTTGCAATTCGCGATGATATTAAAACCTTGCAACGTGTTAGTCATTTTAAGCCTGCAGGTTTTATTGAACTTCAGGATGAAGTAAAAGATTATGGTATTCAGAATTTCAGCCTGAAAAAAATTGCAGGAATTGTTTTAGGAGTAAGGATTTCAAAATCTCAGCGCCTATCTAATTGGGAGGGTGAAGAGCTTACTTTAGCGCAGCAAAGCTATGCTGCTACCGACGCCTGGGTTCCGTTTCAAATTTTTCATTCATTAGCTGCTGCTCAATCATGACAAATATAAAAGCTACCGTACTTCTTAAGCCCAAAAAAGAGCAATCATTAAAGCGGTTTCACCCATGGGTTTTCTCTGGTGCAATACAGAAGATTGAAGGTAAGGTTATCGAAGGGGATCTCGTAAAGGTAATCTCAAATAATCATGAGTTTCTCGGAATCGGACATTACCAGATTGGATCAATTGCAGTTCGGATAGTTTCCTTTCGTGAAGAACCTATCGATAATGGCTTTTGGACAAATAAATTGGCAATGGCGATAAATGTACGCCGTTCAATCGGGTTGCTTGATAGTCGTAATACAAATGTATTTCGTTTATTACATGGAGAAGGTGACGGTATGCCCGGACTCATTATTGATTTTTATAATGGCACTGCTGTTTTCCAGGCTCATTCAATTGGAATGTACCTGATAAGGTATGGATTAGCCAAATTACTTAAAGAATTGCTGGGGGAAAAATTGCAAGCGGTTTACGATAAAAGTAATAAAACTCTTCCATTTAAAGCAGATTTAGAACCTGAGAATGGATATCTGCTAGGGACTTCGGAGCCATTAGTTGTTCAAGAATATGGCAATTCGTTTCATGTTGATTGGGTTGAAGGACAGAAGACAGGTTTTTTTATTGATCAGCGAGAGAATCGACATTTAGTGCAAAAATATTCAACAGGTAGAGATGTGCTGAATATGTTTTGTTATAGTGGTGGATTCTCGTTTTATGCTATGCGAGGTGGAGCTAATTTAGTCCACTCCGTTGATTCATCCGCAAAGGCTATTGAATTAACCAATAAGAATGTAGAACTCAATTTTAATGCCGATACTCGCCATGAAGCCTTTTCTGCTGATGCGTTTGAATTTATGCGCGACATTAAAGACAAGTATGACTTGATCATTCTAGATCCACCGGCTTTTGCCAAGCACCGTAATGCATTGCATCAAGCTTTGCAGGCATACAAACGTTTAAATGCAAGAGCCTTTGAGCAAATACGATCGGGAGGTGTCGTTTTTACATTTAGTTGCTCACAGGTTGTTTCCAAAGAAAAATTTAGGGAAGCCGTATTTTCTGGGGCTGCAATTTCAGGACGAAAGGTGAGGGTTTTGCATCAATTAAATCAACCTGCAGATCATCCTGTAGATATATATCACCCAGAGGGTGAGTATATTAAGGGTTTGGTTTTGTATGTCGAGTAGTACTTCCTCTAGATAGTCACCAATACTTTCTGTTGCTAAAAAAGCCATTCGATTATTTGAAGAATCAAAACAATAATTATTTTTGTATATAGCTATGGTGTAATGACTTGTAATATTTTATACCTTCGACAGAAGAATAAATGATTACTTTAAAAAACCATTTGTTTGAGACAACTGTATATTATTGAGGTGGGGCTTAGCTTTTAGTGATTCGTTCATTTTCCGAAAGATAAATCTCCGGTCCGAAAATTCAATGGCCTCTGCCTATTGTGTATTTAATTTTGTTTAATTTTTATTTTTGAATTATGAACATTTACGTAGGTAACTTAAGCTACAACTTGACAGAGGAAGAACTTTCAGAGTTATTCTCTCAATTTGGAGAAGTCACATCGGTAAAGATTATTAAAGATCAAATGACCGGAAGGGCAAAAGGATTTGGGTTTGTTGAAATGTCTTCAGACGAAGAAGGCGCAGAGGCAATTGAAAAATTAGATGGATTTGAGGCTCAGGGTAGAAACCTGAAAGTAAATCAGGCAAAACCCAGAACAGAAAGGCCACAAAGATTTGAAAGAAGAGATCGTTACTAAGATTTAATTCTTTAAGAGCAATGATGTGGTTCGCTAGAGTTTCTATGCGAACCTATTTTTTTAGAAAACAGATTCTAATAAAGCACAAATCTGTTCTAAAAAGTCTGAATCATCAGTTGTGAATGGAGCAGGGGAGTGACTGTCAATATCCAACTCTGCTACAAGTTTATTGTTTTTTAGTACAGGTACAACAATTTCCGATTTTACATCCAGACTACATGCTATGTAGTTGTCAACTTGTGATACATCCTGTACAATCATTGTTTTTTTATTTACGGCAACTTGTCCACAAATGCCTTTCCCAATTGGAATTCGAGTATGCTCTGTTGGTTTTCCCTCGTAAGCATCTAAAATTAGTTCACCGTTTTTGTGCAAATAAAATCCTACCCAGTCGTAATGGCTAATTTGACTCTTTAATACTTGACAGATTTGAAATAATAGATTTTCTGGCTTTTCTTCTATCCGTATTTTAACCTCATTCAATGTATTTTCAAAGATGATATTCATCCTTAATTTAAATTTTAGGGTGTAGTTTATTTTATAACCATTTGATGCTCGTGAGTAATCTTTTCGCAATACTTGCACTTCAGAGCCAAAGGTTCTTTGTTGGTTACTTTAAAAGATGTTGTGACCGTTTCGTTATTGGTAATGCATTTGGGATTAAAGCATTTAACAATTCCAATAACCTGCTCCGGAACTTCAACTACCTTTTTCTCAACTACTTCGTAGTCTCTAATAATATTCAACTTGGCATGTGGAGCAATAAGTGCAATTCTGTTTATATCATCGTCTTTAAAAAATTGGTGAGAGGCTTTGATAATTGCTTTGCTCCCAAGTTTACTGCTCTCGAAATTGGCTCCAAAGGTTGTCATGTTCTGAGTTTTATCAAGCTCAAGTATTGATATAACTTTAAATAAATTTTCAGAAGGAATATGGTCAATCACAGTGCCTTCACTTATTGCACTAACCTTTAGTTTTAGCTTTTTCTTAATCGGATCTTTCATGGCGTGCTATTTTAAATTCAGGGAGTGTGCAATAATGGCTTCGCGTGCAAAGACACCATTTCTGGCTTGATCGAAGTAATATGCTTTCTCGTTATTATCTACATCGGGATGAATTTCATTTACTCGAGGAAGAGGGTGTAATATTCGCATATTTGGTTTCGTATTTTTTAGCATGCTGTTCCTCAGAATATACACATTCTTTACTTGTTCATATTCAATTGGATCCGAAAAACGTTCTTTCTGCACTCTTGTCATATAAACAATGTCAGCTTCAGATATTATATCTGTAAACTCACGGTGTTCAAAATAGCGAATACCCTTTTCTCTCAGATATATTTTATATTCTTCGGGAATTTGTAATTCATCCGGGGCGATAAAGTTAAATATAGGATTTTCAAATTGAGACATGGCCATCAGCAGAGAATGAACTGTACGTCCATATTTCAAATCACCAACCATAAAAATGTTTAGGTTGTCCAATGTGTTTTGAGTTTTGATGATGGAATACATATCCAGCAATGTTTGTGTAGGGTGCTGATTTGCGCCATCTCCAGCATTGATAATTGGAACATCTGATATTTCCGCAGCATATCGAGCACTACCCTCAAGTGGGTGGCGCATTACAATAAGGTCGGCGTAGTTTGAAACCATTCTTATTGTGTCGTGCAGAGTTTCACCTTTGGTTACACTCGAAGAATTAGAATCAGTAAATCCTATAATTCTACCTCCAAGCCGATTGATGGCTGTTTCAAAACTAAGTCGGGTTCTTGTTGAAGGTTCAAAAAATAGAGATGCTACTACTTTCCCGTCCAAAAGCTTTTGGTTTGGAGTCTTTTCAAAGTCGGCGGCAAGTTCCATAATCCGAAGATAATCCTCCTTTGAATAGTCCATGATGGAAATTAAATCTTTTTTATTCATCGATCGTTTCTAATATATTTTCAGATGTGAGCAGAAAAAAACCAACAGGAATAAAATTCACTGTTGGTTTTTCAATCACATGGTGAAATAGACTTGAGCTATTGTAACCATTGTGATGTTTATAAATATTGATGAGATGCTTGGAAAACAAAATAATAGAAGCCATTAAGCTGCTATACTTTTCCTCGAAATCGTATTGAATGATTGAGCGTTTCATCAAATATCAAAGTTAATTATTGTGGGCATTAATTTTTATGACCTTAAACATGATTTTTCATTCAGTTATTAACACAATCCTTTAATCCTCGATTGTTATATTTACTCCTTCGATAGTGTTAAATGCATTAAAAATTCTGGGCTCATCATTTTTTCGTATTGAGGATTTAATTTTACACCTTAAATCAAACTCATTTTTTAGTTGGGGAAGATTTTCATCTTTAAAAACCTTCATTACATTGTTCATGTTCAAATAGTCGAATTCAACACAAAAGCCAACTTCAACAAGTTTCTCCATAATATTGGCATTGAGCAAGGCATCTGCTGAAGCTTCACGATATGCATGTATTAGGCCGCCAACTCCCAGAAGTGTTCCTCCGAAGTATCGAACCACAACGATTAAAATATTAGTTAAATCATTTTTTTGAATCTGACCTAAAATTGGTTTTCCAGCTGTTGATGAGGGTTCTCCATCATCATTTGCCCGAAAAAGTAATTTGTCTGCGCCCAGTCTCCAGGCATAGCAATGGTGCCTAGCTGAGAAATGCTCTTTTTTTAAGGCTTGAATATAATCTTTGGCTTCTTTCTCTGATTTTATCGGATAGGCATATGCAAGAAACTTACTACCCTTTTCTTTGAATTGGCCTTCAGCAGGTTGTTCTATGGTTAGGAATGAATCGGTCATGATGTTATAAACCATAAAAAAGGCAGATCGTTCGATCTGCCTTTATATTTTACATTTTTAATTTCTTTTCTATTTCATCAACAAAAAGCCGAAAGTTTTTATCAGTGTCTATGAGGTTGTTGACTGTTTTACAGGCATGTAATACAGTAGCATGGTCTTTATTCCCAATTTGAGATCCAATTGATGCTAATGATGATTTTGTCATGCTTTTTGAAAAATACATAGCCAACTGTCGAGCTTGAACGATTTCCCTTTTTCTGGTCTTCGTTTGAAGGTTGTCAACAGGCATATTAAAATAATCGCAAACAACTTTGGAGATGTAATCAATTGATAATTCTCGTTTTGAATTTTTCACCAATTTATTGATCATCTCGCTTGCTAGCTCTATTGTTATTTCCTTTTTGTTTAAGGTTGATTGAGCTAATAAGGAAACAAGAGCACCTTCAAGTTCTCTAACATTATTTGTAATGTGTGATGCAATATATTCAAGGACTTCGTCACTAATTTCAATGCCGTCTTTGTAGGTCTTACGTTTTAGTATTTCCATGCGGGTCTCGAAATCAGGAATTTGAAGATCTGCCGTTAATCCCCATTTGAAACGAGATAAAAGGCGTTGTTCCATTCCTTTAAGTTCAATTGGGGGCTTGTCTGATGTCAATATTAATTGTTTCCCGCTTTGGTGTAAATGATTGAAGATGTGAAAGAAAGTTTCCTGTGTTTTTTCCTTTCCTGCAAATTCTTGAACATCATCTAAAATTAAAACATCAATCATCTGGTAGAAATGAAGGAAGTCATTTCTATTATTATTACGTGTTGCTTCGGTAAATTGTGTTTGAAATTTATTTGCATTTACATATAAAACGACCTTTTCCGGGAACTGTTCTTTTACCTGTATTCCAATGGCATGTGCCAGATGCGTTTTCCCTAAACCTGAGTTTCCATAAATCATTAAGGGATTGAATGCTGTACCTCCCGGATTTTGAGCTACTGCATAACCTGCACTTCTAGCTAAACGGTTACATTCACCTTCAACAAAATTTTCAAAAGTATTATCAGCTTTTAGTTGTGGGTCAACTTGCAACTTTTGAATACCTGGAATAATAAACGGATTTTTAATGGATGCTTTACCATCTGTCTTTAATGGAATGCTTAGTGGTTTATTCTCAAACTTTGTATTGTTATTAGTTGGGTATTTCACTGTATATGGTTGAGAATTTGATTGATTATTCCCCATTACAACGACATACTCCAGTTTTGCGTCCTGTCCAACTTCTTTTCTCAAAGTCTTTCGAAGCAAATCAATATATTGTTCTTCCAAATATTCATAGAAGAATGGACTTGGAACCTGTATGGTTAAAATTTGATTCTCAATTTTTACAGGTAAGATTGGCTCAAACCATGTTTTGAAACTTATAGCTGGGACATTGTCCCTAATTACAGATAGGCACTGATTCCAAACAGCAAGATGGTTGTTAGTCATTTTTAAAAGGAGGCTTAATATAGTTCGTTATTTTATTCCCGTATTTTTCCCGAAAACAAAATTGTCTAAAAAAAAAGTAATAAAAAAATAGAATTAGGCTTGACTTTTTGAAAATAAATATAACATGAGTAGAAGTCAAGCACTTAATGATTTCAATTTTTTTATGTTATTTAACTTGCTGGTAATGAGCGCGTTGTAATGCAGCGTAGATGTAATGCCCGATACTAAAGGGAGTTGCGCAACATCTTCTTAATGTATGTTATGGTTAATTGTGTTGCTCGGATTTTCTCAAAGCCTTTTCTAGCTTAACTTGACGCCCATTTTTGAACGCAACAATGCTTGCATCAGGAAATAATTGCTTGGTTGAATCGAGTTTGTTTAATATCTCATTTGGATTTGATGTGCTTTCTGCCATGTAATTGTAAATGCCCGAAATTTCAACTTCCTCTATGTTTTGGAAGTCAGAAAACATATTACTGTTTGGATCAATTCTGGAAGAACTTGATATGAGGTGGAGTTTGAAAATATATGATGAATCATTGCTTTCATTTGAACTTTGAGGAGTTATATAAAGGTTCTTCCCAAGGTCAAAAGCAGAGAAATGAACATAGCGTTTGGGGTTATTCCGGAGATCGTTGAGTAAATAGTCTAGACTTGAACTTAAAGAGGTCAGGTTACTGTATAGTGCTTGATCATTAATAAGCAAGCCTGCCGTTCCTTCACTGGTGTTTATTTTCTCAATAATTTCATTAATTCCTGCTGCAGATTCTGAGAAGTCGGTCAACAGTTCTTTTATTTGGCTTCCGGCTATACTATCACTTATACTTGATAGATTGTCAGCAATGTTAGAAAAGTTGTCTGAGTTTTGGCTTAATGTTGTGCTAATCTGAGCCAGATTTCCTAGTATGGTTTGGAGGTTTCCTTTTTCAGAAAGAATGAGTTGGTTGAGTTGTCCGGATGTCTCTTCTAAATTTAGGATGGTTTGGTTAATGTGTGCGAAACTTTCAGATAAGTTTTTCCGGGTTTCGGCATTAAATACATAAGTGATGACTGTTATTGCAGAATCTAATGAAGACAATAATTCTTCAGCCTTGTTTTTTAATGGGAGTACTTGCATGCTAACTTGTTCGGTCAATCCACTTTCTACGCTTCCGGGTATTGTGTCATTTGACTGAAAGTACTCTTTCGAATCTGTAATTATTAGTTTTATGGATCTTGTTCCCATTATATCACTTGAAATGATGCGAGCAACAGATCCTTGGGGGATCAAGAAATCACCTTCCATTGAAAAACTTACAAGTAGTCTTCCATCGTTTGCTTCCGAAAAACTTATGTTTTTTACTTGTCCAACCTCATAGCCATTCATCATCACGGCACTAGATTCAAGTAATCCGTCAATCCGATCATAAATGACATGGTAGGTCGTATTATTTTTGAAAAAATCAATTCCTTTTAAGTAATTCATGCCCCAAAGAAAAACGACAATACTAAATGTGATAAGGATTCCTAGTTTGGTATATCTTGATATTTTCATCTGATTCTGTTTGTTATGTTGTGTGATTTCTAAGTAGCCAGAATCATCGTTTAGATCATGAATCTGGCATAACCCATTAAAGTTACATTGTTTTGAAGCATTTTTTTATGGCTCTATGCTCTTTTTGTAGTACAATATTAAGAAGCATTACACTAGAAACCAAACGGCTTTTAGGGTATAAAGGTTTTATTTGTTCAAGACATTTTGCAGTGGAACCAAATTATCATCTTCAAGTGCTACAATAAATGCATTTGGGAATTTCTCACGAGCTTCTATCTTTATTTTTTTTACTTTATTATATGATTTGACTTGTCCGTAAAGATATTTATACATACCGTTTTGCTCCCGAATGAACACATTTTTAAGATCCCGCCAGTTTGACGGTGAGGTGTCAACTTTTTTATAACTGGCAGCTATTTGAACACAAAAAAAGATTTTGAGTTCTGTTTCGTTCAGTTCTGTATTAATTAAGATTTCACTTTTATTCTTGGAAATGGATAGAGTCGAGTCTGCATCATCCTCAATCATACTTTTTTCCTGAGCCACCAATTTAAACTCACTTTTATTTTCATGTGTTTTTTTGTAATCTGTTAAAGCTTTATAGATTGCAGATGCAACTTCATCCTGTCCGTTGTCTGAATTTAAGTATTGAGCTTCTTCAGGATTGCTCAGAAACCCTGCTTCTATAATAATACTAGGCATGCTAGTTTGTTTTAGTATAAGAAAGCCGGCTTGCTTTACCCCGCGATCTTTTCGTAGTGCGTGATCTTTAAACTGATTTTGTACTAATGAAGCAAGTGAAATACTTTGATCCTGATATTCGCCTTGTACCATTTCAAACATGATGTATGATTCCGGTAAATTGGGATCAAATCCCTCGTAGCGGGAAGAGTAGTCGTCTTCCATTAATATTACTGAATTTTCTGCTTGGGCAACTTCCAGATTTTCACTTGATCCATGCAGCCCTAAAACAAAGGTTTCTGATCCGTAAATAGATGGAGCACTATAGTAATTTGCGTGTAGGGAGATGAAAAGATCTGCGTTGTTGGTGTTGGCTATTTCTACGCGTTGATGTAATGGGATGAAAACATCTTTATTGCGGGTCATTATTACCTTTGTGTCAGACATGTTTTTCTGAATGTAGGTCATAAGCCTTATACCAATAGCGAGTACAATATCTTTTTCCTTTATCCCATAATTCGAAGCTCCTTCATCCTTTCCTCCATGTCCGGGATCAATAACTATTGTAAATGGGGTGGAGGGGATGTTTTGAGAATATGAAAATTGGCATGTTAAAATGGCCAATAAAGAAATAAGAAATGCAAAATAACGTTTGTTATTCATGATTTAATTGATGATAAACTATACAAAAGTAGAAATATTAAAATTATTTTGCATTTGTTCAGCCTTTTGTCACTAATGAATTTATATTTTTGCAGGAATTCAGCCACAAAGACTACTTAGTACGATATTTTGATTCGAAAATTGACAATATATATATTTCTACTGATTTGTTCTTCTGCATGGGGACAAGAGCAGCTTGAAAATAATAACTTATCTGTGTCGGGTACAAATGCTATTCAGGATAGCATATTTGTCGAAGAAGCTAGCTTTTCTGTAGATAGTGTTTCATCACAAGAGTCAAAAGGATCGATGGTTCTAGAAGCTCCTATCATTTATAATGCCTCAGACTCAATAATTATCTCCCTTGATGGTCGGAAGGTCTACTTATATAAGGAAGGTGTAGTAACATATCAGGAAATTGAGTTAAAAGCGGATTATATTGAACTTGACTTGAGTACCAAGGAGGTGTATGCCGAAGGTCTGATTGATACCGTTGGTGTTGTTCAGGGATCACCTGTGTTTAAAGATGGATCTGATGAATTTGAATGTCGAACACTTCGTTACAACTTTGAAACACAGAAAGGAATTATCCGTGATGTAAAGACGGAACAAGGCGAAGGCTTTATGCATAGTGATAAGACAAAGAAAATTGATGAAAAATCATTCATCATGGAAGATGGGAAGTATACAACCTGCGATGCTGATCACCCACATTTCTATTTACAAATGACCAAAGCAAAAGTTATTTCTAATGAAAAGATAATTACGGGTCGGGCATTTCTAGTGTTAGAAGATTTCCCAATATATTTTCCATTTCTGCCTTTTGGTTTCTTTCCAAGTACACCTACATATTCGTCTGGTGTTATTATTCCAACCTATGGAGAAGAGAGAAACCGTGGTTTCTTCTTGCGTGAAGGAGGATATTATTGGGCTGCCAGTCAGTATTTTGATTTGTCATTAAAAGCAGATGTGTATTCAAAAGGCTCATGGGCATCTAATATCAGTTCATCGTATAAAAAACGTTACAAATATTCTGGTAGTTTAAACTTTTCTTATAATGTAAATAAATATGGTGATGAAGGGTTGGATGATTTTTATAAAACCAAAGGATTTAGTGTGAAATGGTCCCACTCACAAGACAGTAAGGCTAATCCGAATCAGACGTTTTCCGCGAGTGTAAATATGTCAACCAGTAGTTACGATAAAGAAAATGCAACCGATGCAACCAACTATTTAACAACAACAAAACAATCAAGTATTTCATATTCGAAAAAATGGGCGAATAGCCCATTCAGCTTCTCATCCAGCTTTGGTCATTCTCAAAATTCAAAAGATTCAACGATTTCATTGAGTTTACCTTCAATGACCATATCAATGTCAAAGATTTATCCTTTTAAAAGGAAAAATAGTGTGGGGGGGACAAAATGGTATGAGAAAATATCTATTGGATATACCGGGAATATTAAGAACTCTGTATCAGCAAAGGAAAATGTAATATTGAAACAATCATTAACGCGGGACTGGAGAAACGGATGGAAACACACAATTCCGATTACATTGCCCAGTTTTTCTTTGTTCAAGAGCATTAACCTTACACCAAGTGTTAATTACACGGAACGTTGGTATACTAAATACATTGACGAAATCTATGAATATGATGAAGTCGCCGAGGAAGCAATTGTAATACCGGATACAACTTATGGGTTTAAGAGAAATTATAATTATTCATTCAGCCTGAGTTCATCAACCACCGTTTATGGTATGTATCAGATTAAAAATCCCAATTCGAGGATTAAAGCAATACGCCATAAAATGACCCCAACAATTGGACTTAGCTATAATCCGGATTTTTCAGATCCTAAATATGGATTTTGGAATAGCTATATTAATGCTGATGGTAAAACAGTCTATTATAACAGATTTGATGGCGCGATATTTGGTTCTGCAGGACGGGGTGAGAGTGGAGCAATAAGTTTTGGCTTAACAAATAACCTAGAAGCGAAAGTTGCTGCAAAGAATGACACCACTTCTGCAAAATTTACAAAGGTTAGCATTCTTGATAATTTAGGGTTTAGCGGCTCTTATAATATGGTTGCCGATTCTATGAATCTTAGTAATATAAGTGTTCGTGGGCGAACCACGGTAAAAGGTGTAAGTGTGAGTTTTGGTGGAACTTTAAACCCATATATGACCGATACTATTGGGAATGAAATAAACGAATATGTGTGGAACAATAAGAAAGGCATTGCTAAGCTTGGTCGTTTAACCAATGCAAATTTGTCTTTCGGGTTAAGCTTTAAATCAAAAGAAAATAAAGATAAGAATGAAGCGGAGGAGGATCCGGAAGAATCTTCTGGAGCTAGCATTATTGAAGATGCCTTATATGCTGATTTCAAAATGCCCTGGAATTTTAATGTGAATTATAGCTTTAGTTATTCGAAATCAAATCCATTTACAGATGCAAGAATAAACCAAAGTGTAAATTTTAGAGGAAGATTAAGCTTAACCGATAAATGGGATATGTCACTCAACACAAACTTTGATGTTCAGAAAGCTGCGTTCTCATTTACAACAGTCAGTGTTAGCCGAACTTTACATTGCTGGAGTATGAGTTTCAATTTTGTTCCGTTTGGAGACAGAAGGAGTTATAGCTTTTCTCTGAATGCTTCTTCATCAATGCTTAAGGATTTGAAAATAAATAAACAACGGAGTTGGTACGATAACTAATTAACACATGAAATAGGTTGTTTTCGTATAATGAATGAAATTTTTGTAGCATTCAATTAGTTATATGGTTTAAACCAATAATTATTTATGATGTTATCCTTAATAGTTCAATGAACAGATGAGTTAAGATTTTATAATATCAATGAATTTTATTTCTTTGCAGACTAATTATTAAAAATCAATCTAAATAATTTAATATGGCAATTACTAAAAACAAAATGGTTTCATTAACCTACGATTTAAAAATCGATGGGAATGAGGGAGATTTAATTGAGCAAGCAACAACCGAGAAACCATTGACTTTCGTATATGGATCTGGATTAATGTTGCCTAAGTTTGAAGCCCTTCTTGAAGGAATGGAACAAGGTAAATCATTTGAGATAAGTTTGAGCAAGGAAGATGCGTATGGTGAAGTTGATGAAAATGCCGTTGTAGAATTACCACGAAGCATTTTTGTAATCGAGGGTAAGTTTGATGAAGATCTTATTAAGATTGGAAATACAGTTCCGATGATGAGTTCTAATGGTCAGCGAATGAACGGCCTTGTGCTTGAAGTAGCTGATGAAACCATAAAGATGGACTTTAATCATCCTCTTGCTGGAGAAGACCTTCATTTTAAAGGAGAAATTCTAGAAGTACGTGATGCTACGGAAGAAGAAATTGCTGCTACATTAGGTGGTGGTTGTGGGTGTGGAAGTGGTGGTTGTGATGATGGCGGTTGTGGCTGTGATGATGAATCATGCTCAACAGAAAAAGCAGACGGCGGTGGTTGTGGCTGTGGTTGTTAATTCATACAAATAGTATCTCTGTTTTGCTTATTCAAAAGCAATATTTAAAATTTCAAGCATGAATAGCTTCGGACAAGTATTCCGATTAACTTCTTTTGGGGAATCCCATGGTCGTGGAATTGGTGGCGTTATTGACGGTTGCCCTGCGGGGGTCGAAATTGACATGGAATTCATTCAAAATGAATTGGATCGCCGTAAACCGGGTCAGTCAAAAATCACGACCCAACGAAAGGAAACTGATCAGGTCGAATTTCTTTCCGGTATTTTTGAAGGAAAAACGCAAGGAACACCAATCGGATTTATCATTTGGAATAAAGACCAACATTCTGGTGACTATGACAACCTGAAAGATATTTTTAGACCTTCGCATGCTGATTACACATATTTGAAAAAGTATGGAAGTCGTGATCATCGTGGGGGGGGGCGTTCTTCTGCTCGTGAAACAATTGCTCGTGTGGTTGCTGGTGCAGTCGCAAAAATGTTATTAAAACAAGTAGGAGTTAGTATCAATGCCTTTGTGTCTTGTGTTGGGAGTGTTAAGTTGGAAAAGAGTTATCAAGAGCTTGATCTTTCGAAAATTGACTCAAATATTGTGAGATGCCCAGATTCAGAAACTGCAGATGAAATGATTGCGTATATTGAAGAGGCAGGTCGTAATCACGATTCTGTGGGCGGTGTTATTCAGGGAGTTGTTCAAGGTGTGCCTGTTGGTTATGGCGAGCCTGTTTTTAATAAGCTTCATGCAGATTTGGGACATGCCATGTTGGGGATTAACGCTGTTAAAGGATTTGAATATGGCTCAGGATTTGAAGGCACAAAACTTTCAGGATCTGAGCACAATGATATATTCGTTACAACAAAGGACGGAATTCGAACTAAAACTAATCATTCCGGAGGTATTCAAGGCGGGATTAGTAATGGTGAAGACATTTATTTCAATGTTGCGTTTAAGCCTATTGCTACTCTTTTAAAAGAACAGCAGACGGTTGATCGGCATGAAAAAGAAGCGACAATAAACCCTAAGGGGCGTCATGACCCTTGTGTGTTGCCTCGTGCAGTTCCAATTGTTGAAGCGATGGCAGCTCTCGTAATTGCCGATCATTATTTGTTGAGTAAAATAAATCAGGTATAGATGCCAAGAAGAAAAAGAAATAGAAAACTTTTAGCACCACCTTCAATTAAAGGATTGTCTGTTTATGGTCCAAAAAATAGATCAGAGCAAATTATCCTTTATTTTGAAGAGTACGAAACGATAAAGTTATTGGATTACGACAACCTGACTCAGGAAGAGGCTTCAGTATGTATGGATGTTTCCAGACCTACTTTGACTCGTATTTATGAGTCAGCGCGTAATAAAGTAGCTCGTTCAATGGTTGAAGGGAAAGACTTGATTATAAGGGGTGGTAATTTTCAGTTTGATGAAGACTGGTTCTATTGCAACTCATGTCAGGCAAAATTTAACTTATTACAACACAACGAAAAGAATTGTCCCATTTGCCGTTCATTAGAGATTATTTCTTTGAATGAATTCTATGCAAATGAAAGTTAAACATTCGTTGTTTCGCTTTCGCTTTTTGCAATGATGACAGCTCCGCAACTGTCGCTCCAAACATTAACCGATGTTCGGTACATATCCAAAATGCGGTCAACGGCCAAAATCAGTCCGACACCTTCCAATGGTAAGTTTACAGCCGATAAAATAACTGTAATCATGACTAATCCAGCCATTGGTATTCCTGCTGCCCCAATTGAAGCAATTAATGCCGTTAATACTACAAGCATTTGCTGCCCGAAACTAAGATCAACTCCGTAAACTTGCGCAATAAACATAGCTGCAACGCATTCGTACAGGGCGGTTCCATCCATATTAATGGTTGCGCCAAGTGGAAGCGTAAAGCTTGTGATCTTATTGGAAATGCCACTTTTGTTTTCAACAGCATCAATTGTTAAGGGCAAGGTTGCACTTGACGAAGAGGTAGAAAATGCGGTCAATAGGGGAGTGAGCATATTTTTAAAATGAAGAAATGGCTGTGCCTTCCCAATAACCTTAACCATTATGGGTAAGGTTATAAAGGCATGAATGGACAATGCGATGAAAACGGTGAACATATACAATGCCATGCTGCTTGCAATTGACGACAGTTGTTCTGCATTTCGCGAAACTTCCTTTGCTACAATTCCTAAGATTCCGAGAGGCGTAAATCGGATAATAAACATGGTGATTTTCATCATTACCTCAAATAACGCATCAAAAAAAGAAGACAGTTTTGTTTGATATTCTGGTTGAACTTTGTTGATGAAAAAACCAAGAATGACAGAAAAGAAAATGATGGATAGAATATTTCCTTCAACCATTGCAGCAATAATATTTTCAGGAATCATCCGTATAAGAATGTCCCTAATGGAAGTGCTTTCAGTCGCAATATTCTCTACACTGGTTGCAAAACCCATATCTACACCGACTCCTGGTTGTATAATATTCACCAGAACAAGTCCTGTTAAAATGGCAAATAAAGAAGTTGCTACGTAGTATGAAATCGTTTTTAATCCTAAGCGACCAAGGTTATTCCCATTGCCCATATTCACAACTCCGCTTACAATAGAGCTAAAAATGAGAGGAATGATAACCATTTTTAATGCGCGGAGAAACAATTCACCCATCCAACCAACGTAAACCACCTGTTCCTGAAAGTAGTACCCTAGCGGAACAGCAATTATTAGCGAGATGAAAATTTGCCAGTGGAGTTTAATTTGAAAAAGTTTCATAGGGTAGTTGATGGTTTCCCACAAATCTAGCTTTTTAATGCTTTTTCACCAAGGTTGTTTAAGTAAGAAAATGACACACTTCGTTTTGTGGAAAAGTGATCACAATTTTTCAGTCAAAGGAAGAACTTGAAAAAAAATGCCTGCTAACTTCACAATATGGAGTTAGCAGGCATGCCTATGTGTTTTGTGCTTAATTTCTTATAGTGAATTTAAGTAGTCTGTTACGTTCTTCTCAATTCTGGCATTAATCGCATCAATGTCTGATTTTACAAATGAATCGCCAGTTATTTTTTCAAATAGCTCAATGTAACGTTCCGAAACAGATGCAACAAATGCTTCGTCCATAGTAGGTATTTTTTGTCCTTCGAGGCCTTGGAAACCGTTTTCAATTAACCATTGGCGAACGAATTCTTTTGAAAGCTGTTTTTGGTTTTCACCTTTAGCCAAGCGCTCTTCGTAACCTTTTGCATAAAAATAGCGAGAAGAGTCTGGCGTGTGAATTTCGTCAATTAGATAGATTTTTCCATCCTTTTTTCCGAATTCGTATTTCGTATCAACTAAGATTAAACCCATATCAGCTGCTATTTCTGTCCCACGTTGAAAAAGTTTCCGGGTATAATCTTCCAGCATCTCGTATTCCTTTTTGTCTACAAGTCCGCTTGCAATGATTTCTTCACGAGAAATATCTTCGTCATGACCTTGATCAGCCTTTGTTGTTGGTGTAATGAGTGGTTGTTCAAATTTCTGATTTTCAACCATCCCGTCAGGCATTGGCACACCACATAGCATACGTTTACCACTTTTGTATTCGCGCCATGCATGGCCTGTTAAGTATCCGCGAATAACCATTTCAACTTTAAATGGCTCACAATGATGCCCAACGGTTACATATGGATCAGGCACTGCAATTTTCCAGTTTGGAACAATGTCTGCTGTGGCATCCAAAAACTTAGAGGCAATCTGGTTTAATACTTGCCCTTTAAACGGAATTCCTTCCGGCAAAATAACATCAAATGCCGAAATGCGATCGCTTACTACCATTACCAAGTACTCATCATTAATGTTGTATACATCACGAACTTTACCGTGGTAAACACTTTTTTGCTTCGGAAAATTAAAATCCGTTCTGGTTAATGCTTTAGTCATCTTTAATATTTTTTTGTTGTTCTTTTTCTTTTTTTGCGACTTGTGCATGATGATGTTTGTCGTACGCATCAACAATGTCCCGTACTAATTTGTGTCTTACAATATCTTTTGAATTAAATTGAACAAAAGAAATGTCATCAATGTTTTGAAGAATTTTTTTGGCTTGAATTAATCCAGATTGATTTACTGATGGCAGGTCAATCTGAGTTTCGTCCCCCGTGATAATAAATTTTGCATTCATCCCCATTCGGGTCAAAAACATTTTTAATTGATTGAGAGTGGTATTTTGCGCTTCATCTAAAATGACAAAGGCATCGCTAAGTGTGCGTCCACGCATAAAAGCCAATGGTGCAATTTGAATGACACCTTCTTTTATAAATTCTTCCAGTTTCTTCGCTGGAATCATGTCTCCTAAAGCATCATAAAGAGGTTGCAAATAGGGATCAATTTTTTCTTTTAAATCACCAGGTAAAAATCCGAGGCGTTCTCCGGCTTCTACTGCAGGACGACTTAGGATTATTCTTCGTATTTCTCGGTTTTTAAGAGCACGAACTGCTAGTGCAATTGCTGTGTATGTTTTTCCTGTACCTGCCGGGCCAATGGCAAAAACCATGTCTGATTTACGACATGCTTCAACTAGAATTCGCTGGTTGGGAGTTCTTGCCCGTATTGGTTTACCATTGTTCCCATGCAATAAAACGTCTTTAGGGCTTTCATTTAAGGGGTCATTTAATAAAGGATCATTATTCATGACCTGCCTGATCGTTTCGTCAGGTAGAATATTGAATTGATGGTAATGGTCTAAAAGCAATTGTAATTTTTGCTCGAAAGCTGAACTTTCCTTTTTATCACCTTGAATAATTAATTGATTTCCCCGACTAACGATTATCAGTTTTGGAAAGAACGCTTTTATAAGATCAATCTTTGCGTTATTTACTCCGTAAAACTCAAGTGGGTCAACACCTTCCAGAAGAATGGTTTTTTCAAACATAGACTTATTTAAGATACTTTGTATTGCTGCAAAAATAAGAAAAATGTTGGGAGAATTCAGCGATAAATAGTCTACACAGAATCTTTTAACGTGATGTTACTTTTTATGGCAGGTTGTGATAGTGGAGTTAACAAAATGAGTTATCCTTCAATTATTTCTGAAAAGAAATGCGATATCTCCTTTATTTATGACGGGAAGATATCGCACTTCTATAAATCAGGTTTTTATATAATTGTCTTTAATTTAGATTAAAGTGGAGATTAACATTGGCTGCAAGCCGATAGCCTTGAGAGTAGCGTTCAAAAACTAAATCACCATGGCGGTAGTAGGTATTCGTACCTAAACGTACACGCTCTAGCCTAAATGGAAGATCAACAAAAACTAAATTTCTGGGAGTTACAATCCTCACATAACCAACACCTCGTTGGAAGCGGTAATAATTTCTGCCATAAAAATATACATTGCCCCGGTTGTATCTCAGTTTTATTGGGTTTGTATAGAATTTCCTGTAAACATGGCCATACTGTGGATGTTGATATTCGTAACGATTTTGGTTATTGTTGTATTGGTAGTTATATAGTTTTTTCTGATTTTTCTGAACTTGTTTATAGCTTTTCTGAATCTGTTTTTGATTCTTTTTGTCCATTTTCCGGATCTCTGCTACACGTTCTTTTTGTTGTTTAGTTTTGTTGTTATTCGAATATCTCCGGGTTTGAGCTTCAGCATTAATGCTTGTCATTGCTGTTGCAATTGTTATCACCATCGCGATCAGCTTAAAATTCATCTTTGTTTTCATGGCTTCCAGTTTAAATTTATTATTCAATCTGTCCGTTAACTACCTTTCTTGGTAACTAATTAACTGTCAATAATCAAAGGGCATGCCACAATTGTATCGACCTGTTATTCAGTTATTTGTATGTGTTTGAAGTGTTGTCTTTTTTTTAATGAAATTGAAATGTTACTTTTGCACAAAATTTATTGAACGTGGGACGAATATTGGCAATAGATTATGGAAAGAAAAGGGTTGGGGTTGCCGTTACTGATCCTCTTCAGATTATAGCCACAAAATTGACAACGGTTCGCAGTCATTTATTCTTTGATTTTCTCAAGGAGTACTTTGCAAAGGAGCATGTTGAAAAAGTCATCATTGGGTATCCTTTGCAAATGAACAATGAACCATCAGAAGCCGTTTTGTATATAAATCCTTTTTTAAAGAGGTTTCAAAAGCTTTATCCTGAAATGCCAATTGAACAGGTTGATGAGCGTTTTACCTCAAAAATGGCATTTCAAACTATGATTGATGCAGGGGTGAAAAAAATGGATAGGCGAGATAAAGGGACTATTGATGCTGTGAGTGCGACAATTATTTTACAATCATATCTGGAACAACAAAAATTTAAATAATGATATATCCGATTACTGTATATGGTGAGCCATTGCTTCGAAAAATTGCAAAGCCAATAGAGAATGATTTTGAAGGGTTAGATAAGTTGGTTGCTGACATGTTTGAAACCATGTATTTTTCGGATGGGGTAGGACTAGCTGCTCCGCAGGTTGGTAAATCATTGCGCATTTTTGTAATTGATGCATCTTCTGCCGCAGAAGATGAACCAGAGTTGGAAGGATTTAAAAAAGCCTTTATTAATCCTGAAATACTAGAACTAAGAGGTGATGAATGGGCGATGAATGAAGGGTGTCTGAGTTTGCCTGAAATAAGGGAAGATGTTTCACGACCTGAGTTTGTGAAAATAAAATATTTTGATGAGAATTTAATCGAACATACTGAGGAATACGGAGGCTTTGCAGCTAGAGTTATTCAGCATGAATACGATCATCTTGAAGGCAAGTTGTTGGTTGATTATCTTACACCATTGCGAAAACGTATTTTAAAAAGTAAGCTTACGGCCATTTCAAAAGGAAAGGTTAAAACAGCATACCGTATCGTCATCCCGGGTAAAAAATAGATCTTCGTAGGTTGTGATTGTGGATCCACAGTCATTTCGCACACATTCGTGTGTTTATGGTTAAATAGGGTGTTTAGTTGGCATGAACTCTATAGTTTTGTGTAATGCAAAATATAGCTTGTGAATGTTCTAAATACTAATCCATTTTTAAAAATATTAGGCTTTGAAATACTGGGTATTCTACTCAGTAATTATTTGCCTGAATTAGTTTGGGTATTTCCCTTCCTTTTAATCTTTCTATTAATATGGGTGGTTAAGTTTGGCATTGTGAAAAAGTATCCATTTGATTTAGTATTCTCGTTTCTGCTAGCTACAATAATTATTTTCCTAATCATTTTCAATGTCCGTTTGCATACTCGCAATGACGATATTTATCACTCTGGGCAGTGTGTCTTTTCAGCACAGATCTTGGAGAATACACAAGAAAAAGCCAATTCTTTCCAAGCGCTTATTCACGTTAATAAATCGGATTCAGCATGGTTGCAAGGGCAAAAGCTAATTGCGTATCTCGAAAAAAGTGAAGAGGTTGAGACCCTCAAGCCTGGAGATTTGATTGTTGCTAAAGCTTATGTAAATGAAATAACGAATAGGGGGAATCCTTATGAGTTTGATTACAAGGATTATCTCGAAAAACAAAAAATCTATTTTAGCACTTACATAAAAACAGCAAATTTATCGATAAATGAATCATCCGAAATGTCCTTATTTATTTGGGCTGAGAGATTTAGGCAAGACCTCCTAGCTCAACTGGAAGCTAGCTTAAATAATCATCAGGTTTTTCAGGTTGTATCTGCACTCGCTCTGGGCTACCGTAACGAATTAACCCAAGAAACACGAGCGTATTTCACATCAACAGGGGCCATGCATGTTTTGGCAGTATCCGGCTTACATGTGGGCGTAATTTTCATGTGCCTGAATTGGCTGATTTCCTTTTTAAAACGATCAAAGGTTGGGCGGATAATAAACTTTTTTGCGATTTTAACGGCTTTATGGTGTTATGCCATGATAACTGGTTTTTCACCTTCCGTGCAGCGTGCTACTGTGATGTTTTCTTTTGTGCTAGTTGCCAATAGTATGAATAGATCAACATCGATATACAATTCCATTGCTGCCTCTGCATTTTTTCTGTTACTACATAATCCGAATTTGATTTTTGATGTAGGGTTTCAGCTTTCATATATGGCAGTGACTAGTATCGTTTTCTTTTATCCAAGGTTAGAGAAATTGGTGTCTGTGAGGAATGTGTTGTTAAGAAAAATATGGCAATTATTTTGCGTTTCTTTTGCTGCTCAAATTGGGACATTTGCACTTTCCATTTACTATTTCAACCAGTTTCCTTTATACTTTTGGTTGAGTAATTTTGTTGTAATTCCTTCAGTATTTATTATTCTGGGACTAACTCTTTTGTTTTTCATTTTGTCTCCATTTTTAGCCGTCAAGCAGGGGATTGCGTGGTTGTTGTCCTCATTTATAGATATGGAACTTTTAATTTTAAAACAAATAGGTGAATTGCCATTTGCATTGATCGAAGGGCTTTCAATTTCTACTATTCAGCTTTTTTGTCTGGTTTTTATGCTATGCCTTTTGGGCTTGTTTGTTAAATACAGAAATAAATATTCCTTGTTTGCGAGTTTGATTTGTATTGTTGCTTTTTGGGGTGCAGGTCTTGTTCATAAATATAACCTGTTCAATCAATGTCGGGTAATCGAATATCAATCAAATAATCCAATTACACACCTAATCAATGGACGAATGAATTATTTAATCACCTCCTCTGGAAGTGACCTCAATTCCTATCTATATGAAAATGTTGTGTTTGAATTGGAATTATCGCCTCCTGTAATTATAAATATTGATGAAAAATTTGATGTGAATAACTCCGATCTTCTAATTTCTGGAGGATTTGTTCAGTTTGCCGATAAGAGGTTTCAGATTTTAAATAATGGTAAATTATTGGTTGTACAATGATTTGAAATGTAGTTCCTTAAGGAAATGGATCGTTTTTGTTTTTTAGGAAGGGCCAATTTTATCGATCTTTATGAAGCAAAAGATTCTCCATTCTTGCATGCAAAACCACAATATAGAACAGTCATTAAAAGAAATTCACAAAGCCTAAAAATAGAATTAAAAGCATGGATATTGTAGTTTTTATACTTTACTTTGCTAGTCTATTTTTTTTAATGACTGATACAAAATACAATGAAGGTTGTTATTGTTGGGGCAGGTGAAGTAGGTACACATTTAGCGAAGATGTTAAGTCGAGAAGATCATGACATCATTTTGATGGATGACGATACTGAGAAACTTCACAAATTATCAAGCCAAGTTGACCTATTAACGGTTGCTGGCTATGCAAATTCCTTTAAAGATTTAAAAGAAGCTGGCGCCGCAAAAGCTGACTTATTTATAGCCGTAACTCCATACGAAGAACGAAATATTGTAGCCTGTATTCTTGCAAAGGATATGGGGGCACAACGTACTGTTGCCCGAATTAACAATGGCGAATATCTTTTGGAGAAGAATAAGGAAAAACTGAGAAGTTTAGGCGTTGATGAACTAATTTATCCGGAAAGCCTTGCCGGGAAAGAAATTGCAACATCTGTAAAGCAAGTTGGCACTCGACAACTAATTGAATTCTCTGGAGGTAAGCTAATTTTAATGGGCATTAAAATTAGAGAGAATGCCCCCATTTTAAACAAGACATTTGAAGAGCTATCCTATATTGAATCTGAAATACGTGCAGTTGCAATTAATCGTGCCAGTGAAACAATTATTCCTCATGGAAAAGATTATATAAAGAGCGGTGATATTATTTTCTTTATAACAACGAGGGCATTTCAAAATAAGGTGTTTGAGTTAACAGGAAAAGAAATATTTCCGGTGAAGAATATCATGATCTTGGGAGGGAGCCGAATAGCACAGAAAACAGTTGAACGCCTAGGTGACCACTATAACATCAAGGTCATAGAAGCAGATAAAAAACGAAGCCAAAAGGTTGCTGATCGTTTTGAGAACGTATTGGTTATTCATGGAGATGGCAGAAATCTCGATTTGCTTAAAGAAGAGCGAATCGATCGAATGGATGCTTTTATTGCCGTTACCGGTAATTCAGAAACCAATATTTTGTCGTGTCATATGGCAAAGAAACTAGGTATTAGAAGAACCGTAGCAGAGGTTGAAAATATTGATTTTATGGGTATTGCTGAAAGTATGGATATTGGTAGTCTCATCAATAAGAAACTTATTGCAGCAAGCTATATTTATAAATATACTTTAGGTGCAGAGGTTGCACAAGCAAAATGTTTGACGGCCTCTCAAGCTGAGGTTTTTGAATTTATTGCGAAAGAGGATTCATTAGTAGTCCAGCAGCAAATTAAGGATTTGTCTTTCCCTGAAGATGCAATTATTGGAGGGATTGTTCGGGGCTCAATGGCATTTGTGGCTAAGGGAGATACCGTTATTCAACCGGAAGACAAGGTCGTTGTGTTTGTCCTCCCTTCAGCTATTCGAAAACTAGAAAAATTTTTTAAATAGGATTGTCAGAATTTTAAACTATGCTCAATTACAAGGCAATAATAAAGATTCTGGGATTTCTATTGATGGTCGAGGGCGTGTCAATGCTTTTTGCTCTAATTGCTGCGTTATTTTTTCAGGGAGCTGATATTATCCCAATTTTGCAATCATCTCTTATTAGCATTGCTGTTGGAGGAATCACTGTTCTTTCAACTTGGAATGCGAAAAGAAGTCTAAGTAAAAATGATGGTTTTGTTATTGTAAGCCTTGTTTGGGTTGTTTTTTCTTTTTTCGGGAGTTTACCCTATATCCTTAGTGGTTCTATTCCAACGCTCACTGATGCATTTTTCGAAACAATGTCGGGTTTTACAACAACCGGCTCATCAATTCTTAATGACATTGAATCTTTACCCCATGGCATTTTATTTTGGCGTAGTATGACGCAATGGTTGGGAGGGATGGGAATTATTGTATTGTCGTTGGCAATTTTACCTGTATTTGGGATTGGGGGTATGCAGCTGTTTGCAGCTGAAGTACCCGGACCTACGCCAGATAAATTGAATCCGAAGATACAGCAAACAGCAAAAAACCTATGGGCTATATACATTTTGTTCACCTTTGCTGAAACCATTCTGTTATGGTTTGGAGGAATGAGCTTCTTTGATGCCATAAACCACTCGTTTACAACAATGGCGACAGGAGGATATTCAACCAAACAGGCATCAATTGCATACTGGGATTCAGCCTATATTCAGTATGTAATAATCATTTTCATGTTTTTGGCCGGAACAAACTTCACGCTTTCTTATAGTGCTTTGCTTGGCAAATTCGACAAGGTGTCTAATAATGAGGAGTTTAAGTATTATGTGCTATTTATTGTTGGGTTTACAGCAATCATTTTTAGTGGATTGTTGCTAACAACTCAATTGGGTTTTGAGAACGCATTTAGAGATTCACTTTTTCAGGTTGTATCGATTATTACGACAACGGGATTCGCAACCGTGGATTATCTGACATGGATTCCATTTCTGACCATCTTGATTTTTGCACTTTTCTTTTTTGGGGGAAGTGCCGGATCGACAGGAGGAGGCATTAAAATCATGCGTATCGTGTTGTTGATGAAAAACAGTTATTATGAACTACGCCGATTGTTACATCCCAATGCTGTAATTCCGGTTCGATATAACAAACGTGCTGTTTCGGATACTATTATTACGAATGTTCTTGCATTCTTCATGATTTACCTGATCATCTTTTTTATCAGCACTATTTTATTTACGCTTGTGGAGCATGATCTTGGATCAGCCATGGGGGCAGTAGCTACTAGTCTTGGTAATATTGGGCCTGGATTGGGAAATGTTGGTCCGGCCGATAACTTTCATCATGTTCACCCTGTTGGGAAGTGGTTTTTGTCTTTTCTGATGTTGTTGGGACGTCTAGAGTTGTTTACGGTACTGGTTTTATTTTCTCCGGCTTTTTGGAAAAAATAGGTTGCTCACTTTCTATAGATCAATCAAGCTCACTTTTAGAGGTCGACTTTTCCTTTTCCTTGTCTAATAAGAATGGGCTCTTCGTTAGTGCAATCAATAACAGTAGAAGGAGTATTTCCCCCATAACCGCCATCTATAACCAGATCAACTAAATCTCCAAATTTTTCATGTATCAATTCCGGATCTGTGGTGTATTCTATAATTTCGTCTTCATCATGAACTGATGTGGATAGAATTGGATTACCAAGTTCTTTCACAATTTCCAGAATAATCTGATTGTCAGGAACCCGAATTCCAACAGTTTTCTTTTTTCCTTTGAAATACTTTGGAACCTTGTTATTTGCATTTAAAATAAACGTGAAAGGTCCGGGTAAACAACGCTTAATTAATTTGAATGTTTGATTTGTAATCGGACGGGCATAATCTGACAGATGACTTAAGTCGCTGCAAATGAATGACATATTTGAGTTTTCAACCTGAACTTCTTTGATTCGTGCTACACGTTCAACAGCTTTGGCATTGGAAATATCACACCCAATGCCATAAATCGTATCTGTCGGATAAATTATAACACCACCATTTTTCAAGATATCAACAACTTTTAATATCTCACGTAAGTTTGGATTTTCCTCATAGATCTTTAACAGCATGTCTGTTCTCTTAAAAACTGTTAAATGTATGACTAATTTATGGATGCCTAAAATATATTTCCGAAATTGCGCGCCGAAATCTCATCTTATGATACGAACAATTATTGAAACAGAAGACGGTTCTCATACATTATATGTTCCTGATTTAGAAGAACATTTTCATTCTACCCATGGAGCAATTCAGGAATCAAATCATGTTTTCATAAAAAATGGTTTGTTAAGATGTCATAAAAATGAAATCAAGCTATTAGAAGTTGGATTTGGAACCGGGTTGAATGCATTGTTGACTTTAATAAATAAAGGAAATAAAACCATTCATTATTTCAGTATAGAGAAATACCCATTGACTGCCAAAGAATACAATCAACTTAATTATCCGAAATTAGCAAATGGTGAATGGGAACAAGAATTTAACTTAATGCACTCTTGCGCATGGAATAAGCCCGTTGAAATTGTTCCAGATTTTTTGCTGACGAAGATAAATCAAGATCTTACAACTTATGATATTAATGAGTTGCCTCTTTTAGATTTGATTTACTTTGATGCCTTTGCTCCTGGAAAACAGCCGGAAATGTGGGAGGAAAGCATTTTGTCCAAAATTGCTGCACATACTTCAGCTGGTGGTGTGTTCGCCACATATTGTGCTAAAGGTGAAGTTCGACGTTCATTAATGCGTAGCGGGTTTAATATGCAACGCATTGCTGGGCCACCGGGTAAGATGGAGATGTTGTATGGGGAGAAAGATTATTAATGTAACGCAGTTCCAAAATTTATTTATCTTCGTAGCTCAAAACAAAAAAAGATTATGTCAGAACAAAAAAAGAATGACCGACTAGAAGATTTTAGCTATGCTTTAGGATTGAGCATTGCCAGTAACTTATTACAGTCAGGTGTTAAAACAATAGATCCATCTAGTTTTATTGTTGCCCTGGAAGATCTATTTTCAGGTAAAGAACCTAGATTGAACCCACAAGAAGCCAATAAAATTCTTCAGGAATTTATGGAGGAGCAACAAGGTGTTGATGGGGCAAAAAATTTGGAAGAAGGAACAAAGTTTTTAGCTGAGAATTTGAAAGACGAAAGTGTTGTTGAAACAGCTAGTGGACTTCAATATAAAATTTTAAATGATGGAGATGGGAATTCACCGACATTGGAAAACCAAGTGAAGTGTCACTATCATGGAACCTTAATTGACGGAACAGTTTTCGACAGTTCTGTTCAAAGAGGAGAGCCAGCAGAATTTCCGGTTAATGGAGTTATTCCTGGTTGGGTTGAAGCATTACAATTAATGTCTGTTGGTTCTAAGTGGAGACTTTTTGTACCTTCAGAATTAGCTTATGGTGAACGTGGTGCAGGTGGTGCCATTGGTGCTAACATGAGCCTTATTTTTGATGTTGAATTATTAGAAATAGTTTAATTACCTCATAATAATAGAAATGAAATTAAAACCAATTCTTATCGCTTTTGCTGCTTTAGTTGTTTTTGCAGCTTGTCAGTCGAATAGTGTATCAAAATCTGTTACGCTAACAAATGATATTGACTCTGCCAGTTATGCACTTGGTGTATTGATTGGACAGAACAATAAGCAAAGTTTAGATGCTACTCCTGGTGCCGAAAATATTGATTTGGATATCATGGTAAATGCATTTTTAGGCCAAATGAAAGGAGAGGAGGAACCTCAAATTGATGCAACTTCAGCTCTTACAATCATTCAAGAATTTTTCCAAAAAGCAACTGACGGTGTTGCTCTTGAAAATGCAGCAGAAGGTGAAGCTTTTCTTGCTGAGAATAAGCTGAAAGATGGCGTACAGACAACAGAAAGTGGTATACAGTACGAAATCCTTGTTGAGGGTGAAGGTGCAAAGCCAAGCGCTGAAAGTACTGTTACATGCCATTATACAGGTACTTTAATAGATGGAACTGTGTTTGATAGCTCTGTTGAGCGTGATGAGCCTGCATCATTCAAGCTTAATCAGGTTATTCCTGGATGGACAGAAGCACTACAGCTTATGGCTGTTGGTTCAAAATGGAAAATTTACATTCCTAGTGAACTTGGTTATGGTGAAAATGGTGCCGGAGCTGATATTGGACCTAATAGCGCATTGATTTTTGAGATTGAACTGCTTGAAATTGCAGACTAAAACTCGATTTCTTGAAAACTTTTAATAAACCCTCGGAAAGAACTATCCGGGGGTTTATTTTTTATCTTTACTTTTAGAGGACTAAAATGAATCAGTATTAATTATGGAAATTAAAGGGAAAATAAATCAAATTTTACCAGTTGCTTCAGGTGTTAGTAAGGCTGGTAAGGAATGGAAAAAGCAAGAGTTTGTAATTGATGTAGAAGATGGGCAATTCCCAAAACAAATCTGCTTCACGTTATTTAATGATAAGATCAATCTGGTAGAAGGTTTAACAACAAGTACTGATGTTAATGTATCATTTTCTGTTGAATCTCGTGAGTTTAATGGTAGGTGGTATCACAATATAAATGCATGGAAAGTTGATCGATTATCAATGGACGCTCCCGGCGATTATCCTCCTGGATTTTCTGCAGATGATGCTCCTCCAGAACCAATGGGGAATGGTGATGACTTACCGTTCTAGTTTTTGAAATAGAATAGCATTGAGATCTTTATGTACATAAGCGGGGTAATTGCCCCGCTTTTATTTTGATGTTGAGTATTGTGAGTTAATGATGTTTCTCCCGTTTAGAATCCTTTGTTTGAGAGATAAGAATGAATCACGATCTGGCAATTAGGATGGTTGAATATCTTCTTATAATATGATGAAAGCATACGAAGCTAGCACGTGATATAAAAACTAAATTCTGAACCTTCTTTGGGATTTGATTTCACTGTAATTTCTCCTCCGAGTAATTGTATAATATTTTTAGAAATTGCTAATCCTAGCCCTGTTCCACCATATGTGTTTTTTGAATTGTTTTTTGCTTGGATAAAACGTTCAAATATGGCTTCCGATTCCTTTTCAGAAATGCCAATCCCCGTGTCCTGAATATTGAAATATATTCGGTTTTCATATGCATGAACAGATAATTTTACATATCCTTGGTTCGTGAATTTAAAAGCGTTTCCAATTAAGTTATCTAATACTTGTTTTAGCCTGAACTCATCGGAATGGCAAGTGAAATCTTTACCAAGATTATTCTCAAATTTGAAAACGATACCAGATGTTCCTTTTTTTGCAAGGCTTTCTTGAAACTGAACCTGAATGTTTTCAAGAAATTCATTTAAGTTAAAATGCTTTTTAATGACGTTTAATTGATTTGATTCAATTTTTGAAATATCAATAATGTCATTTATCAAGTTCATTAAAAACTCGCCATTCTGACCGATCAATTTGGTGAACGATTTTTTGTCGTTTTGCGAAATTGAACTGTCTTGAAGTAATTCTGAAAAACCGATTATGGCGTTCATTGGCGTTCTTATTTCATGCGACATATTTGCAAGAAATGCCGTCTTTAGTCGATCGGATTCTTGTGCTTTCTGCTGTTCAGTTACCAGCTGTATATGTACTTTCGATCTCTCTTCAATCATTTCGTTAGCAATGGTTGCCATATTACTGAATTCTTCAAAATGGAGTTTGCTCACTTCAATTGGCAGGTAGTCTTTTTTTCCATGTTTAAAAAAATGGGTAAAATACATGAAGTCTGCTTTGTAGTTTTTGTTGAAACGATGAATGATGAAAATCTCAATCCCAAGTACAATAAATAGGACAAAGAGGATGAGTAACAAATTGTTGACAAGCCCTTTTTTTAAATCTTCCATTTGTATAAATAGATCTTGATCAACTTCATTCTTATTGAAACTTGCAATAAGTATCCAGTCTGAGTTTTCAATTTTTTTGGCATAGGATATCAAATCGACAAACCCTTGTTCTTCTTTTTCCCCCACATTAAGTGAAAAATAACCGCCTTCCACATTAGAAAGGGCAGTCTCTGTGCCTTTTTCGTAAAACCTTAATGCCCCATTGTCAACATGTAGCTCTGAATTCCCATCATTCGTAATTATTTCTCCGTTAAAAACGATTGGCGTTCCATTGGTCTCATATAAGTACACACTGCCTCCATACCGAAATTGTTCTGAGCTTATTTTTTGGGCTATTACCGATTTGAATGAAGTGTAATAGTCTTCGAGATAACATTTTGCACCAAAGTACCAGTCAAACGGCTCAAACTTCTTTATGTATGTAATTTTACTCTCTGGCTTATTCAGATTTATTAATTTTCCCGAGCCATAATGAATGAACCCATCTTCCTTGCTTTCTAATAGCTCAATTTCTTTTAGAATGACATTGTTGCCATTGTTGTCTTTTAGTTCCTTTAAGTTTTGGCCGGTAAATTCAGGGTTCCCTTTGTAAAATACACCAGTTCCGTCCATTCCGCTAATAAACACATGGTTAAAGGGGTTATTCCATTGGATTGCAGAAATAGCGTTGGTAATCAGTTCTTTAATTTGATTGTCTGGCATCTTTCCATGGTACTGGGAGTAAAGCTTATTCGCTATATTGTATGAGTAAGAAACGTTAGTAACCAAATTGTCAGTGATGTCTGATACGAATTGATTATGTTGGTTTTCAATATAAATAGTTTCAACATCAATTAAAACTTTTATGAATATTTTACGTTTATCAATATTTTCATATCGCTGTTGATTACTGATCCGTTGGAATAATAAGTACTGCTGAACAGAAATGATACACGCAATTCCTATCGTTATAACAATAGTTGAGAATAAGATTATCCTACGAATATAATCTGCGACATTTTTTGACATAATGCCGGATTTTAATTCCCCTTTGGACATGAGTTTAAGCGATCTATTATTGGGTTGAAATTCAAATCTCTGCTAAATTATTATAATAATTGAGACGATGGTCGTTAATAAGAGACTTTGATTGTTAAAAACATAAAAGTGACAAAATATTAATGCTAAGTGCAGGTAAATCATGAAGAATTAAGTCTATTAGTCTTTAGTTCATTTTGTTGTTAAAACATGTTAAACATTTTAAACGAATTAAAATGTGAGGGATTCTGGCATTCATTATGAGTTAATTTTATGCAATTTTGTGAGAACAGTTATTTTAAGAACTATTAATTATTAATTGCTATGAGAGATTTTAAAAAATTAATCTTAATTGTTTTTATTGCATTAAGTAGTGCTTTTGTTGCGGTATGGACTTACTCTCGTTTTTTTAATGAGCCACAAATCGTCAGTGTGTCAGAACAGCAAGCAATGCGTTATGCAAGCATGGGATCTGCACCTCAAGGCGAAGCACCAGATCTTACTTTTGCTGCCGAAAATTCAGTACATTCTGTCGTACATGTTAAGGTTACATCTACCGAAAGTGTTTCATATTATAATAATCCTTTTTATGAATGGTTTTATGGAGATCGTAGTCAAAACCAACAAAGGCCACAACAAACCATGGGATCTGGTTCTGGCGTTATCATCTCTTCGGATGGTTATATTGTGACAAATAATCATGTTGTAGATGATGCCGATAAAATTGAAATCATTCTAAATGATAATCGTGAATTTGAAGCAACACTTATTGGAGTGGATGAAAATACAGATATCGCTTTGCTTAAGATTGAGGCAACTGATTTACGGACATTAAAATTCGGAAATTCAGAAGCATTAAAGCTAGGCGAGTGGGTATTGGCTGTTGGTAATCCTTTCAACCTAACATCAACCGTTACTGCAGGTATTGTAAGTGCTAAAAGTAGAAACATCGGTATTAATTCCGGATCAATGAAAATTGAAGCATTTATTCAAACAGATGCCGCTGTTAATCCGGGAAATAGTGGCGGTGCTTTGGTAAATATGAATAGTGAATTAGTTGGTATTAATACGGCAATAGCATCACAAACCGGTTCATATAGTGGCTATTCATTTGCTGTTCCTTCATCAATTGTTGAAAAAGTTGTATCAGACCTCAAAGAGTATGGGCAAGTACAACGTGCTTTGCTTGGAGTAACCATAGCAAGTGTGACAGCTGATATTGCGGAAAAATATAAGCTTGAAAAAATTGAGGGTGTTTTCATTAGTGCTGTAACGGATGATAGTGGTGCAGAAGAGGCTGGGATAAGAGCCGAAGATGTAATTTTAAGCGTGGATGGAGTCGTAGTGAATTCAAGTTCAGAACTTCAAGTGCAGATCAGCAAGCATAAACCTGGCGATGTTGTAAAAGTTTTGATAAAAAGAGACAACAAATCGAAACCATATGACATTAGGCTCCGTAACATGCACGGAGATACGGAAATTCTTACCACAAGCGACAATGAGTTCCTTGGTGCCGAATTTGACAATATTTCAGATAATGAGAAATATAACCTTCGCATTAGCCATGGAATAAAAATTGACAAATTAAATAACGGGAAACTAAAAGATGCCGGTCTTCGAGAAGGATTTATCATTACTTACGTAAACAAAGAGCAGGTTGGCGGAGTTAGTGATTTTAGAAAGATTGTAAAAAGGGCTGAGGGGGGTATTTTAATCGAAGGATTATATGCCAATGGGAAACCAACTTACTTTGTTATTTCTGCTGAAGAATAATAAATTACGACTTGTTAATTAACAAATTGAGTCTTTAATCCCCAAGCCATCATTTATTTTTGAATTATTGACGTTAAACGTCTATATTTGCACGGATTTTTTAAAAGGGTATATGAGACAATTAAAGATTACAAAATCTATTACAAACCGCGAGAGCGCCTCGTTGGATAAGTATCTTCAGGAAATTGGTAAGGAAGAACTTATTTCAGTTGAAGAGGAAGTTGAATTAGCACAGCGTATTAAAAAAGGTGATCAGGCTGCATTAGAAAAGCTGACCCGTGCTAACTTGCGTTTCGTAGTTTCGGTAGCAAAACAATATCAGAATCAAGGATTAAGTTTGCCTGACTTAATTAATGAAGGTAACCTTGGTTTGATAAAAGCGGCTGAAAAGTTTGATGAAACGCGCGGGTTTAAGTTTATTTCGTATGCAGTATGGTGGATTCGCCAGTCGATTCTTCAAGCTTTAGCCGAGCAATCTCGTATTGTTCGATTACCGCTAAACCAAGTAGGTTCGTTGAATAAAATCAACAAAGCATTTTCGAAATTCGAACAAGAGAACGAGCGAAAGCCATCTCCTGAAGAATTGGCTGAAAAGCTAGAGCTGCCAGCTGAAAAAGTTGCAGATACTCTTAGGGTCTCAGGCCGCCATATTTCGGTGGATGCCCCATTTGTTGAAGGCGAAGATAATAGCTTGCTTGATGTGTTGGTGAACAATGATTCTCCTAATGCTGACCGTAGTCTGATGATGGAATCATTGGCGCGCGAAATTGAACGATCTCTCGCTACCCTTACTGAAAGAGAAAGTGACATCATCAGGATGTTCTTTGGAATTGGCTGCCAGGAGATGACCCTGGAGGAAATTGGAGAAAGATTTGGGCTAACCCGGGAAAGGGTGCGCCAGATAAAAGAAAAAGCAATCAGACGATTGCGACACACATCCAGAAGCAAATTGCTTAAAACATATCTTGGATAATTTCTTTTAACCGCCCATCGAGGCGGTTTTTTTTATGCTTTTTTTCTTGCGATTTCTAATTTGGTAACCATTACCTCTTATTGATATGGTTTATATCTCTGAATAGAGGTCAAACTTACAATCTATGCCATACATTCTTGGCGTTTCATGTTCATTAAGGTGACAAATCGTCATTTTGCATCTATGGCACAGGCTTTGAAAAAGAGGAGCAGTCAAAATATGAATATTAACTGTAAAAATTAAATAGCGATGCAAAAAGGTAAAATTGGCGTTTCAAGTGACAATTTATTCCCAATCATCAAAAAGTTCCTTTATTCTGATCACGATATCTTTTTACGTGAAATAGTATCAAATGCTGTTGATGCTACCCAAAAGCTAAAAACACTGGCTGCACGTGGCGAGACTAGCGTATCTATTGAGAATGCAAAGGTGAAAGTATCTTTAGATGAAGACCAGAAAACAATAACGATTTCAGATAATGGAATTGGGATGACCGCCGAAGAAGTTGAAAAGTATATTAATCAAATTGCCTTTTCAGGTGCAAATGAATTTCTGGAGAAGTATGAAGATGATGCAAATGCCATTATTGGACACTTTGGGTTAGGGTTTTACTCTTCTTTTATGATTTCGCATAAAGTTGAAATTGTGAGTAAATCATACATAGAAGGCTCACAAGCTATTAAATGGTCGTGCGATGGTAGTCCAGAGTACAATATTGAAGATGCTGATAAAGAAGAAGTAGGAACTGACATTATTATGTATGTTAATGAAGAGTCGCAAGAGTTTCTAAATAAAGCGCGTCTTTCTGATTTGCTTAATAAATACTGTAAGTTCCTTCCTGTTCCTGTTGTTTTTGGACAGAAATCTGAATGGAAAGATGGCAAGGAGGTTGAAACTGGAGAAGAGAACCAAATCAATGATATTGCACCGGCTTGGACGAAAAAGCCTGTAGACCTTAAGGATGAGGATTATAAATCCTTCTATAAACAACTTTATCCGAATACAGAAGATCCTCTTTTTCACATTCACCTAAATGTTGATTACCCATTCAATTTAACGGGGATTTTGTACTTCCCGAAGTTGAAAAACACGATTGAAGTTCAGAAGAATAAAATACAATTGTATTGCAGTCAAGTGTTTGTGACTGATTCTGTTGAAGGTATTGTTCCTGAATTTTTGACTTTGCTTCATGGCGTAATTGATTCTCCGGATATTCCGCTTAATGTTTCTCGTTCGTATTTACAAAGTGACTCGAATGTGAAAAAAATAAGCAGTCACATTACAAAAAAAGTAGCTGATCGCCTTAGCCAGTTATTTAAAGAAAACAGGGATGAATACGAGAAAAAATGGGATGATTTAAAAGTATTTATTGAATACGGAATGTTGTCTGATGAGAAATTTGCAGAAAAAGCAATGAGTTTTTTCTTATTTAAAAATGCAGATGGTAAGTATTTTACATTCGAAGAATATGAAACCCTAATCAAGGATAATCAAACCGACAAAGACAATAAATTGGTTTATTTATACACCAGCGATAAGGATGAACAATATACATTTATTCAGGATTCTAAAAATAAAGGCTACGATGTGTTGATAATGGATGATGTATTATCAACTCACCTGATTAATAAGTTTGAGCAAAAATATCCTGAAAAACGTTTTGTTCGCGTAGATTCTGATGTGGTTGATAACTTGATTCCAAAGGAAGACGAAGCAGAACAAATAAGCTATGAAGAACGCATGGAACTGAGTCCTGTTTTCCAGTCTGTTTGTCCGGAAAAGAATGGGCTAAACTATATTGTCGACTTTAAAGCGATGGGAGAGCAAGCACAACCAATGGTTGTGACCCGCAATGAATTTATGCGCAGAATGAAAGATATGAGCCAAATGCAAGGAGGAATGGATTTCTATGGTGCAATGGGGGATAGCTTAAGTTTGGTTGTAAATACAGACCATCCCTTGGTGAAGAAAGTTTTGGAAGAGAAAGACAATAAGCTTGGTGCCGATTTATCGCTATTGAATACTGAATTGACATCATTGAAAGCAGAAGAAGGAATCTTGTCAAAGGCTAAAGAAGGCATGAAAGATGAGGAAGTTCCTCAGGCTGACAAAGAAAAACTTGACGATTTGCAGAAGAAGATGTCATCCATTGAAGATGATAAACGCACAAAGTTGGAGGCATTTGGAAAAGATAATAAGCTAGCTAAACAAATGGTTGATTTAGCGCTTTTAGCAAATGGATTGCTAAAAGGTGAAGATCTGGATAAATTTGTTCGCAGAAGTGTTGAGCTTATCAAATAAGATAACTGAAAACCTATAAAAGGGGTTGTCCAAAAAGTAAAGATACGAGTCATCCTGATCTTGTTTCAGGATCTTGATCATCTGTGGAACAGAGCCTGAAATATATTCGGGATGACGTTTTTTAATGATTTTATACTTTTAGGACAGCTCCTTTTTTTATGTATTGATAAGAGCTTGCTTTTTATGAAAAGAGAAACGGAGAGGGGTGTTCTTTTCCGATATGAAATCCAAGCCACGTCTATTCGTCAGTTAGGTTGTTTTTGCAACAAATAGAGTCATCATCTCAAAAATGATTGCTTTTCTATTTCCAGTTTCAATATGCTCCGTAAGCAAAAATACCGTATTTCTGGAGCTAATTCAAAACTTTTAAATGACCTTTAATGCCATATTTCCGTACGGCATTTGTGGCTTTATGTTGTTGTCAATCAGATTTTTGTGCTGCGCCAAGTTTAAAAGACATCGAATATAATCTTTCTGACTACGCCTAATATAGTCAGGCTCATTATATTTTTCCATAACATTACTTTTTGTGTAACGCTATTTCAGGATGAGATAGTTTAAATAAAAAAAACGCCATGAACCATGGCATTTTTTTTAATTCAACCCTAAAAAAAATTAAAACCTAAACCCTAAAGTAAAAGTAGCGTAATCGCTCATGTTTTCGAATTTGCCAACTGGGGCTTCAACAGATTCCGGCACATCATATAAATTCAAATAATTTGTGCTGGTAGAATGCTTATATGCCATGTCAAAGAAAAATCCGCCTTGTTTCCAACCAAATCCTGCTGAAATTGCAGATTCATTAGCGTTGCTATTTGGTTGGTCTGCACCGAATGCATTTTGGTTAAAGGGACTAGGGTAATACTCATATCCACCACGTAAACTAAAACTATCTGTTAAGCGGTATTCGCCTCCAATATGTATATTTCCAACTGCTTTGTATGCTTCTTGTATATCCTCATTTTCTGAAAAGAAATCATAGCCATCACTACCATCCTGCATTTTGATCGATGAATAATCAACAAACTCGTAGTCAATACTTAGTAATCCTGCTTTTCCTATAACATAAGCTGCACTAAATATCGCTTTCATAGGAGATTGCATTTCATAATCGTAATTACCTATAGGCGAATTTGCTTCATAAGTTCCTTCTCCATCACTATAAGTAATTGACGAATACATGTTATTGTTAAAGTTATCATGTAACTGGTAAAACGTAGGAGAATGATAGGCAAAACCTAAACGAAGGTCGTTAATAGGCTTGTAAATTGCACCAAGTTTAATATTGTAGCCACTTCCTGTTGTTCGTAGATTTGTATTAAATGAATAATCATTTAGATAGGTTGTTGGAAGTGTTGATCCATAGTTAATGTCATACTCAAGAAGGGTTGTGTATTCCCTAAAGTAAATATCCTGAATACCAATGGTTGCTCCTACGTATAATTTGTGATTAAAATTGGCTGCCGCAGATATCACGTATTCATCAACATTTCCCTTTTGAGAAAATGATTTTCGTTGACTGTGTTCGTAGTTTGTGAAATTGTCAGTGAAAGGTTCAACTTGCATGTCGTGAGCATAAATTCCATCTTCGCTATAAAGAAGGTCTGTTCCAATTCCTGTTGATTCGTCATAGGCAGCAAGCTCTTCGTAAAAAGCATCGAGCTGAGAAGGAGAATAGCCATCTGAGTTGAGTGCAAATTGATCTAACATTGACGATGTTGCTCCCGATCCGTTTACCAATTTATTTATATTGTAGTTATTTAAGCGGTTATACCCAATGCCGATACTAAAACTGACCAACGAACTTTCGCTAGTTCTGTTTGTGTTGATATTGGCAATATACCCCATGTTGGGTACCGAAATATTGTATTTTGATTCTGTAAATGTTCTGTTCAGGTATGATCCATCAACGTCAGTTTTTCCAAATTTGGGCGTGATTACAAATTCACTACTTCGGTATAACCCAATTCCAGCAGGATTAATGCTTGTTGAAGTGAAATCTCCACCTAAAGCTCCAAAGGCGTTTCCCATGGCAGAAGCACGTGCAGTGCCTTGTAGCCTGTTGTCTGAAAGTCGAAGAGCATCAACCATGTTTTGCCCTGCCAGAGTAGAACTGACAAGCAGTAATAGTACTAAATATTGAATTTTTTTCATGGCTTTATAATTAATGTAAATCATTTCAGTTTGTCTTTTTTAGTATCGTTAGTTTCTAACGACGTCCACTACCACTTGAACTACCACTTGAACTTCTGCTCGAACTACCGCTTGAGCTTCCACTCGAACTACTCCTTCCGACGCTGCTGCTACCACTACTTCTTGAACTTCCGGTGCTAATTGAAGGAGTGCTTCTTGCCGGTGCACTATAGGTTCTGGTATTTTGAGTGTTTCTGCTTGATCCGGTGCTGTAAGACGAATTTGATTTGTATGTGCTCCTGTAAGTTGAGCCGGTTGAGCTTCCTGTACTGCTTTTGGTTGTTGTATTTGGGGTTGTGTATGACGACCCAGATGTTGCAGAGCTATTACTGTTATATGTTGATTTCGTAACTGTGCGTGGTTTGCTATAGCTTGGTGTATAATTAGAACTTTGAGTGGTTGTAGATTTTATCTGCGTGCTATTCGTACTTCCAGTTGTCGCTCTTCGTACAGAATTGTTACTATTTGTTGTGCCAACGGCTGTTCTCGCTTGATTTACACCAGTGCCAGTCTTGGGAATCGTACTTTGTATATTGGTCGCACTGCCTGTTGCTGAAACACTTCTTCGGGTAGTAGTACTGCCAGACGTTGTTGAAGGAGTAGCCGTAGATGACGTGGTTCTTCTTTTCTCAAGTATTGTAGCACTCTTGGCCTGAGGTTGTGTGCTAACCACATCTGATGCAACGGAGGATGTTCTACGTGAACTTCCTGAATTTTGGATAGCCGTAGTTGTTTCGCTTTTTAACGTTGTTGCAGACCTGCTGGCCGAGGTGTTATAGTTAGCATTTGACCTGTCATTTACTACATTTGAATAAGAAGACCGGCGTTGTCCGTAGCTGTAATTATCGCTATTATAGTTGCCTGCATAATTAGAGGTAGGCCAGTATGAATTATAGTACGGACTTCCCCATGAATAATAAGAACTTCCCCAATAGCTATAAGGTGAATACCAACTGTTCCAGTAACTATAGTAAGGACTGTAATAACCATAATTCCATGGACTATAATAGCTATTATATCCCCAATAGTTATATCCCCATGAAGAGTAGTATGGTGAATAAAATGGATCATAGTACCAATAATCCCAATAGAATGGATCATAAAAACTTGTGCGGTGGAATCGATTAATACGATATGTGAAATCTAATCCATCAGAATCATCATAGTAGTTGTTGATGACATAGTCAATGTCCTCTCCGTTTTCATAAATCGTTGTATCAGAACTAATAAGTTCCATATCATCCATCTCATATACATATAAATCTGCATCAGGATCATCTGTTTCAAGAATATAGTTTTTCAAGCTATTTGATTCATCCAAATTTCCGTTATACTCGGTTGATAATGTGGAGTATGAATTAGGAATTTCCTGAACAACAATAGGAGGTGGAACATCGCCAGGCGAGAAGTATATATCATCATATCTGTCTGTTACGTATGTCCCAGTAGTGCATGCACTAAGTAAAAGTGCAAATGCCGAGATGATGGTAATTTTTGATTTCATAACTAAACCTCCTGTAACTTTTATGAATAAATTTATTTACTTTGTAACTTCAAAATTCAATGCTAAATAAGCAAATACCATACCAAAAGTAAAAGAAATGGCGAAAGAATTAACTCTAAGAAGTGAGAATTACTCGCAATGGTACAATGAACTTGTCGTTAAGGCAGATCTTGCTGATAATTCTGCTGTACGAGGATGCATGGTTATCAAGCCATACGGATATGCTATCTGGGAAAAGATGCAAGCTGAGTTAGACCGAATGTTTAAAGAAACAGGACATGTAAATGCATATTTCCCTTTATTTATTCCTAAATCATTTTTTAGTAAAGAGGCAGCTCATGTTGAAGGCTTTGCCAAAGAGTGTGCCGTAGTTACTCATTATCGATTAAAAAATGATCCGGATGGGAAAGGTGTTGTTGTTGACCCGGATGCTAAATTGGAAGAAGAATTAATTGTTCGTCCAACTTCAGAAACGATTATCTGGAATACATATAAAAACTGGATTCAATCATACCGCGATTTACCAATCCTTTGTAATCAGTGGGCAAATGTTGTCCGTTGGGAAATGCGTACTCGTTTATTTTTGCGTACTGCAGAGTTTTTGTGGCAAGAGGGGCATACAGCCCATGCTACTCAGCAAGAGGCAATGGAGGAAACCGAAAGAATGGTAAATGTGTATGCTGAATTTGCAGAAAAGCACATGGGCTCTTCCTGTAATTAAGGGTGCTAAATCAGAGAATGAACGTTTTGCAGGTGCAATAGAAACATATACGATTGAAGCATTGATGCAAGACGGGAAGGCACTACAGTCAGGTACGTCACACTTCTTGGGACAAAATTTCGCGAAAGCATTCGATGTGAAATTTGCTACAAAAGAAGGAACAGAAGAATATGTATGGGCCAGTAGCTGGGGGGTTTCTACTCGTTTGATAGGGGCATTAATCATGGCACATTCAGATGATAAGGGATTAGTATTGCCTCCAAAATTGGCTCCGTTTCAAGTCGTTATTGTACCTATATACCGAAATGATGAGCAATTAGCAGCAATCACTGAAAAAGTTAAAGAAATTACTGAAAAGCTTAAGGCTAAAGGAATTTCCGTGAAATACGATGATAAGGATACTAAAAAACCGGGGTGGAAATTTGCAGAATACGAGCTGAAAGGTGTTCCTGTTCGTTTGGGTATAGGTCCACGCGATTTGGAGAATGGAACAGTCGAGGTTGCTCGTCGTGATACACTTACGAAAGAGTTTGCACCTTTAGAAAATATTGATCAGTATGTAAGTGATCTGCTTGATGAAATTCAGCAAAATATATATCAAAAAGCTTTTGACTTCCGTGCAGAAAACACGACGAAGGTGGAGACTTACGATGAGTTTAAGGAAGTACTGAATACGAAAGGTGGTTTCATATCTGCACACTGGGATGGAACTTCTGAAACGGAACAGAAAATTAAAGAGGAAACAAAAGCGACAATTCGCTGTATCCCTTTTGAGGGTGAGGAAGAAGAGGGCGTTTGTATATACTCTGGAAAACCTTCTAAAAAACGGGTTTTGTTTGCTCTGGCATATTAATCTCAACATTCAGATAAAGGAAAAGCAGTCAAATATGGCTGCTTTTCTTATTTTTATAAAAAATAATTTTTTATGAATGTACCTGAAGATAAATCTAAACGACTGGAAGCGATTATTTTGAAATCCAATGTGAAGCAAAAGGTCTTTGAGAACTCTGTTGAAACGTTTAATCTTTTAAAAGATGTATTGAAAGAGCTGGTAAATGAGTATTCTGAGTTGCTTAAAGGAAAAATTGATGATGTTTCATTGCCTACGTTTCATGAAAAAGGGCCCTTCGAGGCTGAGTTTAGATTGGCAGGAGATATGCTTTTGTTTAGCATGCACTCAAATGTATTTGTTTTCAATAGGGAACATCCCATTTGGAAAATTGACTATATCAAGAAAGACCAGTTGAATTCTTACTGTGGAATCATTAGTATTTATAATTTTCTAGCAGACTCATTTAAATATAGCCGTATGCAGGATTTGGGCTATTTGATTGCCAGGATCTTTATTAATAAAGAAAACCATTTCTTTGTTGAAGGGAAACGGCAGGCTGGTGAGTTGGTCAAAGATTTTCAGAATGATGTCATTTCCAGAGAGGTCATTAAGCAAATATTAGACACATCAATTCGATATGCTATTGAATTTGACTTATTGGTGCCTCCATACGATCAGGTGAAAATTGCTTCGGTGGAGCAGATGAAAGAGGAAATTTTTCATTCAAAGATGAAAACCGGCAAACGAGTCGGGTTTAAATTTAATTCAGACGATGTATAGTTATGGAAAAAGTAGTAGATCGTTTTATTAGTTACGCTAAAGAATTCACAACTTCAGATCCTAGAAGTAAAACTTTTCCAAGTACAGAAAGGCAGTTGGTGTTTGCAGATAAGTTGGTAGAAGAATTGCATGATATTGGGTTACAGGATGTTGAAAAAGATAAAAACGGGTATGTTACAGCTACTTTGCCCTCAAATTGTGGTAAAGAAGTCCCAGTTATCGGCTTTATTGCTCACATGGATACGAGTCCTGATTTCTCAGGTGAACATGTTAATCCACGTGTAATTAAGTATGACGGGGGAGCTATTCGTTTAAATGACAAGATTGTTTTGTCGCCAGAACAGTTTCCTGAACTGGAAAACTATGTTGGACAAGAAATAATTGCCGGTGATGGGAGCACTCTTTTAGGTGCTGACGACAAGGCTGGTATGGCTGAAATTGTAACAGCCATGGAATACCTGATTTTGCACCCGGAAGTAAAACACGGCAAAATTCGGATTTGCTTCACACCGGATGAAGAAATAGGCAAGGGTGCTGATCATTTTGATGTGGCAAAGTTCGGGGCTGAATTTGCGTATACTTTGGATGGTGGTGAAATAGGTGAACTGGAATATGAAAATTTCAATGCCGCGATGGCTGTAATTACAATTCAAGGCAGAAGTGTGCATCCAGGAGCAGCAAAAAATAAAATGATCAATGCAATTCATCTCGGGCAAAAATTGAGTAGCATGCTGCCTCCTGAGCAACGACCTGAACATACTGAAGGATATGAAGGATTTTTTCATTGTATTTCTTTTCAGGGCAGTGTTGAGAAAGCTATTGTTAGCTATATTATTCGTGATCATGATCGGGCACTTTTTGAATCCCGCAAGGAGATGCTTACTCAAGCTTGTATTTTTCTAAATGATGAATTCGGAGACGGAACTGTTCAGATTGAGATGGATGATCAGTATTATAACATGAGAGAAAAAGTGGAACCGGTAAAATATATTGTTGATTTAGCAGAAGACGCAATGGTTGAGGTTGGTGTTTCTCCAAAGTTGCGAGCAATACGTGGAGGAACAGATGGTTCGCGTTTATCATTTATGGGATTACCTTGTCCTAATATTTTTGCAGGAGGACATAATTTTCATGGTCCTTATGAGTACGTTCCCGTTTTTTCAATGCTGAAAGCAGTGGAAGTAATTGTGAGAATTTCAGAAAAAGTTGCAGAGAAGTAGATGTTACAAGCCTTACAGTCATATATTGTCCAAGAAAAACTTTTCACGAAGGCTGATAAGCTAGTATTGGCGGTCAGTAGCGGAGTAGATTCTATGGTTATGCTGAAGTTGTTTCAGCAGTTGGACTATGATTTTGTAGTTGCCCATTGTAACTTCAGGTTGCGTGGAATTGAGTCTGACAGTGAGGAGATTTTTTTGCAAGATTACTGTAGTGAGCATGGCATAGAACTTTTTGTAAAGCATTTTGATACCCGAGAATATGCTGATCTGGAAGGTATTTCTATTGAAATGGCAGCCCGGAAATTGCGCTACGACTGGTTTTGTGAATTGATGCAAGAACTTTCCTTTTCTTGGATCGCAACAGCCCACCATCAGGATGACCTGATTGAAACCATGCTCATTAACCTGAGCCGTGGAACCGGCATTCGAGGATTAACGGGTATTCAGCCTAAAAATGGCTCAATCATTCGTCCATTATTGTTTGCTTCACGCAACGAAATTTTGGCTTATGCTGCCGAAAAACGGATTTTTTATAAAAATGATTCGAGCAATGATGAGCTTATTTACCAGCGAAATATCATTCGCCATAAAATCATACCTGAGTTTGAGGAAATTAACCCGGCTTTTAGGAGGAATGCAGCAAAAACAGCTTCAATCTTAAATCAAACAGATAGAATTTATTCGCAAAAGATTAATGAAGTAAAAACAAAGGTGGTTGTTCAGGAGGGGAATGTTGTTAAAATTTTAATAGCCAAGTTGAAAGAAGAAAATCAGGCGGTTACAGTTCTTTTTGAGATTCTTCATCCTTTTGGTTTTAATGCGGCACAGGTGCAGGAAATATATGAAGCGATGGATGCTGAAGCCGGAAAAATATTTTATGCACCAGAACATCGTTTGGTGAAGGATCGTGACTGTTTCATAATAACCACGAATTTCGAAAAAGAGTTGTCCCGTTACTATGTCGAAGATGATTGCCTTGAGATTGTTGATCCACTTCATCTTCAGTTTGAAGTTATCTTGAGAACGCCAGATTTTAAGTTGTCAAGAAATCTCCGTGTTGTGGATTTAGACTACGACTTACTTCAATTTCCACTGATAATTAAGAAGTGGGAGCAGGGAGAATACTTTCAGCCACTGGGCATGTCTGGAATGAAAAAAATAAGCGATTTTTTCATTGACGAGAAACTGTCTATCCCCGAAAAAGAAGCGGCATGGATTCTTTACAGCGGAAAAAAAGTGGTATGGATAATTGGCAAACGTATCGACGATCGTTATAAAATTACCTCAAAGTCTCAAAAAATATTTCAAATTACGATTAGTCGTTAATGATGAATATTGGATTGCAATTTTCTGAAAAACACAATGTTTTTCAAGAGTATCATAGGAAGTAATGATTCCACCCTAAAATATCCTAATAAATAGGGATTGATACAACTTTTATCCTATTCTATCTTTGCTCGCATAATTTAACCATGCAAGAAAGAGAATAATATGAAGAAGAAAGTTTTACTGGTTGCATTGCTTGCAATATCGTTAGCGTTTAAGTCGAATGGGCAAAATACAGCGGAGAAGTTATTGTCTTCGCAGGATAAGCTAACCATTGGTGGATACGCTCAAATTGACTACAATCAGCCTTTATCATCGGAAGTTAGAAGTAACGGAAATCTTGATGTTCATCGTATGGTGATGATGTTTGGTTATCGTTTCAACGAACGAACACAGTTTATTACCGAGGTTGAGTATGAGCATGTTTCTGAAGTTTTTATTGAGCAGGCTTTTTTGAATTACAAGATAAATAATTGGGTAAGTTTCAGGGGTGGTTTATTACTGGTTCCTATGGGGATTATTAATGAGTATCACGAACCTGCCACATTTAACGGCGTAGAACGTCCGAATCTGGACAGCAAAATTGTTCCAACCACATGGCGTGAAATTGGAGCCGGGTTTACAGGACGCCTATCAAACCTGAATTTGAAATACCAACTTTATTTGGTTAATGGGTTTAAGAGCTATGATGGAGTAGGGGTATTGAGAGGAAGTGATGGATTAAGAAAGGGGCGTCAAAAAGGAGCCGAATCATTTGCATCTCATCCAAATCTCTCAACAAAGGTTGAATATTATGGAGTTCCCGGATTGAAACTTGGCCTAAGCGGTTACTTCGGTAAAACACAATCAACGTTATATGGTGGATTAGATAAAAATGATACTGCAGCAGAAGCAATAGCCGACTCTTCGGTTGTTAGTTTAAACATGCTTGGTCTTGATGGGAGTTATTCTACGAAAGGTTTAGTGCTTAAAGGACAACTTATTTATGCATCAATAGATAATACTGAGCAATATAATGTTTTTACAGGCAAAGATCTTGGGCGTGAAATGTTTGGGTATTATCTGGAAGCCGGTTATAATTTACTAAGTTCTCAAAAATCAGAGCAAAAATTAGTTCCTTTTGTGCGTTATGAGAAACATAACACGCATCATAAGACAGAGGGCATTAGTGCCAATGCGGCATATGATCGCACTGATGTAACAGCTGGTATTGGGTGGTGGCTTACCTCAGGTGCTGTTCTGAAAGCGGATATGCAGTGGCTTGGGAATGAAGCATCAACTGATTCAAAGAAGCAATTAAATCTAGGTGTTGGAATATGGTTTTAAAAGGCTTAAATAAATATCTATTGATACTGATAACACTTCTTTTTTTATCAAATATAGATCTTCTCGGTTCTAATGCCGGGAAGATCTTAAAGGTGCTGAAAAAGGAACTTAACTGTTCCGAAATTGTGTTGTCTGATTTTCTTGAAGATGAGATTGTTAATGAACCAAAGTGTCATGTTTATCAGGTGGCTCTCAATGGAGAGGTTATTGGATATGCAATTAATGCTGTAGGTTTTGGAAGATATGATGAATATGAATTTTTGGTCTATACTGATCTTTTAAAAAGGATTGAGTTTGTTCGGGTAATTAATTATTACTCAGATTATGGCGGAGAAATATCATCAAAAAAATGGCTTGACCAATTTTCAGGATATGAAGGTGGCCACATAAAGTATGGTGAGGATATTCAGGCCATTTCTGGTGCAACAATCTCAGGTAATTCAATGGTAAATCGAATCACTGAGATAATATCTATGCTTAAAGAATCTGATATTTAAACTAGGCTTTCTCGCTCAATTCCATCCAACGCATTTCTTTTTCTTCAATTTCATCGTTCAGTTCAGCAAAGCGAGTACTTTTTAGAAGAAGTTCATCCGGAGATAATTCACCGGAATTCATGGCATCCATTAGTTCCCCTTTTTCGGTTTCAAGTTTCTCAATATCTTGTTCTAATTCTTCAAGCTCTTGTTTTTCCTTAAAGGATAGTTTTTGTGGATTTTGTTTTGGCTTTTCCGCTACTGGTTTAGATTTTGAAGAAGCCTGAATTTTTTTCTGTTGTTTTTCCTTTTCAAGTTCACTATTCCGGTATATCGTATAATTTCCAGGGAAATCTTTGATTTTTCCATTTCCATCAAACACAAAAAGGTGGTCAACAATTTTATCCATAAAGTAGCGATCGTGAGAAACGATAATTACGCAGCCGTCAAAATTAGATAAGTAATCTTCCAAAACATTCAGAGTCATGATGTCCAGATCATTGGTTGGCTCATCCAGAATTAGGAAGTTAGGGTTTCTCATCAAAATAGTACATAGGTATAGCCTTCTGAGCTCACCACCACTTAGCTTTTCAACTGGGCTATATTGCGTTTCTGCAGGAAACAAAAAACGGGTTAGCAATTGAGTGGCAGACATTTTATTACCATCTTCAAACTCAACTATTTCGGCAATGTTTTTGATGACATCAATTACTTTTTCATCCGATTTAAAATCGATGCCTTCTTGTCTGTAATAGCCAATTTTAATGGTCTGGCCAATCTCTACGGTGCCTGAATCCGCTGGGATTGCTCCGGTAATGACGTTTAGAAAGGTTGATTTTCCGGTTCCATTTTTGCCTATAATGCCTACCTTTTCAAAACGTGAAAATTTATAGGTAAAGTCGTCTATTAATGTTAAATCATCATAGGCTTTTGAAACATGATCCAGTTCTATAATTTTACTCCCCATTCTTGATGATGCAATATTTAGGTCGATCTTATCATCTTGGCGTTGATAGCCTGCCTTTTCTTGTAAATCATAAAACTGGTCAACTCGGTATTTGGCTTTATGGCTACGTGCTTTTGGCATTCGCCGCATCCACTCTAATTCGGTACGAAAGAGGTTTTGTGCCTTTTCGGTACTAGCCTGCAACTGTTCAATGCGTTCTTGTCTTTTCTCAAGGTAGTAGCTGTAGTTGCCTTGATAGTCATATATTTGATTCTGGTCTATCTCAATGATCTCATTACAGACACGATCTAGGAAATATCGGTCGTGTGTTACCATAAAAAGAGTACAGCTGGTTTTTTCTAAATATTTTTCCAGCCACTCAATCATTTCCAGATCAAGGTGGTTGGTCGGCTCATCAAGTAATAATAAGTCGGGTTCATTTACCAATACATTGGCAAGTGCAAGTCGCTTTTGCTGTCCACCCGATAGCTCGCTAACTTTTTGATCGAAATTTTCAATTTTAAGCTGGGTGAGTATTTGTTTAACTTTCACATCGAAATCCCATGCATGTAACTCATCCATTTTTATAGAGAGCCGTTCAATTTCACTTTGCAAATTGTGAGTTATAGCAGCTTCAAAATCCCTGACTACTTGGAGAGCTGGATTCTCAGATTGTAATGCTTGTTCTAATACCGTTAGATCTGGATCTAAAACCGGATTCTGCATCAAAAACCCAATCTTCACATCATTTGTTATGGTGATTTTGCCACTATCTTGACTGTCAAGCCCGGCAATGACTTTCATTAAGGTCGTTTTTCCTGCACCGTTTTTAGCAATTAATGCAACTTTTTGATCTTTAAAAATTGTAAATGAAATATTCTCAAAGAGCATGAAGTCAGCATAGCGCTTCGAAATTTGTTCGGCCTGTAAATAGGGAGTCATCTTTAAATGTTTTGCGCAAAAATAGGAATAATTTGTTTGGTAAGAAGGAAGGGGTATTTTTGTTTTTTAAGTTTATAGACTGATCATGCAAAAGAAAGACCGATATCAAAAGGTAATTGCTTATTTTAAAGAGGCAATGCCTGTAGCCGAAACGGAATTGCATTATACGAATCCGTATGAATTACTTGTTGCAGTGATACTTTCAGCTCAGTGTACAGATAAGCGCGTAAACCAGATAACGCCCGAGCTTTTTAAGCGTTTCCCAAAACCTGAATTGATGGCAGAAGTTGATGCTGCTGAAGTCTTTGACTACATTCGCTCTTGCTCATATCCAAATAACAAGGCCAAGCATTTAGTTGGTATGTCTAAAATGTTGGTGGACGTTTTTCTTGGTATTGTTCCTGATGATGTCGATGAATTACAAAAACTGCCTGGAGTTGGTCGAAAAACAGCCAATGTAATTGCGTCAGTCGTATATGAAAAACCTGCTTTTGCTGTTGATACTCATGTTTTTAGGGTAGCAGCTCGCATTGGTTTAACAACAAGTGCAAAAACACCATTAGACGCAGAAAAACAACTCATGATGTATTTCCCTAATGAAATTGTCCCCCTAGCACATCATTGGCTGATATTGCATGGTCGTTATGTGTGTGTTGCGCGAAAACCGAAATGCTCAGAGTGTGGGTTACAGGAGGTTTGTAAGTATTTTTCAGAACAAAATAAGTAGATTTCATCGTTATAATATGAATTGATATTTTGCAGTTTTCTGCTTCATGTTAAGCGGAGCTTAAGTGTTAATATTATTCCTCATAAAAAAACATAAGGCTTACTTTGATTTTTTATCAAACTTTGTACTTTTGCTCATAATCTTTAACTAAAAAAAGAAGTGTTATGGCTTATGTAATTTCAGATGAGTGCATTGCATGCGGAACTTGTATTGATGAATGTCCTGTTGAAGCAATTTCTGAGGGAGATATCTACAAGATTGATGCTGATCTTTGTACTGATTGTGGCTCTTGTGCCGAAGTTTGCCCGGTAGATGCGATTTCGATTGCTGAATAATTCGGACAGCATAAAAGTTTTGCCCGTCATATTTTTGACGGGCTTTTTTTGTTTTTATACCATATCTCTTTGGAACAATTTTTGATAATATTAAGTAGATAATATATCATATGAAGACAAAATATTTACTTATAATTCTGATATTCACAATGGTTTCTATGTTTACTAACCCTGCATTAGCTCAGGATTTGGACAAGAAACAATTTCAAATTGAGAAAATATTTCCCAATCCAGTTGATGATTTTGTGTTTGTTGAATTTCAATCAGTAGAATATGGGAAAGTCGTTTTCGAACTGATTGACATCTTAGGAAATACAGTCCAAAAGTGGAAGCCGGCTAATACACTTCCAGGTATTCATAAAATTCGCTTAGATCTTAACCCGCTTCAAACCGGAGTATATTTGCTTCGTGCAAGAATCGACAATGAAAGTGCCGTTGTGCGTCTTCGAAAAGTTTAATTTACACTTCAGATCTGCATAGAGATCTCTTATTTATTAGTCGTTTAGATACAAATTGCTGTCGCCATAGCTTAGGAAACGATAATCATTATCAAGGGCATGTTTATATACCCATTTCCAATCATTCCCTAAATAGGCTGAAATAAGAAGCAATAAAGTGCTTTGTGGTTGATGAAAATTAGTTATCATACCATCAATTATTCTAAACTGATAACCAGGAACGATAATGATTTTTGTGTGAGCTGCAATAGTTTCTAGTTCATGTTTGGTCATGTATTGCAGTATTGCTTCAAGGGATTCTTTCTTTGACAGGCTATGTTCATTTTTATAGGGTTGCCATTGTTCTATTTCCAACTGGCTATATGGAATATCTGCATTTGTATTTAGTTTTGTTCCTAACCAATATAAGCTCTCAAGAGTGCGTATTGACGTAGTACCTACAGCAATTAGTTTTCCGTTATGACTGAGGATTTTTTCAACCAACCCTCGATGTACAATAATTTGTTCGGCATGCATGTCATGATCTGCAATTGTTTTGGATTGAACAGGTTTAAATGTTCCGGCACCAACATGTAATGTTAGCTCTTCGCAGTCAATGCTCTTGTTTTTAAGTTTTTGGAAAACCGTATCTGTAAAATGTAGCCCTGCCGTAGGAGCAGCTACAGAACCTTTTATTTTTGAATAAACAGTTTGGTATCGTTCTAAGTCACTATTCTCCGTCTCTCGGTTAAGATATGGGGGAATTGGAAGTATTCCAGCAGCCTCAATAATTGAGGCAAAATCAATTGATGGCTCGTCCCAACTAAATTTCACTTGAATTGCACCTTCTTGTTGAGAAATCTTTTCAGCTTTGAAATAAATATATTTGCCATTAATCTCTAATTCTTTTACAAGTATTTCATTTTTCCACTTCTTTAAATTTCCGACCATGCAGTTCCACGTGCAATGACTTGTTTGTTGAAATGAGATCTGATAGTCAGATGGATCTGTTGGGTCAAGGCAAAAAACTTCGATATTTGCACCAGTTGCTTTTTGAAAATGTAAGCGAGCTCGAATTACTTTAGTGTTATTGAAAATCAACAAACTGTGTTCCGGTAAAAACTCAGATAGGGATGAAAATTTGGAATCTGTAATTTTACCATTTCGATAGATTAATAGCTTGGACTGGTCACGTTGAGATAATGGATATTTAGCAATATTGCTTTCCTCCAAGTTGTAATTCAACGCCTCTGTACTTATATCGGAAATAGAATCTCCAAAATTATTTTTGTTCATGGGTGGCAAAATTACAGAATAATTATTCTCAGTGAAAATTGTTCTTACTTTTGTAATAAAAATAGGCGATATGTATAAAGTTGGTGATCGAGTAAAATTCCTGAATGATGTAGGTGGTGGTGTAATTACCAAAATAGTCAGTAAGAACTTGGTTAATGTTGAGAATGAAGATGGGTTTGAAATACCTACGCCCATTTCAGAAATCATCATGGACGCAGAGCATAGAGTTGCCGATGAAAAACCAACTGTAGAACAATTTGTTCGTCAGGGAAAAATGGAACAGCCTGTTCCGGAAGAAAAGAAAGAAGAGCCACCTGTTTTTATTGTAGGGAATGATGAACCCAATTTTTATTTGGCGTTTGTTCCCGAGAATAGCCATAATCCTTTGGAAGGTCTGACAAATATCTATCTAATAAATGATAGTAACTTTTTTGTGCTTTATCATTACAGCCATTTTTCAGAGGCTGACTTTATAAGTCAGGAAGCCGGTAAACTAGAGCCGAATACTAAATTAATGTTAGGAGCAATTTCGCAAGCCGAGATATCTGTTCTCCCTGATTATAGTTTTCAGCTTATTTACTTTAAGCAAGAAGCAAAACGGTTAGAGAATCCTATCTCCAAAAAAATTAGCATTAATCCAATAAAGTTTTATAAGTCTGGTAGTTTTACGAAAACTGACTTTTTTAAAGGGAAAGCTATGCTTTTTAAGTTGAACGAGACAGAAATGGATAAGGCTTTGGATAAGTTGACAGAAAAAGAAGTCAAGAAAATTGTAAGGGAGAAAGAGCCTGCCAGAAGAGAACGCATTCAGCCAAAAGTTTCCCAGTCAGAGATTATGGAAGTTGATCTACATATTCATGAGCTTATTGATAGTACAGCCGGATTATCAAATAAAGAAATGCTCGATCTTCAAATGTCAAAATTTCGTGAGGCAATGGAGCTTGCTATTGCTTCAAATAGCACTAAAAAGGTTGTCTTTATTCATGGGTTGGGGAATGGTACCCTGAAGCAAGAACTACGCCGTGAACTATCCAGTAAGTACAAAAAATACCCCTATCAAGATGCTAGCTTTCAGGAGTATGGTTATGGTGCCACAATGGCAATTTTAAAAAGATAAATTGTGCCAGCGAGGGGCATTATTTTTTTGTAGATTGAGCTTTTTCCAGTTGCTGAATTACCCGGTTACCTAGCTCAGTCTTCTTTTCTATGTGGTTAATGATTTCTTTCACAAAATCATTTTCCTCAAAACGACCACGAACTTGGTAGAAATCCATTTGTTTGGTGCTTTCATCTCCATCAATACCAAAAGCTGTTTTTGCATCCATCCTATATTCTTTGCTTGCATCAGCATATAACATGTTGTCAATTTTAACGACACATTCACGCCACTCTTCGATAATTGCAATGATTTCATCTACTGAGCAATCTAAAATCGATTTTTTCAGATAGTCATGGATAAATTCAGCAGTCCAATTCCACTCGTATTCATAATAATGTGTGTGGAGATCACAAAAGGTTTGCTCTATTTCTTTAAGCGATGTAATCCTATTATCCTCAATGTCAGTTAAAAATTTTTGGATTTCAGTATTTGGGACAATCAGCCCACTCATGTCAATCCAGTCTCCTTTGCCAATTTCTCCTCTTGGCTTTAAACATTCTAAAATTAACTCGGGAGAAGTTAGATCGCATTTGTTCAGTCGTGTAATAATTGAGTTTCCTATAAATTTCATAATAGCCAAATGGTACAATTCAACACCTCGTTTTAGGGTATTGTTTTTCAACTTGGTGTGATTGTATGAATATGAACCGTCAGTTTCTACTGATGTTTGTTCAATTTGATGCAGGATGTCAATTGCGTGTGCCATTTTCTGAATGGTAAAAGGGCTAAGCAGGTTAAAATTGATGCAATCCATCTTATTTGGATCAGTCCTTCTGTCTCTTCTTGGCCATTTCATGACGTCACGGATTGTACCTACACTTTTTAAATTTACCCCCGGAACAAGCCAGCTTTCGTCATTTTTCTCAATGAGGTATGAGAATGGCATATTAGACGTGTCTGAGTTTTTATAATGTCTACCCATTACCAGCGTAAAAGCACCAATTTTGGCAGGCCACAGTAAATATGAATCGCTGGTCGTTTTTGAACCTCGTTCAACAATTCCATGATGAATTGGTCCTAACTTATACATGTGGTTACTTTGGTTTGACCCACTTCCTGCGTTACAAAACGAAAATAATCCGGCAATAAGTAACGTAGACTTATGGTGTGTTACAGTATATGGCCCGGCAAATATGGCACAGGCTTCTCCATGGTATCCTTGGCAATTTGCAAAAAATAATGAGTTTTGTGCCGAGTATTGAGAGCTTAAGGTGCAGCCTTGTCCAATGAAGCAATTCGATACAATGGCACCATCAGAAACTTGTGATCCTGAAGAAATAATGAAATTTTTCATGATTGCTTCGTGCCCGATCTTTACAGGTGCATATTCATTACTATTTACCGATCCATTTTCAAGAACACTAGCTCCATCTATTAATGTGTATGGACCAATTTTGACATTTCTTAAAACCCGACAATTGAAAATCTGGGAATGGTGACCAATTGTTCCTTGAGTTGATGAAATTTCATTTGTATACCGGCTAATCAGTGACTCAATCCGATCAATAACCAAATGACGATGTTTGTAAAACGCCATAACGTATGCTAAGTGTGCTGATAGCTTGTCATAAATGGGCACTTGTCTTCCTCCGGTTTCATCAAGAACATCAACCTTTAATCCATTCCCAAAGGTACATTTCCCTTCTGCAGCACATATGTCGGTGTTGTCAATAATTACGTGATCCTCAATGTTATAATTTGCGATGTAGTTTTTTATATGGTTGATGTAGACATTTTCACCTATTGTGCAATTATGGATGTGTGCATAATAAACGCCACATTCTTTTTTTACATCACCAAAAAGACAAACTGTCTCATCTTGTTTCCCAAGGCTTACATGTCCACTAAATTGACAACTCTGAAAACGTGATGGGTCAAAGTTGTCTTTGACGAAAATTAAGTCCCAGTTTTCGGATCTGCAGTTATTAGCTTTCAGATTCTCAATTTCAGTATGTGTAATTTGTCTGTGCTCAATATTTTCCATTATTCTAGGCCTGTTTTAAAATGGCTAGGTAATCATAGTGATCACCATCAAAGATGTTTTCAACTTTTAATCCAATGCTATTGGCTGTTTCAGTTAATGTCTCCTTGTCAACATAAAGCCATGGGAATTTATTGCCTCTCTTCCCATTATATTCTGTTTGAAATGTCAATTCTCCGTAGTAATAATCTGTGTTCAAATTAATCATACCCGAGTCATCGTTATCCAAGTATAAATAAATCAAGTCTGATGAGTCGATGAGGATTTGTCCTCCCGAATTTAATAAGGATTTACTTTTTTCGAGGAATGAACTTAAATTACTCAATTTCCCAGCAATGCCTGTGCCGTTCATCAATAATAAAATTGTATCAAATTTATGATCTTTAAACTGAAAAAAGTCAGTATGAATGACATTCCTTATTTTGCGATCTGTCATTACTTGACAACTCAGGAGGGAATGTTCAAGTGCATAAACTTCAAATCCTTTTTCTTGTAAAATAATGGAGTGGCAACCTGCACAGGCTCCTACATCTAAAACTTTGCCTCTTGATAATTCTAGTGCTTTTTGTTCAATTTTGGGCATATTTTGAAATGACCGAAAGTGATAAGAGGGCAATATTTCATCATCATCAAAATCGTCAGCATGAACAATAATAGGAGAATCGGTTTTTTTAAAATGAAAGTCGTGTATTCCTTGGGCAATTGGGTCGTATGAAAACATAAATGTAAAACTATTTTATTTTTGAGAATGCGACTTCAAATTTAAAACAAGTTTCATGTTTTTTTGAATAAATATAAAAACCTTCGTATTTACCATTGCCAATTATGAAAATTTTGAGATCTGAATAGTTTAAAGAGATGTCTTTTATTACATCGAGATTGATATTCTCCTTTTGCAGCCATTTTGAAGTATGAAATTCACCAATTCTGAGGCGATACCCAGCAGATTCTGCTTCTTTGAAAATAAGCAATGAAGAATGATAATCTATTCTGATAAAACTGCTCTTCATGTTTTGGGTCATAGAGGACAAGTTACGTTATCTCACATACTTTAAAAAATAAATATTGGTTTAAAAAGTTGAATTAAAGTTGATTGCAAAAATTAGGTCTGAGTTTTGGTGTTTGGTATTTTAGTCTTGTACTTAAATTTAGGGAAATGCTTATACGCTACTTTCTAGTAGTGATAAAATAATGTTGGTTCAATCTCAATAAGCTAATAAAGGCTTAATAATATTCTTTTTAAAAAATATTTTATTGCTCATTAGCTTCAATCCATGCTACTATCTTGGGGTCATTTGGCTCTGTTTTTGGGCTAAAATAATCAACGAGATTGCCTTGTTCGTTAATGATGTATTTTTGGAAATTCCATTCGACCTCAGAATCCTTTACCCCATTAAGTGTTTTTTTTGTGAGATATTGGTAAACAGGTGCCATATTGTCTCCTTTAACAGAAATTTTTGACATCATTAAAAATGATACGCCATAATTTTGCTGACAAAACTCTTTAATCTCTTCATTATCTCCCGGTTCTTGCCCCATGAAATTATTTGCAGGAAATCCAATAATTGTGAATTTTTCTCCGCCATATTGGTCAAATAGCTTTTGCAACGATTCATATTGAGGGGTTAATCCACATTTTGATGCAGTATTGACAACCAATACTTTTTTACCCTTTAAGCTTGCTAAATCAAAGTCATTACCATCAATATCCTGAACCTTGAAATCGTAAAACGATTTTTGAGCAAAACTTACAGTCGTTATGAGGGCAAATACAATTAGAAAGAAAAATTTCGTCGTTTTCATTATACCAGTTGTTAATTATTACTACTAATCCAACTCAAGCAAAAAAATGAATTATTTTAAATTCATATCACAATACAACATTCAGTATATGATAAAGTTTCATGCGGAATAGGAAGAAAACTGCAAATGTTTGTTAATAAATTCATCCCAAAGAATAGGCTATTTTTTTTATCTTTGGGTTTCAATTTAGAAAAAATCATGGAGAATTTTATTGTTTCGGCGCGTAAATATAGACCTGATACATTTCGTTCAGTTGTTGGGCAGGAATCCATTACGGCAACTCTGAAGAATGCTATTAGGAACGGTCAGCTTGCCCATGCATATTTATTTTGTGGGCCAAGAGGAGTTGGGAAAACAACCTGCGCCCGTATTTTTGCTAAAACAATAAATTGTGAAAAATTATCAGAAGACACGGAAGCATGTAACCAATGTGAATCATGTAAGGCTTTTAATGAAAGCCGTTCATATAATATTCATGAGTTAGATGCTGCTTCAAATAATTCGGTTGATGACATTCGAAATCTTACTGATCAGGTTCGTATACCGCCCCAAATTGGAAAATATAGTATCTATATTATTGATGAGGTACACATGTTATCTCAGGCGGCTTTTAATGCTTTTCTTAAAACATTGGAAGAGCCACCAAAGCATGCACTTTTTATTTTAGCTACAACTGAAAAGCATAAGATTATTCCTACCATCCTTTCTCGTTGTCAGATTTTTGATTTTAATCGGATAAAAAATTCAGACATTTCGAATCATTTAAATTATGTAGCTCAAAAAGAAGAGGTGGAAATCGAATTGGAGGCAATAAATGTTATTGCGCATAAGGCTGATGGCGCAATGCGTGATGCTCTTTCTATTTTCGATCAAATCGTAAGCTTTTCAGGGAAACAAATAACCTATAAAAATGTCATATCCAATCTTAATGTTTTGGACTATGATTATTATTTTCGTCTGGTTGATTTGCTATTAAAAAATGATGTGCCAGGAACACTTCTTTTGTTCAACGAGGTGCTTGATCATGGATTTGATGGGCATCATTTTATTTCTGGGCTTAGTAGCCATGTGCGTGATTTGCTTGTATGTAAGGATCCAATAACTGTGCAATTATTAGAGGTTGGTGGCGAAATAAAGGAAAAATATAAAGTACAGGCAGCTACTTGTGATGCTGATTTTTTGCTTGAATCATTGAAAATTAGCAATGAATGTGACTTGCAGTATAAACCGAGTCAGAATAAGCGATTGCTTGTTGAGTTAGCCCTTATTCGAATGGTTCAACTCACCTTAAAAAAAAAATAGCTGACGAATCGGTTGCTGATGAATTAGCTCCAATTTTTATTAAATTAACTTCCTCCAGTAAGAAGGTTGATAATCCCCCAACTCCATCCCCAAAGTCACCTGTTGCTGAAACCACGAAATTACCCTCTAAAACAATAAAAAGAGTAATTCGAAAAACAGGTAGCAGTTTTACTCCATCCATTAAGGATGCCATTTTAGGGAATTTTGAAGAAGATAGTAATCTCGGAAATGCGAAAGAAAAGATCAAATATTACACTGGAGAACAATTAAATGAGCCGTTTACTAAAGAAGCATTTGAGAATAAATGGGTTGAGTTTCTAGAACGTGTAAGTGGCCGCCCAATACTTAAAGTGACGCTGTCAAGAACTCCTGAGATTTTTGAGGACAATAAGCTATTGCTAAAAATTGACAATAATCTATTAGATGAAGAAATAAGCAAAATAAAACCCGACTTAGTCTCTTGGTTACGTAAAGAACTTCGAAATACAAATATTGAACTGATAACAAAGGTTGTTATGCAGGAAAGTCAATCAAAGCCCTATTCAGAAAGAGAAAAACTTGCTGAAATGTCTAAAAAGAATCCTAATATTAATTTGTTAAAACAGATTTTTAATCTGGATTTAGGTGAAGTTTAACAATTATTTGGATTAAAAATTTATCAACAAACTAAATATTATTGTACGAGATAATGTGTGTATTTCAAATTTGAGTATATTTGATAAAATCGAAAAATATAACTGTTATGCTTAAAGATACCGTATTAAAAACCTTGAATGAGCAGATTAATGCCGAAATACATTCTGCGTATTTATATTTGTCAATGTCTGCTTGGTTTGAGGATCAAGGATTGTCAGGATTTGCAAATTGGATGAAAATTCAATATCAAGAAGAACTGACCCATGCTATGAAATTCTTTGATTTTGTACATGAAAGAAATGGACGTGTTGTTTTGGAACCAATTGCAGCTGTTCCAACTGAATTTGAAAGTGTTATTGACGCTTTTGAAAAAACATTAGAGCACGAGCAAAAGGTAACCTCTCTAATTAATAATCTGGTAGATGTGTCTATGGCTGCAAGTGACCATGCTACTCAAAGTTTCTTAAAGTGGTTTGTAGACGAGCAGGTTGAAGAAGAAGATAATGTAAATACCATTCTTGATGATCTTCGACTAATTAATGGCCAAGGCAATGGTTTGTTTATGCTAAACAGAGAGATGGCAACACGCGTATTTGTTGATTCTACTAAGGCAGCAGTATAAGTAGATAACTTAAGATAGATAGAGGCTGCCATTTTGGTAGCCTTTTTTTATATTATATTCCGGGATTAATAAAGCAATTATGATGGATAAACGAATAGAGGATGCATGGTTGTCTTTAGTTGATATTTGCCGCACAAATTTAAGTGAGCAAGAATTAGCTAAAGTAAATAAGGCATTTGATTATGCATATGGTATTTTAGGAGAATCAGTATGGCCTTCTGGTGAGGTTATTCTTGTTCATTCGCTTGAAGTTGCACAGGTTGTAAGTTTGGAGGTTAGTTTAGGTACCGATTCTATAATTGCCGGATTGCTGCATAATGTGGCCTATGAGGATGTACCACATCGGCCAGATTTTAACGATGTTGAAAAGATCTTTGGAACGACTGTTTCCGGAATCCTTGAAGGTATGGCAAAAATTAATGCTTTAGGTACTGATACTGTTGATCTCCACTCTGAGAATTACCGTAAGCTTATGTTGGCATTGGCTGGTGATGTGCGTGTTATTCTTATAAAAATTGCTGACCGGTTGCATGTAATGCGGCATTTATTCAGTCAGAAACAAGAAATACAAACGAAGATATCTGTTGAAACATCCCATTTATATGCTCCTTTAGCACATCGTTTGGGGCTGTATAATATTAACTCAGAATTACTTGATCTTTGTTTGAAATATCAAAGTCCGGATGCATACAAGCATGTGGATGATCACCTAAAAGAATCAGAGACTGAAAGACGGAATTTCGTAGCTGAATTTGTACGTCCTATTGAACAAAAACTACGTGATAGGGGCTTTCAATTTGAAATGAAGGCACGCACGAAGTCCATCAATTCCATATGGAAAAAGATGAAAAACAAGGGAGTATCCTTTGATGAGGTCTTCGATTTGTTTGCCATTCGCGTAATTTTGGATTCAAAGGTGGATATGGAAAAATCAGACTGTTGGCAGGTATACTCAATTGTTACAGATGAGTATCAGGCTAATCCAGAGCGGATGAGGGATTGGATAAGTGTGCCTAAGTCAAATGGATACGAGAGTTTGCATGCTACAGTATTAGGGCCAAATAAAAAATGGGTGGAAATACAGATACGCACAAAACGTATGGATGAAATAGCAGAGAAGGGACTTGCCGCTCATTGGAAGTACAAAGGAGGGGCAGCATCTGCCGAAATGGAACATTGGTTAGCCAATGTTCGTGAAATTTTGGAAAATCCGGAACTGAATGTTGTCGACTTCATTGATGAATTCAATACAGATATATATAGCGATGAGATTTTTGTTTTTACACCAAAGGGTGATCTGAAAAGACTACCCGCAGGAGCCACAATGCTAGATTTCGCATATGAAATTCATTCAGAGGTTGGAGACCATTGTGTTGGAGGCATGGTTGATGGCAAAAAAGTGACCCTTCGGTATAAATTAAAGAATGGTGATCAAATATCTATTGATACATCAAATAACCAAAAACCAAAGCTTGATTGGTTAGAATTTGTCGTTACCAGTAAAGCTAAAAATAAGATAAAAACTAGCCTAAATGAGGAACGCAAGCGGGAGGCAGATAATGGTAAAGAAATTCTGCTTAGGAAACTTAAGAATTGGAAGATAGATTTCAACGATGAAATTATTCGGAATTTGTTAAAACATTATCAGCTAAAATTAGCTCAAGATCTTTACTATAATATCTCAAAGGAAAAAATAGATACGCTCGATGTTAAAAATGTACTGCAAAACAAAGAGGTAGAACAAACGGTACGTCAAAAACTTGAAGATATCATCCCTCAGGAACACGTGAAGGATCTGGATTTTACAGGAGGGGACGATTATCTTATAATTGATGATAATCTGAAGAATGTCAATCATAAGTTAGCGCCTTGCTGTAATCCTATTTTTGGGGATAGTATTTTTGGTTTTGTCACGATAAGTGAGGGGATTAAAATCCATCGTGTTAAGTGTCCCAATGCTAAACAAATGATAGATAGATACCCTTATCGTGTTATTCCTGCAAAATGGCGTGAATCGAAGAAAAGGACATCCTTTCAGGCAACCATTAAGCTTTCTGGAACAGAAGAGATAAATATCATCCCCAATATTTCAAATGTCATTTCGAAAGATATTGGCGTACAAATGCGTTCAATAAATTTTGATTCATTAGATGGAGAGTTTGAAGGCACATTGCGAGTTTATGTGAATAATCTGGAGCATCTGGATTTTTTAATACGCAAACTTCAAAATATTAAAGGAATGCTACACGTATCGAGAGCGGATTAGAAAAATTGGTGAATAGTTTTTTTAAAAGCATTTCTATTTTAAGTGGGAATCAGGTTAGGCTAGGATGGAAGCTACATAGTTTCAGTAGTTAGCTTGCCATTTTTCCATTCATGAGCATGTCTACTGCATCTTTGAGAGAACCGGCTCTAGTTACATTCCCTGTATTTACAAAGTATATTTCATCGGCATTAGCAATGGTGTTCAATCTGTGTGCGATAATCACTTTAGTTGTTGTTGCAGGGAGTTTCTGTAAAATTTGATCCAATAACTTTTCTGTTACCGTATCAATGTTGGCGGTTGCTTCATCAAGAATAAGCAAATCGGGTTTTCTTAGCACTGCCCGCATAAATGCAATGAGTTGTTTTTGACCCAAGCTAATTCCATCAAAAGATACATCAACTTTAGTCGCGAGGCCTTCATCAAAACGTTGCATTAAATCTTGCAAGCCGGTATCTTCGATGATTTTCATTAGCTCGCTATTGTTGATGTTTCTAAATTCTTCATTCCCATACAAAATGTTGTCTTTTACTGTTCCGCTAAACAAGAATGGTTCCTGAAGAATAAATCCTATTTTTTTGACCCGATCTTCTGGTGGATATGAACGAATATCGCGACCTTCAAGCAATATTGTGCCCTTGGTTGGGTCGTAAAGGCGAGCTGTTAGTGATGCTGTTGTGGTTTTTCCACCTCCGGTAGGCCCGACAAAAGCATACGTTTTCCCTTTTTCTAAATCAAAGTTAATATGATGAAGTACTTCTTTGCCATTGGGATAAGAGAAGGAAATATCTTTGAAAGATAATAATGGGGCAGAGGGTATAACTTCGCTTTCTGCGATCACAGGAAGGTTGTTTTCCATGTTAAGTATCTTTAGGATACGATCCCATGCAGCCAGAGCCAACTGAAAGCTGGACCACAAAGCTGCAAGTTGTCTGAGTGGATTGTAAAAGCTATTTATATAAGCGATAAAGCTAATTAAAAGCCCTACTGTAAATTGACCGATAGAAATTAAATAGATACCAAAAGCAAGTACAATTAGCAATCCTATATTCGAAAATAAAGTATAAACAGGCATTAAAAGATTGTTTGCAATTCCAGCTTTTATTGAAGTTGCGTAATTGTCTCTATTTACTTCATCAAACCTTTTTTGGAAATAATCTCTTCGGTTAAAAGCCACAATTACTTTGAAATTGCTCAAGCTTTCCTGAACTTCTGAACTTAGGTTACCAACACTCTTTAGGTTGGCTGTATTTCGGTTTTTAACCCATGGTGAAATAAACTTTGTAAATATTAGAATGACCAGTGCCGGAGCAAGAGCAGCAGCACCAAGGGGTAAATTAATAGACAATATAAAAATACCGGCGCCAATCATAATTAGAATAAAGCGAAGAAATTGCATTAATGATTGGGAAAAAAACTGGTTGATTTTTTCTGTGTCATTATTAATTCTGGAGATAAGATCTCCTGCTTTATTTTGGTTGAAAAAATCGAGAGGTAACTCTTGTAGTTTTGTGAAAACGGCATTACGCAAAGTGAAGAGCATACGTTGACCAATAGTACCCATAAGCTTCGTTTGAACATAGCCAGCACCCAGAGCAACCACGAACATAACGAGTAAGATGCCACTAAATACTAATACTCCGTGGAACTGGTTTGTTTGTATGTAATTGTCAATTGTATGACCGATAACTATAGGGCCAAGAAGATTTAGAATGGCCGTAATAAACATGGCGGCGAAGGCAGTCAGTAGCGTTTTCTTTTCTTCCACCATGTGCGACACTAATTCCTTCATAGAACTGAATGTCGTTTTCTTCTTTTGCTTACTTTCTGAAGATGTATTTAAATTGTAGTTCATTCGCCGAAAAAATAAGTGATTTTGGTCAATGCAAAAATACTTTAGTTAGAACTCTTAACTAGGATATGCCTTATTCCATCTCTCTTCATTTGAAAATAAATTAAGATATATTGTTTTCATAATGACTGGTGCTTAGCTGAGAGTTAAATATTTGAATGTATTCCGGACAGCTTGTTTTTAATGCTTTATGCTGACCGGTTGCAACAACTTCTCCTTCCATTAAAAGGACAATCTGCTCATAATCCTTAACAGGAGCAATTTTTTGAGTTACAGATATTAATGTGAGATCGGGATAATTGTTCATCACATTTGCCAGAATTCGTTGTTCCGTTTGTGGATCCACCCTCGCTGTAAAATCATCAAGCAAAAGTATCTTTGGATTAAGTGCCAAAGCCCTTGCCAGCATAATTCGTTGTTTTTGCCCTCCGGAAAGACTTGTGCCTCTTTCTGATACAATTGTATTCAGGCCATGAGGCAATGCATCAATAAATTCTTTAAGTTCTGCTGTTGAAATTGCTTTTTCTAACGATTCGTCTGTGACTGAGTCGTTAAATGCAATGTTCTCACGCAGGCTTATGTTGAAAATAACACTGTCTTGAAAAACAAATCCGATTTGTTCATGAAACGAATCTTTTTTTATATCATCAATGTTTTTCCCATCAAAAAATACTGTTCCTGAATTGGGCTTAATAAGTCCGGTGAGAAGATATAATAATTGACTTTTTCCGGCAGCCGTTGGTCCAATAATGGCTGTTCTAGAACCTGCTTGAACAGTAAATGAGACATCTTTTAGAGCAGGCTTGTCCTCGTATGAAACAGTTACTTTGTCAACTATAACATCCCCGTGTAGTGTCACTTTTATAGACCCCTTATCTGCGGTTTCCGGAGTTTCTAAGACGTGGTCAATACGCTGATAGGAGGCAGTTGCCTGAGCAATTAAATTACTCATGAACCCAATCACCATAATCGGAAAAATAAGGATAGCAACATAGCTGTTAAATGCAGCAAAATCTCCAAGAGATAAATCTCCGTTTATTACTAAATGCCCACCCAATGCCAAAATCGCGAGGGTAGCCAAGTTTGCTACAAATGTCACCAAAGGAATCAGCATAGCGAATAAGGTAAGTATTGAAATGCCAAGATTCTTTGCTTCTGTGTTGGCATCCATAAATTTCTTGTATTCCAGCTGCTGAGAGTTGATTACACGTATTATTGCAGAACCGAGTACACTTTCATTTATTACTTTGTTGAGCCAGTCAATAACTTCCCTTGTTCGTGTAAATAGAACTTTTACTTTTTTAAGAACCATAAAGAATGTAATTCCTATGATTGGAATTATTGCTATTACAGGTAAGGCCAGTTTCCAGTTAATGGTTAATAATAGAATACAAGCACCAATAATAATAAAAACGGATGACGCAATGGATGCAACAGCTTGTGATACAAACATCTTCACAGAATCCATGTCAGAAGTCAGGTTTGTCAATAACTTTGAAGGATTTGCTTTTTGTATAAATGAAAAACTTTGTCTCGATATTTTGTCAGAAAGCTTTTTTCGCAGATCAAAAGCAACACGTTCTGAAGCGTAAGTCTGTACAACAGCCTGAAGATAAGCAAAAATGAAAATAATAAAGGAAGCTACTAAGAATTCAATAATAATGATTTTCCGATCATAATTGCCCTCAGAAAAAGAATCTATTCCCTGTGAAATAATTTTAGGAATGATAAGATTTGCCGCATTACTAATCAATGCGAATAAAACTAATAATATAACCATCCCCTTGTAAGGAGCCAGCAAAATAAATATATTGGATTTTTCTTTATTGCTGTTTTGCTTTCTTTTTATGCTCATGTCTTTCTGCTGCAAGCTAACGTGTATACAAAGAAAACTCAAAAAACCGGTTTCGGAATAAATAAGCAGAAAAATTATTAGGGTATTTATCCATTCTTAAGATTCATTCTATTGAGCCTGTATGGTTTATGCTTCCCAGATACAATAACGACCCAAAACCACAGACTCTATTAGATTGTGACGTTGATTTACGATTATAGAATATGCTTTTCAAAGCGTTGTGCAGACTCGACAGAGAAGGGGCGTAGTTGTCATTTCTGGTTTCTTGTAGCTTAGTAACAAGTTGGTTGATTGTAGGGAAATACCATGCTCCTTATTTGCAGGGGGATAGGCCAGAGGAAAGAAGATTACTTGTAAACTTGAAATAAATGGCATTTGAGTTTTTTTAAATTAAAGGTTTGTATTATTTTTATCCTCGTTTACGTGAAAAATGATTTAATATTTAATCTAATCCAAATAAATTATGAAATTTAGACAAGATAGAAGGAAGTTTTTAAAGACATCAGGAGCCGGAGCGATAGGCGCCATGGCTCTAGGGGCTTACGCATGTAATACAGAAACAAGTTCAACTGCCCCAGCAGCAGCCGCCGCAGTAGCAAGTGCTAGTTCTGTAGAGATAGGTATCCAATTATATGGTGTTCGCGATGAAATGGCAAAAAGTGTTCCTGGTACACTTCAGAAAATTTCTGACATGGGATACGCAACCATCGAATTGGCTGATTATGCTAATGGTAAATTCTACGGATACACTCCTGCCGAATTTAAAAAGATGGCTAGCGACGCAGGTCTTAAAATCGTAAGTAGTCACAGTCAGGTAGAATCTGCAGGTATCGATTTAGATGGCGCGAAACTTATGGCTGAGGCTCACGCAGAGCTTGGTGCAGAATACTGTATCTATCCATGGGTAGAAGAAACAGACAGATCGATTGATTTCTACAACAAAATGGTTGAGACATTAAACAAGATTGGTCAATACATGAAAGATGTAAATGTTCAGTTTGGATACCACAACCACAACTTCGATTTCGCCAACCTTAATGGAACCGTTCCTTACTATGATATTTTCATGAAAGGTATGGATCCTGAGTTGATGACTTTCGAGATTGATTTATACTGGGCATTGAAAGCAGGTCAAGATCCTGTTGAAATGTTCAATAAATATCCAGGTCGTTTCCAACTTTTCCACCTTAAGGATATGAAAGAAGTTTCGCCTGCTCCATTCTACGAAGTTATCAAAGACGATATTTGTCCTGTTGGAACTGGTGAAATTGATTACAAACCAATTATGGCTGAGTCTGCAAGAGAAACTGCAGGATTCAAATACATGTTTGTTGAAGATGACAATCAGGGTAATGGTTTCGGTCTTTGGTCTGCAAAAAATAGTATTGATAATATCAAAGCATCAGGTCTTTTGGGCTAATATCAGCAATTTTAAGTAGTCCCAAAATACTTCAGGTTTAAGGACTAAAATTATAGAATAACAGGTCGTATCAAAGATAATTTTGATGCGGCCTGTTTTTTTGTATGTTTTGCCTCGTTGGAATTTCCAGAAATCTATCATAATTGAATTGAGGTTATTAAAATGTATAGTAATTGGTATTCGCGCAGTTGGAGATGATGAATTGGGGCGTGAAATAATAAACTCAGTTGATCATAGGGGGATCGAAAATTGCATCGTTGTAAATGCTTATCCTACAGGGACGGTTGGTGTTGAATTGAAAGATGGGAATTCGGATTATACCATTTATGAAAACGTAGCCTGGGATTATATCGATTTGACGTTTGAGGCAATCAACAGTATTGAACAGGCCGATGCTATTTGTTATGGTACTTTGGCTCAGCGAAGTGATTTAAAAATCCAAATAAAAGCAACTATTTGGATCATCAGCATGGCGCTATTAATGTGTTATTTCCCTGAGGTAATTGTTTTACCTATGTTTTATCTCCAAAAAACTTATGTGCTGATCTTTCGTCCTTCCCTTTGTCTGTAAGAAATCTATTGAGTTACCATATTCATCCATAGCCTCTATATAGGTATCGGTTTTTACCTCCAAATTAAATCAAAATCATTCTGGTTGAAAAACCGATTGTTAATAAATATGGTCAATTTGGCTATAATATTTTGTTGTTTAATACATTGAAATTGTAATTTTATCTTTCAATAATTATTTATTGCTTACCTGAATCCCAATATTGAAAATGAATGAACAACAAAAACTTCGTCGCATGTTGGAGATCATTATCTATCTTTCCAGCGGGATCAGGCGGAACCTTTCTGAAATTTCCAGACGATTTGATATTTCTGATCGGACGGCTTTTAGGTACATCCAGACTTTTCGTGAAGCAGGTTTTATTATTCCCAAAGCCAAAGCAGGTTTGTATTATATTGATAAGGACTCCCCTTATTTTAATGAAATTAGCGAATTGCTCCATTTCTCCAAAGAAGAAGCTTTCATTCTGCAAAAAGCCATCCATTCGATTAGCGATGAAAATCTGTTAAAGCAGAACCTGGTCAAAAAATTGTATGCCCTTTACGATTTTAATCGGGTGGCCAACACGATTGTCAAAAAGGAACATTCGGAAAATATTCATCAACTGATGCTTGCGATAAAAAGCAAAAAGAAGGTTATTCTCCGTGCTTACTTCTCGGCCAACAGCAACGAGATGAAAGACCGCGTGGTTGAGCCTTTCAACTTTACTACGAATTATATTGCCACCTGGGCTTTTGATATAGAAGACCAAAGCTGCAAAACCTTTAAGAATACGAGAATCAGCTCGGTGCAGGTGCTGGACGAAGCCTGGGAGAACGAAGCCGATCATAGGATGCTTCCGATGGATGTTTTCAGGATCAGTTCAAACCAGCAAATCCCGGTGAAAATTTGTCTTTCCATACGTGCCTGCGAATTGCTAAAAGAAGAATACCCATTGGCCGAAGAATATATCCAATTGGTGAATGACAATCAGTTCTTGTTTGAAACATCCGTTTGTAGTTTCGAGGGGATTGGCCGTTTTGTATTGGGACTTTGTAATGAAGTTCAGGTTGTTGAACCGGAAGAATTCAAGGATTTTTTAAAAGAAAAAGTAAAAAATAGTTTAACTGACATTGGTTGACAGTTTTATGTTCGAAATTGGTCTTTTCAAAAGTAAAAGACATGAAACAAAACGAATTTATCAAACACGTTATTTCTGGTTTTGCAATCTTGTTTTTTGCAAGGCTAACTTCTCCTTTTATAGGCGGGCTTACATATTACAATGGCTATGAGGTGGACATTTATTAAAGGCAAATGACGGTTTGGTTTTAAAAACGAGAACCGGAAAATTAGCACGACTGCTGCGCCATCGAAGTCTTTCGGCGAAATGCTTAGTTAGGATTACATCCCTTGCAAGGAAAACAAAGCCATGGCGCGGATGATGGATCAGGGAGTCGAGCTTAAAGTCAGGATTATTAATATTAACCGGGAATTTGAAAATTATTGTAGAATGAAAATTTATTACGAAGTATAAAAGGAAAATAAAATCTAATCGCAACAATATGAGAATTCATTTAAAAATTAAAGTGAGCAATGAAATTGTTCCATTTGATCACCAGCCTTTACTAACGGGAACAATTCATAAATGGTTAGGATGGAACAATGAGCATGGAAAGATATCATTGTACTCCTTTTCACAACTGGACGGAGGAAAAGCAAGGTCTAATGGTTTGCAGTTTGAAAGAGGAGCCTCTTTTTTCTTTAGCTCTTTTGATTCGGCATTAATAAAAAAGATGGTGTCAGGTATTCAATCTGACCCGATGATGTTTTGTGGGATGACGGTTTCAGAAATTATTATTCAAGAGGATCCCGACTTAACTGACAGAAATTTGTTTTTTGCTGCAAGCCCAATTTTTATAAAACGAAGAACAGGTGAAAAAGTAGAACACATCAAATTTAACGATTTGCGCGCCAATGATTACCTCGCAGAAACACTTCAAACCAAAATGGAAAAGGCAGGAATAAGTGATGAAACATTTGCGATACGTTTTGGCACAAACTACCACAAAGCAAGTACAAAACTGATTACGTACAATAAAGTAAAAAACCGTGCCAACTGGTGCTCAGTAATTATTGAAGGTAAACCCGAAACAAAGCAGTTTGCCTGGAATGTAGGTTTGGGCAATAGTACCGGAATTGGCTTTGGTGCAATTAAATAATCAAGCAACTCCTACAGACATATAAACAACGAACAATTATGTTATACATCGTAAAATATACAGGCCCATTTGGTTTTATTAAACCTTGGACAGCAGTACGCGATAGCGAAACCTACAGCCAACAATTTCTGACACCATCGATAGTTGCTGGAATAGAACGAAAATTGTTTCCTGAATTATTGAAAGATGATGATGGTGAGATTAAGAAGATTGTTGGACATCGATTAAGTTACAAGCAAATTTCACAACAGCAAGAACAAATTCAACCACGTGGGTGGAACGAAAAAGGAACAAGAAACAACAAAACTTATGAGCGACCTTATGCCATTTTGGTGCGGGGCGTTTTAATTGAACCTGTTCTTTTTCTTGCCTTTTTAAATGAAGCCGATGCAATTCATGCTTCAAAACAACACATTTGTTTAGCCCGAAATGAAGATTTGCTTTATCCCGATGAAGAAATTATTGAAGTTTCTGAAGATGAATTTGAGACAAATGATGAGCTATTTGCAGGCTTTGAATTGATTTTCGAACGAAATGAAAAATCATTTTTAGTTGGTTATAATCGGCTTAAAAAGAACGAGGCAATGTATGGCCATTTAAAAGTTGTGGGTAATCCGGTAAAAAGTAACTATTAACTACCAAACCTGACAGGGTTTGAAACCCTGTCAGGTTTAAAAAAATCTAAATGGAAAATATTTGCCCACACGTTAAAGCCAAAGGATTGCCTGAAGAGACCAGCCTTTATGAACACCTGCTTTTAGTGAGTAAGGTTGCTGTAAAAATTGCACACTATTCAAATCTCGATTCGGAAACAGCAAGGCTTGGCGCTATTTTACACGACATCGGAAAAGCAAGTACCGTATTTCAAAAACGCCTGGATGATACAAAGATTCCAACTACTCCATTTCGGCATGAAATAGCCTCTTGTTTCTTTCTTTCATTATTTAATGAAGCAATGCATCCTCAGCTTATTGAAATGATTATTGCACATCATAAATCTGTTTTATACGATACCAGAGACAAAGGAATTTTAGATCTAGAAGAAAATCGTGGCGATACTTTTGAACTGCACATCAAAGATTGGGAGGTATGGAAAGATGATGCCTTAACAATACTACAATCATTTGGAATTGAAATCAGAGACATCAGTAAAGAGGAAGCCGAAGATAATTTCAATTTCGTTGTTGAATACTGCGAAAAGACAGTTAGAGAACGTGGCTTCTCGCAATGGCGTGGACTTTTAATGGCTGCCGATCATTTTGCTTCTGCCTTGTCTGGTAATACCGATGAATACCTCAGCCGAACTTTTACAATTCCTAATTTAAAATTCTTCAATCGGCAACATTCGTTGTATCCACTTTCGTTAAAAGACAGTACTTCAACTAAAAAACACACCATGGTAGTGGCTTGTACGGGTGCGGGTAAAACCGATTTCCTTTTTCGCAGGTGCAAAGGACGTGTGTTTTACACCCTGCCATTTCAGGCTTCCATTAATGCCATGTATAAACGGGTAAAGAAGGATCTAAAACACGATAATCCTGAACTTGATATTCGATTGTTACATGCTGCATCGAGCATTATACTGGAAGGAAGTAAAAAAGAAGAAAAGATTATTCAGGGACATGTGGGTGCAGCCATAAAAGTATTGACTCCTCATCAGATTGCAGCCATAGCTTTTGGTACCAATGGTTACGAAGCCATGATTATGGACATTAAAGGTTGCGATGTTATTCTGGATGAAATTCACACTTATACTGATGTGACCCGGTCGATTGTATTGAAAATAATTGAAGTTTTAAAATATCTCAATTGTAATATTCATATTGGTACGGCTACAATGCCAGGCATACTCTACGATAAAATTATTGCCATTTTAGGTAAAGAGAATGTTTATGAAGTGGCCTTATCAAAGAAAGAACTTGGGCTATTTAATCGACACACGATACATAAAATTGATAATTGGGAAAAAGCCGATTCAATTATTGGAGATGCACTTGCTGATCAAAAGAAAGTTTTAGTGGTTTGCAACCGTGTTAAAACAGCGCAAGATCAATACGCTCAATACAAATCTCAATTCCCCGAAATCCCAATTCTATTGCTTCATAGCCGATTCAAAAAATCGGATCGAAATGAGAAAGAACGATTGCTGCTGGGGCTAGATGATACGGGCAAAGAAACCGGAAATTTCAACACCTCGAATGAAGCATGTTTGGTCATCTCAACTCAGGTTGTTGAAGTGAGCATTGATATTAGTTTCGACTGTATGATTACCGAAGCTGCTCCACTTGATTCGATGGCACAGCGTTTTGGACGTGTTAACCGAAAACGATCGTCGGAAACCATTGGTCATTATAAACCAATTTATGTATTGGCTCCGCCTAAAGATGAAAAGGAAGCTTTACCCTATTCTCTTGAAATAATTCAACGCAGTTACGAGGCCTTACCCAATGGTGAGCTTTTAGATGAACCCGAATTACAAGTCAAAATTGATCAGGTATTTACCGAAATCGATTTTCTGAAAATTGAACAACATTCAGTATTTAAGGAGAGCGGAAAATGGAGCATCGATAAATTAACACACAACCCAAAGGCCATCTTACTCGATTTATTGAAGATTGACAGTGTAAGTTGCATTTGTGAGGCCGATGAAGAAATCTATCGGGAAAGCACCTACGAAGCACGTACCCGCATGGAAATCAGCACGCGCTATTATGTAGTGAAAGACTTACGTCAACTGGATTGGGGGTCAAAACCTTTCATTGTACCCGATTCATCATACAATTCAGAAACCGGCTTCGATGTAACGTTAGCAAAAGCCTGCAATTACGATTCAGCATATTCATTTTTATAAAAAAACTAACTATGATCGCAACAACCATAGGACGCACATTTTTAAATGCGTATAACGAAAGAGAAGGAACGAGTTACACAGCAAAAGAGTTCTTTGAGAAAGAATTCCATCCTCTATTTTATGGATCTCCAAAATATATGCAATGGATTACAAATTCTCCCTTTGTACAAGGACTAAGCTCTAATCCTAAAGGAGAATATGGTATTCGTGAAAAAATAAAAGAAGAAAATGGCAAGACTATGCTATTTTCTTCAGATAGTGAAGCTGTAAAATTTTTTAAAAACAATATTGAGAAAAGAAAAGATTTTCTCTATTGTTTAATGCCAAAGTTTAATTTGACACAAAAGGCTATTGGGTATTTATCCTCTATTGAACTACCAGATATTGAAGATCTAAAAAAAATAATTGTAAGCACAAATTTTAATGTCGAGTTATATTGTAAAAGAAATGATAACAATAAATGGGTGTTTTCGGACCTTGGGATTCAAGAAATTTTAAAACAGAAGTTTAATTGTTATGAGGATGCTTTAATATTCTTTACAGAAAATTTTATTAAAACTAAAGGGTTTTTTATCCAAAAAGACACTAACAAAATATCGAAAAAAGGAATTGAAATTATTAAGACCTTAAATGAAAATGAAAGAGAAAAATTGCTTGATGATTTCAATAAGAAAGCCCAAAATGCGGTAAAAAATAATGAATTTGATGGATCTATTGCAATTGGATTCCCTGCATCAGAGATTGAAAGAACATCAACTCAACTCAAATCAAATTTTCAGGTGGCATCAGGGCAAGTAACTGATATTAGTATTCAATACAAGGTTGACGATATTTATGCCTCCTGGATCGGAAATGGGTTAGGTATTGGGGTTGATGGGGGTTATACCATTTTTTTTGACAACCAATATATTCTTTATTCATTATTTGAAGGTTGGAAAATCTATCGTGAATTACTGGAGGATATTACAGTTAATCATCAAGGCAAACAAGTAGATACTTGGAATGGACAATGGTTAGCTTGTAGATATGATAAATATTATAATAATGAAAATGATTATGCATCACTCCAAAATTTCATTCCATTTAACTCTAATGATGATGGTAGTATCAGTATAGCGACTGTTTCATGGTCTAAAATAATGTTTAAGATTTCTAGTTCTATCAAGCAAAAAGAAATTATAGGATTTATTGGAAATTTTGCTAAAACAAATAAAACCTTAGGCTTTTATCCCTTTTATTTTGCTGAAGCCAAAACTCTAATTAAATATTATAGAGTCCTTTTTGGAGATCAGGCAGCTATAGACGATGCTAAAGATTACGAATTAATTTATGGAAAATATATAAAGCGTGCTTGTGAACTGGGTTCAATTGGCTTACAAGCACTTGAGCCAAAAGATTTGCGAAAGTACTTTGGTAATGATGCCAACTTGAAATTGATTAAACCATCAATAAAACTTAAGAATGGAGAATTAGAAGCGGATTTTCAATCCCGCAGAGAAAAAGCAGAAAAAAAAGATTACGACAATATAATTACTTACAGAACTTATAAAACCTGGTTATTAGCTATGATTACTAAAAACAAAGAAGAGTCGTTAGAATATACTGCCGAAGTAGCCAATGCACTTCATGCGTATAGATCTGAAGCAACAAAAAACGATAGGAAAAATCTAATTCAGTCGGAGTTGCTGGTTGCAAAATCTAAAAAAACATTTTTAGATGCCCTCACAACAGTGATAAAGGAAGTTGATACAAGCTCACTTGAGCTGTTTAAAGAATTACGAGACAGAGTTCATCTGATGTCAGCCGAAGACTTTGGCTACTTTGTGGTGCTGTTGAAATTTGATTATGCTTATGCCGAAAGAAATCTCTAACCCAATAAAAACTTTAAAAGATGAGTACAATTTATATTAGAACATTAAAAAGAGCAGAACACACCGTTTTTTGTGTAGCAAATGGGCAAAAAACCTATTACGATCCCCAATTTAATACATATATTCCCTATTCAAGTGGACAGCAGGTTAAACGGTCACTAATTGATTCATTGATGATTAATTTAAATGAAATGCGATCTCCAACTACTTTCTATCACAACCTTATGAAAGATGGGAAAATTGAAGAGGCAGAAGTCCATGGAACTTGTGATCCTGAAAATTTAGATCAATTAATTGGCGGATGGATGAAAACAGCACAAAAAGATGAAGATGGACAAAAAACTCGAACACTAAAAAGAAGAAGCCCCTTCTCAATCTCGTCAATGAGAGGACTACATCCTTTATTAGCAGGAGTCAAACCGGAAAATATATCCTTTGATAGGAGTGAAATTCCAAATAATAAAATCATTGTAAAAAACACATCGGGAAAAGTTCTAACGGATGAAGAAATTCAGGATGTACTAAAAGGACAAGATCGTAGCTTAAATAGAAAATGGATTCAAAACAAAGGTGGTTCTACGAATAGGGCTACTGGTCTTTTTGTTCAAGATATGGCCATCGATCTGCGTCGTCTTTTCTGTGTGTTATTGAATAAACTGGAACCGGAGATTACCGATGAAACCGAAGCCAAATTGCGCGATGCCGGATGGGAAGAAACACAAACCGTTTTTGGAACTTGTTTAGTAGCTCCTAAATCGATTCGCGAAAAATTAATTCCAGCTTTGGCACATGCCATTATTAACTGGACCATTACTTCAAACCAGTCGCGCACTTTCAGTTTAATGGAAACACTGGCCGTTTCAATTTCTGACAATGCGAATAGAATTGCAGGAAGTATTCGTGCCAAATTAAAAGAAGAGGAAGAAAATAAGGCAGAACCAATCATTGAAGAAAATATGCAGGGTGTTGAATCGTTTGTTACGCTTTCGGCAGGTGGATACGTACGTACAAAAATAGAATCGGCCGATGCTCTCGATCGCGCCGAACAAGCCCTCATCGATCAAATGCTGGCTTTCGAATATGAAAAACAGTTGTAGTTTAATTGAATAATTACTAGCCTGATTGAGCCTGATTTTTACAATCAGGCTCACCTATTTTTAATATTCAACCCCATGCAAATAACCGGCACCCACTTTAACTATTATATGATTTGCCACCGCAAACTTTGGTTGTTTGCTAATGGCATTAATATGGAATCGACCTCCGACTTGGTTTACGAGGGAAAGTTGTTGCACGAAACTTCATATCCGCGCCGAAGTGAGAAATACCAGGAGATTGCAATTGATGGTATCAAAATCGACTATTACGATGCAAAGAATAAGGTTGTCCACGAAATCAAAAAATCGGACAAACACGAGGAGGCTCACGAATGGCAGGTAAAATATTACTTGTACGTGATGGAGCAGAATGGGATAACAGGATGCACAGGACTATTGGAGTATCCTCGCCTGCATAAAACCGACGAAGTACTGCTGACTATTCCGGACAGGGAAGCCATTCGTGAAATGCTGGAAAAAATAGGACATATCATTCATGGAGTACAGTGTCCGGAGCGTATCCTAAAATCGAAGTGTAAAAATTGCAGTTATTTTGATTTTTGCTGGAGTGGGGAGGACGAATCATGAAGAAAACCTATTATCTGTTTAATCCCGGGCGGTTGCAACGTCGTGATAATACCCTGAAATTTACTCCTTACGACGAGGATGGCAACGAACAAAAACCACGTTTCCTACCTGTTGAAAATGTAGGCGAATTGTACTGTTTTGGCAATCTGGAAGCCAATTCGGCTTTGTACAATTTTCTGGGACAAGAGCAAATCCCCATTCATTTTTTCGATTACTACGAAAATTACACCGGGTCGTTTATGCCCCGTGAAGCCTTAATTTCAGGGAAGATGCTCGTTGCACAGGTCAAATGTCAGCAAAACAAGAAAAAGCGGATTGATTTGGCACAACGAATCCTCGATGGAGCAAGTTTCAATATGGTTAAAAACCTGAAGTATTATAATAACCGGGGGAAAGATCTGGAGCCAATTATTGAAACAATTGAATTACTCTCTGCAAAAATACCCGGCACAAGTGCCATTGATGAGCTTATGGGCATAGAAGGCAACATCCGCAAAAACTATTATGAAGCCTTCGAACTAATTATTAATGATTTTAGCATGAATGGACGAAGTTACCGTCCTCCGCAAAATGAGGTTAATGCATTAATTTCGTTTGGAAATATGATGTGCTACAGCCAGTGTTTGCGAGCTATTCACCAAACCCAACTGAACCCGACTATCAGCTTTCTGCATGAGCCGGGGGAACGTCGATTCTCTTTGTCACTTGATTTGGCCGAGATTTTCAAACCACTACTGGTTGACCGGATCATTTTTAAGGTGATGAACAAAAAGATGGTTCAACCTTATCATTTCGAAGAACAGCTAAACCGGGTAATACTAAAAACAAATGGAAAGAAAACAGTTGTTCAGGCCTTCGAAGATCGTTTGTTAGAAACCATTAAACACCGTACTTTAAATCGTTCGGTGAGCTACAAGCACCTGATTAAATTGGAGTGCTACAAAATCCAAAAACATTTATTGGAGATTGAAGAATACAAACCTTTTAAAATGTGGTGGTAATGTATGTAATTGCTGTTTACGATGTGGGTAAAAGAAGGGGAGGTAAGATGTTGAAACTTTGCCGAAAATATTTGAATTGGATACAGAATTCGGTGTTTGAAGGTGAGATTACTGAGGCCAAATTACTGGAACTGAAATATGAAGCAATGTTGATTATGGATGAGGAAACCGATAGCCTGATTTTTTTTAAGACCCGACAGGAGAAGTGGCTTGACAAGGAAATTGTTGGACATGAGCGCCAAAATCTGGATACTTTTCTATAAAGCTTGTTGTCGATCGCTTTTAATACGAGCAAAACAGATATAAATAGACAATAAAAGGGTCTATTAAAGTTCTTTGACATGTTGAAAATAAGCGACTTATATCTGCTTGTCGATTCCCTGATGAAAATACGCCTTAAGGGATCGACAATTTTTTAGCATAAAAAAACTATGTTTGCAAAAGTTAATCTATTGAAGATGAACTTATTTTTTTGAGCCGTCGAACGGCTTCTAATCGTACCATACTGGAATTGAAATTTAGGTATAATCACCTCCACCGCTGGGTTCAATAAACTTCTAATCGTACCATACTGGAATTGAAATTTGCAAGTAGCATTGTTTCTTGAAGATCAGAAATTGCTTCTAATCGTACCATACTGGAATTGAAATTTATTAACTAAAGGCAATTTAACAGAAAGCATAACACTTCTAATCGTACCATACTGGAATTGAAATCTCTTAATACTGGTTGGTGGGTTTGTTGTCCCCCAACTTCTAATCGTACCATACTGGAATTGAAATTGATACGTTAACTTATGCGTTACTTTTTGAGGTTTCTTCTAATCGTACCATACTGGAATTGAAATTAACGAGTTGAATGATAGTGTTGGCACTTTAAAGCCCTTCTAATCGTACCATACTGGAATTGAAATTGAGTATAACGTGTGGTTTTTTGAGAACGAGAGTGCTTCTAATCGTACCATACTGGAATTGAAATATCGGTGGATGTGTGGATGACAGTACCCTCCTCAATCTTCTAATCGTACCATACTGGAATTGAAATAGGAGAATTCGATTTGGTAACTGATCCCGTAAATGCTTCTAATCGTACCATACTGGAATTGAAATTCGCACTCCTCAAAATAGAACAGTACTGGCTTCATCTTCTAATCGTACCATACTGGAATTGAAATCAGGGACATCATTTTGGGACACGGAAGCACATACCCTTCTAATCGTACCATACTGGAATTGAAATTACGTTACCATCCAGTTGCACGTGTAAAATGTGCACTTCTAATCGTACCATACTGGAATTGAAATTTCTCTGTCAGAGCTGTGCCATTAATTCCTGATAAACTTCTAATCGTACCATACTGGAATTGAAATAAATTTATTAGCGATACTAAAACTGAAAGTTGGGTCTTCTAATCGTACCATACTGGAATTGAAATGTTATTGTTATTGACCTTCCTATCCGGCACGCTTTCTTCTAATCGTACCATACTGGAATTGAAATTTAGGTCTGACAATTCTTGAACAGAACCACCTATCCTTCTAATCGTACCATACTGGAATTGAAATTCATACTAAATGTTATTTCGGTTAAAAGTAAACAATCTTCTAATCGTACCATACTGGAATTGAAATTACAGGAGTCGCCTCCCCGTCAAATTCATAATAACTTCTAATCGTACCATACTGGAATTGAAATTCGTCACTACGCGCCCCGTTTTTGCGCCTTCACTGCTTCTAATCGTACCATACTGGAATTGAAATGCAGATGGCAGCCGAGGACAAACAACGCAGGGAATCTTCTAATCGTACCATACTGGAATTGAAATTTGTTTGGGCGATCACATCAAGGTTAGGCATAATACTTCTAATCGTACCATACTGGAATTGAAATTAGTACATAAAATTTGATAAAAGCACGGTGCCTTCCTTCTAATCGTACCATACTGGAATTGAAATAGGAATTAGCAAATAATGTTGACGAAACAATAACCCTTCTAATCGTACCATACTGGAATTGAAATCACAAAAGAAGTTACTCATCATCTTTTGCACTTACAACTTCTAATCGTACCATACTGGAATTGAAATGAAAATAAAACCATGCTATTTTCTTCTATTTCTTTTCTTCTAATCGTACCATACTGGAATTGAAATATGAAACATTCACATAGTTCCAATTTAACGCAATTTCTTCTAATCGTACCATACTGGAATTGAAATTTAATGACAATGTTGAAATCACCATTTTTTTTACACTTCTAATCGTACCATACTGGAATTGAAATCTACCTTACCCAGTTAAGATCTTCGGGATCACATCTTCTAATCGTACCATACTGGAATTGAAATTGTTCGTCAAATTCTTTTATAGCGTCAATTATACCACTTCTAATCGTACCATACTGGAATTGAAATTGGCAAAAAAGGCTTCAAACTCATCCTCGCTCATTCTTCTAATCGTACCATACTGGAATTGAAATGAATCTGTTCGCGCTCAAAATCTTCATATTTTTCACTTCTAATCGTACCATACTGGAATTGAAATATGTAAGATAATGCTCATCGCTCATCTTTTCGTCCCCTTCTAATCGTACCATACTGGAATTGAAATTATCCAGATGCACGTTTCATCCCAAATGATATGACTTCTAATCGTACCATACTGGAATTGAAATGGCATACAACACTGTATATAATTCATGGCTGAAACTTCTAATCGTACCATACTGGAATTGAAATGCCCCAAAATACCCTTTAATGAATACTGGACTACTCTTCTAATCGTACCATACTGGAATTGAAATCTAGGTGTAAAGTCGTAGGTCATCCATTCATTAGTCTTCTAATCGTACCATACTGGAATTGAAATTGCTTTGTTGATTATGATTTCCGAGACGGAACGACTTCTAATCGTACCATACTGGAATTGAAATACTGAGCTTTGGCATTATATGATTTTACGCTTATGCTTCTAATCGTACCATACTGGAATTGAAATGCGGTCAATTAACTAGATGTGCTTAGGCACTCGCTCTTCTAATCGTACCATACTGGAATTGAAATCTTATAACCATGAGCATGGCCGTGAAGCGGTTTACTTCTAATCGTACCATACTGGAATTGAAATACAACAGAAGACGAAACTCAATACTTTAATTGGATCTTCTAATCGTACCATACTGGAATTGAAATCTGGAAATTCAATAAAAACAATAACTGCTACAAGCTTCTAATCGTACCATACTGGAATTGAAATCGAAGCTCCAATAAAGAGCTGACAATCAGGTTGTCTTCTAATCGTACCATACTGGAATTGAAATTGGTTCTTTCACGCTTACCGAATCAACGGGAGTACTTCTAATCGTACCATACTGGAATTGAAATTTGGCAAACTGCAATAATTTGCCAGAAAGGGCCGCCTTCTAATCGTACCATACTGGAATTGAAATCGCAAACACGTGATCTCAGATCCTTGCCGATCTCTCTTCTAATCGTACCATACTGGAATTGAAATTTGCAAGCGCCATTGTTTCTTGTAGATCAGATATTCTTCTAATCGTACCATACTGGAATTGAAATCAAAATTTGATACGAGAGAAAAAATAATAATGCCTCTTCTAATCGTACCATACTGGAATTGAAATAATGACAAATGTAAAGTATTCACCAACCATTGAACTTCTAATCGTACCATACTGGAATTGAAATAGAGCAATTTGATAATTTGGATATTCTGGTATCGCTTCTAATCGTACCATACTGGAATTGAAATTAGGGTGCAAGCATTGATTCAAGAAGCTCCCTTAACTTCTAATCGTACCATACTGGAATTGAAATTATAAAAATAATAGCGGTTAGTTGCTTAATCTGTGCTTCTAATCGTACCATACTGGAATTGAAATTAATTTACACCAACAATGTAAACTACACCTAACATACTTCTAATCGTACCATACTGGAATTGAAATTAGTTTCGTTATTCGTATCAACTTCTGCGCTTAAAATCTTCTAATCGTACCATACTGGAATTGAAATTTAGGTGTAATTTAACGCCACTCAGCTTCTTCTATGCTTCTAATCGTACCATACTGGAATTGAAATCATGAATATCCTGCAGTCAGGTGCAGCCAATTCATTCTTCTAATCGTACCATACTGGAATTGAAATCGCGCATTTATAAAAACTACCTGTTTAGGTGTTTCTTCTAATCGTACCATACTGGAATTGAAATTGCCAGTATATAACACGGTATAAATTGCATTAAAACCTTCTAATCGTACCATACTGGAATTGAAATGACGGTATCGAATTGGCTATTTGGGGCGCAGAAATACTTCTAATCGTACCATACTGGAATTGAAATTATTTAGTTCCTGGAATTAAAACAATTGATGAATTCTTCTAATCGTACCATACTGGAATTGAAATGAGTATTGGTGGCAAAGAATGCGTGTATGGTGGGTCTTCTAATCGTACCATACTGGAATTGAAATTCTGTAATGCATTTAAATGGTTAAAAAAAGAGCCCTCTTCTAATCGTACCATACTGGAATTGAAATTTTTATAGTAAAGATCAACAGACCTGCGTCTGTCATCTTCTAATCGTACCATACTGGAATTGAAATGCTGTTCTCGTTGTAGATTATTTAGTTGGGCTTGCTTCTAATCGTACCATACTGGAATTGAAATAATAGAAAATTTTATAAGAATATAAAGCATATTCCTTCTAATCGTACCATACTGGAATTGAAATATTTCAGATTCTGCAGTATATTCATTGCCTTCTACTTCTAATCGTACCATACTGGAATTGAAATTTTAACTAATTATCAGATGATTAAAAAGGCAGCCGCTTCTAATCGTACCATACTGGAATTGAAATTTTACTTTTTAGTCCTGTGTAATTTGCCCCATCTGCCTTCTAATCGTACCATACTGGAATTGAAATAAATTCACCCATTACACTTTCAGTATCAGTACTGCTCTTCTAATCGTACCATACTGGAATTGAAATGAGGTATATAGTCCAAAGAGGTATGATAGAATATTCCTTCTAATCGTACCATACTGGAATTGAAATCCCATCAGTGCAGTACTTAAATTGCAGTGCTTTTCACTTCTAATCGTACCATACTGGAATTGAAATGAAACAACTAACTGTTGTTATGCTTCCCTGGGTTCTTCTAATCGTACCATACTGGAATTGAAATATGCAAATAATACTTGCGGTTATAGGTTCCTTTATTCTTCTAATCGTACCATACTGGAATTGAAATTTGATAATCTGGTTGCGCACATTGATGTTGAGAAACTTCTAATCGTACCATACTGGAATTGAAATGGAGTAACGTTCACGAGCTATCACCTGCATGACACTTCTAATCGTACCATACTGGAATTGAAATAAGATTCACTTGGTTTTTTTAGTGTCATCCGAAATACTTCTAATCGTACCATACTGGAATTGAAATGGGGAAGAGAACATGAATATGGAGCTTCGCTTCACCTTCTAATCGTACCATACTGGAATTGAAATAGTCTAGGAATGGCTGTACGCTTCCATCTGAGTACTTCTAATCGTACCATACTGGAATTGAAATTTTAATAAATAAACAATTTGATTATATTCTGGACTACTTCTAATCGTACCATACTGGAATTGAAATGGTTTAGCCAGTTCCCGTATTCAATTCCCTTTAAGCGGACTTCTAATCGTACCATACTGGAATTGAAATGTCTATGAGCTGCGCCCATGCCGGGTCCTTCGGCTTCTTCTAATCGTACCATACTGGAATTGAAATCTTAAACGACACTGTATTTGTTTTAAACAGCCTTTCTTCTAATCGTACCATACTGGAATTGAAATTCGGGTTCAAAGTGGTTTTGTTTTTGGGGAAGTATGCTTCTAATCGTACCATACTGGAATTGAAATGAAGCACAAGAGATAATTGAAAAGTATAGCGGTGTCTTCTAATCGTACCATACTGGAATTGAAATTTTGCCAACAGCTTTAATACTTCTTTTTCGGTAGGGCTTCTAATCGTACCATACTGGAATTGAAATTCCTTTTTAACCCTTTATTGATGTTAGAGCTGAACTTCTAATCGTACCATACTGGAATTGAAATCATCTAGGGCATTCAGGGATTGTTGATTTTTGATTCTTCTAATCGTACCATACTGGAATTGAAATCAAAAAATAAAGCTCGACAAAATGCACGCCCGAAACTTCTAATCGTACCATACTGGAATTGAAATTGGCTAACAGCCTGCAAATGCTTAGTAGCATGAACCTTCTAATCGTACCATACTGGAATTGAAATATGAATTCAAGGAAATAGCAAAAACACAGCTACACTTCTAATCGTACCATACTGGAATTGAAATGCCACCAGCTTTGCCAGTACGTCTACCGGGTTTGGCTTCTAATCGTACCATACTGGAATTGAAATCGTATCGTCTAATTGGTTATCAATATTTTATTTTTGCTTCTACCCAAAACCATAACTGTATTGTGTTGCAGTGCATTGCTGTATTCCTGGTGACATAAATCTGTAAATATCATTGGTTCACCATATTGTTCACATTTACATTAATTCTTCATGGCGTTTTTTGATCTATGTAAAATAATAAAAGCCTATAAATCATTTGATTTATAGGCTTTGAAGTTTTTTTTAACTTTAAAATTGTCGGGATGACAAGATTTGAACTTGCGACCCCTCGCCCCCCAGACGAGTACGCTACCAGACTGCGCCACATCCCGATTAATTAATGTGTCGGCAAAAATATGCATTCATAGGAACACTTCAAAGCAATTTTTTGCATTTGCTGATTAATATTGATAGTTAGAGCCTATGTGACATTCATTATTATTGATGGCGTTAATGTTGTTTATTTTTAGATGTTATGTAATTTTGTCTAAAGCAAAAAGAAACTTTAAATAGATATCATGTTTAAACCACTAAATCTTAGCGAAAGCGAGAAAAAAAATACGAATCAGATTGGGGATGCCGAGCATGTAAAATGTTTGATCATTGGTTCTGGTCCTGCCGGTTATACTGCTGCCATATATGCGGCAAGAGCAAATTTAAATCCAGTGATGTATGAAGGGCTTCAACCGGGAGGACAGTTAACATCAACGACAGAAGTTGAAAACTATCCGGGATATCCTGAAGGCGTAACAGGGCCTGTAATGATGGAAGACCTGAAAAAACAAGCTGAACGTTTTGGAACTGACATTCGTTTCGGATTGGCTACCAAAGTTGACTTTTCCGGAGGTGTACACAAAGTTTGGATTGATGGTAAGACACTTATCGAGGCAGAGGTGGTTATTATTGCTACCGGAGCTACTGCAAAATATCTGGGAATTGATGATGAGAAGAAATATGCGGGTGGTGGAGTTTCTGCTTGTGCGACATGCGATGGATTCTTTTACCGCGGTAAAGATGTTGCCGTAGTGGGAGGTGGTGATACAGCTGCTGAAGAAGCGATTTATCTGGCTAGCCTTGCTAAAAAAGTGTATCTGATTGTCCGTCGTGATGAGCTACGGGCTTCAAAAGTAATGGCAGAGCGCGTCGTGAAGACTCCAAACATCGAAGTTTTATGGAAACATCAAACCAAAGGTTTATTCGGAGACGGAGTTGTTGAAGGTGCTACTTTATATAAAAATAAAGGAGAAGCTAATCAGGAAGAGGTTAAAATTAAAATTGATGGGTTCTTTTTGGCTATTGGGCACAAACCCAATTCCGATTTTGTGGCCGAATACTTAAATGTAGATGAAGTGGGTTACATAAAGACTATTCCAGGTAGTTCTAAAACCAATGTCCCTGGAGTATTTGCTTGTGGAGATGTTCAGGATTCAATATATCGGCAAGCAGTTACGGCTGCAGGATCTGGCTGTATGGCAGCAATTGATGCAGAACGCTATTTGTCTGAGAAGCAGGCATAATATGTTATATTTTATGCGTACTATAGATATCATATAAATTACAAAAGCCTTCCTTTTAGGAAGGCTTTTATGTTTGATTGCTTGTTTAGATTATTGATCGAATTCGAGAAAGGTCTTTTTAATTATTTCGATGGCCTCTTTCATTTGTTCCTCATTTATGATTAAAGGCGGTGTGAAACGAATAATATGTTGATGTGTTGGTTTTGCCAAGAGGCCATTTTCTTTCATTGCCAGACAAACATCCCAAGCCGTTTTTCCTTTGGTTGGTTTTATAGAGATGGCGTTGAGTAAGCCTTTCCCTCGAACAGCCTCAATCATTTCCGATTTTATGTTGTTCATTTCTTTTCTGAAAACTTCTCCCATTTTAGTCGCATTCTCAGCCAGTTTTTCGTTCAGCATTACTTCCAGTGCAGCAATGGAAACTTTTCCTGCAATGGGGTTTCCTCCATAGGTAGAGCCATGTTCTCCGGGCTTAATGGTCAGCATTATTTCATTATCAGCTAAAACACAGGAAACGGGATACAAGCCTCCCGAAATGGCTTTTCCCAGAATTAGTATGTCAGGATGAACCTGCTCGTAGTCGCATGCCAATAGTTTTCCGGTTCGTGCCAATCCGGTTTGAACTTCATCGGCAATAAAAAGCACCTTCTTTTTTTTGCAAAGGTCATAGGCTTTTTTTAGGTATCCATCTTCAGGAACATAAACGCCTGCTTCTGCCTGAATTGGTTCTACCAGAAACCCGGCAACATTTGGGTCTTGTAATTCTTCCTCAAGGGCTTCAATGTCGTTGTATGGTATATTTACAAATCCAGATGTGTGTGGTCCGTAATCACTATAGGCATCCGGATCTGAAGACATTGATATGATGGTAATTGTACGCCCATGAAAGTTGCCGTTACAAACAACAATTTTTGCGTTGTTTTTTGGAACTCCTTTTACTTTATACGCCCATTTTCGGGTGAGCTTTAATGCTGTTTCAACTGCTTCAGCCCCCGAATTCATAGGTAACATTCTGTCGTAGCCCAATAGGGTGGTCATATATTCTTCCCATTCACCCAACACATTATTGTAAAAAGCACGGGAAGTAAGGGCTAACTTTTGAGCCTGATCAGTCAGTGCCTGCACAATTTTGGGGTGGCAGTGTCCTTGATTTACCGCTGAGTATGCGGCTAAAAAATCGAAGTGTTTTTTCCCTTCTACATCCCAAACGTATACACCTTTGCCTCGTTCTAACACAACCGGAAGTGGATGGTAATTGTGAGCACCAAATAGATTTTCTCTATTTATATAGTACTTAGAATTCAACGGTTCCATAGTCATCGTTTTTATGCAGAATTAAGGAATATCTTTCTGAAATCAAAGCAGTTCAATCTGTTAAAGAATATGAATGTGATTTTTATTCAACAATGAATCGTCATCTAGGAATTGATTTTTTAAGTGGGACAGAAATTATGCACAAGTAGAAATAGCCTTGAATTCGTCATCTAAATCCAGATTTACCACATTCTAAAAGAGAAATACTATTTCCAAAACCGGATAAGCATTGCTTCGAACAAGACAAACAGCAATCCCATTAAAATGAATAATTTCCAGAGTTCGGTGCCGTCATTTAATGACTCAATTACCTCGTTAAATTCCGGTAGGTTACTTTCAATAACCATTGGTTGATTGTCCCAATCCTTTATTAAATCACGTATCTCATCAGTTGAGTAAGATTCTGATAACGATTCTTCTCTTTTGTAGTTGAAGGCCAGTGTTCTAATTATTTGTTCGCCAGAGGTTAACTTGTAAAATCCAGCTTCGTTTGTAAATGTGCTTGGGTTAATTCGAAAATAGTCGGTCCGATCACTTAATACCGGAAGTTGGTTTGTTGTGCCATCTTGCTTGCTGATTGTGATGAACTGTCCGATTGGTATTTGTTTGTTTTTGCGCAGTTCTATAAGCTGATTGTCTGACAGGGTGTATTGAATGGTTTGGGGTTCATAGCTATGTAATGCCATATTGTATATAATCGGTACAAAAATGACTTGTTTGTAAAAGTCAGTTATTTCAGGATTAAGCGTGAAACTGAAATTATAAAGCCGACCCAAGCCAAATGGATATTCAGAAATGGCGGTACTCTCATTGTTGTTTGTAATGATTTTTGTTTCTAAAGAATTTGTGCTTGTTTTAAAACGATAAGATTCTGATAGATAGGGTAATTCAATATTTTCATCTTCTCGGGTAAAAACATCGTTGAACAAGGGATGCCGGTAATTAACATCTGACATCTTTATGCGGAATGTGTCTTTACCTGTAATGCTGCCGGCTTCCAATTGGGAGTAAAGACTATTGTAGCTGTTCACTTCCAGTTTGTTGCCTGGAAAAACACACAGGGTGCCACCTTCATCCACAAAATTTATCAAAGCATTGGTGAGCCCGGTCGATAATTCATTCAGGTTAAGCAGAAAAATACATTGATATTCATCAAACTGTCCAAGCTGTATTTTTTTTTCTTCCATGCTGGAAAAGCTGATATTCTCATCTTCATAGAAAAGGTTTTCAAACAAATTGATAGTCTCTTCTTCAGGTCTGTATAGAGCCAATACATCTGCTTTTTTCTCTACTGAATAGCTGAAATAGAAAGTATTGTCAAAAACGGTGGGGTAGTCGTCCAGCTCAACTCGTGCAAGGTGTATGCCTAGTTTGTTGTTTCGGTAACTAAATTCAATCTCTTTGGTTTCGTCAGGGCCAATTGTAAGCGTACTCACAGCCTTCAATGTATCATTTATTTGAAGTCTGACAGGCGAATTCTGGTATGTTTGGTTTGATTGGTTTTGTATCCGAACATGTAGGGTTTCCGTTTGCCCTTGTCTTCGTCCTGGCGTTTCCAGCCAGCAGGTGTCAATCATCAGGTTGTTGTTAACATCCGATTTAAAGGGAATTAGGAATGATTGAATATTGCTGTCGGCTTCCAGTTTCTCAAAATCGCTAATGTATTTTTGAAAGTCTGATAGTAAGTATATGGAGCGATCTGACTTGTCTTTTGAATTTCGTGTTTGCCCTTTAAATTGCTGTACTGCTTTTGAAAGCGGCAAATTATTGGGGCTTTCTTCAACCTTGGATAGTTCTGAAATAAATTGCTCTTTATTTAATGTCTGTTGTTGATTCGGATTGTCTGATTGATTACTCAGTAAAATGAAATTTGCACCTGGGCCATAACTGTTAACAATGTTAATTGCTGTGTTTCTAGCTTCGTCCAGCAAAGTGCCATTCTCCGACATTTTTTTCATACTGAAAGAATTATCAATGTAAATACCGATAAGTTGTTCCGATGTCTTTGTAATGTTCCTGTTGACTGGAAGATAAGGTTCTGCAAAGGCAAAGACTAAAAAAGTAATCGCCAAAATACGTGATATAAGAATGAGCAACTGCTTGATGTTGTTTTTCTTTTTCGATTCTTGTTTTATCGCTTTTAAGAAGCCTACCTGACTGAAAAAAACTGTTTTATAACGTTTGAAATGAAAGAAATGAATGAGAATAGGTATTAAAATAAATACCAATGCGAATAAAAATAGGGGGTCAAGAAATCTCATTGTTTACTTTTTTCAGAAAATCAAAAATAATGGAAATGTCAGAGCATAAAAAATACTTTTCATATTCTTCAATAAAAAACATTTTCAAGAGGGTAGCGAGAGAATTATATCCCAATTTTTGAAACAAACCGAATATTTCTCTGTTTTAGTGGCAATTGACGATTATAAGTTGTCTTCTTTTTGCCAATTTATTTTGATGTCTGCATTAAGTATTGTGTGCTATTGAAATTGTAATTAGATGAATTATACTATTAAGGACTTGGAAAATCTGTCGGGGATAAAGGCACATACGATTCGGATATGGGAAAAGAGGTATGGCTTATTGAAGCCCAAACGCACAACCAGTAATATTCGCTATTATAATGATGATGAGCTAAGATATTTGCTAAATATTGCGCTAATCGTTAAGCATGGATTTCGAATATCGAAAGTTTCTGAGTATGATGAAGCCCGGCTTAATATTGAAGTTTTAAAGTTAAATCAGATTGCGAAATCAGAAGAGACAGTCATTGACCAACTTGTGATTTATGTAATTCATTTTGATGATGAGAAGTTTGAAGATTTATTAGATCAGCAAATTAGCCAACTTGGTTTTGAAAATGCAGTGTTGGATGTTGTATTTCCTCTATTTGAGAGGATTGGTATTTATTGGCAAATTGGATCTGTTTTTCCTTCACAGGAGCATTTTGTGTCAAGCCTTTTACGTCAACGACTAATTTTTAATTCTGCAGCCTTTCGCAATAATCAGGCTGCTCAAACAATTCTATTCTTTTTGCCGGAAAACGAAATGCACGAATTGAGTTTACTCTTCTATAATTATCTGGCTTTGAAAAATGGTTATAAAACGATTTACTTGGGACAAAATGTTCCGATGGCTGATTTGGCAAAATTGAATGATATGGTCAGGGTCGACTATGTTTTTACGGCTTATCTCAATCCCATAGCAAAAAGCAAGGCCGAAAAATATTTTGAAGCATTAAATGTTCTGTTTTCTAAGAAGAAAATATTTATTACCGGAGCGCAGGTTATGAAGCAAAATCTACTTTTACCCTCGAATTTTAGTATAATTAGTAATGTGCAATCTTTCAAAAAACATCTTGGCGGATCTTGAAAAAAGCAATAATCCGGTCTAAAGGATGCATCGCTATACATCCTCATTTTTTTTGGAATTCAATTTCGCTTGATGAGCTTGTTATTAATTAGGCTCTTACTAAGTTATCGTAAATGCATTGTATTTTTTTTGCTGCATTTCCCCATTTTATGGTATAAGCTTCAGATAAACCTTTTTGGGTCATCATGGTGTTTAATGCTGGGTAGGAAAGTATCCCATGAATGGCGTCTGCCATCGCTTTTACATCCCAATAATCTACTTTTATGGCGTGTTTAACAACCTCGGAAACTCCAGACTGTTTTGATATGATAGTTGGTACTCCACATTGCATCGCTTCAAGTGGGCAAATGCCAAAAGGTTCTGAAACGGAGGGCATGACAAAGACATCGGAGAGAGATAACATCTCGTGTACATCTTTACCTTTTAAAAACCCGGTAAATAAAAATCGATCACTAATGCCTGCCTGAGCAACTTTTTTTACCATGTCATTCATGAGTTCTCCACTGCCGGCCATAATAAATTTGACGTTTTTCATTCGGGCAAGAATCAATTCTGCTAGCTGTACGAAATATTCAGGACCTTTCTGGATGGTGATTCGCCCTAAGAAAGTGACAATTTTCTCACCTGACTTTGGCGTGTGGATGGTTGAATTGTTGGTGTTGCTGAAATCGACTCCATTGTGGACCGTAAAAACTTTGTCAGGTGCAATGTTATATTTGTTAATTACGGTTTCACGTGTTTTATTACTCACACAAACAATGCAATCTGCTTGGTCCATTCCGTGTTTTTCAATGTTATAAACTGCCGGATTTATTGCTCCTCCACTTCTGTCAAAATCGGTAGCGTGTACATGAATAACCAAGGGTTTTCCTGTTTTTTTCTTTGCTGCAATTCCTGCTGGAAAGGTAAGCCAATCGTGAGCATGGATGAGGTCAAATTCCTTTTGGCTGGCAATGTATTCACTTACTACGGAGAAGTTATGGATTTCTGTCAATAAATCAGGCCCATAGTTCCCTGTAAACCTCACAGCCGTGCTTGTTTCCTTTGTCGCCTTACTTCTGATCTTCTCAACAGTAAATGAAGACTGTTCCTTGTATTCTCGGGGATCAACATAAGGAACGATTAATGACTCCACGCTGAAGCAGTCAACAGGAAGCATTAACTTTTCTAATCGTATTTTGCTTTTTATTAATTCAATTTGATTGGCCCCGAGAAGTTCAATCTTCTTTTTGTTTTCGTTACCGTAAACCTTAGGAATCACAAAAGTTATATTCATCCCCTCAATAGCTGATAAACTTTTGGTTAATCCATAACATGCTGTTCCTAGCCCCCCTGATATATTTGGTGGAAATTCCCAGCCAAACATTAAAACCTTCATGTTCGAATCTTTTAACGATTTATAGTCAATCTGGTTTTCAAAATCCTCTGTAAAATCTTCTCCTTCGTAATTGATTGCAGACACGTATTTTTCGATGCTAAATTATCGAAAAGAGCAGCGAGAGTTTAGTTTTAGTTCGGAAGGTTAGGGTTTCGGTAGAAAATAATTCTGAATATATTGGTGAAAAATTAAGGGTCTTAGTTGAAGTCTATTATTTGGCAAACACAATTTTTTGTTTTTTTTCAGAGACTTGCCAGTCAACGACATAGCCAAACTTATCTCCCTCGCAATGTATGCCCTTCTTATCAGTGCATGGCCTGTGTTCAATACTGTTCCCGGTACGTAAATAATGTACATGCTGTACGCTATTCATGTAAGGATTGCTTTTTACCCGTGTTTTGAATGTCATACCTATTTGCTTTTAAAAATTTACACTTGGTAACTATCTCTCTGTCAAAAAAACCGTACATAAAATATGTATTTTAGTTGTGCGTTTTTTTATCCGAATTCTGTGATAAAAAAGGACACACTTATTTTATGTGTGGGCTTAATGTTACGCATAATGAGATGTAAATGTTTTTAGCAGAGATGGCTTTATGGGAAAGTAGTGTATGTTGTATATCATGTTCTTTAGTAATATTGATTTAGCCATAAATGCTTAAGGGATAAAGTAATGCCTTTATTGTTGGGCGTTTCCATTTTGCGAATTAATAGTAGTCAAATAAGATACTCTTCGATACTTATTTTTAGATTTTGAAATAACTGTTTTTCTCAATCAAGGAGAATTTGTGGATTTCAACGAGAGGCTCAAAAAATGAGAGTTAACAATTATAGATGCAGCCCCGATACATAAACCCATTTTCCTTTTTCTCTTTTGAATTGTGAGTTTTCGTGGATCTCTTGCATTTGTCCATTTTCTAGGTATAAAGCACGGAACTCAACATGACCACTATCGTCTTCTTTAGTTCCGGCGTTGGTGTTTAGTATCATTAATCCCATCCATTTGACTGAGGCTGCCCATTTTTGAATATTTTTGCGATCCTTGAGCGGGCGGGTGCTGCTGTGATGCGAACGCATAAGATAATCGATGTCGGCCTTGGTAAACGAGACATAACGTGATCGCATGAGCTCTTCGGCTGTAGCTGCTTCGCATTTTCCTGTAATTATAGCATTGCAGCAACTTGCTATGCTTCGGGATGATCCACATGGGCAAAGATCAGTCATTGTTTATTTTTATTTGTTGGGTAGCCTTGTATAAAGGGCAATCTGATGTGATGTCTTTTCCTTCACGGTATCTGCTAAGCAAAAATACCGATTGCTTTGCCAGTTCGCGTCGAACAGCTCTGCGCTCTCCTTTTATATGGGCAATTTTTAGATTGTCGTATGCCGTAGTTTGGTGTCGCATCCAAGCAATTACAGCATGTGCGGCTCTTTCTTCTATCGGTATCATTTTGGTTCGTGCCACTGTTCCACTGCCAATGGGCGTGGCGTGAATGCAAATTGCTTTGGACATTATTTCCTGAATTTTGATGTATCGAAAATGAAAATTCAGATATGTCTGAATCGCTTCGGTAAATTCAATCTCGTATCTATCCTGTTGCAGTTCACGTCGCTGCGCATTGTACACTTGTTTCTTTTTGTATTCATCAGTTTGACGGGTAGCCGATACATCTGCTTTTGCTTGTGCAATGTTTTGTTCGGGAGCCCAAATGCCTTTCGAAATTAAGCGTCGCCCTTTTCTAACTTGCACTCTCCAGAAATCGCCTTTGGAGGTTACTTTTCGGGTAATGCCTGCATCTCCAGCGGGTAAAAAAATCCATCCTTTTGGGGGCTTCAGGTATTCTCCGTTCTCTCCGATTAGGTATCCGTTGTTTCCAGGGGTTACTATGGTCATTTAGTTATATGAGATTTGCGTTGAGATATCTATTGTTTTTTTCTTTTAACTCCCCTTATGGCGGTTTCTTCCCATGGGTTTTCTGGCCATGCGTGCTTCGGATAGCGTCTTTTCAATTCCTTTTTTACCTCAAAGTAGGTGTTGTTCCAAAAGCTTTTCAGGTCTGACGTTATTTGCATTGGTTTAAAGCCAGGAGACAGAAGGTGCATTAATACGGCTGTTTTTCCATCGTTAATCAGGGGGGTGTTTGCTAGCCCGAATACTTCTTGCAGGCGCACTGCCAGCACGGGAGCAGAGGCATTTGCCTGATAACCCAGCTTTATATCGGAGCCACTGGGCACTTTAACCTTTTCAGGGGCGAGGCGGTCGAGCAATTTTTGTTGCTGCATGTTTAAGTGGTAATGCAATACTTCCTTCAGTTTTATTTTTTTTAGCTCTTCGGGTTTGCGTATGTTTTGAATATAGGGTGTTAACCACTCTTCATTACTCATAAGTAATTTGTTCGTTGATACGTCGGGCCAGTCCTCTTTGGGACGCCATTTGCGCAAACTCATGACCCTGTTTTGCCATTGGATAACCGCTTCGTCAAAAGACAGCAGTTGTGCTCCTTCTTTTTTTATGGCTTCTGAAATTGCTTTTGCTAAATGCTTTTCGTCTGGGTTTGCAAGCGTTTTAGACTGCAAGATAATGTTCCCGATTCGCAATTCATTCACAGCAATTAATCCTCCCTTGTGGGTATCCCAATAAACACGCTCTCTGTTTTTAACAAGAGGAGCTAAATCTGTTGGGTTTAAGGGAGAAGCCAGAAAAATCTTTCCCATACCATCACGGGCATTCAAATTGGCCACTGCCAGCCACGGTTCGTGTGCTAAATCATCTTTATGCCCTGCCATGGCAAGATTGCCATTTGATAGTTGGAATTGTGCATTATTTCCTGCGCGGGCATGTGCTATTCGCTCCGGATATGCATGCACCAGCAGAAGACCGGTATCGTAAGGATCAATGTTGTCGTTATCTTCTTTGCAGTTGATTATCTTTCTGTAAGAGGCAGACACTTTTTCGATACGAAGCATCTTTTTACCCATTCGCTTTTCCTTGCGCCCCTTGCGAAGTGCTTCAATTCTAAGGTTTATATCGATACCCGCCTCTTTACCGAGCGGATCACGCTCTTCGAGAATTGCAGCCAGATCACAGGCATGCGCTTCATTTTTGCTTTCCTGAGCCATTAACAGCATGTGTGCAATTCGTGGGTGGCAAGGCAATCGATGCAGGGCTTTGCCATGTTCAGTAATGCGTCCATCCTCCAGCGCATTAAGTTGATGCAGCATTTCGGAGGCCTGTAATAGCGCACCTTTTGGCGGTTGTGACAACCAGGTAAGTTGTGTGGAATCCATAATGCCCCACTGTGCTAAATCAAGCACTAAGTCAGCCAGATCTGCTTCCATTATTTCCGGTACGCGGTGTTCGGCTAACTGGTGATGCATGGCTTTTGTCCACATGCGGTAACAAACGCCCGGAGCCAATCGGCCTGCGCGTCCGGCACGCTGATCAGCTGAATCTTTTGATATTTGAGTGGTTACTAACCGAGATAAACCAGAACGTGGGTCGAAGCGTGAGCTGCGGGCAAAGCCACAGTCTACTACTATTTTAACGCCTTCGATTGTTAAACTTGTTTCGGCAATAGAGGTTGCCAATATTACTTTGCGTCGACCTTGCGAATCGGGCAGTATGGCTGCACGCTGCTTTCCTTGGGGCAACATTCCGTACAATGGATGAATGATAAAATCTGCCCGCTCATTACGTAGTATTGTTTCACATTTTCTTATTTCGCCTTCGCCGGGAAGAAATACCAATATGTCGCCTTCATTTTCGCGAGCAGCTTTAAAAACTGATTGAGCCGCCATCTCAGGCAACAAACGCTCATCATTTTCCCCAGTATATTTTATTTGTACCGGGTATTGTCTTCCACTGCACTCTACAATAGGAGCTTGCAGTAATTCTGATAATTCTGGAAGATTGAGGGTTGCTGACATAACTACGATCTTTAGCTCTGGTCGTAAAACCTGCTGTGCTTCACGACACAAGGCAAGGGCTACATCCGCGTAAATGCTACGTTCGTGGAACTCATCGAAAAATACTGCTGCTACACCTTCCAAGGCATTGTCGGTATGTAGCATCCGTGTTAAAATCCCTTCAGTTACTACTTCTATTCGGGTATTGGGGCTAATTTTATTGTCGAAACGAATTCGGTAACCAACTGTTTCTCCTACGTTTTCACCAAGTAATGAAGCCATTCTTTCAGCAATCGTTCTTGCAGCAAGTCGGCGTGGTTCAAGCATTATTATTTTTTGTTGCCCAATCCATGGTTCTTCTAACATTGCAATTGGGATAATTGTACTTTTTCCAGCGCCAGGTGGGGCACTAATCAGTATGGTGTTGTTTATTCTCAGTTGCTCTTTAAGTTCGGGCAATATGGAAATAACAGGTAAATCTATATGTGTAGGATCAAAAACCAAATCAGTGCTAATTTTAAGATTTCATTATTTAAAAACGCGAAAATATAAAAACTTTAGCTCTCATTTTATTGCGGAGGAGAAACGAGTTCGATTAGGAGCAATATGTGAATCAAAAAATTGCATCAGCTTAATTACGATTTAGTTATTTTTCTAAGTTTTAATTGATCTTTTATACAAAAATATGTTTAGGTCATATCTTTTGAAGAATAAAAGTACAGTTGAAAACTAGTGCTAAATTTTTGAGCTGAGTTAGATGAAATAAAAGCAATATTGTTAGATTCGGTATTTCAAGTTTATTTTTAACACATGTTCAACCAATTCAATGTGTTGAAATACGGTCAATGAAGATAAGGAGTTATGCAATAATTCTTTATTTGGTTTTGAAAATGTAGGCATTGAGTGAATTAGTAACAATCGTTTAGTAGGTAATAAAATGCGCATGGAAAGGGATATCTTTTAAAAGGCGGTCAGCATCTTTTCTAAGAGCGATGGAAAGGTTGCCGGTTTATAGCTGATCATAGCTATATATTTCCCATCGAAATGATGTGCAAGGTCTTTAATGTTGGTCGAGTAGTTGTTATAGATGGTTGAAAAGAAAGCCTTCGAAAAGAACAATTGAAAACAAAGTACCTGTGGAACAAATACACAAAACAGGTCCAGCTGCCCGACATCATCATTTCAAACGTTAAACTTAAATGCCATCGCATCCGCCCACCATAACCGTAATTCCCGGTCATTGCGAACAAAGTGAAGCAATCTTTCTCCAGTTTCTCCTACCTTATTTTCATATTCTTTGATATTTGGAATTTTACCCTTTGGAATTTTCCATCACCAGATGGACAAAACTGCAACTATAGTTAAAGGATAGATAAGGAAATTGAAGAATTACTTTTCCATAAATCCCAATTATTTACCTGACAGTTTATACTTAATTCTTAGAAACAGGAAGGTCAATTTTTCAAAGGAAAGTACTACTGTTATGTATGATTTCTTATTTGAATGTCAATAAAATGAATCCATTTGGAAAAATAAGATACACATTTGGATGAATAGAAAAGTGGTATCTGCAACTGGAATACACCATTACACATTGTGAAAACACCCTTAAGTAGATAGGAATATATCTTTGACGTTTACAAATTTTGATTCAATCTAATTGAACTTTATGTGAAACTGTTGATGTCGAAGATTCCCATCTTCAGGTATTCCAACACTAAATGCTAAAATTTTAAAATTTATGAAAAAACAATTTCAAAAAGGGGTTTTTATGGCTATGCTTTGCCTATTTGGTATGATGATACCAGGAGTAGGTATAGGTATTTCATTTGCCCAAGATGTTAAACAGAAAGTAACAGGAACAGTTGTCGATGATTTAGGGGAGACAATTATTGGTGCTACTGTAGTTATTGAGGGAACTACAACAGGAACAATTACCGATTTTGATGGTAATTATACTATAGATGCCCCTCAAAATGCAAGTTTAAGTGTAAGTTACATTGGTTTAGAAACTCAAATTATTCCAATTGAAGGCAAAACAGTAATCAATGTTACTTTAATGCAAAGTACAGAGCAAATCGAAGAGGTTGTTGCAATTGGTTATGGTGTTCAGAAAAAGAGTAGTGTTACAGGTTCTATTTCTCAGGTTAAAGCTTCTGATATTGAGAACCGTACTGCTTCAAATGTAAGTCAGGCCTTACAAGGTAAAACTTCGGGTGTGCATGTTGTACAAACTTCAGGTAAACCAGGATCTTCAGGTAGTATCCGTGTAAGGGGATTTAGTTCTAACTCTGCATCAGACCCATTATATATTGTTGATGGATTACAGGTAGAAGACATTAGCTTTCTTGATCCAAACAATATTGAGACAATGGAAGTACTTAAAGATGCTGCATCTGCTGCTATCTATGGAGCACAGGCTGGTAATGGTGTAATTTTGATTACAACAAAAGCAGGATCTAAATCAAAAGAGGGGAAAATATTCTATGATTATCAGCACAGTTTCCAAACTCTGGCGCAAGTTCCAGAGACAATGAATGCACAGCAATATGAAGAATATATGTTGGAAGGTGGATATATTTCTCAAAGTGATATTGATACTTATTATGACGGAGTAACCAATACAGATTGGATGGATGTAGCTTTTACTCCAGGCCAAGTTGACCGTCACACTGTTGGTTTCCAGGGTGGTAATGAAAAAGGTAATTTGTATGTATCTCTAAGTAATTTGGACGAAAATGGTATTGTAAGGGGAGACAAAGATATTTACAAGCGTCTTTCAAGTCAGGTAAACGCAGATTATAAAGTTAAAGATTGGTTGAAAATTGGTCTTACTAATTCAATAGAACGCTACGAGAGAAAATCTGTGTCAGAAGGTTCTGAATATGGATCAACAATTTTGTCTGCATTGGTTTTAGACCCACTTACACCTGCTTACTATACTTACGATGAATTGCCTCAATTCATGCTAAATAACGTAATTGCTGGTAAAAAATACCTTCAGGATGAACAAGGTAGATATTATGGTATCTCTGCATTCCAGTCAAGGGATGTTCACCCTTTCATTTATAGAGACCGTTCAGATTCTTCCAGTGATGGAACCAATATTTTGGGAACATTCTTTGCTGATTTTACACCAATCGATGGTTTGGTTGTAACATCAAAATTTGGTTACCGTCTTGGTGCTGCTAACAGTAGTGGTTATGATGCACCATACTATGCTAATGAGAATTTATTTGGAGAGACTTATAGTATCTCAGCAAGAGCAAGTAATAGTATCTATTACCAATGGGAGAATTATGCGAACTATAATTTTTCCATCAATAAGCATGATTTAGGAGCTATGGCTGGTATGTCATACATTAATTCAACCAGCAAATTTGTTTCTGGTAATGGTGATGCACTTTTAAATTACAATGAAAATTTCAGGTACTTATCATACCTTGATTCAAGTGCAAATGATGCAGTTACAGGTGTAACCTCGGAATCAACCCAGCTTTCATATTTTGGCCGTTTATCCTGGAGTTTTGCAAGTAAATACATGGTACAGGCTAACTTCCGTGCCGATGCTTTTGACTCTTCAAAACTGGAAGAAAGTAACCGTTGGGGTTATTTCCCATCAGTGTCAACAGGTTGGGTAGCTTCTAATGAAGATTTTCTTAAAAATAGTAGTATCTCTGATATAATGACATACCTGAAAGTCCGTGCTTCATGGGGTTTAAATGGTAATGTTTCTGTGTTGAATGGATATCCATACAAAACTTCAATTGATGTAGGTTCATGGCAATACCAATATGGTACAGGCTTAGATAACTCTTGGACTTATGGTTCAGCTGCTTCTGGTTTGACAAACAATGAATTGGAATGGGAACAATCAGAACAGGTTGACTTTGGTATTGATGCCCGTTTTTTGAATGATCGCTTAACATTTGTATTTGACTTTTATAATAAAAAGACAAATGGTCTTTTGGTTAGTGTAACTCCTCCTTTGGAAACCGGTGCCACTTCAGTAACAATGAATGCCGGTAACATCCAAAACCATGGATTTGAGTTTGAGCTTGGTTGGAGGGATAATATCAAGGATTTTAACTACAGCATCAATGCAAATATTGCTACTTTAAGTAATAAAGTAACTTACCTTGATCCTTCAATTTCAAAAGTTCCAGGAGCTACAAATGCCCAAAAAACTGTTACCATGTTTGAAAAAGGTTACCCAATTTGGTACATGTATGGTTACCAGTATGATGGTGTTGATCCTGAAACAGGAGACCCTATGTTTGTTGATTTATCAGGTGACGGTGAAATTTCAGATGATGATAAAACCCAAATTGGTAGCGGTATCCCTGATTTCACTTATGGTCTTACTATTAACCTGGATTATAAAGGATTTGATTTTCTTGCTTTTGGTTCAGGATCGTATGGAAACGATGTTTGGATGCTTCTTACACGTGATGATTACCCAACACGTAACCGTTTAAAACTATATTACGACGAGCGATGGACATCAGCAAATCCAAATTCAGCAAGACCTCGTGCAGGAGCTAACAATGAAGACAAATATTGGTTGTCAGATGCAAATGTATTTGATGGATCGTATTTTAAAATTAAACAAATCCAGTTAGGTTATACGGTTCCAAAGAGTTTGACCAAAAAAGCAACGATAGATAAATTACGTTTCTATGTGTCTTTTGACGACTTTTTTACATTCACAAAATACCCTGGATTTGACCCTGAAACATCTTCTAGTTCTACAAGTGGTATGGGACTTGACAAAGGATCATATCCAACTTCTAAAAAAGTGGTTTTTGGAGTTAACCTAACATTTTAAAACGTATTAAGGAATTATAAAAATGAAAAAACACACAATATTATTATTGGCTTTGGTTCTTGGGCTTGTATCCTGTAACCAGGATCTGTTGAATATCGATGAAAAAGGGGTAGTAGAAGAGTCAGACTACTATGCTACTGATGACGATGCCCTCTCTGCGATTACGGTTGTATATAATACAATGAAAAGTGCTTATGTACCTGACTTCTATATAAAAAACCTTTTATCTAATGATGCTTATTGTGGCGGTGGATCAAAAGGAGACCGTTCTGACTTAGAACAACTTAATGAATTCAGTTTTTCTGCAGATAACTCAAATATTAAAACAGCTTTCTCAAATTACTATCAGGTGATCAAATATGCCAATGTTGTAATTGAAAAATTCCCTGAAGATTCTGAAACAAATACGGATGTAAAAGACCAGTGTCGTGCAGAAGCTAAAATGGCAAGGGCATGGGCACACTTGCAACTTACAATGTTGTGGGGCACACCTCCATTGGTTGATCATGTATTGTCAAGCAGTGATGATTATAAGCAACCAAACAGTGCCCCTGAAGTAATGTGGAATTTCATTATGACTGATTTAACTGAAGCTGCAGCTGTGCTTCCTTCTAAGTCCAGCATGAATGAAGAAGTAGTTCGTTTTACCAAAGAAGCGGCATTGTCTCTAAAAGGTAAAGCTCAAATTTTTAGCGGTGATTATGCTGGTGCTAAAACAACATTGAAAAAAGTGATTGACTCAGGTTTATATGGTCTGGTGTCTGATATGACAACACTTTTTAATAAAAAGGGTGATTATTGCGAAGAAAGCATGATTGAAATGAACAATGTTTGGGATGCTTCAAACTGGAATTTCTCATTGTTTCATTTGTTTACAAATCCAAGGGCTGATAAGATGTACATACCTTCAATCTCATATGCACGTGGTTATGGCTTTTTTAATCCTACAGATGACTTTTATAACTCATTTATAGAGCATGATGGAGATAGCCATCGTTTGAACAGCTGGATAAGAACATGGGATCAAATGATGGATATGGAGTATGCTAATGATCAAAGTGGATTAAAAGCATCATTCATATATGCTCACGAAGGATACTTCGATTTTAAATATTTCACTTATGCTGATGAAGTTCCTGCAGGTGGATGGGGTTATTATTGTGAGGCAAACTTTAAATATATGCGTTATGCAGAAGTATTGTTACTTTATGCTGAGGTTTGTGTAGAAGCTGGTGACAGCGATGGAAGTGGTTTGGCTGCACTTAATGAAATTCAAAGTCGTGCCGGTGCTCCTGAAACAGAATTAACTCTTGAAAATGTTAAGAAAGAGTCAAGATACGAACTTTGGCTGGAAGGAACTCAATATGTTAACTTAGTGCGTTGGGGAGATGCTGCTACAGAACTTGCTGATCAGGGAGCTTATATTCCAAACTTCAAAGGTGTGGCAGAAGATGGTTCTTATATTGTTGACAAATCTCAATATGTAAATACATATTATGGTTTTAAGTCTAATAAGCACGAATTGCTTCCTTTTCCTGAAGCTGAAACTATTGTAAACAGCAATATCGTTCAAAATCCAGGCTGGACAAATTCAGGAGACGAATAACGATATTAGATTTGATATTTCTAATAAGACTCTAATTTAGAATTAGATCAGAATTTTGATATAGGGAATTTAAATTGATGGTACAGGGATTTATTCCTTGTACCATCTTTTTTTTTGTATTGCTATTTCTTTAATAAACTTATCTATTCTTTGTATTAAAGCATTGAACATCCTAAAGGTTCTATGCTTTGACTCTAAAATATATTATTTTGTGTTAACATGTGTTATAAGTATCTTATGGATAGTCGTATAATGTGTATTTTTGGTTTTTTTAAGGAGAAATTATTTGATACGAAGAACATTGGATTTTAATGAAAAATATTCTATTAATAATACAGGTATTTCTTTTGCTCATTGTTTCAGGCTGTAAAAAAGACTTAACAGATAATTCAGATTTATTTCAGGATGTTGTTGAATTTTCGGATGGTGTTTCCAATCTGACAATAACATCATTTTTACAGGATAAATACGGATATGTTTGGATTGGAACAGTAAGTGGATTAAGCAGATATAATGGCTTTGAATTTCGTAGTTACTTGAATAACGAAAACCCAAATAGTTTATGTAATAACTTAATTACAGGCTTACTTGCTGCAGATGATGGAAAAATTTGGATTGGAACTTCTAATGGTGTATGTTATTACTCGGAAGAAGACAATTTCAAACAAATTGAAATAGAAGGCCAGACAACGTATGTTAGTGAATTGTTTGAAACTCATGGTGGAGATATTGTTGCAAGAATTGGTGATTACCTAGAGGTCTTTAATGATGAGAGTGAAACTTTCTCTAAAATATTTCAATTAGAGAATGATGAAAAATATCTTGATTTTACAATTGATAATCAATTGATAATCTGGTCAATATTTCATAATGGTTTGATGTATTATGATATTGAGAATAATTTTCAATCGGATGTTATTCCTGTCGAAAATCAGATATCAGACTTTTTCATGAATTCCAATGGTGATTTGTGGTTGGTTTGTGATGATGAAATTCAGATATTTAACACTGTTAGTAAAGAGTTTATCACTGATAATGTCCCTGATATAAAAGCCTTTGGAGAAACAGGGATAAAGAGTATATTTCAATATACCAACAACCATGTGTTGATTTATAATAATTCGTTGGAATTGTCTTTATATGATAATCTATCCGGAAATATAATATCACAAGATGATACCAATTTTCCCTTTTATGTTCCAGATATCGTGATTTCAACTATATTTTCTGATAAGGATCAGAATTTATGGATTGGTTCTTATAATAATGGGTTCAAGGTAATTGATGATAATCACCATCAATTTAAGAGTGATGCTTTGGTATCATCAATTTTAACCAATAAATCAGTTATTTCCATACAGGAAGATCCGGACAATAATATTTGGTTTCTTACTAAAAACGATGGTATTTATTTAAGATCCAAAGATTCTGAGGCTATTCATGTGCCGGTAATTGGTATAGAGGATGTTGGTGCAATAAAAATCTTATTTGTTGATAGCAAAGGTAATGTTTACATTACACATAGTTCCGGAATTTATAAGTGTAAATACGAAAATGGAGCTTTAAATCCTCAAATAAAATATTCTTTTTCTGAGAATTACTTTGTTTCATTTACAGAAGATGTTTCTGGTAGAATTTGGGTAAGCATTCTTGGCGAACAGATCTTTTTGCTGGATGAGAATTCGTCGGATTACGGGACACTGGAAATAGGTCCAGAAGGGAGCAATATCTATGCCTCAGATATGATAAGCTTAGCCTCAGGAGAGATTGCTGCAGCAACTTTTATCAATGGGATCTCAATAATTGATCCAAATGAACTATCTGTTAAAAATTATCCAATTAGTGAATTGGATGCTGGCTCATACCTATATTTCCTTCCTTCAGTTATTTATGAAGATTCATCAAATACAATCTGGTTAGGATCACAGGGGGATGGGTTATTCTTATTTGATCAAGAAATAAAGAAATATCGAAAAGCTAACGTGCCGTGCAATTACGTCAAGGCAATTGTGGAGGATACAAAAAACTGTCTGTGGTTTTCTACAGATAAAGGATTGATTAAATATGACCGCTCTACTGATAAATTTATTTCTTATCTCGAATTGGAAGGTATAGGTGTTAACGAGTATAATAAAAAGAGTGCCTACATAACAAATGATGATTTAATTGTATTTGGGAGTGTTGATGGGATAATTGTTTTTAATCCGGCAGATGCTAGTTCAAACAAAAAGGTAGATTTATTATTTGAAGACTTATTTGTAAATAATAAATTACAATATGCATATAAAGACCCAAGTATAGATAAGAACTTAAATGTAGCTCAAACTATAAACATTGCTAATGATGACAATTATTTTAGTATTTCATACTTAGCATTGGATTACAGTGAATTCTCTACAATCCAATATAATTATATTTTGGAAGGATTTGAAGAAGAATGGGTTGATGCCCGTATAAATAGGCAGGCTTTTTATTCAAATCTATCACCCGGGAAATATACTTTCAAAGTAAGAGCTTTAAACAATGATTATACATCTGTTTTAGGTGAAAATTCAATCGAGGTAGTAGTACATCCGGATTTTTGGAATCATCCGATTATGCTTTACCTCGTGTATCCATTATTGATTATAGGTATAATCGGAATCAGTCTTTGGCAATATCTGAAAATTTTACATTCTCGTCATCAGGTAGCTCAGGCTGTAATGGAAAAAGAGCATGAACATAAACTTAACACGATGAATATGAGTTTCTTTTCGAATGTATCACATGAATTCCGAACTCCTCTTACCATGATTAAAGGTCCGGTTGAATTGTTGATGGACAATCATAATTTGGGAAAAGAAGACAAAAATCTATTAATCATTGTCCGCAGAAATATTGACCGTATGATGAGGTTTGTCAGTCAGCTTATGGATATAAGTAAGATTGATAGTGACAACATGAGGCTTAATGTTCGAAAATCAGATATTGTTTCAGTTACCAACAATTTAATTGAAGCTTTTAAACTACTGGCTAATGAAAAAAGGATAACAATTCAAACAAAAGGACTTGATAACACGTGGATTGTCTGGCTTGATGAGGACAAATATGAAAAAGTTATGTCAAATTTAGTTTCAAATGCTTTGAAATTTACAGAAACTGGAGGCAAAATAAATGTTTCATATGAATTAATTTCCAGGGAAAATGCTTCACATATTTTTAGTTTGAATGAAAATGATATAGCTAAAGAATATGTAAAAGTTGTTGTGTCAGATTCAGGTAAAGGTGTTCCTAATGATCAGCTCGAGAAGATTTTTGAGCGCTATTATCAGGTAGAACAGAATTCGACTGGTCATTATAATTGGGGTACGGGAATAGGTTTATACTATTCAAAAAACCTTGTCGAATTACATCATGGATATATTAAAGCTGAAAATGTTAAAAGTGGAACAGGTGTAGAATTAACTTTTATTTTACCGGTTGATGAGTTTGTATATTCAAATGATCAGCATAGTGTTGGTGAGGCTAAATCTACTACTGATTTCGTTACTGAAAATGAATTGCCTGAAACTGATGATGTTCCAGTTAGCAATGAAAGCAAATCAACCGTGTTAATTGTTGAAGACGATATTGAAGTTGCATACTTTTTGAAAACATTGTTTTCTGCCAGTTATAACGTTGAAATACGTTTTGATGCTAATTCTGCACTTGAGTTCGTGGATAAGAGTAATTCGGATCTAATTATTAGTGATGTTGTTATGCCTGGAGGAATGGATGGTTATGAGTTCTGTGAAAAGATCAAAAATAATGTATCAACATGTCATATCCCTGTTATTTTACTTACTGCAAAAGGAAATGTTGAGCATCAGGTTGAAGGATTAAATTATGGGGCAGATGCTTATGTCGTTAAACCATTTTCACCTTCATATCTTACAGCATTGGTGAAATCTCAATTCGCAAATAGGGAACGATTGAGAAAGGTATTGTCTAATACTACTGAAACTGAGTCTATTGAGAAAGATGTTTTATCCTATCAGGATCGACAATTCATGGATAAATTTTATGAATTGATGGAACAGGAACTTTCAAACTCTGAATTGAATATTAATAAGATGGCTGATTATCTTTCAATAAGCAGATCAAAACTTTATTATAAAATTAAGAGCATAACCGGAGAAACTCCTAATGCATTCTTTAAGTCTTACAAGTTGAACAGGGCAGTACAATTAATCGAAAGTGGAGATTATAATATTACAGGAGCAGCTTATGCAACTGGGTTTGCAACCTTGTCTCATTTCTCGGTTAGTTTTAAAAAGCAGTTTGGAATATCTCCAAGTGAGTATTTTTCTGATCAATCAAGCTAATAACGATTGTAGCTTTCTCCTGTTTCGTTAAAATAGTTTTATAGTTCAGTGTCTTGTAGGCTTAATGAATAATATAAGTTTACGTGTAATTTGATGCCTAAAAAAACATTTTAGAAATATATTTGGACATTTTGACAATCTCCTATTAGTCGCAATAGTGTATATTTATGTCTTTAATTTAAATAAGGGAGATGGTATTAAATAACCAGGGTCTTAATTAACCGCTTCCCGAAAACGCCAATAATTATTGGCAATTTACAAACGACTTAATGAAATTATATGATTCAATAAGAAACTGAATGTATATAAGCATAAATTTACATTAGTATAAAACAATTAAAATTAACCTAAATGAAGAGATTATTATTAGTTCTTATTTGCTTAACAGCAATGATAAGCTCCCAGGCACAGGAAATTGGGAACTTTATGGGAATGCAACGGATTACATCTCCTGAAATTACAGAAGAAACTGTTACCTTCAGAATTTCTGCCCCAGAGGCAAAGCTTGTTCGCTTTTATGGTTCGTGGATGTCAGATCGAAATGCATCTGTTAATATGAATCAAGACAGTGACGGTATATGGTCTGTTTCAATTACGACTCCTGAACCGGAAATTTATACATACAATTTCATCGTTGATGGCTTAATTGTAAATGATGCCAACAATATCTTCATGCAAAGGGATGGTACTCGGTACATGAGCGTATTGTTAGTTCCTAGTGAATTGACTGAGAACTATTTTGAGGCCACCGAACATGGTGATTTAAACAAAGTATGGTATGATTCGCCTACACTTGGCTTAAACCGTAGAATGTTTGTTTATACTCCATATGGTTACGATACAAGTGGTAAAGATTATCCAGTACTTTATTTATTACACGGAGGCGGAGGAGATGAAGATGCATGGTCAACGATGGGACGTGCCCGCCAAATATTGGATAACCTGATTGAAAAAGGGTTGGCAGAACCAATGATTTGTGTGATGCCAAACGGTAATGCTGGTCAGCAAGCTGCTTCACCGCTTATGCTTGAGCAAAAAACAATTGATCGTAATGATCCAAATAATGCAAATTTATATGTGCATAGTATTGTAAATGATATCATTCCTTACATTGAAGAGCATTACCGTGCAATTCCTGATCGTTCGGCAAGAGCTGTTTCCGGCCTTTCAATGGGAGGTGGACATACAACTGCTGTAACTGTTAATTATCCAGGAACTTTTGATTATATCCTGCCATTAAGCTCTGGGATGAGAGGTGAACCTTCAGTAATAGATCCTCAATTGAAGGGAATTAAAGACGCAGGTTATAAATTATACTGGGTTGGTTGTGGTAAAGACGATGCTTTAGCTTACCAAAGTAGTATTAATCTTGATGAAGCTCTTACCCGCAACGGAATGGAACATACTTTCTTTGTAACTGAAGGTGGCCATACTTGGGCAAACTGGAGAGTTTATCTGAATACATTCGCTCAGCTACTTTTTAAATAGTGGTTTAGATATGCATCTTTTATATAAAAAATATAAAAACTATATACAAATGAAGAAATCAATATTTTCAATTATATGTCTTTTGTTCATTGTGAGTTCCTATGCGCAGGAAATCGGGAACTTCATGGGAATGCAACGCATGGTATCACCAGAAATTGGTGAGTCTCAAGTTACTTTCAGAATTTCAGCACCTTATGCTGATGACGTTGATTTAAGTGTATCCTGGATGAGCGGATCTACGATCAACATGAGAAAAGATGATCAGGGAGTTTGGTCTGTTTCACTTCCAACGCCAGATCCTGAAATTTATACCTATAACTTTATTGTTGATGGTCTTTCCGTAAGTGATCCAAGCAATACGTTTATGCAAAGAGATGGCAACCGCTATTTTAGTGTGATTTTGATACCCGGAGAACTTACAGAAAACTATTACGAAGCGAATGAGCGTGGTAACCTGGAACAAGTATGGTACAATTCTTCTACTTTAGGAATAGAGCGCCGTATGTTTGTTTACACTCCTTACGGATATGCTGACAGCAAAGAAGATTATCCTGTTCTTTACCTTCTTCATGGTGCCGGTGGAGATGAAGATGCCTGGAGTACTATGGGACGTGCTTGTCAGATTTTGGACAACTTAATTGAAAAAGGACTGGCAAAACCAATGATTTGTGTAATGCCTAATGGTAACCCAACGCAAATTGCAGCACAAACATTAATGATTGATGAAAAGCAAACAAGCTCTAATGGTGGAGGAATGGGAGGAAGCTCTTATCCAAAAAGTATCGTAGAAGATATTGTTCCTTACATTGAATCATACTACCAAGTTGATGCAAGACCAAGATCACGTGCACTTGCAGGTCTTTCTATGGGAGGTGGACACACTATCACAACAAGTTTGATGTATCCTGAAGTTTTTGATTATATCTGTCCTTTAAGTGCTGCCTACGGTTTTGGAAGAAGTGCTGAGGATGCCGAAGCTCAAAAGAAAGAAGACGAAAAGAAATTTAAAGCGTTGGATGATGCAGGTCTTAAACTTTACTTCTTGGCTTGTGGTAATACTGATTTCCTTTTCGAAGGCTCAAATTCTATAGATAAAATGCTTACAGAGCTTGACATAGATCATACATATTACGTTACAGACGGTGGTCATACATGGTCTAACTGGAGAAAATACTTAAATACATTTGCACCACTGTTGTTCAAATAATAAGTTTTTAGTTTTTAGTTTGTTAAAAGGCTGTTCAGATTATGGGCAGCCTTTTCATTTATTGTCCCTCAATGGGTGTTATTTGATTCTTGTTTTAATTAAACCCGATTTGAGTAGTATTATTCTGGTTTATGAGGACAAAGCTATGCCTAAATGCAAATTGACCTTTAAAAATCTTTAGAATAGACTCCTGGGAAACAGTTTTACTCATTCTGATAACACAAAGGGTGTTTCATAGAAATATCTTAGCAGCAGAAATAGATTGAGATAAGAGGCGATGAATAATTATGTCATTTGAAAGTAGACACTAATGGCATAAATGGAATTGTCCAGTCATCCCAATAAATAATAAGCCAGATGAGCAGTTTCGTATTGCAAAAATTTAAACTACGAACTAATAAACTTTAAACTATTAATCGATGAAAAAAACTTACTTAAGCTCGTTATTTATACTGTTGTTTGTTTTTGCATTACAGGCACAGGAACGCAAAGTAACCCATCTTCCAATGATCGATATTCATGTTCATTCGATGGGCGCAAATCCTGCAGCAAGAACTTTTTGTCCCTGGTTTTTATCGGACATGCCCGGAGCTGATCCGAATGATACAGAAATGTTGAATTATGGTGGGAATGGAGATTGTGCAAATGCACTATATCCGGCACAGAGTAATGCAGAATTGCAGGATGCAGTCTTAGAACACATCGAACGTCTTAATATGACAATGGTCGTTTTTGGTGATTCCAAAGTATTGCATGAATGGTATAATGCTGCCCCTCCGGGAACTATAATTCCAGGTATTGGTATTAGCAGTGCAAAGTCAATGAGTGTTGAAGCCTTTCGCGATTCATTGGAGACAGGTTTTTATAAAGTAATGGCAGAATGTGCTCCTCAATATCAGGGAATTTCCCCAAGTGATCCTCAATTAGATCCATATTTTGGAGTTGCAGAAGAATTAAATATTCCTGTAGGTATTCACATGGGAACGGGAGGAAATGGATCTGCGAATATTAACAGAGGAAGTTATAGAGCGTCAATGGGTAATCCATTGTTACTTGAGGACTTATTAGCACGCCATCCAAAATTAAAAGTTTACGTTCACCATGCAGGATATCCTATGTTCGAGGAAATGATTGCACTAATGGGAGCTAATGCATATGTGTATGTTGATATCTCCGGATTCTTATGGAGTTATGCTTTAGATGAAGTAAATGATTATATAAAAAGACTTGTAAGAGCTGGATTTGGCAAACGGATAATGTATGGTACAGATTTCATGACATGGCCTGGTCTTTTTGATGTTGGCCTTGGTGTAATAGAGCATGCACAGTATTTATCAGAAGAACAAAAAAGAGATATTTTATTTAATAATGCAGCACGATTCCTGAGATTGGATGAAAGTTATTTTAGCTGGCCTGAGTAAATATTCAATATAATATTACCTCTTTGGTTTTAGTAAATGTTAGGATAAATGGGATTCTTATTTATTTAATAGAACCCCATTTTTAGATAGGGTTTGTTAAGTGAATCATAGAAGAGAAAAATTATTAATCTAAATCAAAAAATAGTTGAATGAATATGATTGGAAAAGGGAGGTTTTTAATATTAATGGTATTAACGTTATTTTTTATAAATCCATCTTTTGGGAAAGTATCAAATAACGATTCTAAAAATGAAAAGACAGTTCAACAGATTATCAAAGAAATGTCTCTAGAGCAGAAAGCTCAATTATTAATAGGTACAGGTCGTACTTTTTCAGGGCCAATGTATGATATGTGGAGTAATCCTAAAGGATTGCCTGTTGATCCTGAATACAAAGAAATGATCGAGCGTCTGAAACAATTAGTTCCAGGTGCAGCTGGTGTTACAGCAGAATTTCCTGAATTGGGAATTACAACACAGGTTCTTGCTGATGGGCCTGCTGGACTGAGGATTTCACCTCAACGTCCAGGTTCTGATGAAACTTATTATTGTACAGCTTTTCCTATTGCAACATTGTTAGCATCTAGTTGGGACACAGAACTAGTTACTGAAGTTGGGAAAGCTATGGGAAATGAAGTGCTTGAGTATGGCTGCGATGTGTTATTGGCACCTGGTATGAATATTCAACGAAATCCTCTTTGTGGTAGAAACTTTGAATATTATTCAGAAGATCCTTTAGTGACTGGGAAAATGGCTGCTGCAATGGTTAATGGTATTCAGTCAAATGGAGTAGGGACTTCAATTAAACACTTTGCTGTAAATAACCAGGAGACAAACAGATACACAAGTAATTCGGTAGTGAGCCAAAGGGCCGTACGCGAAATTTATCTTCGTGGATTCGAAATCGCAGTTAAAGAGTCTCAACCATGGACTGTAATGACTTCTTACAATAAAATCAATGGTATTTATGCACCTCAGAATAATGATTTATTGACTAAAATATTGCGTGATGAATGGGGATTTGAAGGTTATGTTATGACCGACTGGGATAGTGGTGATAACGTAATCGAAATGGTTGTTGCAGGAAATGATTTCGTAGCTCCAGGCCAGATAAACACAATTCAGGATGTGGTAAATGCGGTATTGAATGGAGAACTATCCGAGGAAATATTAGATCGTAACCTTGCCAACATGTTGCGCATCATGCTAAAAACTCCTACTTACAGTGAATATGAGTACTCAAGTAATCCTGACTTAACAGCTCATGCACAGGTTGCCCGTCAGGCTGCAACTGACGGTATGGTATTACTGGAAAACAAAAACGGAACTTTGCCTTTATCGGGTAATGGTAAAAATGTGGCTGTATTTGGTTACACTTCTTATGATTTTGTGTCAGGAGGAACAGGTAGTGGTAATGTGAATGAAGCTTATACTGTTTCATTAATGGAAGGTCTTGCGAATGGTGGTTATATGCCAAATGAATTTATTACTGATTATTACCAAAAGAAATTAAAAGGTGATGTTGCAGATGATACACCAGACAACTGGAGTAGAGTTCGTCAAGCAGAAATGAGAGTTGAAATGAGTATCATTGAAAAAGCGGCTGATGAATCCGATTTTGCCTTACTAACGATTGGACGTAATGCAGGTGAGAATAATGACAGAAAAGATAAGTTCGGTGACTTTTATCTTTCATCTGTTGAAAAGGAACTTGTTAAAAATGTGTATGATGCATTTCATGATGTAGGTAAAAAAGTAGTAGTTGTTCTTAATATAGGAGGAGCAATTGAAACACAAAGCTGGATCGACTGGGCAGATGCTGTATTGTTAGCATGGCAGCCAGGTCAGGAAGCCGGTAATGCTGTGTTAGATGTGTTAACAGGTAAAGTGAATCCTTCTGCTAAATTAGCGGTTTCTTTCCCTGTACTTTATAGTGATGTTCCATCTAGTATGTCTTTTGCCGGTAAAGAAATTAAAGAGGAAGAACAACGTGAACTAATCCATTATTTCGGATCAAGACCTTTATCATGGGAGTTTGAATACAATGAGGATATTTATGTTGGTTATCGTTATTACAATACGTTCAATATTCCTGTAGCATATGAATTCGGATATGGTTTGTCTTACACAAACTTCGCTTATTCAAACCTAAAAGTAAGCGAATCTAGTTTCGATGGGGAAATGAGCTTAACAGTTGATGTCAAAAATACAGGAAAAGTAGCAGGTAGGGAAGTTGTACAGATTTATGTTTCAGCTCCTGATGGAAAACTTGAAAAACCAGAGGAAGAACTGGCATCATTTGGAAAAACCAAATTGTTAAACCCAGGTGAAACTGAAACATTGACATTCACTTTTGATGCAAAGGAAATAGCTTCATTTGATGAGGAAACCTCAAGCTGGATTGTAGAAAAAGGTGACTACCTGCTAAAAGCAGCAGCTTCTTCAACTCAGATTAAACTTAATGAAACATTTAATGTAGATAATGACATTATTGTAGAAAAAGTAAATGATGCGTTAAAACCGGTTAGGGAATTTGATAGGTTAAGCAAAATATAAAACCGATCATACAAATTACAGATTCTAATCTTTTTACAAAGAGTCCAATAATATCACAAATACATTTTCCATAAATTGTAACAGATTGTTATGGTTTAGTCTCCCGCCTGTTGAGGCGGGATTCTTTTTTTTATAAGCTGATGTAAAGTGTGCTATTAAATGCTGTATGGGATAATAACTTGAATTTACAGGATCTGCATACACTTTATTATAAAATTTTAAAGCCGAAAGAAATAGGATTCTTCCGGCTTTTTCAATAAATGAACGATTCGTTAAAGCAGAATCATATCTAGTTCGATACTACTTCAAGAAGTTGTTTATCTTGGTTATGGACAAGTTCAGACGAGTTGTCAAAAAACATGGATGCACCATTCTCGCTGATAAAGTTTTGCCCATATTTTATAGTTAAAGGGTGCAAATAATAGAAATTACTATCCGATTTCTAACTCAACGATTTCCTTGCTTCCCTGTCCGGATCATTTTGCATTTCACATGCATCATCTAGGAACATTAATTCACCATTTTCAGTAGTATATGGATCCCATTGTGGTAATCCATCACCATTTGGGTCACCTGTTCGCATAAACTGAAGCAATGCACTTGCCATTTTTGATGATAATGCGCGTGGCCTGGAACCGCCACCAGTGTGTGTAACCATTCTGTCGGTATTATTAAACCAAAAAGAAATATCTAAGCAGTGAAAAGCTCCCATCAGGTTATCAAATAATGGAGGCTGCCAGCCAAACCAGGCAACATAGACGGGTGGTTTTTGTTTTGATTTTGCATCAGCAATAGCAACAATTTTCTCCCTGTTACTTGCGATCATTGTATAAATCTCAATCGGGCTTTTATCGGGAAAGACTTTAGTGTATGCTTCAACAACAGCTTCCGATTTTTCGCCAAATCCATCTCTAATACCAGCTCTCACACGGATCATGTCTGGTATATCTTCAAAGGTCACATTTGCCAATGATGGGGTAGCCCATGCCGATCCAAATTCATTGGTAGTGGAACAGAAAATCATTGGAACATCAGCTGCATAAGGATTAGCTTCAGGGTAGAACGGATGTTGAGGAATAATGTCACCATCCATAACGGGGCTGAAACCACCAGTTATGCCGGATGCTCCGGTTTCAGCTTTTAATTTAGCCAGGGCACGATTGGCTATGGCATAGTAATCTTTCCATGGCATTTCCTGAAGTTTATCTATTTGTGATGATGATAAGCCAGCTTCTTTTAAAATATAAGTTCCAATTTTTTTCGAATAATCTTTATTCCCGGATTCAGCAGCTGTACCACTAAGGGCAACGGCTTTATGAAACAATCCTTTTGCCAATGGCATTGCAGATACAGTACATACTTTTGCTCCGCCTCCTGATTGTCCCATGATAGTAACATTGTTTGGATCCCCTCCGAAGTTTTCAATATTTTCTTTAACCCATTCAAGAGCAGCAACAAGATCTAAAATTCCAACATTCCCGGACGCTTTATATTTTTCATCTCCAACACCTGCAAAATTAGAGAAACCCAATGCTCCCAGACGATGGTTTACAGAACAAAAAACCACATCACCGGAACGAGAGAAGTTTTCCCCATTATAGCCATCATGTTCAATTCCATTTCCGGAAGTATAACCTCCGCCATGGAACCAAACTAATACAGGGCGTTTCTCATTATCATTAATTCCGGGAGTAAAAACATTGATGCGGAGACAATCTTCACTTACATCATCATAATTCCAGTGATCCCGAAAAGCTCCGTAAGCATTATTTGTATATTTTCCTTCTACTATTTGTGGTGCTGAGTTGCCCCAGTACAATGCAGGAAACGTTTCAGCCCATGGTTTAGGCTTTTGAGGTGGCATAAATCGGTTAGCTCCTGATGTAGGTGCGCCGTAAGGTATTCCCAGGTAGTAGTATATGCCATTTAAGATATACCCTTGTACTTTGCCATATTTTGTGTTTGTAATAGCAATATTTTCTCCGACAAATAATTTTTGATTATCATCCTCCGTTTGGGTTTGATTAGAACTACTACATGCAGATAAAGGTAAAGTTGATAACCCTATCCCTGCTGCTCCAACCCACATAGTTTGGAAAAAATTTCGTCTGTTAGTTTTCATTTTTTTTCATGAATTAGATTTCTATTATAAGGCAGTTTTACATGAATTGTCATAGAGTAAAATCAGAAAGCTCTTCGATAAATACATGTATTTTATACTTCTCAAAAGTAATTTTTCATGATAATCAAGACTTTTCTATATGTCCAAGAATATTGTTGAGGTGTCTATTGGTTTGTGTTTTAGAGAATATTTGTTCATCCTTCTAGGATATGACAGGTAATTTTATTGGATCAATTTTAAAAGTTGGGGGAATAATAAAATTAGTTGATTTTTGTGGTTTCAAATTATGAGACTATGACAAGTGAAAAAGATGCAGTGTTCGAAGAACTTCTAAAAGTTATATTACCCACCGACTTATTTTGATATCCTACGGGTTGTTACAGGAGAAAACACGATTGATGTTTTTCTAGATGAGAAATATATGATTCCGCCAACTTATCAGCCCAACGAATTAAGCTCAAAGGGCTTTTATGACACTGTTACAATACAGGACTTTCCTATCCGGGAGCGAGCCGTTTTGCGTCATGTATGCAGGCGGAGATGGATCGTTAATTCCACTGGAGAGATCATTAGTCGGGATTGGAATACAGTAGAAAATGGAACGCGTTACACCAAAGGGTTCGCGTCTTTTTTAAAAGAGTTATTTGGACAATTACCCAATCAGCAGTAGAAGCCTTGAAAAGCACTATCATATAGATGGCAACCAATTCGGACAACAATACAAAAACCATATGAGAGATTACCACCAGTGGGATCAAAAAGCGCATGCGCAGGAATGGATGATTTTCCCAAAGAATTTGGGTCCACAATTAAGTATCGACGAGACCTCCTTGTCAAATGGCGAATTGTACACAATCATTGCCATACTAAAGAGAATACCAGAGAAAGGAAGATGCAAAGTAGAAGAAATCACTCTAGATATGGCCGGTTCGATGAATCAGATCGCCAGACATTGCTTTCCCCGGGCTGCAAGGGTGACCGATCGGTTTCAGATCCAAAAACTGGCTTACGATGCCCTGCAGGAAATGCGGATTGCACTCCGCTGGGATGCGATAAATGAAGAAACAAATGCGATTGACAATGCTCGCTGGGAAAAAGTAGAATATGTTCCCTTTCATTTTGAAAATGGGGACTCAAAAAAACAGTTGCTGGCTCGTAGTCGGTATCTGTTGTTCAAATTGCCTGATAAGTGGAGTCAGTCACAAAAGCAACGGGCAAAAATACTTTTTGCTCAATATCCGGATATACAGAAAGCATTCTGCTTAACACATAAACTAAGATTGATGTTCTCGAAAACAAAAGATAAGGGATTAGCCTATACAAAGCTAGCTCAATGGTATAATGAAGTAACCGAATCCAGATTTAAAGCATTCAATACCATATCAGCAGCAATCTATACACATTATAAAAGAGATACTCAACTTCTTTGACAATCGAAGTACAAATGTGTCTGCTGAATCCTTCAATGCAAAGATTAAAGCTTTTAGAGCTGCTCTTCGGGGTGTTCGAGATATTAATTTAGTCTTGTTTTGATTAGCTAAAATTTATGCATGAAAAAGTGAGTCCCCCAGAAATATCATTTGATCCCAAAAGATATTAACACCGCATTTGACACCACTAAAAACAAAAAGCTCTGCAATCATTTCGATTACAGAGCTTTATCGTTTAATTTGGTGACCCAGCTGGGGTTCGAACCCTGTTTTTAGTTTGCTTATTGTCAATATCTTAAATGCGCTAAAGTCGATAGGTCTCGCTATGGTCTCTCTAAATATTCATTTTTAAATTGTTATTAAATATACAAATAATTTAAACAGAATTTTAGAATTTGCAATTTCTTGAAACTACTATATTGGTTACTCAAATTTTGAAGGGCTAACACCAAATTGTTCTTTAAAACTTTTTCTGAAGTTAGAAAGACTTTGAAAACCTACTTCTGAACTTATCTCGTTTACCATTTTGTTACCCTCTCTTATTAAGCCAGCCGCTTTCTGAAGTCTGTATTTGCGAATATATTCTCCAGGCCCTTCTCCATAAATATTTTTCATCTTGCGATACAATGTTACTCTACTCATGCCAATTAGAGTGCTTAAAACATCGGCATTAAATTCGGGGGATGCATAATTCATTTCAGTGAAAAGCATAATTTTTTCTATTAGTTGCTTTTCAATTTGGGTTATATCATTTTTTTGATTTGAAGTAAACTGATCGATATTATTCTTAATTTCAGTACGTTTTTTTAAAATATTTTGAATGCGAGATACTAATAAGTTTGGGTTAAATGGTTTCTCGATATAATCATCCACATTGGCATTATAACCTTCAATTTTGGTCGCAATATCTGCCTTTGCACTTAAAATAATAACAGGGATCAAACAAGTTTCAGCTTCAGATTTTAACGTATTTATTAATGTTATACCATCCATAATTGGCATCATCAGGTCAGTAATGATCAGGTCAGGTTTATTCTTTTCAATTATACGAAGTGCTTCTTTCCCGTTATTTGCTGTTTTGATTTTATAAAAACTACCAAGTAGATTAATCAGGTAATCTTGTAAGTCTGGATTATCTTCAACAATTAAAATCTCTTCCGAAAATGTACTTGAGATTTGAATTGGAACTTTAGGATCTGATATTGTATTGCTAGTCTTTCTTGCAGTTTGAGATGAAAGTATTTCCGATGATTTAAAGTGAGATTTGCCCATTTTAAATAGAATCTCAAATGTTGTCCCCCTTGTCTCCTCACTAGTACACTTTATTTCTCCTTTTTGCAATTCAACCAAAGCCTTGACTAATGCCAATCCCATACCATGGCCTTCTGTTGCCGAAGATATTTTTTCACTCCGGTAAAAACGTTTAAAAATCTTCTCTTGTTCTTCAATCGAAATACCACATCCGTTATCTGTTATTTTGATGGAAAGATTGTTTTCAAACTCAAATATATTGACAATAATAGATCCTCCTTCATCGGTATATTTTATGGCATTGGACAATAAATTGTAAATGATTTTATCAGTTTTATCTTTATCTAACCAAACTTGAATTTTATCAGTGCTATTAAGAAATTCAATATTGATATTTTTTCTCAATGCTAATTCATTAAATGAATCTGCAATCTCTTTTGTGAAGCTTACAATATCGAACTTCGATACCTCCAATTTCAACTCACCTTGATCGTATTTTCTAAGGTCAATAAACTGATTCACTAATCTTAGTAACCGATCAGAGCTTCGTGTGATATTTTTTAGCGATAATTGACTCACTCCCTGCTCCTTAATCTTCTCAATATTCCCCATGATAATTGTTAGAGGTGTCCTGAACTCATGAGATATATTCGTATAAAACTTTAGTTTAGCCTGGTCTGCTTCATGGAGTTGGTTGCTCATTTCAACCATTTCTTCCTTTTGTGCAATAATCTTATTTTTTTGTTCTTCAATAGATTTAGTTTGTTTTTTGATTTGTGTTTCCAGGTGTATATTCCATTTTTTAATGGTGTATAACCTTGCTTTAAATAAAACAATCACAAGTGATGTTATAATTAAAACCATTAGTATCTTAAACCACATGGTCATATAAAATGGAGGCACAATTGAGATCGATAGTTGTTTTGCTGCGCTCCAGTCTTGTTTGTTGTAACTGGCTTCAACTTCGAAGATGTATTCTCCGGGAGGCAGGTTTGTAAATATAGCCCGGCTTTCATTTTTTGAATTTATTATCCATTCGGATGATAGTCCTTTAAGCCTATACCTGAAGTAGGTTTCATCAGGATAATTGAATGGAAAAGCATCAAAATTCAGGGAAAAATTATTAGTGCTGTAATCCATTTGAATATCATCAAGATATTGGAGGGAATGAGCTAATATTTGTTTACCATTTATGGATTGTCCAACATTTACTTTTTGATTGTTGACATATAACTCATTAATGATAATTTTGGGGAAGATATTCTGATCTTGTATGACTTCTGGCGAAAAGCTTATAAAACCATCATATCCCCCAAAATAAATGATCCCATTATCATCTTTAAAAAATGCATCATCCATAAAAAGATCATCTGGCAAAAAACTTTCTAAAGAATAATCAATAAGATTAAATCTTGATAATCCCCGGTTTGTGCTCATCCATAAATAATCTGATTCTTTTATGATACTATAGATTAGGTTATTTGATAAGCCGTCTGTTTCGAAAAAACTATTTATTATTTTCTCTTCTTTGATGTTAAAAGACATTAATCCTGTATTACTGCCTATCCAAAGAGTGTCTCCTATAAGCTCAATAGCGTATAGCTTGTTGTCTGTCAGACTATCGGCCTCATGTGTAAAGTATTTTAAATCACCATCCTGAGTTAACTTGCACAATCCTACATCATCTGCAATAAACCAATAATTTAGATGACTGTCCAGAACCACGTCTCTGGTTGCAGAAGTAATATAATTTTCAGGCATTGGAATTACTTGCAAAGACATATTTTGAAGATCAATTACACCAATTCCTTCAGGACCTGTTACAGTTAATTCCCCAGGGGAGAATTCTTCCATGAAATAACAATGAAATGGCCAGTCCCAGTTAACCGAACTAAACAACGGTATTGATTGAATTTCATCTTTAGCTTTATTATATAATCCAAGCCCTAAACTTGTACCAATCCAAAGGTTCCCATGTGAATCTTCATAGATGGAACGAATATTCTCAAGGGGGTGAACTTCACCATTGTGAAAATGTATTTCACTGTATAGTATTTGATTGTTTCCCTTATCAACTTTTACAAGCCCTAAACGATCAAAACCCAACCACGTGTTATTATCTTTTGTCTTGCAAATTGCCCTAACAGGGTCAATTTCCTGATCCGACTTTGATAAGACAGAGATTTGATGATGGTCAAATAGATTTTTTCTTCTGTCGTATAGATTTATGCCGTATTTTGATGTTCCTGCCCAAAGATTTCCATAGTCATCAAAAACAAGGTTGATTGCATCTTTGCCATGAAAAGAATAATTATCGAAAGCATCATACGAGAATGTGGTAACATCCAGAATTTTATTTTCATCATATTTAACTAAGGCTAATCCATTATTATGCCCGAGCCATATTTCATTTTTATAAGCAGCGATGGAATAAACAAAATTTGATTCGAGTAGTTTGTCTAGCTTTTCATTTGACTTAAGCGGGATTATAGTTTGATTTTTTAAGTCTAAAATCTGTAGTGTTTGGGAATAAAAGACACATAATGAATCGTTATAAACTCTTGAGAGAAGGTTTACTGAAGAATTATAAATCTGTTGGTTTGTTTTGTCTTTGTTGATTTGAAATATACCTCCATCACCCCAGAATAGTAATCCGTGGTTCCCATTAGATACAACTCTTCCTCCTGAAAAAGGTGAGTTAATCTTCTCAGTAATATTTTGTTTCTGACTATATCTATATAATGATGAGTTATCTGTAAACCAGAGCACTGAATCAGATGGTGAAACCATGCTGGATAGTTTGCTGATGTCGGCAGGAATGAAACAGCTGTCATTGTAAAGTTGGAACTCTTCCTTGGATGAGTCATAAAGATTCAATCCTTTATTTCGAATATGTATCCAAACATTCCCATTAGGACATGCAGATAACCGGGTAATGTAGTTTCCTTTTAAAGTGTTTGTTTTTGATGGAAATGATCGGAATGTTTCAAAGTTAATACCATCAAACCGAGTTATTCCTTCCAGTGTCCCAATCCATATATATCCTGTAGAATCAACTATCAGGCTATGGATATTATTTTGAGATAGTCCGTCCCTGGTGTCGAAATGATCAAATCTAATATTTTGTCCACATAAGTTGTTGGTAAAACCAGTTAGCCACAGAATGATTGATGTCAGAATGAGTTTATGCATCGTTTTGTATGCTATTTAATGTGTTGTGTGAATAAGCATCGTGTAAAAATACAATATTGAAACAAAAGCGACCATATATGAAACAAAAAAGGCTATTCTTTCTGATTATGCGACTTAGTTTTAGCGAAAAGTTTTCAAAATCAATTAATTAAAAAAATTAGCTTATGAAATGTAAAATGCTACTTGTTGCTATCGTTAGTAGTTTTATTTTAACTGCAAAAGCACAAGATTCTGGATGGGAAGAGTTATTTAATGGTGAAGATCTTTCAGGATGGGAGCAAATTAATGGTGATGCAAAATATGAAGTTAGTAATGGTGAGATTGTAGGTACAACTGTTTTTGGTACTCCCAATACTTTTCTTCGAACCAGTAATGAATATGGGGATTTTATCCTTGAACTTGATTTGTTTGTTGACGAAAGAATCAATTCTGGCATTCAGTTTCGAAGTTTAAGCACTCCAGATTATGAAGATGGTCGGGTTCACGGATATCAATGTGAGATTGATCCATCAACAAGGGCGTGGAGCGGTGGTATTTATGATGAAGCCAGACGTGGTTGGCTTTATCCGCTAGAACAAAACCCGGAAGGAAGAAAAGCTTTCAAAAATGGAGAGTGGAATCATTATCGAATTGAAGCAATTGGAAACTCAATCCGTACATGGGTGAATGGTGTTCCTTGTGCTGACCTGGTTGATGATATGACTTTGAAAGGATTCATTGCCCTACAGGTACATGCCATTTATGACAAGTCAATGGAAGGAGCAAAAATACACTGGAAAAATATTCGCATAAAAACTGAAAATTTAAAATCAAGCCCTTGGACAGATATCCCCGTTGTAAACCTTATCCCAAACTATTTATCCCCCCAGGAACGGGCACAAGGCTGGCAATTGCTTTTTGATGGAGAAAGTACAGAAAATTGGAGAGGTGCTAGAAAAGAAGCATTTCCAGATCATGGTTGGCATGTCGAAAATGGAGAATTGGTAGTTGAGGCCTATAAAGGTGCAGAGTCTGGTTTTGGAGGTGACATTGTAACACTTGATGAATATTCAACCTTTGAGTTTCAACTTGAGTTTAACATCACTGAAGGGGCAAATAGTGGCATAAAATATTACATCACCGAAGCCTATGATTCAGGTATGTCGGCAATTGGTCTTGAATACCAAGTTCTTGATGATGAAAAACATCCTGATGCTAAATTAGGTACAGATGGAAATAGAACAATTGGCTCTCTTTACGACTTAATCCCTGCACATGAAAACAAGATTGTAAATAAACCAGGTGAATGGAACCATGCAAGACTTGTTGTAAGTGGTGTTCGTCATGAAGAATGGTTGCAAGGAAATAATATTGTTACAGAGGATTTTGTTGGAGCTCATGTAGAGCATTGGCTTAACAACCGTCTGGTCTTGACATATGAACGTGGAACACAAGCATTTTATGCCTTAGTGGCTAGAAGTAAATATGCACAATGGGAAGGATTTGGTTCATGGCAATCAGGTCATATTTTATTGCAAGATCATGGCAACGAGGTGCATTACAGGAGCATAAAAGTTCGAAAACTTACAAACTAATCAATAAATATTATGAGTTCAAATAGAAGAGATTTTATAAAGAAATCAGGCTTAGGTCTGGCAGGAGTCACTGTTGGAGGAACAGCTATGGGCATGTCTGCAAAAAGTTACAGCAGGATTATCGGAGCCAACGACAGGATAAATGTCGCACTGGTTGGGTTAGGACGAAGGGTTTTTGCCTTCTATGCCCCTGTCTCTAAAAAGGAAAACAACATTGAAGTCCTTTACCTGTGTGACGTGATGCAGAAACAGCGTGAAAGAACCGCCCAGTACCTGGGGCAAAGGATCGACTACCAACCCACACTGGAGAGCGACTACCGAAACGTACTTGATGACAAAGACGTGGATGCCGTATTTATTGCAACCCCCGACCACTGGCACACACCTGGCGCTATTATGGCAATGCAAAGTGGCAAAGATGTTTATGTGGAAAAGCCCTGTAGCCACAATATGCACGAAAATGAATTAATTGTAGCTGCCATGAAAAAGTACAACAAGGTTGTACAAATGGGGAACCAACAACGTTCGTCAGGCCATACCCAGGAAATCATATCGGAAATACACAACGGGGTTATTGGCACCCCTTACCGGGCTGTTGCTTTTTACACAAACAGCAGGGATGAAGTACCAGTACAGAAGAAAGCACCTGTCCCTGAAGGCCTGGATTGGGACCTATGGCAAGGGCCTGCTATTCGCCGTGAATACACAGAAGAGACCTGGGATTACAACTGGCACTGGTATGGTTGGGATTATGGGACTGCCGAGGCCGGGAACAATGCGACCCACGAATTGGATGTGGCACGCTGGGCTCTACAGGTAGATTTTCCCGAGCATGTGGAAGTAGAAGCAGAAAAACGGCATTTTATCAATGATGGCTGGGAAATGTACGACACCATGGATGCACAGTTCCGCTTTAACGGCGATAAGATCATCAAATGGGAAGGCCACAGCCGTAATGCCCATAAAAGTTTCACAGAAGGTGACGGTGGCCGCGGAACGATCATCTATGGCAGTGAAGGGACTGTTTATGTTGACCGTGGGAAATATACCCTGTACGACAGGAAAGGTGCGGTAGTAAAAGAGAGTAAATCGTCATCCAACGAAGCTGGCACGGCTCTAGGCGGAGGCGGTGATACAAGTACCGAGCACGCTGAAAACTGGTTCAATGTGATCAGGGGCAAAGAACAGATGCTGAACGCGGGCATTGAAGATGCCTCAATAAGCCAGGCAATGGTTCATTACGCCAATATTTCATATCGCATCAAGAAAGGTTTTGACATTGACGATGCAAGCGGGAAAATGTACGACCGCGATGCAATGAAACTCTGGGGACGCCAATATGAACCCGGATGGGAACCTAAGATCTAGATAATCGAATAGTTGTAGTTGCATTATGTTCCGAAGTTAATCTTGTATTATATCTAAGCAAATGTCAAAGGTTTTAAAATATTCACATCAATCTTTTTCAGGGATGAATTCAGTTCTTGATATAATCTTAATTGATGTTTCTGATAAAACAGCCAATGACATAAGCAGTCGTATTCAATATGAAATAAATAAATTAGAATTATTACTGAATAGGTTTAATTCCAAATCAGAAACTTATCACATCAATGACAATGCCTTTAACAATTGGGTGAAGGTAAGTGATGAGTTATGGGCTATTTTGGTTGAATGTAAAACATATAATGAGCTGACTTTAGGGTATTTTAATGCAGGGCTTGGTCGATTAAAAGATATGAATTCCCAAAATCCGAACTTTTTGATTAAGGATAGGTCAACTCATAAAAATTTAAGTTTTGAACTGGACATAAATAGCAAGAAAGTTAGGTATGTGAATAGATATGTGTCACTTGATTTTGGAGCAATCGGGAAAGGATTGCTCCTTAATCAGGTATGCAAAATTATTACAGAACAGGGTATTAAAAATTGTTTTGTAAGTTTTGGTGGGAGCTCAGTTTTAACCAAAGGGAAACATCCTTCCGGTGATTGCTGGCCCTTTACATTTAGGGGGGCAAAAAGCAATCCCATAGTATTTAATTTGAACGACCATGCGGTTTCCATTAGTAGAACTTGTCCCGGAAACGGGGAAAAGCATCATATTTTTAATCCGAACAACCCATATCATGAATCAACAAACCGATTAGTCTATGTTCAGGATAGTTGCCCAATCAGGTCAGAGGTTTTGTCCACAGCCTTGATTGTAGCAGCCGAAAATGATTTTAATAATCTGATTTGTAGTTTAAAACCACAAAAGGTATTTGTTTTCACTCAGGGAAATACCAATAAACTAACATGTATATATAAATATGAAAATCAATAAAGAAAAAAGTAGACGCAAATTATTAAAAGAATTGGCATTAGGAGGATCATCCATGTTGCTACTTTCATCATCCCCGTGGCTGAAAGCGTTTGCAAACGACAATCAAGTCTCAAATAGTTTGTCAGATCAATTAAGTATTGCTGTTATTGGAACCGGTTCAAGGGGAACCCTTCTGCTTTATATGCTTTTAGGGATCAGGGAAACTTCAAATATCAGTATTGTTGCAATATGCGATAATTATGAGCCCAACCTTGAAAGTGCCTATTCTTTTTGTCAGCAAAATAATTGTGAAGTAAAGAAATACACAGATTACCGCAAACTGATTGAATCTGAAAAACTTGATGGAGTAGTAATTGCTACACCATTAACAGAGCATGCACATATTGCAGTTGATTGTTTATCAGTAGGTATTCACACATTTTGTGAAAAAGCGATGGCACGTACTCCTGAAGACATAAAACGAATGTATGACGCTCATGTAAGTAGCGGTAAAATTTTACAAATAGGTCATCAACGTATGTTTAACCCAATTTATCTTGAAGGTATTAGACAAATACAGGAAGGTGCAATTGGTGAGGTAACACAGATGCGTGCTTATTGGCACAGGAACAACGATTGGCGCCGGGTCTTGCCGGATAATAATCCTGATTTTGAGCGTCAGATTAACTGGCGGTTATATAAAGAATTGTCTTGTGGGCTATTAACAGAGTTAATGACACACCAGCTTCAGGTTGCCCTTTGGGTAAAAGGGAAGATCCCTCAAAGTGTTATCGGTGTAGGCAGTAATGTTTTTTGGAAAGATGGAAGGACAGTGCATGATAATATTTCACTAACATACACATTCGATGATGGGGTTCAATTTATATATGATTCCATGACCAGCAATAAAAAGCATGGATTAGAGGAACAGATACTTGGCAGTGAAGGAACCATTGAATTTGAGACGAACAGGATATTCTCTGAGAATCCACCTTCAGCTCCGGGGATTCGGCAATTAATAAACAACCTTGAACACGGTATTTTTGACAATATTCCTATTGGGGGAGATTCGTGGGTGCCAGAGACTGCTGTGTCCTATGACGGTGATAGATTAATGCCGGAAGATTACTATGAGGATTCTCAGTTGCAGTTTGAAGCGTTTGCCAGTTTTATAAGAGAAGGTAAAAGTCCTGAGAATATGATTCGTGAGGCATATTATACAAGTATGTGGACCTTGCTGGGAGAGAAAGCTATTGATGAGGAAACTAAGATTGTATTACCTGATGAATATAAGATTTAAGTTTAAACTATTATTTATAAATAAAAATGAAGACAATCCAGATCAACTTACATAAGCAACTACAGATTTTATTAAGCCTGTTTTTCTTTTTTAATTTGCTTAATGTGATAAGTATAGTCTATTATAAAACAGAATGGAACGAGCTCTTCCGCGAAATGGATTTTGTGATTTTTCTAACCATAGGGGCATATTTTACTTATCTTTTTGTGAAGTTATTCATTATTGAGCTGCTTTTTAGAAAGAAAGTTTCTTGAAAAATATTTCATCAGAATACTATTAGTTATTAGCTATCTGCAAAACAATTATATGGATAGAGGGAAATGGGTTTTGGGATCGCAGATAAGACTTTTTTTTGGGGGATTGTGCTTATAGTTAAGCACCTTAAATGAAGTTTACTAAGAGTGTGCACTATTTGTTTATTGTTATTCAGTTTCAACTCGAATAGTGTCTCTCCTTTTTTTTAAGAGGAATATTGTTAATTAATAAAATATCATCGCATTGAAAAGATGGAAAATTGGAATTATCGGAGCAGGTAATATTGCAGAGTTTCATGTCAAGGCTGTACAAAGTTTGAGCAATACATTACTTATGGGTATCTCTGGTTCCAATATGCAGAAAGTAAAAACTCTGTCCCGAAAATATAGTTGTTCTGCATTTAGTTCAACAACTGATTTGCTTAAATCTCCTGATATTGATGTTGTAATTATAGCGACACCTAGTGGTGTGCATTCGGAATCCGCCATTGAAGCTGCATATCATGGAAAACATGTGTTGTGCGAAAAACCCCTGGATATAAGTCTTGCTAAAATAGATGCAATGATAAAAGCTCATGAAAAGAACAATACTAGGCTTGGGGGGGTATTTAATTATAGGTTTTACGAAGTTGTTAAGATATTGAAAGAAACAGTTGACAGTGGAAGGTTTGGTGTTATCACTAATGCATCTGTATTTATTCCCTGGTGGCGGGATGATGAGTATTACAAAAATAGTTGGCGTGGAACATGGGCACTTGATGGAGGAGGTGCATTAATGAACCAATCGATCCATATGATTGATCTGCTTCAATACATGATGGGGCCTTTAGAATCATTAAAAGCATACATTTCAACATTAGGCCACCCTGAAATTGAGGTTGAGGACACAGCTGTCGCTATAATTAAATTTAAAAGTAAATCTTTTGGGATGGTTTATGGAACTACTGCTTCTTTTCCAGGGCAATCGAGAAAAATCGAAATAACAGGCACAAGAGGGACTGTGGTAATGGAAGATAACTATTTTAGTGTCTGGGAATTTGTTGATCCAACAGAAGATGATGAGCAGATTATTAAAAACTTTGGTAATCCGGTCAAGTCAAGGCAGGGTGCATCAGACCCAAAATCAATTCCATACGAACCTCATGCTAGAAATATAGCAGCATTTATCGAGTCAATTGAGGAGAATTATCCGTTTTCAATCGATGGTATAGAAGCCAGAAAGTCTGTAGAAATAATTCTTAAGATTTATGAATCATCACAAAAGAACAAAGAGGTAAGGTTTAACTAGAGACATCCATATGCTACTGGCACACTATAAAACCTTTTTAAATTAGTCGATGTTTTCTGCACTTAAAATATCAATTTGTTGATGATAATTGTTTTCATCAGGTTTTATATGGGATGTGATATAGCTTAGTAGTATGTCAAATGATTTTTTAGATTGCTCTAGGGGACGTTGACTAACCAAAAACTGGATGACCCCGTTTCTTAGGTATTTTAGGTTGTCCTCAATTGCCTCATACCCGACTGTAATTGTATTAATCCTGCTTGCTTCAACATACTCTGCGACCGCATAGGTTCTTGAACCGGAAACTAAAATTGCGCCAATATTTGAGTTGTTCCTAAAAACCTTATCGAGGTAACTTTTTACCTCTTTCGGTTTTTCTTCAGGAATATCAATACTTATTTTTAATCCCTGATTGTTGCCTTTGTCAACAAAATAACTCATAAATCCTTGATTCCTGCTATTTAAATGCTGCGTATTCCCTAAGTTCTTGGCAATGTTTACGATAAGGATGTCCTTGTCAGTTGGCGTAATAATGTCTATTAATCCTGCAGCAACACGACCACTTTTAAATGCATCTTCTCCAACAAATGCCAAACAGTTTGCTTCGGGGATATTTGTGTCAATAAAAACATAAGGAATATTGCATTGCCTTAAATTGTCGCAAAAATTAATGGTTTCTCTTTTGAATAGTGGTGCCATGATTACACCATTAGGTTTAAGTTCAATTATCTCCTGGGCTTTTTCTTCAAAGTCATGTTCATCCTTGATGGAAAACTTTAAAAAGGTAATTTCAACCTGATATAGGTCTGCGTTTTTTGCCGCTTTTTCAAAACCTTTAGGGTGAATTGTCCAGAAACTATTTTCTTTAACTGGTTCCGGTATCAATATTGCAATTTTATATAGGGTAGGGGCTTTTAGTAGTTGCGCCGCAACATTGGGTTTGTAGTTGAGTTCTTTGGCTATTTTTAATATTTCATTTTTGGTTTCTTCTTTAACTTCCCCCCTGTTATGTAATACCCTGTCAACAGTTCCTACTGAAACACCTGCTTTAAGTGCAATATCTTTAATCCTTGGTTTTTCCATAACGATAATTTCGTGTTTTTCTGTTAAAATACAAAGTAAAAATGATGACTGTTTTACTCGAGTTTTTTTAGGCAAGTTTTTTGAAAAAGCCTAAGATGTTGTAGGTAAGGAAAACAAACTGCAATGTTATGTTTTTTTATTTATAATAAAAAAATAAAAAGCTGATTAGACTTTTCTTTAGAGGAAAAATCTAACAGCTTTCGTTGACCTAACTAATTATTAAACCTAAAACCTTTATCAAAATCAAATAGACTAATTAGTTACTGTATAGAGAGTAGTGAATTCTTTTGTTTGTGAGAGTACTAATTTGTTATCCTAATAGGTTTGTAGTGAGGAACTAACACTTTCATGATTGTCCATCCAATTAAATAGGCGACAGCACAAATAGAGAAGATGATAAAATAACCAGCTTCAATTCCTTCAAAGCCCATGAATTTCATGCTTGTAGCATCCGCAAAATCGAATAACACACCAGAACTTTTATTGATAACAAAAGAGCCTAAACCTCCAGCCATTCCTCCAATACCTGTAATTGTTGCAATTGTAGATTTTGGGAACATATCGCCAACGGTGGAAAAAATATTAGCTGACCACGCCTGGTGTGCAGCACATGCAATTCCAATTATTATAATGGGATACCAATATGAATACGCTCCCAGGGGCTGGGCAAATAGGGCTAAAATTGGGAAAAAGGCAAAAATTAGCATAGAGCGCATACGTCCGGCATAGGGATCCATACCTTTTTTGTCAACAAAATAACTTGGGAGCCATCCTCCAATAATTGATAACATCGTAATTGTATATAATACAAACAGTAGCAATTTTGCCATAGTAGTGTCAGATGTTAATCCGTAAACATCACTTAAATAGGCGGGTGTCCAGTAAAGGAAAAACCACCAAACACCATCAGTCATAAACTTACCAGCAATAAATGCCCAGGTTTGCTTGTATTGAAAGGTTTTTAGGAAAGGTATTTTTGCTTCATTATTGACCTTAGCTTCTTCTTGATCCACATCGTCCTGATTGATATAATCTAACTCTTTCTGATTGACATGTGTGTTTTTGTGTGGTTTTTTATACTTGAATTGCCAAAATCCCATCCATGCGAAACCTAGCCCACCAATTATAATAAAAGACATTTCCCATCCAAAATGCGCTGCAATTGTTGGTATTGTAATTGGTGCAGCAAGGGCGCCAATTGTAGTACCGGCATTAAAAATACTGGTTGCATATGCCCGGTCTTTTTTCGGGAAATACTCTGCAGTAGTTTTAATTGCAGCTGGAAAGTTGCCAGCTTCACCAATCGCTAAAACTAAACGAGCCATAATGAAAAATGCCACACTTACATTGATTACTTTAGAGACATTACCAACTGTGCTTATGGCTTCTTTTGCACCTTCAAAACCGACAAACCAGTTACCTGTTAATAAGCCTGAGGTTGCAATTCCACAAAATGCATGTAATATTGCACCTATTGACCAAACGGCAATTGCCCATAAGTATCCTTTTTTAGTACCAAACCAATCGATAAATCGACCTGCAAATAATAAGCCAACAGCATAAAACAAGGAAAATAAAGCTGTAATATTTCCGTAATGGCTATTTGTCCAGTGAAATTCAGGGGCAATAAAATCTTTCCAGGTTAGCGATAATACCTGACGATCCAGATAATTAATCGTTGTTGCAAAAAATAACAGAGCACAAATTGTCCATCTGTAATTTGACATTTTTGTTGAGTTACTATTCGACATTTTTTGTTTATTTGGTTTTATGATTTAAATTCTAATAATTAAGGCTTCTTCTAATACCCAATTCAAGTCCTCTGATTTCAGCTAATCCTTTCATCCTTCCATACAAAGAATAACCAGGGTTGTTATCTTTTCCAATATCACCCATCATTTGGTTGCCATGATCGGGCCTAACAGGAATTGAAAAATCGCCCCGGCCCAGTTTCTTGCGGTTTTCCTCTTCTAAAACAAGCGTTTTTAGTACTTGATATATATCAACATCACCATCGAAAAGATAATCTTCACTGAAATTATAGTCTGTATCTCTCTTAACGTTTCTTAGGTGTGCAAAATTGATACGATGAGAAAGCTCCTTGGCCATAACAGATAAATCATTGAAATATCCTGCCCCCCAAGAACCTGTACAGAGTGTTATCCCATTGGAGAATGAATCAATCGTGTTGACTATATTTTTAGCATCATCTAATGTGCTGACAACACGAGGAAGTCCAAGTAAGCCCCATGGTGGATCATCAGGATGAATAGCCATCCGGACACTTGCTTCTTCTGCTACTGGGATAATTGCTTTCAGAAAATCCTGCAAATGTTCCCTCAGTTTTTTGTCATCAATATCCTTATAAGCATCAAGTACTTCCTGAAACTGATCAAGAGTATAACTCTCTTCTGCTCCAGGAAGTCCTTTGATAACAGTATTCGTTAGCTTTTCTTTCCCCGTTCTATCTAATTCATCAAAATATTTCTCTGCTTCTTTAATGATTTTATTTGAGTAATCTTTTTCGGCATCTGTTCTTTTTAATATGAAAATATCAAATGCCGCAAATACTTTTTGTTCATAGATTAATGCCAGTGAGCCGTCATTGGATGTGTGGTCAAGATTAGTTCTAGACCAGTCCAGTACAGGCATAAAATTGTAGCAAACTGTTTCTATGCCACATTCTCCTAAGTTTTTTATTGTTTCCTGATAATTTTCAATATACTTTTTCCAATCGCCACTTTGTTTTTTTATGTCCTCATGTACAGGCACGCTTTCGACAACAGACCAGCGTAAACCAACTGCTTCAATTGTCGTTTTTCTTTTTTTTATTTCTTCAATACTCCAGACTTCCCCGTTCGGGATATGGTGCAAAGCCGTAACAATACCTGTTGCACCTGTTTGTTTTATATCGTTTAATGATATTCGGTCGTTAGGACCATACCATCTCCATGTTTGTTCAATCATGATTTGAATGATTTTTTAAAATTACACACCACTATATGCGCTGAAACCACCATCAACAGGAACTACAATCCCTGTAATAAATGAGGCCCAGTCTGACAATAAATAGGCAACTGTACCTGACAGCTCTTCAGGCTCACCGTAACGTTCCATAGGTGTATTTGTAATGATTTTATTGCCTCGTGGTGTTGCCTCGCCTGTTTGTTCGTCAATTAATAAAAAACGATTTTGGTTGGTTAAAAGAAATCCGGGAGCAATCGCATTTACACGGATTCCTGTTTTTGCGAAATGAACAGCCAGCCATTGAGTAAAATTATTGATCGCAGCCTTTGCTGCAGAATATGCCGGGATCTTGGTTAAAGGAGTATAAGAGTTCATGGAAGAAACATTCACAATAGCCCCGCTCTTTTTCTCAAGCATATCTTTGGCAAAAACCATTGACGGCAATAAAGTCCCCTGAAAGTTTAAAGCAAAAACTTTGTCAAATCCATCCATCTTCAAGCCGAAGAATGTTTCATCCAGCTTATCAATGCATTCATCTGTGATAAATTCAGCCTGAGTTGTAGCTGTTGCTGCATTTCCACCTGCTCCATTAATCAAAAAATCGACAGTCCCCAGTTGGTTGTGTATTTCGTTTAAAGCTTCTTCTAGTGAATCTTTACTCAATACATTGGCGCCTAATCCAATGGACTTTACCCCAAATTCGGTTTCAATATCTTTAGCAACTCGTGTTGCTGCATCATGGTTAAGGTCAAGTATGGCAGTCATTACACCTTGAGATGCCAATCCTTTAGCCATCGTTGAGCAAAGAACACCACCGCCACCGGTAATTACTGCAATCTTGTCTGTTAGATTTAAATTATTCATGATTAGTTTCTTATTTCATTAATTGTTTCAGTTAGCTCTTTTACTTTGGCCGCAAGGGCATTGTAATCGTTAGCTTCCATGATTTCTTTTGGGAATAAGTTTGATCCCATTCCAACACAGGTTACACCTGCTGCAAACCATTTTTCAAGGTTTTCTTTTTCGCAGGTCACACCTCCTGTTGGCATAATATTCGTCCAGGGACAGGGAGCTTTTGCCGCTTTTACAAACGATGGTCCCCCAACTTCTAAGGCCGGGAATACTTTTACAAGTTCAGCTCCAAGTTCTTCAGCTTTATTGATCTCACTTAGCGTTCCACATCCGGGCGACCACATGACTTTTCGCCTGTTGCAGATTTTGGCCATGTTTTCATTCAATAAAGGAGAGACAATGAAATTTGCTCCCAGTTGAATGTATAGTGCTGCCGTTCCTTCTTCAACAACAGAACCTGCACCCAGTATCATTTCAGGGAATTCTTTAAGTGCATATTTATTGAGCTCAGAGAAAATCTCATGGGCAAAATCACCACGGTTTACGAATTCAAAAACACGGATTCCACCTTCGTAGCAGGCTTTTACAACTGCCTTGCAAACTTCCAGGTCTTTGTGAAAGAAAACCGGAACGACACCCGTGTCCTTCATTGCCTGAAATACTTCTATTCTTGTATATTTAGCCATCTTCTTCTTTTTTATATTCTTTTATCTTGAAACCCGTCCTGAAGCATCGCCTTCCATTAATTTTTCAACTTCGGCAACAGTAACCAGGTTGTAGTCGCCATGTATTGTATGCTTTAAACAAGAAGCAGCAGTGGCAAAATTCAATGCCTTTTGATCATCACCTTCATATGTAAGTAAGCCATAAATAAGCCCGCCCATAAACGAGTCTCCTCCACCTACGCGATCGACGATGTGCGTAATTTGATAGGTTGGTGCCTGATATAGTTTTTCACCATCGTATAAAACTCCAGACCATGAATTGTGATTGGCACTGATTGAACCACGCAATGTGGTAATGACTTTTTTAACCCTTGGGTATTCTTTCATGATTTGCCGTGAAACACTCAGGTAGGCTTCAGCTTCAACATGTCCTCCTGTTACATCAACTCCTTCGGGATGAATCCCTAAAACCATTGATGCATCTTCTTCATTCCCTAAAACAATATCACATCCGTCTACCAATTCTGGCATCACTTCAGATGCCTTCTTACCATACTTCCATAGGTTCTTGCGGTAATTCAGGTCGCAGGAAACAGTAACGCCCAAGCGATTGGCAGCCTGAATTGCTTCCAGGCAAGCATCTGCTGCACCTTGTGAAACAGCAGGCGTGATGCCCGTCCAATGGAAGAAATCAGCATCTTTCAATACTTCATCCCAATTGACCATGCCTTTATGAATGGATGCAAATGAAGAATAAGCACGGTCATATACCACTTTGCTGGCCCGTGATACAGCTCCGGTTTCCAGGAAATATATCCCCAAACGGTCTCCTCCGTACAGGATTTTGCTGGTATCTACACCATATTTGCGTAGTTCCATCATGCAAGAACTTCCAATATCATTTTGGGGCAACCTTGTTACAAAAGAAACATCAATACCATAATTAGCCAATGAATATGCTACATTAGCCTCACCGCCCCCATAGCAAATATCAAACTCCTTAGCTTGTGAAAAACGCTGATAACCAGGCGTTGATAAACGAAGCATTATCTCTCCAAATGTTATTACCTTCTTTGACATTATTTTTAAAAATTTAAATAGTTTTTTGCGTTTGTATATGAAATCCCCTCAACCAGTTGTTTCAGTATGCTTTCGTCATTTGGTATCAGTCCTTTTTCAACTTCTTCCCCGATATAATTACATGCAATACGCCTGAAATACTCGTGACGCGGAAAGGATAAAAAGCTCCTAGAGTCGGTTACCATGCCAACAAATCTGCTTAGTAATCCCAAAGCAGACAGATCTTTCAAGTGTTTTTCCATTCCTGATTTTTGATCCAGAAACCACCAGGCTGCACCATACTGAACCTTCGCAGCTACAGTTCCATCACTAAAATTGCCACACATGGCTATCATCATTTCGTTATCAGCAGGATTTAGATTATAAAGAATAGTTTTGGCCAATTTGTCGTCTTTGTCGAGATGATCTAAAAACCGGGACATTTTAATTGGATCCTGTACCGGTCCAATTGAATCCCATCCGGTATCAGGGCCCAAAGCAGCAAATTTCCTTGAACTATTATTTCTTAAAGGCCCAACATGGAATTGCTGTGTCCATCCTCTTTTATGGTTAAGTTTAGCCAGCTCTGCCATGATGCAGGTGCGGTATTTTTCGTTTTCTGTTTCCCCGATATTTTTACCGCTTAAAAGTTTTTTGAAGATTATATCCACTTCTTCATGACTATATTCTTCAAAGTAAAATCGAAGAGGTCCGCTATCTGACATACGGGCGCCCAGTTCATGGAAATAGGCGTGTCGCTTATCAAGGGCTTCCAGTAAACTGTTTAGGTCAATGATATTAATGTCAGATACTTCACCCAATTTCTCGATATATGATTTTACAAAAGAAGGATCTTCTGTCTTGATTATATTGTCTGCTCTGAAAGTTGGAACAACCTTTATTTCATATCCTTCATCATATAGTTGCTTGTGGTATTTTAAATCATCGGCAGGATCGTCAGTTGTGGCAACCAACTCAACATTCATCATTTTCAACAAACCACGTGTGCTGTATTCCGGCAACTTTAATTTTTCACTAGTCTCTGCAAAAATTGATTCAGCTGTTGCAGGTGATAATAATTCATAGATATTGAAATAGCGGGCTAATTCAAGATGTGCCCAGTGGTAGAGTGGGTTACCAACCGCATACGGCATGGTTTCTGCCCACTTCAGGAATTTTTCTTTGAATGAAGCAGTTCCTGAACAAAATTGTTCAGTCACACCATTGATCCGCATTGCACGCCATTTATAATGATCGCCCTCAAGCCACATTTGTCCAAGATTGTCGAATTTGTAATCTTCTGCGATATACTTTGGGTCTAAGTGATTGTGAAAATCAATGATGGGTTTATTCTTTGAATAGGAGTTGTATAAATGCCTGGAAACCTCGTTTCCAAGCAAGAAATTATTATTGCAAAATTTACTCATTGGTTAATGTGTTTTTATAAGCGTTAACGAACACGAAGATACTATCTTTTTTGAAAATTGCAAAAACAAATTAACAAGAACCAATTTTGTTAGGGTAATTGTTGCAGTTGTTTTAATAATTTGTTGATCTTGGTGAAAATGTGAATTAGTGTATGTGTTTAATGATGAGATTTGTAAATCTGTTGATTTTATGAGGTGTTTTGAGTGTGTTGCGTTGGGATATGAAAACTTATTGGCTAAGAATTACTAAAGCATTTTATTAATATATAGTTTTTTGACAGATGAACGTGTACGAAAACGTTCGTATCGTAGTGTTAATTATTGTTTTTTTATAATGATTACACTTGACTAATTACATTCTAAATAAAAGAGACCGATAATTTCATCGGCCTCTTAAATAAAAAACTTTTATATAAATCTTCTAAATATGGCAGGCATTAATTTGCGTAATTCCCTGTCAGGATCATTCATCACTTTGCATTTATTATCTAAAATCATCACGGCACCATCCTTCTCATTGTATTGAGGCCATTCAGGTAATCCGTCCGTGTTTTGTGTGTTCGGATTTCCAGTGCGCATAAAAGCTCCTAGAGCGTTGCTCATCTTGTCGGATAATATTCTGGGAACGATACCTCCTCCTGTTTGAGACAGATATTGATCAGTATTATTAAACCAAAAACAAATATCGATACAGTGGAAAGCTCGCATTCGGCCATCAAACATATCAGGGCTCCAACCAAACCATGCAGTGTATACAGGTGAGTTTTGTTGAAGTTTTGTATTGGCAGTATTAATAACACTTTCTCTTACTCCATTGGTTCTGATAGTAGCCCAAATGTCTGCTGGAGAAGCCGAAGCAGGTAGGATCTTTTCAAAACCATTGTAAATAATTTCTCCATTTTCACCACAGTCTTCTTCCAGTTGTGCTAAAACATCTTCTTTTGTCCATGAAGTCTGCTCTGGTTTTGTCATCCCATCTTGGAATTCATGAAAAGTCGAGCAAATAATCATTGGTACATCCGGCAGGTCACTTCTGTCTCCAGAGTAAAAAGTTCCGGATGGAATATCAACATCATCGCCAACTGGGTTAAAGCCTAGTTTCATACCGAAAACTCCTGTTGCACTGTTCTCTTCATTAAATTTTGCTAAGGCTTTATGCGATAGTTCATAATAGTCTTCCCATGACATCTCCTGAAGTTTGTCTATTTCTGAAGGCTTAAGATTTGCTTCTTTTAAAATATATTCTCCAAGTTTTTCAGAATTTTCTGAGCTTCCAAGTTTGATTGAGTTTCCGCTTAAAGCAACAGCTTTGTGTATTAGTCCTTTTGCGGCAGGCATGGTTGCAATAACGCAAACTTTTGATCCACCTCCTGATTGTCCGATAATGGTGACATTACCAGGATCTCCTCCAAAGTTCTCAATATTATCGTGTATCCATTGTAAAGAAGCAATAATATCAAGCATCCCCACATTCCCAGAGTGTTTGTATTTTTCACCGCCAACAGATGCAAAATCAGAAAAACCAAAACTATTTAAACGGTGGTTTATGGAACAATAAACGGCATCCTGGGTTCTGGCAAAATTCTCACCATAATAGCCGTCTTGCTCAATGGCATTGCCAAACGAATAACCGCCACCGTGTATCCAAACAATAACAGGACGCTTTGTGTTATCAAGTGCCGGTGTCCATACATTTACCCGGAGGCAATCCTCGCTTTTTGTTGTGTAATTATCGTGATCCCTGAATGTGTCGTAACTTTCGGGACTTTGAATTGTTTCAAATTGAGGAGCACAATTACTAAAGTATACTGCTGGTTTTACACCTTCCCAGGATTCTGGTGGTTGTGGTGGCATAAATCTGTTTTCGCCACCAGTATCCGCCCCGTATGGTATTCCTAGAAAAGTGTATATGCCTCTGCTAATATAGCCTTTTACTTTACCATATTGAGTATTTGCAATTGCGATGTCGTCCCCAATTAAAATTTGTTGCTTATCTGGGTCATAAGCCTGGCTGTTCCCAGCATTTTGAGCATTTTCACTATTGCTAACGCAGGAATTAATAGAAATCGTGAAAATAGCTAGCAAGGTAGCATGTAGGAAAAGTTTTAGGTATCTCATAATGTAGTCTTTTTTATTCTATTACCATTTGAATATTTATTTTATAACTCCCTTATCCATATATTTCTGAAACTATCAGGTTCGCTGGGATCTGCATGTGCCTGCAAGCGAATAGGTCCTTCTCCGTGTAAAGTTGCCTGAGGAACACCAATCCATTTTGTTGGTCCCAGTATTACTGTGTTGCTCTGTACCAAAATGCCATTGAGGAGTACGGTTACAGAGGGGGGAGTGCGAAATCGTCCATCCTCCATGAAAGTTGGAGCCGTATAAATGATATCATAGGTATTCCATTCACCAGGCTTTCGCATTGCATTGACCAGAGGGGCCGTTTGTTTATAAATACTTCCTGCTATTCCATTTGTGTATGTTTCCTGTTGATAAGAATCCAGAATCTGAAGTTCATACACACCTTGCAGTATTATACCGCTGTTTCCTCGCCATTGTCCTTCTCCTGTGATATCTTCAGGTACACGCCATTCAATATGAAGTTGAAAATTCTCAAAACTCATTTTTGTTTGTATGTCACCTTCCTTCTTGTTCACGGTTAAAAGGCCGTCACTTACATCCCATTTGGCTTCGGTGCCTGTGTTGAAGTTGAATTCAGAATTCTCATCAGGAGTGTAATAAGTACTTCGAGCAGGAGCTTTCTCCCATTGAGACAGATCTTTGCCATCAAATAAAACAATGGCATCTGAAGATGGCTGTACCAGAATATCTTCTGATACTGTTTTTCCTGGAGTGACAACTTTAGGTACTGGAGTATAAAACTCAGTCATTGCAGGGGTCATCTTTGGTTCTTCGTCATTCTGATTAAAGTTTTGCCCCGTTGCGCATAAACTTGTCACAGTGAATAACAGCAATGCTAATTTTTTCATTCTTTTAATTTTTAAGTACTTGATTGTGTGTTGTTTTTTTTGTGAATTTTTACTCTTCAATAATTGCATCATGAATGTCGTCTGAGAATTCATTAGCATAGCTGCAGTCTATGGGCATTAATTGAGTAAAACCTAATATGAACATATTATTTTCAGGGTCGACTGATAAATATGTTGATGCAGCACCTGTCCAGCCATATTCTCCAGTTTTTACGTTATATGAACCACCTAGTCCATAACCTCCAACAGCCCTGTTTGAAGGCCCAAGTCCATTGAATTCTACTCCTTCTTGCAGATTGTTTGACATGATTAGAGCAACTGTGGATGCTTTTAATAATCTTATTCCTTCATATTCTCCATTATTAACCAACATTGTAGCAAACTTTGAGTAATCGTCGATCGTGGTTACCATGCCTGCTCCACCCTGGAGTAGGGTTGTTGGTTTTAAGAAGCTGTCTTCGGAAGGATTTTGAGGTCCTTGAAGTTTTCCCATAAGATCTTTGCCGTATACCAAAGCAAATCTTGGATGCTTTTCAGTTGGTACATAAAAACCGGAATCTTCCATTCCTAAAGGTTCAAAAATTTGGGTTCTGAAATATTCGTCCAAAGGCATGCCCGACATTACTTCTACCAAATATCCGGCAACATCAATTGAATAGCTGTATTCCCATTCTGTTCCGGGCTGGTATTTTAAAGGTATCTGAGCCAATTTTTTTACTTGATCTTCCAATTTAGGCCCCCAGCCTTTCGCTGAAGCGACTTGATACAATGAATCTACATAAGAACTCTGTCCAAAGCCATATCCCAAACCTGATGTGTGAGTAAGTAAATGACGAATAGTCATTGGGTTTTTTTGTGGTTCAAGTTTTTTTGTTTCTGAGTTATAGACCTGTGTGTTGGCAAACTCAGGAATATATTTAGACACTTCATCATCTAATTTGAATTTACCTTTATCATATAGCATCATTAAAGCTGTGGCAGTAACCGGTTTGGTCATGGAATAAGCCCTAAACATTGTTTTGCTGTTCATGGGGACTTCGTTGCTTAAATGGGAATATCCGAAAGATTCAGACACTATTGTTTTTCCATCTTTAACGACCATCATATTGATGCCGGACAATTTTCCCTCATCAACATATTTCTTTACATTTTTTACAGCAAGTTCGAGTTTGTCTTTTGAAAAGCTTTCAACATTTTCTTTGTTTTTATTGTTACTGTAACTGTTTTGATAACAGAACAATAAAAGAAGGGTTAGTATGTAAATTGATATTTTCTTCATTATTACAGTTTTTTAATTTTTTTTCTTCTGCTATTTCATGTGGGTAATTCTATCTGGCTCTTTTTTCTGGGGTGGTTTGTAAATCAGGTTATTTGTTCGTTTGGTTTTGTCTTTTTATTCGTCCCAGATATTTAATTATTCGAATTGTTTGTTTTGGCGATTAATCAATGTTTAAGAAAACTCCAGGTGAGTCCCCCGGAGTTTTACATTTAACTAAACTAACTAACTGAAAAAAGAAATCTTGATTATGAATTCTTTACTGAGACAAATGTTTCTAGTCTAAGTATTTTTGTTGAATAATAATTCGGTGCTAGAGGAGCCATGATTAGGCTCCTCTAGATTTTCTTTTGAGACGGCCTCTTTCGTCTCAAAAATTGATTACCTGATTCTTTACCAACCTTCGTTCTGTTCGTACCCATTCTCGCACTTGTCGATGTGGTCTTGAGGTATTGGTCTTAAATAATGTTTTTCGCTAATGTTATTGGCAGCATAATTTGTGTAGTTAATAGCGTTGCAATAACTTTTTACACGTTCAACTAGTGTTCCTGTCCTTGTTAGGTCATAGAAACGCTCGTTTTCTCCAAATAATTCACGTGCACGTTCTTCAAGAATGAGATCTAAGTCAACCTCTCCAGCTGTAACGTCCATTTGTGTTTCATAACCTGGCCATGCAGCTCTTTCCCGAACTACATTTAACATCGCTGCAGCTTCGTCGTATTCTTCCAATTTATAATGGGCTTCCGCTGCAATTAGATAGGCTTCAGCAAACCTCATAACTACCCAGTCCCGTGTACCTGCTGTCTGGTTCTTGTCAGTTCTGTCAGGATCTAGGAACTTCAGTGTATTTGGGTAAATTTTTAGTGTGTAATCATCAGGAGTGTATATGCTCATTGATGTACCCTGGCGTTCATTGTAATATGCCTCACTAAGAGTTCTTTCAACACGATTTCCATCTTCATCTGCAACATAAAATACTTCCCCGACATTTACTCCCGGAATGAAAATCGCAGTATCACCAACACTTTGGTTTGTTAGCAAAGAAGATGAGTTGTTTGCAGTCCAAACATGCTGGAAACCATTGTGATAACGAGCATCGTATTGACGGTCCCAAAGAGACAATAGATATTCTGTAGGGCAGTAACGTTTCCAAGGACGACCATACTCTATTGAACGTTGCATTCCTGGAAGCTTATCATATTCCATTTGAAATAAAATGTGGGCTGTATTGCCGTTTCCATTATCTAATGTGTTGGTTGTATTTTGAACGCTCCATATTACCTCCTCATTTTCCTGATTGTCAATATCAAAAAGATCCCCGTAGTTGTCAAGTAAGGTATATGTTCCGCTTTCAATTACTGCATCCGCATAGGAGACTGCATTCTCAAAAGCATCAGAGTCATTATTATCCCAACCATATCGCAAGTATACTTTTGACAATAGGAATTGAGCTGCACCTTTAGTTGCCCGGCCATATTCACTTTGTGTTTCAGGAAGTACACTTATTGCAAATTCTAAATCAGGTATTATACCTTCATCATAAATCGTTTTCTTAGCAGTCTTGTTTGCATCAAGCTCAACACCAACTGTTTCCTCCAATGTAAAATGAACATCTCCCCACTGTTGTACTGCTATAAAATAGTATAGAGCGCGAAGAAATCTGGCTTCAGCTTTTACTTCAGCTATCTCAGATTCTTCTGCATCTGTTACTTTACCGATTTGGGCAATTACTCCATTACATTGATTTATGGCAGCATAAAGGTTGTTCCATAAGTTTCTCACATAAGAAGCAGATGTGTCAAAATAGTATTGAGATAAAGACTTATACCAACCATCAGATCCATTCGTATATACATCTGTTCCATACATGGTTAAACTTAGTCCGCATTCTTGTCCATAGTAATAGTTTTTCAAATATGAGTAAGCGCCATCTAGAGCATCGCTAATTCCAGAGTAATTGGTCAGGTATTGTGTTCCACTCACGTCTGAAACCATCTCTTCCTCTAGATAACTTTCACAAGACTGAAATGCTAATAATCCAGTCGTAATAAATATGATTAATATGATTTTTTTCATTTTCCTTTAGATTTAAAGATTAAGATTCACACCAAAAATTATTGATTTGTTAGTTGGTGTACTTGCAGTAATTATCCCATTACTATCCTCAGGGTCAAATCCTTCATATTTGGTAAACATGAAAGGTTGATCAGCTGTCATATAAACTCTCATACTTCCTATGCCAACTTTTTGAGTAAGGCGAGATGGTAGAGTATATCCTAAAGTAATATTACGAACCTTGATAAAAGTTCCATCAAAATATGAAGCTGAAGAAATGTACCGTGGAACCTCCTGATTAACATTAGGTCGAGGGAAGGCATTAGTTGGATTATCCGGTGTCCAATAATCTACATCTATATTATTATACCTTCCAAAAAGTGAGTTGTAGGTATAATGAAAGAAGCTATAGATCGTTGATCCCTGACGTGTGTATACAAAGCAAGAAAAATCGAAATTTTTATATTCCATTCTTGTTGTAACACCTAAAGTCCATTTTGCTACATCTGACCCAATAATATTTCTGTCGTTAGTGGCATCAATTACGCCATCATTGTTTAGGTCTTTCAGTTTTATTTCTCCCGGGCTAAAACCATAACTGGCAGCTAATTCAGCTTCATCAGTTTGCCAAATGCCATCTTTTTCGTAGTCATAAAAAACAGTAATGGGTTCTCCAATGAACCAACTGTTACCTATGTCATCCTCTTTTCCTCCATATAATTCAACAATTTCTTCTTTGTTTTTAAACCAGTTGAAATCCATGCTTAAATTAAATCCATCGTTGGTTTTGCTTTGTACAATAATTGTATTAAGATTAATCTCAATACCTTTATTTCTTGTCGCACCAATATTTTCAATAATTGATGAATAACCAGAAGTTGCTGGTATTTCTCTTTGCATAAGAAGATCAGTCGTGTTGGCTTCGTATACATCTATCGATCCTGCCAGTTTGCCATCGAATAAACTAAAATCTAATCCTGCATCCACAGTCGCAGTTGTTTCCCATTTTAATTCAGGATTAGGGATATCGGTAAAGATATATCCGAATGCAGATGTTTCACCAAATGCATAATCTGAACGCTCAAGTGCTCCTTGTGTTTGGTATGGAGTGATTGCGGAGTTGCCAACAACACCGAAACTAGCACGTAATTTCAGGTTTTGTAACCAATCAATATCTTGCATCCAGGGTTCATTAATAATTCTCCATCCTAAAGCAGCAGAAGGAAAGTATCCCCATTTTTGTCCAGGAGACAATCTTGAAGAACCATCTGCGCGAAGAGTTGCCTGAATTAAATATTTGCCATCGTAATCATAGTTCAACCTTCCCATAAACGAGGCTAACTGCCATTTGGTAAATTGACTTGATACACTTTCAACAGTTGAGGCCGAATCCATATTGTAAAACCTTTGTGATTCGTAAGGGAGATCGCTTACCGCGGAATAATAATTTTCATACTTATACTTTTGAATAGACTGCATAAGGGTTAGATCTACCTTGTGCTTTTCTTTGAAAGTACGAGCATATTTTAAAATGTTTTCCAAGGTATAGGTGAATGAGTCACCTAGTGATACGGATGCTTCTGAATTTCCTCCAAGTTGACTGGAAGAATATGTGCCTGCAAATCTACCTGTTCTGGTGGCCCTGGTGTCGATACCTGCATTTATCCTGAAATTGAAATACTTAAGGAAGTCAACATCTGCATAAATTGAAGAGAATATACGATTCGTTTTTGTTTCGTTTGAATAGTTGTCTTTATCTGTGTTAAAAAGAGGGTTACAGAGAAGACCGTCGGTGGTAGGATAGAAGTTCAATTCACCATTTTCATCATAAGCTGCTCCTAAAGGAGAATTTTTTATTGCACTGTCAACCGCAGAACTGGCAGCACCGACTTCCCGGATACTATTGGACATTGTTGTAGCTGTTCCAACTGTAAGAAAATCAGTAATGTCGTTGTCTAAGTTTATACGAAAAGTATATCGTTTAAATTCCTGAGGGTCAATAATCCCTTTTTCATTAAAAAATCCACCACTCATGTTAAATCTGGTTTTATTATTTCCCCCGGAAATGCTTAACTGATGGTCGGTTTTGCTTCCATTGTTAATGATAAGTGATGGGTAATCGTACCAAATTCCGTTTTCTAAATTATACAATTCGTCACTATCAAATATAGCTTCATCTGAAGTGTAAGTTCCTGCTGTCCTGTATGCCTCTCTACGATATTCTGCAAATTCTTCACCATCAAATAAGTCCACCATACGGGTTGCAGAAGTTACACCATAATATCCTGAATATGAAACATGTGTTTCTCCAGATGATTCACCTTTTTTGGTTGTTACAAGTATGACCCCGTTTGCCCCTCTTGATCCATAAATTGCAGAAGAAGCAGCATCTTTTAATACTTCCATTGATACAATGTCATTCGGATTTATATCGTTGATTCCACCTTCTAGAGGAATTCCGTCAACAACATAAAGGGGATCGTTTGTTGCGCTAAAAGATCTTCGCCCTCTAATGGTAATAGTTGGTTCACTACCTGGAGCGCCAGAACTTTGGGTAATATCGACACCACTGGCTTTACCCTGCATTTTTTCAACCATACTGGTTCCCGGACGTTCCTGTAAATCATCCGATTTTACAGAAACAATCGATCCTGTAAGGTCAGATTTTTTTTGGGTACCATAACCAACCACGACCAATTCATCCAATTCCAGATTGTCGGGTTTTAAGGTAATTGAGAAATTGGTTTTATTTCCAATTTCAACTTTTTGAGTACTCATACCAATATAGGTAAACTCAAGAGTCTTAGATTCTGAAGGAATTGCCAGAGTGAAATTCCCGTCGATATCTGTAATAGTTCCAATTGTTGTACCATAAACGACAACTGTTACTCCCGGCAGTGGAGTTTTGGTGTCATCGGTTACGTTACCAGTTACATTTTTTTGTTGTGCCATAGCTCCCAGTTGGGTCAGAATAAAAATTCCTGCTAGAAGTAATTTCCCCAAATAATGCCTTTTACTGTGGAGAAATGAAAAAATTGATTTTTTCATAAATTAAGGTTACATATTTAATTATTAAATGGTTTTCTTGGTTTTTTGAATAACCAAATGAGCTTTAATTGCATTAGATCTTAGGTTCCCACCCGGGTTCATATTGGCGTCCCCAGAGTTTCATTGCATCGCGGTCGTACATTTTCCCGCTTGCATCATCAATATCAAAACCTTTCTTGATGCGATATGAAATATTTGCGTAATGGACCATTGCCTGGCTTATTGAGGCATCTTCAATGCCCGCGTTCAGCATCTGTTCTTTGCCCCGGATCACATTGAACCAGTTTTCAGCGTGCTCGGTACTTGTGTCGCCGCCTCCGCCTAGGGCCGTTCCTGCTTCGTTTGATGACGATTTGCTCTCTTTTACTACTGCACCTTTCCTGTCGTACAGGGTATATTTGCCCCGATCAACATAAACAGTCCCTTCACTGCCATAGATGATCGTTCCGCGGCCACCGTCACCTTCTGTGAAACTTTTATGGGCATTACGGCTGTGGCCTTCCCATTTGATGATCTTATCGCCGTTAAAGCGGAACTGTGCATCCATGGTATCGTACATTTCCCAGCCATCATTGATAAAATGCCGTTTTTCTGCTTCTACTTCCACATGCTCGGGAAAATCTACCTGTAGAGCCCAGCGTGCCACATCCAATTCGTGGGTCGCATTGTTCCCGGCCTCGGCAGTCCCATAATCCCAACCATACCAGTGCCAGTTGTAATCCCAAGTCTCTTCTGTGTATTCACGGCGAATAGCAGGCCCTTGCCATAGGTCCCAATCCAGGCCTTCAGGGACAGGTGCTTTCTTCTGTACTGGTACTTCATCCCTGCTGTTTGTGTAAAAAGCAACAGCCCGGTAAGGGGTGCCAATAACCCCGTTGTGTATTTCCGATATGATTTCCTGGGTATGGCCTGACGAACGTTGTTGGTTTCCCATTTGTACAACCTTGTTGTACTTTTTCATGGCCGCTACAATTAATTCATTCTCTTGCATATTGTGGCTGCAGGGCTTTTCCACGTAAACATCTTTACCACTTTGCATTGCCATAATAGCGCCAGGGGTGTGCCAATGGTCGGGGGTTGCAATAAATACAGCATCCACGTCTTTGTCATCAAGTACGTTTCGGTAGTCGCTCTCCAGTGTGGGTTGGTAGTCGATCCTTTGCCCCAGGTACTGGGCGGTTCTTTCACGCTGTTTCTGCATCACGTCACACAAGTAAAGGACTTCAATGTTGTTTTCCGTTTTAGAGACAGGGGCATAGAAGGCAAAAACCCTTCGTCCTAACCCAACCAGTGCGACATTTATCCTGTCGTTGGCTCCGATAATCCTGCTGTAACTTTTTGCAGACATGCCCATGGCTGTTCCTCCAACAGTGACTCCTGCCAGACCTAAGCCTGATTTCTTTATAAAATCTCTTCTATTTGAACTCATAGTTTTATTATTTAATATGTTTTGTATTATTTAAAAGTGGACGAACACACGGCGTAAAAGACAGAAAAACAAAGTGTAAGGATCAATTTGTGTGTGCAAAACGTTAACGAACACGTTTTTATGACGATTGTATTATTGTTGAATCTTGTGAATTTCATTTTATAATTAGATTTTTAAATAATGTGAGAATTATTTCCAGGTATTATTAAAAGAATTAGCAATTCTGACTTTTGTCAGTAGAATTAGCAAGTGAGTTATAATAATTCTTCGTAGTGAGATCATGATTTTTTCAGTAAATGAAAATCTTTCTATATAAAGACAATTATTGAACTAGATGAATCAATCAGATACAAATATTTCTATTTATATTGTCAACAAATCTAATTAAAAATACCTAGTAATACAAAACAGGTAGTATAAACAAACCTGTTTTGTAGCATATGTTGTGTAAGGCTATGCTGTTGGGTGTGCATGTATTGGTTTGAAGTTAACATTCTGTTTGTTATTTGTTGTTTTCTTGTTCTGATATGTAGATGATTATTTGTTTTTTGAATGTTGTGCTTATGCATCTGAGCTTTTATGATTTATTGAGTTTAGATTATTTTTAAATAATTGAAATATCCAAGTTCTTATGGGATAAAATGAAATTCTCTAAGTGTCTTAAGGTTAGGAATTGCAATCACATTTTTAATGATGTTGCTTGTGATTAAACTAATAATCCCAAAGGCTCATTGTGGCTTCAACATCCAATGCTTGTGCCAGGATTGAAATTGGATTTTCAACTTTTGTTTTTGTCGACATTTCTATTTGCCACTTGCAGGTTTCACAATCTGTTGCAACAAAATCTGGTTTAACCTTTTCAATTTGATCAAAGAGGTTCTGTCCAATATCCTGAGATGTTTTATAATTCTCTTTTTTAAATCCATACGTACCTGCAATTCCGCAGCATAATGATTCCAGTTGAATAAAATCTACACCAGGAATCATTTTCAATAGGGAAGTGGAATAATGTGACCAACCCAATTTTTCCATGTGACAAGGGGTGTGATAAGCAATTCTTTTTTTATAGTCTTTTTTAAATACAAGTTGAAGTTTACCTGAATCTATTAAGCGAAAAAGAAATCGTGTTGCCAGCTCAGTCTCATTCCTTATTTCATCATTGTTTATACCCAGAAGATGAGGATATTCATCACGAATAGTGAACGTACAGGTAGAAGATGTTCCTATTACTGGCCATTTCTTATTTACGATTGATTTTTTCAAGGATTCAATATTGTGAAGTGCTTGTTTGGTAGCCTGATTAATTAACCCATTAGAAATCAAAGCTACACCACAGCATTTCTCATCTTCAAGAAGATGCACACCATAACCGGCAGCATTCATGATTTTTATTAAATCTTTACCAAGCTGCGGGAAATTGTAATTCACATAGCATCCATGAAAGTAACTTACATGTTTGGGAAAGTCGTTCTGAAATGGAGCTGCTTTTCCCATGTACCAACTTTCGAATCGTTCTTCTGTATATTTGGGGAAAATACGTTGATGGTCGATCTGTAAAATGCTATCCATTATTTTTCTTATCGGCTTTTTTGTAACCGTTGAATTAACAATTGGAGCAAAAGTGCAGGCAAGGGTGCCAACAATGTCTGTGTTGGCAAGTATTACATCTCTTAGTTTTGGTTTTTTCTTGCTATGTTTAATTCTTGCTGTTTGTATTATGTCTCCTATCTTAACTCCTGATGGGCAGACAACTTCGCATCGTTTACAGTTTAAGCACAATTTTAGGGATTCATCGTAGAAATCCGGATTCTTTAGGCGAAACCTTTCCCCGTCAGGTCCTGATTGTTTAGGGCCTGAAAAATCGAGATTTACTTCTAATACAGGGCAATAGACAGTGCATATTGTACACTTTACGCATTGCTCGAAATTATTATTGCTTACTTTGTGTGACTCTAATGTTTCTTTTTTCATTTTCTGCTCCTTAAAATTTTATCAGCTACATAAAGCGAACTTAGTAAGCAGATTCCTGCTCCGCTACCTTCTTGTGACGGATTTGTTCCTCCCAATATAGATCCGGCTACAAATAGATTCTCAATCGGGGTGTTATTTTTTAACGCACGAAATTTCTCGTCGGTTTTAACTCCATATGACATAAAAGGCTGGCTGTTAAAGAAATTATCTTCAACCCATTCACTTCTATCGTTACCTCCGTCTATTTCGAGATCAAATATGGGTTCGTAAATTTTATGTGGAGTTGCAATAATTCCTTTGCTGTAGAAACTTCCACTTGCCAAAACAAACCTATCGGCGACCAATTTAATATTGCCGTGATTAGTAGTGTGAATGTCTTGTATATGGTTATTAAGCAAAGTACCATTTTCAACTTGATCCCCCAGAAAATATGTTCCTCCCAACTTCTGAAAACGATTGCGAAGTAATATCTGGCTTCTGATTCCTGGAACAGAAGGAGGAATGGCTGGAATTAAAACTACTTGTTTGTTTATTTTTGCTTTTAAATCATCAACAACATTTTTGTTTAATAGACCAAAAACGGAAGGTAAGATTACGGCATCAACCTCTATGCTAAGTTCATTTATTTTTTGTGCGAGTTCGCTTAAGGTATCTTTCTTTTCAAAAACCTTGGCAATGTTTGTTGAACGCATCTCACTGGGATTTTGGCGAATCGCATCTAATTGCTTCATCGCAATATTTATAATATCTACATGAATGCCCAGTTTCTTTAATCCGTCTTTTGCAAATAAAGCATGAAAGTCGAGAAACCCCTTAAAATTAAAGATGGTTGCCTTTTCCCATGGGAAAGTGAAATTTTCTTCGAAGCAATCAAATTCATTTAGTGTTAGCCAGGTGGGTTTTAGTGTCCCCATTGGTGTTAGAACATAATGATTCAGTTCAGCTTTGCCCGATACGTTTATCCCGGCGCGTGTTAAAAGTTGAGATGCTTCATTTGCTAGTTGAGAAATATTATCGATCCCAATTCTTGAGTAGGGGTGTTGAGGAGATAACGACTTTATTGATTCAAGTGGATTTCTGACTTCTTTTCCTTTAATATTACCTAATAAGTCGAACGAACCTCCGAAAAAATGCAGGGCGCTTTGCCCTGATGAAACAATTGCGCATTTTTCTCCATGTTCTGCCAGCTTAATGCCTGTTGTGAGCCCTGTTAATCCTCCTCCAATTATGATTGTATCAAATTTCATGCTTTCTGTTATTTATTGTCAGGCTTTAAATCGTATATCCCTTTGTATATGTATGATGTGAACTGAATTTCGTTCATTGTTTCTCCCCATGCAACTGGCGACATCCCTTTCCAACGCTCCTGGAGAAAACTAGAGAGGTCTTCTTTTGCCTTTCCCGGTTCTGCCATGGCCTCTCCAAGAAGTCCAGCAGCCCGGCAGGAGCAAAGTTCTCCCTGACAGGTACCCATTCCTACACGGGTGCGTCGACGTAGGTCAACCAAGTTGTTCACGTGCAATTCGTTAATGGCATATTTTACTTCAGCAATTGAAACTCCTTCGCATTCGCAAACCATTGCCCCCTCATTTTTATCTCCATTTGTAATTTTGTGAGCCAGTGTGCCATGTCGGTCTTGCGCTGATTTTTGTGTGATATTTGCTCCGGGATAAATTTTGGGGGTTGTATTTTTAACTTGATTGCCGTTGTCCTGGGAGCCGGGAAGCGGCCTGATGGCTGTTTCGCACTTTTTATTGACCTTTAGTTTTTTACATATCAAGTCTGTTGCCCATTCTGCCATTAAACGGTATGTCATCAGTTTTCCACCTGTTATAGTAATAAAACCGGAAAGTCCATCACGTTCTTCATGATCAAGCAATACGATGCCTCGGCTAATGTTTCTACCACTTGGGTCGTTATCGGCAGCTACGAGTGGGCGTACACCTGCATAGGCCCGCAATATTCGGGTTGAAGCCAGCACTGGTGCTAACTTTTCACCTTCGCGGATAAGTTCGTCTACTTCTTTTTTGGAAACGAACATGTCATCAATTTGATCATAGGGAATGTGATCTGATGTAGTGCCAATTAAACATATAGTATCTCCTGGGACTAAAATATCGGCATTGGCTGGTTTGCGGCAACGATTGAGGACCATATTGTTTACTCGGTGCTCGAAAATCAGCAATGAGCCTTTTGCTGGGAACATATTTATTGTAACTCCGGCTAATTTTGCAATATGATGTCCCCAGATCCCCCCTGCATTAACAATAATCTTTCCATAAAAGCTAACACATTCGTTGTTTTCATGATTCAAAAGTTTAACTCCAATGGCGCGATCCTGTTTGCAGATAATTTCGGTTACTTCATGCTGAGTTAAAAAATCTGCACCATGTATCTTGGCATCCAGGGCATTTGACATAGTTAATCGGAAAGGGTCAATTGATCCATCGGGTACTTTAACTGCTCCAATCAAATCAGGATTGATAGATGACTCCATGCTCCGTGCTAATTTCGGATCGATTACTTCAGCATTAATACCTGCTTTTATACATGCTTCAACAAAATTCGATTGGTAATTAAAATCATCATCAGGAAGAGTGATAAACAATCCATCGTTTTCTTCCACACAGTGGTTGGCAATCCTGCGTAATATCATGTTCTCTTTAATGCATTCTGATGCGGATTCGTGATCAGTTACTGCATACCGTGCGCCACTGTGCAGTAGCCCATGGTTTCTGCCTGTTGCACCAGTGGCAAAATCATGCCGCTCTACCAGTAAAACACGAAGTCCCCGCATTGCACAATCCCGGGCAGTACCAGTACCGGTAGCTCCTCCACCAATAATAATGACGTCGTATTCAGTATTTAAATTATTAGACATTTTTTAATTTTAATTCTTCAATATTTATGTATACCTGCTAGTATTTCATTAAGAAAAAAACAGCAGCAATGGCAGCACCTGCAATCGGACCAAAAACCGGCACCCAGGCATATTGCCAATCTGAATTCCCTTTGTGTTTTATGGGTAAAAAAGCGTGAACTATTCGAGGCCCCAGGTCTCGGGCTGGATTAATGGCATATCCTGTAGGTCCTCCCAAACTTAATCCAATGGCAACAACAAGAAATGCGACAGGAAGTGCTCCAAGAGAGCCTAGTCCTACTTTTACATTTTGGATATCTGAACTGGCAAATTCAAATCCTACGAGGTTAAAAATTACAAAGACAAGAACAAATGTACCGATGACCTCAGTCAGGAAATTCTTCGGGAATCTACGAATGGCCGGTGAAGTTGAAAAAGTACCCAATATACTGGCTTTGTCTTCTTCTAGCTTGTAGTGATCGTGATAGGCAAGCCAAACCAAAATAGAACCTGCCATTGCTCCTATCATTTCACCTGCTATATAGATCCCAACTTTTGCCCAGGGGAATATCCCTCCCATGGCAAGACCAATTGTAACTGCTGGATTTAGGTGGGCTCCACTAATTGGCCCGGCAACTATTACGCCTGCCATAACTCCAAATCCCCAGCCAAAGGTGATTACAATCCAGTCACTGTTATTTCCTTTTGTTTCTTTTAAAACTACGTTTGCCACAACACCATTTCCTAATAGAATCAGAAGCATTGTGCCAACAATTTCTGCTAAAAATTCGCTCAACATATTTTATTAGATTTTAGTTTATTATTCTTGTCCATTTATTCTTCATCATCTTCATCAATCCAGGTTTTAGCCTTGCTAAGAGCTTTTTCCCACTTTCGGATACTTTTCCCCATTTTCGATGGGGTAATTTTGGGAATAAAGGTTTTATCTTTTGCCCATTGCATTTGAAGTTCATTAAGGTCCTTCCAAAATCCTACTGCCAACCCTGCTAAATAGGCTGCACCTAGTGCGGTAGTCTCCAGTTGTTTAGGGCGTATGACAGGTGATTGCAAGGTTTCTGCCTGAAATTGCAGTAATAGGTTGTTGGCAGCAGCACCACCATCAACTCGAAGTTCTTTTATTTCTATTTCTGAATCAGCCTCCATGGCTTTTAATACATCCATAACCTGAAAAGCAATCCCCTCAAGTGTGGCACGGGCAAAATGTCCATTCGATGTTCCCCGTGTAATTCCAATAACAATACCGCGTGCATACTGATCCCAATGAGGAGCTCCTAAACCGGTAAGAGCAGGAACAAAGTATATTCCTCCGTTATCCTTAACGGTAAGGGCCAGGTTTTCAATCTCAGATGCCGATGAAATCAATCCCAGTTGATCGCGTACCCACTGAACAGAGGCTCCTGCAATAAATATTGATCCTTCTAATGCGTATGTAACTTTTCCATCAATCTTCCAGGCTATAGTTGTTAATAGGTTGTTTTCCGATTTAATAGCTTTTGAACCTGTATTCATTAGCATGAAACAGCCTGTGCCATAGGTGTTTTTAGCCATTCCTGGTTGAGTGCATTGTTGTCCGAAAAGTGCAGCCTGTTGGTCTCCTGCAATACCTGCGATTGGGATTGCATGTGTAAAAATTGCAGTCTTTGTATGTCCGACAATCTCGCTCGAAGCTGTAACTTTTGGCAACATACTCTCTGGAATAGTCAAGATTTCCAAAAGTTCTTTATCCCAACAATTGTCATTTATATTATACAGTAAAGTGCGACTGGCATTGGTAGCATCGGTAACATGTTTATCTCCTTGTGTTAATTTCCATATCAGCCAGCTATCAATAGTTCCAAAGGCAAGTTTGCCTGCTTCCGCTTTTTTTCGGGCTCCTTTTACATTGTCAAGGATCCATTTTACCTTAGTTCCTGAAAAGTATGCATCTATAACCAATCCTGTCTTTTCCCGAATCATTTCTTCCCGACCCTGTTCTTTAAGAGAATCACAATATTTTGCTGTACGACGATCTTGCCATACTATAGCATTGTAGATAGGTTCACCACTTTCTCTGTCCCATACTATGGTTGTTTCGCGTTGATTAGTAATACCTATTGCTGCAATATCATTACCATTAATATTGCTGTTTGAAATTGTTTCGACTGCAACTTCTGCCTGTGATGACCATATTTCATTTGGATCGTGTTCAACCCAGCCTGGTTTGGGAAATATTTGTTCAAACTCTTTCTGTGCAACTGATTTTACTGTTCCTGTTTTATCAAAAATAATTGCACGGGAACTTGTTGTGCCCTGATCAAATGCTAGAATGAATTTCTCCATGATTTTTATATTAGTTTGATATATTGGTTTGTCTATTATGTGTTATAATAAAATACAAAGTAAAGCTATGTATGGGTTAAAAAAAATAGAACATAAAAACATTCTATTCTCTTTTCGTCCATCCTTTAGTTCTGCTGATCGATTTGTGCCAAAAATACATTAGTTCTTCAACTTTGTCTTCTTGCATCTCTGGTTTAAAAACACTTAACTTGTTGTCTAGTTGATTGATTTCATCTGTTGATTCCCAAAAATTAGTTGCAAGTCCTGCAAGATATGCTGCGCCAAGTGCAGTAACTTCAGAAATTTCTGGTTTAATCAATTCGTATTTCAAGATATCTGATTGGAATTGCATTAAAATTTCATTTGTACTTGGCATGCCATCTACGCGTAGCTCATTAAACCTTTTCTGAGGATAGTCAGCTTGCATAGCCTGTATTAGGTCATAAACCTGAAAGGCTATACTTTCCAAAGCAGCTCGTGCGATATGTCCAACTTCAGTCCCTCTGGTAATTCCAATGATCATTCCACGAGAATATTGATCCCAGTGTGGTGCTCCCAGTCCGGCGAAAGAAGGAACAACATAGATTCCCCCATTATCATCAACGGAACCTGCTAAATCCTCAATTTCTCCAGCAGCTTCAATAAAGTTCATGTTGTCACGAAGCCATTGTACCAAAGCTCCGCCAACAAATACGCTGCCTTCAATAGCATAGGTTACTTGGTTACCTATTTCCCATGCGATAGTTGATAGTAAATTGTTCTTGGAATGTATGACTTCTCTTCCGGTGTTTAACATCAAAAAGCAACCTGTTCCATAGGTAGTTTTTAGAGACCCAGCTGAAAAACACTTGTGTCCAAACAAGGCTGCCTGCTGATCTCCAATAATACCACCGATCTTTATTTTTGAGCCAAAAAGTGAAGTTGACGTTTCTCCGTATATTTCACTTGACGAACGTACTTCCGGCATCATTGCTTCAGGTATATCAAATATTTCCAGTAATTCTTTATCCCAGCATAGTTCGTGAATATTATATAATAAAGTTCTACTGGCATTAGATACATCAGTGATATGAAGGTGACCATTCGTAAATTTCCATACTAACCAAGAATCAACAGTTCCAAAAATCAGTTTACCTTTTTTTGCTTGATCTTTTGCGCCAGGAACATTATCTAAGATCCATTTTATTTTTGGAGCCGAAAAATAGGAGTCAATTAGTAATCCTGTTTTTTCATGTATTACTTTGTGTAGACCTTGTTTCCTGAGTTCATCACAATATTCCGACACACGACGATCTTGCCAAACAATTGCATTGTATATTGGTTCCCCTGTTTCTTTATTCCAGATTATTACTGTTTCGCGCTGACTGGTTATTCCTAGCCCTGCTATTTCGTCGCCATGAATATTTGCCTTAGAGAGCACTTCTGTTGCTACGGATGCCTGGGTGTACCAAATTTCGTTCGGGTCATGTTCTACCCATCCCCGGTCAGGATAATGTTGTTCAAATTCCTTTTGAGCAATAGATACCACCTGACCGCTCTTATTAAAGATAATAGCGCGAGAAGATGTTGTTCCTTGATCAAGAGCGAGTATGTATTTTTTCATTCCCAGGTTTTTTTGTTTATTTCATTATGCCATGGATTGATTTGAATATCAAGTCAATATATTCGTTCATTAATACAATTTGTTGTTTGCCTTTATCTGTAATTGTATAGTATTTCCTTGGTATCCCAGAATCCAGTTCCTGCCATCGAGAAGTAAGCATTCCGTCTTTTTTTAAACGGTTGAGTAGGGGGTACAGAGTACCCTCTGCTATTTCTATCGATGAAACTTGTTTAATTGTATCAATAAGTTCATATCCATAGTAGGTTTTTTTCTCCAATAAAAGCAATATCATATATTCTATTAATCCCTTTTTTATCTGAGATTTCCATCGAATATTAAATTCTTTGTCAGATCTTTCGTCACTCATTAAAATGTCCTTTGTATGTTTTCGACAAATCTATGAAAAATACCTAGCAATACAAAGTAGTGAGGAGTCAAGTTGTTTTTAATAGTTTATGTTATTAGTTCATAAAAAGCGTAGTTAGTAGTAATACAAAAAAATTAAGATCGTACAGCATCGAAGGGGGAATCAATTTGCCCAATTATTCGAGCAAATTAACGGGCAGCCTTTAACGCTTCTGTCGTTGTATAATATTTTACAATCATGTTAGGAACCTCCCATTCAGGAAGCTTACCATCAACCAAATAGCGTAAATATTTTTCTGTTACCTGCCCGAAGTGTGCTTCGTGCCCAACTTTATAATTTTCAGGAATATCTAATTTCCAATTCGATTCATTGAGTTTTTCAATTTTAATTCCTGGATATTTTGTCGTTAAATCTTGTAATGCAGAATTAAGATTATCTTCAAAGTCTTTAAGTTCCTCAGAATTGTTGGCTTGAATATACAGTTGAGGTTTGTAATTTTCATCTGCTCCCTGTTTGATGATTAAATCGCATTTTGTTCCACGCATAATTGAATAATGAGTGTCTCCTGTGCCTTCAGGAGCTTCGAAATTCCAAATAACTGATACTTTTGCATGTACTCCTTTTAACAGGTAGTTGAATTCACCGTTACAGTATACTTTTAAAACGTCTTCTTCTATATCTTTTTCAAGGAAATCAGGATAATCATTTAGCTGAGTAACCTTAGTGAACATTTCATGAGTTAAATCGGTAGACCAGTGTTTTGCTGAGAGTATTTTAACATCTGTTTTATTTAAAATAACTTCCGGAAAAGCTTCCCATTGAATAAGATCAACCAAGTGTGTTGTGACATCAACAATTCCCTCACCTTGTTGTTGAGTGTCGAAAAACCAACTAGGCCTTTTTAGTGGATTTCCAGAAACGTATTTAAAAAAATGGTGAACACTTTCTTTTGTTATTGCGGGATCATCTTTTGTGCCAACTTGTAGCTTGCCAAAAACCTTTGCGTTTTGAGATAACTCACGCTGTAAAATTGTTGTTATTTCGTGACGTTCTGTCATTATATCATAAAGAAGGACTCCATTTTCTTCTGCCACTTCAAAAGCTTCTTCAAGTTTTGGGAAGTCTTCTGGGGAAATTACCATAGGTTTGTCTGCCAAAACATTAATGCCTTCTTGAACTGTTTTTAAAATGTATTCAGTTTTTTTTGCGTTGTTTCCAGCTGTAACCATTACATTACCAGGATTTTCATTCAACATTCTTTCTAGAAAATCGGAGCCAGTATATACTTCCTCAGTCCACGAAGTAGGATCATCATTGCGTGAGTTGTATCCCTCGATTAATGCCATGTGACCACCAACATCTGGTCCTTCAGGTGCAAAAACGTAAACAGTTGGGTCTACTTGGTCATACATGTTTTTTTGAACCAGTGCAGCATGAAAATGCCCCGGATCAAGTGTCATGATTTTAACTTCTTCTGGGGCTCCTGTAAACATAGATTCTTTTTCTACAGTATCTGAATGGTTTTGATTACTTGTACATGCCACAAACAAGGTGGCTATAATAGGTGTGATAATGTTTAATAGTTTCATGTTATATAGGTTTAATTAATAAGCGTGTACGATAACGGGTGTAAATGTACAATTTTTATCTTATCAAATGAATTTTTAGCTGTTTATTCCATTTAAAATGAGAAAATTTTTTTAAGGGACAGTAAGTCAGGCTAAAGGGAGGGGTGTATGCTTTTAGATGAAAATCTGTATATGTAAAATGGTAGCTAATTAATAAGTATGAGATTGAAAGAAAAAGAGGAGTATGATTACTTTGTAAGTAACAAATGACAGTTATAATTACCTATGGTATACAAAAAAATATTATATACATTAATAAGTGTATTTGATATCGTTGTCGATAACATTAGTTGGGAGATTTTTATAATATATTACAAATAACTTGAAGTCGAATTTTATAAGCTAGGTAAGAATTAATTTAAATATCGGTGCAATATTCGAACAGACTTTGAATTGAATTTTTTTTGAATAAATTGTGGATTTTTGATCATTGTAGAAAAGAGTTGTTAATATGTTACTTTACTTTTCTTTATAAAACTAAGCTATGTTGCATTGTCCCATCCTATACGAACAGATATACAACCCATTCTAAGAAAGTCCAGATAGTTCATCTAAAAATCAGTTATTACCTATTTCAATAACATTTGTACAATGTGTTTTTTTATTATATGCATCTAAAACATATAATTATAGTATAATAAACTGCTTGCAAATTATGTTTCAGTTTTAAAGGAGAGGGATGACTAAGTATGTAAATATTAGAAAGATAGAGAAATTGCACGATGAGATACAAATCGGTTTTATGGATAAAGGAAATTTTCAAAAACAAAGTATTTTGTATTATGAGTCTGCAATTAAGAAATGCAGGTTATGCCTGATGGAGATGAAAAAGCATGTGATTGGGTATATGTTCAGGAATGTTTCTGATGAGATTTACTTTTTTAAAACGTTAAAGCCCGGGGTTAATAGTTACCTTTTATATTTTCTGGAGATCCATCATATTGAAACGTTATGGGTCGATGCCAAAGATACTTTGAAAAAGAAGCTAAATAAAAAACGAAAAGAAGTAAATTGTTTTATTCAAAACCATTATGAGTTTTATCGGTGCTATAAAAGCAAATTAAATTACATGGACGATATCCTTTTTACGCGAAAGGTAAATGATATCTACTGGTTAAAAGATGATCCATCCTATGTTGTTGAACCCGAATTCTCCAGTGGGGGAGATTATTTGCTTTCCCGGATTTTAGCCTATGAAAAATTGAAAAAATACTTAAATACACAATCGGTCCAATGTGATCCTGACAAAGAAGCCATAGGTGGAACATTATTAGATGCAGGCAAACAAAAATTAGCATGGACAGAAAGCAAGGTTGCCCTTGTTGAATTAATCTACTCCCTCTACTATTCGAATGCCATCAATATGGGAAATATTGAGATCAAGCAACTGGCATCAGTTTTTGAGGATATCTTTGATATTGAATTAAATGATTTCTACCATACCTATACCGAGATTCGAAACAGGAAAAAAGACCGCATAAAGTTCCTGGACCTTTTAAGAAATACCCTGATAAGAAGGATGGATGAACTGGATGGTATCAACTGATAGCTTCAATTAAGATCAAAAAAAATTACCCCATTTAAACCCAAGTTGGGAACAACTTATTTTTTGAAGTTTCAATTTTGAGCTATTCAAAACAAACTATTTAAAAGGAAAAGTTATGCCAACAGAAATTGTAACAACCGATGATCTCCGGGAATTTAAGGCCGATCTACTCACCGAACTAAAAAAGTTATTTAAAGAGCACAGTGGCCAACCAACCAAAAAATGGCTTAAATCCTACGAGGTAAGGGAACTTTTGGGGATATCCCCCGGAACACTTCAGAACATGCGCATTAACGGTACGCTTCCCTATACCAAGATTGGAGGGGTCATGTTTTACGATTATGAGGATATCCGTAAAATGCTTGTAGATAACCAGGTGAAAAACCGTTTTACCTTCCCACGTAATTTATAAATTACCTCTATCACCAAAATGGATCTTTTAGCAAATGGTCATGGGTGAGTAACATCAATCACGGAGTCTGTCCATTGCTGATTGAACTGCACCCCTGGTTTCTTTGGAAATCCCGTAATCATTGGCAAGTACCTTCCACTGGCTTATTGCCCCCTGAACTTCTTCAATGATGGAAGCGGCATTTTTCAGCCCAAAATGTTCCGCCAGTTTCATGAGTTCCTTTCGTCCGGGGTTTTTGCTTTCCCCGGCCACCATGGTACTATGAAACCCATAACCGGAATAGGAGAAGGTCAAGTCGTATGCCGGGGCAAACTGCCATTCCCCTTTGGCATCCATCAAAAAGGAGAAATTCTTGCTGTGATCGTCCCTGTTATGGGAATACACGTTAAAAGCTGCCAGCCTGAAAACCTTTTCATAGGCTTTCACGTGCTTTTCCAGCCGGAAGGCACAGTCCATCAGGTGGCCATAATCCATGGTGCTGATCCTGAAGTTATCGTGCATAAGGCCGCAGGCGGTATGGGTGTGCAGCCGATTGTTCCCGATACGGTCAAACCGTTTGGTGCCAAAATAGACCTGTCCGGATTTTCCTTCAAACAGGCGGCATTCGCTCATCCGGATCCCGGCAAGAAGTGCCATTTGGTGATATGCGTATTCGATTTTGGCGATTTCCCTGCTATCGGATGAGGAAGGGAATTTGATGATCCACGGCTCGTAACCTTGTGGTATATTCTCCACACCATGCACAAGGTCATCAGATAGGGGGTTGTAGGCAGCAAATATCTTTGGCCGGGCACCACCTGATGAACCACCCAGGATAAACAGTTCCTCGATGATCTCGGAGCTTGTCCCTTGCAGGATACGGCCCATCTCAGCGGCAATGGTATCCAGTTCATGGATAATTTCTGTTGTCTTTTCTGAATTTATTTCAGGTTTGTACGCCAGTGCCCCAATCCCCTTAGACCCAACATAGGCGAGCCTGTCCAAAGGTGTTAACCGGGCAATGTCAATGCCTTTGGAAGAGAGGTTACGGTCCAGTAACAGCCGTCCCCACCCATCGGGCAATGAATCATTGAACACCCCAAGCAAACCGTCAAAAGGTTGGTTGTCAGCATTTACGATATCCCCTGAAAAAGGAAGTTTTAGTGGTGAAAGGTTTAACCCTGTTTTTAGAAAATCAGCTTTGTACCTGAAATATATCTTTTGACCGGAAAGTACCAGTTCCCCAACATCAAAACTGTTCCCTTCGAGTAAAAGCGATACCGATAATTTATTTATGGTTTCCATGGCTTATTCTGTAAACAGTTTTTTAAGGTCATCCGGGTTTTCTTTTTCAAGCAGGATGTTGTTAAATTCATTTAAGCGCCCCAGCAGGTGTACCAGCTTTAACAATGATTCCAGGGAAATTTTGCCCGAGTTCTCAAAACGCTTTAAGCTGCCCAGTGATACACCGGAACGTTCGGCCATCTGCTCTTGTGACATTTTCTGCTGTTTTCGCAAAGCACGGCACTTATCGGCCAGTGCTTTACTTACCTCCAGTGGGGTTGGTTCTAATGAATACATGTTTATTGTATGGCTAAAATATTATCCAAATATACTAATAGTAATATTAAATAGCCAATATATTATCCATTTGTTTTTAGTCGTTTTTAAAAGGTTCTAGCTGTTATTAAAGCTTTGTCCAATGCCCAAGGCCTGTTTGTTCCGCTTTTTGGTAACTTTTGTTTCCTTTTTTTACATGCCTTCGGTGATAATTATTTATAAGGTTTAGCTTTACAAACAAACCTGGGGCAACCCACGGCATGAGAACCAGCTGCGCTTCGCTGCGCAGGCACACATGCCCTTAGCCTTCCGTTATAGGTTACCAGAAATTTCGATCCGTCAAACCAAAAAAGAACACCCAATTTAGCCGGTTTCCCCACAAGCCCATTGCAAGGGTAAACTTGACAAGGCCAGGACAAGTGCCCTTTGTAATTATTTTAGTTTTAACCCACTTTGTTTTATGCTGATTTTGGGCAGCCTTGCCGTTTATCCCCAATCGGCTGCAACCTTGGGTTTTCTTTTTCTTTTTTTGACTTTTTTTCTTTCTCTTTTTTGAAAATAACCGATCGATCAATCCAAATCAAATTGATCCAAATTGATTGAAAAATACCAGCCCAAGGATCCAAATCACAGGAAATTACCCCAAATGAAATCCCCTTCTTGAAAACCTCAAAATCTGCCAACCCATAAATAGTCCCCAACTTGGGTCGACCTTGTGAAATCACCCCAAATACTTACCGGACATTTGCAAGCAAGCCGGGGATGAACGATTAAAACCATCCCTGCATAACACTAAAAACAAAGACAGATGTTTGGACTTAATCAATTTACCTGGGGCCAGTTTTTAATGGCAATGGCTGTTATCCTGGTCCTGTGGTATGTGGGGCTGTTTACCTACGCCTTATTTACCACCCGAAAAAGCAATGGCACATTCTTATTTGAAGAAGAAAGTGATGAAAAACTAATCAACCCCGGATATACACCCATCCGGGTGTCTGCCAGTGAATACCCATCTGAGCTTATCCCTTTGCAGGTAGCAGAAGACATCCCGCTGCCCCAGACATTTTTTGAAGGTTCCGGCATTGATGATGGCTACCCGTTGGATCAGTTCCAGGGAACGGGGGAAGCACTTTCAACCGGGCAGATGGAACAAATCCAGTTTTATAAATAACCCTTTAAACGTTTTAAAAGATGAAAAGATCAAAGCAATTCTTTTGGGTGACCGTGATCAGTGTCACCACGCAACTGCTGGGCATTTACCATGCCCTGGCACAAAGCTCGGCCGGTATTGACCAGGCCACCTCTGAGGTCAGTTCCTACATTGACCCGGTCTCGAACCTGATCATTGCCATTGGCGCTGTTGTCGGGCTTATCGGTGGGGTACGCGTGTATATCAAATGGCAGAGCGGTGACCAGGATACCCAGAAGGCCATCATGGGATGGTTTGGTGCCTGTTTGTTCCTGATCCTTGTTGGGGTGGTTATCAAATCATTTTTTGCCTGATGAAAACGTACCCCCTGCAAAAGATAGATACCAACCTGTATGTTAAGGGCCTTAGCGGCCCGTTGGTATACCGTGCAGCCTATGCCATTATCGGCGGGCTGCTGCTTTTTGTGCTCCTGTATATCCTGTGCGGGACATTCATCGCAGTTGCCATCTGCGTGCCCCTGTTCTTTACCTACCTCTACAGGCTCCATCGGATACAGCAAAAACTGGGTCCCCAGGGCTGGGAGAAAAAGAAGGTGGCCAAAAAGCTGCCCCATTTTATTTTGATCAAGCGCAGGACCTGTCAATTGCCCAAGCCATGAACAGCAAACCATTGGAACAAGTACTCCCCATTTTGGGGTTTAACGGTGATGTTTTAATATCCAACAACCTGGATGCAGGCTTTGGTTTAAAACTTGGGTTGCCCGAACTGTTATCCTGCAGCAGGGAAAAACTGTACATGCTGCACGATACTTTTGAGCGCATCGTAGGCCTGCTACCTGCCGGCACCCTTATGCACAAGCAGGACTTCTTTTTGGTCGACCAATTTTTGGGTGGCAATAAAACCCAGCTGGATGACCATCAAAAAAGCCTTACGGCAAGCTACCTGGGTCATTTTCAGGGAAGGCCCTTTCTAAGGCATGAATGCTACCTGTATGTAAGCCTTCTGAATGTTGGCCTTCTAAAAGGCTACCTGGGCTCTTCGCTGATCTTTTCACGAAAGGCCAGGCAGAATGAAAACAGGGTCTATGCCAAGCTTGAGGAGTTGAAGGCCAACCTGGTATCCCTTTTTTCACAAAGTGGCATATCGTGCAGCCTGGTTGATGAAAGGCAGGCTGTGGGCGATGAACATTCCCCGGGACTAATCGAACGGTATTTGACCTTAAACTTTCAGCAAGGTGCACCCGTTCTGGGGGGCATTGATTTTCGTGACCGCCTGCGCGTGGCAGACCGTTTTGTGGAGGTCCTGAGCCTTAGTGACCATTCGCACCTGCCATCAACGGTTGTGCCCGTAGGCGAGCACCCCACAAACGGGCTTCCCGTGTCCTGGGCCTACCCGGTGAGCTGGAGCCTGTCGTTTTCCCATATTACCAACCAGTTTATCTATGTCCCGGACCAGCAGCAGGTCAAGGCCGGCCTGGAAAGCAGCTATAAAAAGATTTACAGCCTTTCCCGCTTTTCAACAGAGAATAAGGTCAATGCCGGGAATATTGGAAATTTCCTGGATACAGTACAGGCAACAGGGGACAAGATCGTAAAAACCCATTTTAACGTGATGGTGTTCGATGATTCCCTGAAACAGTTGAAGGAACATAAAAGTGAGCTTAGCTCTGCCTTTTCGCTGATGAACTGTTTCCCTTACCAGCACACCTTTGATCTGCCGATGCTGTTTTTTGCCTGTGTGCCTTTTTCCACGCAGCTCCCCGAGACAGAGCTGTTCCTGACTCAGGTGCCCCAGGCCTGCTGTTTGTCCAACTTTGAGGGGGCCGTTGAAGATGTAAAATCAGGCTTTACCACTTTCTTTTCAAACAGGCAGGAAGGCTGCCCCGTGCGTGTTGACCTCTCGGACAAGCCCATGGAAAAGCACCTGATCCATAACCGCAATAAGCTGATCATTGGTGGGTCCGGATCCGGGAAGTCATTTTTCACCAACCATATCCTTCGCCAGTATGCGGAAAGCAGGGACTGCCACGTGGTATTGCTGGATGTGGGGCGCAGCTATGAGCTGTTGGCCCGGTACCTGGATGAATACTTGAAAGACCGGGGAGGGGCACGGATGGTCGAGTTTACTACGGAAAACCCGATCTCGTTCAACCCTTTTGTATTGGAAGGAGAGCTGGACATGGAACGCAAACAGACCATCCTGTCAGTAATCTATACCATCTACAAGGAAAACCTGACGGAAATGGAAAAGGATGTGATAGCCCACAGCCTGACGGCCTACTTTAAAGAACCTGTCCAGAACAGGTCTTTTGACAGCTATTTTGAGTTTTGCCGTGGCTTTATACCCCAACTGGTACAGGAAGAATCCCTGGATTTTAACTGTCCGGAGTTCTTTTTTATCCTCAGTAAATATTACAATGAAGGGGAGTATGGTTATTTGCTGAACAAGCCCATGCAGACCGATGAGTTTTTCCGTTGCCCTTTCCTGGTCTTTGAATTGGACAATATAAAGGACCACGCGGTGATCTTCCCGGTGGCCACCCTGATCATTATGGACATTTTCCTGCAAAAGATGCGAAGGCTCAAGGGGACACGCAAGGTGATCTGCATCGAGGAAGCCTGGAAGGCCATTGCCACACCGCAGATGGCGGGCTATATCAAGTATTTTTTTAAGACCATCCGCAAGTTTTTTGGGGAGGCCATGGTGGTCACCCAGGAGGTGGACGATGTGATCTCTTCACCCATTATCAGGGATGCCATTATCAACAATGCCGATACGCGCATTTTGCTGGACATGGGCAAGTTCCGCAATAAGTTTGACCAGATCAGCCAGACCCTGGGGCTTTCGGAGTTCCAGAAGGAACAGGTGCTTTCCATCAATAAAAACCTGCCTGCAGGAAGAAAGCTCAAGGAGGCCTTCATTGCCTTTGGAGCCCACTCCCGGGTGTTTGCCCTGGAGGTCAGCCGCCCGGAATATTACTGCTACACCTCGGAGCAAAAAGAAAAACAGCTTGTGATGGGAAAAAGCAATGAAAACCCGGGGTCCGGTTTTTTGCAGGCCCTCAAATCCGTGTAACACAATAAACAATAGAAATCATGAAAAAAGTAAAAGAATTTACCGTTTGCCTTGCAGTGCTAAGCGTCCTGTTTTTAGGGCTGCCAACCACAGCTAAGGCGCAGACACCCGTGACCGATGTGGGTGCGGGCATCCAGCGTGAAGCCCTTTGGTCACAGGAGAAAAGTATCCTTACCGATATTAATTGGTACAACATCCTGATAAAAGCCCTGAACGGGGACATCAAGGGGTTGACCGGTGAGCTTTTGGGCATTGATGAGAAGATGCTGGAAAGCCTGGAGAAGGTTTCCTCGCTGATCAAGGATTACCAGCGGGTACAGGAAACCCGGGAGATGCTTTCCAAGGTTATAGGTATCTACACCGACAAGCTGCCCCGCCTGGTACAGGATGAGAACTTCACTGCCCCGCAGGCCGCAGCGATTGTTGAGTCCTTTGACCTGATCCTGGATGACAGCCGCCAGCTGGTAAGCTCCGTGCTCAGTGCCATTTTGGAAGACAACCTTTTTATGATGGACGATAAGCAGCGCTACGATACGATCAACCAGATCTACGAAAGTGTGCGCCAGCATTACGGGACCATCTGCTACCTGTACAATAAGCTACTGTACGCCTCTTACCTGAAAAGCTATGAAGGGGGTGAGCTGGAAAGCTTTGCCATGTACTACAGCCTTTATCAATAAAAAAACATTTGCCATGAAAACACACATCATCGTGATACCCATAATCGTATTGTCCCTTTTCTTGTCAACCAAGAAACTGCAGGCCCAGCTGATCGATATAAAATCATGGGACGGTTACTACCCCGAGATGGACGGAACTTACCCCTTAAGCTTTATAGCCTTTAAAGGATGGTTGTTTCCCGTGCCCCATACGTTTGTTCGGGTATGGCCGACCTATTACTATATGGAGCTTGGGGCATTGCCCGTAACGGATGCCACAGCCTACAGTGAAGAGACCAAGACAGGCCTGCTTCGGATAGCCGAGAAGGTCCTGGAACGCCTGCAGATGAAAGACAGGCACAGTGAGACCACAGAAATAAAGCTCAATGTGATGGGCCGGCAGGAAATCTCAGCGAAGATTTTCAATGCCCGGACTGATGAAATCCCCGACATCTACGATCTGGCCAACAGGTTTGTAAACCTTTACCAGCGGCTGTCCCGTTTTGAGCAGCTGGGGACTGCCCAGGGGGCAGCTCGACTTTTACAGGGTGAAGCAGACGGGCTGTTGATGCGCTTTTTGATGGTCAACCTTATGGAAGGTGACCACGGTCAGAAGCTGGAAGCCTTCAGTGCTTTAAAAGATGAACTGAACAAGCTGGGTGGGGAAGTGGACTATACCTTTCGAAAGGTCAGCTACTTTACCTCCATGAGCGGTGATATGCAGGCAGGCTATTCATTTTTAACCCATTAAACCAACCAGCTATGTTATTACAGGTAATTACCACAAGTGGCTTTTTTAGCTTTACCGACACATTGATCAGTGTCGGGGTTGACCAGGCCGGCCTTTTGGTGGACATGGCCCGTGCCATAGGGGGCATAGCGGCCTTCTTTTATATCTCCAAACGTATCTATGAGCAGCTGGTAGCCGATAACCCGGTATCCATGCTGCCCTTGCTGCGCCCTTTTGCCCTGGTGCTGGTGATCACCTTCTGGGGCCCGTTTATCAACCTGTTGATGGTGCCCACAAAAGGGCTGACAAACCTGTCAGGGCAGATCTATGCCGACAAGAAAGAGCTGGTAGCTGAAAAGCTGGAAGAAAAGCAGGATGCCATCCTGGCCGTAGACCTTCCCCTGTTCTATGAGAACGAAGAAAAGGAAGCTGCCCTGTGGGACAAAGGCATCAACCTGCTGCTGACAACCTACAACATTGTTTCGGGAAGGGCCATACAGCACCAGATCAATTATTACATCATGGATGCCCTGCGCCAGGTGCTGGAATCATTGTTTGAAGCCCTGGTTTACCTGATCGCCTTTCTTAGGACAATATTTTGTGTGCTGCTGGTGATCTTTGGGCCGCTGGTCTTTGCCCTTTCCATTTTTGATGGTTTCCAGGACAACTACCTGCAGTGGATTGCCCGTTTTATCAATGTAAACCTTTATTTGCCCATCGCCCTTATCATCCTTAGTTTGGTGCAGGAAGTGCTGGTCTATGTGCTGGATACCGAGATCGCACTGATCCAAAGCCTTCCCATATACCAGCCGTCCCTGTTTTTTGTGTCCAACCTGGTGGTCCCCGTTTGCGGGATTATCGGGATAGCCATGGTGCCCAAGATATCCTCCTGGATCGTGCAGGCCTCAGGGACAAACTCTGGAGGTGGTAGGCTTGTCAGGACGGCAGCGGTGATGGCCATCACCAAAGGAGCCATGAAATAACCCAATAATAAAAATACCCATGAGAAAAATAATGGACATACAGCGCAGGTTCCGTTTTACCGTCTACCTGCTACTGACCATCAGCCTTTTTTTGATAGCCTTAAGCGGTTATGTGTTTAACCGATCGGTGAAGCTGGTGGAGGATTCCCGGCAGAAGATCTATGTGCTGGACAATGGGAAGTCCCTGTTGATGGCCCTTCGGGAAGATATCTCTGCCAACAGGGAGGCGGAGGCCCGTGACCAGGTCAAGCGTTTCCATGAGCTGTTTTTTACCCTGGAGCCGGACAAGGACTATATCGAAAGCAACATCCGTGAATCCTTGTACCTTGCTGACCATACCGCTATGGAGCAATACCAGTCCTACAAGGAAAACAACGTTTATAACCAGGTTATCTCTTCGGATATCAGCATGACAGTGATCACGGATTCCATCAAGATGGACTTTTCCGTCTACCCTTACCGGTTTACCTACTATGGCAGGCAGAAGATCGTCCGCACCTCGAACATTACCATCCGCAATCTGGAGACCACGGGAGAGCTCAGGAACATGTCCCGGACAGACCATAACTCGCACGGGCTTTTGATTGAAGGATGGCGGATCGTGGACAACACAGACCTGGAAACTACCCGCAGGAAATCATTTTAAAATTTTAATTCATCAAATTAATCAACGGATTATGGACAAAACAACAGATAAAAACAAGGGTGCAGGAAGGCTTATCGATGTGAGCCTTTTTACCCGTTGGGTAAATAATATGGACGAGAAAGACAAGTCCCTTACTCCCGGGAAAAGAAAAGGGAAATGGCTGGTCATACTGGCCGTACTGTTTATAGCCTTCAGCTTTTCAATTTTCTTTTTTTCGGGTAGCGGCACTGCCTATCAGAAGCTGGCCACCCCCGCTTCTGAAACGACTGCAACTGAGTATATCCCTTCCGGATCAGGAAACTATGAGATGGATGTGGACAGCTTTGAACAACTATTAAAACAACATATCCATGAAAAACATTCCTGAAAAATAACAGGCCTTTATTGTGGCTCCCCCTGGTGATGGTACCTTTTGTGGTCCTTATCTTTTACATCCTTGGTGGTGGGCAAACAACCGAAGAAGCGGGGCAGGCCAGCAACTTGCAGACACCCGGTGAAGGGGCAAACTACCGCTTGCCGGAAGCAGACCGCTCTATCGATATTATTGATAAGATGGATTCCTATAACCAGCAGGCCGGTCAGGTAACTACCAGGGACTATGATATCCTGGGTGAAGAGGGTAGTATTTCCACGAACAGTGGTGAATTGATACCAGATACGGTTGACCCAATGAATGCTGATCCGGTTCCAACCAGTAACCAGCTAAATGCCGATATCTCCAATAACCTGCTGGCACATATACAGAGGCAGGAGCAGCAGGCCCGAAAAGACCTGGAGGCAGGAACGGTAAGTTCTTCTGAAAGTGTCAGTAATAAAGATGCTGCAAGTGCATCAAAGCAAAATGGAAACCTTAGCCAGAAAGAGGTAAAAAAGGGAGTACAAGGGAAAAGCCAACCTGTGGCAGATCCTGCAGATAACTTTTCACTTACCGGCATTGAAGAACTGGAAAGGGTGTTTGATGAGAACATTTTACTGGAAAGGCAAAATGATTCGTTAAGCCAAACGGTAAACCAGCTAAAATACCAGTTGGCGGAGTGGGAAACAGCAAGTGCTAAAGAAACCATGCCACTTGAAAAGGTTACAGTCCGTGGTTTTGACACCCCTGAAACGCCCAATGGCCTTATCCGTGCTGAAATATATGAAACCGAAACGGTACTTAGTGGGAACAGGGTAAAGCTCAGGTTACTGGAGGACTGCAACATCAAAGGTCAACTGGTACCGGCCGGCACTTTTATCTATGGGATCTGCACCCTTGGTGGGGAGAGGGTAGATGTTGAGATCAGCCAAATCCCAGTTACGGGTGGATTTCTGCCCGTGGAATTATCGGTTCTGGACATGGATGGATTGCCGGGCCTTTATATCCCTGACCAGGCTTCACGCAAAGTTGTAAAAAACGTGACAGGGAGCGTTCGTTCAACCACCCTTTTGGGGACCTCCACAGACCCACTTACCGCTGTGGGCATACAGGCTGCCGGGCAGGCAGCACAATCGCTGGTGCAGGTTGTGCGCCAGAAGAAAGTGACCCTTCTTAAAAACACCTTAGTTTATTTAACCAATAAAAATCAGTAAAAATGAAAAATACAGCATTCTTTATTTTGTTTATCCTTTTCAGACTCCCACTATTGGCACAGGATGTACTATATGTCAGTGAAAGCAAGGTGACCCACCTGGTCTGTCCGGACAAGGTCAGCTACCTGCAGGCAGGGGATGCAAACTTGCTGCTTGCCGAGGTGGTATCCACCCAGCCAAACCTTATCAGGGTTAAGGCAATTGATAATTTTGAAATGGAAAGTTCCCTGACCGTAGTTTGTGACGGGAAAATCTATTCACTGTTGGTCCGATACAGGGATACCTGTGAGATTTGCTATGAGCTGGAATCTTTCTTACCTGAAAATGCAGAAGCCCAAATCCCAGGGCTTTCTGACTATGGGTTTAAAAAAACAAGCATCCAGCTATTGGCAAAACCGCAGGGGAATATAAGCCTTCGGTCAAGCAAGGAAAACAAGGTGAAGCTCAGCCTTAAAAACATCTACCAGCAAGGTGGGGCACTCTATTTTGAATTGCAGATAACCAATACATCCAACCTACCCTTTAAGGTTGAAAGCTATTACTGGTGGATAAAGGACGGCAAAAGGATGAAGGCCACCAATACCCAGGAGTACCGGCTTGCCCCCTTGTACCAGCATTATGGGCTGAAAATTATCCCGGCAGGGGAAAGCATCCGTGAGGTATTTGTCCTCCAGGGGCTGTTCTTACCCGACAAGCGCATCCTTCAGCTGGAACTTTTGGAAGATGCCTTGGGAAATACAGGACGTAAGTTAAGCCTGGGGATTAAAAACAGGCACCTGTTAAAGGCAAAAGGACTTTGATCAATACAGGTATTGACCAGGAAACCAGCTATTCAATTTAAAACGTTGCACTAACAATTTATCCATATGAACCACGAACCCCAGGAACTGGTAAAACTGCACGAAAGCTTTCGCTTTTTATGCTACCTGCTTTTATTTGTTTCACTGTACCTGTCGCATCTTGATTTTTTCAGGAACTCCGGGCTGTACATCCCTGAGTTTTCCATTGTCTTTGAGACCCTGGGCAGGTTAAGGTTTCTATCCGACAGGTACCTGTCAAAACTGGTGAGCCTTGTGTTTTTAGTAATTACCTGCATAGGTACCAAGAGCCATAAAAACAGGGAGCTTCAGGTAGGTAGGATCGTAAGGCAGGTAATTGTTGGTCTGGTTTTGTACTGGGGCAGCCTGTTTTTGTTCTATCCTTACCCGGTAGGGTACAGCATAGCCTCTTTTACCGGTTTTGTCCTATTAAATATTGGCTTTGACAATATCTCCAAGCTGATCAATGTGAACCTGATGAAAGACCGTTTCAACCTGGAAAATGAAAGTTTTCCCCAGGAAAGGGAGTTAAGGGACAATGCATATTCGGTGAACCTGCCCACCCGTTTCCTGTGGCAGGGAAGACCATTGGAAGGGTGGATCAACATTGTCAACCCGTTTCGGGCAACCATGGTTATCGGGACCCCGGGATCGGGGAAATCCTATTCCGTGGTCCTTCCCTTTGTGCGCCAACATCTGAAAAAAGGCTTTTCCATGTGTATCTATGATTTTAAGTATCCGGATTTATCAGGGGTGGCCTATAACCATTTTCTGAAAGCAATACAAAGGGGGAGCCTGCCCCCGGAAACCAAGTTTTACGTGATCAATTTTGAGGATATCCGCAAGTCCTATCGCTGTAACCCCCTGGCCCCGGAATGGATGGAAAGCCCGGTGGATGCTTTTGAGTCTTCACGCACGATCCTTTATAACCTGAACAGGGAGTGGATACGAAAGCAGGGGGAGTTTTTCTCGGAATCGGCCGTTTCCTTTTTTGCCGCCGTGATCTGGTTTTTGAAAAAATACCGGGGCGGTGAGTTTTGCACCCTGCCACATGCCATAGAGCTGCTGCAACTGGACTATGATGATTTGTTTTCCGTACTGGAAAAAGAAAGGGACGTACTTAATATCATCAACCCTTTTGTCAATGCGCACCGTCGTGGTGCCAACGAGCAGCTGGAAGGGCAGCTGGGCAGTTTGAAAATAGCCATCTCCAAGATCATAAGCCCGGAGATCTACTGGATATGCTCGGGAAACGATTTTTCACTGGACATAAATGACCCGCAGTCCCCCAAGGTACTGTGCCTGGCCAATAACCCTCTTCGCGTTGAAATGTACGGGGCAGTGCTGTCCCTTTTTATCACCCGGATGCTGAAGGTGATCAATAAAAAGGGCAGACACCCGGCCTCACTGATCTTTGATGAGCTCCCAACCATTTATTTCCGGGGGCTTGACACCCTGGTTGCTACGGCACGCAGCAACCGGGTATCCACCTTGCTTGGCATACAAACCATTGACCAGCTGATACGTGACTATGGAAAGGAGCAGGCCAATGCCATAACCAGCAATATTGGCAATATCCTTTCCGGGCAGGCGGCCGGGGAAACGGCCAAGTTCATCCAAAACCGGATGGGCAAGATACTCCAGGAACGCCAGTCCATAAACATCAACCGCAATGTCCAGTCATCAACATTCTCCACCCAGCTGGACTATCTCGTGCCGGAAGGGAAGATAGCCACCCTGCCACAGGGTTATATGGTTGGCCAGGTAGCGGATAATTTTGGGGAGCAGATCAACCAGAAGAATTTTAATTGCCAGGTTTATGTGGATGCTGCTGTAATTGGCAGGGAAGAAAAAAAGGCAGTGCCGATACCGGACTTCTACAGCTTTGATGATCCCGGGCAGGTACTTGAGCGCAACAGGATAAGGGTGCAAAATGATATCCGCTCCATAGCAGTTTAAAAATTAACCCATCAAAAAAAGAGAAAACCATGATTCAAAAAACAATGTCTTTTAAGTGCCGACCCAGTCAATTGGTAAACCTGGATAAATTCCTGTTAGCAGGGGTGATCATTCCTTTATTAGTGCTAATGAACAGCTTTTTAAAGGAATATGTCCCGGGCATGTTGATGCCGGATATTGTAACCACCCACCTGCATGGCCTGCCTGTTTATTTAGCGGTTGTTTCGTTTTTCGTGTTGGGCTATTCTGTTGTCAGGGTTTATGCTACAAGCTATGAAGTGGACCCGGAGGAGCTACGGATTAGCAGTGGGGTGTTTTACCGCAAAAAGGAATATGCGGAATTGTACCGGATAAAAGATTACCGGCTAGAAAAGCCTTTGGTGTACCGCTTGTTCGGTATGGGGGATTTGATCCTTTATACATCAAATAAGACCACACCGGTACTTAAGCTGGAAGCAATACGAAAACCTGAATCAAAATATGAAACCATTCGCCAGCTGGTGGAACATAACCGCCGGGCGAAGCATGTTTATGAAATAGATTAACCCACTAGTGTCCCATTAAAATTGGGACGTTATTAAATATTAAACAAATTTGGCTCATTAAGCCTAAAACGTTCTTTGTCATTTTGAAATTTAGTTCTACCGAATAGGTCTCTAAGGTGAGTTTTATCTGTTAAAGATATACTCAAGATCTGCAAAACCTCATAAGTGCTTCTGTCAAGTTGCATGTCTTTTTGGACGATGGCTACTAAACAGTATGAGCATATGGCTACGTAGATTTGGATGCGAACAGCATTTTCAGTAGTGCCCCAGAATTTCTTTATTTTCAAATGTTGCTTCAACCATTTGAAGAACAGCTCGACTTGCCAGCGGTTCTTGTAAAGTTCAGCAACTTGAAGTGCAGAAATGTGTATCGCATTGGTTAAGAACACAAGCTCACGCTCTTGTTCTTCATCCCAATATTTGACCATTCGAAAATGTTCTGGATAGTATTGCTTGGGATAAAAACCAGTCAATTTAATTGTTGCATCTGAAAGTACGTTCCTAGGTATTCTTCGTTTCCATTTGATTATCTGGAATTGAAGATTCTTCTTTGCTCTGACAACGAAGAAAGCTCCTATTTGATGAATCTTATACAACATCTTGAAATGATTGTATGCACGATCAAATATGTAATAAGATCCTGATTCATAAGGAATCTCTTTCATTGCCGTAGAGTCGTGTACCGAAGCTTCAGTAATATGAAAGAATGCTGGGATTTGTGTTTCTACATCATATAATGTGTGCACTTTGATCCCACCTTTTTTCTTGCGAAACTTCGCCCACCAGAATACCGAAAGACATAAGTCAATCGTCGTTGAATCAAAAGCGTAGACATTACCATCTAGTCTGAAGATGTCAGAAACTCGTTTCTGCCTGGCTTCGTTTACCAGATAGTAAGCATACTCTTCAAAGATGTGATAGTCTCTGTCTTGATTGGCTCTGGCCAGAGATGATTTTGAGACGTTCTTGCCCAAACCCAAATGATATGATTTGGAATGGTGAGCATCAAGAGCGACAATCAAATCTCTCAGGCTTTCACGATTTGACAATTGCCCAAACATCAGTGACAGCAATTGATTCCAACAAGTGAAATGCTTCACATATTTGTCACCCTTATACTTGCGAACGATGTAGTTAAACTTATTCCTATCCAGGAAAGATACTAATTGAGCGAAAACGTATTTATCCTTGTGCATTTGCTACTCTCTTTAAGAATAGCAAAAGTGTAAATTGAAATCCGTTTAATTGAAAAATGCCTATAACGAACTATATTTCAAATATTTCAAAGAACATTATTAGATTTTAATGGGACAGCAATGAGATTAACCATTAAAAAAAGAAAATTATGGAACAGAGAACACGCATGGCACTGGAGCAGGTGCCTTTTGAACAATTGGAAAAAGTAGGTATCAACAAGGATTTTACCGAAAAGATGGACCAGCGGGAACTAACCGATTTTTTAAATGGGTTCCGTTCTGCCAAGCTCTACACGATCAATGCCCATATCAATGGCCAGGACTATAAGATCCCTGCAAAGATCAGGCTGCAAAGCCAGGAAGATGGTTCGGTGGGCATCAAGGTACACCCGATACAACGTTTGAACATCCCCGATGAGTACCTGGGGCATAAGTTTACCAAGGATGAGAAATCCAACCTTTTAAATGATAAGAACCTGGGGAAAGCAGTTGAGCTGACCGGCTATAACGGACAGAAAGAAACCTATTACCTAAGCATTGATTCCAAGACCAATGAGCTGGTCCCGTTAAAGGCAAAAAACATACAGGTCCCAGATAAGATTAAAGGGGTGAGCTTAACCGGAGAGCAGAAAAAAAAGCTCGAATCCGGGCAAAAAGTAACCGTTGACGGTATGACAGGAAAGAACGGTAAAAAGTTCTCAGCAACACTTCAGGTAAACGCTGCTGACCGTAATATCAGCTTCCGAGACTTTAAACAGGAGAAACAGGAAAAATCAGAAGACCTCAAAGCCGAAAAAAGCAAAGGGGCAAAACAGAAAGTTAGTTGAATTAGGATCATCACTTAGGTAGTTTTAGTTTATTAGACAGTAGGAAACCCTTGGTTGGGTTTCCTTTCTTTTCGACCCTGTTTTTAGAAATGAACCCGAACTTATAAGACTTTAATCACTAGTGTAAAGAGGGGAATGCAAGATGTGTTTTTGTATGCACAAAAACCTTTCATCTTGCCTGCCAGGGGGCAGAAAGCCATTCCCCAAACAGGTTAGAAATATTCCCCTCTTTACTTATTTCTCAGGAAACAAAAAACAACCCATGCGCCCACGCTTACCGGAAATAGAAAAACGCACAGAGAAGCTGATCATTCGGTTGACCCGGGAGGAGAAGGCCAGGTTACAAAACCTGACTAAACGTGGAAAATATGCTTGCATGAGCGATTATATGCGATCACGGATTTTTAGGCAGGCAGACCGCAAGGTGGTTTCTCTGGATGAAAAGGCTACTGAACAGCTAAAAATCATGGATTATGAGCTAAACAAAATTGGTGTGAACTTAAACCAGCTCTCCAAACGCATGAACTCTTTTGCCGGTTACCGTATGGATGACCGGGACCGACAGCTATTAAAACAGGCTTTTGAGATGATGAGAAACTGCCTGGTCCTGATTCAGAAGCACCTCCATTGACACGAGAAAGAAACCATGGTCATTAAAATCCACCAGGCATGTAGTACAAAAAACGCTTTGTTTTACAATGAACGAAAGGTAGAGAGGCAATTTGCAACCTTTTACCATAGCCAGAATATGCCGGTAGTAAACCCTTTTCATGGTGATAAAAATGACAGGTACAGGGTTTTTCAGGAGATAGAAGAACGAAACACCCGGGTTAAAAAGCCTGGGCTGCATATATCCGTTAACCCAACGGTTGGGGATTTGGTAAGGTTAGGTGATACAGGCATTCGAACAGAAATTGATAACCTGATGAAACACCTGGGGTATGGGGACCAACCATACCTTGTATATAAACATGCAGACATCGATAGGGTACATTTTCATATAGTTTCCACAAGGATAGATCAGCAGACTGGCAAAAAGATCAAGGACAATTATGAGAGGGAGAAAACGCAGCGGTTTATTAAATCTTTGGAGCAGAAATACCAGCTTACCAAAGATGGGAGTCCGGAAAAATTGGACTATCGATTTTCGGGTTCAAGTAAGAACCTAAAGCAAAATCTGGAGAGTTTGTTTGGACAGCTTAACCAGATGGAGTTTATTACTTCCAAAGAAATGTATGACGAGGCTTTAAAAATGTTTGATATCGAAATCCGGCCCTTTGGAAAGGGTTTTGCTGCTTTTGTAATGGATGGTGCAGGGAATCCCATTCGTTATCCCATTCGTCTTTCGGAATTTGAGGAACGGCCAAAATTTATTGAGGAACAAAGTTTAAATCCGGAGGTGAAATTTGGTTTGAATCATAGGCTTAGTTTCCCTGAGAATTTTAAAAGGGTGCTGCTGAAAGCGTTGGTTTATCAATATGGGCAAGACCAGAAAGATCCGAAACATTATATGAAAAAGCATAAAAGGTCAAAACGGAATGAGAAAGGGAAGAGAAAGAAGCTATAAATGTAGATAAGTTCTTCATGTTCTGCTCCATTTGAAATGTGAATATGGTTAAATATACAACTATAAATATAGTCCCCACATTACTTTTATTTTGTTAATAACTATTTAAGGTGTGAATAAAAATTTATATAAATTTGGTAGACCAGAATCATTCAATGCGAACTCCAATGTATCGACAATTAGCTCACGTCGACAAAAAATATATTATATGATTTTTCAAATTAGGATTCGTGGCAACTGTTCTCTTATCGATCATATGACCGAAAAGGATAGTTATTGAAGTTTGATTTAATAAAATTCAACAATTAACATTTCTTAAGATGTTAGCTACATTATTAAGAGAAATATTTAAACTATGACTGAGAAGTTTACACTTGAAGATCTATTCATTAAAATAATTCCTGGAGGTGTTCTAATTGGAGTATTATATTTCATTTATTCAGAACAAATAGATTTAGAACTCGAGCATGGATTAGATTTATTTTACACTTTTTTGTTTTTCACTTTTTCGTTTTTAGCGGGAGAAGTTATACAAACAATTGCTCATGAATTAGAATGGATAATATTTTCATTTTTCAAGTTTTATAAACCTTCGGAAATTTTCTTATATAATGAAAATCCTGTTTTAAAAGACAATCACATCAAGCAGCGACTATTCAACTTTCTTTCGTTAAATGTTAATGATCAAAAATACTTTGAAAAAACTTATAAGGAACTTCCACTTATTTGGTGGAAAAGAGAAAAACAGAATAAAGCCCAAAGTATTTTTTGGAAGTTATATTCAGAGATTAGTTCAGAAGCAGAAATAAAAACGTTTAATCGAAATTTTTTACTGGTACGTGCAATAACCTTTACTTCACTTGGTATAAGCATCTTATTTTTTATCAAAAGTAATAGAGAACTAGGTGTTGTTGCTATCATTTTATTTATACTCTTCTTATGGAGAGCACGAGGAATGGCTCGTACATTGGTCTTTAAAACAGTACTCTTAAACCTGAAGCAGATTAAGTAATGAAACTTATAATTTTTGACGTCGGTAACGCTGCTTGCTCCATTATTGCAAGTCCAAATAAATATGGGATGATGATTGATTGCGGTTGTAGTGGAGAAAAAGAAAATCCGGTTGATCTCTATTATCGAAAAAAAAAGTGGCTTGAATTAATACCATATATGACAAAGTCAGGTAAAGAGTATGAATTAGGATTGTTACATGTTACACATCCTGACGACGACCATGTACGAAATGCCAGAAGAATAAAAGTTGAGATTCCACCTTACTTGCTTTTACGAAGGAGATCTGAGGAATTCTCTCATTCAGAGTCTATTAATCAAGATTACAAGGCTTTTATCGATAGAGAATACCGCGGTTCAAATGGCGAAATAATTCCTTGGGGTTTCGATGAGGAAAGGACATTTAGCATTCCTTTGGATACAATAAAAAATGATGAAATTTTAAACAAAAAAATTAAAAATAATTCAAGCATTTTGCGCTACGTTGAATGCCATGGGATAAAGATTTTGTTTTCAGGTGACTTAGAAAGGGCTGGATGGGAGTGGTTAGCAAATAATGACACGGACTTTGCAGATACAATGAAGAAAGGGTTAGATATTTTGATAGCACCCCATCATGGGCATATTTCAGGTTTCCCAAAATGTTTATTTGATTTAACTGGAAATGTAAGGACGATTATTCATTCAAAAGGAAGTGAAGGGAAGATAATTGGGACTGATGTTTCAAATCAGTATTCAAAATATGCAGATGGTGTTATTTACACGAGCCTTAATGATAATTGCATGTATAAAGGGAAAATACTTACGACACGAAGTAATGGGAACATCCATATTCAGATCGATAAAGGGAGTTATCGAATTTGGACAGACAAAGCATCCTCCAATCATGAACGATATTAAAAAATAAATGCGCAGTGGGCATATGTAATATTGACATCTTGGGGTTGGGTGAGATTGATCAGGCTTCAATATCTGACCGACTTCATTTTTGGGAGTAGCAGGCAAACTCTCATGCCGTAATAAAGTAAAAAACGCTGATAAAGAACACAACTAGATGAAACCAAAAACAAAAAATTATTTAATATATCTTGCAATACTGCTAGTTCTGATAATAATAGTTCTATGGTTGAATCTGTATGATTTCTTTTTAAATGTCGATAGTTCGAAATTTAGCAATCTCCTGACACCGGTAGTTGCTCTGTTTTCTGTAATACTATTGATACAGACATTGTCTGATAGTCAGATTTTTAATTCAAAACAGTTGGCGATAAATGAGTATAATATATTGTTACTAGATTTTGAACTAGTAAAAAATAATATTGAGAAGTTAACCTTCTCTTTTGACACAAGCGGATTCTCTGACAATTTTAAAAAACAGTTAGCCGAGTCCAGCGGAACAAATTACATTCAATTGTTCTCTCAATTTTTGGAATTTGAGTTATCAAAAACTGATAGAGGGAATGAAAAATTGATAAGTAGAATTCGTTTTGGTGTCATATATCCGTTAATTCGTAATTATAGGCATCTCTCTATTTTTCTAAAAGAAGTGATTCAAAATGATGTTCTGAGTGATAGATATAAGCAAAAATTCTTTTTAAAAACGGAGCAACTATTACTACAGCACTATTTTAGAATTTGTAATAACGTTAATATGGCTGGAGAACCAGAATTTGAATTAGAACTTTTTGACTCTGAGGTATATAAATCCAATGAATTCACAGAATTGAACGATCTATTTATTAAGAACAACTTGTTTCAAATTAATGATTTAGAGTTTTACCAAATGACACGATGAAAACGGTAATAACAAAGTATAACTTTTGTGGCTGAAAAATTGAAGAGTTAGCAGTTCATGTGTCTACCTTCAGAATATTGAGACAAAACATTACTTTGTGGGATCTGTGTAAATCGTGGTTTCTAAATAATTGTAATCCGTCAGGAAGATGTTGGTTTTGGATAATAATTAATAGGTGATAAATTTTGAAAATATTTTGGTTTTAATTAATAACAGAGATAATAATTCTAATGAAAGGAGGTGTAAAAAATATGTCTTACAAAAAACCAGAAGTTTTAGCACAAAGTACTGTTCAGATGGCAGAATGTCGTCCCAATAGTAAGCCTAGCGGCAGACCTTGTAAGCCACCGGGACCAGGTGGACGTTAATGTGCAATTTTATCAGGCGACGATATTACACAATTTAAATCGTCGCCTGATCAGTAACAGATGGAGGAATAGAATGTTTTTTAAGTTAAAATCGAATGTAATATTCAGAAACTATGAGTCTTTTGGATACATAACAGACAATAGAAATTTTGGGTACAAACAGACAAATGATCAAAAAAGTGACATCGGTGATAAAATATTGTCGAAAAGTGGGTCTGTATTTATATCTGTACTAGCGAAACGACCACAATCCCTTGAAGAGTTAGCAACTAAAATAAAGACTCAATTTGCGGATGTTGATTTCAGTTCAATTAGGGACGATGCTAAAGAATTTTTTTGCATGCTTGAACAGGATGGGTTTGTCGTATCTGGCGAAACATTACAGGAGTGCGAAGAAAAAGATATAAGATTTTCGTATAAGACATTTGCCCACCCTACATTAAAAAGAGATTCTTTTTCGAGTATTATACATCCTGAAAAATCAACTCAGGATTTTTTTGAAGACTTTTTTGATGGGAAGCCCCAGCTAACAAATTTACACATCCAGATTACAAGTAAGTGCAACGAAAGATGCATACATTGTTATATTCCTCATGAAAACAAGGTAACTTATATCGATCCTGATTTATTCTATGATGTTTTAAAGCAATGTCACGATATGAACCTATTGCACTTGACAATAAGTGGTGGTGAGCCGATGTTGCACAAGAACTTCTGCAATTTCTTAAAAAAGTGCAGAGAATATGATTTCTCGGTGAATGTGCTTAGTAATTTGACCTTACTTGATGATGAGATCATCAAAGAAATGAAGGCAAACCCTCTTTTAGGAGTTCAAGTTTCACTATACTCTATGGATCCTATTGTTCATGACGACATAACCCAAATGAAAGGGAGCTTTGAAAAGACAAGAAATGCGATTCTTAAACTGATCGAAAGCGATATTCCATTGCAGATTAGTTGCCCTATCATGAAGCAAAATCGAAGCTGCTATAGTGAAGTTATAAAATGGGCAGAAGAGCAGAATATTCATGTCGGGGATGATTATGTAATTATAGCAAGCTATAATCATAATACAGAAAATCTGAGTTGTCGTTTATCAATCAATGAAATAAAGAGTGTAATAGATGATAAGGTTGCAAATGACGCAAGATATTTGGAGCATGTAGAAGCTACAGCTGAAAAGAAAAAAAATACGATGCCTAACGATTTTGTTTGCAGTGTTTGTCGTTCCACTATTTGCATTGCAGACAATGGAGATGTTTATCCCTGTGAAGGCTGGCAAGATTATGTTGTCGGTAATTTAAGAGAAACTCCTTTAAACGACATTTGGGATAGTTCTGAAAAAGTCCAATACTTGAGAGGCATACAAAATCAAGATTTTCCTAAATGTATTCAGTGTCTGGATAAAGAGTATTGTACCATGTGTATGGTTCGGAATGCAAATGAAAATACCACGGGAGATCCATTAGTCGTGAATGAATTTTTCTGTGGTATCGCGAAACTGTATAGACAAATAGTTGAGCAAAAGGGAAACTCAAGTAATTGATAGAAGCGACGACAAGTGTCCGAATGAGGTTTGTCATATATGACGAAGCAATTTATTTGATTAGATTGTGTTGTTTGCACCAGATCAAAGAAACGTACTGCGGATAAGATGAAAGAATTGAAGATTGTTGATCCAATCAAGAATAGTTTGTAGGTATAGTCCAATTCCTGCAGCCGTTCATCCGTTGATGGGTAAATTGGGTATTCTATAGTTGAGCTAGGCAAGTGGATGACTCAATGGGCCCGGGAAAGTAGATTTTAATGCGACTATTATATTATAGTTGCACTTGTTTAAAAAGCCAAAAATATGAATGAATCAAATGACAATATAATTTCCACAATCACTGTTCGATTAAGGCAGAACAATTCAACGAATTCAACTGTCGGAACTGGGATACTATACTACGAAAAATCACTTTCAGACAAAGTATATGTATTGACGGCATCACATTGTTTATTCGAGGACGGAGATTCCTTTCAGAAACGCTTTGATGAATTATTTATCGATGTTTACGACCCAATAAATGACAAGTATGTTCCGGTATTATACAATCAAATTGACGAGAATTTTCTATTTAAAGAAGAAGGTAGAGATGTGGCAATCTTGATCTTGGATAAGGAGCAAGTAAATAAAATAAATCCTAATATTCCCAAAATCGATTTGGTAGAAGAAAGACAATCATTTCCTTCTTTTACCGTAAAAGGATTTCCGAGGGCAACTAAGGGAAAGGAACTCGATGTAATTCGGGCAGAGTGGAAACAAAGCATGACTGAATCGAAAAGATTTCAGTTACAGTTAAATTCAGATTATACAGAATATAATGTTGATGGCTTTTCTGGAGCAGGCGTCTTTATTGAAGCGGATAATGAAGTATATTTATTTGGAATATTTACACGATTTAGGGCAGAAGAAAAAGGGAGAGTAATATATTGCCAGTATATTGAACCCATCAATGAGCTTCTTAGAGGTAACTTTTTACCACCCATTTTTTATACATATTTGGGAAATAATGGCCTAGTTCCATCCTTCTTTTCCTCTCAAATAGAAAAAGCTGTAAAGAATCTTGGTCCCAGATTCAACGAAAAATTAAATTTTGAAACTCCCATTGTTGATGTTTTCGACTGCATTTCTAAAAATGAAAATTTTTATACACGAATTACCAAAATTGTAGATGATTGGTTAACAGAACGAAGTTACATAAGTCAGAAAGATAACCAGTATCTTGCAGAAATAGAGACCGAGTTAGATACACTGAGGAAAGAATTGAAGGAATGGCTACTCGGATTGTATTATTCTGTTAAAGATGAGATCTCAATATTACCATTTATTGAGCGAATAAAGTTATTTAAAAAGAAAATAACAGATAAGAGGAATGATCTTTATACACTTAGAATAGACAATGAAGATTCAAAAACTAAAAAAACAAATTTGTTTAATGAAGAGTTAAACAGACTTAGAGAAATTGAGAAGCTTAACTACCAGTTTTTAAATGATATTGATGACTTGGATGTAAATCTTGCCAACTATCCAACTTTGATTATTAAAGGTGAAGCAGGATGCGGAAAATCTCACTTACTGGGAGATATTGCAAGCCAAAGAAAGAATCATAATTTACCAACTCTTTTATTTTTAGGGCAGCATTTTAATAAAACAGAAACTATTGAAAAAAATATTTTAACCCAGTTAGGATTGGAATGTTCTTTCAAAGATTTAATGGTTAATCTTAATGATATTGGATTACAAATAAATTCCAGGGTATTGATTCTTATTGATGCCATAAATGAAGGAGCAGGAGCTGATTTATGGAAGAGCCAGATAGCTGGATTTTTTCATGAAATTGAGAAATATCCTGCCATTGGATTAGTATTGACGATTAGAAGCACATACTTTCACGATATAATCCCAAGTCATTTCAAATCAGAACCAAATATAACTATCATTACCCATGAAGGATTCAAGGGGAATGAATATGAAGCTCTTAAATTATTTTGCGAATACTACGATTTGAAATTACCCAATATTCCAATTCTTAATCCTGAATTTAGGAATCCATTATTTCTCCATTTAATTTGTGAAGCCGTAAAAGATTTACCGGATAAGAGTTTTCCCAAAGGATTTAATGGAATCAGCAGGATATACAGTCTTTACAAACAATCACTAAATAAGCGATTTGAAGAAAAAAGGAAAGAGTATAAATTACGCAATATTGTTTCGAAAGCAACAGAAATCATTGCAGTTGCCTGTTTCAATTCTGAATATGGTCAACTTCCTATTGAAGAGGCAGTAATTCTATTTGATAAAAAGTTTCCAAATTATCCAGATTTATTGTCAGACCTTATTGAAGAAAGTGTATTAATCAAATATAGAACTGAATATAGAGAACCCCCTGAAGATGTTCTTTTCTTTTCATACCAAAAGTTGGGAGACTTCTTTATAGCTGAAGAATTATTAAAATCATATTCACAAAAAGAAGACCTTATAAATGCATTTTCTAATGACGAAAGGTTCAAAAAAGTTGTAGGACGCCATCAATGGACATATAGAGGTATTACTGAAATATTTTCAATTTTACTCCCCGAGAAATATGATATGGAGATTTTTGAGGTAGTAGATTTTTTCATTGATAAAGATGAGGATAAAAAGACGAGAAAATATGATAAAATTGAAACCTATAATTGGTTCATCAGACTTGTTTTGGATAGTTTGAAATGGCGAGAGGTAGGCAATATCGGTAATGAAAAGATAACGAAATGGCTGGAGAAACATGGTAAATATTTTGATTACAGTGAGTGGTTATACACGTTAAATGAGCTAACTACAATTCCAAATCATCCATTCAACAGCGATAGATTTCATGGAATAATAATGCGACAACCTATGCCCAAAAGAGATGGTTTTTTGCAAGAATACATTCGGGGTTACAGCACGTACGATGATTATGGTGTAGCATTTCCTATTCGACGATTAATTGACTGGGCTTGGACTCCTAACATCTCCAATAACGCAGATTCAGAAACTGTAAGGTTAGCTGCTCAAACACTTTCCTGGATTCTTTCTTCTACTGATATTGCATTAAGAGACCAGGTTACAAAAGCATTGGTTAACCTGCTTGAGCAACAACCTGATGTCTTAATATTTATCTTAAAGACATTTGATAAAGTTGATGACTTATACATTAAAGAAAGACTCTACGCTGTTGCATATGGGTGTATTCTTCGGACAGAACTTGACCTCTCTGTGAAAAAGATTGCGGAGTTTGTTTATAAATACATATTTAAGAAAGGAAATCCACCAATCCACATCTTACTTCGTGATTATGCTCGGAACATTGTTGAATATGCACTATACAAAAGGGTAGGATTAAATATCAATGCAGATTTAATTCGTCCCCCTTATAATAGTGAAATGCCGGTTCTTCCACAAAACAAAGATGAAGTACAGATGTATGAGCTTGATTTCAATAGCGCTGATTTCAAAAAAGATAATGGGTTTAGTCAGAATAAAATATTTGAATCGCTGTTGGGGTTTATTGGGGATTTTGGACATTACATTGTTCGACCCGCCGTGGATGATTTTTCTTCGTTTTCTTTTAAAGAAGACGAGAAATATGAAGAATATTTTAAAACCTTAAAAAAAAGCCAGAAGAGCCTCATAAAATCACTTTATAATTGCATGGAGCAAGAGAGCCTTTTTAACAAAAACTATGGGCATCAAAAACAGTTGGGCATTGAATGGTCAAAAAATCAAAAAACATATATAGATATGTTAGCTTCTATAAGAAGTCTTTGTATGAAAGAACTAGATAGTATCTTCAATAAGGAGCAAAATGAATATGTAAAAGAAGTAATAGTACCTTATTTTGAGAAAAAATTGAAAAAGGAAGACTTTAATCCTACCCCTGTTAGATGTTGGATAGTTAAACGGGTTTTTGAGTTGGGGTATGATAGAAAAGTGCATGGAGCATATGACAGCATTGCTTCTAATCATTCTTTCAGAAGTGAAAATAAAATAGAACGAATAGGGAAAAAATATCAGTGGATTGCTTTTTATGAAATTCTGGCAATGCTCGCAGACAACTACAAAGTAAGAAATGGATGGAACATAGAAGATAAATATGATTTTTATAAAGGCCCATGGCAATTATCAGTACGGAATATTGACCCTTCTTATATTACTAAAAGCAAAGAAGATGAAGAAGAAAAGACTGTTTTACGCAATCGAGATAAGAAATGGTGGGATGATGATGAATACAAACATTGGAATTTACCTGATTCCGAATGGTCAGATACACTTAATGATTTAATATCTCCGCAAAAGGTCATTTTAAAAAATGATGTCAATAACACCGAGTGGGTTCATTTACATCACTATATTGAATGGAATGAGCCCAAAAAAATAGGAAAAGAAAAATACGATGGTAGAAGGAAAAGTATTTTTTATCTAATAGAAGGGTATTTGATAAAAAAGGCAGATAAGAAGAAAATTATACACTATTTGAAAAACAAAAACTTTTGGGGAAGATGGATGCCGGAATTCAGCGATGATTATTCATACTTAATTAATCGAGAAAAATTTTGGTCTCCATCTTATCTTGATACTTATAAAGGCAGAAGGAGAATATGGGATACAATACGAGATACATCACATAAAGTAATTGTTTCAACTGAATCAGGTAATGGTGGCATAGAGGGTGATAAGTCAGGAGCTAGAGGAACATATAAAATTCCTTGTAAGTACATTTTTGAAGGAATGAATCTTCAGTATGCTCCAATTGATGGACATTTGAGAAACATAAAAGGGGAAACCATTGTAATAAATAACAATCCCAAAGGAGTATTGATAAAGGCACACGAACTTATACAATTTTTAGACAATAGAAATCTTGATATTATTTGGACTGTACTTGGAGAGAAGTTGTCATCCTCTGATAACAGAAATGAAGAATCCTATTTCAAAGTCCCTTGTGGTGTATTTTGGCTAGATGAAAACGGAAAAATGCAGGGAGAACTAAAGATGTATAACCGAGAATAATTTGAAGAATGGAATTGTATTGTTATCAAGCTGAATGTGGCGATGCTATAAGAATAAGATATATTGGTACTGACAAAAGGGCACATAATATTTTTCTTGATTCTGGATACGAAAGAACATTCCGGAATATTCTGCAATATGAAATAAACTCATTGATTCAAACAGAAGAGTTTATAGATTTGTGGATTGTATCCCATATCCATGATGATCACATCGGAGGAGTAATAAAATACATTAAAACGATAAATGATGGCGAATTTAAAGATATAACCCAAAAGTGGCTTTATAATCCACCTCGTCAGTACACTAAACGCGTAACCGATGGTGATTCGGTTAGTTTAGCCAAGAGTATTCGCCAAGGAGATGTTCTTTATGATTATTTACTTAGAAATAATAAATTACCCGAATCTGACATTACTTCAAGCTCAGAGCGTATGGATTTGTTTGGGTTAAAGATTACTATTTTATCACCGACTTCGCAAGCAATTGAAGAGCTTCGAGATAAATATCTAGATGGAAGGACGTTAGAAATTAATGAAGATGAGCCCATAAGTAAAGTCAAGTCCGCTCTTAATTTTGATTACAACTTACCTCTTCAGTCATTTAACCTGTTTGATTTTGAAGAAGATGATTCTTTAGAAAATAGAAGTAGTATTTCTGCGATTTTTGAGCATGAAGATGGAACGATTTTATGGTTGGCGGATTCACACCCTTCTGTTATTTATCAATCATTAACGGATATGGGGTATTCAATTTCTCATCCATTAATCTGTGATTTTGTAATCCTCTCGCATCATGCTAGTAAGGGAAACAATAGTAATGATCTTTATAATATTGTAAGATGCAACAATTATGTGGTTAGTTCCGACGGAGAGAATAAACATTTCCTGCCAACGAAACAGGCATTATCTCGAATTATCCGAAATAGCAACAGAGACTTTAAATCAACCTATAATTTTTACTTCACATACAATACGACCAATTTAAAGAAAATATTTTTGGCAGACAGCAAAGCCATTTTTGATAAGTGGAACTTTAAGACAATATATTCGGATAAGAAATATATTCATGTTCAACTGTAAGAGATAAACGAGTTCAATTTTAATAATATATTTACAAAAGGGGCAGAAATTATTTCCTGATTGTTTCGGTGCTGTCTTTTTTTAAAAAGCAGATGACATCATTTAGTTAGAGATTAAAATTCGTAAATGCTATATTTACCATATATAAAACCGAATCACCTATAGAACGTGAAAGAATTGTTATTGTGAAGAAGCTAAAAGTATTTATATCAAGTGTCCAGAACGAGTTTGCCAATGAACGGGTAGAGCTGGCAAGTTATCTAAGGCAGGATCCGTTACTTGGAACATTTTTCGAACCTTTTATTTTTGAAGAAGTTCCTGCCAATACCCATTCGCCAGGCAAGGTGTATTTGACCGAAGTAAAGGAATCAGATATTTATATTGGGTTATTTGGAGCATTATATGGCTTTGAAGATGAAATAGGTGTTTCTCCAACTGAAAGAGAATATGATCAGGCAAAAGCAGAACATATACCCAGATGGATTTTTATAAAGGATATTGGCGGAGCAGATTGCCATCCCAAAGAAGTTGCCTTAATCCGGAAAATTGAGCAAGATGTTTCCAGAAAGAAATTTTCCAATCTTGATTTGTTGATAAAGGAAGTTTATAATTCAGCAATTCTGTACTTAAAGCAAACGGGAAAGGTTGAAAGTCACGATTTTGACGATTCGCTACATCCTTCTGCTGACATACAATCATTGGATGGAGATAAAGTTAAAGAGTTTGTCATTCTAGCGCGAAATAAGCGAAACTTTCCCTTAAAAGAGACAGCATCAGTTGATCAAGTGTTGAAACATTTAAGAATGATCAAGAATGGAAAGCTTGTAAACAGTGCTTTACTTGCTTTTGCTCCTGATCCTCAATTGTTTTTTCCGTCATCAACGATCAAGTGCGCTCATTTTCATGGGGTACAAGTGCAAAAGCCGATTCCAGACTACAAAGAGTTTGGAGGAACTGTATTCGAGGTTGCAGACGAAGCTGTAAATTTTGTTCTTTCTAAAATAAGCTTATCGACCGGTACCAGGGAAAAAAGTAATCAGGTTGAGACTATTTACGAGATCCCCCGTGCTGTTATTTCTGAAGCAATTATTAATGCAGTCGCTCACCGTGATTATTATAGCAAAGGCAGTATACAAGTTTCGGTGTTCAGGGATAGAATTGAAGTAATGAATCCTGGAAGTTTACCGCCAGAGTTGGATATTAATGATTTGAAAGAACCTCATAGTTCCTATCCTCATAATCCGTTACTTGCAGGTTGTATGTTTTTGACAGGAGAAATTGAACGCTATGGTACGGGAACACTTGAGATGTTTAAACTAACAGAAGAAAGAGGATTAAGACCGCCTCTTATTGTTCTTGATGAAGGTTTTAAAGTGACGATTTGGCGACCTTCAGCTGAAGCCATACATGATGCCGAACATGATACCATACATGACGCCGAACATGACAACATACATGATGTATCGGTGCCATTCTCGGAGATAGTAGAATTGCCCCATCGTTTGGTGCTGGTTTTAAAAGGTGAAATGAACAGGCCTCAGCTGATGGAGATTCTTGAACTGAGAAACAGACCACACTTTGCTATTAATTATCTTGAACCAGCTTTAAAAGAAGGCTTAATTGAAATGACTTTGCCGGAGAAATCAACCAGTAAAAATCAAAAATATCGGTTAACCTCCAAGGGATTGGATTTGAAAGAGACGCTGGAAGGTAAACTACGGAAATGATCAATTCCCTGTTGAATCCGAGTGTGTTGTATTAATTGTTTAACCAATGAGTTAGAACAAGAATGGCTAAATTTGAAAAGATAGAAGATCTGCTTAGCGAGCTATATAAATACCGAAAGCTTTTCTCAGGAATGTTTGATAAACGGATGTCTCCGATACAGGAGGAAATGGTTGTTTCGTTGGTTGAGCATGATACAGAGAAGTTGGAACGGCTGGCAGCTTTTGACCTTCTATTCCGAAATCAAGGCCTGATTAGCCTTGAACCTCGATTGCAGGAATTTTTTGAGGAATTTATGGAAGTGGACGAAACGGTTCATGTTCTGTATATCCAGGAGAATCTTGATCAGATTAAGAAAAATCAATCCTATTATTTAAAAGAGAATCAACCCAGCAAACGAGATCAATATCTGGTCAAAATCAAGAAACACTTGTACCGGATTAACCAAACCACCCTACAAAATATAAAGGCACTTCGGGATAATACTGATGAAACCTATAAAACAGAAACAAATTTTGAGATTAAGAAGGAGAAGTTAACGGACATCAGAAATCAAAGAGATGCACTGGAGGGAGTGATTAAGGCCGTTGAGCGGGTATTGCAGGACGATATATTTTTCAAAACAGCCGCAGATGCGGAATTGCAGCTTATCGTCCATCGGTTACGACTGGCCTTGAATGACAGCATCCATAACCTTATTGAAATACAGCAACAGATCATTGAATACCTAAACCACATTGAAAAACGGGTTCATGTTGTTGATAAAGTGTTGCGATTGAAGATGCTGCGGGATAAACACTACCTGAAAGAACGAACCAATTTTTATTGGATCGTCGGAGCCAATCAGGATCTTCCTTTAAGAAAAGCAGAAGGCTTCCGTACCCGACTATCCATTCAGGATATGTTGAATGAGGAAGAAAAACGGAAGCTGATTTTAAAAGTTCGGGAAAAACAGCAAAACCAGCGACTTTTAGCACAGAACACCGCCGGCAGCATATCTGATGAAGCTTTCAATGATAAAAATGAGATAGACAGTGTTTTCAATTACCATGCATTGAAACGGGTCTTCATGGGGAAAAACCAGGACCTTTTTTCTTTTGTCATGCATCATCAGTTTGCCGAGGAAATCTCCATCAACAAACGTATTCAACTATACTGTCGGCTTGCCTCGCTATTCGAAGCGGATTTTACGTTCTCTGAGGAAACCGGCCGATTTGAAAACCTCGAGTATGCACTTATTTATCCGGCTTCGAATTCAAACACAGCCAATCCCCAAACTACTAACACGATAAACGATCCAGTCTAATGATAGATTCAAACTACAAAACTGCAGAAATATTTGATATTCTGAGCAAAGGACAGTTTATATGCTCCAATGCGATAAACGCACAACGTCGTTACCTGTATCAATATATTGAAGAGAATATTGATGAGCTGGAGCCTAAATTCATAGAAATTGGATATCAACTGGAAAATGGGAACAACTATTACTATTTCTCACGACCAAATGAAAGCAATCAAAATGTGGAGAACAAGATAGAAAAGGCCTTGCGCTGGCTCGATATACTGGCATTCTTTACAACCTTTAGAAAGGATTTGTGCAGAGGTGCGCGTTTCAAGCTTTTCGACATTTTGCAACAGATAGATATCAACTTGTCATTGAAAGAACAGTTAACCGATTTACAAAAGCGTACAAATCCCGGTAGAAATTACCAGGAGATGCTCAATGATCTGATTCGGGAAGTGCAAAAGGAAGGTTTTGTTGATCTTGAAAATGAAATGGATCAAACCTGGAAGATTCTGGATTCATGGGATTACATGGAAAAGTTAGTCATGGCTGTGAATATTCAAGACGAAGAAATTAATAACCAACCAGAGGAATTAAACTGAGATGAAACAATTAAGCCGCATTGTGCTGATTAATAGCGCGACTGTTGATTTTTACGAACTTCAACTGGATGGAAATATCCATTTTATTGGAACACAGGGAACAGGCAAAAGTACATTGCTCCGCGCTATTTTGTTTTTTTACAATGCTGATGCCCGCAAGCTGGGAATTTCTAAAGAGAAATCGTCTTTTAGCGACTACTATTTTCCGTATGCCGATTCCTATATTGTTTACGAGGTGAGTCAGGAAAACCGGAACTTCTGTGTTTGGTTGTATAAAAAACAAAACCGCTTGTGTTTTCGATTCATTGATGGGCCATACAATCGTGAATTTTTTATCTCTCAGCAGCAGGCATTAACAGAAGGACAGGTGATCGAAAAGGCCAATCAACAGGGATATAAGGTGCACCGACCAATCCATAACTTTACCGAATACCGTGATATTATTTACGGTGCGAACAAGGGAATGAACCGGTTTCATGTACTTCAAAATCCTGCCTATCAAAATATCCCCAGAACGATTTCAAACATCTTTCTGAACTCCTCGCTTGATGGGGGCTTTATCAAAACGACGATCATAAACTCGTTGAGTGATGATCCATTTGAACTGAATCTGGATGCCAACCGGCACCATATTGAGACAGCCAGAAATGATTACCGTGATGTTTCAGAGTATCTCCTTCATGAGAAAAAGGCGCAGAATATAGTGACCCAGTATGAAACGCTTCTTCAAATGGAAGATGGAAAGAAGGAGCTGGCGTGGCAAATCGGTGCTTCATATAATTTGGCGAAAGATAAGGAGCGTGAACTGGAAGACGATCAGAAAGTGATTGGACAAAAGGTACAAGATCAATCCGGTAAAATTGGAAAGATCGAAGCTGAATTTTTGGTGAATCAACGGCGCATCCAAGACAAACTATCCCCTATAAAAAGAGATATTGCAAAAGCCAACCAATTGGCAAAAGACTATGCAGCAAAAAATATCCAGCAAATTCTGGATGAACATGCTAAAAAGCCAGAATATGAAACAGAACAATCTCAAATAGAAGCACAACTGGCTTTGCTGACTTCAAGTTTAAAAGATGTTGAGAGTCAGTATCAGACTGACAAGCAGCGGCTGGAAACACAATGTCAGCAAATCATTCTGGATTTTGAACGTTCCCTGTCGAAAGAGAAGGAAAAACTCCAGCAGGATTCAGCTGATCTGCTTAATACATTCTTTAAGAAAAAGGAGCAGATTACAAAAGACCACAACGGTAAGCTGGACGAACAAAAAGAAGAAAAAACGATCGTTGACCAGAAGCTGCGTGATATTGACCATCAAATTGAAGGCATACAGAAGACTCCTTTTTTGAAGGAAGAGGTAGAAAAGCAAGTTCAGAAACAACAGGAACTTTCGGGAAAAAGACAAACTCTTATTTCGGAAAAATTGGTTGCAGGAATAAAGAAGGAAAACGCGATAAAGGAAGGTGAACAAGAATCCGAGGTTTTTAGTCTGAAGAAAAACAAAGAGAGTGAGGTCTTGTCTGAAACGAAGAAATCACTGGAAAAAGAGATCGGACGATTGCAATCAGAGCTGCAGGCTTTATCCGGTTCACTTTTAGAGTTTCTGGATCAAAATAAACCAGACTGGCATCAATCAATTGGAAAAGTAATTTCTCGGGATGTTTTGCTGAAGAGTGATTTAAAGCCATCACTGACAGATGGAAATGGTATTTATGGTCTGGATCTTTCCCTAGAGCAACTTCAACCGCTGGAAATTTCAAAATCAAAACTGGAGGAGAAGTTGGAAGCTTTCAATAACCAGTTGAAAGAACAAAATAAGCTCGTTGAACAACATCAACAGGAAGCTCAGAATCAGAAAGATAAACTTCAGAAAAAGTACAACAAGAAAATTTCAGAGCTTAGCCAGGAAATCACCAAAATCACCTATCAGATTGACAAGATTGATATTGATCTTGAAAAATGCGGGATCGCTCTGGAAGAATTAAAGGAAAAAGCTGAAGCCCTGAAACGTCAGGAATTTATCAAAAAAGACGAAGAAAAGCACACGCTGAAAGTCGAACAACAGAAAATTCTGAATTTTCTAGAAAAGCTACAACAGCAGTTTCAAAAGTCCATCCATGAACTTGAATCAATCAGAAGAGGACAAGAGAAAAAGATCAGCAATCAGTTAGTAGAACTAGATGATAAAATAAAGTCAGGGAAAAAGGCGATTACAGAAAAATTCAATGTCCAGATCCAAAATCTGCAGGAACAACGAAACTCGCTTTTGAAAGAAAAAGGCGTGGATACAACAGAAATTCGGCGATTGGAGGATGAGCAAAAAGCCGTAAAAGGCAAATTATCAGAAATAGAGAAAAACTACCCGACAATAATTGAGTACAAAAAAGATTCGGCAGAATACATTGACCGATTGGACGAGTTCCGTCAAGATCGCAAAACTCAGGAAAATGAATTGGAGCATTTGCAGCAACTTCACACCAATAGAATAAATAAGGAGAAAGCAGAACTGAAATTGTTACAAAATCAAAAAGAGGAGCTTTCCAAAACAATCGGAGAACTAAAGCGCGAGTTAAGCACTTTTGATCTTTTTAGCAAGAGTCATTTGTTTGACGAACTACAAATCTTTATTGAAAACCACGATAAAGCAGAGAAGTGGGACTGTGATCAAAATATTCGCAAGTTGCAGGAGTTAGCTCTTGAATATGAAAAGCATGATAAGCTGTTTGCAGAGCGAATTACTGAGTTTTCCGGTTATTTTAGTGAACACAATTGTCTTGGATTTGAGACCAGCTTATCCGGCGAATTACAATACCGGGCCTTTTCTGAAAATTTGAGAGAGTTTGTTCGCGAACAAAAGATTATAGATTTTAAAACAGAAGTGACGCGGAAGTATGCGATGGTATTGATGAATATTGTCAATGAAACCAATGAGTTGCTGCAGAAAGAAGAAGATGTTGCAAAAGTGATAAAACGGATCAATACCGATTTTAAGAAATCGAATTTTGTTGGTGTTGTTAAAAGTATTGAAATGCGCCTTCAGGAAAGTTCCGATAAGATCATTCAGCTTTTGCGGAAAATAAGGAAATTCCAGTCCGAGAACAATCTGAACTACGGAGAAATCAATTTATTCAATCAAGGTGGTTCGAACAGCAATAATGATGAAGCGGTAAAATTGCTGGAAAGCTTGCTGTCGCAAATCGGACAGGCGAAGTCAAAGGTTCTGAAACTGGAAGATGCTTTTGACCTTGAATTTAGAATTCGCGAAAACGAGAACGATACGAATTGGGTCAGCCGTCTGGCAAATGTAGGATCAAACGGAACTGATGTATTGGTCAAGTCGATGATATACATTAATTTGTTGCATATCTTTAAAAGTAATGGTTCCGCCCAGAAAATCGATACAATTCTACATTGTTTGATTGATGAAGTAGGGATTCTACACGATAGTAATGTGACAGGGCTAATTACTTTTGCGAGCGAACGAAACATCCGTCTGATTAACGGATCGCCAAATTCTCACAATGAACAGGATTACAGGCATATCTATATGTTTCGAAAGAATCCGAAGTCAAATAAAACAGGTATTACCAAACTGATTAGTCATGAGCTCTAAGCCGCTGCCTCTGTCATTTGCCCGTTGTCTGATTCGGTTACAGGATGGTGAGCAACTAAATCCAAGTGAGATTAAGTCAAAAATCTTACTGAAGCGATTTTGTGAGGATGGAATCATTCAAAAGAGGGCTCTAGGTAACCGCCGATCAGGTTATGTGTGTCCAAACGCAGAAGTATTGCAAAACTATCTTAGGGTACAGAATGGTATTCTTTCGTTGGAAAATTATATTGCAGAATTTGAGAATGATGCTTCCGATGGGGTGAGTTCACTGGAGGCTTCTAAATCCACCAAAACTTTTCGTGGTAAAAGCTTGCAGGGATTTTTTATTAAGACAATAAATTCAGAAATGCGGATTTCCGGAAAGATAGTTCTACCGGAGCCCCAAGGCATCGAGTTGTTTGTTCATCAGCCGGAGCACTTGCAAATTTCAAAGACAGCACTAGTTGTAGTGGTTGAGAATCCGGAGTGTTTTCTGAAATTTGAAAAATTGGCTCAGCTCTTCCCTCAGCAGGAACTGGTCATTGTTTTGCGGTATATGAGCAACAGTCCAAACAGGTGGCTTCAGACCATATCAAACAACTATCTGCATTTTGGCGATTTTGATCCGGCTGGTTTGAGTATTTATATTCATGAATACCGGAGGCATTTGCCCGCTCACAGATGTGATTTTTTTATACCGCCTAATATTGAGCAACTAATTAGTCGATATGGACTATCCGATTTATATGATAATCAAGTGCATTTGTTAGAGAATATCGATCGCGAACTGTACCCTGAAATAGATAAACTACTGGTTATCCTCGATACACAAAAGAAGGGGCTGGAACAAGAGCGTTTGTTGACGTTTATGTAAAACCACTGCATAGTTTCTTAATAAGATTCTTCTTATACTCAAATTTTTGTCAAAGTTATTGATCCCTTCACGGAACTGGCAAGGGTATATGAATTCCGCTGCCGCGTTCCCCTTGCCCTAATCCGTGATAGCTCAATGGTGCAAAACTCAAAATTTGAGTTTAACCGGCGAGCCAGGTGCCAACATAAATCCCCAGGGCAGGGGTGTTACAAATGTCTAAGGAGTTTCCTATCATTTCTTCTTACTCGACCAAACAAGCCATTGACGATGGCGTATTAGTGCCGGTCGATAACAAAATTTCATCTGAAGCTGGAATTGTATACCCGGTGTTAATGACCAGTGCTGTCTGGGAAAGATATGTTAAGGTTCCTGATAGGATGGACCATCAGGATTTGGAAGCTAGATTATGGGATATATTGTTCATGTTTGCGGTTTCTGCTAAAAAATCAAATGGTGGATCACTATTGTTCTTCAAAATATTGTTCCAGCTTCACCGGGATGTTTTATGGCTGGAAAATGAGAAAAGAGAACTCAGGACTGGCGATGAAACCCGCTTGGTCACTTTAAAAGCTGTTGTTTCAGCTTATGATATTAATGATCCTTCACCTGCAATATTTATAATGTTACCCAGTGAAGATTAACAAAGAAGGGCATTGACCCTTTTTTTGTTCGTTGGGTTCAAATTGAACACACTTCTACTCAAATTTCTGACAAAGTTATTGATCGCTTCCCGGAACGGTAAAGGGGAACTCGCTTTTCGTGGCTCGTTTCCTTCGGATGCGTTCAGTTTCATGGATTGATAAATTCCTTACGGAAGGAGCATGAAACTGACATGCACCCCGTTGACCTAATCCGGGATAGCTCAATGCTGGTATGCCAAAATTTAAGTTTAATGGCGCGCCAGAGATCCCCTAGTAGGGTGCCGAAATAAGTCTGCAGGGCAGCAGCATTTTACCATGAATACTTCATTTGATATTTACGAAATGGTTACTAACCTGATTATTGAACGTCTTGAAAAAGGGTTTGTCCCATGGCAAATGCCGTGGAAAGCTAAAATCGGCTTGCCTCAAAACATGGTTAACAGGAAAGTTTACCGTGGTTTCAATTTTTGGTTCTTGCTTACTGTAGCTGATAAGTTTGAATCTCCGTTTTTTCTCACATTTAAACAGGTTAAAGACTTGGGTGGACATGTTTTGAAAGGGGAGAAAGGTTTCCCTGTCGTATTTTGGAAAATGCTTGAAAAAGAAGAAAAAGATCGTGGCATTAAACAAATTCCGTTTCTTAGGTACTATACCGTTTTCAACCTTAAGCAAACAGAAGGTGTTGATGATAGGAAAATCCCATCTGTAGATGCTTTTGACCATGATTTTGACCCGATTGGCCAAGCAGAGCAACTAATAGAATTTTGGTTTGACAGCCCTAAGATCAAGCTTGACCAGTCACGTGCTTATTATTCACCATCAGGTGATTATGTGGGCATGCCCAATCCACGGACTTTTTTCCAGGATGAACAATTTTATTCCACTTTGTACCATGAATGCATCCATTCCACAGGTCATGTTAACCGTACCGGAAGGCATGAAAAGCTGGCCAATCTTAATTTTGGTTCACAGGATTATAGCCAAGAAGAGTTGGTTGCCGAGCTGGGGGCAGCCTACTTGTGCCATATGACAGGGATACAGAATGCCACTATTGATAACAGTGCAGCATATATCAAAAGCTGGATCAGTAAATTCAAAGAAGATAAAAAAATGTTGCTGACAGCAGCATCCCAAGCCCAGAAAGCTGTTGATTATATATTGGAACACCAGTCTCAACTGAATTAAATGGTGGGGCAGTTTTGCCTTCACCTTTTTTTTAGGGAAGTGCACCCATTTAAAATTACAGGCAAAGTTATTGATCGCTTCACGGAAAAGTCAAGGGAGGTTGCTTCCCACGGTACCTTATGGCAACCTCACTACGTGCTCGGTCAGCTTTTTGCCCGGGCAAAAACCAGACATTCACCCTTGACAGCTCAATTACCTGTTTCGCCGAAATTTTAACCGGCGTGCCAGATGCTAAGATAAATCCCCAAGGCAGGGGTGATAAGAATGAAAAACAATAAAGTTATTTCAAACAAAATTGCAGAGATAAAAATTAGTTATTCTCACCAGGTCAATCCAAAAGAAAGGATTCAAATCACTTCATCAAGGGATGTCTATGATGCAATTGTGGGTGAATGGCCGGATATTGATTACCGGGAGAGCTTCGCTGTTCTATACCTAAACAGGTCAAACCGCCTTTTAGGGATAAACTGGATATCAAAAGGAGGTTGTGCCGGTACGGTTGTAGATATCAAAATCATTTTGCAAGGGGCTTTAAAAGCTAACTCCAGTGCAATAATCGGTGTCCATAATCACCCATCTGCTAATCTAGAGCCAAGCCAGGAAGACAAAAAGATTACAGCCAAAATACGTGAAGCCTGTAAGGTTATAGACATATCTTTCCTGGACCATCTGATAATTTCATCTTTCGATTATCACAGCATGGCAGATGAAGGGGAGTTGTAACCCCAAATTCAAAAGCTATTATTTATAAGATAGCTTTTAGTTTTTTCATGTCATCAGATATCTTTTTATCAACGATCCTTGCATAAATCTGTGTCGTCTTTAATGAATTATGTCCCAACATTTTTGATACGGTCTCAATGGGTATGCCATTAGATAGAGTGACAGAAGTGGCAAACGAATGCCTGGCAACATGCATGGACAAGTTCTTTTTTATCCCGCATATATCCGCCAGTTCTTTTAAGTATGCGTTCATTTTTTGGTTTGAACGGACAGGTAACAATAACCCTTTGGATTCGTTCCAAGCATAATCTTCATATTTTTTTAGAATTTTCACAGCGTTTGGAAGCAACGGGATCCGGCATCGGTTATTTGTTTTATTGCGGTCTATGATAATCCAATCTTCACCATCATCACCTTTGTGTATGTGTTGATAGCTTAATTTTGCGATATCAGTATATGATAAGCCCGTATAACAGGCAAAGATGAAAACATCACGAACAATAATGAGCCTTTCAATCTCAATCCTTTTCTTTTCAATTTTCTGGATTTCCTGTAGGGATAGAAAATCCCGGTTTGCTTCACCTCGTTTTACCTTGAAGTTTTCATATGGGTTCCGGATGATTACCCCCATGGAAACGGCATCGTTCAACACTTTCTTCAAGTGCCTGTGGTAACCCCATACTGTATTTGTCCCCACATTATAGGATGATTTCAAGTGGATATCAAATGAATTCAGGAAATTGTAATCTACATGATGAATTTCAATGTCCTTCCTAAAATAAAACTCTTTAACAAAAGCTTGCAGTTTCTTCAAGGTGGTACGATAGTGTTTTAAAGTACCTTCACTGTACCCTTTGCCCAATTTTCGTTCTATTGAAGCAATAGTCTTCTCAAATAATTCAATAAAGTAATCTTTTGATTTTGTGTGGGTGATTTCTTGTTTTATGGAGTACACATCAAAAGGCTTATGGCCGGCTTCGAGTTGATTGTAGATGTCGTAAATGCCGGATACAAACTTTATAAGCCGGTTGTTTAATATCCTTACTTCTTGGGAATTTCCTATAATTCTCTGTCTTAGATTATCCCACTCATCTATTGCTACATAAACGGAAGTTGACAACTCGATTCTCTTGATATCCATTACGCAGCGCGCATAAACAGGGCATTTTTCATCATTTCTTTTCTTTGTCTTTTTTAACTGAAGGCTGATCTTGATTCTCATAACTCTAAAATTTTTAAAATTTCAGGTTTTAAAAAGGCCTTGATACAGGTAAAAATACCCTAAAAGGTGCCGTTTCACAACAGCAAACAAGACCAATTCAAACCAAATTAAATTATGAATATCAGAGAGTTACAGAAGCGAGACCTATTTTTGAGGAATAATTGGATAGGTCTCTTTTTAGTACCGTTAAATATGATATTTTATGACCTATTTTGAATTCTGCAAAAATAAAAAAGCACTTAAAACCAATGATTTAAGCGCTTTTGATCCGGAATGGTTTCCGGTTTGGTGACCCAGCTGGGATTCGAACCCAGGACCCCATCCTTAAAAGGGACGTGCTCTACCAGCTGAGCTACTGAGTCATCCTGTATATGTTGCCTTTTTGTTTAAAGGCGCTGCAAAACTAGGATTTTTATGCAAAAGTACAAAACAAAAAAATGCAAAATTTCACAAAAAAATTGCAGGCATTGCTTGAACATCACAAAATGAGATAGATAGGTAATCATCTTTTTTATGCTTTGATCGAAAGCTAGAAATAAGTATTTCTCTCCATATTATCCTAGGTAAATAAATTTATCTTTGTTAAAAAATCAACCTAATGACCTTTGAAGGCTACTTCGTATTAGCAGTAATCCTGATCATGATTATTGCCCTTATCTACGACTGGATGCGTCCGGGCATGCTCTTGTTTTCAGCATTGGTGGTTTTGATGGCTACAGGAGTAATAAATGCCGAAGAGAGTTTGGCTGGTTTTTCCAACAAAGGAATGCTTACAGTGGCTGTTCTTTTTTTAGTAAGTGAGGGGGTCAGGCAGACTGGAGCATTGAACATTGTTGCTCGAGCATTTTTGCCTAGAAGACGAAGAAAGATGCCCATCACACTTGCAAAAATTTTGATCCCTGTTTCTTTTATTTCTGCATTCCTGAATAACACTCCGGTCGTAATTATTTTTGCCCCCATGATTAAAAATTGGGCTGAAAAGATGAACCTTTCTCCTCAGAAATTTTTGATTCCGCTTTCTTTTGCAACGATTTTGGGGGGGATTTGTACATTGATAGGTACTTCTACAAATTTAGTGGTTCACGGTCTTATGCTTCAGAATAAACTCGGTGGGTTGAATATGTTTGAGCTTGGGAAAGTTGGTATCTGGATTGCTTTGGCGGGCTTTATATACATATCTTTTGTAGGGCACAAGCTTCTTCCCGGAAAGAAAAATAAGAATAGGCGAAGTGTTTCAGATTACAAGCAATATTTTTTAGATGCTTTTTTACCTGCTAATAGTTCATTGACCGGGCAGGAAATTAATAACGGTAGAACTCATCTTTTAAAGGATAGTGTCATTCATTCCATAGAAAGGAATAACGAAATTATCGATACAAGAAAAGGGAAATTCGAACTTGAACAAGATGACAAACTTTTGGTTGCAGTGAAAGCTGATGCACTTGTTTCACTAATAACACATCGCCAGCTTGAATTTAAGGCGATGAAGGGATTTGGGAAATTCTATAAGAGCACGGATATTAAACAGATTGAGGCTGTTATAGCCCCTCGTTTTCCGGGGATTAATCAAACAATTGATGAGTTTGATTTTCTAAACCACTATCAGGCTGAAGTACTCGCAGTATATCGAAATGGGGAGACTATTTCAACAAATATTGGCTCGGTTCGAATGAAGGATGGCGATAGCTTGGTGTTGTTGACAAACGAGAATTTCACTAAAAACTGGGGAGAATCGAAAATATTTTATCTCACATCTTTTATCGGAGAGATTCCGCCACCCCGATATAAAGGTCAACGTTTGTTTGCACTATTGCTGGTTTTGTTGATGATAATTGGAGCTACAGTAGGACAGTATTTGCCGGATGTAAATGGTGAAAAGCCTGACATGTTTTATTTTGCCGCAATTGTTGCAATCCTGATGACTTGGATAAATATCCTGCCCAACCGTAAATATACCAAAGCTATATCTTGGGATGTGTTGATAACAATTGCATGTGCATTTGGGCTTAGCAAAGCCCTTCAGAATTCCGGGGCAGCAGACAGTATTGCTACTACAGCCATTAATTTTTCAAAATCATTCGGTCCTTTAGGTGTATTAATTACCATTTACTTAATCACTTCAATCGCTACTGAACTAATTACCAACAATGCTGCTGCCGCTCTTATTTTCCCAATTGCATACTCAGCTGCTATTCAGCTTAATGTTGATCCTAAGCCCTTTTTTATAGCTATCTGCATTGCTGCTTCAGCTAGTTTTTCAACTCCAATTGGCTATCAGACCAATCTGTTGGTGCAGGGACTCGGTAATTATAAATTTAGTGACTATACAAAGATTGGACTTCCCCTAAACATTATGGCTTTTATTATTTCAATTATATTGATACCAATGATTTGGCCATTTTAGTTCGAAGAATAAGAACTAATACCTATTGATTTTAATCTGAATCAGCTATTTTTGCACCCTAATGTTTTTTTGTCGGGAATATTGGCAAAAAATGAATCTGTAAAAATTGTTGCTATGAATAAATATAATCTCACACATTTACGGGAACTTGAAGCAGAGGCCATCCATATTATTAGGGAGGTAGCTGCCGAATTTGAAAATCCGGTGATGCTGTATTCTATTGGGAAAGACTCATCGGTTATGGTCAGACTAGCTGAAAAGGCCTTTTATCCTGGGAAAGTACCGTTCCCACTGATGCACATTGATTCGAAATGGAAATTTGGAGAGATGATCGATTTTCGAAATAACTATGCAAAAGAAAATGGTTGGGATTTAATTGTACATTACAACAAGCAAGGATTTGAATCAGGCGTTGGTCCATTTACGCACGGAAGTAAAGTCCATACTGATGTGATGAAGACCCAAGCTTTACTTGAAGGGTTAGGCAAATATAAATTCGATGCAGCCTTTGGAGGGGCACGTCGCGATGAAGAGAAATCACGTGCAAAAGAGCGAATTTTCTCTTTTCGTGATAAATTCCATCAATGGGATCCGAAAAATCAGCGTCCCGAATTGTGGGATATTTATAATGCCCGGGTTCAAAAAGGGGAGTCAATACGTGTATTCCCAATTTCTAACTGGACAGAACTGGATGTATGGCAATATATCCGTTTAGAAAATATACCAATTGTTCCTCTATACTATGCGAAGGAGCGTCCAGTGGTGAATGTGGACGGTAACTTTATTTTGGTGGATGATGACCGTATGCCCAAAGAAATGGCTGATAAAGCCGAAATGAAAAAGGTTCGTTTCAGAACTTTAGGTTGTTATCCGCTTACCGGAGCAATTGAATCTGAAGCCGACAATATAGAATCTATTGTTGAAGAAATGATGACTATTACCGTTTCTGAGCGCACAACACGTGTAATAGACTTTGATCAGGAAGGCAGCATGGAGCAGAAAAAGAGGGAAGGCTATTTTTAGGTAAAAGTTTTTGAACGATGATAATCCTTGAGGATATCAGAATAGAGATACTACAAAATAATAATTCAACGAATTTATAATGGAAGCACCCAAACTCGATATAAAATCATTTCTTAATCAAGACGAAAAAAAAGATCTGTTGCGCATATTGACTGCCGGATCGGTAGATGATGGTAAATCAACGCTAATTGGACGGTTGCTTTTTGATAGTAAGAAGTTATATGAAGATCAGCTTTCTGCATTAGAACGGGACAGTAAACGGATAGGACATGCCGGAGAAGATATTGATTACGCCCTTTTGCTGGATGGATTAAAAGCAGAACGTGAACAGGGAATTACAATTGATGTAGCTTATCGCTATTTTTCAACCAACAAGCGTAAGTTTATCATTGCTGATACTCCCGGGCATGAGCAATATACCCGAAACATGGTAACGGGAGCATCGACTGCAAACTTGGCAATTATTTTAATTGACGCGACAAAGGGAGTAATTACCCAAACGTGCCGCCATACTTTTTTAGTTTCCTTGCTGGGAATTAAACACGTAGTGTTGGCTGTCAATAAAATGGATTTGGTGAATTTTGACCAAAAAATTTTCGATGATATTTGTGCTGACTATAAAAATTTCGTTGCTCAGTTAGATATTCCTGATATTACTTTCATTCCGTTGTCGGCATTGAAAGGGGACAATGTAGTAGATCCATCGCCTAAAATGCCTTGGTACAAAGGGCAGTGTATGCTTGACTTTTTGGAGACTGTGCATATTAGCTCCGACAGGAATTTTGAGGATATGCGATATCCGGTACAATATGTATTAAAACCTGATAATGACTTTCGTGGATTCTCATCCCGGGTTGCATCAGGAGTGATACGTAAAGGTGAAAAAGTGATGGTTTTGCCTTCACGAAAAACCTCTACTATAACAAGTATCACCACTTATGACGGTGAGTTGGATGAGGCTTTCCCACCACAGTCTGTTACAGTAACATTGAAAGATGAAATTGATATTTCACGTGGGGATATGATTGTTTATCCAGATAATTTACCACGTGTTGAGCGTCATTTTGAGTCTATGTTAGTGTGGATGGATGAGAAACCAATGGATCCAACAACCCACTTCATAATCAAGCATGCCAATAATAACACGAAAGCTCGTATTGATAAAATTCAATATAAAGTTGATGTGAACACGTTACAGAAATCAGATATTGACCATTTTGAACTGAACGAAATTGGAAGAGTTGTTCTGACGACCAATAAACCACTATTTTTTGATCCCTATAAAAAGAACAAGAGTACGGGGGCATTTGTGCTTATTGATCCAATTACGCATAATACTGTGGCAGTTGGGATGATCATTGATAAATTGTGGGGAGATGACTTACCATCTCGGATTAGTGATTCAGACCGTGAACAGATCCATAAAGGGTTTGGGTTGATCTCGGACACAGCTTACCAAAAGCGCTATAACCAAAAAGGGGAGACCCTATGGGTTACCGGCTTGCATGGTTCAGGCAAAAATGAAATGGCATTCAGTCTTGAAAAACAATTGTTCGAGATGGGAGCAACAGTTGTTCTTTTGGATGGTAGTTCAGTACGTTCCGGCTTATCTAAGGAATTAGATTATTCGCCAACTGACAGGGCTGAACATTTACGTCGTGTGGCAGAAGTGTGCCGCTTGCTTAATGATCAGGGTATCATTACCATCTGCTCGTTTATTTCTCCAGATAAAAATATTCGTGAACAAATAGGTCAAATTATAGGAAAGGATAGCTTTCATTTATTTTATATGGATGCCGACCTTGAATTTTGCAAGTTGAATAAACCAGATTTTTACAAAAGAGAAAACTTGGAATATGTGCCAGGCATTGATCTGTCCTTTGATGTGCCTGAAAATCCGGCTCTATTACTCAACCCAACAGATAATGGTAAAAATCCGGAAAAGATTATTGAATATTGTCGGGAGAAGGGCATTTTCCCATTGTAAAAATATAAACACAAATACGATAAGAAAGGCAGAATGTTAACATTCTGCCTTTCTTAATTTTGAAACTATTGGAAGTTCATCCAGAACTCAAATCGTTGAAAGAGATGGGTGTTTGTATTGAGTATAAGCTTGTTTAAATGCATAAAAAAAGGCTACATCCCGAGGGTGCAGCCTTTCAAAATGTGGTGATTTTACTATTTCTTATTTGCTTTTATCCATTCGCGTGCATTTACAAATGCCTCAATCCAAGGAGCAACTTCGTCCTGTTTCTTGTCAGCCGGATAGTGAGGCCACTGCCATGGTTTAAAGGCGCGTTCCAAGTGAGGCATCATTGCCAGATGGCGACCGTCTTTTGAGCAAATAGATGCGGCATGATAGTCTGAGCCATTTGGATTGCCGGGATAGAACTTATTAGAATATTTATAAGGAATATTGTATTCGCTTTCGTCGTATGGCAGGCTGAATTTTCCTTCGCCATGTGCTACCCAAACGCCAAGTTTCATTCCTGCCATTGATTTTAACATGACAGAGTTGTTTTCAGCAATTTCAATATTTAAAAATGCCGACTCAAATTTGTGCGATTCGTTGTGCAACATTTTAGGCATTTTATCATGCTCAGGGTAAATAAGCCCTAATTCCACAATTAACTGACAGCCATTACAAACCCCTAAACTAAGAGTATCTTCACGTTTGTAGAAGTTTTCGAGTGCGATGCGGGCTTTCTCATTGTATTTGAAAGCGCCAGCCCATCCTTTTGCAGAACCCAGTACGTCGGAGTTGGAGAATCCACCTACAAATACAATCAGGTTTACGTCTTCCAATGTTTCTCTACCGGCAATCAAGTCGGTCATATGCACGTCTTTTACGTCCATGCCTGCTAAGTAAAGCATATATGCCATCTCTCGGTCGCCATTCACTCCTTTTTCACGGATTATAGCTGCTTTAATACCACTAGGCTCTCGGCGCTTTAGATCGATACCGTAGTCGGCGGCTTTACCCGTGAAGTTTTTAAAGTCGTAATTAAGCGTGTTGTTTTTATAATTTTTGAATCGTTCTAAAGCCAGTTTTTCACCGCTTTGCTTACGATCCATCAGGTATGAGGTTTTAAACCACAACTCACGTAACGAATTGATATCTAACGTATAATTTTGATCGAAGTTTTTGATTGTTAATTCTCTTTTTGCTGAAGGAGAACCAACTTTTATATAGCGAACTCCAGCATTCGTAAGTGTTGCTTCTAAATTACTGGCATTTGCCGCTTGGACAACAATGCCGGGATTCTCATTGAAGAATGCCATCACGCTGTCTTTTTCTCCAAGTCCTGATAGATCTAAATTCAACCCACTTTCATTGTCACTAAAACACATTTCAAGCAAAGTTGTAATCAAACCTCCTGATGCGACATCGTGACCTGCTAGAATTTGTTCGTCTTCGATTAAATCTTGTATCGTATTGAATACCTTAATGAAGTATTCAGCATCGGTAACAGTAGGCGCTTCCTGTCCAATTTTATTTATGATTTGCCCTAAAGCGCTACCGCCCAACGCTAGTTTGTCAGATGAAAAATCAATATAATATAAAGGCTTGCTAGCATCGTTTACAACAACAGGTTCAACCACTTTTTTCACATCCGTCACTTCGCCTGAAGCTGAGATGATTACCGTTCCCGGTGAATAAACCACATCGTCTTTATATTTTTGTGTCATTGACATGGAATCTTTTCCAGTTGGAATGTTGATTCCTAATGCGCAAGCAAAGTCGCTCGCTGCTTGCACGGCCTTGTACATACGAGCGTTTTCGCCCGGGTTTTTGGCCGGCCACATCCAGTTTGCACTCAACGAAATGCTGCGGATTTTATCTGGCATGGGCGCCCAGATAATATTGGTAAGCGATTCCGAAATAGAAAGGACAGAGCCTTTTGCCGGGTCAACCATTGCTGCCACCGGAGCATGTCCGATAGAAGTGGCCAATCCACTTTTGCCTTGGTAGTCGAGAGTGATGACACCGAGGTTATTTAAAGGAAGGTGCAGTTTTCCTGCTCCCTGTTGCTTCGAAATACGTCCGGTTACAGAGCGGTCAACCTTATTGGTCAACCAATCTTTACAGGCAACAGATTCAAGTTGCAGTACATCTTCTAAATAGTCTTCAATTTTATCTTGATCGTAAGCCAGATCAGAAAATTGTGTGTTGTCGGTAGTGTCAGTCAGTACTGTTTTTGGCGGATTGCCAAACATGTAAGCTAATTGCCAGTCTATGGGTGTTTCTCCGGTTTTCGAGTTCTTAAAAGTAAACTGCATATCACCGGTTGCCTCACCAATAACATACATGGGAGAACGCTCACGGTCGGCAATTTTTTGTAATGTCTCTACATCTTTCTCGTGCATGACCATGCCCATTCGCTCTTGCGATTCGTTCCCTATGATTTCTTTTTGTGAAAGGGTAGGGTCTCCAACTGGAAGCTTTGAGGTGTCAATTAAGCCACCGGTGTCTTCTACAAGTTCTGATAAACAATTCAAGTGACCACCTGCACCGTGGTCATGAATAGATATGATTGGGTTCACATCTGACTCGGCCAACGCACGAATAGCGTTGTATGCACGTTTCTGCATTTCCGGATTGGCACGCTGAACAGCATTGAGCTCAATGGCATTTTCAAATTGACCGGTAGCAACTGACGAAACAGCTCCACCACCCATGCCAATGCGGTAGTTGTCACCTCCCAGAAGTACCACTTTGTCACCTTTCTTAGGCGTGTCTTTCAAGCTGTCTTGTTTGCGACCATAACCGATACCTCCGGCAAGCATAATTACCTTGTCGAAGCCATATTTTTTCTGATTTTCGAAATGTTCAAAAGTAAGAACAGAACCACAGATTAGCGGTTGACCAAATTTATTTCCAAAGTCGCTCGCTCCATTTGATGCTTTAATCAATATCTCTTCGGGTGTTTGGTATAACCAAGGACGTTCTTCTGTAGCTTGTTCCCAGCTACGTGCATCTTCAGAGCGTGGGTACGATGTCATATAAACGGCAGTACCTGCAATTGGTAAACTTCCTTTTCCTCCGGCAATACGGTCACGAATTTCTCCTCCTGTACCAGTTGCAGCCCCATTAAATGGCTCAACAGTTGTTGGGAAATTGTGCGTTTCAGCTTTCAATGAAAGAACGGTTTCAATGTCTTTCACCTCAAAGTAATCAGGCTTGTCCTGTGTCTTTGGAGCAAATTGTTCTACCACCGGACCCTGCACAAATGAGCAGTTATCTTTATAAGCTGAGATAATTTTATTGTGATTTACTTTTGATGTCTTTTTAATGAGTTGGAAAAGTGACATTTCCTGTTCAACACCATCAATGATAAACGAGCCATTGAAAATTTTGTGACGACAGTGTTCCGAATTTACTTGTGAAAAGCCAAAAACTTCACCGTCGGTTAGTTTACGCCCCATTTTTACAGCAACAGAATCTAAATATTGGATTTCATCTTCGCTCAGCGCCAAACCTTCTTTTTCGTTATACGAAGCAATATCTTCAATTTCAATAATTGGCTCAGGCTGTTTTTTGATGGTGAAAATATCTTGCCCTAACCCGCTGTACAAGCGTTGCAACATGGGATCAAAACCCGCTGTATCATTCGGCACTTCAATAAACTCCTCAATTCTTACAATTCCTGAAATACCCATGTTTTGAGTAATTTCAACTGCATTGGTACTCCAAGGGGTAATCATTTCTTTACGCGGACCGACAAACCATCCATCTAGTTTTTCACCTTCAATAAAGGATGCTTCGCCAAATAGCCAAACTAGTTTATCGACATCCGTTTTTACAAACGAACTTGCTGATTGAACAGCAATTACACTGTTTTGAGGAGTTTTAAAAAATGAAATCATTTTAAATCTTTTTATGATAAAATTACCATGTTATAAAACACGCCACAAAGATAAAAATTCCTCATGAAGAATTGTACCACTGATCCTGAAAACACCCCAAATGTGAATAAGTGAACCGATTTGTTAAAATTGAAATTTTTGATTGGGTTATTGTTTTTCCTTTACATTTGCATAAAAATTGAATGATGCCCTATAATTTTGATGATTACAAAAAGTTGATTGCAGAGGTTGATCAATCGGTTAAAGACTTGTCGGAACTGCACAAAGATCATATGCTTTGTAAGAAAGGCTGTGATTTATGCTGTATGGATTATAGCGTTTTGCCGGTAGAGTATATGGCCATTAAAGAAGCATTAAAAGCTAAACATGTAGATATACATGAATCTGTTGATGGAAGTTGCATCTTTTTGAAAAACCACGAATGCCAGATATATGAAAGCCGGCCAATCATTTGTCGCACACATGGTTTGCCGCTTCTTTTTATGAATGATGACCAATGGGAGCTTTCGGCCTGCGAGCTTAATTTTACGGAGTTTGATGATGAGGAATTCAAGGAAGAAAATACTTTTCCGCAGGATACTTATAACAGCAAACTATTTATGATTAATAAACGATTTATTGAACGTAGTGGACTGGAGTATTCCAACTTTGATTTACTTGAGATAAGCAGTTTAATTGATTAGGGGTTTAATCTAAAAAAGATTGAACCCCTATGTTTTTCGTATTTGACAATTCTTATTCTAGTCAATTAGAACATTAATCAGGTCGTTCACTTTAAAAGGTTTTCCCAGAAAAGCATCCATCCCAACATTCAAGCAATGTTCAACATCTTCGCGCATGGTGTTTGCAGTCATGGCAATAATTTTGACCGGGTGTTCAATTTCTTGCGATTTTTCCATTTCCCGTATTATTATTGTTGCTTCAATGCCATTCATTACAGGGAGTTGGATATCCATAAGGATATAATCAATTTTTTCTGTTTTAAATAAGTCTACTGCTTCTTTACCATCATATGCTTCAAGAATATTTGAACAGAATGGTTTAAGTGAATGTATTGCAACTTTCATGTTTATCCGATTGTCTTCAACAATCATGATCCGTTTGTCTTTAAAGTCTGCTTTTAGTAGCTCAATGTCATCTTTATTTGTTGCCACTTGATTTGGACTTCCAATAACGGAGGCGATAGCATTATATAGATGTTTCAGCTTTACAGGTTTATTTAAATAATTATCAAATCCAGATTTTTTTATTTTTTTACCTTGAATTGCATCGGTTACCGATGATAATAATATTAAGCGGGTAGATGCCAAAATGGGATTCTCTTTTATCTTTGTTGCGAGTTCCATACCATCCATACCATCCATTTGGTAATCGATAAGGGCGAAATCAAATGTGAAATTATCTGCTTTTAAAATCTCCAGTTTTTCTAATGCATCCAATCCATTTACAGCTTCGCTAACATTTACATCCCAATTCTCGAGGTATTCCTTGAAAATTTTTCTGTTTGTTTTGTTATCATCAACAATTAGCGCATTTAGGTTTTTAAATGGAACATTTTTAAATAGAATATTGCCTTCATGCTCTTCTTCAGATGGCTTGAATTTCAATATAAATGAAAACTCAGATCCTTTACCTTCTTCACTGTTAAGGGTGAACTGTCCTTTCATTGCATTTACGAGTCTTTTGCAAATCGCCAGTCCTAGTCCTGTTCCACCAAATTTTCGGGTTGTAGAGCTATCGACTTGTGTAAACGATTGAAAAAGTTTTGCTTGGTGCTCTTTCGGAATGCCAATTCCTGAATCTTTTACTTTGAATAAGACTTCGTGCTCGTTATTTACAATTCCTAGATGTTCCGCAAAGATAGAGACTTCTCCTTTGGGGGTAAACTTTATCGCATTATTAACAAGATTAGTAATAATCTGTTTTAATCGAACATAGTCACCAATAAAAAATTCAGGAATTTCTGTGTCGACATAGGTTAGCAAGTCAAGTGATTTTTGGTTCGCATGGATTATCTGAATGTCTGCTACTTCTTCAACAATACTGCGGATATTGATCGGAGCGTATTCGAGCTCCATTCTTCCGGATTCAATTTTTGAGAAATCTAAGATGTCATTGATAATAGCAAGTAGGGTTTGACCTGAATTCATGATAATATCAAGATACTCCATCTGCATCGGATCGAGCTTGGTGCGTTTTAATATGTCGGCCATTCCAATTACGCCATTCATGGGAGTTCGAATTTCATGTGACATATTTGCCAGGAATAAGCTTTTGGCCTTATTGGCCTCTTCTGCTTTCTCTTTGGCATGTTGGAATCGTTGTTTTGCTAGCTCTTGTGATGTAACATCTCTAGAAATGCCAACAAGACCGATAATTTCACCTTCTTCATTTTTTATAGGTACTTTGGTTGTTGATAGCCAGATGTCGGATCCATCTTGTAGCTTTTCTTTATCAACACGATTAATTAAAGGAACTCCAGTGGCATAAATCTTCTTTTCATTAAAGCGCGATTCATTTGCGATATCTTTTGCGAAAAAATGATAATCCGTTTTTCCAATTACTTCTTTTTGTTCTTTAGCTCCAAACGATTTACAAAGGGCTTCATTTATTCTAATGTATCTGGATTCTATGTCTTTAAAGTATATTCTGTCCGGAACATTATTCATTAATAAATTCAGAAGTTCCTTTTCATATTCCAGCTCTTTCTCAATTAAATGTTCTTTGGTAACATCTCGGCTAAGGCCAACCATTCCAATACACTTCCCTGATTCGTCATTTAATGGGATTTTGGTAGCTGTCATATATTTGTAACCATCGGGAGTTTTGACGTGTTCCAGTTTGTTAATTAAAGGTTCTCCTCCTTTCATTAATTCCTGCTCGTCAAGAAGTGCTTGTTTTGCATGTGTTTCATCAAAGAAATCGGCATCTGATTTCCCGATACCATCAATTGGACTATTTAATCCGAGGGTTTTTGCTTGTGCTTTATTTATTCGGATGAACTTCGAATTCTGGTCTTTAAAATAGATGGTGTCGGGAATGTTGTCCATTAACATTTGCAAATAATGTTTCTCATTCCTCAAATGTTCTTGCAGTACAACTTGATCCGTAATCTTCTCATAAAGACCAATGATTGCAATTACTTCACCGTTATCATTTTTAATTGGAATTTTACTTTTATGTAAGAAATCAGTACTACCATCTGCATTTACAACTTTCTCTTCGTAATTAATAATTGATTTTCCAGAACGAATTACTTCTAAGTCAATTTCTGTATTTCTAGTTGCTTCATCTTTTGAAAACAAATCAAAATCGGTGAGCCCGACAATATTACAATGCTCATCTAGCCCACGATCCTTGCAGAATATCTGGTCACAGCCGAGATATTTAAGGTTTTTGTCTTTCCAAAAAACGGCTATTGGAAGGTGATGGATGATCAAATCTAGTAGCTTGTCCGAAAAATCTATTTTATTTTCACTTTGGAATATTTTTAATAGATCAGTTTGAGAAAAATCTTCAGTTAAATAAAATTGTTGGGAATTTGCTCGCTTTCCTTTTTCGTTTGTGACGAGAATAATTGGGATTTTACGGTCTAATTTACTTCCGGGGCCTATTGCTGGAAGAATGTGACCATAATCCGTGTAATGGACTAAAATTGCATCTGGACTTATTTGTAATAAAGCATGCTCTATTGATTCCAAATCACTAAAATACAAGATGTTTGTTCCTTTTAGTGTGTTTGCTAGAGGAATGAATTTTTGATAACTGTATTTACAACCGAGATAGATCAAAAGTTGTTTCATAAGCCAAATTCTTTTTTTAGTCTTGCGTAAAATACAGAAATATATTGACATCATCTTCCATGTAATTTGTATTATGTACCAATTAAATATAATTTACAGTTAATGGGTTGTTAATAAGGTGAATGTCATCAGCATTTGATGCCTAATCATCTAAATTGATAGCAATGAAAAATAATAAACTTGCAGTTGTTTGGACTAGTGGAGATTCGGAAGTAGCAGAAAAGGTGTGCTTGATGTACACGAAATGTTAAAATTAATAATTGTTTTGATGAAGTTGTTCTCATTATATGGAGCCTTCTACCAGATTGTTAGCTGAAAATGAAAGCCTTCAAAGACATGAGTATACTTGGCGTTCGCATTGAAGCTTGTATTTCATGCGCAGATATGTATGGTGCTACAGAGCAATTAAGTTTGATGGATATTGACGTGAAACCAATGGGTGTCCCTTTAACCAATTATCTGAAAGAGGATTGGCATTGTCTTACCTTTTAGAAAAGCGGTTTAAACAATAGTTAAATTCAAAATGTCTTTTCGACATAATCGTATGATGTTTCCTGTCTTTTTCTACTTTTGTGTCGATATTTAAGAATACTTATAATCTATTCCTACAAAAAAATATAAGATGAGAAAAAAAGTTGTAGCCGGAAACTGGAAATGTAACACTACCGTTCAGGAAGGTGTTGAATTAGCAAAAGCAGTAAACGAACTGGTTGCCAAAGAAGGCGCAAAAGATGTTGTTGTTGTTCTTGGAACTCCATTTACACATATTACAAAAGTTGTTGAAACAGTTGATAACAGCCGCATTGGTGTTGCATCACAAAACTGTGCAGCCGAAGCAAAAGGTGCATATACAGGTGAAGTTTCTGCAAGCATGGTGAAATCAACTGGTGCTGAGTACGTTATTTTAGGTCACTCTGAAAGACGTGAGTATTATGGGGAAACCAGCGAAACGTTGAATAAAAAAGTAGCATTGGCATTGGAAAACGGACTAACTCCGATTTACTGTTGTGGTGAAGCTTTAGCCGTTCGCGAAGCAGGTACTCAAAACGACTTTGTGAAGACTCAGTTGGAAGAAACTGTTTTCAACCTTTCTGCTGAAGATTTCTCTAAGATTGTTATTGCTTACGAACCGATTTGGGCTATTGGAACTGGTGTAACTGCAAGTTCAGCACAAGCTCAGGAAATGTTGGCTTATATCCGTGGTATCATTGCTGATAAATTTGGTGCTGCTATTGCTGAAGAAACTTCAATTCTTTATGGTGGAAGCTGTAGCCCTAAAAATGCAAACGAACTTTTTGCAAATCCTGATATCGATGGTGGTTTAATTGGTGGTGCTTCAATGAAAGCTGAAGACTTCCTTGCAATCATTAACGCATACTAATTCGAAAGATATTTATCTCTAGATATTTAATCCCGACAGTCTGAACTGTCGGGATTTTTTTTGCTTTCTATTACCATAAGTTTTCTGTGTAATAGCGTGAAGCAGATAAACAGAGAATTGTCGATAGAATTTTTATCGCTTTTTATCTTATCGGATCACCATCATAATAGCGGATACCATTTTTATAAGACCAGTGTTTCAGGAAATCCCACAAACGTGGTATTTCATCCGGAATACAGTTGTGGGCGCGGTAGAGGGTTCTGCCAAGTTTAAAGAGTGGAAAACCTTGATTGTTGACCCAAGTCCAGGTCTGGAATCTACCTTCTGTCTCAATGTTGGATCCATCGCCTAAAGATCCTACTTTATTTGCTTTCAGATAATAGGAGGCCCATCCGTCAAGCATGTTTTCAGTTTCGTCCCAAAGAGTGCCTGTCATCATTTCAATATCTCCCTCTCCGATGATGCAGTAGTTTGGAATCATTTCATTGCTTGCATCTGCTGTTGATATTCTTCCGAATCCTCCCTCGTCGCTTGGGTAACTAAGTCCCGAAGTGGAAGCTATTGCAGCAAAGTAGTCTGGATTGGTGATACCAAACCCTTGAGTAGCGAAGCTGCCCGCTGACTGCCCGGTAGCGTAGAATCGATTGGAATCAACTTTATAATAGCTTTTCATGTATTCAGCAAGTTTCTCATAGAACATTCCTGTGTCTGCATGACTAACGGAGGTAGAGCTGCTACTATATGTTTCGCAAGGAATAGCAAGGATAAATCCTTCCTTGTCTGCGACTTTCCACCAAAGCGTATTGTGGAAGAATACTTTATCTGTCTGGGTGTTCCCGGCAAATACAAAGACCACTGGTGCGCCCTCAGGCCATAGGGTTTTCGCTGACTCGGGTTCATAAATCTGAAATTCGCGCAGTTGACCGTTGACAATCATGGTTTTTATTTCGCCGTACTCTTCTCGTGGTGCAAGATGGTTGCCATAAGCAGTAGCATTTTCGTAACTCACATACTCTGTGACGAAATCATATAAGTTTTTGGTTAGTTGAGGATTTAAAACATCAACGTCTGCTTCTAGTGTTATAAGCTTGGAAATTGAACCAGTATAATTGGTTGACCATGCATCGGATTCCTCAGATTGTATGAATACATCAGCACCGTATAAGTAATTGGGATTGGAGGTGCTTTTTGCGATGACATCGTTTACGTCTTTCCAGTAGGAGATGCCATGGGAAACGCGTCTCAGATCCGAATTTATAAAAGCAGTTGGGATCGGTATCTCGTTGCTGGCGAATTTGATTTCATCGGGGATTTCTAAGGGGACATAACCGGTGGAGAGTCCGTCCATGTAAATTTTATCGAAACGGGAGTAGGATTCATCACTCTGACTCTCAGTGTTAACGTAAGCCTGACTGATAACCAACAACGGATTAGCTGCTGCCCAAGCTTCCATCGCAGTACCTCCACCGTCATAGCCAACGAGGTAGCTAATGCCGAAAATAGAAAAGTAGTCGTTCTTTTCGTAGAAATTGATAACAGTGTTAATGTAATCCAGTTCTGTTTCAGGGGCGCTCCAACCATTGATCCCCGATTCAAGCAGAACGAGTCCTTCTTCGTTTTTGTTAGCAATGTCGTACCAGCCACTGGCAATCAAGAATTCTGTAGCCTCAATACCTTCCGGAACAGAAATAACCGTAAAGAAAGATCGTATGGGGGCATTGGGGGCAATGTAGAATTTTGCTTTTCGAATGCTGCCGTTCACGTCGAAAGATTTTTCGAAGTAGCCAGTCATTGGGAGTTTGTTTGCTTGCTGGTAGTTGTATGCCGGAATCGGCATTTCATCTAAAGACACTGGCGTAAACTCTTTGATAATCGTTTGTTTGGAGGCAAATGTGTTTAGCAGTCCTGTCATTAAGAATATTATGACCAGAATAAGCTGTTTCAAATTTCTATTATTTTTCATGTTTAATAATTCTACAGTGCTTTTCCCCTGGATGAAAAAAGCTAGATGTTTTTGTGGAAGATGATAATTATGCTTTAAGAATCGGCAGCTAAATAGGTTTGATATTTAGCTGCCGATTTTTCTTGTGTTTTATGTCTATGAATACCGATTAGCGTGTCTCGTAATTGCGTGACAGCACCCAGTCGTGAAGTGTTTCTCCGTAGGTAGTGTAATTGAAGCCTTCCTTGTTGTAAATGCCATCGGTTAGGCTTCCCTTGAGTTGATATGTGTCTCCAGTATTTAGCTTCGAGTTGTATACCAGCTCACCATCGACAATTTTAGCGTCAGGGCCATAATATAAGTTGTCGAAAAAATACCAGTAGTTTAACTTGGTTGTAGAGTGGTCGGTTTCTCCCCAGTAATAGAAAAGCCCGGTTGGGAAACCGGTAAGGTGTATATTTTCTGCAATCCATTCATCAGACCAGCCTGCCTCTTTGTAGTAGGAGATTGCTGTCTGGTATTTCTCAATATTATTTGTATCCTGTTCACCGTCGAAGGCCCAAATACTCATGCCGTATTTTGCAGCGTTTTTCCATTCTGTATTGGTCCAGTCACCTGCAAACATATTTTTGCCAGCTATACCTGTACCCATTGAGCCGTTATTGAGTACTAAGGTATTGATCAGCCCAGGATAGGTGGCGACAATAGTGTTGCAAGCAATGGTGCCGCGTGAGTTGCCGGTTAGGGTGATGTTTTTGGAGTCCGCGTTGTAATTCTCGATAAAGTATTGAATCACATTGTAGTCATCCTCATAAAACTTGTAATCATCGCCACCGGTATGACTGCGGTCGTGTATGTTCAGTACGATAGCATCGCAATCCATCCAGCGAAATCCTGAGCCATCAAAGTTGAGTCCAGTGCCGAAGTTGTTGGTGCCGTCTTCGTGTTTCCAGTATGAGATTCCGTAACCAGCAACGGTGATGATCAATGGATATTTATTCGCGCTACTTTTATCAAAATTATCAGGAAAATAAGCCCATCCTTTGACGTATTTATCACCATCGGTGGCGGTGGTGGAGACTTGGATGTTTAGTTCTTCGAACGATTGGAATCCGCCTTCTCCGTAATTGGCATCGATAGTGGGTTGCCATAGTCCATTCGCATTATAAGTGCCATCTTCATTGGACAAACAAGTGGCGTCTTCAATAGTCTCACCGGTATGATAAAGTTTCAGTTCCAGACACTCGCGAGTTTGATAGCCATCGCCACTGGTGTTTGCCTTATACTTTTCGGAGTCCTCATCTCCATAGTGGATAATGCCGTCTACAGAGCGATACCAAGGACCAGTGGCATATACCCCAATGGGGTTTTTGGTACGAGAGCCAGTGGCATTGTCACCACTGTAGATCAAGGTGTTGTTTTCTAAAGCCTCGGTTTCTGCGGTGATGTATATGGTCACTACTTGTCCGTTAACTTCAACGTCATTAATGGAGCTCTCTTTGAAATCTGGATTGGCGTAGCCTCGATCCAACAATTTGTAAGTATTCTCGGCCACCTTTGAGAGGTCTACGTTGTCTTGGTAGGTGATTTCAACTTTCGTCAGCTTCTGTCCATAAAAACAAAGATCAGAATAAGCTTGGATACTTGTAATGGTATCTACTGATACTGTGTCTGTCATTTGTTGCTGGCTGCAACTTGTGATTGCTAAGGTTAATGCAAAATAGAACAGCAATAATCTCATAAGTCGTGTTTTAGTGGTTTTGGTTATAGTTAGTTGCTTCTGCATTTATTATATGGGAAATGAGCCGCCATATATTTCACAAAATCTGCCCAATTTAACGATTATCTTATGATATTAAAATCATAAGATTATAACTATGCAACATGATTGTATTGTTTGGTTGTTTGATTTTTATCGTTTTGACAAACAGATGTTTGTGTGTTTGAGGATTATGACAGAGATATTCAACTATTCACTGTCTGGGGTGAATCTTCTTTTTTATAAGAAATTGTTTTAATAATACTCAGTGCGTTTCACAACGGGTTCTTTTGTTACAAAAGAAATATATTTGTATTCTTCTATATTATTGATAGTATCATGTGAGAATTTAAGATCGAAAATACAATGAAAACAAATAGATCAATTGCCCTAATTACGGGTTCTTCAAGAGGTATTGGCAAGGCAATTGCCTTTGAGTTGGCTAGAACCGGATATACCGTAATTATTACTGGCACGAAACAAGATGTTGTTGATGCAGTTGTTGTTGACCTTGAAAAGGGTGGGGGCAAAGGATTTGGAATTTCGTTGGATTTATTAGCAGCAGAAGCGCCTCAAAAACTTATTGAGGAGGTGATTAATCGCTTTGGTCAGTTGGATGTGTTGGTGAATAATGCTGGTGTTGCAAAGACGGACTCATTCGAAAAAGTCACAGAGACTGATTTTGATCTGGTGATGGGGTTGAATGTAAAAGTTCCTATGTTTTTAACCAAAGCGGCTTTGCCTCATTTGTTGCAGTCGCCCGAAAAGGCCATTGTAAATATCTCATCGGTAGTAGGACATAAGGCTTATGCCAATCAAACATTATATGCTGCATCTAAACATGCCTTAAATGGATTGATGAGTGCCTTGGCAAAAGAGTACCAGAAAAATGGATTACGTGTTTACAATGTTGCTCCGGGGGGTGTTGCTACAGAGATGATCCATACAGCGCGTCCCGATTTGGATGCAAGTACTTTAATTCAGCCCGAAGAAATTGCTAAAACAGTGGCTTTTTTGCTTTCGTTAAAAGGGAATGCTCAAATTGATGAGGTTCGAATTCGGCGCAAGGATAATGTCCCGTTTGGATGATTTGGCAATCAATTCTTGAGTGAAACTTCATTCCCCAACTGATGAAGTTGTAATGAAATCGGTTTTTCTGGCTGTAAATGAGGTTACAAAAAAATGGACCATGCCAATCCGTGACTGGGGCGTGATCCTGAATCAATTTTTAATGAACGTTTAGGTTTATGTTAATAAGTCGTGTTTACACACTTAGCGGGAGACTGTCTAGTAATCATGTAAGAAGTATCCAATTCCATACATCTTCACCTAATTAGAAATTAATTATCCAATTCAAATATTTGCAAGCCTCGCTTTGCCTTTTCCCCTGCTGCAACCGCTTAGTGGATAGGTTTGTGCTTAATTCATTGACCGATATTCATTAGGAGTATACCCCGTTTCTTTTTTAAACATACGTCTAAAGTGTTGCGGATATTTAAAACCCAATTCATAAGCTATTTCGGTGATTGATTTTCCGGGTGCAAAAATCTTTTCTTTCGCAGCATTAATAATTGCCATTTGAATATACTCTAATGCAGTTTTTCCAGTCTCTTTTTTTATCAGGTCACCAAAATAATTTGCAGAAAGGTGCAATTGATTAGCAAAGTAAGCCACGGTTGGTACTCCAATCTTTTGCGGGTTTCCCGATTCGAAATATGAATTTAAATGTGATTCAAATTTTGTAAGAACATCCGAGTTTATATTATCACGGGTAATAAACTGCCTGTCGTAAAACCTTACACAATAACTTAAAAACAATTCAACATTTGATACAATCAAATGTTTACTGTGTTTGTCAACAGACTGTTGAAGCTCAAATTCAATCTTTCTAAAGCATTCTAAAACAATTTCCAACTCTTTCTCACTAAGATGCAAAGCTTCATGAACATCATAAGAAAAAAACGAATAGTCATTAATGTGCTTGCCGAGTGAAGTTCCTCTGATTAAGTCAGGATGGAACACAAGCGCAAAGCCTTCGGGTTTAAACTCTTCTTTGGATTCAACAGACATTACCTGACCGGGCGCCATGAAAACTAGCGTGCCATCCTGATAATCGTAATAGTTTCTTCCATACTTTAGTTCACAGTTGTTACCATACTTAATAGATACGGTATAAAAGCCAAATGTATATGCCCCCGATACCGCCGATTTATCTTGTGGTTTCAAGGTCGAAAAATCAACCACATTCACAAGTGGATGGGGAGTTTTGACATCAATCATCTTATTGTATTCAGCTACGGTTTTAATTTCAATAATACTTGTCATTTTTCTTAATTTTATTCAAAGATAGGTACTATTTATCAGTGAGTTATCATGTTGATGTGCACACCTGTAAAAGTGGTATAAAGTTCCGTAATATAGATACTATTTACCTTTGAATGTCGCCCTATCTTTACACCAACAATAATCTAAAAGTGACGGCATCACTATAAACACGGCATTACGAAAATGAAAAAAGTTAAAGATCGTTTTCACATTATGATGATAGCCACGGCGGTCGGACTGTTGATCCAGTTGTCCGTGCCTATGATTGCGAACGGACAAATGATGAGTGGTCCTGCCTTGGTGTCTCCTGAGGTTGGGCCCGATCGCCAGGTGACCTTCCGTTTCGTGGCACCGAACGCCACTCAGGTAAGTGTTACCGGCGGATTCATGGGCGGGATACCGACCATCGAGATGCAGAAGGATGCACAGGGTATCTGGATGGGAACCTCCGAGCCGCTGGAGCCAGAAATCTATCAATATAACTTCATCGTCGATGGCGCACGGATCACCGATCCGTCGAATACCAAGTTAATGACGTCCTATCAACGCATGGATCGCAGCTACCTTTTGGTGCCCGGAGACAACGCATGGACGCCGGTTCTGGGAGTACCTCGTGGTGCGGTGACGCAGCACGTTTACTATTCCGCCGTTACCAATGAAGAACGTGAGTTCTACGTCTACACGCCTCCGGGCTATGATCCGAAGCGTCATCAGCCGTATCCAGTTCTTTTCCTTCAACACGGCCTCTACGAAGACGCCAAGAGCTGGATTCAACAAGGCGCGAACACCACGCTCGACAACCTGATCTACCAAGGCAAGGCCGTGCCGATGATCATGGTTGCGAGTCTGGGATATGGCACGGCAAACGGCCCGGCCGACATCGACGCGCCGGTGATGCAACAGAACTTCGCGCATATGCTGACAGAAGAAGTGATGCCGACCATCTACAAACAATACAATGCGTCCACCAAGGCAGCCGACAATGCGATCGCCGGCCTATCGATGGGTGGTGGGCAAACTATTTTTATGGGTTTGAACCGGCTCGATAAATTTGCATGGTTCGGCGGTTTCAGCGCTGCTCTGGTCAACTGGGCACATAGCATCCCTGTCGCTAATCCTCCCGCCTCACAGGAAGTGGTGGATGCGGCCAAATCTGTCGAGGCTGCCAACCAGAATCAGCCGCAGCCCAATTTTCAGGGTGGGACTATCGTGCGCAACTTTGGTGCCGGACCGGTGTTCGAAGCCCGACTACCGCTTCTCTTACCCAATTTGAATGCGCAGTCGGCCAAGCAGATCAAATTGCTTTGGATGGGCATCGGCGGCGACGACCCGAGCGTCGAAACGCACAAGCAGCTTAGAGCCTATCTGGACACCAAGGGGGTCAAGTACACCTATGTCGAGACCCCGAACCAGGGGCATGTGTGGTCGCTGTGGCATCGGCACTTGGCAGAGTTCGCCCAGCTGATCTTCAAATAGGCTCATTTGCCAGAGATCGCATCTTGCGGCGGCGGCCCTCAAAAGGTTATAAGACATTAAAGTATCAGAAAATATTAGCCATATATCCGGGTTTTGCATAACGATAGGTACTATTTATCAGTGAAATATCATTCAAAAGGGCACACCTGTAAAAGTGGTATGAAGTTCCGTAATATAGATGCCAGCCACCCTTCTCTTTTTTTAGACATTTGTATCGTCAATTAATAATTTAAAGGATAACAAAATGGAAAAAGTAAAATTAAACAACGGAATAGAAATGCCAGTTTTAGGATTTGGCGTTATGCAAATAATGGGCGATGATTGCGAGGCAGCTGTGCTTAATGCAATAGAAGCAGGATATCGTTTATTTGATACTGCAGAACTTTATGGAAACGAGCAAGCTGTAGGAAATGCCATTAAAAGAAGCGGCATTCCCAGACAAGAATTGTTTATAACAACCAAATTTGGCAGTAAGGAAGCTGGCTACGAAAAAACTAAAGCTGCTTTTCAAAAATCTCTCGAAGCCCTACAGCTTGATTATATTGACCTGTACTTAATACACCAGCCTTTTGGTGATATTTTTGGTTCTTGGCGTGCCATGCAAGAACTATATAATGATGGAAAGATTAAGGCAATCGGGGTTTGCAATTTTTTGCCCGACAGGTTGATGGACTTAATTGCTAATAGCGGTTTTACACCAGCAGTTAATCAAGTAGAAACTCATCCATTCCACCAGCAAATTGAAACCCAACAGTTCTTAAAAGATAATGACGTTCAGATTGAAGCGTGGGGACCGCTTGCCGAAGGAATGAATGACATATTTAATAATGAGATACTATCATCAATTGCTACAAAGTACAACAAAACCGTTGCACAGGTTATATTGCGTTGGTTGACCCAAAGAGGAGTCGTTGTAATTCCTAAATCATCGCGTAAAGAAAGGATATTGGAAAATATCAGCATTTTTGATTTTAGGTTATCTGATGAAGATATACAGAGTATCCAAACTTTAGATACCAAGCAAAGCTTATTGTTTGACCATCGTGACCCCGCTATTGTAAAATGGATGAGCGAATATGGTTGGTTTAATATTTAAAACAAAGATTAGAGCGATAATAAAATATTTTTCCATTGTAACCCTGTAAATAATAGTTATATGAAAGCAAAAATGGTAGGACAAGAGTCCTCTGCACAGCAAACAAACGCAAATCCTTCTTCTGAGGAACAAGAAATTATCAACCTCTCCAAACAAAAGTGGCAGTGGATGGCAGATAAAAATGTTGATTCACTCAGTGTGCTATTTGATGCAAAAGCCATGTTTGTTCATATGGGCGGAACGTGGGGAACGGAGCGGGAAGTTGAGATCATCGAAACTGGCTTCATTTGGTATAAAAAGGCCGAGGTCTACTCATCTTCAGTTAATGTCTTCGGAAAAACGGCCATACTATTGAATGACATCGATTTGGTGGCAGTAGTTGGCGGAAACGAAGTCACCAATCCTTTTATGGTGACAGAAGTTTATTTCAAAGAAAACGGCCAATGGAAACTACTACAGCTCACTTTCTCACATTTAGCTCGGGCAGTTAAACTAAGTGAATAATAATTAGAAATATTAAATTACCTGTTTTCAAATCATCAATCATGGAAATTATAATTAAGACACCATAGGGATGCCATCCCTATGGTGTCTTAATTATATAATGATGATGGATACGTTGAAGAAAAAGTATTGAAAGCGGTTTCTAAGGTAATAAAACAGGCAGACTATGATATACCTTTGTTGATTACTCATCATTCTGTTTTAGGTACTGACGAGTGCCCTCTAAAGAATTCTGCGACCCTGATCGATTTTATTCAGAAGCATAAAATAAAACATGTGTTTTGTGGACATACGCACGAACTGTAACTGATGCGTACTAACGATCTCTACAGAGGCCATTCATTCGATCAGTATATGTGTGGTACGCTATCTTCTCGCAACCATCCCAAGGACGATAACATGTTTATCTATTATGGAAATTTGGGAACTAAGGACATGCATCTGCATCTGATACGAATATTTACAGAGGGGGACAAGCTACTATTTAAAAAGGGAAAAGTCTTTTAGTATGGTTCAATATCTATTGCAACTAGCTAAAGAGTATTGCCTGATTATTTATAACTTGTACGGTGGCAGTAATATAATCAAGGGAAAAATGATTGAAATATATTATAAGAATAATGATATAAAAAGATTTGGATCGATTAATGAAATCGAATATTTACCAAATACAATATTTAGTATCCGATTTATTGGGTTCATCAATTCAGATTTAGAAGCAATTTCTGAAAAGTTTGGTCTCGATTTAACTTCGTTTAGTAAAGGAGAGGATATCGAAATAAGTTCTCATTATATCGAATCAACAGACCAGTTATCTTTAACCTTTACGATTCCAAGCTATTCTTTCAATAACTTTTTTGAGGAGAGGGATATTTATATTTTGATTAAAAATAATATTGTTTTTACATTTCTTTCATCCGAAATAGAAGAAAGTCTGAAACAATTAACTCAATATATTTATAATTTTGAGAATACAACGTTTGATACCTATCATCAACTTTTTGTTTTTCAAATTGGAGTAATCTCAGATTACTATGCAGATATTGTCGAGTTAATTTCAAAAAGAATTAAGGATTTTTTCCAAAAGACCCTCAAATCGAGACAATTCAAAGAAAAGGATCTGGATTATATTGCAGAATTAAGATTTAATAATCTCCTCATTAGGGAATCTCTTTCAGAGTTTCAAAGAATTCTTCTTTTGTTGAAAAAGAGCGATAAAAAGAAGGACAATATCTTTCAAAAGGTAAGTGAAGAAATAGATGACCTTACAACAATAGCAGATTATTTACAATATAATTTTAATCGATTAGATGACCTGAATGGGAATATTAATAGTAAGATAGAATTAGAACAAAACAATATTTTTAAAATACTGACCATTATTACGGTATGTATTTCATTACCTACTTTAATTGTAGGTGTATATGGAATGAATTTTAAATATATGCCGGAACTAAATTGGGCTTTTGGATATCCAATTATTATCTTGATTTTGGTATTAAGTTTTATCTTCCCACTAATCTATTTTAAAAGAAAGAAGTGGTTCTAAAAACAACTCAACTCGCAAATAAATGCGACTACCTCTTTACAGGAAAAGGAGAGTATAATTAAACTCTATCATACAATATCCATCCAAAAATTGATGTTAGTACTAACACATAAACAACCAGCACATAAACCCACTTTCCTCCAAATTTTGGGGTTGGGATTGAGGACAAATTGAATGCCGATAGAGTCATTAACAGGATATAAATAAGTATCGAGAACGTAGAATGACTGATGAAACTTTCGAATAAAAAGACAAAAGCAAGGATGAGTACATTGTTATCTAGAGGGAACCCTTTGTATGTTTTACTATCGATAAGGCCGTAAACATTAAAGTAAGTCAATCGAATAGCACTGGCAGCAATAATTACAAATGCTCCGGGTAAAAACCAAATATTGTAATTCCCATAGCTTAAAAGGATAATAGCGGGCAAAATCCCAAAGCTCACAATATCAATCATAGAATCGAGTTGGGCTCCAAAATCACCTTGCACTTTTGTTCTGCCTTTCATTTTTCGTGCGATAATACCGTCGTACCAATCGAACAATACGGCCCATAAAACTCCGATTATAGCAGCCTGAAAATTTCCTTGTATCGCAAAATAAATCCCTGTTACAGCACTCAGTAATCCAAAAAGAGAGCAAATGTTTGGCAAATCTTTAATAAAACGGAGTACGCTTACTTGTTTATTATCATTCATTTTACTGCTCATTTTTTTAAATACATAACATCCGTTAAGGCATCAATGAGTGTGTTGTTTTCCTCTTGGGTACGACTAGCAATCCGAATGTATCGATCCGCATTGGGTTGGGTTTTTCCCACACTATCTTTTATGTAAATATTGTACTTAATAAAAAGACGCTTTGTTACTTCGGGACCACTTAAAGCTCCATCGGGTAAACGACAATAAATGTAGTTTGCATCGGGTTTAAAAACTGTCATCCCATCAATGGTACACAGCTTTTTATAAAAAACATCTCTATCTGCTTTAACTATCTCACAGCTATCTTCAAAATCTTGTTTGTACTGGGGTAGGATTCGCAGAAATTCTTCGGCAAATCCATTTATATTCCAAATGTGAATGCCCTTGCGAACCGCCTTGGCAAAATCTGCGTTAGCCGTTAACATATATCCAATTCTTAATCCACATATCCCATAGGCTTTACTCATGCTTTTAAGAATAGCCATATTGGGATATTTGGCAATATCTTGCTCCAAGCTTATTTGTTTCTTTTTGTCGGCAAAGTCTAGAAAAGATTCGTCAATAATAAGCATACATTTGCTTGGGCTGAGCTTTTCTGCCAATCGAATCAAATCTGCTTTTGGCACTAACATCGATGTCGGATTATTCGGTGTAACCACAACAGCCATATCAGCCCCAACTTTTATAGCTTCGTCTGCAAATTTATCTACATTGAGTTGAAAAGAAGGGAATTCAAGTGGGAATTCTACCGCACGTCCTTTAGGCGCTGCATTCGCATATTCATTAAAAGAGGGGACAGGTACAATTATTTTTTTTGCTAAACTTCCCGATAGTATTTTAATAATCTCTGCGGCCCCATTTCCAACAACAATTCTCTCGGCAGGTTGGCATATTATATCACCAACGAGTTCAGCAAGCGCATCTTGCGCCATTGGATAATTCAGGGTTAGGTTGTGAATGTTATCTTTTAGATGTGTAAATACAGCCTTTGGCGGAAAATATAAATTATACAAGTAAGCATGGTCGGTAAAATCGTGTCGGTAATACCCGCCATGTTGTTTTGCAATGTAATCGTATTTTTCCTCTTGTGTTTTATATTTGCTTTTCATGGTATGTATATCCTTAAATTACGATGCCATTGCATTTTCAAGTTTAATCCGCTTTTTAATTTCCTTCGGGAATAGCAATTCAGCTTTAGCTAGATCTTTCATGTTATCAATTTCATACCATGGTTTATGGTCAAATGAAACCGACTCAAAGGACAGGCTTTTATTATTGACCATTTCAGAAAAGACAGTTTCATAATAACAGTTAACGCTGCCTTCGGTAATATACTGATTCAGTCGTTTTACAATGGCTTGCCACGATGGAAGCGAAAAGCTGTATATATTTACAGTTTTATATCGGATATCGGAATAGGCATCGGTAGTTCCTTTTTGAAATTCAGTAACCTTATTTGCCTTGTTGACAGAAACCGTTGTGCCGTTTAACCAAGGCTGCATAAGCGCTACAGCCATCCTGTCTGGATAAACCATATCATCAAGCAAAGTGGAATTCATTACCAAATCGCTTTCAAAAAGCACAAAAGGCTCATTTATCATATTGCGAGCCATCCAAAGCGAATAAATATTGTTTGTAGTTTTATATAAGGGGCTGTGAACGTATTCAATGTCAATGTCTCCCGATTTTTCACCGAGATAATCCATGATACATTCTTTTTTGTGACCTGTTACGATTACAAGCCGTTTAAATCCCTGACTTTTTAAGTTATTGACAAGCCTTTCGAGAATGGGTTTGTCGTTTACAAGAGTAAGGCATTTGGGCGAATTTTCTGTTAAAGGGAAAAGGCGACTGCCTGTGCCGGCCGCAAGAAGCAATGCTGTGGTTATACGATTTTGATCACAACAATTGTCTGAATCAATATTCATGCTAGAATGTATTGATGTCATCAGAAAAAAACAAATGCGAATTATTGCACCTGACGTACTAAGTCTTAGTACTCTGATGTCGGATTGGTTACTGATAATTCAACTATAAGTATGAAGTCTGCGAATGCGAGGATCGATTGCTTAAAAGCACATCAACAAAAATGATAGTGAATGATTGATATCAAAAGATATGTAATCCGCATACAAAGGTACTCTAATAAATAAGATTAACTAATGTTTGTGTCTTAGTGCTTAATTAAGAGTGTGATAGAGGTGTTTTTTTTACGGAATCAAAATGAAAAATAGAAGGACGAACACCTAAAGGAGTAGATTGCCCCGCCAGTAAAAAGATTGATAGGTTTGTGCTCCGAAGTGAGCAACGATTTCTTACAGATAAATGTTGTTATGCGCTATAACTACTCCATGCACACCCAGTGGATTAGCATTTAATTATTCAAACATTTGCATAAAAAGTGAGCCAGTTTGCCGATAAACCTATCTGAACTGCCGATTACATTTTACTATTTGTGTATCTGCAAATAGCTTTGTTTCAGTTATAATTATTAAAATAATTTTGACATGAAGAAAATGGATGCTATTAAATGTAAAAAAGTACTGTAATTTCACGAAGACAAAGAGCAATTTTGTGCTTCGCTTTTTGAGTTTAAATAAGTACGAGAGCTATATTTCTATTGCAGCATCAATTTTAGCTGATGATTAATTCATGTGAAGAAAAAATAAATGTCCTTTGTAAACTTTTGCTTGAGGCAGGAGCAATGCTTATGAGTTCTGGGGCAAACACTGCACGTATTCGAATAACGGTATTGCGAATTGCGAATGCCTATGGCTATCAGGCAGAGTTATTGATTACTCACAGGGCATTGATGCTAACGCTTTATGATGAGGATAAAGATTACTTTTTTAGTCGGTTAAAGCGCACTTCTCCACATGGAGCCAATTTTAGAATGGTAAGTGGCATAAGTCGTATGAGCTGGAGTATTGTGGAAGAAAAATGGACCTTGGAACAGGTTCACGAGGAACTTAATCGTTTAAAATCATTGCCTTATTACCCACGCTTATTAATCCTTTTACTCGTTTCATTGGCCGGAGCTTCTTTTTGTCGGCTTTTTGGTGGTGGGTATATAGAAATGGCCATTGCTTTTGTGGCAACATTTACGGGTTTATTTGTACGTCAGGAGGCTGTACGAAAGTCTTTTAACCCATATCTCTGTATCTTCTTTGCGGCTTTTGTTTCTTCTATGATTTCAGGGTTGGCTGTAAAATTACAGATAGGGGAAAATCCTGATTATGCTTTTGCCACTTCCGTATTATACCTGATTCCAGGAATACCGTTAATTAATTCGTTATCCGATTTGCTGGACGGCAATATTATGAACGGGATAGTTCGGGGCGTGAATGGGTTAATAATTGCATTTACCATTGCATTAGGACTTTTAAGTGCAATCATGATTTATAATTTGTAAGTTATGGAATGGATGTCTTTTTTTGAAAAATGGATTTGGTTAGGATTTGCTGCTGCAGGATTCGCCGTATTGTTTAATGTCCCTCTTCGTACATTATGGGTTATCTTTTTAATGGGAGCTATAGGAGGTGCATTAAAACTTTTGTCTCTTGAAATGGGGATTGGTATCATTTTGGCGTCATTCATCGGAGCTGTTTTGGTTGGATTCCTAAGTATTGGTGCCGCACATTTTAAACATGCTCCACCTTTTGTATTTGCTATCCCTGCTGTTATTCCAATGGTTCCCGGGGCATTCGCTTACCGCATGATGATAGGTATAATAAAGTTGACGGGGGAGGTTGATCAAACTGAATTTTTGCAATTACTGCAGCAATCAATGGATAATGGGCTAAAAGCATTTTTTGTATTGATGGCTTTGTCTTTAGGGGTTTCGGCTCCCATGCTGCTTACGCGCCGCGATTCTGCAAAAAAGATTAAAGTGCCTCTAAAAATTGATGAATTGATTAAACCCAGAGTATAAAATATAGCAGAGGAAATTTACAAATCTCACATTTAAATTATTCTCTGTCTTTTGTTTTTAATGAAGACAGCTATGCTAATTTCAACCATTCTATTTTTGAATAGTTAATGGTCGTGAAGAACTGTCTCTTTGTCTATAATGCTTTCATTAAATCTATCAGTCTAGATTTCTGATAAAAACTTTATAATCTTTAGGTTTTAACTATTTTTATGCAATCAAATGCAAACAATGGAAATGTGAAGTATAAGTGCATTTTTTGCAAGCCCTTAAAATTGATAAATAATCCATAAAATGAAGATACCTCAATCACTCATTGAAAAATACAATATTCCAATTCCTCGATATACCAGTTACCCTCCAGCTAACTTTTTTGTGGAGGGCTTTGGAACAACGGACTATTTAAAAGCCGTTGAACAATCTAATCTTGAGAAGTCGGAGAATATTTCCATCTATATTCATATTCCTTTTTGTACTCAGCTTTGCCTTTATTGTGGATGCAACACACACATTACGAAAGATCAGGATCTGATGCGAAAGTATGTCGATGCATTAAAGAAGGAAATTGCCATGATCAGGCCTTTATTGGATAAAAACCGCAAGGTGTCTCAAATTCATTGGGGTGGTGGAACCCCCAATGCGCTTCCTGCTGAATATATAGGCGAAATAATGGGTTTGCTAACTTCCGAATTTCAGTTTATCGATAAGCCTGAAATTGCTGTAGAATGTAATCCTGCTTATTTGGACGAAAAATATATTGAGCAACTAGTTTCATTTGGGTTTAACCGAATTAGCATGGGCGTCCAGGATTTTGACGAGAAAGTATTGAACACCGTTCATCGCGAAGTCCCTTCCATTCCTATTGCCGATCTATATAAAATGATTAAAAGTCACAAAGGAATGACGGTTAATCTGGACTTTATTTACGGATTGCCATTTCAAACGGTAGAGTCATTTTCCAAAGCCATAGAACAGGCACTGGAAATTTCACCGGAACGCTTGGTGACATTTTCATATGCTCATGTTCCATGGGTTAAAAAATCGCAGCAAGCGCTTGAAAAATATGGCTTGCCATCGCCTGAAGAAAAAGTAAAAATGTTTGAAGCTGCATGGGCTCAAATTAATACCGCTGGCTATGTTCCGATTGGGTTGGATCATTACGCCAAGCCTGAGGATGAAATGGCAAAGGCCCTGCAAAGTCGCACTTTGCACCGAAATTTTCAAGGTTATTGTACCCGTGAAACCACTGGGCAGGTTTATGCTTTTGGCGTTACCGGCATTAGCCAGCTAGAAAATGTATATGCTCAAAATGCAAGAACGGTAGCTAATTATCTAGAATCAATTGATAAAGGTGAAATCCGGATAGAAAAGGGATATTCGCTTTCGCGTACTGAAAAGATAATTCGCCAAATCATTAATGAAATCATGTGTAATCAGTATTTGTCGTGGAAACAGGTTGCCGATAGCTTTGGTACAACTGCTGACGAAATTCAAAAGATAGTTGAGTTCAGTCCAAATGTATTGGAGTCTTTCAAAGCGGATAATCTCCTTGACTATAATTCTGATGAAATTGAAATAACCGACTTGGGGCGTTTCTTTTTAAGAAATATCGCTGCTCTTTTTGATAGTTGCAAAGGTGACCCGAATCGTAAATCTTCACAATCTGTGTAATATGAAAAAAGTTGCTGTTATTGGCGCCGGACTGACCGGATTAACAACTGCGTACTATCTGAAAAAGAAGGGAGTTGACGTCACTATATATGAGAAGGCTGATCGGGCAGGAGGGGTAATCCAAACGGTTAGTAAGAATGGCTTTACCTTTGAGAACGGCCCAAGTACAGGAGTGTTGGGATGGCCTGAGGCACTTGAGTTGATTGAAGATTTGGGTGGATTGTGCAAACTTGAAATTGCAGATGAAAATGCAAAATACCGCTGGATATGGAAGGGTGATCGTTGGCATGCTTTGCCTTCTGGATTAATCGGTGGGGTAAAAACACCCTTGTTTACATTTGCCGATAAACTTCGCCTTTTAGGCGAACCATTTCGTAAGCCAGGTACCAATCCTAATGAAACACTGGCAGATCTTGTTCGTCGGAGAATGGGGGAAAGTTTTCTCAATTATGCTGTTGATCCCTTTGTTTTGGGTATCTATTCCGGCGACCCTGAAAAGCTTGTGCCTAAATATGCTCTTCCAAAATTGTACAATCTTGAGCAAAAATATGGGAGCTTCATCGGTGGTTCTATAAAGAAAGCAAAAGAGCCGAAAACGGAACGCGACAAAAAAGCAACCCGCGAGGTGTTTTCATTAGAAGGTGGTTTATCTAGTCTCACCAATGCGTTGGTGCAGGAAATAGGGCAAGAGCAAATTCATTTAAATACAAAGAATATTCAAGTTTCTCAATCTGATTCTGGCTATGAGCTGATGTATTCGGGAAGCGAGCCTACTAAGTTTGATGAAGTTATTTCAACAGTAGGCGGTTACGAATTGAAACGTATTTTTGATTTCCTACCAGCTGATAAATTGAAGAAAGTTGAAAAGCTTGAATATGCGAAGGTGATTCAAATTTCTGTTGGATTTAAAAAATGGGAAGGGATTGAATTGAAAGCATTTGGTGGCTTGGTGCCGTTTTGTGAAGGTCGTAAGGTTTTGGGGGCTTTGTTTCTGTCTTCTTTTCTTAAAGGGCGTGCCCCTAAAGGAGGTGCGTTAATCTCAGCTTTTGTAGGGGGCGTTCGTAAGCCCGAAATGGTTGATTTGTCGGATGATGAGATTAAAGATGTGGTTTCTGTTGAATTAATGTCGATGATGGGCTTAACAAAATGGGAGCCTGACTTGTTGGTAATAAATCGCTATCAGTATGCCATTCCTCAGTATGGGATAGAATCTGAAGAGAAATTGAAAGCCATCTCTGAAATGGAAAAAGCTTTTCCCGGATTAGTATTGGCTGGCAATATTCGCAATGGAATTGGCATGGCCGACCGTATTAAGCAAGGGCGTATGATAGCTGATAGTTTTATGTCTTGATTTGTGATTGTATTGTGCATCGAACGAGACAGTATTTCATTAAATTTTTATGAGAAAAAAACAAGTTGCTGCCACATACCGAACATTACAAAAAAAAATCTGCAAGCAGTTGGAAACGGCTGACGGAAAATCAGCTTTTAAAACAGACAGTTGGGAAAAGGAAATAGGTTACGGACATACCATGGTTTTTCAACATGGAAATGCGATTGAGAAAGCTGCTGTGAATTTCTCGGCTGTAGGTGGACAGGTAACCGAAACTATGCGCAAAGCCTTGAAAATTGAGGAAGGGCAAGCGTATTTCGCCAGCGGAATTTCTTCTATTATTCATCCATATAATCCCTTTGTTCCAATCACTCATATGAATGTGCGTTATTTCGAGTTAAGCTCGGGTGAATCATGGTTTGGTGGTGGTATTGATTTAACTCCGCATTATGTAGACAAGCAGGAAGCTGCCTGGTTTCACAAACAACTGAAAGCTATTTGCGATCGCTTTAATAGCAGCTATTACCCGGAGTTTAAGATATGGGCTGATGATTATTTTTACTTGCCACATCGAAATGAAACGCGTGGAGTGGGGGGTATCTTTTTTGATCACCAAGCTGCATCTTCAAACGAAAACTTTGAGCAGCTTTTTGCCTTTACTCAAGAGTTGGCTAAAGCCTATCCCGATATCTATATTGAGTTGTTAAATAAAAACAGAAATCGGAAATTTACAGATGCTGAAAAAAGCTGGCAAACTATGCGAAGAGGGCGTTATGTCGAATTTAATCTGCTGTATGATCGGGGGACAAAGTTCGGACTAGAGTCAAATGGACGTACTGAATCTATCTTTTTAAGCATGCCGCCATTGGCAACTTGGGAGTACAATTATCAAGCTAAAAATGGGATGAGGGAAGAAGAAACATTGAGTCTTCTGAAAAAAAATATAGACTGGATTAACTTATAAAATGACGCATCAACGATGAAGGACAACACAAATCGAACAGCCGTATTACTGGTAAATGTAGGTACTCCCGATGAACCCAAAGTTTCGGCAGTTCGCCGTTATTTGTTTCAGTTTTTAAATGACCGCCGTGTGATTGACCTCCCGCTGATTCCGCAAAAGTTGTTGGTCAATTTGATCATTGTTCCTTTTCGTGCGCCAAAATCAACCAAACTGTATGAAATGCTTTGGACTACTGAAGGTTCTCCCTTAATCGTGAATGCCGAAAAGAATAGGGTGAAATTACAGAAAGAATTGGGAGACGACTATGAGGTTTTCACGGCCATGCGTTACCAGAATCCTTCTTTGAAAAAAGCATTGCATCAGGTGCGCGATCAGCGTTTTGGTAAAATGATTGTGATACCCGTATTTCCACATTATGCTTCATCTACAACAGGAAGCATTGCTCAGTTTGTTGCTCAGGAAATGGCTGGGTGGACGGTAATTCCGGAGTTGAAAATCATCAGTCAGTTTTACGACCATCCGCAGTTCATTAATGCTTTTGCAGAACGGATTCGCAGTTACAAACCCGAATCATGGGATCATATCATATTTTCCTTTCATGGATTGCCAAATCGTCAAGTTGATAAAATTCATCCCGAAGTTAAGTCGACAATCTGCACTTGTGAAACCGCCATGCCCGAGCATGGTAAATATTGCTACAAGGCTACCTGCTACGAAACTGTACGTTTATTGGCAGCTGCACTTCAACTAAAAAGAGAAGAGTATTCCGTGTCTTTTCAATCACGCCTAACCAAAAATTGGTTAAAGCCTTTTACCGATGAATTACTGATTGAAAAAGCAAAAGAAGGTACCAAACGCGTATTGGTTGTTGCACCTGCATTTGTGGCTGATTGTTTGGAAACCTCCGTTGAAATAGGTATTGAATACCAAGAACTTTTTGCGAAACACGGTGGTGAAAAAGTGCAGCTTGTGGAAAGTTTGAACGATCACCCATTGTGGATTGAAACGCTTCAACAATTGATTGTTGATTAGACCATGCGCAGCACTTTCTTCCTCGTTTTTCTAATTATTCTGCGGTTAGAAGATACTTTTTAATGTTTGCAATAAACATGTTTTTGGTTTCGTCATTTGAACGAGCTATGCCTGCTGTCATTACGGGTTTGCCTTCCATTGGGATATATAGAAATGCCGGAATGCTTGTAATCCCGAATACGCTGGCCAGTTCTCGTTCCGCTTCAGTATCAATTTTAAAAACATCAATTTTTTCAGCATACTCTTCTGCAACTTTTTCTAAAATAGGAGAGGCTGTTTTGCAGGGGCCACACCAATCGGCATAAAAATCAATAATTACAGGTTTGTTGCCTAGGAATTTCCATTCATTTGGTGACTCTTCAAAATTCCATACCGTTTTAATAAATTGTTCTTTTGTAATGAGCCGGTCACTTTTACTTTCCGAAACCATAGTCCCCTGCGCAGATTCGTTTTTAGCATTGTTCTCTCCTGATGCACAGCTTTGAAAGCTAATGGCTGCAAGAGCTAAGATGAATAATATCTTCTTCATAATTCATTGTTTTTTAAATATTGAATAACTGAAAGTATATGGATTCGCATTATAAAAATACAAATATATACATATGATGAGATTTAGTTTTCAATTTTTGTGCCATTTTTTTTATTGAATACGCAACCTTTTATGCGAATATTCGATCTAGGATATAAACGCTTAAAAATTGTGAGATGAAAAACACGTATAGAAAAAACAAGTTTAGGAAAATGAAAAATCTGTTTTTGTTTGCTTTGATAATGGTAGGATTGTCAGGCTGTTTGGATATGGATGATAACGATAACGAAGCTCACTGGGTTGGCTTTGGTTTGGTTGAACTAAATGATGTGGATGGTAGCTATATCTTCAAATTGGATGATGGCGAAGTATTATATCCGGTAAATGACATTCTAACAGATTTAGAAGACAATCAGCGTGTTATTGTCAATTTTGTCATTGAAGAAGAGAAGTTGGTGAACGATGACGTTGAAGAATACTATGTGAAAGTATATTCCATTAAAGATGTACTTTATAAAGGAATATTGGACATTACACCTGAGATTGAGGACAGCATTGGTAGTGATGCCATAAATGTGGATGAGGTATGGCAAACGGATAGTATGCTCACGTTTGAATTGAAATACTATGGAGCCGGATTAACGCATTACATCAATTTGGTGAAGGATCCGGGTGAGCTAACATCTGACAGCCAGCCTGTTCAGCTAGAATTGCGACACAATGACAATAATGATTCGCCATTGTATCAAATGTCTGCATATGTGACATTCGATTTGGCAGCCATTAAAATTGAAGGACAAGATTCTACCTCATACGTTGTTACTAGCGAGGAATTTGGAGGTGATACTTTTACTTACGAAGGGGTTTATTTTTATTAGGGACTTCTCTGGTTCCGTCAATTGGTTCAATTACACCCATTCCTATTCAGGGATGGGTGTTTATTATTCGTATTGAGCCAAACTCTTCATCTTAAAATGGATTTTGTGGTTTTATATTTCTGGCTAAAAGCGTAATTTGCATCCTCTTATTACCTGAAAAATTACACCACAATGAAGAAAATATATGTCGTACTTGTCATGGCATTGTTTCTCAGTGCATGTACAAATCATCAATCTATGACGGAAGAAAAGAAGACTTATGTGCCGGAAATGCCTGTGTTGGCATCGGATATTATGACACCTGAAGTATTATGGTCATTTGGACGAGTGAGTAGTGAAGAGCTTTCGCCTGACGGTAAAACAGTGCTCTTTGCTGTTACTTATTTCAATATCGAAGAAAACAAATCTTACCGAGAGTTATACACAGTTCCTGCCATTGGGGGCGAGGTAAAACGTATAACCAATACTGCTATTAAAGAGTCTGAAGCAAGGTGGCGACCTGATGGCTTGAAGATCGGTTTTTTGTCAACAGAAACTGGCGTGTCCCAGATGTGGGAGATGAACCCAGATGGGACGGATGTGATTCAGATTACAGATGTTAAAGATGGAATAACAGGCTTTAAGTATTCGCCGAACCAGAATATGATACTATATACCAAAACCGTAAAATTAGATGACGATATTCATGATCTTTTTCCTGATTTACCAAAGGCTAATGCCCGTTTGGAGGATGATCTCATGTATCGTCATTGGGATAGTTGGCACGATTATACCTACAACCATATTTTTATTGCAGATTATGGAAATGGGAAAATAACAAGCGGGAAAGACATTTTGGAAGGGGAGAAGTTTGATAGTCCGGACAAGCCATTTGATGGTTTGGGGCAGATTACCTGGAGTCCCAATAGCAAATCAATTGTTTATTCGTGCAAAAAACTGGTCGGTAAAGAATATTCTCAATCGACAAACACTGATTTATATCAATATAACTTAGAAACAGGGGAGACAGAAAACTTGACTCCCGAACACAAAGGCTATGATAAAAACCCTGCATTTTCACCCGATGGAAAATATCTTGCATGGACTAGCATGGCTCGTGATGGATATGAGTCTGATCAGACTCGTTTGTTTGTAATGGATATGGAATCCGGGAAACAAACCAACTATTCTGAAACCTGGGAACAAAATGCCGGAAGTTTGAGCTGGAGCAGGGATGGTAAATCAATATTTTTTATTAGCGACATACACGCAACAGATGAAATTTACAAGCTTAGCCTTGCAGATGGGCATATATATCGATTGACAAACGGTGTACACAACTATCAATCTTTATCAGAAATTGAAGAGGGTAAATTATTGGCCTCAAAAGTATCCATGTCACAACCATCTGAGCTTTATTTGGTTGATCCAACCTCTGGGACAGATGTTTCACTAACTTCAATTACAAAAGGAATTACCGATCAGTTGGAGATGGGGGAGGTGGAAAGCCGATGGATTGGAACTGTTGATAATAAAGAAATGCTGACATGGATAATTTATCCGCCTCACTTCGACCCGAATAAAAAGTACCCGGCAATATTGTATTGTCAGGGCGGTCCTCAGAGTACAGTCAGCCAATTCTGGTCATATCGGTGGAACCTTCAGATGATGGCTGCTAATGGATATATTGTGGTAGCTCCAAACCGCCGTGGGTTACCCGGGTTTGGGATGGAATGGCTTGAGCAAATCAGTAAAGACTATGGAGGCCTAAATATTCAGGATTATTTTTCAGCGATTGATGCCTTGGCAAAAGAACCTTATGTGGATGAAACACGCCTTGGGGCTGTTGGTGCTAGTTACGGTGGCTTTTCTGTAAATTACCTTGCGGGGCACCACGAGGGGCGCTTTAAAGCTTTCATTTCTCATTGCGGTATTTTCAACCTTGAACAAATGTATGTGACCACCGAAGAAATGTGGTTCGAGAATTGGGATATTGGCGGTGCTTATTGGGATAAATCAAATGAAGCGGCACAACGTTCTTATGCATCATCACCTCACTTATTTGTTGAGAAATGGGATACTCCCATATTGGTTATAACAGGTGATAAGGATTATCGAATTCCTTTTACTCAAAGTATGGGTGCATATAATGCTGCTGTGTTGCGCGATGTGCCTGCTGAATTTCTATATTTTCCAGAAGAAAGCCATTGGGTAACAAGTGCGCAAAATGGGATTTTATGGCAGCGCGTATTTAAAAACTGGTTAGATAAGTGGTTGAAATAGATGTATCTGAGTAATTCAAGGATGACATCCTTAAATCTCAAACGGAATCCGGAAATCACAACCTCCTTTAAAGTTGGAGCATCCCCAGGCAGATTTTCCTTTCATAATTTGTCCGGTATTACATTTGGGGCAGCTAGGCTTGTCGTTAATTTCATGTTGAAGTTGTATGGCTAGATCATCTGTGAGAACCAAGCGTCCATCTATTTTTAATTTTTGATATATAAAGCCTTTAATTATTGATGTTTTGCGTTTGCTGGCTAGTGTGCTGACTTGCTTGTCTGTTAGTTTTTTTTCATGTAGCACAAACGGAATGGTAAAGCGGCAGCCTTCTTTCCATTCGGAGCAGCCCCAGGCAGATTTGCCTTTCAGCAACTTGCCTTTACGACAAAGGGGACACACTATTTCTGCAGCAGTTTTGGGGGCGGTTGTCTTTTTTTCTTTAGCCGTTTTTTTGTCTTTCTCCTTAGCTGCCATTTGTTTGTTTTCATCCACCAAAATGGTAATCTGCCTTTTGGGTGAATTTTTCACCTGCGTAATTACATCTGTAACCATTGCTTTCATCTCATTCATAAATTGAGCAATGGGCAGGTCTCCAGACTCAATCTGCCGAAGTTTTCGTTCCCATTGACCGGTTAGTTCAGCCGATTTTAGCAGGTCGTTTTCAATGCTGTCGATAAGCTCAACTCCTGTTGGTGTGGCAACCAGCCTTTTACGTTCCTTACGGACATAACGTCTACGGAAAAGTGTTTCAATGATGTTGGCACGGGTTGATGGCCGACCAATCCCATTTTCCTTCATCAGTTCTCGTAGTTCTTCGTCATCTATATTTTTTCCGGCAGTTTCCATAGCTCGAAGTAATGTAGCTTCAGTAAGGTAGCTCGGTGGCTGTGTTTGTTTTTCCTGTAATTCAGGTTGATGTGGGCCGTGCTCTCCGGTTGCAAATGCAGGTAAAATGCGATCTTCGTTATTCTCGTCTTTTTCATTCTGAAAAATAACACGCCAACCAGGTTTTAAAATTTGCTTGCCAGTCGTTTTAAAGGGATGTTTACCAATAGTGGCCTCAATATTTGTGTTAGCAATCTGGCAATCTGGATAAAAAACGGCTATAAACCGTTTTGAAACCAGATCAAATAGCTTTTGTTCGATTTCACTCAAGTCTATGCGATTTATACCGGTTGGAATAATTGCGTGGTGATCGGTAATTTTTTTATTGTCAAAGACCTTCGGTGATTTGCGAATTTTACCACTTTCAAGTATGGTGTTAGTAAGCTTTTCATAGCCTTTCATGTTTTTTAGAATGACTGGTATTTTTTTGTAAATATCATCAGAAAGAAAGGTAGTGTCAACACGAGGATAGGTGGTCACTTTTTTCTCGTAAAGCGACTGGATGGTCCGTAACGTGTCATTAGCACTAAGACTGAATTTACGGTTGCATTCAATTTGCAGTGAAGTAAGATCGAATAATCTGGGTGGATGTTCGTTGCTTTTCTTTGTAGTTATTTTACCAATGTACAATTCAAGGCTTGTAATTCCCTGTATAACGGAGTTGGCTTCTTTTGGTTTTTGGAAACGGCCTTTAGTCGCTGAAAAAATGGTATCCCGATAGATGGTTTTTATTTCCCAAAATGGCTCAGGCTTGAAATTCTCAATTTGCTTTTGTCTGTCAACAATTAGAGCCAGAGTAGGGGTTTGCACCCTTCCTATGGATAATACCTGCTTGTTTTGACCATATTTTAAAGTGTAAAGGCGTGTGGCATTCATTCCCAGTAACCAGTCGCCAATGGCTCGGGCGCTCCCCGCTTCGTATAGCTTGTCAAACTCTTTACTATCCATCAACTTCCCAAAACCTTCGCGTATAGCTTCTTCTGTTAACGACGAAATCCATAATCGCTTAACCGGGGCTTTATTGTTTGCCTTAGTTAGCACCCAGCGTTGAATAAGCTCTCCTTCTTGTCCGGCATCTCCGCAATTGATGATTTGGTCAGCTTTTTCAATTAAGGATTGAAGAATGGAAAATTGTTTTTTTACCCCTTCGTCTTCGATTATTTTTATGCCAAACCGTGAGGGGATCATGGGCAATTCATGTATGTTCCAATATTTCCACCTACTGGTATAGTCGTTTGGTTCTTTAAGCGTACAAAAATGGCCAAATGTCCAGCTTACCTGATAGCCATTCCCTTCGAAATAACCGTCTTTACGGCTTTTTGCACCTACAATTTGTGCAATTTCTTTAGCAACGCTAGGTTTTTCGGCTATACAGACTTTCATTCAATATCGTTAGGATTTAGAGCAATTTAATCCCTTGTTCTTCAATGGAAATTAACCGTTGTTTATACAAAGTTCCAATGGCTTTCTTGAAATTCTTTTTGCTAATCTGGAAGGTTTGTTTAATCGTTTCGGGGTCTGTTTTATCATTCAAAGGCAAAAAACCATCATTTGCAGCAAGCTTGTTTAAAATGCCTTGCGAAATATCATCAATCTTTTCGTAGCCTTCTTTTTGCAACATCAGGTCAATCTTCTCATCGTCCCGTATGTTTTTGATGTAGCCTTTCAATTTATCCCCGGTTTTAAGTGTCCGGAAAACTTCATTCTTGAATATAACTCCCCAGTGGCTGTTGTCAATGATTGCCTTATAGCCTAAATCGGTTTGTCCGGCAATAATCAGGTCCACTTCTTCGCCAACTTCATAGTCAACAGGTATATTGTCAACACATTTGTCGAGCTTTGATGTGCCAACAATACGCTGGCTCTCATCATCTAAATAAAGATATACCAGGTATGATTTACCTTCTTCCATTGTCATCTGTTGTTCACGGAATGGTACAAGCAAGTCTTTAGGAAGTCCCCAGTCTAAAAAAGCGCCGATAGGAGTGGTTGAAAGTACTTTTAGTTTTGCAAATTCACCTACCATTGCAAAAGGCTTGTCTGTAGTGGCTACCAATCTGTCTTCAGAATCCAGATAAATAAATACTTCCACCTGATCGCCTGCCTGACAGTTTTCAGGAACATAGCGTTTCGGCATTAGTATCTCTCCATGCTCACCACCATCCAAATAGACACCAAAGTCTACTGTCTTTACAACTTCTAATTCATTTAATAAGCCAATTGCTGCCATAAACTTGTTTTTTTGTAGTTCGCAAAGGTAAGGCTTTATGCCGAAAATATGGTGATCTGTTTGTGGTTTGTTGATGTATTAGAAAGACAATATTCCGTTATTGTCTTCAAGGATATTTACAAATGATTTTTAGACAAAGCTCTTTAGAACCCTGAAAAAACATATTTTTGTTTGAAACAGAACTTCATGTTATGGAAATTATCAAGATAGGATTTATTGGAGCCGGAGGCATTGCTCGTTCTCATGCTTTTGCACTACAGTCGTTGAAGTATTATTATGATGAAGTACCAAAAGTGATTCTTGAGTCTGTATGCTCAGCAACGGCTTTTAAACGAGAGAAATTTGCGAATCAGTTTGGATTTTTAAAGGCAGAGGATGAATCCTTATTTTTCAGAAATGAGGAAATCAATGCCGTGTTTATTTTGGGACCAAACAAAGTACATTTTGATCACCTCAAAAAGGCTTTGGAAATGCCGAATGTCCGCTTTATATATTTGGAAAAGCCTGTTTGTGGGTCGAAAGAAGAAGAGGAACAAATGCTGAAGTTATTAGATAAGATAAATACTCAAGTTAAGGTTCAGGTGGGTTTTCAGTATTTGCAAACGGCTTCGGTTAGGGAGGCTTTGAATTTTTGGAAATCAGGAGTATTGGGTAACCCGATTCATTTTGATGTGAAATACTATCATGGCGATTATCTTGAGTCTTCATATCGTGAAAAAAGGCAGACACGGCTTACTCCAGCTCCGGATGGCGGTGCAATGGCCGATTTAGGTTCACATGCATTAAGCATGCTGCTTGCATTTATGGGGAATAATCTTAAAATTACCGGGGCACTGCAAGCGGGAGAATTTGGTGATGTGCCGGAGGGATCAGATCTGTTTAGTTCAATTTCGCTTTTTGATACTTCCAGTCATGCGGTAGGTAATTTGTCAGCGAGTCGTATTAGCGCAGGAACAGGCGATTTAATTAATATTGAGATTTTTGCAGAAAAGGGAGCTATTCGTTATTCTTCACTCAAAGCCGAATTATTTGAATATTTTTTAGAAGAAACCCAACAATGGACAACACAAACTGTTGGTAGTCATTACAAACCAATCAGTAGTTTTCCTTCGGGACATGTTCCTCCCGGTTGGTTACGCTCTATGGTGCATGCACATTATCTTTTTCTAGGAGGAAAGGATGATAAAGCTTTTGTCACAGATTTGAAACATGGGCTTGACGTGCAGCGTTTGGTAAGGGAAACAGCTGATCATTTGTTAACATTTCGAGATAGAATAAAAGAATGATAAATCGTTGTAGTGGAATATTGCTTCATATCAGCTCACTGCCCAATAAGTATGGTATAGGTGCAATGGGACATGATGCTTATGAGTTTGTTGATTTTTTACATGAAACAAATCAACAGCTTTGGCAAATATTGCCACTGGGCCCAACAGGATATGGCAATTCTCCCTACCAGTCATTCTCCGCATTTGCCGGAAATATTCTTCTAATAAGCATGGAGAAACTTATTGATGATGGTTTAATACATGAGGGTGATTTAAAAGAAATGCCTGAGTTGTCATCTGAAAAGGTTGAATATGATTCTGTGTTAAAAGGGAAGACACAGCTTTTGAGAAAAGCCTATTTAGCGTTTCTTGAAAATTTTGATAGATGGAAGACGAATTACAATACTTTTTTGGGAGAACACACTTGGTGGCTAGATGATTATGCTCTTTTTTGTGCATTAAAGGGTGAAAATGAAAAATTATGCTGGAATGCATGGAAAGATAAGGTTAAGCATAGAGAGAGGCATGTATTAGATTTCGCCATGCATAAGCACGCTAATGAGATTGATTTTCAGCGATTTGTACAGTTTGTTTTTTTCAGGCAATGGTTTGAGCTTAAATCCTATGCCAATGAAAAGGGGATTCGCATTATTGGTGATTTACCCCTTTATGTGTCGATGGATAGTTCAGATGTTTGGGGGAATCAGGATATTTTTATGCTCGATGATGAAGGACAGATGACCCATGTGGGTGGTGTGCCTCCAGATTATTTTAGCGAGACAGGCCAGTATTGGGGATGTCCGGTTTTTAATTGGGACAGGTTAGCAGAGCGTAAATACGATTGGTGGGCTGCGCGTATGCATTTTAATCTACGTATGTTTGATCTTATTCGCATAGATCATTTCAGGGGGTTGGAGTCGTACTGGTCAATACCGGCTATGGAAGAGACAGCAATTAATGGAGAATGGAAGCCGGCAAAAGGGTATGAAATGCTGAGTTTGTTGCAATCGCAATTGGGAGAACTGCCTGTAATTGCAGAAGATTTAGGCATAATTACTCCTGAAGTTGAAAAATTGAGAGATGACTTTAACTTACCGGGCATGAAAGTATTGCAGTTTGCATTTGCTTCGGATGGAACGAATATTGATTTGCCCCATAATTATACGCCAAAATCTGTCGTTTATACAGGAACGCATGATAATAATACAACAATAGGCTGGTTGAAGACAGCTACTAAAGTTGAGCGAAAAAACCTAAAAACGTATTTCAGTTCAGGATGGAGCAATATCCACAGATGTATAATTGAGGCTGCATGGTCATCAGTAGCACAAATGGCTATTTTGCCCATGCAGGATTTATTAGAGCTGGATAGCAGGGGACGTATGAATACACCTGGAACTATTGGGGATAATTGGGAATGGCGTTTAGAGTGGAAAACACTGAAGAAACAGCACAAGGAATTTCTTAAAACATTAACTCACCGGTATAATCGTCAACCAAAATTGTGAGCTTTGCCAATAAATTTGATTGCTAGAAATCATTTCTGAATATTGAAAAAGAGGCTTTTAATTCAAAAAGCCTCTTTTTTATGGGATACTATAACAACGTAGAAATGAAATGACTAATAATCGTCATTCTCATCACTGTCAAACGAATAATCAGCTTCTGAATTAAATGTTAATTCGTCAAGAGGCCCATCGTCAAATTCATCGTAGATAGATAACCGTTTTTTTGAACTTTTATCTTTCTTTACTCCTTTGCCCAGCTGGCTGCTGGCATCATTTTTCTCAATGTCTGAATGTTTATAATTCTTTTTTGAGTTGTTGTTCGTTTTCATTTTTCTCTAAAAAACTTAGTTTACAATAAATTACAATACAAAATAGTTGTTGATTTGTGTTTTTGTAAAAAAACTATATTTTTTTCAATTTTTCCAAAAAAAGTTGACGTTTTTTTTCTTTAAAACCCTGTTGTGGAACTATTTGAGTACTCATATTCATTTATTAAACACTTTTTATTTGTCAGTATGTCAATGTGTTGCGTGGCGTAGTCGCTGGGAGTGTAAAATTTAATTACTCCGTAAAATGCAGTGGGTTTATAAAATAATTAGACTAATCCCGATATTTTAACGTGAAAATAGATGTGATGTTTCAGTCTAAAAAATTTCGTTTAGCAGTTAATTACAACAAAAAAACATGATCTATCTTACTGAGGCACGAACGTGTAGGTTATTGTGCCTTGTTGTGGAGAGGGAGCAGATTGATCAGCATTAAATACTGTTCGTAGAGCTGCCTGTTCCGCATATACCGGTAGCAGAGGGTCGTTAATTTGGTCATTCTTTTGGACAACAGCTTTTATCACTTTCCCAGAGATAGATACCCAAATGTTAACCGTAATAATTCCCCCTCCTCGTGCTAAATATACCGGAATGGGCAATCTCGTGTGGTAACGGTTCTCCAGAAAATAATGAATGTTGCTTTCACCAGAATAGATGGTGTTTTTAATTTCTGAGAGATCAATGCCTTCTGTCGTTACTTCTGGCATTTCAAATTCTTTGATCTCTGGTATTTCTTTCGATAATTGACTGCTAACATCCGACACAAGTTGCTGTGCGGCAGCAATTTCTTGCATATAGTCGCTATCGAAAAAGGGATCCTCTACTGGTGCATCATTAACGGCTCTGTTGCTTCTCGAGTTTGAGCTTTGCAATTGATTGTCATTTGCAGGGGTGTTTTCATCTTCTTGATTGTCTTCTGGTTTTTCCTCTACTATTTCGGGCATGAGCTCTTCAATAGATGTGAAATCAATAAGAATGGGTTCTTCCTTCACTTCTCCTTTCATATCGACTTTTGCAAGCAAAAAACTACTAAATAGTAGGATATGAAATACTAAGGTGCCAATGACACCATAGATATTTTCCTGATATAGTTTTTTCAGTTTCTGCATGCTATGCAAAGTTAAAAACAAAGGGGGTAAATGTACTTTTTTTTTCTTTTTTGAATGAACAAAACTCATGTGTGTTGGTCATTACTTGTTGTTGTTCCAAAATGAACGTTAAAATTTTTGACATCGATATAATCCACTTATCTTTAAAGAAGATTTTTTTTAGTAGATGCTAATCCCGCATGAAGCAACAATGGCTTTTTATAATATTAATTAATTTATGTGTTTTTACCGACACGTCTGGTTTGACAATTCATCCGGATTCATTGGCTTCAGAGTCATTTAAGACAGAACTTTTCTACGATAGCCTGAAGACCAAAGCATATCGTAACGGATTCACAAAACTAGTATATTCCGCAGTTGTTAATGGAAAGAGTTCTGATGATGGTTTGTCGGTTCAGTACGAGATTCTTCAAAAGTTACAAGGAAAAACCATCACTTCTATTAAGCTAATACGATTGGATGTTTTTGGTCCATCATTTCAGGATACAACGAAGGCTGCAAGAACTAAGGTGGGTGCTTTTGGAAATAAACTTCATACAAAAACTAATCAAAGAATAATACGAAAGAGTCTGGTTGTTGAAGTAGGTGATACTTTAAATGTCGATGAGATACTTGAAAATGAGCGGATAATCAGAACCTTGCCCTTTATTAAAGATGTTAGGTTTTTGGCAGTTGAAAATCAGCTCGATAGCTCTCAAGTTGAATTGACTGTTTTAACGAAAGACGTTTTTGCATTTGGAGTAGGAGGGCGTCTTAATGGAATAGAGTCTGCTTCACTTGAAATGTATAATAAGAATATTTGGGGTATTGGTCATCAAATATCGGCCAAAGTTATTGGGAACAAAGATGATGAGCCATACGTGGGGGTGGAAGGTTTTTATACCATAAACAACATTAATGGAGATTTCATAAACCTTACGTTGGGTTATGCCAATACTTACAAGCGGGAGGGGATCTTATTCGCTTTTGATAAAGAATTTATACAAACGACAACGAAATGGGGAGGTGGTCTTGCTGCCTATCGGCTTTTGAGATCTGACAGACTGGTTGACAACAATCAGGTGCCGGTTGAATCCCCACTTGATTATAGCACAATAGATGCTTGGAGTGGTTATTCATTTCAACTAAACAATAACAGACCTACAAAAAAATTACAACTGATAGTTTCGGGTAGAATCAGACATTTGAAATTCTTTGAGAGACCGGAATCGGGAATTGATAACAACCAATATTTTGCCAATTCTAACATGTATTTGGGGAGTATTAGCTTGTCGCGCAGAACTTATGTTCGTGATGAATTAGTTTATAGTTATGGAATTACTGAAGATATTCCGAAAGGTTTTTTGCATGAATGGGTTCTTGGGTATGATGATAATGAGTTCGTAAAGCGTTGGCACTCACATCTGTATTTCTCAACTGGTAATATTTTGGGGAATAAACCCATTTATTTGTTTGCGTCTGCTGGGGTGGGCAGTTTTTTCAATGCCAATCGGATGGAACAGGGAATGGCAGAACTTAATGTCAATTACATTAGTCGGCTTTTTAATATTGGCTCTCAGCAGGTCAGGCAGTTTTTAAATTTGAGATTTATATATGGTATAAATCGTTTTGAGCAAGAGAATTTATATTTGGGCAATGGACGTGGTATTCGAGGATTTAGAAGTGCTGAAGCAATTGGCAAACAGCGACTTTCACTAAATGCGGAGACCGTATTCTTTCAGAAAAAAAATATTCTGGATTTCAATTTTGCCTTTTATGGTTTTGCAGATGTTGGGGTTATTGGACCTTCAGAAACATCAATTTTTAATGAAAACTGTTATGCGGGGATAGGGACGGGTATTCGTATTCGTAGCGAGAGTTTAGTGTTTAATACGTTACAGCTTTGTTTAGCCTATTATCCTATGCATCCATCTGATGTCGATGATTTTGGTGTTACTTTCACAGAGCGTAGCAAAAGCCGGTTTTACAGCTTCCAGGCACGCAGGCCTGATCCTCTGATCTATCGGTGATTTTATAAATTGTCGAAAAAGTATTGGCTAACTTTTGTCATTAGGTGAATACGATCCTTTCCTCTTACATTGTGTGGATGAGTTGGGTAGGCAAAAAAGTCAACCTGCTTATTTTGCTCAATACATTCTCTTAAAAACTTCATGCTGTGTTGCATCACAACGGTTTCATCCTGCACACCATGGATAAGCATCAGTTTTCCACCTAATTTTTTAACATGATTTAGCATACTTGTATTTTTGTAGCCTTCAGGATTTTCATCAGGTGTATCCATGTAGCGTTCGCCGTACATCACTTCATACATTTCCCAATCGATAACAGACCCTCCGGCAACGCCAACTTTGAAGGTGTTTGCCTCTCTGAGCATTAGGTTTAAGGTCATAAAACCGCCGTAACTCCATCCATGTACGCCAATCCGGTCAGAGTCGACATAAGACAGGCTTTTCAAGTATTCAATACCTTTCATTTGGTCTGTGGTTTCTTCAATCCCCAACTGTCTATGGATGACATCCTCAAAATCTTGTCCCCGGTTATCGGAGCCTCTGTTATCAACAGTAAAGGCGATATAGCCTTCCGATGCCATATAATACTGCCACCAGTTGGCATTGTTGTGCCATAAGTTTTTAATTAATTGGACATGCGGTCCTCCATATACATATACTATTACCGGATATTTTTTTAATGGGTCAAAATCATTTGGTAAAATCATACGGCAGTATAAATCGGTATTTCCATCATCTGCCTTAATTGTAAATCGTTTATTTTCCCCCAATTTATACTCAGCAAGAGTATTTTCACTTTCATGAATGTTTCGAACTAATTTTCCGTTTGCTTTTACAATATCCGTTTTCCCGGCAACGTCATCCGCTTCCCAGCGATCAATGAAATTTTGTTTGTTTGGTGCGAATAGGGCTTCGTGCGTGCCATTGGTGTTGCTGAGTTTTTGAATTCTGCCTGTTGCAATGTCAACTTTGTAAATCTGCCTGTCTATTGGGCTTTCCTGAGTTGACTGGATGTAAATACTTTTCTCTTTATCATCGAAACCATAAAAATCGGTTACTTCCCAGTTGCCTTTCGTAATTTGTTTAAGCTGAGTTCCATCTGTGTTGTATTGATAGATATGGAACCAACCATCTTTTCGAGACCAATAGTAAAATTGATCTGGGTTAGCTTTTGAAAAAACAATAGGATGCTGAGGCTCAACATAGGTTGATGCTGTCTCTTCAAATAAAGTATTTGTTTTTTCCCCGGTAGCAACAGAATACTGGTTCAAGAGCATGTGGTCTTGCCCACGGTTTAATTCGGCCATATATATGAATTGGTCATTCGGACCCCAGCTTATGTTGGTGAGGTAATGGTCATCAGGTTGTCCTGTATTCAGGTAAGTTATGTCACCTGTCTCTAAGTTGTAGATTCCTACTGTAACTTGATGACTAGTCATGCCTGCCATCGGGTATTTAATGAGCTTTTCTTCTGCTTCGCGTGTGGTATAATCAACCAGAGGGTAGTTCGTTACCATTGATTCATCTTTTCGGTAGAATGCAATATATTTACCTGTAGATGACCAAAATGTACCTTTTGTAATGCCGAATTCCTGACGGTGTACTGGTTGTCCGCACAGAACTTCGGGCTTTGTTTCGTGGGTGATTTGCTTCTCTCCATCTATGTTCAAAATATAAAGATTGTTTCCCTTTGTGTAAGCGAGTTGACGTGTTTTGTTGAAAAAATCAAGATTTTCAGCCTCTTCAGGAATCAATAGGTTTATGGTGAACATTTTTTCATTCAGATCAAATATAATCAATTGTTGTTCGTGATTAATTTTGATTTTGTTTTCATTCAAAAAAGAAAATGAAGGAAAGGATTTAAATGGTGTATCAAAACTAGTTTCTGTTTGGTTTAATTCTTTAAGAGTAAGAATTACTTCTTCTTTATCCCATTTTATAAAGTTTTGCCAAAGGGTATCATTTTTAACAAAAACATAGCTATCGTCATTTCTCCACTGCAAGGAACGAAGTTCAGATGGTGCCAGATACGTGTACTGTCCCATAATAGCATCACTAATGCTCATTTCTTTTTGTTGTGGATAAACGACTAATGAGACAAAGAATGTTAGGGCAAGTAAAAAGGAAATTTTCATATCAATTAATTTTACAATGCAAAAATAAGCCTTAATTTATGTTGGGCAAAGAGTTATAGCTAATAATGAAAGTTTGACAGTAAGACATGAAAGATATAAAAAAGGAGTTTTTTGTTGATGAAACAATTTAATTCAAATCAATTTGTCATCTGTGAATTCATTGTGTTGTATATTGTATGTGCTTGATTTGTAAACTTTTTAGTTATTTTTAGCCGTCTCTTTATAGTTGCGAATTGTGTTCAGTATATAATTTTATGATAGCATATTATAAACGTTTTAAGATTAAGCGCATAATTGTTTTTTGTGTAATTATCCTAAACCATGAAAAGAAGAAATAGTTTAAGATCCAAGTTCATCGTTCCAATTATCTCATTATCATTGGTTTTGTTGATTGTTCCGATATTTATTCTTGGGCAAAGACAATTGAGGGATACCAGTAATATTGCTATGTGGCAAATGAGTGATGCTCTGCATTTAGTTGCCGATTATGTCTCTGAGCCTTTGATTTCGGGTGATGAGGAGGAAGCAAATAATGTTCTTCTAAAAGCGAATAATGTGGGATTTGTAACTGCCTTGGTTGTTTATAAATCTTCAGGCGAGTTGTTTGCAAGTTATGGGGACAAACAAGCTCTGCTAGTTTTGTCACAAATTGAGCCGTCTGGTGAAATGATAATTCAGTATGACAATTGGTTGGCCATATCTATGCCTGTTATCAAAGATGATGTTGTATATGGTACTATGATCACCTATATTGATAAAACTGTATATAAAATGGCATACAAAAGATCGATATTTCTATTTGTATTTCTATTTCTTGTGATGGCAGTTCTCTCCATTATTATTACCCTGATATTTGAACGTAGATTCTTAAGACCTATATTGCAACTGGCTCAAAATTTCAAAAACATTTCTCAAACAACAAGTTTCTTAGAGCCTCCTGAACTGATTCGATTTAATAAAAAAATGAGTGAGGAGATCGCACTTTTAGTAAGTGGGTTTAACGATATGATTACAAAGTTGGTTGTTCGTGAAAAGAAACAACATGAGGCTGAGACTGCAATAAGAGATATGAATGATCGATTAGAATTGGAAGTACTCTCTAGAACTGCTGAGTTAAGCGAGACCAATGAAAAGTTAGTCAAATCGTTTGAAAACGAAAGGAATATACTTGAAAACCTACCTTATGGCATTGTTTTAATAGATTACGAAGCAAACATAGTGGAAGCGAATGATTTTGCAAGGAAGCGACTAGGCTTTGTTGAGGATGCGCCAAAAACTGTTGCTGATATTTGTAAAGAAGCAGTGTGTTTAGAGGATGTAAACTTATGTCCCTTACTCAATGCAAATGATGATTTATTAAAACCGAAAAGTAAACAAGCCTATTTTCGTGACATAAATGGGAATGACATTCCTGTTTTAAAAACAGCCATTCCTATAGTATATAATGAACGCAAAGTAATTATGGAGGCATTTGTGGATATAACCGATTTAAGGGAAACACAACTTGAACTGGTGAAGGCCAAAGAAAAGGCAGAAGAGTCAGATCGCTTAAAATCTGCATTTTTAGCCAATATGTCGCATGAAATTAGGACTCCTTTAAATGCAATTATTGGCTTTACAAACATTCTTGTTTCAGAGGATTTGGATGAGAATTTGAAGGCAGATTTTAGAGTTATTGTAGAGGAGAATACCGACAATCTGCTAAATCTCATTGAAGATATTCTTGATCTTTCGAAGTTGGAAAGTGGAACTTTGTCTATGAATCCCCAAATTGTCAACATGGTGGATTTTGTTTCGGATATATCTAAAAACGGCAAAATGCTAATTGATCGAATGGAGAAAACGCAGGTGGATTTTGTTACAAAGATCGATTCAGCCATTCTTCAAAACTATATTTTTGATAGCTCTAGGATTAAGCAAGTCATTTTAAACTTGATTAATAATTCGATTAAATTTACGGATTCAGGTGCTATCACCTTTGGTGTAAATCACTCAAAAGAACGAGAATTGTTGTTTTATGTGAAAGATACCGGCCCTGGAATTCCAGAAATAGACAATGATAAAATATTTAATCGATTTTATAAATCAGCTTCTTCCGGAGATAAACTATATGCAGGAACTGGTTTAGGTTTGGCAATATCTAAAAATATAATAGAGTTGAACCATGGTGAAATTTGGTATGAAACTGAAGTTGGGAAAGGAACTACTTTCTATTTCACAGTTCCTGTTTAGTTTGAAAAATATCGAATAACAATACGTCTAATATTCTTATGCTGGGAAAGTGCTTGTCTGTACAAGTTCTTCTCTATTTATTCAAAATATCCACTTTGTATTTTATTTTTTCAGAATAACCCTTGCTACATCGTAAATTACCTTTTTGTGTAATTTCTTCTCTATTTTGAGATAGACGTTGAATGTTGTTTTTAAGTCCCTTATATGTAGTTACTTGTTGCGTGTTTTTGTAATGATATATATGATAATCTAAATGTTTTTATTTCTACATGAATTGATAGGATAATAATTGAATTTTCCAATATTTTTAAAACATTATCTTTTTAATATATTGGCGTGCCTTATTAATATAAGAGCCTGTTTCTTCTAGGGCTTCTATGTCATACTGCGTAATAATGAAAGCATGTCTAAAGTTGCAATAATCCTCAATTTTTGTTTGTTTTTTATAGGCACTCAATCGTTCTCTCAAAATGTTGGGGAGAATTATTTTTCGATGAGTTTTGAGGAATTAATGAACTTGAAGGTAACTACGGGTGAGAAATATGAAACAAGCATAAAGGATACTCATTCTTCAATGCATGTAATTTTTGGAAGTGAACTTAAACTTCTGGGGATTGAAACCTTAGCAGAAATGTTAAACACTATTCACGGTTTCTATATAAATAACGATAGAAATTACAGCTATGTAGGCGTTCAGGGATTTAGCCAGCCGAGTGATTACAACAGTCGCATTTTATTAATGATTGATAATCATGCCCTAAATGAGAATATTTACGGATCTGCTTTATTTGACAATGGATTTGGAATTGATATTCAATTGGTAGAGAAGGTTGAAGTGATAACAGGACCTGGAGCTGCGTTATATGGAAATGGAGCAATGTTGGCTGTCGTTAACGTGATAACTATGTCAGGGCAGGGGAAAGAGCCTGAGAATTTATTGAATGTCTCTGTTGGGAGCCAGAATTCCTTTTCAAGTAGTGTGGCGCTAAAAGACCAAACGAATAAACTCAACTATTTTATTACCGGAAATTATTCCAAAACAGCAGGAGAAAACTTGTACTTCGAAGAGCTCAATAATGGATCTACTAGTGATGGAAAATCGATTGGGCTTGATGATGAAGAAGTATATGCTACATATTTCAATTTAAACTACAACGATTTATCGTTAAAATTTCTAGGTTCTCACCGGTTAAAAGGCATCCCTACGGGTGCTTGGGAAACGGATTTAAGCAAGAGATCTCAATCAATTGATGACCGGGCATTTCTTGAACTTTCCTATAAGAAAAAAATGGGCTCACATACATTGAATTATATTGGCTCATGGGACTTATATCGGTATGAAGGGATTTATGGCTATAGCGATTATGATAGCTATTGGGACAGGTCGGTAGGGATGTGGGGGAATATTCAAATTGATTATCAATTTCAAATTAACCAGAACAGTCGTTTATCATCTGGAGTAGAGTTGCATTATTCGTTAAAGTCAGATTATAAGGAAGTTGGTGATGATGAGGTGTTGTTTTATCGAAACAATAAGTTTTATAACTATTCGGCTTTTGTGCAATACGATCACGAATTCAATGAAAAAACAAGCTTATTGGTGGGTTTAAGGTTAGATGATTATAGCTATACTGATGCTTCTTTAAGTCCGCGTGTTAGTTTTGTTTACACCCCGACAGATAAAATAAACACGAAGTTATCTATTAATAAAGCATTTCGTGCACCCACTTTTTATGAACTTTATTACGAGGTTGATGGTGAAAATACATCGAATCCTGATTTAGATCCTGAGAGTATCTATCATTTTAGCCTGGATGTTAATGGGGAGATATCAACCAATTTAACTGGTGGAGCCTCACTATTTTGGTATCAGATGCACAATATGGTGTATCCGATAGTAACAGATCAGGATCTTGTAATGTTTGTCAACAAAGGACATGCAGCTGGTCGTGGTTTTTCAATTTTCGGAAATGGTAGATTGTTTAAAAATCTGAATGTAAAATCGAGCTATACATACCAATATCTGGAAATAATAGATTCTGAAGGGGACAAAACTGTCGGATTAAATTCACCTAAACATGTCATTAAAAATCAATTAATTTATCAACTTCCTGATGTTGGTTCTTTTTCGTACCAGCTTTTAGCTGAAAGTGGAAGGACAGGTTTCGAAGGGAATACCGATGCCTCTTTTGTTAGCAATTTGAATTTAAGAACGACAAAGCTATTTGGTAAAGTTGTCCTTGATTTGAAGATTAATAATTTGTTTAATGAGACGTATTACAATCCATCAGGAATGGAGCATATCATATCACAAATAGTACAACCCGGTATTCATGGTGTATTAACTGTAGAAGTTGAGCTATGATCAAAGGTCCATTTAAAATAATCCTAACACTATTAATCATTTTTTTATTTCAGGTCTCAGAGGCTTCGAATAGGAGTGCTAATGAATATCAATTAAAAGCAGCTTTTATTGAACGCGTAACCCGATTTGTTGAATATGTCCCTGAGCCAGTTAACACAAGTGAAATATTTACGATTACAATTTTAGGGAAAAATCCATTTGGGAATTACTTAGATGAAATGTATGAGAATAATAAAATTTCAAATAAGAAGGTGGTAATTAACTATATAGATCAAATAGAACAGATTGAATATCCAGATATATTATATGTTGGAATTGATAACCATGATAAAATACAACAAGTATTAGAGCGAGTTCTTGGGATGCAAGTACTTACAATAACTGATTCTGAAATTTTCAGTAGGAGCGGAGTTGTCTTAAATATGAAGTTGGTAGATGATAAACTAAGATTTGAAATAGATATTTATGCAGCCCAACGACAGGGTGTAAAGTTTAATAGAGTATTGTTAGCATATGCAACCATAGTAAACGATGAAGAAATTAAATAGCCTAAGAGCCAAACTGATCATTCCAATAATCTCTTTTTCTTTGATCTTATTAATTGTTACTATTTTTTTTCTCGGTCAAAGGCAATTGAGTTTTATTCGTACGCATGCAACAACCCAAATGACAGTTGCCATGCAATTAATAGCCGAATATGTTAGTGTCCCACTTGTTTTCAACGAACCGGAAGAAGCTCATGAAGTTCTATCAAAACTGGAGACCATGGGATTTATTTCATCTGCCGCAGTTTATACAACAGAAGGTGAGTTGTTTACATATTTTGGAGGCGATTCAGGCTTATATTTGAGTAATTATGAGCCGTATATTAAATCAATAGCAAGGGATGATGAGGTACTGCATTTAGAAACACCGATCGTGTACAAAGATGTTCGCTATGGCACATTACTTTCAATCGCAGACAATGCGAATCAAAAATCGGTGATCCATGAATCAGTGGTAATATTCTTATTTTTCTTTATTGCGATGGCAATATTATCAGTCATTCTAACTTTAATTTTTGAGGGAAAGTTTCTACAGCCTATTTTATTGATTGCTCAAAATTTCAAGAAGATATCCCCTCAAACAAGTTTTATTGTTCCTCTTGATCCGGTTGTGTTCAAATCGGATCAGAGCAAAGAGCTTAAGTATTTGGTAGATGGGTATAACCAAATGGTTATGAATTTAGGCTATCGTGAACAAAAACAAATTGAAGCTGAAGCTGCTCTAAAGGAAATTAACGACAATTTAGAGGTTAAGATTATAAATCGAACCTCTGAGTTAAATCAAGCACATGAAAAACTAAGAAAACTGTTTCAAAATGAGCGCAATATCGTAAAGAATCTACCTTATGGTATTATTCTGATGGATTACAAATTGAACATTGTGGAGATGAACGATTTTGCCAGGAAACGATTGGGGTATGTCGATAGTCCTCCCCAGAAGATTTCAGACATCTGTAAGGTTGCAGTATGTCTTGAAAATATCAATGCATGCCCTCATATTATTTCAGATGATACAACTCAAAATGAAAAAAGCATGCAGTCTTACTTCTCCGATATACATGGCAATGAAGTGCCAGTGCTTAAAACTGTTATTCCGATTGAGTATAACGAGAAAAAGGTAATCATGGAGGCCTTTGTTGATATTTCAGACCTGAAGGAAACACAGTTGGAGTTAATTAAGGCTAAAGAGAAAGCAGAGGAGTCTGATCGATTAAAATCTTCATTTTTAGCAAATATGTCACACGAAATAAGAACACCTCTAAATGCCATTGTCGGGTTTACGGGCATCCTTATTTCTGAAGATTTAGAAGATGAAGTAAAGGATGAATATCGAAGTATTGTCGAATTTAATACCGATAATTTATTGAGTCTAATTGAAGATATTCTTGATCTGTCAAAATTGGAAAGTAAAACACTTTCGATGAAGCCAAAAGAAGTAGACCTGTTGGTATTTCTTAACGATATTTCAGAGAATGGAGAGATGTTAATCTCTCAAGCCGAGGATAAAGAGTTGAAGTTTGCTTTAGAAGTAGATCCATTATTAACCTATGAAACACCCATTTTTGATAGTGCAAGGATTAAGCAGGTGATTTTTAACTTGTTAGGCAATGCGCTTAAATTCACCGATGAAGGTACAATTACATTTGGCGTTGTTTGTAATGAAGATAATTTACTTTTTTATGTGAAGGATGAAGGAATAGGCATTTCTGATGAAGAGAAAGAAAGGATTTTTGATCGCTTCTATAAATCCAATAGGTCAATGAATAAATTGTATAGGGGAACGGGATTAGGATTGGCGATTTGTAAAAATATTATTGAGCTTATTGGTGGTGAGCTTTGGCTTGAATCGGAGCTTGGTAAAGGAACAACCTTCTTTTTTACAATTCCAAAACCAACATCTGAACTAGCTGAATAGGTTCATGATTTCGTCTTTGGTAATTGCTTTAAATGGGTTGTTTGAGTTGATGAACTTTTCTGAAAGGGAAGATTTTCGTTCCTGAAGTTGCTGTATTTTTTCTTCAATGCTATCTTCTGTAATAAAGCGGTACACCATTACTTTTTTATTTTGCCCAATGCGATGAGCACGGCTGATGGCTTGCAGCTCGGAAGCAGGATTCCACCAAGGGTCAATAATGAAAACATAGTCGGCAGAAGTGAGGTTCAGTCCTACACCACCGGCTTTTAATGAAATCAGGAAAATGCGGTTCTCTGGATCTTCCTGAAAGTTTTTTATGACTTGTGCGCGGTTACTTGTCTGTCCTGTCAGAATGGAATACTTCCACTTTTTAGATTCGACTTGTTCTTTCACCAATTCCAGATGTTTTACAAATGATGAGAAGATCAGGACTTTATGCTTTTCGGACATTAGGCTTTCTAAGCTCCGGAAAATCTCATCAAATTTTCCGGATTCATTTTCTTCTGCTTCATTAAGCATGGACGGATGGTTGGCCAATTGTCGTAATTTGGTGAGACCTTGAAGCATCACGATAGCTGACTTTTTCACCCCTTCTTTTTCAATATTCTCCAGGATATTATTGCGAATAGCTGATTTCTCAATTTCGTAAATTCGTTTTTGGTCTCCAACCAACTGGCAATATCTAACTTGTTCGGTGAGCGCAGGAAGATCAGTAGCTACTTGGTCTTTGGTTCGACGCAGTATAAAAGGGCGAATAAGGGTTTGAAGCTTTTCTTGTTTGTCAGGATCATTTTTCTTTTCAATAGGGGTGATGAATTCACGCTTAAAAAATGCCAGATTCCCCAATAATCCTTTATTGATAAAGTTTATCTGTGCCCATAAATCGGAAAGCGAATTCTCAATGGGGGTGCCTGTTAGCACCAGTCTGTGTTTGGCTTTTAGTTGGGTTACGGCTTGATAGGTTTTAGACCCCGGATTTTTAATGTTTTGGCTTTCGTCCAAAATCAGATAGAAAAATTCATGTTGGCGTAGAAGCTCAAAATCGTTGCGCACCATGCCATATGTGGTTATAATAATGTCGTAATATTGGACCAATCCCTTAAATCTAGCCGTCTTGTTTCGTTGCACGCCAAAATGTTTGTACACTTTAAGTGAAGGCGTGAACTTTTTGATTTCGTTCTCCCAATTGTGTATTAATGATGTGGGCATAACAATTAATGCAGCTGCTTGCTGGTCGTCAGTTGCACTTTCTTCTTCCTCAAATGATAAATTGGTTTGCTCAGGGTGATCATTGAAGTTTGGAATTGGGATATTTCTTTTCAGCCGCTTCAGTTTAAGAAGCAAGGTGAGTGTTTGTAGGGTTTTCCCAAGTCCCATGTCATCAGCCAGACAGCCTCCAAACTGATTTTCAAATAATTTGTACATCCACGAAAATCCTTCATGTTGATAGGAGCGGAGGGTGGCCTGTATTTGGGAAGGTATAGTGGCTTTCCCTTTTTCAGTTTGGCTGATGTCCTGCAAGCGGTTGAAGAAACTCCTGTCAATTCCCCTTAGCCGTTTAGGAATGAGTTGCCCATGAAATTTTTTCAATCTCAATGTGTTACCGTCATGCGTTGTAAAAGGGAGAAAATCCTGATACTCAGAAAACCATTCTTTAGGCAGTATAGCTATTTTGCCATTAGGTAACTCAAATTCACGGATACCGTTTAATATGTGTTTTTTTAGTTTGATAAAAGGAATTTGATATTCACCTAGTGTGACCTTTGCATAAATGTCAAACCAATCATCATCGGCTTTAATCTGAATATCTAAATTCTGTTTTTCTGTTGAATAGTGGTGCTCATATTTATTTTGGCTCAATTTAAAGCCCAATGTATTAAGCTTTTTAGCGTTTTTATTCAGCCAGTTTACTAGCTCGTAAAGTCTATCTTTATTACTTAATAGTTCAGCACCTTTGGGGAAATACCCTCCGTTTTTTAGCTTTAAATCCAGTTCATTTAATAGTTGCAGTTGCTTGTTTTCCCATTCCCAGTTGCGACTAATTTTTGTGAAATGATACGTTCCTTCATCTTTTTTTAGGGAGACAATTACCTCTGTTTTATTGTTGGATAAATACTCTTTTCCACCGTACGAAAACTTAGGTAAAAGTATGGCTTCCATACTAAGGTTTGGCTCAAGTGAAAGAATACCATGCATGGGGCTTTCTTTGTCGGAAATCTTAAATCCACTTGCTTTTACACGATGTTCTTTGATGGTGTTGAGTACAAAACTTTTGTAGTATTTGTCTTCCACAGCAGAGGGAATAAATACAAATTCTTTCTCGAAAAAGGGCAGCAGCCGTTTGGCATTTATTTTCTCAAAAACGTAAAGCTTGTTCTGCCAAACCAGAGAGCACGGTTCACTTGAAATCAGTTTTATATTTTTGTTCTGTAAATTAAGGGGTTGGTTTTCATATACCATCTCCAGGCTATACTGTGTTCCTTCCTCTTTGCGGTTGAAGTTGAAGGTGCATCCCGTAAATGTTTTCGGGAGAGTAATTAGGTCTTCGTCGTAAAGATTGGAATATTTAGTTTGCTTATAAAAAAGACGGGTATCTCCGGCCATCAACACATGAATGATACGTATTATGTATTTGTCGATGTATGGGCTAATTTGGGTTTTGAACAAGCCAGTATCCATCTGCTGAAAAAATGCGCCAGACTCTTTTTTCTTCGAGAACTTTTTGACCAAGTTCTCATCGCTGTAAGCTTCAATTTGTTTTATCAATGTTGCCTGTTCTTCATTAAGTCCAAGTTTTTCAATGTCGCGCTGTTTTACCAGAGCTAATATGCTGTAAAATGAAGCTTTCTTTTCAATTATAAAGGCCTGGAAAATATATCCAAACGTACGATGCTCTGTTAATCCAATAATCAGTTCTTGCGACATAAATTACTTGAGAAATTAAAACCCAATTTAAAATAATTGGCTTTGGTAAAAAGACATTCTGAACAAACAAAACTTCAAATATAATTTAAAAAGAGAAAGGTTGTTGAAAGAGGTATTTTATTGGTAAAATAAATTCAATAAGAAATTGTCTTGTAGAATAATTGGGGTTCATCAAATCTGTATCCTGATTCTGTGTGATCATTTTGCGTCCATTTTTTCTTTTGTATTGATATTGTGTCGAATATACACAGTTTCTGGAAAGAAGAATTAAATGATTACATCGCTAATATATCTTGTTATAAGATCTCAGAAAAACAGAGAAATAGGCTGTATTTTCTTGTCACATTACTATTTTTGCCCCTTTAAAATTAGGTGTTGAAGAAATTGATTGTATTCAGATATGAGTCAAATTATTAATATAGAGCAGTTTTCGGATCTTGTGTACAAGATTGAGGTGCATGCTCCACGTATTGCACGTTCGAGAAAACCAGGGCATTTTATCATTTTACGTGTTGATGAGAGAGGCGAGAGAATACCCCTTACCATAGCGGCAGCAAATATAAAGACTGGTACGATTACGCTTGTTGTGCAAAAAGTGGGCGTTAGTTCCAAGCGACTTTGCGAGATGAAGCCTGGCGATGAAATACTTGATTTGGTAGGGCCTTTGGGGCGTGCTACAAGCATACATCAGGTTGGAACAATTTTAGCATGTGCAGGAGGAGTTGGAACAGCACCGATGTTGCCTATTGTGGAAGGTTTTAAAAAAGCAGGAAACAGAGTCGTCACAATTCTAGCTGCCCGTAGTAAAGACCTGATAATTCTTGAAGATGAAATTAGAAAATGGTCTGATGAAGTTATTGTCATGACCGATGATGGCTCGTATGGAACAAAAGGTTTAGTTACAGCTGGTGCAGAACAAGTAATTCAACGTGAAAAAATTGACGAATGTATTGCGATTGGCCCGGCCATAATGATGAAATATACGTCTATCCTTACAAAAAAATACAACATTCCAACTCAAGCTAGCTTAAACTCCATTATGGTAGATGGCACTGGAATGTGTGGTGCTTGTCGGGTAAATGTTGGCGGGATAACGCGTTTTACATGTGTTGATGGCCCTGAATTTGACGCCCACCAAATTGATTTTGATGAATTGGTTCTGCGGTTAGGTGGCTACAAAAACGCCGAGAAAGAAGACTACGAAAGAATTTTACAGCCTAAAAAATAGTTGATCTATGAAGACAGATCTGAACGAAGAACGTCAACAAGAATGGCGTGTAGAGTTACGTGCCAAATTAAAAAATAAGGAACGTACTGGGATCAGTAGGGTTAAAATGCCTGAAATGGATCCAAGTGAACGTATTTTATATCAGGATAGAGAAGTTAATATGGGGCTTGGTGAAATTGATGCACAGCAAGAAGCAAAACGTTGCCTTGATTGTGTAACACCAACGTGTATTGAAGGTTGTCCGGTTAATATTAACATTCCAAACTTTGTTAAAAATATTGAACGTGGTGAGTTTTTACAAGCCGCAAAAACGTTGAAAGATGCATCAGCGTTACCTGCAGTATGTGGTCGGGTTTGTCCACAGGAAAAACAGTGTGAAGCCAATTGCTTTTATACGCTAAAACTTAAAAAAGATCCGGTAGCAATTGGTTATCTTGAGCGTTTTGCTGCTGATTATGAGCAGCAAAGTGGCGATATTTCAGTTCCTGAAGTTGCCGCTTCAAATGGGATTAAGGTAGCAGCTGTTGGTTCTGGGCCCGTTGCACTATCATTTGCAGGCGATATTGTAAAGTTAGGATATGACGTGACTGTATTTGAAGCCTTACATGAAATAGGTGGTGTGCTGAAATATGGGATTCCTGAATTTCGATTGCCCAACCACATTATTGATACTGAACTAAATAACCTGGAACAGATGGGGGTGCATTTTGAGCGTAATTTCATTGTTGGACGAACGGCGTCTTTTGATGATTTGAGAGAAGAGGGTTTTAGCGCCTTTTTCATTGGTAGTGGTGCCGGATTGCCTCGTTTTATGAATATTCCAGGTGAAAACATAAATGGTGTTTTGTCATCTAATGAATATTTAACCCGAGTGAATCTAATGAATGCTTCGCGTGAAGGCTATGATACTCCGGTGTTAAAAGGAAAAAATGTGGCCGTAATTGGAGGTGGTAATACCGCAATTGATTCGGTAAGAACGGCCAAGCGATTGGGAGCCGAACGTGCGATGATTATTTACCGACGCACGATTGATGAGATGCCGGCTCGAGCAGAGGAAGTCCACCATGCCAAAGAGGAGGGAATTGAATTTATCATGCTTTCAAATCCAATAGAATACTTTGCCAACGAAAATGGACGTGTTGAGAGGATTCGTGTTCAGCGAATGGAGCTTGGAGAACCCGATGTGTCTGGCAGAAGAAGCCCTGTTCCTATGGATGGCGCCGATTACGATATTCCTGTTGATGTAGTTGTTGTTGCAATCGGTGTTTCACCAAATCCGTTGATTCCTACCGCTCTTCCTGAGTTGGAGGTGAGTAAATGGGGAACAGTTGAAGTAAACCAAGAAACCATGCAAAGCTCTATTCCTGATGTATTTGCTGGAGGAGACATTGTAAGAGGGGGAGCCACTGTTATTCTCGCAATGGGGGATGGACGTCGTGCGGCAGCCGGAATGCATCGCTATCTGTCTGACATTTAATTGCTGCAATTAAGTGGCGTACCCAATATTAACGAGGCAATATCGTTGAACTATAATGATTGTCATTTTGCGTTGTTTTCGATGGTCAATATCTACTCATCGAAAAATAACATTTTTTAATGGCTTATTAGAGATGTGAATTTGTCTGATTGTTTTATTTTTGATGTCTCAAACTGATAGGATAATGAAGTATTTGATTCTTGTTGTATTCTTTTTTACTATTTCTATAGCCTCTTCCATTGCTCAATCGGAAGGTGAAAGTCAATATTTTCTACATAAAGTACAGCAAGGTGAGACTATTTATTCAATAAGTAAGAACTACTCAGTTGAGCAAAAAGATCTGTTAAATGCCAACCCAGAACTGATATCCGGCTTAAAATTGGGACAGGAACTGAAGATTCCCGGAGTCAAAATCACACAATTAGCATCAGTTCAAACGGAGAATGCAGAAGAGCGTCAACCCATATTCCGATCGTATAAGGTTAAGCGGAAAAACACCTTGCATGGTATCGCAAAACAATATGATATTGAGGTTGATGATATACTGAAATATAATCCGGAAGCAGAAAACGGCATAAAAAAGGGACAAATTCTAAGAATTCCGGATAAGTCTGATCTTGACGAAATTAAAAAAGAAACAGCTAAGTTGATTGCAAGTAATACTTCAATGATTAGTCATGTTGTTGTGGGTGATGAAACACTATATTCCATTTCCAATAAATACAATTGCAGCATTTCCTCGATCTTAGAAATGAACCCGGATGCTATAAATGGATTGCCCATCGGGATAACTCTTCAAATACCTTTAGCATCAGGAGAGACTTCGCAGACATTAGCCGCTGGTGAGTATTTTATTCATTTGGTTGAATCCGGTGAAACCTATTGGGGATTGGAGCAAAAGTATAATACGACTCAAGCTGAATTGGAAAGCCTAAATCCTGCTTTGGTAGATGGATTAAAGTCGGGTATGCGGATTAATATCCCTCTTGACAAAGTCCCAAACGTAACTGCAGTTCCTGTAAATGAAGAGGCATTTGAAAAGTATGAAGTTTCAAAAGGCGAAACATTATATAATATATCTAGGCGTTTTGACTTGAAAATAAGCGAGATAAGGCGTGTTAATCCGGTGTTGAAATATCGTGGTCTAATGGCTAATGAGATAATCCTCATTCCAATAATTCATGAAAATGTCATTTCTATTCAGCGGGACTCAATAAATGTGCCTGTTGATTCGATTATTGTTCCGGTAGAAAACTTGGATTATTCGATAGATGTAATAACAACCAATGTTCCTGAGGCATGCGAGCCAAATTTAGAAGCAGCTCAGGAGACCTATCAAATAGGATTATTGCTTCCTCTCTATTTAGCGGCCAATGACACAGTAAACCGTATTCGAATTACTGCTGCGGAGATGATGGAAGATACGGCCTTGATGAATAGTATTGACGATGTAATGGAGCTTCCTGTTGATTCATTCAGATGGAGGCAGGATGAAATCATTTATTCAAGATCGGAGAACTTCCTCCATTTTTATGAAGGGGTTTTACTTGCTGTTGACAGCCTTCAAAGGCAAGGAATGAATGTTGAGTTAAATGTTTTTGATACCAATCAGGATAAGCATGTCGTGGATTCGTTAATTCAGTTGGATATCTTTAGAGAGCTTGACTTAATCATTGGACCTATTTATCCTGAGATTCAGTCTTCTGTCGCAAATTTTGCCTATAAAAATAGGATACCGATGGTTTCTCCGTTGTCTTCATCGGGAAATTTTGAAGAATCAAATCCGTATTATTTTAAAGTAAATCCAACGAAAGAATATCTAATTCGAAAAACAGCAGATTTCATCAACGAAGAATACTTTGACGAAAAACTGATTGTACTCCAAATGGGGGAGTATAAACATCTACCCGAGGTAGAGTTAGTTAATCTTTGTAGGGAGAAAATTTTCAATGCTGGTATGAATTGGCAAACGGATAATTTATTGTTTCATGAGTATAATTTTCAGGCAGAAGGTTCTCTTGGATTATCCCGAGTTGTGTCGAAAGACCGTAATAATATTTTTATCATTCCATCTTCAACAGAAGCCCAACTGAGTGTGGGCATTACAAACTTAAACACCCTTGCTGAACATTATCCTGTGACTTTGGTAGGGCTTTCAAATATTCAACGCTATAATTCAATTCAGATAGAATATTTACATCGTATAAATTTAACCTTATTAAGCCCGTATTTTGTTGATTATAAGTCAAAAATAACCAACCGTTTTGTTGGGGAATTCAGAACCAATTTTGGCACTGAACCAACACAATATAGCTTTCAGGGTTATGATATAGCTTTCTATTTTATGTCGGCTCTTTATACGTATGGAAAGGACTTTGTCGAATGCTTACCATATCTTGATGTAGACTTGACTCAGACAAATTTCTCATTTGATAAGGTTAGCAGAATGGGAGGTTATATGAATAATGGTTTATTCATTGTGAATTACGACCCTCAGTTCAATGTGTCTGCAAAAGGTCGTGTTGGGAAACCAACACATTATATTTCTGCAGAATAGGAGTAAAGTCCATATTTATCGTAATCATTTCTGCCCCGATCTAATCAATTTTAAGTTTGATCCACAAGGCTGGTTTTTATGGCTCATAGGTTCTAAATTGAGTTAAATATGCCCTTCTTTAACTTTCTGGAGAGCATACTTCTTCTCCCATTTAATAAATACAAGATAATAGGCTACAGTGTTGACTTTGCTAATGGCCACTGTATCAGTACTACTGTATTGTGGGTGAACATAATAGTTGTTAACAACTTTAACTATTTAGATACTTCTTAAATTTTCAGTATATCTGTGTATTCTAGTTATTCCTTAATAAATTTGAAATCGGATACATTTTTAAAAAAAAAGTGGAGGCGGGAAGTGATCCGGTTGTAAGTAAACACGGCTTATACATTAAGCATGGTAATGCATTAACAACATGTGATATTAATTCACAATGAACCATTTAATATCGATTTTTGTAAAAACCCAAATAATTTAAAAATTTATGTACAAAGTTCTGTTGATCCAATTCTTCTTTTTATTTTCACTTGTTTCAAGTGCTCAGGTTTACCAGTTTCGTGGGCCTGACAGAGATGGGAAATTTCCAGAAACAGGTCTCTTAAAAGAATGGCCATTAGAAGGACCCGAATTGCTTTTAGAATATGAAGGTGTCGGAGAAGGATATTCATCTGTCATTTCGAATGGTAAGTATATTTATACGACAGGTATGATTGATACTTTAGATTACATGACCTGCATTGATTTTGATGGCAACAAAAAGTGGCAGGTAGCTTATGGTGAATCCTGGAAACAAGCATTCCCGTCGACACGAAGTAGCCCAACGCTTGAAGATGACAGGGTGTATGTGGTAAGCGGTATTGGTGAACTAGTTTGCCTAAATGCTGAGACTGGTGATATTAACTGGAAAGTGAATGTTGATAAAGACTACGAGGCTGAATGGCATAACTGGGGAGTTGCTGAATCTCCTCTTATTGTAGATGATAAAGTCATTTGTACGCCTGGAGGGGCAGTTACTTCTATTATTGCATTTGATAAAATGACGGGGAAAGAAATATGGAAATCACCAAGTACTGGTGGACCACGTTCTTATGTTTCTCCTACTTTAAGGAATTTTAATGGGCAACAATATCTATTAGCGGCAACAGCTACTGATCTACTTATTGTGGATCCAATTGATGGGCAAATTAAATTAACGTACAAATATTTTGACTCTGCTAATTGGAGATGGCAACCTAATGGTGTTATCTGGGCTAATGCCCCTGTGGTGAAAGACGATATGATATTTTTGTCTATCGGGTATGATTACTCCGCAAAAATGCTCAAAATAAATGCTGATTTTACGGCAATTGAAGAAGTATATACAAATACCGTTTTAGATAATCATCATCATGGGTTAATAGAGCTAGATGGCTATCTATATGGCTCAAACTGGTTAAGTAATAACAATGGTAACTGGGTGTGTTTAAATTGGGAAACCGGAGAAACGGTGTATGAAGAAACATGGAATTCAAAAGGAGACATGGTTTATGCAGATGGATTGCTATATGTTTATGATGAGAAAAGAGGTAATGTCGGTCTTGTAAAACCTGATCCTGCCGGATTTAAAGTAATCAGTTCGTTCCCCATAACAAAAGGGCGTAACCAACATTGGTCGCATCCATATATTTTTGAAGGCAAGTTATTTATGAGGCATGGAGATGTACTAATGATATATAATTTGAAAGCATAGGGTGAAGAGAAAATTTATAAACTATGGTATTGGGCTAGTTGCAATAGCTGCGGTTATTTCATTCCTTTTTTGGTTAGTGAAAGATCCAACCGATGATTTTGCAATCAGCATGCCGGGAACCGATAATCGGGGATCCGGAACACTGGTGGAGGAAATCATCCGCATCGGTGAGAAATTTAATTTATTTACAACTGACGCTCCTGAAATGAATGGCACCTGGCCACGTTTCAGGGGTGAAAATTTCGATAATATTGTTAGTGAAGAGCAAAGCCTGAAAGATACTTGGGGGGCTGAAGATCCTGAAGTGAAATGGACCCTGGAATTGGGCGAAGGACATGCAGGACCTGCCATTTATAAAGGCCGGGTATATTTACTTGACTATGATGAGGAAAATCGAGAGGATGCCTTACGGTGTTTTTCATTGGCTGATGGAACTGAAATTTGGCGCCGCTCATATGGCGTTAATGTTAAAAGGAATCATGGTATGTCTCGCACAGTTCCTGCAGTTACTGAAGACTATGTGGTTACTATTGGTCCCAAATGTCAGGTTATGTGTGTCGATAGGCTTTCTGGTGATTTTAAGTGGGGGTTAGATCTGGTTAAGGAATATAATCTCGAGATCCCTCAATGGTATACGGCTCAATGTCCCCTCATCGATGGGGATAAAGTAATCCTTGCTCCCGGAGGCAGCTCTATCATGATTGCTGTCAATATTCATACCGGTGAAATTCTTTGGGAATGTCCTAACGATATGAACTGGAAAATGTCACACTCTTCTATTCTCCCAGCAAATATGTTTGGTGAAAACATGTATGTATACAGTGCCGATGGTGGTGTGTGTGGAATCGCAGCTGATGGAGAAAACGAAGGGTCTGTACTTTGGGAGTCAAGCGCTTGGAATCATTCGGTCGTAGCTCCGTCTCCTGTAATTTTGGAAGATAATCGTGTTTTTCTTACTGCCGGCTATGGTGCAGGTGGCATGTTGATAAAAATAAACCAAGAGGGTAGTCTATATAAAGCGGACGTTTTGAAAGAATATTCGGCAAAAGATGGACTTGCCTGTGAACAGCAAACGCCTGTTTTATGGAATGGGCATTTATTCGGAATAATACCTAAAGATGGGGGAGCTAACCGTACACAATTGGTTTGCGTAAGCCCTGATGATGTTCAAATAATCGTTTGGACATCGGGAAAAGATAACCGCTTTGGGTTGGGCCCTTACATTATTGCTGACGATAAAATGTATATTTTGAGTGATGATGGGATGCTAACAATGATAAAACCTGATGTGAATAGTTACATTCAATTGGAACAAAAACAGATTCTTGAAGGACATGATGCTTGGGCTCCGTTAGCAATTGCAGATGGGCTGCTCCTGCTTCGTGATTCAAAAACAATGTTTTGTTTAGATATAAGTGAATAAATGAAATACAAAAAGCTGGTCAATATTCTTTTAATCCTGATGGCTTTAGCTATTGTGATTATCATTGTGAACGATTTTATCAATAATCGCCAAGGAAAAAATATTGGCAATCCCTATGCATTTGATTTAAGTGAATATTCAAAGGTTGACTCTTCAGAGATCGTTTATACTGAGGTTAAAGCCATTCAGCTTGCTGTGTCAGATCCTAAAGGTGTTGAGTACATGGATGGATTAATTTATGTGATTGCTGATAAAAGTTTGATCAAGCTAAATACTGAAGGGCAAATATTACTACAAATACAACTGGATGAAACACCTTCAGCTATAGCGGTTGAAAATCAGATTTGGATTGCCTTAACCAATCAGGTAATTTGTTTTGATCTGGAAGGGAATGAAATTAATAGATGGGATGATTACGGGCCTCGGTCTGTTATTACATCTCTGGCCGTTTCTTCATCGTCCATTTATGTAGCAGATGCAGGAAATCGGGTGGTTTATGAATGTTCTCATGATGGCACACTTATTCAACGCATTGGAGAGAAGGATGAGCAGAAGGCTGTTCCTGGCTTTATCATTCCAAGTCCATATTTTGAGGTTGATTTGTCAGAAGAAGGATTTCTATGGGCCACGGATCCAGGAAGGCATAGTCTTGAGAATTTTAATGCGGATGGTTCTTTGCGTACCTCATGGTCAAAATCATCCGTGAAAACCGAAGGATTTAGCGGCTGCTGTAATCCATCTCATATGGCCATTTTGTACGACAATTCATTTATCACAAGCGAAAAAGGTATTGCTCGAGTGAAAATATATGACCAACATGGCGAATATGTTGGAGTAGTAGCGTCTCCGGATATGTTTGATGACGATGCTGAACCTGCCGATGTGTGTGTGGATGAAAACGGACAGGTTATTTTGCTTGATTTTAGCAGAAAGCAAATACGCATTTTTAAACCCAAAAACATCTAAGATGAATAGAAAAGAATTTATAAAAAAAGCCTTTAGGATTGGCATTTTAGGCGGATTAACAGGAGGAACTTTGTTTTTGGTCACAAAAAACAGAATTGACTACACTTGCTCTGTGGATGGAGTATGCAAATCATGCTCTTTGTTAAGTTCATGTGATTTAGAAAAGGCAAAAGAAAGTAAAAAAGATGAGCGATAATAAACAAGATAAACAAACCAACAGGAGGCAATTCATTCAAAAAGGAATGCGTGCCACTCTCGGATTATCAATTGTTGGAATTGCCGGAGCAGCTTCGCTAAAGGCAAGTGGTAGTGATTACGTATGGCAAATCGATCCGTTTAAATGTGTGTTTTGTGGTCGTTGTGCAGACTATTGTGTGATGACCCCATCTGCGGTTAAATGTGTGCATGCCTATGATTTATGTGGTTATTGTGATTTATGTGGAGGCTATCTTAAGCCTGACGCAAATGAGTTATCCACAGCAGCAGAAAATCAATTATGTCCAACGGCAGCAATAAAACGTAAGTTTGTTGAAGAACCTTATTTTGAATATGAAATTGATGAAGATCTGTGCATCGGTTGCGCGAAATGTGTTGACGGTTGTACTTCATTTGGCAATGGGTCGCTGCATTTACAAGTGCGCCATGATATTTGTCTAAATTGCAATGAGTGTTCTATTGCTCGTGTTTGTCCGGGTGATGCATTTCAGCGTGTACCTGCCAGCTCACCGTATCTTATCAAAGGAAGTTTCACTGCTGAAACTGATAACTCCAACCCTTCCTAAAACAACCTAAATGAATCGACTTACAAAAATAGGCTTAACCCTTACTACTTTATTTATGAGTGTTGCAGCATGGGCGCAGCAACAACGATTTCCAAAGCCCGAATTTGAAACGGGTTATGTACAGCCACTTACAACTCAAGCTACGCCACGTGCTCTATTTATAGAGTATCTTGATGTATTTATGTTAGTTGCAGTTTTGGCTGTTGCAACATGGTTCGTACTTAAAAAACGTTCTCGCAGGGGTGTTTTCTGGACCTCCGTATTTTCTTTGCTTTATTTTGGCTTTTATCGTGAGGGCTGTATTTGTTCAATCGGCTCTATTCAAAATATAGTTTTGGCAATTTTCGATCCGACTTATGTGTTGCCATTTACTGCGCTTTTGTTTTTTGTAATTCCTTTGGGTGTTACACTTTTCTACGGAAGGACTTTTTGTGCCGCTGTATGTCCTCTTGGGGCTATCCAGGACTTGGTGGCTTTTCGTCCAATAGAGTTGCCTAAATGGCTTCAAAAGGTACTTGGGTTAATCCCTTACTTGTATTTGGGATTAGCTGTTTTGTATGCCGCCACCAAATCGGAATTTCTAATTTGCCGCTACGATCCTTTTGTTGGCCTGTTCCGTTTTGATGCTCAGTTTGAAATGCTTCTTCTGGGAGGATTGTTTTTACTGATTGGTGTATTTGTAGCACGTCCGTATTGTCGGTTTTTCTGTCCCTATGGAGTGCTTCTTGGTTGGATGTCAACCTTTTCGAAGAAACATGTGTCCATTACGCCATCAAATTGTATACAGTGTAAGTTATGTGCCAATTCTTGTCCTTATGGGGCAATTGAAGAGCCGGTTAAAGAACAGGGCAGCCGACGCACAAATGTTCAGCGGTTAATGACATACCTACTTTTCATCCCTCTATGGATGGCCATAGGTGGATTATCAGGCTCAGTGATGCACGTGCCTTTGGCGAAGTTTAATTCTACGGTTTATCTTGCCGAGCAATTAGTGGAACATCCCGAAATTAGGGAGGATCAGGATAATCTTGAGGTACAGGCATTTTTACAATCCGGGAAAAGCATGGACGAACTGGTTTTTGAAGCTCAAGAAATAAGAAGTCAGTTTTATTGGGGAGGATGGATTTTAGGCGCATTTATGGGGCTAGTCATTGGACTAACCTTGATAAAACTGTCATCACACAGAAACAGAAATGATTACGAACCAGATAAAACCAATTGTTTAAGTTGCGGACGATGCATGGATTATTGTCCAGTGAAGAAATAAAATAATGAATATGAACGTCTCTTTAAAAGATAAAATGAGCTTAGCACGAGGCATTGCCTGGGTTGCGATTCTTTTCAGCATGGTCGTTAGTGCCATGTTGATTGCTAATTACCTTCAACTTCAATCGGTCGATCCTTTAGAAAGTCCTGCGTTGCAAACATTGGTGGATAGATTGCATGACAATCCGGATGACGAAGTGTTGAAGGAAGATATCCGTGCATTAGACTTGCTGATTCGTAAAGCCTATTTTACCAGCCAGTGGCAAATACGCACCGGGGCTTACATGTTAATATTTGGCATTTTGGTCTTTGTCTTAGCAATTCGTTACCAAAAGTCGCTAAAGACGGGTTTAGAAGAATTGGAAAGTATCGAGAAGGATCCATTTCTTGATAAGCAATTGGCCAGAAAATGGGTTGTTTATTCAGGAGCCGGGGTATTGGCATTGGCATTGGTGTCCGGGTTTTTGTCAAACAATATTTTAAACGAATATCAGCCTGAAATACAGGAAGTAAACAGTCAGGCAGACTCGGGAGTTGAGGTGGTATCTGCTCAGCCAATAGCGGAGATGCAAGACCAAGAGCCTACTGCTTCAACTGTAGCAGAAAACGAGATTACGGAGCCTGAAACATCACTTTCTCCGACAGAGACCGAGAGTGTCCCGGAAGAAACATCAGCCATTGTCACTCCGTCCACTCCCGTTGCAGATGTTAATAGTACGCAACAAGCTAGGGAGAATTTTCCGTTTTTTCGTGGGCCAGATGGAACAGGCCTCTCATACAAAACAGATGTACCTGAGAAGTGGGATTTAGCTTCTGGTGATAAAATTTTGTGGAAATCAGAAATTTCAAAGTCAGGCTATAGTACACCTATTGCTTGGGGAAATAAAATATTTTTAACCGGAGCTGATAATGAAGCCCGAGTTGTTTATTGTTACGATAAAGATTCCGGAAACCTGTTATGGGAAGTTAAGGCTGACCAAATTGCCGGCTCGCCAACTTCTATGCCAAGAGTAACGGAAGATACTGGGTTGGCTGCTCCAACGATGGCTACAAATGGAACCTCAGTATTTGCCTTATTTGGTACAGGTGATCTAATTTCACTCGATATGAACGGAAATCGCCTGTGGGCGAAAAATCTAGGGGTGCCAAGTAATCATTACGGTCACTCTTCTTCATTAATTATTTATAAGAATAAAGTGATCATTCAATATGATACTAGCCGTAATCCTAAAGTCATGGCTTTGTCAATTGCCGATGGTTCTTCAGTATGGGAAACAGCCAGAGAGGTTCAGGTGGCATGGTCATCCCCGGTTCTTGTTAATACCGGACGCAGGGACGAACTGATTTTAACAGCCGACCCTTATGTTACAAGTTATGATCCGGAAACGGGAACTGAACTTTGGCGTGTTGACTGCCTGATGGGTGAAGTTGGTCCTTCTGCAGCTTATGCAGATGGTATTGTGTATGCCGCTAATGAATATGCTGTTTTAGCTGCCATCAAGTTGGGCAATCAACCGGAAATTATTTGGGAAAATGACGAGTATCTGCCCGAAGCGTCAAGCCCTTTGGCTGCTGACGGTATGGTCATTGTTGCCACCAGTTATGGTGTTGTGGCTTGCTACGATGCTCTTACTGGTGAAAAATACTGGGAACAAGAGTTTGATGACGTGATTTATGCTTCGCCAACTTATGCAGATGGAAAAGTATATCTCATGGATATGAGTGGAACTCTTCATGTCTTTAATATGGCAAAAGAGTATCAATTGGTTGCTGAATCAGAATTAGGAGAAAATTCCGTTTGTGCACCTATTTTTATTGATGGAAAGATGTACATCAGAGGTTACGACAATTTGTATTGTATCGGAAAATAAAGAAGATGACAGAAGAAATTCAACATATTATCAGTCAGGTTGATGAAATTATTCAGCAAAAGGGAAAAACAAAGAAAGCTGTAATCCCTATTTTACAAGCCATTCAGGAGCAGTATAATTATTTGCCTGAAGAAGCCTTAAGGCACGTTTGTGAAACAACGGAAATAACCCCAGAGAATATCACAGGTGTTGCTAGTTTCTATTCTCAATTTCGTATGCAGCCTGCCGGGCAGCATTTGATTAAGGTTTGTGTAGGAACTGCTTGCCATGTAAAAGGTGCCGGTCAGGTTTACGATGCTTTTAAACGTCATTTTAAACTGGAAGGAGAGGATGAAACGGATGCTTCCGGTAATTATACTCTTGAAAAGGTATCCTGCTTAGGATGTTGTACTCTGGCTCCTGTTGTTCAGGTGGATGATATTACCTATGGTCATGTAACTACAGATAATGTGGAGTCTGTACTTAAAGACTTTGAAAGCCAAATTGGGAAAGTAAGCAAGAAAGGTAAATTCCGAAATGCCGATGGAAGTGAATTTCAAGGCGAAATTCGCATCGGTCTAGGTTCATGCTGTGTGGCTAGCGGAAGTAAGGAAGTGCAGCAGGAAATAGAAAAAACGATTGAGGATTCAGGCATTAATCTTCAGCTTAAAAATGTGGGCTGTGTAGGAATGTGCCATCAGGTTCCTTTGGTAGAGGTGATTGATGAAAATAAAAATAGCAAACTCTATGCGAAAGTTAAGCCTAACGAAATTTCCGATATTATTAACAGCCATTTTAAACCCAAAAGTATAGTAGGTCGTGTTAAAAATAAGGCCTATAGCTTTCTGGAGAAAGTGCAAACCGATACATCGTGGGAAGGTGTTGACCGATATGCTATTGATGTGCGAGATGAGATGGTTTCCAGTTTCTTAGGACGCCAAATCCCTATTGCCACTGAGCATCGTGGAGTGATTAATCCATTGGATATGGATGAATATCGTAGTTTCGGCGGTTTTGAGGCCTTAAATCAGGTGTTAAAGATGGATCGCCACGAAGTCATTAGCATGGTGAAAGAGAGTGGTTTGCGAGGAAGAGGTGGTGCCGGTTTCCTAACCGGATTGAAGTGGGAGTTTGTTGAGAAGGAAAAAGGAGAGAAGAAATACCTGATTTGTAATGGTGATGAAGGTGACCCTGGGGCATTTATGGATCGTATGCTACTGGAATCATATCCCTACAGGGTGATTGAAGGGGCGCTGATTGCAGCTTATGCCGTACAGGCTACACATGGCTATTTTTATATTCGTGCTGAATATCCATTGGCGGTAACCCGAATCAGGCAAGCACTCATTAACTGCAGGGAACAAAATTTGGTAGGTGAAAATATTTTAGGGACTGGCTTTGATTTTGATATACAGATATATGAAGGGGCAGGTGCTTTTGTTTGCGGAGAAGAAACAGCATTAATGGCGTCTATTGAAGGAAGTCGTGGTTTTCCAACTATTCGTCCTCCTTTCCCCGCTCAGAAAGGATTGTGGGGACATCCTACGCTCATTAATAATACAGAAACCTTTTCTCAGGTTTCATACATCATTCGAAAAGGGAAAGATAATTTTAACTCTATAGGTACTGAAAATTCAAAAGGCACAAAAGTTTTCTCACTAACAGGAAAAATTAATCGTGGTGGACTAATTGAGGTTCCGATGGGAATAACCATACGTGAAATTGTTGAAGAAATAGGTGGTGGCGTTCAGAACGGCAAGAAATTCAAGGCAGTACAGGTAGGAGGACCATCAGGTGGTTGTATCCCTGCTTCGTTGTATGATACGCCTATTGACTACCAGTCTTTAATAGGAGTTGGCGCCATGATGGGCTCCGGAGGTTTGGTGGTGTTGGATGAAGACGATTGCATGGTCGATATTGCCAAATATTTCCTTTCATTTACTCAAAATGAATCTTGTGGGAAATGTACTTTTTGTCGGGTTGGTACAAAAAGAATGTTAGATATTCTGAATAAGATTACAACAGGGAAAGGCACCAAAAAAGATCTAGATGAGCTCAAATATTTGGCTGACTGGACAAAGAAAGGGAGTTTGTGTAATCTCGGAAAATCGGCTCCAAATCCGATTATTACGACACTTCAGTATTTTCACGATGAATATGATGCTCACATTGAAGGTCGTTGCCCTGCAGGGAAATGTACTGAGATGATTACTTATTCGATAAATGACGAATGTATTGGTTGTACCAAATGCGCACAGAAGTGCCCGGTTGATGCCATTAAATTCGAACCACATAAAAAGCATTCTGTAGATATGGAACTTTGCATTAAGTGCGATGCCTGTCGTCAGGCATGCCCGGTTGATGCGGTAGACGTAAAGTAAGATATGTCAGGATGAAATCATGCCGAACTTATTTTGGTATCTTTTGATGTAGAAACATACCCTGAGATAAACTTAGGGTGACTTTAAGAAAAGCACGAGAAAATGATCAAACTAAAGATAAACAATAAGCCGATTGAAGTAGCTGAAGGCACAACGCTTTTAGAAGCAGCCGGTGAGCTTCATATAGATATTCCAACCATGTGTCATTTGGAGGGAACCGAGCATTTCACATCCTGTATGATATGTCTTGTGAAGGATGCCCGTAATGGACGATTGATGGCCTCCTGTTCCATGCCAGCCATGGAAGGAATGGAAATCATTACGGATGATGAAGAGTGTCGTGAATCACGAAAATCAGCGTTGGAATTGCTGTTAAGTGAGCATGTGGGCGATTGTGAAGCTCCTTGCCAGCTGGTTTGCCCGGCTCACATGAACATTCCATTAATGAACCGCCTGATTGCTGCCGGGAATTACGAAAAGGCTATTGAAGTGGTGAAACGTGATATTGCCCTGCCTGCCATTCTTGGCCGTATTTGCCCCGCTCCATGCGAGGCTGGCTGTCGTCGTAAGCAGGTCGATGAAGCTGTTTCAATCTGCCTACTTAAAGGATTTGCTGCAGATCAGGAATTGGAGAAGGGCATGGAGCCCATATCCGTTAAAGAAAAATCAGGTAAAAAGGTAGCTATTATTGGTGCAGGCCCCGCAGGACTTGCTGTTGCATATTACCTGAACAAGGCCGGACATCAGGTTAGTATTCTTGAAAAGGGTGAAAAAGCAGGTGGTGATTTATTGAAAATTGAAGAAGATATTTTGCCTGTGTCCATTTTGATATCAGAAATTGCAGCAATATTGAATTCAGATATTTCCATTAAGTACAATCTTGAAGTTGATCAGATATTATTCGAAAAGCTTCAGAAAGAAAATGATGCAATTGTGCTGGCTAGTGGTGCTGTTAACAATCAGATGAAAGAGTGGGGGATTACCCTTTCAAAAACGGGCATTGACGCAAATAAGGGAACATATCAAACGTCTATTGAAAATGTTTATGCCATTGGCAATGCACTGCGCCCATCAAAGTTGGCTGTTCGTTCAGTTGGACAAGGTAAAGAGCTGGCCTTTGTTTTAGATCATCAGTTTAAATCCAAAGAATTGAAGGCTTACCCGACCCGGTTTAATTCAAAATTTGGAAAATTACAGGATACTGAGTTTATAGAATACTTGAAAGAATCTACAGACCAAAAACGATTGAACGCGGCTCAAGGGAAAGCATTCGGATATGCTGCTGATGAAGCAATTGCAGAAGCTAAGCGCTGCTTGCATTGTGATTGCCGCAACCTAGAAAGCTGCAAGCTGCGCGATTTGTCTGATCAGTTTGGTGCGGTACAGAAACGCTTTCAATATGATGATCGGGGCTTAGTTAAAAAAGAATTTGCACCACAAAATATTGTATATGAAGCATCAAAATGCATTAAGTGTGGTATTTGTGTTCGGATTACCCAGCAGCATCAAGAAACTTTTGGTTTTTCTTTTATTGGCAGAGGGTTTGATGTAAAGGTAGGAGTGCCTTTCAGCGAAAGTGTAGGGAAGGCCTTAGAGAAGACAGCTGCTTTGGTTGCTGAAAAATGCCCAACAGGGGCTCTCGCTCTAATTGATACAGAAGAACAATATTAAGACTAACGTCAGTCATCCTGAAATGATTTCAGGATCTGCATTCAAGAAAGGTACGACATGAAAAGAAATAGCATTATACTGACTTTATTGCTCATATCAAACATCGTGTTTGCTCAAAGCGAATGGCCTGTGTTTCGAGGCAATCAGCAATTAACTGCATCTGTAAAAGCAACAATGCAAATGCCTTTTGAGTTGCTCGCTTCATTTCAAACTGATGATGAAATAAAAGCTTCTCCAGTCGTAAAAGATGGTATTGTCTATATTGGATCAACTGATGGTTATTTTTATGCCTTCAACCTAAAGGGCGAATTAAAATGGAAGTTTTATGCCGAAAATGCAATTGAAGCACCTGCCATTTTACTAAACGGGAAAGTTATTTTTGGATCTCTTGATGGATGGCTGTTCTGTTTAAACCAGTCAGATGGAGCAGTCAATTGGAAATACGAAACAGACAATCAGATTATTGGCTCAGCAAACTGGACAACGGTTGATGGCAAAACGATATTGGCCGTAGGCAGTTATGATTATTTTCTGCACGGCATAGATATGGCTGATGGTAAAGGGCTTTGGAAGTATGAGTCTGACAATTATATCAATGGTGCACCAGGTTTATATAAACACTCTGTCGTTTTTGGTGGTTGCGATGGTTATTTACATGTGGTTGATCTTGTTTCCGGACAAGTAATCCGAAAGATCGAATTGGCAACGTATATGGCTGCATCTACAGCAATTGTTGGACAAATTGCGTATGTTGGTGATTATGAAGGGTGCTTTTTTGCCGTTGATCTGGAAAGTGGAATGATCATTTGGGAATATAATAATCCGGAAAAAAATCTACCTTTTGTTGCATCTCCGGCAGTTTCTGATGATTACATTGTTTTGGGAAATGACGATCGGTCACTGTATTGCTTTAACCGCGAAAACGGCAAGTTAGTATGGTCAAAACGTCTTTCAAACCGAATTAACTCTTCATCTGTTATAGTTAGCGATAATGTTATTACACCAACAATGGATGGCATGCTATACGTTCACCAGGTAAAAACGGGAGATGAAGTTTGGAGCTATGAAGTAGGAAGTCAAATGGTGAGTTCACCGGCATTCAGTAGTGGGAAAATTATTGTTGGCGCAAACGATGGCCGCATCTATATATTTGGCAATAAATAAGACTTTGGCTAATAATCGTCATCCTGAACTCGTTTCAGGATCTCTTTAATGATACAGATTCCGAAACTAGTTCGGAATGACTTTTAGAAATTATAAGGATTAAAAAGAAGGAGTACTTATGAAAATCGCACACATCATTCCCGGTTCTGGAGGTAGTTTTTATTGTGGCAACTGTTTGCGCGACAGCAAATACATGAAGGCTTTGCAGAATCTGGGTAAGGAGGTTATTAAAGTGCCACTTTACCTACCTCTTTTTGAAGACTCTCGCGATTTAGATGAGATCCCTGTATTTTATGGCGCTGTAGATACTTATCTCAAGCAGCGTTTTCCGATTTTTAGACATATGCCCAATTTTGTAGATAAGGCACTTAATTCAAAATCAATGTTGAATATTGCAGCCCAAAATGCAGGTTCAACGCGTGCTAAAGGATTAGAGGAAATGACTGTTTCTATGCTTTTGGGGGAAGAAGGTTTGCAAAAGGGAGAGTTAGAAAGGCTTGTTCTATGGCTTCGTGACGAGGCAAAACCGGATGTGGTGCATTTGTCAAATGCCCTGCTACTTGGTCTTGCACGACGCATAAAACAGGAGTTGGATATTCCGGTGGTTTGTTCGTTGCAGGATGAGGATGTGTGGGTAGATGTGATGAGCGATAAAAACCGGGAAGAGGTATGGACCATAATGAAGGAGCGTGGTAAAGAAGTAGATGCATTTGTAGCAGTAAGCAAGTTTTATGCCGACGATATGAAAAAGCGGTTGAATATTCGGGAAGATCAGCTGTTTATCAACCATATTGGTGTGGATGCCGCGGATTATCCGGTGAAAGATATTCGTGAAAAAGAACCTATTATAGGCTTTATTTCACGTATGTGCGAGGAAAATGGACTGGGAATATTGGTAGATGCCTTTATTCATTTAAAAGAAGATGAGCAGTATAAATCGGTGAAATTGAAAATTACCGGTGGCAAAACAAATGACGATACCTCTTTTATAAAGGAACAAAAGAAAAAAATAGCGATGGCCAAGCTCGATACGGATGTACTTTGGGTGGAAGAGTTTGAAGGCCCATCAAGGCAGGATTTCTTCAATTCGGTAGCACTTCTGTCTGTTCCTGTATTAAATGGCGAAGCTTTCGGGCTGTATCAATTAGAATCGCTGGCTTCAGGCATACCACTGGTGCAACCGGAATTGGGAGCTTTCCCCGAGGTTGTGAATTTGTCGCAAGGAGGTGTCATTTTCCATCCGAATAGCCCGAAAAAGTTGGCAAAAGCGCTTAAGGAATTAATTTTGGATAAAAATAAATTAGCAGAGTTAAGCAAAAAAGGATTGGCGGGTGTGAAACAACATTTTGACGTTCATCAACAAGCAAAAAAGCTGGTTGATATTTATGAAAAAGTAGCAAAATCATAATCGGGCGCAGTTGAACTGAATGATGCCTTTTTAGACAAAAAACTAAAATATAACACGAAACTTTATGCTTGAAGTAAAAGCAATTAGTAAAACGTATTTATCTGGTTCGGGCGAGAAACGAACCATACTGGATGAATTGGACCTGAAGGTTGAAAACGGAGAAAGTGTTGCTATAGTAGGACCTTCGGGCTCTGGAAAAACCACACTTCTTAATATGCTAGGAATGCTCGATCGACCAGATTCCGGAGATGTTCTATTAAATAATGAATCTGTTTTCGGAAAAAATGAAAAAGAACTGGCTGGATTTCGTAATCGCTCGATCGGTTTTGTTTTTCAGATGCACCACCTACTGCCACAATTAAGCTTATTGGAGAATATACTGCTTCCTGTTGTTGCCGGGCAATCTAAGGTTGATCCTGCATCTCAACAACGCGCAGAAGAATTGATTTCGAAATTGGGCATTAGTGCCTTGAAATCTCAAAAACCCGGGCAACTTTCCGGAGGCGAATGTCAGCGTACTGCTGTGGCTCGAGCTCTTATTAATAGTCCCAAAGTATTGCTTGCTGATGAGCCAACAGGAGCCTTGGATCAACATTCATCAAATCAGTTAGTTGATCTACTACTCCAACTAAATAAGGAAGAAAAAGTGAGTTTAATCGTCGTAACTCACTCTTTAAATCTGGCTTCAAAAATGGATAAAATCTATCAGCTGGTAGATGGTAAACTGCAACTTACAAACTGATGAATATCTTTCGCTACGCTATAAAATCACTGCTTCACTTTTGGAAACTCAATCTGACCATTATTTTAGGAGTGTCACTTAGTATGGCTATTCTTTTAGGGGCTTTCGTCATTGGCGACACGGTTTCCTTTAGCCTCAATCAAATTACATTGCAGCGCCTTGGTAATACAGATCTTGTTGTTACAGCCGGAGAACGCCTTTTTCGTCAGGAGTTGGCTTCAGAAATAACAACAAGCGGAGCAGAAGCTACTCCCATGCTCTTCTCTAATGGAATGGCTGTTTACAATGGGGGAGCAGCAAGGGCAAATCAATTACAGGTTTGGGGAGTAAATGAAGGATTTAACAACATTGCAGGAACAGACAGTTTGTTTTTCATGCAAAATAATGAAGCTGTTATTAATGAGCAGCTAGCTGAAATTTTAGGTGTTCAGATTGGCGAAGAGCTCGTGCTTCGTGTCAATAAGCTTAGTACATTCCCTGCAAACACGCCATTTGTTTCGGCCGATGAAAGCACTGTTTCTTTTCGTGTGATGGTGAAGGCCATTGCCAAAACTGAACAAACTGCAAACTTTAATCTTCAAAATAGCCAAACTGCTCCAAAGAATATTTTCATTTCACTTGATTGGTTTAATCGCCAAATGCAATTGGAAGGGAAAGCCAATGTTTTACTGGTGCATGCATCTGGACTAGATGAAGAGAGCTTGCTAAAAGATATTGCGCAGTATTGGGAGATAGATGATATAAGCCTTGTTATTCGTGAAAATGCGGAATTGAATTATACCGAACTTATTTCGGACAGGGTTTTTATTGAACCCATTATTGAAGAAAAACTGTTGCAGAATGTTGAACAGACATACTCTGTACTAAGCTATTTTGTCAACCAAATTCAGCTGAATGATAAGTCAACACCTTACTCTTTTGTAGCGGGTGTTCCTGAATTGTACACAAATATCCAGAATGATGAAATAATTATAAACGACTGGCTTGCTGATGATTTGCAGGCGGTGGTTGGAGATTCACTTCAATTGAATTATTATGAAGTTGGACCTCTGCGTCAGCTCATTGAAAAGACCATTTGGTTCCATATTTCTGACATTGTAGAGATGAAAGGCAAGTGGGCTGATGTGAATTTAATGCCAGATATTCCAGGCTTGTCTGATGCGGGTCATTGTAGTGAATGGGAAACAGGTGTTCCTGTCGATTTAGCCGACATTCGCCAAAAAGACGAAGATTACTGGAATGATTACAAAGGAACGCCCAAAGCATTTGTCAACCTGAATACTGCTAAACGTTTATGGAGCAACCGTTTTGGTTCATCAACTGCTATTCGGGTAGAAGGATTAATAGCGCAAAATATTGAGACGAAGGTGTTAACAGAACTGGCTCCTTCTGAATTAGGTTTTCAAATAAAAGCCTCCAGAAATGAAGGCTTGCAGGCAGCAGGTCAGGCAATTGATTTTGGTGGGCTATTTATTGGTCTCAGCTTTTTTGTTCTGTTTGCAGCGCTGTTGCTGGCTTATTTGATGTTTCAGCTATATCTGAACTTCAGAAAAGCAGAAATTGGCACACTCCATGCTATCGGTTTTACGCCTGAAAAAATTAAGAACTTGTTTTTTATAGAAACTATTTTTATGGTAATTGTCGGTATTTTTCTGGGAATTCCGATTGGTCTGGCCTACAATAGCTTGATTTTAGATGCTATAAATACCATTTGGCGTGATATTGTCCAAACATCTATTCTACATATTCATATTACACCAATGGCTATCGTGCAGTCTGTTGTTATTGTGGCTGCTATTAGTTTGATAACTGTATGGTTCATTCTACGGAAATATTCAAACCTTCAGGTTGTTCAAGTACAACGTACAGATGCTTCAAAAAGCAGTAACGGAAATAGGTCATTGAAAATAGGTCTGCTATTAATCATCATCTCAATAGGGCTTCTATTCATTCAGGGAATAAGTCAGGAAATAAATGCGGATATATTTTTCATAAGTGGTTTTGGTATTTTGCCTGGGTTAATATTGATGCTGAATTATTGGTTTGTGAAAAGAGAAGGACAAACAGCGAAGAGCCTTTCGTTTCTCTATTTTTCAAGCATGTTGGTCTTGTCTGATAGAAAGCGAAATGTGCTTGTTGTGAGCTTTCTTTCTGTTGGTGTTTTTCTTGTTATTTCAACCGGTTTATATCGTAAAGATCTGACTAGTCATGCTGATTTACCTTCATCGGGGACGGGCGGCTACAGTTATTTTGCGGAAACAAGCTTTCCGGTTTTATATGATTTAAATTCGGAAGAGGGGCGTGTTGAGCTGGGATTGGAAGATTCATCGACTTTATTTGTGCAATTACAAGCATTAGCCGGAGATGATGCCAGCTGTCTAAATCTAAATATGATAAGCCGTCCGCGTATATTAGGCTTTGATCCATCTGACTTTGATTCTCGCCAATCATTTACCTTCTCTACAAAAACCGAAGAGCTGGATAGTGAGCATCCATGGTTGTCTCTGAACAAACGTTTACCCAACGGACAAATTCCGGCTATTGCAGATCAAACGGTAATAAAATGGGGACTTGGCAAATCTGTAGGAGATACCCTTGTATATCAGAATGAAGGTGGCCAGAAGGTGGTACTCAAATTGATTGGGGGATTGGCCAATTCTGTTTTCCAAGGAAATATTTTGATTGGGGACAGCCTCTTTTATACTAATTTCCCTTCGGTAAGTGGGTCAAAGGTTTTTCTAATTCAGTCTCCAACAGATGAGGAAGATAATCTTCGCACAGCATTTCGAAATTACGGTCTTGACATCACTCCAGCAAAAGATCGCTTACTCTTGTTTTATCAAATCGAAAATACATATTTGGATATCTTTCTAATGTTGGGGGCTTTGGGTTTACTCATTGGAACTATTGGTTTGGGGGTTATTATTTTTCGAAGCATTTTTGAGAAGAAAGCCCAATATGCTTTGTTGGAAGCCACTGGTTTTCGCAAGCAGACAATCCGGCGTATTAATCTTCAGGGAGACATGTATATTGTTGTACTTTCTCTATTTATCGGTTTGGTGCCGGCTATTATTTCAGGGTTGCCTAGTTTGCTTACGTCGCTCTATTCTGGTTTGATTTACTGGGTTTTGGGTATATTTGTTCTTGTATTGATTAGTGCTTGGTTGTGGGTGTTTTTAGCAAACCGGCTAGCCATGAAAAGTAATCTATATGAGGCGTTGAGGAATGAATAACGTGGTTTCAGAACTAACAATTTCTACCATGTCTATCGATTAGTAAATTCTTTGATTCATTTGCTATTGGCAATGACTTAGTACTAGCATCCGTTTACTTTTATTTTAGGCCGAATATTAATGGCAATATAAAAACGACAAAAATTGTCCATAAAGCATAAATTGGCAAATAGGTGGATATTGTCAATTCAACTTTTTTAATCTTTTCTTTTTTGAAGTTAACCCGGTATAAATCAAGCATGATAAGTATTAAGTTGCCAAAAATTAATAGGTTTGAACCAAGTACAGCAATTCTATTTGGTGTAAATCCATATTCTCCAAGTCTGTAAAGTATTGCAGATAATGCAACCAAATCAATTATTAGAGTGACAATTGAAAGTGCAAAAAGAGTTATTTCGGTTAAACGTTGTTTCTTGTTTTTTGAAGTTTCTGAAATTGAAAATACGACAATCGCCATTACCCCTAATAGCATGAGATTAAAGACAATTAGAAAGTCCCTGTCATTATATGGATCTTTCCCGGTAACTACAATGCTAATCATGAAGATGACTAAAGTTATAAGAACGAGAGGACTAAATATATTTGCAATTATTGGGGCAATTTTATTAGCAACAAAAGGATATTTACGAATGATGTAAGTTGCAACAATGGGAGCAGATGCTAATCCCCATATACCAATGTAGTTAAAATAAAATTGCTCAATTTTCAAATCAATAGCAGAGAATAAACCTAGAGTCACAACCGCTAGAGCGCCACCTGCAATTAGAATAATTGCTCCTAAAATTGCTAAATCACCATTGTATTTAATGTAATCAATTCGTTTGGTTTTGTCTGTTGTGTTAAAGTCAATATATACGAGACCGTACAAACACCAAATCATTAGCGGTAGGTGTATGTATGCCAAAGTAATTGAATGGCTATCTCTATTTGACGGCAAAAAATTAATGTAAATTGCAGAGATGATAAAAACGGAGAGAGTAATTAACAACTGTTTTGTTTTAATTAAATCTTTTGTCAGAAAAACGAATAAAGATAGTCCTCCAAAAACAACCAGGCCTGCATTTTTTTCATAGAAAAAATAATATGTTATATCTATGCCAAACAATTGGGGTATTTTAATTAGAAATCCAGTTATGATACAGGCGACAATTAAAAATAATATATCCGTGTGGCTGGTTTTAGCCGAGGTGTCATTTAGTTTGTTAAACTCGAAGCGATTTTTCCAAAACTCAGAAGCTTTATATACTGCAATCTCTGGGTAAATCTCAAGAAAAGCTTTTTTAAACCCTTTTTTATCTGCCTGATAGATTTTTTCAAGCTGCTCAGCGTTTTCAATATTATCTTTAATCTTATTCTTCATTACGCGTTGGGTGTTCTTGGTTTTTATATTGCTTAACTAATTCAATTGTATGTGTCAATAATTCAGCCCCACCAAAACTTCCGTGTCCTGGAATCACAGTTTTAATATCCATATATTCATTCAATAGATTTTGAAGTGTCGAATCCCAATCTGCCACCACAGCATCTGATAAATTACCTAACCCTTCTGAATTACTGGCCCTAACAAGGCAGCCACCAAAAAGAATCTTTTTACTTGAAATCCAAACTGTAATATTGTCAAATGAGTGTCCTGCTCCGAAAAATCGGCAATCTATTTGTTCTCCATTAAAATTAAAAGTTAATGAATCTGTGAATGGAATTAAAGGAACAGGTAATCCAGTCTTTATACACTTGTCAATTGTCATTGAATTAGCGATAGATTTAACACCAATACTTTTCAAATAGCTTAATCCACCAAGGCAGTCATCATGAAAATGTCCAATAATTAATTTCTTTAAATCAACCGATAGGGAATCTTTTAGATAATTAACTAATTTCTCAGTTTTATTATTGTTCATTGGTGTATCTACCATAAGAGCTTGTCCATCCTTTATCACAATCAGTCCGTTTGATGGAAATCGCCCAGAACCATCCAGAGAATGCCATGTCACATGGACATAAATAGAATCCTGAAGATGAATAAGTTGAATGTCTTCATTAATTATTATTTTATCAGAAGGTTGAGCTGCTAATTGAAATATTCCAAACAGCCCGAATATTGATAATATAATTCCTCGTCTGATCATTTTTATAGCGTATTTTCCGGTGGCTAAAGCATTAATCGCAATTACAGTCAAAGTCATCACAATCGATGAAGCCGTCACCGTCATTATCTATTCCATCATCGCAGTTATTGCTTTCATCGCAATCGCAGTCAAAGTCATCGCAATCAATGAATCCATCACCATCATTATCTATTCCGTCATGGCAATTGGAGCCTTCATCACAATCGCAGTCAAAGTCATCACAATCTGTGAATCCATCGCCATCATTGTCAAAGTCATCGTTACAGATTTCACTTGCCCCGGGGTAGGACAGATCACTAGTGTCATTAAAATCAGTATTGTTGCTCACATAGCCGGTAGGTTGTTCACAGGCAAGCTTTGTTTGGTCGGGATTTCCAAAGCCATCACTGTCGAGATCCTGATACCAGGTAAGTTCGATACAACTATCTTTTTTGCAGGAATTAATCGTGAATATGATAATGATTAAAAAAGCTTGTACAATAATTAGGGCTTTTGTTTTCATCGGATTGAGATTAGATTTTAGATTCATTAACAGCTTTATCTTTTGATAAAAGTCATGACGGCATAAAATATTGCTATTTTAGATGTCATTTAAATGGCTTTCAGACTGCAAGTTAACGAATCACTTCTCAATATTATTACGATTGTCATCATAATTTTATCAATATGAGTTTGACAAAGGGATGTCATCCTTAAAATCGAGATGATCTTTAGACTTTATATTTTAAGCTGCCATTTGGGCAAGAGGCCACGCATTGAAGGCATTTGGAGCAAGTGTAGCTTTCAGCAGGATTTGTGAATTTAGGCTTGTACAGGCTAAAACGGTGAGGTTCCATTGATACGATGTAACATTGCTTGTCGCATAGTCCACAATCTTTGCAGCTTTCATTATTTATTTTGATGCGAAATATCGAGTATTTATTGAGCCAGCCGGAGATCCATGCGATGGGGCAGCCAATTTTATGGTACTGATAGAGCTGTTGGATTTTACCACTAGAATTAAAGCTCATTATGATTTCCATAATTAACCCCATTGGGTACCCCCAACGACAAAAAACCTTGCCAAAAACCACGCCGAGAACAGATCCGGCCAGTAAAATATACCAAAGTGATATTTCAAACATGGTAATTGCCATATATAATGAAATCGCTAAAACAGCAAGAATTATGAAACGTTTGCCAACAAGGAACTTGGGTAGTTTTCTCATTTGTTTTTAAATTGAATTAGGGATATCATCTTTTCAAAAGATGATATCCCTAATCTTAGTAATCTTATATTTTCGTGATGCGGTTATAAATACCCCAGGCCTTTTTTAACCAGTGACCAACAATTGGCATAGGTATTAAAAGTGATTTGCTGTCTTTGCGGTATACGAAGGCCGCGCCATCTCCAGTATCCATAATACAGAGGATGTTCAGGTGTTGCTGATAGCCTTTCCGTTTTTCGCTGCCTTTTTCAATTTGTATGATGTTGTAGGCTGCATTCTTGCCCATCAGTTCTGCCAAATGGCCTTGCTTGGCTTTCCAGTCCGGACCTTCGAGGGCAGCAATGTCGCCAATGGCAAACACATCGGTAAAACCGTCTACTAGTCCGTGGTCGTTAATTTTTACAAAACCAGATTCGGATAAAGGTAGATCTGAGCTTTTTAGTAGGGATGGGCCTGTGCTTGCAGAAATGAACATGGTAAAATCAGCGATCAGCTTAGTGCTGTCTTCAAATAAAATTCCATCGTTAACAAATTCGGTTATTTTTTTACCAAAATGCTTTTTGATGTTGTATCTGCGAAACATCGTATCCAGCATTTTAAGAGCATTTGGCCCCATTTTTGCACCGGGCTCAGCCATTGGTGCAAAGAATGTCAACTCAAAATTTTGCCTGATCTTTTTCTTCTTAAGGTAATTGTGTATGTTGAACATTAACTCGAAAGCAGGACCTCCGCGAACAGCCGATTTATCTTTCGGATTTCCACCAAAACCAATGGCAATCTTGCCACTTCCTTTCTCCACCAATTTATCCAGTTTGTCTCGAATATCTGTAGCCATTTGAGGTTTGCCACAAATAGATAAAGTATGTTCAATGCCTTTGTGCATCATCTTTTCCGCACCAAAGGCAAGCACCAGATAATCGTAACTGTAGCTCTGATTTTCGCAGGATACCAATTTTTCAGATGCCTTAATTTCTACAACTTTGTCGACAATGACCCTAAACCCATGCTTTTTACCAATTCCTGCTAAGGGGATTTTTACATCATCAAACTCTTTGATATGTACGGGAACCCAAATGGAAATTGGAAAGACATACAGAAAGTCACGATCTGAAATTAGGGTAACATCGAAATTTTCGCTTTTCTGCAGCTCTATGGCTGTTTTTACGCCTGCAAAACCGCCTCCTAGGATTAGTGCTTTTTTCATTGTTGGTTGTTTTATTGCCTCGATTTGTTTGAAATCAATTATAGAGAGCAAACTTTGTCATCGAAACGTAGCAAAGCTATCTATCAAAGATACTGTTTCATGATCAGATTGCTTCGCTATGCTCGTAATGATGTTCTTATTCGTTGTTTTTTAATGACTTGTGCGTCAATTAGCGCTTCATCATCATGTGCATTAAACCACCTCCGTTACTAACTTCTGTAAAGCCATTTTGCTGCAAATATTGTTGTCCATAGGCAGAACGTGCTCCTGAAGCACAATAAAGCGTTATCTCTCTGGATTTACTGCCCAGTTCATCTATTCTTTTTGCCAATTCATCTAAAGGGATGTTGATGGCATTTGGGTAAGCTCCACTTAAAAATTCCTCAGGAGTACGCACGTCTACGACAATCGGCTCGTTTGATGATTTTGGAGAGGCCGGTTTTGTATTTCTTTTAGCCATCATACCTGCCAGTCCGCCTCCGTTCTCAACTTTGTTATACCCAACTTGCATTAACATGCGCTGGGCATAGGCAGAACGTGCTCCTGTTGCACAATATACTGTAATCTGACGCGATATGTTATCTCCTAATTCTTCAAACCGGTACATTAATTCATCCATTGGAATGTTAATGGCATCTGGGTAAGCGCCCGTGTTAAATTCTTCAACAGTACGGACATCAATCACTAATGGTGAATTGAAATCGGCACTCTTTGCGTCCTCCTTTTCTTCAACCGTTGAATTAGCTTCTTCGATCAATGACTTTGATTCCACAGGAAGAAGTTCAATTTCAATATTTTTAAAGCCAATGGTTATTGCTTGGCGTTGCAGAGAAGTGTGTCCTCCTGATATATTAGTGACATGACTAAATCCAGCTCCAATCAATGTGCGCAATGCCTGATGACCTTTCTTTCCGGTTTCATCATATACAATCACAGGCTGGTTTGAAGGAATGTTTTCAAGTTCCTCTTGTAATAATTCAAGTGGAATGTGAATAGCTCCTTCAATGTGGCTTTTCTCAAAAGCAAATACATCGCGAACATCAATAAAAACAGGGTTTTTACCATCTAAGAAGCTGTCGAGTTCTGAGACTGTTACCGAAGGGCTATAGCCTGATATGCGATTTTCGGCTGTATATGCAGCCATATTGATGGCATCATTTGCTGTTCCGATGGGTGGCGAGTAGGCAAAATCAATATCCGCCAAGTCACTTATCGTCAGTTTTGAGGCGGCAGCAGTAGCTATTACATCCAGTCGTTTATCTGCTCCTTTGTAACCGGCCGATTGTCCGCCAAGAATAACGCCTGTTTCTTTATCATATACCAACATGGCCGAAACTGTTTCAGCTCCCGGGTAGTAGGCTGTGTGATGTTCTTTATGAACAACCACTGCATCTGCATTGATTCCAGCCTCTCGGGCCTGCTTAAGCGTTAATCCGGTAATTCCGGCAACAGCATCAAAAACACGAACGACAGATGTGCCGATTGCTCCTTTGTATGTGTGGTTTCCACCCAAGGCATTTTCTGCCGCAATTCGTCCCTGACGATTGGCAGGACCAGCTAATGGAATACGAACCTTTTTGCCGCTCACACGGTGTTCTATTTCCACCATGTCACCTGCGCCATAAATATCAGGATCTGATGTTTGTAAATAGTCATTGACCAATAATCCTCCGGCTTCTCCCAGTTCCAAACCGGCATCTTTCGCTAACTGGAGCGTAGGACGAACACCAATTGACAGAAGCACCATGTCAGCATTAATTTCTTTTCCATTATCAAGTTTAACAGATTGTGCCTTTATTTCGGTAACAGCAGCTTTTGTATGGATGCCCACACCATAAGATTGCAGTTCATTCTCAATAAAACCGGCAGTTTCAGCCTCCATTAGAGACATAACATGAGGCATCATCTCTACAACACTTACGTTTAACCCCCTTTTTGCCAAAGCTTCAACCATTTCAAGTCCAATAAATCCACCACCTACAACAACGGCACTTTTTGGATTATTATCTTCCAGATAGCTTGATATTTTATCCATGTCCTCTAGAGTCCAAAGCGAGAAAACATGATCGCTATTGGTACCAGGCAGGTCGGGCTTAATAGGCTTGCCACCTTGTGCCAGAATTAGCTTAGTATATTCAAATACTTTTTCTTTACCAGTCTGACTATTCGCGGTTTTAACGAGGTGTGCATCTCTGTCGATAGACGAAACAATGGTATTTGTGTGTACTTCAACCCCGTATTGCTCGTTAAAACTTTCAGGGCTTTGAAGTATTAGTTTTGAACGGCTTTTTATATCGCCTCCAATATAGTAGGGCAGGCCGCAGTTCGCGAATGAAATGTCTGGCCCTGCTTCAAGCATAATGATTTTTGCAGAAGGGGAGATGCGACGGGCTTTAGCAGCAGCTGTAGCTCCAGCTGCAACTCCTCCAATGATTACAATCTTTTCCATATTCAATAATTATTTTTTAGTATTTTATTTTCTTGTTTATCCTGCTTTTGCGATTTCTTTCAGTAAAAAATCCTTTGATTTTATTCCAACAAATCGGTTAACTTCAACACCGTTTTTGAAAAGTAAAAGGGTTGGAATATTTCTAACTTTAAACTTCTTGGCCATTCCCTGAAATTGCTCAATATTGACTTTCCCGATACGGTTATTTCCATCTAACTCTTCGGCAACATCATTTAATACTGGTGCCATCATACGGCAAGGAGCACACCAGCTAGCCCAGAAATCAACCAACACCACTTTGTTTTTTGTTTGTTGCTTAAAGTTTTTATCGGTAAGTGTCAGTATCTTTTGATGATCAGCAACCATCGGGGTGTTTTTCATTTTGTTTCTAGCCACCTTAATCATCACTAGAAAGCCGATTAATACTACAGCTAGAACTGCAAGAATAATATTAGTCATATGTTGTTGGTATTTTAATGTTTATCTGTGTGCAGGTGTTTGAAAAAGCGTATTTAAAATTGTCGTAACCTGTTCTCTAGATTGAATGCCGGAAGTCGCTTTTACGAGCTGTCCGTTTTTGTAATAAATAGTGAATGGAATTTCCATCAAACCTTTCACTTCGGGCAAATTCCTAATCACCTGAGATTCGGGATTGTCAAACTCCATATCAAATATTTTCACGTTGCTGAATTCATTTTCAAGTTCAGAAGCTATACGGTAAACTGGCACACTCATTGATCCCATGCGCCCACAGATAATCATTACATTTTCGTTCTCGCTAACAATTTTTCTGTGCTGCTCCGCTGATTCTATGTGATTTAAATTTGAGTATAACATGATCTATAACTTTACACTACAATATGACAATCTCATAGCTTAACTCCATAGTTTGCCGGTAAACCATAGATACGCCACAATACTTTTCCTGCGATAGCTCAACGGCTTTTTTCAGTTTCTCCAGATCAAGATTTTCACCTTTGAATTTATAGATAAGATGCATTTTGGTGTAATGCTTCGGATTTTCTTCCGTCATATCTGCTTCAATATCTACATCAAATTGCTCCACTTCAATCCTCATCTTTTTTAATATGGAAACCACATCCATGCCTGTACATCCAGCCAATGCGGCAAGCATAAGTTGTTTTGGACGTGCGCCTTTGTCTTCGCCTCCAACCTGAGGAGGAGCATCCATAATAACTTCATGTCCACTTACTAAGGCACTAAATTGCATGTTGCCTTTCCATGATGTATTTACATTGTGTTTCATTTCTTTTGAATTTTGTATGGGACAAAGTTACCAGCGAGACGAGCTCCAACCAAGCATTTGCTCTTTTCGGATTCCAACTTTCGGATTGATATACATCAACTTTTTTATTGATTTATTTCTAACTTCACAGCTCAATACTACCAAAACATAAAAATGAGAACGATATTAGATACTGATGATGATTTTGTTTGTGACATTGAGTCGCCTTGTTTCCAGTTGCTTACACCCGAGGAGGCTGAGATGGTGAAAGCCAGTAAAACACAGGTGCTTTTTCGCAAAGGAGATAACCTTACCAAGCAGGGGGCATTTGCCTCGTATGTTTTATTTGTAGTGAGTGGTTATGCCAAACAATATGTAGAAGGTGATCAGGCTAAAACATTCAATTTGCGCATTATTCGCCCCGGTGAATTTGTGGGTCTTTCGTCTGTATTTTCAAAAAATACGTTTAATTACTCGGCTTTAGCACTTTCAGATTGTTTAGCCTTTTTGGTTGAAAAAGACACCATCGTTAGGGTGATAAAGCAAAATGGCATGTTTGCCTTCAATTTCATACAGCGGTATTGCGAACAAAACACCAATTTGTTTAATACGTTACGCAATGTGCTTTATAAACAGATGAACGGTCGTATGGCAGAGGCTTTGCTTTATCTAGATGGATTTAAAAAAGAGTTTCCGGAAATATTCCAATTGTTAACGAGAAAAGGGCTAGCCGATTTCTCAGGAATTTCAACAGAAAGCGCGGTTAAGTTGCTCAAAGGTTTTGAAAAGGACGGCTTAATTAAACTGAAGGATAAAGATATTATCATACTCAACGACGAAAGCTTGCAAGAGGTAAGTTTACGCGGATAATCAGGTTACAACTAAGTTTTTTTGTTAAAAACGCTCTACTCGTGAGAAAAAGAAGTCTGCTTCTTTTATCGCATTTTCATCACTGTCAGAACCATGTACTGCATTGTGCGTTTTCGATTCAGCAAACATTTTTCGAATGGTGCCTTCTTCTGCTTCAATCGGATCTGTAGACCCAATTAACTTGCGGAAATCAGCCACAGCATTGTCTTTTTCTAAAATAGCAACAACAATGGGAGAGGAGCTCATGAAAAGGGTTAAATCCTTGTAGAAAGGTTTTCCTTTATGAACGGCATAAAAATCTCGAGCTTGTTCCTTTTTTAATTTTGTATACTTCAACGCTTTGATAATAAAACCAGCCTCATTCACTTTGGCTAAGATTGGACCTATAAGATTCTTTTCTACAGCTGCAGGTTTAATAATTGTAAAAGTCTGTCTTCCAGGCATGATATTCGAATTTTAAATGTTTTGTCAATAACATCTAATTTAAAAAATAGTTCTAAGGATTCGGATATCGGGGAGCTTTATTTTTATATTTGTAACTCTTATAAAATATGGCGTATTGAAACCTTTTGATTTAGAAATAATTAAGTCTTTCCGTGAAAAATTAGCGGAGCTTGATTCATACATTGTTGTTATTCCTCATGTAAATCCGGATGGAGATGCTATTGGCTCATCGTTGGGGTTTGCAAATATATTGAAGAATGCGGGAAAGAAAGTTGTCGTTATCGTTCCAAGCCATTACCCCGATTTTTACAAATGGATGAGTGGTAGTGACGATATCGTTGTCTTTTCTCCTTCACGAAAAAGAGACAAAGATCTTATTCAAAATTCCGGGATGCTTGTTTGTCTTGATTTTAACCACATTTCAAGATCGGGCGAGATGAAGGATGAAATTGAAAATTATAAGGGGCCAAAGGTTTTAATAGACCATCATCCAAATCCTCAGTTTTCTGCTGATTTAATGATTTCTCATCCTGAATATTCATCAACAGCGGAATTGGTTTTTCATGTAATGAAAGCCGTTGGATATGAGCAGCATGTTGATAAAAATGCTGCTGAGTGCCTTTTTTGTGGAATTATGACAGACACGGGAGGCTTTGATTATAATGTTTCTGATCCGCAAACATTTAAGACAGTTAGCGAATTATTGTCGTTTAAGATTGATCCTGAAGAAATTCATGGTTTGGTTTTTGATAACTATTCGGCTGATAGAATTCGATTATTGGGCTATTGTTTAAGCGAATGCATGGAAGTTTTTCCTGAATATCATACAGCTGTTATGTATCTGCCTAAAGAAGTGCAGAAAAAATATAATTTTGCTCCGGGAGATAGCGAAGGCTTTGTGAATTACCCTTTGTCAATAAAAGGAATTCATTTTACAGCCTTATTTACAGAAAAGGAGGAACACGTAAAAGCCTCATTTAGATCAAAGGGCGAGTTTGCTGTAAATGTGTTTTCTTCAAAAGATTTTAATGGTGGGGGACATCGAAATGCTGCAGGTGGTGAGCTTAAAGCAACATTAGACGAAGCATTGTTGAAGTTTAAAAGTTTATTGCCTCAATACCAAAATGAGTTAGTTTTAACGAAACCTGATATAAAATGAAATCAATAACTTGGAAGCTCGGACTTGCTGGATTTTTTGCGGTGACTTTGCTTTTTGCCTCATGTGTAAGTCTTGACGAAGAAGAACTTATTGAAAATACAGCAGCAGATGAAAATCAGCTTATATCTGCATGGATTGAAGAAATGACCTCCAGAAGTTATGATGTTGATACAACAGATATGGGGGTTTATTATTTGATACAGGAAGAATCTGACGGAGCTTTTGTGCAAGATGGAGATTCCGTTAGTATTGAATATCTCGGCTACTTTGTGGATGGTGGGGTTTTCGATGCCTCGACCTCTTTGGACGATGGTGTTTACCGATATGTCAATAGTCAAGCAAATGTATCCTCCGGAGACTTAATTGTAGGTTTGTACGATGCTGTTAATCACTTGCAAGTTGGTAGTAAAGGGGCTTTTCTTCTCCGTTCATCTCTTGCCTATGGTACGTCAGGTAATGATTATTTCCCGGCCTATACGCCTGTTATATTTAATGTTAAGCTCATAGAAATTTACTAAGCGAATGAATCTCAAATTAGATTGGAATACAAATATGAAAAACACATTATTATTATTATTCGTTGTTTCTTTAACTTTTTTAGTTGCCATTTCATCATGCAAAAAAACGGATGATGGTCTGGATGAGCTAAGAGACGCAGAAATAACCAGGTTAAACGAATACATTGCAGATAACAATATTTTGGTTGAACCCAAGTCATCGGGATTATATTATCTGGAAACTCAGGAAGGTACAGGAGATTCAATTAAGATTGGAGATACTGTGAAAATATTTTATACGGTGATGTCTATCGATAGCGTTTTATATGACACTTCCGGCAGTTATGAACCATTTGAATTTGTTGTTGGAAGTTCCTCTATTATCACTGGATTAAGTGAAGGTATCACCTATATGAAGCAAGGAGGAAAGGCTACTTTAATATTGCCTTCGGAATTGGCCTATGGCGCAACTGTTGATTACTCGCTGGGTATTCCGCGCTTTACTACACTTTTGTTTGATGTGGAAGTATATCGGCATTATAAATTAGAAGAGTAAAAAAATAGATACAGGCCTGCTAATTAGCTGGCCTTTTTTGATATGAAAAATCAACGCATAGAATTATTCCGAAAAATGCTTCCGGGGCTATTGCCTCTTTTCGTCTTTATTGTTATTGACGAAATATGGGGAACACGTGTCGGATTAGTCGCTGCTCTGATAATTGGTGTTGTTGAGTTAATTTGGATAGGAATAAGAGATAAACGCTTTGATAGTTTTGTGTTTTTTGACACCGTTCTTCTACTTCTATTAGGTGGTGTTTCCATTGTTTTGGATAACGACATCTTTTTCAAACTGAAACCGGGTCTGGTTGAACTAATACTGTGTGCAATTCTGGCTTTTTCTGCATTCTCAAAAGTTAATATTGTGGCTTTAATGAGCAAGAGATATATGGGAGATGTTGTGATGAATGCGGGGCAAGTCAGTAAAATGCGAAGTATGATGCAACTTCTGTTCTTCGTATTTCTGTTCCACACTATTCTGGTTTTCTTTTCTGCTTTTTATATGTCGGACAGAGCATGGGCATTTATTAGCGGAGGGTTATTTTACATTTTATTTGGGTGTGTGTTTGTTTATGAATTTCTGAAACAAAAGATGACACAAAACAAATTGGCAAAAGAAGAACAGTTGCCCCTTGTAACCGAAGAAGGACAGGTGATTGGCAAATCTGCACGTTCGCTCTGTCACAATGGACAAAAATTACTGCATCCGGTTGTTCATCTTCATGTGCTTAATGAAGCGAATGATATTTTCCTACAGAAACGCCCAATGGACAAACTTATACAGCCGGGGAAATGGGATACCGCAGTCGGTGGACATATTTCATTTGGTGAGGAATTAAAAGATTCTCTTCATCGTGAAGCATGGGAGGAGATTGGGCTGAAGAATTTTAATGCGAAATTTCTGAAAAAATACGTTTGGGAAAGCTCTGTCGAAAAAGAATTGGTTTACATTTTTGTCACGCATGACTACCAAAGTATCCATTTGCATTCTGATGAAGTAGAGGAAGGAAAGTTCTGGACAAAAAAACAAATTCTGGACAATATTGGTAAAGAAATCTTCACCCCAAACTTTGAAAATGAATTTCAACTTCTTTTCAATGACAACAGCTAGTTCTGTTTGTTGAGATTTTTAACTGAAAACTTTTGCCTTTTACGCCTTGCGGCTTGGTGTCACTATTTCCCTAAGACAAATATTGTTGGTCGTTTCTGAATATCTGGTTTTTGTTTCTTCCATTCACTAATTGGCAGAGTCTTAATAAATTCAGTTTCTAATGTGATCTCACAAGCGATGCAAAGCTTTGTATGAGCCTGGCAATTGCTTAAAATATCATCTAGTAGTTGTGTGTTTCTATAGGGAGCCTCAATGAAAAGCTGACTTTGGTTCTCTGTATATATCCGGTTTTCCAGCAACTTGATTTGCTTTGCTTTTTCATCCTTTTTTATGGGAAGATATCCATTGAACGCAAAATTTTGGCCATTCATTCCAGAGGCCATCATGGCAAGTAAAATTGAAGATGGGCCAACAAGCGGAATTACACGGATGCCTTTTTCATGGGCTATTCGCACAATATCTGCACCCGGATCTGCCACTCCCGGACATCCGGCTTCTGACATTACACCAACGTGCATCCCTTGATTAATTGGGTCAAGATATGCGTGCAATTCATTTTTATTGGTGTGCTTATTTAGTTCTTCAAAATGTAGTCGGTCAATATCAATTTCCCGATCAACTTTCTTTAAAAATCGACGTGCCGTTCTTACATTTTCAACAATAAAATGAGTGATTGAGTGGATGATCTCTTTATGATGATCAGGGATAACTGTATTTAATTCACTTTCGCCCAAGGTGATTGGGATCAGATAAAGATTTGCCATGGAACAATTTTTCTTCAAAAATAATTAATTTAAGCTGGGACTGCTAAAAAATCATTTTTTTGTAGTTTTGACGTTATCAATGAATCATCCTTCAAAAATAAAAATTGAATTTTTAGGAACAGGCACTTCACAAGGAGTTCCTGTTATTGCATGCGATTGCCCGGTTTGCCTTTCGGTGAATGAAAAGGACAAACGGTTACGCTCGTCTCTTTTTATTGAAATTGATGCCACAAAACTGGTAATTGATGCAGGTCCTGATTTTAGGCAGCAAATGTTACGTATTAACTTGCATCAGCTTAATGCTATTTTGCTAACTCATGAGCATACCGATCATATTTTTGGGTTAGATGATATTCGTGCCTTTAACTGGGTGCAGGGGCATCCTACAGATATTTATGCAGAAGAAAGGGTGCAGGAAGCAATTAAACGGGTATTTAGTTATGTGTTTGCCAAATACCGATATCCGGGCATTCCTCAAATGAACCTTCACCAAATCGAGAATAAGCCATTTTTAATAGATAACGTAGAGATTACACCCATTCGGGGTTATCATTATAAATTGCCTGTTTTTGGCTATCGGGTGGGAGGGATGGCCTATTTGACAGATATAAACTCGGTTGACCAGGTAGAGAAGGGCAAGCTGCAGGGATTAGATGTGTTGATTGTGAATGCACTCAGAAAGGAGAAGCATATTTCACATTTTAATTTGGAAGAGGCTTTACAATTAATTGATGAAGTGAAGCCAAAGAAAGCATTTTTAACACATGTGTCACATATGTTGGGTAAACATGAAGATGTTGAGCACCTTTTGCCTAAAAATGTTTATGTAGCTTATGATGGGTTGGTGTTAAATGTTTGATTTTGTCGCTTCCAGAGTGGGATCATGCTTAATAATGCACTAATTAGATATCCTAGTCCTGCAATCCACAAAGCCGTACTTAAACTAAAGTTGTCGGTAAAATACCCTAAAATTGGTCCAATTACAGCGAAATTAATACGAATGACAAAATTGCGAATTGACAGAATTGTCGCTCGTACATCTGAATCTGTATATTGATTGATGTAATCTTTTAATATTGGGTGTGCAATACCTCTTACCAAATAAAAAAGAAAGAGAAATCCGATTCCCATTAAGCTAACTTTCCACGCTGATAGAAAATAGCCAATACTTAATCCTAAAATGATAAAAAGCAGTGAATTGCGTGCCCCCAGTTTTCGTTCAATTTTATAGGAGAACATAGACGAAAAACCAACCGATAAGTTTAGCAGTGTCCACATTATACCAAACATGGCAATGGGTAGATCTACTTCTTCGAAAAAAGGTTGTACAAGCCATGCAAAGGTAAGTGATGCCGTTCCTGTAAATGATGAAACAAGGATAGCAGATCTTAACTCTTTGTGGCGATATGTTTTTCTTACTGTTTGTAGAATATGGGTTAGGTTGTTAGCGATTTTCTGAACCGGTATGTGAGGCTCTTTCAAAAATAAGGCGGCTGGAATTGCAATAGATGCAACTGCAAACTGAAAATAGAAAGGCATACGCAGACTAATGGCTGCCAATAAGCCTCCGCACACACCAGCTAATGCCTCCGCAAAGTTGCCGGACGACGTAATCCAACCTTCCTGTTTAATATATTCCTTCTCTTGTGAATTGACCTTAAGGGTGTCGTAAAGCAAGGCTGAGTCAGCTCCGGATATATAGCTGTGACCAATACCTAAAACCACTTCGGCAATAGCAAAAGCCCAAAAGCCATACGAAAAGCCATACAGGGCAAATCCGGCAGAACCGAGCAGTGCGCCTATGAGTAGAGTTTTCTTTCTTCCCCAAATATCGGCCATATACCCGGAAGGGATTTCCATGATAACAATAGCTATTGAGTAGATGGATTTTAGCCAAAAGATGTCCTGCATGCTTAGTCCGTTGTCCTGATAAAAAAGGACAACAACAGGCATGACCAGATTAAACCACTTGGCAAATTTGATGAGATAAAGATTAATAATATTTGAGTGAAAGATTTTTCTCATGTGTCAGCAAAAATAAGAAAATCGGGTTTGGATTGTTTGGTTTTTCGATGAGCAAAAACAGCAAATTCGTGTTTCTGTTTTATAAAACAGTATATATTTGAATAGGATCTAAGATTCTTTCTATTTTTAACCCGAAGAAATTATTATTTGAATAAGACTTGCCAAAGTGGGCAACAAACACAATCGAATTATGAAATTGTATATTCCAAAGAATTACAAGTCTCATCTGGACTTAAAACAGACGGAAAAGGCGATTAAATTGGTAAAGGATTTTTTCCAACAGGATCTGTCATCTGAATTGAAATTAAGCAGGGTCACAGCCCCATTGTTTGTTATGAAGGGGACAGGTATCAATGATGATTTAAATGGTGTTGAGCGCCCAGTATCTTTCCCGGTAAAAGAACTTGAAGATAAAACAGCCGAAATTGTACATTCATTGGCAAAATGGAAACGAATGGCATTAGCCGATCTTGATTTTGAACCTAGTTACGGATTATATACAGATATGAATGCCTTGAGACCGGATGAGGAGTTGGATAATATTCATTCTATTTATGTTGACCAATGGGATTGGGAACGCGTAATCACTGGAGAAGAGCGAAATCTGGACTTCTTGAAAAAAATTGTTCGAAAATTATATACTGTCCTCTTGCGTACTGAATTCTATGTGTATGAGCACTATCCTCAGGTTAAGCCTATTCTTCCTGAAGAAATTACTTTTTTCCATACTGAAGAGTTAGCTGAGATGTACCCAAATCTAAGCTCTAAAGATCGGGAAACAGAAGTGGCTAAAAAGTACAAAGCCGTATTTATTATTGGTATAGGTGGTGAAATGCCAAATGGAGAGGTTCATGATGGACGTGCTCCGGATTATGATGACTGGACAAGCGAAACTATAAACGGTTATAAAGGGTTGAATGGAGATATCGTAGTTTGGAACCCTGTATTAGAAAGTGCTTTTGAGCTTTCGTCGATGGGAATTCGAGTTGATGCCGAAGCTCTAAAACGGCAACTTAAGATTGCGAATAAGGAAGATCGGAAAGATTTGTATTGGCATAATCGCTTACTCAATGGTGATTTTCCATTGTCAATTGGTGGTGGAATAGGCCAGTCTCGTATTTGTATGTATTTTTTGCAAAAAGCACATATTGGTGAAATTCAGTCGAGTATATGGCCTGATGAAATGATTAAGCAATGTAAGGCAAATGATATTCACTTAGTGTAGATATTACATCTTAAAAATTAGTACTGTCGGGGTTGATTTTCTTGATATTTTTTTATCTTTGCACCCGCATTAAGGATGCCTCGGTAGCTCAGTTGGATAGAGCAACTGCCTTCTAAGCAGTAGGTCATGGGTTCGAATCCCGTCCGGGGTACTTATTACACAAAAGAACCCCTCGTTGTCTTTGAGATAGCGAGGGGTTCTGATTTTTATTCAGACAGATATTCGGACAAATTAAGGGATCAGTTTAATTGGATCAATTGCTATTTACGGTGACTAGTTTTTTTAAAGTATCGATTTCAGTTCATCTTCAATAAGATTTCGAATTTCATCACATACCTTTCAAATTATCCCTTTAATGAGATGTTTCCCGAAACAAACATCTTGGCTGTCTCTTTTTTCATTAGGTGGGATAACTTCAACTGTAAGTATTAATGGTAAAGTCCCCATTTTGCCGTTAGGTGAGAAGTATGGCCTAGGGAGGTTTTGGATCAGAAAACAAGAGCGAAAATTAGGAGAGGGTAGAATTTTAATCATTAAAAAAAATGAATTGAAATATCTAAAATTTCAGTACTACAATATGAATAAGCTTTTAATTATGTACTTGAATTGTTCATTAGCCGTTTTTATATGCAAAAATGGACTAGCTTTTTATGTCAAAACTAATGGATGTTAAAGTTAGGAATCATGCTGGAATTAAATAGGGCGGATAGATTATGTTGAACTATTATTTCATGAATTTGGTTTTCGAAGCTTTCTGTTACTTCAATGTCTACAACTTTTTTTACCAATAACGGCAAGCCGGTAATATTAAACATGGCAGTAAATAACCGTCTCCATTTAGAGTTTGTCAATAAGGTAATATATTCCGTAAGAGTTTTAAAGATTAATTCAGTAAGATTCAAAATGAATTGAACATCAGTTTAAATTCATGTAATACAATACACATAAGAAAAATTTTATGTTGTATTCTCGCTTGAGATAATATAATTATATTGTAAATTTGATCTCGAAAACCAAACCGAATGAACCAAGGTAAAACCATTACACTTACAACCTCCCTGCTGCGGCAAATGCCGGTGATTTGTATTGGTTTTGGGTGCGACAGTGAACTGGCAGCCATTGTTAAACAATTTGAAGGTATACACTGGAGCCAGACACTTAAAACCTGGTATATGCCGAAAGAGCAATTTGACCTGAATATTATTTTTAAAACATTTAGGGGTATTGCGTGGGTAGATTATTCAAAACTAAAGGTGAACCCGGTTTGTCAAACTAATTCAGAAAAGGAAAATAAAGATTACACACACAGAAAAAATACAAAACTCCCCAAAGGATACCTTGAGAAATTAGAGCAAAAGCGTTATAGCTCAAATACAATCAATACATATTCGGCATATTTCAAAGATTATATGCATTTTTTCAAGGACAGAGATTTGTCTCATATTCAGATTCAGGAAATCAATGATTATATTCTGTCTTTAATTCAATTGGGGAATATTTCTGGGAGTGAACAAAATCAACGGATCAATGCCATCAAGTTTTATTATGAGAAAGTATTGGGGCGGGAAAAGCAGTTCATACATATAGAAAGGCCACGAAAAGAAAAGATACTTCCAGATACGTTAAGCAAAACCGATATACAAGCGATTCTGGTAAAAACCGCTAACTTAAAACACAAGTGTTTACTTGAGTTAATTTACTCGGCAGGATTAAGAAGGAGTGAAGTTTTAACGATGAAATTAACTGATATTGATTCGAAAAGGATGTTGATAAAAATACGAGGAGGTAAAGGGAAAAAGGATAGGTATTCTCTTTTATCGACAAATGTACTTGAGCATTTGAGGCAATATTTTCTTGCATATAAGCCTAAAGATCTACTATTTGAAGGACAGGGTGGCAACCAGTATTCGAGTACCAGTATTACCCGGGTGTTAAAAAAATCGGCCGAAAAAGCAGGAATAAAGAGAAGGGTGCATTTACATATGTTGCGACATTCATTTGCCACTCATTTGCTTGAGCAGGGAACAAACCTGAGGGTAATACAAAATCTGTTAGGGCATGAGAGTATACAAACAACAGAGATTTATACACATGTTTCAAATTTGGAAATACAAAAGGTTATCAATCCGATTGATGAAATTATAAGCAAAACATGAAATGTGTCATTTACAACGCTAATTTATTGGAAACGACACATTTTGTTACATATATAGAAAATATAATGTGCATAAATGTCCCACTACACCTACGTTAGGTGGCATTTAAAAAAACTCTCCACTTGATGAAAATTAGATATGATTTATTGAATTAGATAAAATACAATATGAAAAAATTTATAGAATTTGAAATAAGAAATTCAGAAACAAAGCTCATTGAGCTATTGAATTTGCTTAAATCGTCGGAAACAAATAAATGGAAATTTGAAAAAAAATTGACAAAAGATTATGCCTCGAATATTTCGCTTGCGGAAGAAAATGTTGCCTGTTTTAAAGCAAATTCCACAAAGTATTTTGAAGCAACAATATGGATTGTAATAAATGACAGTGTTTTAAAGGTCTCAAATATAGTATCAAGGAAAGTTCCCTACTTAGGAAAAGATATTTACAATCTCATTGTAACTGATTTTCACAAAGAATACGTGAGTAAATATATCACTAAAGAATATGACATTAATCTAACTTCGAATGAGGTAACAATAGAAGAAATTGCGAATAAAGAAACTGCTGACAAACTTAAAAAGTGGGAATCACTTTGTAATCGCTCGACTGGAAATTCTCATCCTTATGATAGAGAACGTTGGTTTGAATTTATCAAAACTGCTGTTGATACTAACTCTGAGTTAATGGTTGGTGATTTGGAACAATGGTTGACAGAAGAAAAAAATTGGTTTGTCGATGAAGAAAATAGTGTAACTGAGAGAATTGTTCTTGATTTTGAATATGGTATTGATTTATTGAAATATTATGTTGGAAAAAGTAACTAAGAAATCAGTAGAAAAATTTATTTCTCAATTAGAGGTTCCAGAACCTGTCTTTCTTTTTTGGGATACTTGTAGTTTGCTTGATATTATTCGCTTACCGTTCAGAACTAATTCAAAAAGACACTTAGATTTTTATCAACGAATTAAAACACTAATTGACGAAGGTCAAATTATCTCAGTTGCTTCTGAGCTGACAATAGCCGAACTTGGTTATAACTTTCAAAAGGTTGAGCTTGAATATGATAATTACTTAAAGAAACTGCAAAGAGATTTTAATCTTCACCAAGACTATCTAATACAATGCAATAATATAGATGAACCAATTCTTCCTTTTACATTAAGTGAAAAAGGACTAAAACAGTATTTACTTAAATTGTTTAATGAAATAGTTTCAAAAACAACCTTTATTTCGGAGAAACAGGCATTTAATAAGTTTGCGCATTTTAGGGTTTCTTATCATATGGCTCCTGCTCAAAAGAAAGGTGAATATAAAGATTGTTATATCTGGGCAACTTGCTTAGAGTTAGCAAAAGAGACTCCCGAAAATAGTCAAATCTATTTTTTCACAAGAAATAAAGATGACTTCTTTGAAAATGGAAATTTATTTGAATTAATTGAAAATGATTGTAATAACACTGCAATTGACATTAAATATGAAGTTGGAGACTTATTGGGTGATATCCTGAATAATTAAAAACGCCACCTAACAAAGTGTCATATGTAATGCGGGTTTCAGCGGTTTTTTAGGCTGCGGCACGTTGTTGCAACACCGCCAATTCGTCTTTGACGATTTGACGTAAAAATTGAAATACTGAATAAACGAATTGGCTACGTGCGTAATTGAAAGTTTCGTACTTTTAATCCCGCACTACACATACACAAACCGTTATGGGCAAGGTTGAAAAAAGCAAAATAATGAATGGACACCTTTGATTTAATTATATCGATAATTTTTATAATTGGGATTGGATTAGTCCTTTATTTGATTTTGCGCAACCCAGTTTACATGTTCAAGACTTTTCTACGTGGACTAAAATCTCATCCCAATTGGGCTGTAAAAATTGTTTTCTCACCTATTTGGTTACCAGCCTGGTTAATTGACAGAATCTTTGGACTCAAATTATTCATTGAGGAATTTGAGGACGCTTCAAAACCAACTAAAATTTCATTCTCTGAATATGACAAGTACATATTCGTTAACTCGGCAAATTTAGTGCACATTGAGAAAGTGTTACATTCATTTGAAAGTGATTTCGACCCGACTGAGTTTAATTACCGATTGAATGGTTGTAAAATAAAAACATCTGAGTTCGGAGAAAATTTGATTTTAAAACTGGAAGGCGAAATTGAATTTAAAAGTTTCAATAGCCTTGTTCATTATCTTGACAATTCAGCTCCCAAAGACAAAGTTTACAATGTGAAAGGGATTTTGATTAATAAAAATACTAAGCCAGATTCCTATTTCATTTTTAACGACACTGCATTCACATTGAAGTTGATTGGAAAAACATATAAAAACAAAAAAATGTATGTTGACATCAATCCAGAAACTGAATTAAATGACACGATTTTCTTTAATTCAAATATGGATTATTTTAAAAATTTCGACTTTGACAAATTTAATAATGAGATATATAGATTAAAATTAAAAGAATTGAAATTAAAACCCAGCCCATAACAAATTGTAAATTGCATTGCGGGGTTCGTAGTGTGTCGTTCGCTGGATTCTCGTTTCGCAGTTCAGTCCTATCGGACATGAACGCTCTTTGAAATCCGCAACGACAACTTACAAGTGACCGTTATGTTTCATTTAGAAAAAAGAGATTTTAAAATAAAAATTGCCATTATTTGTAAACGCAAGCTTTCTACTTTACATTTAAATAACTATTTTTAAAATCACAATTTAATTACTGAAACCCCCAACACACTAGGATAATATGAAAAGGTTTGTGCAGTTGATTTTATCTAAAACGTTGGTCATTGTCTAAGTTCTTTGACTGGAATACGAAAATCGATACTTAAAAGCAGCCTAAAAAAGAATGGTTGGGGCAGATCTCGGTTTGTAAATAAAGTGCAGTCCGAAAACGAATTTCCAAAAACAGCTCTCCCACTCTTTAGTATCTGCTAACGGAATGATGAACAGCATTCTGAAACTAAGTCAATTCAGGCTGATTGATTTCTAAAATTGCCAAAGTTCAATAAAAAAAGTAGTTGCTCTCTAAGATGGTCAGCATTACAAAAATACGTTCTGAAAAGAATACAGAACCAGCATACATAAAAAACGAAAACATAACATATTGTCATATGGCAGGCGGGCGCTTTAGCGGTTTGACTAGTCAAACCAGTATTGCAACGTCCTTCCGGTCTGACAGGATTTCTTTGGGAAATCCCGCCCGACCACATACAAGTAACCGTTGGCGGTAATGTGAAAAAAGCCGAAAACGATTACAACAAGGCAAGATTTGACTAAAATTATCGGCTAAATACTATGGAACTTTGCATAAATCAAAAACAGATAATTATGCAAATATTAGTAACAGGAGCTACCGGAAATCTTGGCAATTCAGTCATTGAAACATTATTAAAGAATATTCCAACTCAAAACATCTCTGCCCTTGTTCGAGAAGAAGAAAAAATATCAGAGATAAAAGCAAAAGGGATAAATGTTTTTCAGGGAGATTATGATAATGTGTCCGCTCTTAAAAGTGCAATGGCGAATGTAGATACAGTTCTTTTAATTTCAGCAGGCGACCAAGGCGACCGAATGCAGCAACACAGAAATGTCATTGATGCCGCTAAAAAATCAGGAGTTGAAAATATTGCATACACAAGTAGGGCAATGCGGAATAGAGAAACACTCGCTCATCTACTAATGGAAGAACACTTTCTTACAGAAGATTATATTAAAGCAAGTGGACTAAACTATACCATTTTTAGAAACACCTTGTATATGGATGTACTCCCAATTTTTGTAGGTAAACAAGTGTTTGAAAGGGGTATTTTTCAACCTGCAGGAGATGGGAAAGTAGCTTTTGCATTAAGAAAAGAAATGGGCGAAGCAATGGCGAATGTGTTGTCAAATGAAGGTTGTGAAAACAAAACATACAAATTCACAAACAATGAGGCCTATTCATTTTATGATATTGCAAAGGCATTGACAACACTTTCAGGAAAAGAAGTAAAATATCATCCAGTGGATATTTCTACCTTTCAAGAAAGAATGAGACCAACAGGAATTCCAGAACCAATGCTTCAAAAAGTAGTTGAATTCAACACCGATATAAAAAACGGACAGGAAGACGAAATAACCAATGATTTAGAAAAGAAATTGGGTCGCAAACCAACAATGCTAAAAGAAGGCTTAAAAACACTCTTTGAATTATAAAAATAAATTGCACTATGTCAAAACCATATAATATAAAATCTATAACGGAATACCATAAAGTTATGGATTTGCCCAAACCTGAACATCCGCTGATTAGTATAATAAAATTCGAGGATATTAAACGTAATGAAACCAGCCCAATAAACATTACGAATGATTTCTATTCCATCGCTTTAAAAAAAGATTTTAATGCCAAATTAAAGTATGGTCAACAGGAATATGATTTTGATGAAGGCGTATTGCATTTTATATCTCCAAGGCAGGTTCTTTCTTTTGAATTTAGAACGGATGAAGAATTAAACCATAAAGGGTGGTTATTACTTGTACATTCCGATTTCCTTTGGAACACTCCGCTATCAAAAAAAATAAAGGAATATGAATATTTTGATTACAAAATAAACGAGGCACTGCATTTGTCTGACAAAGAGGAAAAAATGATTATTGGTGTAATGCAAAGTATTGCTCAAGAATATCAAGCAAATATTGACCATTTCAGTCAAGATGTAATCATTGCACAGTTAGCGTTATTATTGACCTATTCTGAACGTTTTTACCAACGTCAATTTACTACACGAAAAATTACGAATCACACTATCTTAAACCAATTTGAGGAATTGCTATCGGCTTATTATAGTAAAGGAAATTTAATAGAAAATGCAATACCTACAGTTCAGTATTTTGCAAATGAGCTAAATCTATCTGCCAATTATTTAAGCAGATTATTAAAAATGCTGACAGGACAAAGTACTAAACATTTTATTCAAGATAAAATAATTGATTTAGCAAAAGAAAGACTGTCAACTACCGATTTGTCGGTTAGTGAAATTGCATACGAATTAGGCTTTGAGCACATACAATCTTTTAGCAAATTATTTAAAAGTAAAACTGACTTTACACCTTCTGAATTCCGAGAATCATTTAACTGAAAAAATAAAACACTACCGCCAACAACGTATATAAAAAATAGCGGTTTGGTGCTAACCTGAACCGTTTTTGTTTTTAATTAAGTATCTTGCTTATCGAAAAATAAGAGCATCTAAACCCGCTACTTTTCATATACAAGACCGTTATGTTTCATTGTGTAAACAGCAGGCTAAAAACAGTCACAATTACTGTATCTTTTAAAGGATGCTAAAATGTTTTTTGAAAACCTTGGGGTTAAAAAAAATGCTGAACGCATTTTGGTTTCAGGTCTTGGAACGGTAGGACCGTGGAAGCTTGCTTCTGACGTCTGATCGACGAAAAGACCTGTCAAAGTTCCCATTTTTGTGGGACAAAGTCAAGGGGTGTAAAAATGGAAGGACTTTTAACCCCAATTTTTCAAACAATTTTATCTTGGAAGTGATTGAAAATTTCAAGACCAAATAATGAAAAGCCTTCGGCTTTGTTGATGAAAAAATAAAATTTTCAATGGCCATCATCCATTAACGTACAGACAATCCATTCGACTATCCTTATACCAGTATAAAGTGAATAGATGGATCTTAAAGTGACTGTTTAAAGAAAGGCCTGTTTTCACAACGCCGTTGGTTAAATAAAAAATGATAAATTTAACAACATAAACATAACAATGTGCGATATACCATAGTGGGGACAGTGCCTCCAAGGCATCTGTTTTCCGCCCGATTGTCTTTCGTCCTGCGGACGGACAATCACACGTAAAACCACTATGGTACATGCACTATACGTTAACGAACATACGCAACAACCAGTTGTCCATCAATTACTGATGTTTGTGGTTGTCCTGTAATGTCGCTTTTCATAATTTGGATAGCTTGGTCGGTAGGCATACTTTTAATAAGTGCAGCACAACTGTTTATTCCTAACGTACGTTCGTTAACAACAGCTATATGTAAACCGCTGTTCTCATCCGAACTTTCGCCATGCGCTGCCTCTATTTCATCAATAATTAATTGTGCTTCATTGGCAGTTATCAGCACTCCTTCTTCATAGCTGAAGCTTTTACTGTCCATTTCTTCGCCATTTTCTCGGCAAGTTTCTATTTGGATTTTTAGGTTCTTTAATATTTCTTCCATCGCTCGTAAATTTTAAAGTTTTATACTCGTATTAAATTAATTCTGTAATCAAACTGCGGTCAACACATAGCCAAACCGTTAGGCAACAGCAAAAAAGACCACTAAAACATCCAAGATTGGATTAAAAAATGGATAAGATAAAAGAGCATTTTGAAACTGAGGCAAAGGAATTCGACGAAATCATTATAAAGTTGATACCGTATTATGAGCAGATGGTGGATTCACTCGTGAGTTCGATTCATTTCAACGACAATGCCCATATTAGAGTTATTGATTTAGGTTGCGGGACAGGAACGATTGCAAAGAAAATATCAGATAGATACACAAATTCGACAATTGTATGCCTTGATATTGCTTCAAATATGATTGAGATGGCTCAATTAAAATTAGCAGGACATCCAAAGACTGAATTTATAAACGATGATTTCTCAAAGATAAATTTCACAGAAAAATTTGATGTGGTGGTATCTTCGTTGGCATTGCATCATCTTGAGACCGATAAACAGAAAAAGGAATTCTACAAGAGGATTTTCGACAACCTGAAAACAAATGGGATTTTCATAAATGCGGATGTTGTTTTAGGTTCATCGGATTACTGGCAAGACTTATACATGCAAAAGTGGATTAAATACATGAATAAGAGTGTTTCGATAGAAGAGATTCAGACAAACTGGATTCCGAAATACGAATTAGAGGATAGACCAGCAATCTTGATTGACCAAATTCAATGGCTTAAAGAGATTGGATTTTAGAAGGTCGATGTGATTTGGAAATATTTTAACTTTAGTGTTTACGGATCAATCAAATAAAAAATGTCAAAAGCGCTAAACATAGATAAAGCAGAACTAACTGATTTAAAAGATATTTTAGATTTGCAAAAAGAAGCTTACAGTCAAGAAGCTGAGATTTACAATGATTTTGATATTCCACCAATGACCCAAAATATTGATTCATTAAAAATTGAGTGGCAAAATGGAACTGTAATAAAAGCTGAGAGAAACGGACAGATAATTGGTTCCGTAAGAGCCGAGTTGATTGATGATGTTTGCAAAATCGGCAAACTGATTGTGAAGCCTGACTTTCAAAATCAGGGAATTGGTAAAAGGCTAATGACAGAAATAGAAAGATTATTCAATACTTGTTCGACTTATGAATTATTTACTGGTGACAAGAGTGAGAAAAATTTGACACTTTATAGAAAATTGGGATACATAGATTTTAAAACGAAACAGATTGATAATAACTTGAAATTAATATATTTACAGAAACAGAATAATGCCGTTGCCTAATCGAATAGCCCGCCCCGCTAGCAAATACTAGCAGGGAGAGGCTTTCACACCACCATACGTACGGGTCTCGTATACGGCGGTTCGTTAAGTCATAGGAAACAAAACCGTACTTGGTTTTACTTGATTGTAGAGTTCCAGTAAAGAAACGTAACCACGCAATTTCAATCTATCAACCGTAATGGTAGTACCCAGAATTGGGCTTTGTGCAATTGCCCATCCACCCATTCTGGAACGACTCCATGCATAGGCTTGACCCTGTTCAACGCCCAAACGAATCAGGTTCTTCCTTTTTCGCTCAGGCTTTTTCCAGTGGTGCCAAATGCAATAGCGAAGTCGGTTCCGCAGCCACCCATCCAGTTCAGCCAGCTTGTTTTGGATGCTTGCCATTCGGAAAGCATTAATCCATCCTCGCTGCACCTCGCCCAACTTTTCGATACGTTCATCAAAACTCATGGGAGTGGTTTTTCGGGTGAGGACTTTTAGCTTTTGCTTCAAGCTCGTCCAACTCTTTTCGGATACAACCAGTTGATATTTGCCCCGTTCGCCTTTCTTATAAGTTGGCACAAAGCCAAATCCTAAGCAGGTGAAATGTACAGGTCTGCGGATGCCGCTTTTCTCCCAATTGATCGTTAGTTTCAACTTGTTTTTAAGAAACTTAAAAATGGTGTTGCCAACCTTTCGGGCTGTTGTCTTCGTTTTAACGTAAATGCTAAAATCGTCGGCATAGCGGACAAAACGCAAACCTTGCCTTTCCAGTTCCCTGTCCAGTTCGTGCAATACGATGTTGGACAGTAAAGGACTTAATGGGCTGCCCTGCGGAACTCCCTTTCTGCGTTTGACCAGTTTCCCGTTTATTTGTATCGGGGAACGCAGCCATTTGCGGATAAGGCGCAAGGTTTCGCGGCAGTTGATTTTGCGGTAAAGCAGTTGCAGCAGATAGCAATGGTCTACTTCATCGAAAAAGGTTTTTAGGTCAATATCTACAATGTATTGAAACCCTTGGTTGATGTAAGCCTGTGCTTTTAGGACTGCCTGACCAACGCTCCTGTTGGGACGGAACCCAAAACTGGAGTCTGAAAACCCAAACTCGAAGCGTGCAGTAATTACTTGTAAAACCGCTTGTTGTAGCAGGCGGTCGGTTACGGTGGGAATACCGAGTAACCTTGTTTTCCCTTTTCCTTTTAGAATTTCCACTCCTAAAATGGCTTGTGGCAAATACTTTCCCGAACGAACCTTGGCTGTCAGTTCTTCCTTGTCAATAGACAGGAGTTCTGACAGTTTACATACGGGCATGCGGTCGACTCCTGCTGAACCGTGGTTCCGCTGGACTTTGTACATGGCCTGTAACAGGTTCTTTCGTGTTAGAATTTGATCAATCATTTTAGTTTCAATTCATTGTTTCCATGTCCCGCCTAACGCAAAGCTAGATCCTGCTCACGCAGAAAGCTTCTTTGCAGCATTTGGGACAACTTATCGTTCAGCCCTTCAGCTTTTCTGTGAGTCCTCTGCCTTTTCTATGACAGCTCGTTTCCAAAGCCTACTATGGCCTCTGCTGACTTCTCAACTGTCCTTGCGGAAAGTTGAGACCTCCCCAGGTAAGAGCATCTTCCTTCCTCCAATCACTGCTGGATCTACTACGGAACGATTTTGGTATTCGTTGGACGTTACAATGATGTGCTTGCTTATCCTCGTCTCGTAGCCTCGTATCCAATTTCTGTTCGTCAGTACCGGAGTTTGCCGGTTGGCTTCCTTCACTGCATACCTCACGGTAAACCAGCTTGCCACTTGCTAACGGTTCGAAGCGTTACCTCCGCCCGTAAGGGACTTACACCCTCTGGAATAATTTCATGCTACACTTTATTGTTTAGTAAGAAAAAGTTGTACTTTACATTCTTTTTCAAACCTTTAATAAAGTGGGCACATGCTCATGCTGGGCACACACACGCGGTAATAAGTAATTTGGCGGTAAGTGATTTGCGAAGGTTTGAGCTTTTAATTAGGTTTGGAGGAATTAATAAAGGTTGGAGTGGTAAAGTACCAAACTACTCATACCGCCAACGTTAGCGGTCATTGTAGGACGACACGACACAAACGACATTAATCAAAAAATAAAACTGAATGACAACAACAAAAATAAATCTAAACGATCTTTACATTGACACTGACGGTTCAGGTGACGGAGCATTAAAAGACTATTCTATTTCTTCGTCAGAACCTCATTTTGACAGCGTTGAAGCTATTTTCAAAAACCTTGAACCTCGACTGCTTGACATTATCAAACAATTTGAGAATGGTGCAATTTTCGGTTGTATTGCTTGGCTGACTTCGACACCAATTTTAAAAGCATTATCAAAGTGCGACAATGTTCAAATAATAGTTCAGAAGGAAGATTTTTTACGACCTGACCTTGACCAAAATAAGAATAATAAATGGAAGGCGGATTTACGCAAGCTTTACAGTGACTTGAAATGCACCACTGAAAGACATCAATTCAGAGAACCAATGGGCAACCTTTCTGTATGTAGCGACCCGACAGTAGATGCTGTTCGCTGTGTCGGCAATCACAATTCAGACAAGACCTCTGCATTTCCTAGAGCACATCATAAATTTTTGATTTTCTGTAATCTCGACAGTAACGGAAAATATTTTCCAGTCGCATTATGGACTGGCTCTTTTAACTTGACAAAAAATGCGACTTTCTCATTTGAGAATGTTCTTTACTTAACTGACAAATCTGGGAACAACAATATTATTAATGCTTACTTGAACGAGCATCATCAAATCTTTGCGTTATCGGAAAAACTCGATTGGGAAAATGAATGGACTACACCTGAATTTCGCTTAGGGACATAAAGTTATGATGACAGACAAAAAACAACGAACCGCTAATCGAATAGCCCGCCCCGCTAGCAAATACTAGCAGGGAGAGGCTTTCACACCACCATACGTACGGGTCTCGTATACGGCGGTTCGTTAAGTCATAGGAAACAAAACCGTACTTGGTTTTACTTGATTGTAGAGTTCCAGTAAAGAAACGTAACCACGCAATTTCAATCTATCAACCGTAATGGTAGTACCCAGAATTGGGCTTTGTGCAATTGCCCATCCACCCATTCTGGAACGACTCCATGCATAGGCTTGACCCTGTTCAACGCCCAAACGAATCAGGTTCTTCCTTTTTCGCTCAGGCTTTTTCCAGTGGTGCCAAATGCAATAGCGAAGTCGGTTCCGCAGCCACCCATCCAGTTCAGCCAGCTTGTTTTGGATGCTTGCCATTCGGAAAGCATTAATCCATCCTCGCTGCACCTCGCCCAACTTTTCGATACGTTCATCAAAACTCATGGGAGTGGTTTTTCGGGTGAGGACTTTTAGCTTTTGCTTCAAGCTCGTCCAACTCTTTTCGGATACAACCAGTTGATATTTGCCCCGTTCGCCTTTCTTATAAGTTGGCACAAAGCCAAATCCTAAGCAGGTGAAATGTACAGGTCTGCGGATGCCGCTTTTCTCCCAATTGATCGTTAGTTTCAACTTGTTTTTAAGAAACTTAAAAATGGTGTTGCCAACCTTTCGGGCTGTTGTCTTCGTTTTAACGTAAATGCTAAAATCGTCGGCATAGCGGACAAAACGCAAACCTTGCCTTTCCAGTTCCCTGTCCAGTTCGTGCAATACGATGTTGGACAGTAAAGGACTTAATGGGCTGCCCTGCGGAACTCCCTTTCTGCGTTTGACCAGTTTCCCGTTTATTTGTATCGGGGAACGCAGCCATTTGCGGATAAGGCGCAAGGTTTCGCGGCAGTTGATTTTGCGGTAAAGCAGTTGCAGCAGATAGCAATGGTCTACTTCATCGAAAAAGGTTTTTAGGTCAATATCTACAATGTATTGAAACCCTTGGTTGATGTAAGCCTGTGCTTTTAGGACTGCCTGACCAACGCTCCTGTTGGGACGGAACCCAAAACTGGAGTCTGAAAACCCAAACTCGAAGCGTGCAGTAATTACTTGTAAAACCGCTTGTTGTAGCAGGCGGTCGGTTACGGTGGGAATACCGAGTAACCTTGTTTTCCCTTTTCCTTTTAGAATTTCCACTCCTAAAATGGCTTGTGGCAAATACTTTCCCGAACGAACCTTGGCTGTCAGTTCTTCCTTGTCAATAGACAGGAGTTCTGACAGTTTACATACGGGCATGCGGTCGACTCCTGCTGAACCGTGGTTCCGCTGGACTTTGTACATGGCCTGTAACAGGTTCTTTCGTGTTAGAATTTGATCAATCATTTTAGTTTCAATTCATTGTTTCCATGTCCCGCCTAACGCAAAGCTAGATCCTGCTCACGCAGAAAGCTTCTTTGCAGCATTTGGGACAACTTATCGTTCAGCCCTTCAGCTTTTCTGTGAGTCCTCTGCCTTTTCTATGACAGCTCGTTTCCAAAGCCTACTATGGCCTCTGCTGACTTCTCAACTGTCCTTGCGGAAAGTTGAGACCTCCCCAGGTAAGAGCATCTTCCTTCCTCCAATCACTGCTGGATCTACTACGGAACGATTTTGGTATTCGTTGGACGTTACAATGATGTGCTTGCTTATCCTCGTCTCGTAGCCTCGTATCCAATTTCTGTTCGTCAGTACCGGAGTTTGCCGGTTGGCTTCCTTCACTGCATACCTCACGGTAAACCAGCTTGCCACTTGCTAACGGTTCGAAGCGTTACCTCCGCCCGTAAGGGACTTACACCCTCTGGAATAATTTCAAGATACACTTTATTGTTTAGTAAGAAAAAGTCGTACTTTACATTCTTTTTTAAACATTGAATAAAGTGGGCACATGCTCATGCTGGGCACACACACGCGGTATAGCCAATAAGGGTTTAAGTGGTATGCGAAAGGTTGTAGCCCGCTTCAACTTTTCGTGTAACTTGACAGGAAATTGCCCGCATTTCCTTACTGGCCATACCGCCAACGTTAGCCACAATTAACAAAACCAATTCCTAATGAAAGACACTAAAAAATCATATCGTAATGAAGAATGGTATCGATTTGCTAATAGTGTAAAGAAAAGAGATGGATATAAATGTACAAAATGTGGAAGAAAAGAACCAGAAGTAATATTACAAGTACACCACACAGAATATAAGAAAGGCTTAGAGCCTTGGGAATATCCTCTAAGTAATTGTATAACTGTATGTAAAGGATGTCACGCAAGAGAACATAACTTAATAGAACCGAGTAGAGGTTGGACATTAATATCAATTGAAGATTTAGAAGGTCTATATGGAGTATGTGAAAGAAAAGGTTGTGGAAGTGAAATTAGATATGAACACATAATATATCACCCTCAATGGGGATATAAATCGGTAGGTAGTACTTGCGTTGAGTACTTAACTCAAGAAGAACAAGAATTAAGTAAAGATATTTTAAAAGTATTCAAAAAGATAAATGATTTTGTTAGTAGTTCATATTGGGAAAATGGAATAACAAAGAAAGGAAATAGCTTTATCACAACGACTCATTCTCATAATATTATTAGAATATACGGAAAAGAAAAATATTATTCTTTTCAAATTGCACTTAAAGAAAAAGGAAAAAAATGGTATGATTGGGAAAAACCGATTAAAGCCTATAATAAAGATTTGTCAACAGTTAAAGAACTAAGTTATATCGTATTGAAAGGATTAACAAGTTATGACAATGAGGAAGTGGAAATTTTAAGAAATATATATAAGAAAATGATATAAACTGTGGCTAATCGAATAGCCCGCCCCGCTAGCAAATACTAGCAGGGAGAGGCTTTCACACCACCATACGTACGCGAGCTATGCTCCTTCCTTTCGCTTTACTCAGGAACATATACGGCGGTTCGTTAAGTCATAGGAAACAAAACCGTACTTGGTTTTACTTGATTGTAGAGTTCCAGTAAAGAAACGTAACCACGCAATTTCAATCTATCAACCGTAATGGTAGTACCCAGAATTGGGCTTTGTGCAATTGCCCATCCACCCATTCTGGAACGACTCCATGCATAGGCTTGACCCTGTTCAACGCCCAAACGAATCAGGTTCTTCCTTTTTCGCTCAGGCTTTTTCCAGTGGTGCCAAATGCAATAGCGAAGTCGGTTCCGCAGCCACCCATCCAGTTCAGCCAGCTTGTTTTGGATGCTTGCCATTCGGAAAGCATTAATCCATCCTCGCTGCACCTCGCCCAACTTTTCGATACGTTCATCAAAACTCATGGGAGTGGTTTTTCGGGTGAGGACTTTTAGCTTTTGCTTCAAGCTCGTCCAACTCTTTTCGGATACAACCAGTTGATATTTGCCCCGTTCGCCTTTCTTATAAGTTGGCACAAAGCCAAATCCTAAGCAGGTGAAATGTACAGGTCTGCGGATGCCGCTTTTCTCCCAATTGATCGTTAGTTTCAACTTGTTTTTAAGAAACTTAAAAATGGTGTTGCCAACCTTTCGGGCTGTTGTCTTCGTTTTAACGTAAATGCTAAAATCGTCGGCATAGCGGACAAAACGCAAACCTTGCCTTTCCAGTTCCCTGTCCAGTTCGTGCAATACGATGTTGGACAGTAAAGGACTTAATGGGCTGCCCTGCGGAACTCCCTTTCTGCGTTTGACCAGTTTCCCGTTTATTTGTATCGGGGAACGCAGCCATTTGCGGATAAGGCGCAAGGTTTCGCGGCAGTTGATTTTGCGGTAAAGCAGTTGCAGCAGATAGCAATGGTCTACTTCATCGAAAAAGGTTTTTAGGTCAATATCTACAATGTATTGAAACCCTTGGTTGATGTAAGCCTGTGCTTTTAGGACTGCCTGACCAACGCTCCTGTTGGGACGGAACCCAAAACTGGAGTCTGAAAACCCAAACTCGAAGCGTGCAGTAATTACTTGTAAAACCGCTTGTTGTAGCAGGCGGTCGGTTACGGTGGGAATACCGAGTAACCTTGTTTTCCCTTTTCCTTTTAGAATTTCCACTCCTAAAATGGCTTGTGGCAAATACTTTCCCGAACGAACCTTGGCTGTCAGTTCTTCCTTGTCAATAGACAGGAGTTCTGACAGTTTACATACGGGCATGCGGTCGACTCCTGCTGAACCGTGGTTCCGCTGGACTTTGTACATGGCCTGTAACAGGTTCTTTCGTGTTAGAATTTGATCAATCATTTTAGTTTCAATTCATTGTTTCCATGTCCCGCCTAACGCAAAGCTAGATCCTGCTCACGCAGAAAGCTTCTTTGCAGCATTTGGGACAACTTATCGTTCAGCCCTTCAGCTTTTCTGTGAGTCCTCTGCCTTTTCTATGACAGCTCGTTTCCAAAGCCTACTATGGCCTCTGCTGACTTCTCAACTGTCCTTGCGGAAAGTTGAGACCTCCCCAGGTAAGAGCATCTTCCTTCCTCCAATCACTGCTGGATCTACTACGGAACGATTTTGGTATTCGTTGGACGTTACAATGATGTGCTTGCTTATCCTCGTCTCGTAGCCTCGTATCCAATTTCTGTTCGTCAGTACCGGGGTTTGCCGGTTGGCTTCCTTCACTGCATACCTCACGGTAAACCAGCTTGCCACTTGCTAATGCTTCCAAGCGTTACCTTGGCGCATAAGGGACTTACACCCTCTGGAATAATTTCATGCTACACTTTATTGTTTAATAAGAAAAAGTTGTACTTTACATTCTTTTTCAAACCTTTAATAAAGTGGGCACATGCTCATGCTGGGCACACACAATGGCTCATAGGCAATGGCGGGTGGATGCTCGGTTCGCAGGTCGGATTCCCGCACTGACTTTTGTGTCGTACCGACAGAAAGTCGCACGCAATCCGCCACTGCCCATAGCCGAGACCGTTATGTTTCATTGTGTAAACAGCAGGCTAAAAACAGTCACAATTACTGTATCTTTTAAAGGATGCTAAAATGTTTTTTGAAAACCTTGGGGTTAAAAAAAATGCTGAACGCATTTTGGTTTCAGGTCTTGGAACGGTAGGACCGTGGAAGCTTGCTTCTGACGTCTGATCGACGAAAAGACCTGTCAAAGTTCCCATTTTTGTGGGACAAAGTCAAGGGGTGTAAAAATGGAAGGACTTTTAACCCCAATTTTTCAAACAATTTTATCTTGGAAGTGATTGAAAATTTCAAGACCAAATAATGAAAAGCCTTCGGCTTTGTTGATGAAAAAATAAAATTTTCAATGGCCATCATCCATTAACGTACAGACAATCCATTCGACTATCCTTATACCAGTATAAAGTGAATAGATGGATCTTAAAGTGACTGTTTAAAGAAAGGCCTGTTTTCACAACGCCGTTGGTTAAATAAAAAATGATAAATTTAACAACATAAACATAACAATGTGCGATATACCATAGTGGGGACAGTGCCTCCAAGGCATCTGTTTTCCGCCCGATTGTCTTTCGTCCTGCGGACGGACAATCACACGTAAAACCACTATGGTACATGCACTATACGTTGTAGCGCATTAAAACAGATGAGACATATAGAACAACCGAAATTAACAGAGACCTTAAAAGAGGTAATCAATCCTAAAAATGTAGCAGGAAGTGAAGCTTATAAGGTTAACACGTTTAGAGAGCTTGTCGAACATGTAGCCAAACTGGCTTATTTAAATAAAGACTATATGTTATTCTTTCGTGGACAAGGAAACGATTACAAAAACAGGTCTGGAAATTCCAGTTTCTACCCTTCAATTTATAGAGGAGATTACTTGTCACAAGCAGAACTGAATTATAGATTTGATATACTTAATAAGTCCTCGAAAAATTTAGCTAAAATATTTGAGGAGGAACAGATTGAAGGATATAGTGAATTGAAAAGAAAGAAGTTGATTCAATGGAGTATTCTTCAACATTATGAAGTGTGTGGTACGCCATTAATGGATTTTACCCAATCACTTAGAGTTGCTTGTTCTTTTGCTCACATGGACAATGAAAATGGTAATGCATACATTTTTGTATTTGGTTTACCATATTTGACAAATAGAATATCAACAAATTCGGAACAAGACCTATTAACAATTAGGCTTTTGAGTATTTGTCCACCAGAAGCTCTAAGACCATATTTTCAAGAGGGGTATTTAACAGCAACGGAAGACATAACGAACGAGTATGAATCTAAAACAGAACTTGATTTTAAAAATAGGTTGATTGCAAAATTTGAAATACCTAAGACTGAGAGTTTTTGGGGCGAAGATTTCAAGATAATTCCCAAAAGTGCACTTTACCCAGACAATGATAAAGTTTTAGAAATATGCAGTAGAATAAAAGATATATCAGAAAAAGAATTATCGCCGGGTCAATTAGGTGAATTTCTATCAATTTGGTCAGAATTAGAAGAATATCTATTGAGTAATATTCAAAAACAGAATAGTCGGATTTTCAATATGAGAGAAGTTATTAATATACTCTTTAAAGAGGAAATCTTGAATCAAGATGAGTTATATCGATTCGATAGATTGCGTAAATTTAGGAATGAAGTTGTTCATAAACCCAGTAAAGTTGACTCATCACTTATTCATGAGTTTACAGAGGACTTGAAAATATTAAAAAATGAATTAATAACGCGCTACAATCGAATAGCCCGCCCCGCTAGCAAATACTAGCAGGGAGAGGCTTTCACACCACCATACGTACGGGTCTCGTATACGGCGGTTCGTTAAGTCATAGGAAACAAAACCGTACTTGGTTTTACTTGATTGTAGAGTTCCAGTAAAGAAACGTAACCACGCAATTTCAATCTATCAACCGTAATGGTAGTACCCAGAATTGGGCTTTGTGCAATTGCCCATCCACCCATTCTGGAACGACTCCATGCATAGGCTTGACCCTGTTCAACGCCCAAACGAATCAGGTTCTTCCTTTTTCGCTCAGGCTTTTTCCAGTGGTGCCAAATGCAATAGCGAAGTCGGTTCCGCAGCCACCCATCCAGTTCAGCCAGCTTGTTTTGGATGCTTGCCATTCGGAAAGCATTAATCCATCCTCGCTGCACCTCGCCCAACTTTTCGATACGTTCATCAAAACTCATGGGAGTGGTTTTTCGGGTGAGGACTTTTAGCTTTTGCTTCAAGCTCGTCCAACTCTTTTCGGATACAACCAGTTGATATTTGCCCCGTTCGCCTTTCTTATAAGTTGGCACAAAGCCAAATCCTAAGCAGGTGAAATGTACAGGTCTGCGGATGCCGCTTTTCTCCCAATTGATCGTTAGTTTCAACTTGTTTTTAAGAAACTTAAAAATGGTGTTGCCAACCTTTCGGGCTGTTGTCTTCGTTTTAACGTAAATGCTAAAATCGTCGGCATAGCGGACAAAACGCAAACCTTGCCTTTCCAGTTCCCTGTCCAGTTCGTGCAATACGATGTTGGACAGTAAAGGACTTAATGGGCTGCCCTGCGGAACTCCCTTTCTGCGTTTGACCAGTTTCCCGTTTATTTGTATCGGGGAACGCAGCCATTTGCGGATAAGGCGCAAGGTTTCGCGGCAGTTGATTTTGCGGTAAAGCAGTTGCAGCAGATAGCAATGGTCTACTTCATCGAAAAAGGTTTTTAGGTCAATATCTACAATGTATTGAAACCCTTGGTTGATGTAAGCCTGTGCTTTTAGGACTGCCTGACCAACGCTCCTGTTGGGACGGAACCCAAAACTGGAGTCTGAAAACCCAAACTCGAAGCGTGCAGTAATTACTTGTAAAACCGCTTGTTGTAGCAGGCGGTCGGTTACGGTGGGAATACCGAGTAACCTTGTTTTCCCTTTTCCTTTTAGAATTTCCACTCCTAAAATGGCTTGTGGCAAATACTTTCCCGAACGAACCTTGGCTGTCAGTTCTTCCTTGTCAATAGACAGGAGTTCTGACAGTTTACATACGGGCATGCGGTCGACTCCTGCTGAACCGTGGTTCCGCTGGACTTTGTACATGGCCTGTAACAGGTTCTTTCGTGTTAGAATTTGATCAATCATTTTAGTTTCAATTCATTGTTTCCATGTCCCGCCTAACGCAAAGCTAGATCCTGCTCACGCAGAAAGCTTCTTTGCAGCATTTGGGACAACTTATCGTTCAGCCCTTCAGCTTTTCTGTGAGTCCTCTGCCTTTTCTATGACAGCTCGTTTCCAAAGCCTACTATGGCCTCTGCTGACTTCTCAACTGTCCTTGCGGAAAGTTGAGACCTCCCCAGGTAAGAGCATCTTCCTTCCTCCAATCACTGCTGGATCTACTACGGAACGATTTTGGTATTCGTTGGACGTTACAATGATGTGCTTGCTTATCCTCGTCTCGTAGCCTCGTATCCAATTTCTGTTCGTCAGTACCGGAGTTTGCCGGTTGGCTTCCTTCACTGCATACCTCACGGTAAACCAGCTTGCCACTTGCTAACGGTTCGAAGCGTTACCTCCGCCCGTAAGGGACTTACACCCTCTGGAATAATTTCATGCTACACTTTATTGTTTAGTAAGAAAAAGTTGTACTTTACATTCTTTTTCAAACCTTTAATAAAGTGGGCACATGCTCATGCTGGGCACACACAAATTGTATATGGCAGGCGGGGGTTTTAGCGGTCTGACAAGTCAGACCTTGCGCCAACTTTCCTGCGGGTCTGACAGGATTTCTCTTCGAAATCCCGCCCGACCACATACAAGTGACCGTTATAGCCTATTAAACGAAAGAACATGACAGATACATTTGATAATCAAATTCCAAGTGGAAAAATATTTAAAGACAGAGCATTTTGGGTTGGAATATTTTTGGGAGGACCATTAGTTGCAGGATATTTATTTTCTGAGAACTTTAAAACATTTGGACAACCAGAAAAAGTTAGACCAGCTTGGATAATTTCAATCATTGTAACAATATTGATTTTTGGATTTGTATTTCTAATCCCTGAAAATATTAATATTCCTAATCAACTTATTCCTATTATTTACACTGCAATTGCATATGGATTATTTCATAAAATTCAATCGGAAAGGGCAACTCAGCATATTAACTCAGGAGGATTAATACATAGTTGGGGCAGAGTAATTGGTGTAGGTGTGATTGGATTATTAATAACAATCTTACCAATTTTTGCAATCGCTTATACTTATGACACAGTTGAACAAGCTAATGTTACAACTAAGACCTATGGAGCAACAGTAAAACATGAAATTGATTTTGATAAAAATAATATTACAGAAAAGGAAGTAGATTTAATTGCAGACGGTTTTATTGAAACTGGATTTTTTGACTTATCAGTTGCAAAGTATGTTTACGTTGTTAAAAATGAGAATAAATATGAATTATATATTTCAGTAATAAGGGGAATAGAGAATGACCAAGTTGCACTTCAACCATTTATTGAATTAAGGTCGCAAATGGATGTTTACATTCCTAATATGAAAGTAGAAATGAAATTAGTTGTAGATTATATTGAAAATGTAGTAAAAACCTTGAAATAATGAATTTTAGAGCATCATTTTGTGACCCATTCAAGTCTGACATTATAGAAATGGGCGACTTTGAAAAGGATAAAATAATGGAAACTTTTGAAAAAATTCCATGGAACAAACTTCTTGATGAAATGAAGACGAAAAAAGAAAGTGAAATACACTACTCGCCTTCATTAGAAATTGAGAATAAGGACAACAAAAATGGACTTTCTGTTTCTGCGGTTGATGGAAAAGAATGGTACATCTTTTTTAAAAGACCCAAAATGGTTAAGAAATTTTTCGGATTATCTGAAAAAATGAATAATGATTATTTGACAGATATAAAGGGGCAAACTGAAAATGATGTTAAGGAGTGTTTGACCGCTTTAATTAATAATGACTTGGAATTTCTAGAAAGAAAGATAAAATAACAGGCTATAATCGAATAGCCCGCCCCGCTAGCAAATACTAGCAGGGAGAGGCTTTCACACCACCATACGTACGGGTCTCGTATACGGCGGTTCGTTAAGTCATAGGAAACAAAACCGTACTTGGTTTTACTTGATTGTAGAGTTCCAGTAAAGAAACGTAACCACGCAATTTCAATCTATCAACCGTAATGGTAGTACCCAGAATTGGGCTTTGTGCAATTGCCCATCCACCCATTCTGGAACGACTCCATGCATAGGCTTGACCCTGTTCAACGCCCAAACGAATCAGGTTCTTCCTTTTTCGCTCAGGCTTTTTCCAGTGGTGCCAAATGCAATAGCGAAGTCGGTTCCGCAGCCACCCATCCAGTTCAGCCAGCTTGTTTTGGATGCTTGCCATTCGGAAAGCATTAATCCATCCTCGCTGCACCTCGCCCAACTTTTCGATACGTTCATCAAAACTCATGGGAGTGGTTTTTCGGGTGAGGACTTTTAGCTTTTGCTTCAAGCTCGTCCAACTCTTTTCGGATACAACCAGTTGATATTTGCCCCGTTCGCCTTTCTTATAAGTTGGCACAAAGCCAAATCCTAAGCAGGTGAAATGTACAGGTCTGCGGATGCCGCTTTTCTCCCAATTGATCGTTAGTTTCAACTTGTTTTTAAGAAACTTAAAAATGGTGTTGCCAACCTTTCGGGCTGTTGTCTTCGTTTTAACGTAAATGCTAAAATCGTCGGCATAGCGGACAAAACGCAAACCTTGCCTTTCCAGTTCCCTGTCCAGTTCGTGCAATACGATGTTGGACAGTAAAGGACTTAATGGGCTGCCCTGCGGAACTCCCTTTCTGCGTTTGACCAGTTTCCCGTTTATTTGTATCGGGGAACGCAGCCATTTGCGGATAAGGCGCAAGGTTTCGCGGCAGTTGATTTTGCGGTAAAGCAGTTGCAGCAGATAGCAATGGTCTACTTCATCGAAAAAGGTTTTTAGGTCAATATCTACAATGTATTGAAACCCTTGGTTGATGTAAGCCTGTGCTTTTAGGACTGCCTGACCAACGCTCCTGTTGGGACGGAACCCAAAACTGGAGTCTGAAAACCCAAACTCGAAGCGTGCAGTAATTACTTGTAAAACCGCTTGTTGTAGCAGGCGGTCGGTTACGGTGGGAATACCGAGTAACCTTGTTTTCCCTTTTCCTTTTAGAATTTCCACTCCTAAAATGGCTTGTGGCAAATACTTTCCCGAACGAACCTTGGCTGTCAGTTCTTCCTTGTCAATAGACAGGAGTTCTGACAGTTTACATACGGGCATGCGGTCGACTCCTGCTGAACCGTGGTTCCGCTGGACTTTGTACATGGCCTGTAACAGGTTCTTTCGTGTTAGAATTTGATCAATCATTTTAGTTTCAATTCATTGTTTCCATGTCCCGCCTAACGCAAAGCTAGATCCTGCTCACGCAGAAAGCTTCTTTGCAGCATTTGGGACAACTTATCGTTCAGCCCTTCAGCTTTTCTGTGAGTCCTCTGCCTTTTCTATGACAGCTCGTTTCCAAAGCCTACTATGGCCTCTGCTGACTTCTCAACTGTCCTTGCGGAAAGTTGAGACCTCCCCAGGTAAGAGCATCTTCCTTCCTCCAATCACTGCTGGATCTACTACGGAACGATTTTGGTATTCGTTGGACGTTACAATGATGTGCTTGCTTATCCTCGTCTCGTAGCCTCGTATCCAATTTCTGTTCGTCAGTACCGGGGTTTGCCGGTTGGCTTCCTTCACTGCATACCTCACGGTAAACCAGCTTGCCACTTGCTAATGCTTCCAAGCGTTACCTTGGCGCATAAGGGACTTACACCCTCTGGAATAATTTCATGCTACACTTTATTGTTTAATAAGAAAAAGTTGTACTTTACATTCTTTTTCAAACCTTTAATAAAGTGGGCACATGCTCATGCTGGGCACACACACAGTACATATTGCAGGGCGGGGTTCGGTGGTACGCCAATTGCGGATTCTCGTTTCGCAGTTCCTTGTCCTTCGGACAGGAAAGCTCTCCGAAATCCGCCCCGACAACATGTACCAACCGTTGGGCGTCATTCAAAAAAAGACCTGCGATTACCCAATCAAAAATCTAAATATGAAATTTATTTGCAAATATTGATTTATGACGTATCTTTGCCAAAGAATTAAATTTGTAAAAAACGAGACGATGTTAATAGAATTCAATATAGAAAATTTTCTTTCTTTTAAAGACTTAACAACCCTATCAATGGTTGGAGCTAAGTCATTTAAAGAGCATCAAGAAAGTAATATTACAGAAAGGTGTAAGAATATTAGCTTACTGAAATCTGCAATAATTTACGGGAACAATGCTAGTGGTAAGAGTAATTTGCTTGAGGCAATGGGATTTATGAAAGCTACTGTTCTAAATTCCTTCAGAGATGCTTTAATGGAAAATGGAGAGAGGTCGTTTCCTTTAGAAAAATTTGCCTTAAATACAGAAACTGAAAAAGAAACTAGCTATTTTGAAATTTCTTTTATAAATAATGACATCAAATACCGCTACGGCTTTGAAATTGACTATGATAAAATTGTAGCTGAATGGCTTTTTCATACAACTACTAAAGAGGTTTATCTTTTTAAAAGAGACCATCAGAATATTGAGATAAATAAGTCATCTTTCAAGGAAGGGCTTGGTAAAGAAGAAGATGTTAAAGAAAATGTGCTTTTTTTATCATTACTTGCAACACTTGGTAAAGAAACTTCAACAAGTATTGTTGATTGGTTCAAAAGTTTCAAATTTGTGAATGGGATTCACGACCGTGGACACAAACGATTTACTATTGATAAACTTAAATCGGATGAACAATTTAATAATTGGGTATTACATTTTATCAAGTATTTGGAAATTTCAAACCTTTCTACAACTGAAGAAGATGTTAATGATATTGACTTTGAAACTCTGAAGACTAAAGAGAAAGACGAAGAGTTTATAAATCTTTTAACGAGTATTCAAAAAATTCAATCCAAACAACCAAAACGAGACCAGTTGATTACATATCATCGTAAGTATGATGAAAACAATGTACTAGTAGATACCGTTCCTTTTAATTTTGACAAACAAGAGTCTGAGGGAACTAAAAAACTACTTTATTTATTAGGGCCTTGGTATGATGCATTGAAAAATGGGAAAGTATTAATAATTGACGAACTTGATTCTAGATTACACAGTCACTTAACTCTTAGACTTATTGATTTCTTCCATAAGTTTAATCAAAATAATGCTCAATTAATATGTGCTGTACATGATATTTCATTGCTCAACAAAGAGACATTTAGAAGAGACCAAATTTGGTTTGTAGAAAAAAATCAATTCGGAGCATCTGAACTATTTTCACTTGGAAATTTTAAAACTGATAAAGTAAGAAGCAAATCAGCATTTGACAAAAATTATTTAGAAGGGAAATATGGGGCAATTCCTTATTTTAATATTGATGAAAAATTAACTCAATTACTCTATGGGAAAAGGGAAGCAGAATAAATTTAAGTCAAGAAGTGCTGCTTCATACAAAAGAGAAGTAAAGAACACTGAGTTAAGGCAAGGTAGAAAAGAACCTTTAATAGTACTAAGTTTGAAAGATTTTGATAGAAATCAAGGTCAGTCTTTCAAGGATTGGGAAATTGATGAACTTTTAGCATTGGCTATTAGTAAATTACACGAAGTCTGTCAGTTGACTGTTGGGCAAGCAACAGCCCAGCAAATTATTAAACCTTACACTAAAGTTGGTTTTCCTCCAGCTTCTGGATTTGTTCATCCGAAACATATTTTGCCAGATGTAATTTGGTGTTCTATGCACATTCAAGGAAAAGAATGTGTTATTGGATATTTTGAAGAAAACATTTTCTATCTAGTTTTTCTGGACAAAGAACATGAATTCTGGATATCCAAGAAAAGATAAAGAACGAACGCCCAATCGAATAGCCCGCCCCGCTAGCAAATACTAGCAGGGAGAGGCTTTCACACCACCATACGTACGCGAGCTATGCTCCTTCCTTTCGCTTTACTCAGGAACATATACGGCGGTTCGTTAAGTCATAGGAAACAAAACCGTACTTGGTTTTACTTGATTGTAGAGTTCCAGTAAAGAAACGTAACCACGCAATTTCAATCTATCAGCCGTAATGGTAGTACCCAGAATTGGGCTTTGTGCAATTGCCCATCCACCCATTCTGGAACGACTCCATGCATAGGCTTGACCCTGTTCAACGCCCAAACGAATCAGGTTCTTCCTTTTTCGCTCAGGCTTTTTCCAGTGGTGCCAAATGCAATAGCGAAGTCGGTTCCGCAGCCACCCGTCCAGTTCAGCCAGCTTGTTTTGGATGCTTGCCATTCGGAAAGCATTAATCCATCCTCGCTGCACCTCGCCCAACTTTTCGATACGTTCATCAAAACTCATGGGAGTGGTTTTTCGGGTGAGGACTTTTAGCTTTTGCTTCAAGCTCGTCCAACTCTTTTCGGATACAACCAGTTGATATTTGCCCCGTTCGCCTTTCTTATAAGTTGGCACAAAGCCAAATCCTAAGCAGGTGAAATGTACAGGTCTGCGGATGCCGCTTTTCTCCCAATTGATCGTTAGTTTCAACTTGTTTTTAAGAAACTTAAAAATGGTGTTGCCAACCTTTCGGGCTGTTGTCTTCGTTTTAACGTAAATGCTAAAATCGTCGGCATAGCGGACAAAACGCAAACCTTGCCTTTCCAGTTCCCTGTCCAGTTCGTGCAATACGATGTTGGACAGTAAAGGACTTAATGGGCTGCCCTGCGGAACTCCCTTTCTGCGTTTGACCAGTTTCCCGTTTATTTGTATCGGGGAACGCAGCTATTTGCGGATAAGGCGCAAGGTTTCGCGGCAGTTGATTTTGCGGTAAAGCAGTTGCAGCAGATAGCAATGGTCTACTTCATCGAAAAAGGTTTTTAGGTCAATATCTACAATGTATTGAAACCCTTGGTTGATGTAAGCCTGTGCTTTTAGGACTGCCTGACCAACGCTCCTGTTGGGACGGAACCCAAAACTGGAGTCTGAAAACCCAAACTCGAAGCGTGCAGTAATTACTTGTAAAACCGCTTGTTGTAGCAGGCGGTCGGTTACGGTGGGAATACCGAGTAACCTTGTTTTCCCTTTTCCTTTTAGAATTTCCACTCCTAAAATGGCTTGTGGCAAATACTTTCCCGAACGAACCTTGGCTGTCAGTTCTTCCTTGTCAATAGACAGGAGTTCTGACAGTTTACATACGGGCATGCGGTCGACTCCTGCTGAACCGTGGTTCCGCTGGACTTTGTACATGGCCTGTAACAGGTTCTTTCGTGTTAGAATTTGATCAATCATTTTAGTTTCAATTCATTGTTTCCATGTCCCGCCTAACGCAAAGCTAGAATCGTAACCGATAGTTTCTTTGCAGCATTTGGGACAACGCATCGTTCAGCCCTTCAGCTTTTCTGTGAGTCCTCTGCCTTTTCGATGACAGCTCGTTTCCAAAGCCTACTATGGCTTCTGCTGACTTCTCAACTGTCCTTGCGGAAAGTTGAGACCTCCCCAGGTAAGAGCATCTTCCTTCCTCCAATCACTGCTGAATCTACTACAAAACGATTTTGGTATTCGTTGGACGTTACAATGATGTGCTTGCTTATCCGCGTTTCGTAGCCTCGTATCCCACCGCTTCGCTTTTCATTTCGTCAAATGTCCCCCGGACATTTGGTTTTACTAACGTAAAACTTTACTCCATTCACTGTTCGTCAGTACCAGAGTTTGCCGGTTGGCTTCCTTCACTGCATACCTCACGGTAAACCAGCTTGCCACTTGCTAACGGTTCGAAGCGTTACCTCCGCCCGTAAGGGACTTACACCCTCTGGAATAATTTCATGCTACACTTTATTGTTTAGTAAGGAAAAGTTGTATTTTTCATTCTTTTAAAAACATTGAAAAAAGTGGGTACACACAACAGCGTATAAGGCGAGCGGACAAGGACATCCTTGAAGTCTCCATCGAGATCATAGAATATGAATGCGGGATTGATGTGCAAAAAAAGTTTTTACCAAAATCACTGGCAACTTTGACCTTAAAGTCTGCCGTAAACTTCCTTCGTGATCTTGAGACAAATATCCTACTTTATTTTATCAAATTGTTAGCAATGCTTTTAATAAATCTATAATTAATCTATTTTTGTCCACACGTACTAGAAATCTATAATTAAATCCTCAACACTTAGAGGAATCACTTTTGAAATATGGAGATAGGAAATGAGGTTGCAGCAATTAAAATGATGAATGGTAACGAAGCAGTTGCCAGAGGTGCCTTTGAAGCAGGTGTAAAAGTTGCTGCCGGATTCCCGGGAACACCATCCACAGAGGTAATGGATTATACCCAACATAGATACCCGGATATTTATTGTGAATGGTCAACTAATGAGAAAGTGGGTTTAGAAGTAGCCATTGGAGCTTCGTTTGCAGGTTTTCGTAGCCTGGCCATAATGAAAACAGTGGGTTTACATGTGGCGGCAGATGCATTGGGTGGAGCTGCCGGCAGTCAGATAAACGGCGGATTGGTATTGGTGGTTGGCGATGATGTAGGGCGTATTGCGGGTGATGATTATAATGATGTTCGTCATTATGGTAATATGTTCAATATACCGGTGTTGGAGCCTAGTGACAGTCAGGAGGCCAAGGATCTTATGGTTAAAGCATTTGAGATTAGCGAAGAATACAGTACTCCGGTTATATTTAAAATTACATCTGTGATATGCAAGACAACCAGTCGCGTTGTTATTGATGAAGACTACGCTTACGAAGTCAAATACAGAGAAAAATATCCAATAAGTTTCAGTAAGGTCATAATGACAACCATTATGATGAAGGCAAAAGGCTCAGAGCATCCCAAGTTGACCAAATGCTTTAATGATTTCCCGGCGCATATGAAGCGCTTGGCAGGGGACAGCAATGATTTTGATTTTAACAAACTGGAGTTGAAGGGTAAAAAGATTGGGATAATTACTGCAGGGACTCCTTACTATTACATAAAAGAAGTATTACCCGAAGCCTCGGTGTTAAAACTAGGACTTGTTATGCCACTTCCGGAAAAAATGATTCGGGAATTGGCCGAACACGTGGAGGAACTTTATGTGATTGAAGATGGTCATGATATTCTGGAAAAGAACATCAAGGATCTGGGGATCTCGGTAATTGGGAAAGAATTATTCCCCAAATTCCCCGTAATGATGCGTTTCACTCCGGATATTATAGAGGAAAAACTCGTTCCGGGCGCAACTAAAAGAACGCCCCAAGAAGGAATTCCCTTCAGACTACCAGTTAGTTGTGCAGGCTGTTCTCACCTCTTCATTTCACGAATATTAAAGAAACATAAAATAAAGGCTGCTGCCGATGTCACCTGTGGTCTAATCGGTTGCTTTCCGCATATGGAGTCCTATTCTCTGCAAAAATGCATGGGGTCAAGCATAGCACTAGCCCATGGTTACAACATTGCCAAAGATCATAAGGAAAATTTTGTCGCCATGATAGGCGATGGTGGTTTTTGGGCAACAGGAATCAATGGCCTAATGAATCTGATATTCAATGACAGTCAATCAACAGTGATTATTGTTGACAATAGCTGCCTTGCCATGACCGGTGGACAGCATGTGGCCTCCAGCGAGTTTGGGTTTAATTACAAACCGGAAAATAAACTGGATATTGCCACTGTCTGTAAAGCTATCGGCGTTAAAGATATTGTAACCGTAGATGCATACGAATTTGAAAACCTGGAAGAATCTATCCTCAATGCGGTCAATGCAAAAACAAATTCTGTAGTCATTGTTAAAAAACCATGTGTTACAAAATTCAAATTACCTAAAGACACGCCATATTCTATTGATCAGGATAAGTGTACCAAATGTAGGAAATGTATCGATGTTGGATGTTTAGCTATTGAGAGCAAAAAAGCAAAAGACGGAACGGTTGAAATAGTGATCAACCAAGATATTTGTACAGGCTGCGGATTATGTACTACAGCATGTCAGTTTGACGCTATAAAAAATTAAAAATGCAGGACACAGGAAAAAACATTATAATAGCTGGTGTTGGAGGACAAGGAATACTCCTTTTCAGCACCCTCTTAAGCAAGTTTTACATCAAACTGGGATACGATTTAAAAATATCAGATGTGATTGGCTTAGGTCAACGCGGTGGTGGTGTAGAAAGCCATTTTCGATATTCAAATAAACCCGTTCTATCTCCCTTTATCAAAGCAGGAGATGTGGATTACGTGATATCTTTTGAACAAACAGAAACACTCCGTCATTTGCATAGCCTGAAAGAGGATGGTGTCATATTTTCGAGTACTTATGAGTTAACCTCTACCAGCGTAAATGCCAGACTAGAAAAACCTATGTCTGAAGATAAAACAGAGATAATAAAGAGATCGAAGAACAGGAAATTTATTATTGATATTGAAGAGCACAAAAATCTGGATTTTACTATCAGCAAAATGATGAATGTTGTGATGCTTGGATATTATGCTGAGTTTAGAGGTTATTCGCATGATGACATGATTCAGATAGTGAGCGAAAATGTTCCGGAAAAGTTTGTGGAAGGAAATATAAAAGCATACGAAAAGGGAGTGGCTATTGCCAGTTCCGAACTCGTAGCTAAGTAGAGTTAGTAGTCAGTAATTGTTAAGCCATAAAGGGAATATTGCCGATTGATTAATGCCCGATTGCTATTGGAATCATTAATTTATCGGCAATATACTTAGTGCTAACTTCAACGTTAAAATGGTATAACATGGAATTACCTCAAGGTGTAGTGTTGCTAGATAGTTTAGGTGATTTACAACCCGGCAATACAAGTCCAATTCTTGTTTGCGGATCCCATTGCGGAGGAAGCAGGGATCTTGCCAGAAACGTAAAAAACTGTCATGTAAATGCAGTTTTTCTCAACAATGCAGGTGTAGGAAAAAATCAGGCGGGGATCAGAGGTCTCACACATTACGAGGCTGAGGATATTCTGGCCTGTGCTGTTGATCACGATAGTGCTGAGATTGGTATTGCCCGCGATACATGGGAGAGTGGAATCATAAGTCACACCAGCCCAAAAGCGGAAGAAGTCGGAATCCAAATCGGTGATTCTGTGAAAGAGGCCGTTGCCAAAATAATCAATATTATCATGCACCCTTCGTCAACTCAAAAAAGTAAGAATTTTGAATCTCATATTAAGAATAAAGAGAAGGAAAACTGTAGCAAGGTAGACCTAAAAAAACAAACGCAAACACAAATAAATGGAGTGAGTATCACTGTAACCGATAGCATAACCTTCTTAAACGAGAAAAATTCAGGAGATATCGTTGTGTGTGGATCACATGGCGGTTTGAGTGCAGGGGATTATGCACAGAAATATCGAGTTAAAGCTGTGTTTTTTAATGATGCCGGAATCGGTAAAAATAATGCAGGTGTAAAAAGCCTCGAATCTCTAAGTGATGCAGGAATAATTGCATGCACAGTTGACTGCATGAGTGCAGAGATTTTTAACGGGCAGGACGTACTTGCTAATGGCATTATCACTGTTTGTAATCAACTGGCAAAGGACAGAAACATCAAAGAAAAGATGATGGTTAAAGAGGCCATTAAAAATATTTAGCGTAGTGCATGTTATCGCATGTAGCCACGAAACGTGACGATGATAGTTTCTCACCCTCAATTGCAAGCACTTGGCCATACCACATGGAGCTAAGCGCAGGTCAAAGTGACCCGTCTAAAAATATGTCTACACAAAACAAGTAGATTTGTATAAAATGATGGAGTAACCAGACGTTACAGTGAGGGTTTCAAACTCAATATTTTAGTTGAACTCAGTAAGTTAAATTCAAGAAATACATAGTATTTAAATGCAAAAAAAGAACTAGAACATGTCTTGTTTGCTTTCAATTATTCAATAGTAAATGTTGATTATTGATTTTCGACTACTACAACTCAGATTATTGAGGCGAAACTAGGTAGATTTTTTTATTCGATTAATTTTAATAAAATTGCACCACTTGTATTAAAAAATGAAGGCTTCTGTGCAAACAAATCAGATACTTAATAATGTTTCTTCTTTTGAAAAATTTTTCAAAAAGAATTACCATTTAGCATGCCTTGTTGCCTTACGTTATTTAAAAGATGAGCAATTGGCAGAAGATGTTGTTCAAGAAACATTTCTATACTTATGGCAAAGACGATCTGAATTAGAAGTTCAACGAAACTTGAAACATTATCTTTTAAATGCTGTCAAAAACAGAAGCATAAACCATTTTAATAGAGCGAAACAATTCGAATATTTGTCAGATATCAATACCGAAGTTTCTACAAGTGATGGATCAGATTCTGATTTTTCAGAAGAAGAATTAGCTATTCAAATAGCGAATTCTATTGAAGAATTACCCCCACAGTGCAAAAGAATATTCTTATTAGCCTACACTGAAAATTTGACATATAAAGAGATCGCAGCAACTTTAAACCTCTCAAAGAACACTATAAAAACTCAAATGGGAATTGCCTATAAAATTTTGAGAGAAGAATTGAAAAATTATTTTCTTATCCTTTTTGTTTTGCCATTCAGACGATTACTCCACTAGATAAACTCCTTTAAGATCCATTCTAATCGGGTTAATCCAAAAAAAAATAAATAAAGTTGTATTTGAGTTCACCCTCTTACTTCTTTTTTGTGTCTTTATAATTATATATGGAACGAAAAGAACAAAACAAGTGGGAAGCATGGTCTTCAATCCTGCATAATCATGAAGTAGGAGGAGAAGGAGATTGTTTAGCAGATGTTGACAAAAAGGACTTTGATGCCGTTAAACGGATATTTGACGTAAAAAAGAAAGTTAGGCAAACAATGACCTTAGATTCCACTGATGTTGCGTGGAAGAGAATGAAGGTGCAATTATTGCCACGAGCTCAGAAGTTTGAGTATTTAAAATATGCTGCGGTATTCTTGATTTCATTGTTAGTTACAAGTGCATCCTTTTGGGGTTATAATTGGAATAAATTTCGATTAAATGAATATGCCATTATTACTGCTCCCCAAGGGCAAATATCCAACATTACCTTGTTTGATGGTACTAATATTTGGCTCAATGCAGGTTCTACCATAAAATACAATCAATCTTTTAATCGAAATAACCGAGAAATATTTCTTGATGGTGAAGCCTTGTTTGCTGTGAGTAAAAATGAAGAACTTCCTTTTATAGTGCATGCGGGAGATGCTCAAATAAAAGTTTTTGGAACAGAGTTCGATGTTAAAGCTTATAATAATGAGTCCTATATTGAAACCGTGCTGATTGAGGGCAGAGTAGAATTTACAGCGAATGAAAAAGCAATAAAAATGAGCCCCGGGGAACATTTGCAGTTTTCGAAAAAAACTGGCGCTATTGAAAAGAGGAGAGTGCAACCAGAAGAATATACAGCATGGAAAGAGGGTAAAATTTATTTCAATAATGAAACATTGTTGAATCTGACCATTCAAATAGAACGCTGGTATGAAGTAAAATTCTTATTTGAAGACGAGGATATTCAATCGTATCGTTTTTCTGGAGTCATCAATAAAGATAAATCGTTGGAATATATTTTGGGGATTATTCAGGAGATAAACAAAGTTGAATTCATCTTTAATAAAGAACAGATTATAATAAAGGATAAAAAATAAGCAAGACCGGAATATGCTGGTAACATAGTCCGGTCTCAAAATAATCTAATACCAATTTTAGACAAAAGGTATTAGCAAGTTTAACACTCAATTACAAATTTATGAAAAAAAAACTATTTTCTCCGCGAGAGCGGAAGTGGTATTTATCACTAAAAACCTTGCTACGTATGAAACTAATGGCCTTCCTTTTTTTTGTGAGCATTTTTGCTACAACGGCAAACTCATACTCACAACAAAGTCGTTTTGACCTAAACGTCAGTAGTGTAACAATTGAAGATGTGATTAATGAAATCAAATCGAAAAGTGATCTTCAGTTTTTCTTTAGCAATGATGATTTTGACATTAGCCGGAAAGTTGACCTGAAGGTTAAGAACGGCAGCGTGGATGAAATTCTAGATCAGATTCTGGAGTCTTCAGAAATGAGTTATAAGATTGTTGATAATGCTGTTATTATATCAAAGGCAGAAGTTACCCAGTCTATCAACAATATTCAGCAATCAAAATCAGTAACTGGAAAAATAACTGATGGAAATGGGGATCCTTTACCTGGAGTAACCATCATTATTAAAGGCACAACACAGGGAACAATAACTAATTTTGATGGGATTTATTCTATTTCTGAGGTGCCTAATGGTGCAGCGTTGGTTGCCACATTTATTGGTATGAGGAGTCAGGAAGTCTCAATTAATGGAAGAAGCTCTATTGATTTCACGATGGAAGAAGAAACAATTGGGTTGGACGAAGTTATTGCCGTTGGATATGGTGTACAAAAGAAAAGTTCTTTGACTGGTTCAATTTCTCAGGTAAAAAATGAAGATGTTTCTAACCGTACAATTACAAGTGCAGAGCAAGCCTTACAAGGTAAAACTGCAGGTGTGCAGATTGTAACTACATCTGGTGCGCCTGGCTCTACACCTCTTATTCGTATCCGGGGTTATTCATCCAACTCAGATATGTCTCCTCTTTATGTAGTAGATGGTATTATTGTTTTAGATATCAGCAATATTGAGCCAAATGATATTGAGTCAATGGAAGTGTTGAAAGATGCTTCTGCTGCCGCAATTTATGGTGCTCAGGCTGGAAATGGCGTTGTCTTAATTACAACTAAAAAGGGAAAAGCCGGAGCGAATGAATGGGGACAAATTTCATATGATTTCCAATATTCGTCACAAAGTGTTGCATCAACTCCAAATTTGATGAATGCGTCACAGTATGCCGAGTATATGGTTGATGGAGGCTATTTCAGCCAAAGCACTGTTGATACATACTGGGATGGGGTAACAAATACTGATTGGATTAATACCATGTTCAAAAGTTCTTTAATGAAGAAACATAGTTTATCATTTTCAAATGGAAATGATAAAAGTAGTTTCTATACGTCATTATCCTATTTGGACAACAATGGTATTCAGGTTGGTGATTTAGATGTTTATACACGCTTAACAGGAATGATCAATGCTGATTATAAAATTAAGCCATGGATTAAAATATCAACGAATAACAACATAGAGCGTGGAACTACTAAAAATGGTGGTGGAAGTGTGCTGGGGAATGTATTCCTGATGGATCCACTTACAGCTCAGTCATATAGCGAATCTGAGCTACCTGCAAACATGCAGTCGGTTCTTAATAGCGGATGGAATATTTTACAAAATGAAGATGATGAATATTATTCTATCTCAAACTTCTATGGTTTCAACAACCCACTAGCTTCATTAAATACATCTTTAAGTAAAACCCAATCAATTAATCTAACAGGTAATTTTGCAACTGATTTAACACCAATTAAAGGGTTGACAATCACATCTAAATTAGGTTATGTCTTAGGTTCAACTGCTTCAAATACTTATAACCACGATTATTATGGCTCTCCTCAAAGATATTCCGAATTTGTTACTGCAAGCCAGTCAAATTCAACAAGAGTAAACTACCAATGGGATAACTATGTAAACTACTTGACTACAATTGCCGACAAACATGACGTTTCTGCAATGGTAGGACATTCATTTATTAAAAACACATATTACAATACCAATGGTGGACTAACAGCAAATGAAGAAGATGCTGTATTAAAAGATGATCCTGAATTGTTTGGATGGTTGGATTTTGCAAGCAGTTCTGCTTCAAAAACTAACAGTGGCCGCATTTCCGAAAATTCAAGTGAATCGTATTTTGGTCGTGTAAACTATTCATACGATAGTAAATACTTATTGCAATTCTCGTTACGTGCCGATGCATTTGACTTATCTAAATTGCCTGTAACAAATCGTTGGGGATATTTCCCTGCTGGTTCTGCTGCCTGGGTCGTTTCTCAAGAAAACCTTTGGGGTGCTATGCCTGAAAAATTCAAGTTTAGTTATTTAAAACTGAGAGCTTCTTGGGGTAAAAATGGTTCTGTTGGTCCGTTAAGCAATTATTTATATGCTACAACCATGCAATCTCAAGGCCAATATTCGTATGGAAATGATTCCAACTATAGCTATGTGTCTGCATCGTATCCAGCAAGTATGGGAAATGACAAATTAAGTTGGGAAACCTCTACGCAATTAGACTTTGGGGTTGATGCCCGTTTCTTTGATGGAAAAATGAGCATGACTTTTGACTGGTTCAATAAAAGGACAGAAGATCTATTGGTAACTGGTCTTGAATCTTCACTTATTGCAGGTGGAAACTTTTCTCCTATCAATGCTGGTTCAGTTTCAAATAAAGGTATTGAACTTGAATTAGGATGGGACGATATGATCGGTAATGATTTTAGATATGGTATCCACGCCAATGCTTCAACTTTGAAAAATAAAGTTACTTACCTTGATAACAGTATCGATTATATCGAAGGAACAAGATTATTAAATGACCCTATAACTGTTTTTGAAGAAGGTTCTGAAGTATGGCACTTCTATGGCTACAACTTTACAGGTATTGATTCTGCTACAGGTGAAGCAACTTTTGAAGACATCAACGATGATGGAAGTATTACTACGGAAGACCGCACGAACATTGGATCAGCGATTCCTAAGTTGACTTATGGTGTAACATTGACAGCTGCCTACAAAGGATTTGATGCAATTGTGTTTGGAACCGGAGTTCAGGGAAGTCAAATCTTTCAAGCCTTATTCTCAAACGACAGGGCACAAGGAAACCGTATTTATGAAGAATTTTATGAAGATCGTTGGACCACCAGCAACACGGATGGTATACGCCCTGCAGCTTCTGCTGACATTTCTAAATACATCGTTTCAAGTGCAATGGTAAAAGATGGTTCTTTCTTTAAAATCAAGCAAATTCAACTTGGATACACAGTTCCTGAAAATTTATTAAGCAAATTAAATATCTCGACTTTGCGTTTTTATGTATCACTTGACGACTGGTTTACATTTACAGAATATGATGGATTTGATCCTGAGGCCAGTTCTGCTGGTTCTGGTTCACGACAAGGTGTTGATACAGCAGTATATCCGATCTCTAAGAAATTTGTTACAGGTATTAACTTAACTTTCTAAAAAATGATGAAAAAATATACAATATTATTTGCCCTGATCATCTCAATTTTTGCATTCTCGTCTTGTGAAGATGAGTTAAATATTGAAAAGATGGGAAACTTGGGCGCAGAAGGTGATTTTTACAAAACTGATGCTGATGCTGATGCAGCTATCACAGCGTGTTATGTTGATCTGGGCACATTATTTGAAGAAATAATGTCAACATCTAACTTACTATCAGATGATATCTGGTGTGGTGGTGGACAAAAAAATGACAACTCTCAACGCGAAGACCTAGGGGCATACACATTTGGTTCAACCAATGAAAATATTCAAAGTCTTTTCTCTAACCTATATACCATGATTTATCATGCAAATCTGGTTATTGAAAAATTTGATGAATACGATACTACAACAAAAAAACGTGCTTTAGCTGAAGCTTACTTTTTCCGTGGGTTTGCACATTTTTATTTAGGTGCATTTTATGGAACTGCTCCTGTAGTAGATCATTTATTGGGAACCGATGAATATGACCAACCCAACAGCGAAGATGGTGCTCTTTTCAGCCAGGCAGCAAGTGACTTTGAAGCAGCAATTAATTCTGGTGACTTAGAAAGTAAAACTGATGTAAACACTAATCTTTCACGTGTTTCACATGAGGCTGTTCAATCATTCTTGGGTAAAACATATGTTTTTATGGAAGAATGGGCTAAAGCTGCAACAGTACTTAATGAAGTAATTGATTCTCAGAAATACGAATTGTATAGTGGCGATTACAAAGATCTTATGCATTCAGCATCAGACTATTCCTCAGAAAATATTTTGGAATGGAATGCCGTGGCAGACTATGCAAATTTCATGCAGAATATGAGCATGTTTTATATCTATCATGGTTATAGGGGTGAATCATTTAGCTGGAACATGACTCCAGAGTATAGTGACCTTTCTAATGGTGGTTGGGGATTCTATAACCCAACAGCATCGCTATATAACGCATTTGTTAGTGAAGAAGGTGTTGATGGTTATCGTTTAAATAATTCTATCAAAACTTACGATCAACTAAAAAACATAGGTGTTTCTATTCTTTCAGGAAAAGTACTTCATGGCAATGAAGGATACTTTGGCTGGAAATACAGATTGTTATCTACAGACTATATTATTTTTGGAATGTTCCCAACTGTAAATCCCCGTTATATGAGGTATTCTGAAGTTCTATTACTTGCAGCTGAAGCAAACCTTAAGAATGGCGATGAACCTAAAGCAAGAGGTTATTTAAATAAAATACGCGAAAGAGCTCAATTAGATGCTAAAGATAGTGCGATTACTATGGATGACATCAAAATAGAAAAACGTTTGGAATTATTTGAAGAAGGTTGTCGCTGGATGGACTTGGTTCGCTGGGGTGATGCAGCAAGTACACTTGGTGACAGAGGTGAAACAATTATGGGCTTTGATTCCAACACTGAAAGTGTTATTGTAGAGTACACGAATTCTTCATCAGAAGGTTTTGTATCTGGAAAACATGACGTGTTACCAATCCCGGATACGGAAGTTACATTGAATGGCAACATCGAGCAGAACCCTAATTGGTAATTTTTTTTCAATTATTCTGTTAATACGACATTTCTCTCATAATTTTTTGAAATTACTATGGCATAGCGCCATAGTAGTTTCTTTCAAAGTGCATTTCTCAAATACAATTTAATTTCTGCTGTGGTTAAAAAAATCTCAATGTAGCTTTACAGTTATACCTCGATTTTTATGCCTTGCATAAGTTGAATATACTTTGTTATCCAATACGGCATTTTATAGCTCATCTGGTATAATTCATTGCTATGCACTTTCATTTAAATACATCAAATTTCTATAATGAAAAAATCTTTTCTTTTTTCCTTACTCGCTATTGCATCGCTATTCTTCATGTCATGTAGTAGCAATAATAATGTAACTGAAGAAACGAATCCTGTTTTAGAAGTTGAAGGCGGAAAAATCCAGGGTGTCGATTCTGAGACCGAAGGTGTTACAGTTTTCCGCGGAATACCTTATGCCGCAGCTCCTGTTGGTGACCTGCGCTGGAAAGCACCACAGCCTGTAAAACCCTGGGAGGGCATTAAAATTGCTGATCAGTTTGGTAATGCGGCCTATCAGGCGACTCATGTCGAAGGGGATTTCTATCAAAAAGAATTCTTTTGGGAAGGTGATGCGCTATATAGTGAAGATTGCCTTTTCTTAAATGTTTGGACACCAACTTCCGGAAAAACTGATGAAAAACTTCCGGTTGCTATGTGGATTCACGGAGGTGCGTATACATCCGGGTGGGGATTTGAACCTGAAATGGACGGTGAAGCATGGGCTGAAAGAGACGTTGTGCTTGTAACAATCAACTATCGTCTGGGAATATTCGGATTTATTGCACATCCTGAGTTGAGTGCTGAAAACACAAATCATGTTTCAGGAAACTATGGGACCCTAGACCAAATAGCCGCGCTGAAATGGATTAGTAAAAATATTTCTCAATTTGGAGGTGATCCTGAAAATATCACGATTTTTGGACAAAGCGCTGGTGCTGCAAGTATTCAAACACTTGTTACTTCTCCTTTATCGAAAGATATTCCTGCGAAAGCAATTATTCAAAGCGGTGGTGGAATTAGTGAGAGACCTTTGATGGGAAACACTGCTTTAACAGATTCTGAAGCCAAGGGACAGGAATTAATGAACTGGGCAGGTTATACTGATTTAGAACAGATGCGTTCTGCTTCTACCGAAGACATCTACAATTTAGTTCAAAGATACATGCAGGAAAAACAACAGTATCTGGGTTTCTCTCCTGTGATTGACGGGTATGTGTTACCAGAATCATTTAGTGCTGCTGCACTGGAAGGAAAAATATCAGATGTTCCTTATATGATTGGTTCAACAATGGATGATATTGGCGGATTAAGTGGAGGTGATGCAATAGCCAGATTTTGTATCTCACGTGAGGATTTAAGAGGCGTTGCATATGCATACCAGTTTGCAAGACCACTGCCAGGTGATGCTGCTGGTGCATTCCACTCATCGGAATTATGGTACACTTTCCATACACTGGGTCGTAGCTGGAGACCATTTATTGATGGCGACTATGCCCTAAGTAATGTCATGGTTGATGCTTGGACAAACTTTGCAAAATATGGTGACCCTAATGGAGAAAATATTGGTAAATGGACACTCTACACGAAAGAAAATCCGAACTACATGATTTTCAAACTTGATGGTGATGTTGAAGCATCAGAAATGGGACAGCCATTGGAACCATCAATAAATAATAATTCAATGTTTTAAGGAGTAGTCAGCCTTCAATTTAAAACACAAAAACATACTAAAATTATTAATTATGAATTTTAAAAAGTATTTCATTTTTGCAGTTATCATTGCTGCCAATATGGGTGCATTACCGAGTCGTGCACAGGAGAAAACAACTTCATCTCCTCAGGATGTGCTCACAATACACGATGAAGAAATCAACGAAATCATTGCAGGTATGAGCTTGGAAGAGAAAGTTGAAATGCTTCATAGTAAAACCATCATGTCATCAGAAGGAATTCCACGCCTTGGAATTCCTGAAATTAAATATGCTGATGGTCCTTTTGGTATCAGGGAAGAAGTTGGGGACATGTTCCGCCCTGTTGGTTTAACAACAGACTCGGCTACTTATTTCCCAACAGGTTCGGCACTGGCTGCAACCTGGTCTTCGGAACTAGCTTACAAATATGGTACAGGAATGAGTCACGAAGCACGCCGTCGTGGTAAAGATATGATCCTTGGGCCGGCAATCAACATTCAACGTATTCCTGTTGGTGGTCGTACCTACGAATACTTTAGTGAAGATCCTTTTCTTGCTGCAGAATTAGCAGTTGGTTACGTACAAGGTGCTCAGGACGAAGGTACCGCTGTTTGTGTTAAGCACTATGCCGTAAACAACCAGGAAGCAGATCGTGGTACCGTAAATGCAATTGTTGATGATCGTACATTACGTGAAATTTACCTAAAACCATTTGAAGCTGCTGTAGTTGAAGGTGGTGCATGGGGTATGATGACTGCCTACAATAAGGTTAATGGAATATGGTGTGGAGAACATCCTTATTTAAATAATGATATTTTACGTGGAGAATGGGGCTTTAATGGCATGACAATCTCTGACTGGGGTGGCACACACAGTACAATGGGTGCTGCACTTGGTGGCCTTGATGTACAGATGACTGGTGATACTTATTTAGGACCTGCATTAATTGATTCTGTTAGAGCAGGTAAAGTTTCTGAATCAGTTGTTGACGATAAAGTTCGTGAAATACTTAGAGTTCGTTTCACTGTTGAAGCTATCCCTGATGATGTTGCAAACACACTTATGGCTTCTCAACCTGAAGAACAACAAATTGCTTACGAAGTAGCGAAAAAATCGGTTGTACTTCTTAAAAACAAAAATAATATCCTTCCTATTGATTTAAGCAAGGTGAAAAATATTGCTGTAATTGGTCAGAATGCTGTTTTATCAACTGCCGCTGGAGGTATGGGTGCAGGTGTAAAAGCTCTGTATGAAATTACTCCGCTGTTAGGTCTACAAAATAGTATTGGAGATGCAGCAAAAATCACTTATGCTCCCGGGTACAAAAACTATGTTCGTTCATGGGGACCTGTTGCTCCAAATCCAAACAATGCTGCTACAATCGACGAGCCTGCCGATCTTGCTTTTATTGCTGAAGCAGTTGAGCTTGCTAAAAACGCTGACATTGTCTTGTTCTTTGCAGGCACAAATAAATCAATAGAAACTGAAGGAAGTGACAGAACAAACATTGACCTTCCTGTTGGACAAAATGAAATTGCAAAAGCGTTAGCTGCAGCAAATCCTAATTTAGTGACTATCATCATCTCAGGGGGCCCTTGTGACCTAAGAGTTGTTGATGAGCTTTCTAAAGGTATGGTTCAAGGCTGGTGGAACGGTCTGGAAGGTGGTCATGCTTTAGCTGATGTATTATTGGGTAATATCGCTCCTTCCGGAAAACTTCCAATGACTTTCCCATTGAAGCTTGAAGATTCCCCGGCTTTTGCAATGGGAACATATCCACAGGAAAAGGAAGTTGTTAAGGAAAAAGACGTTTTTGTTTCTCAATATAGAAAAGATGATGTAGATACTGGTGATGAGGAAGAAAAAATTGATTTCAGTGCATTTATGAGCCAACCTACTGATGGTCCCGATGCATATTACTCCGAAGGTTCTTTAGTTGGGTACCGCTGGTTTGACACGAAAGAAGTTCCTGTATTGTATCCTTTTGGATTTGGTTTGTCTTACGTTGATTTCAACTACTCTGGTTTAGAAATGAATAAATCATCTTATAAATCTGACGATGTAATTGAACTTAGCTTTGACTTAACAAATAACGGATCAATGGAAGCGGATGAAGTTCCACAGGTGTATGTTCACCGCATTAACCCATCTGTTGAATGGCCATATAAAGAACTGAAAGCATTCTCAAGGGTGTCTTTGAATCCTGGTGAAACACAAACCGTTTCATTGGGAATTCCGGTAGAAGATTTAAGCTACTGGAATGAAAAAAACCAAACATGGGATTACGATCCTTGTAATCTTGAAATCTTGGTTGGTTCTTCTTCACAAGACATTAAACTTAAAGAAACTGTAAGACTTCAATAGAATTAAAATTTCTCATATGTAACAACGAAAACCTGAGCATACAAAATTCCCTCTAAAAGGAAATGTAGTTCAGGTTTTCTGCTTGTCTGAGATACACACTCTTTTTTATTTCATAGCGGGAATAGCTCTTGAACTTAAATACCCGCTAACTCAATAAAATCCTGCAAATGAGAAATAAAGCATTCATACTATTAATTCTAATTTATATTTTCAACAATAGTTATGGACAGTTTTATGGCCCATCAATTATATCTCCTGAAATTATCGGGAATTCGGCAACTTTTATTTTAAAAGCCCCCAAAGCAAAACAGGTGAAAATTTATGGCGATTTTCTTCCCGGTGTAAATGAGTATGGTTTGGGAGGAAATGCTGAAATGACAAAAAACAAGGACGGTATATGGGAATATACCACGGATAATTTATCCTCTGAATTTTATTTTTACTACTACGATCTGGATGGTGTAAAAATCACCGATCCCTTAAATTTTATGACAATCCGCAATTACTCGGAATACCTAAGTTCATTCATCATTAAAGGAGAAGAAAGTAAGTATTACGAAGTAGCAAAGGAAAAGAAAGGTTCAATGTCACAGGGATGGTACTATTCATCCGTTTTTGAAGCAGAACGACGAATGAATGTTTACCTCCCTTATGGTTATTCTTCCGATAAAAAATACCCTGCACTTTATTTGCAACATGGTGGTGGTGACGATGAAGAAACATGGGGCGCAATGGGACGTGTTAGCCAGATCATGGATAACCTGATTGCCGAAGGCAAGGCAGAACCAATGATTGTAATAATCCCCAATACACTTGACAACCAGCTTGCCTCGCAAAACGTGATGAATGTTATCGGTGCTCCTACCATCTTCACTATTGATCACAATGATGAAAGGTTCAGGCAAGGAGGCAAATATGTGGATGATTTTATACAATGTATTATTCCCTACGCTGAATCTCATTACAGCATAAAACCGGGAAGAGAAAACAAAGCCATCTCCGGCTTGTCAATGGGAGGAATCTATTCCCTTTATACCATTGAAAAATACCCCGAAATGTTCTCGTACATTGGGATTATGGGGATGGGTTATGAAGAAAATACAGATGCCGATATTGCCCTTAAACCAATAAAAAATGAAGGCTACAAACTCTTTTGGATTGGATGTGGAAAATCGGATATAGCCTATGGCAATGCAGTGCGCCTGATGGATGGCCTGAAAAGGAACAAAATGGATTATACCTATTTCGATTCGAGGGATGGACATAACTGGCGTTCATGGCGCAGGGATTTGGTAGCGTTGGCTCAGCTACTGTTTAAATAACCACTTAATACTTCAACGATGAATAAAATATTTTCCATAATCACCTCTTCTCTCCTGTTTTTAAGTTCCTATGCACAACAAATGCCAGACAACAGGCTTGTTTCGCCCGAGGTTGAAAGAGATGCGGTAACCTTCAGGTTGAATGCCCCGCAGGCTGAAGAAGTAATACTCTACGGTGATTTCATTCCCGGTGTTGACATGTGGGGACTTGGAGGCTCTGTTAAAATGACAAAAAACGATGAAGGTATTTGGAAATATATGGCCTGCAACCTAGCATCTGAGTTTTACTTCTATTATTACGAGGTTGATGGCGTTAAAATCCTTGATCCTTTAAACCTGAAAGTTGCCCATAACTTCAGGGAATACCTGAGTACTTTCATCATTCAAGGTGAAAAAAGCAAATACTACGAGGTAGCCGACAAGCATAAGGGCACACTCTCGCAAGTTTGGTATCCGTCTAAAATGGCTGGTGTAGAACGTAGAATGAATGTTTATCTGCCCTATGGCTATTCTGAAGAAAAAGAATATCCGGTACTATACCTTCAACATGGTGGTGGTGACGATGAAGAAAACTGGGTCGACATGGGACGTGTTTGCCAGATTATGGATCATCTGATTGATGAAGGGAAAGCTGAGCCTATGGTTATTGTAATGCCTAACTCATGGGCAGGATTACAGGCATCATTCAACATCATTATACCTGAAGATATGTCGGTGGCATCACCTATGATAACTTCTGAATCAAAGTACATCGAGGACTTGGTTTATAGTATTATCCCTTATACAGAATCGCATTTCAGCGTTAAAACAGGAAAGGGAAACAGGGCTATTTCCGGTCTGTCACTTGGTGGGTCATTTACAATGACAATCATAAAACAACACCCTGAATTATTCGATTACATTGCCGTTATGGGATGTGGACTTGGATCACCCGGCAATATTGATAATGTAAATGATGAAGAAGCTTTAGGCCCACTTAAAAGAAGTGGGTATAACCTTTTTTGGTTGGGTGCCGGAACAAAAGACATGGGCTACGTGAATGCCATGAGACTGATAGAAGGATTTAAGAAAATGGGGATGGATTACGTTTATTACAATTCTTTGGACGGACATAACTGGCGTTCGTGGCGTAAAAACATAATAGATTTTGTCCCTCTTCTATTTAAATAATTAAACCATTTAAATATTAAAAATGAAAAAACAAGTATTACTAATCGCCGGGTTATTCCTTATTTTCTCGGCAAATGCTCAAAGATTAATTGTTCGCATGGACGACATTGGTGGTTCCCACACCATAAATAAGGCTATTATAGCATGTTTCCAGAACGGGATCGGTCGCTCTGCCGAAATTATGCCAGCTACTCCCTGGTTTTTGGAAGGTGCTAAATTGTGCAATGAAAACCCTGACCTTGATGTTGGAATCCATGTTACCCTCAACAGTGAATGGATGAATTACAAATGGAGGCCCCTTACTGAATGCCCTTCATTGTGTGACGAGGATGGATACCTGACTGCCAGTGGGTTTGATCCATCTGCAAAACCTTTTAATTTAGCAGAGGCAGAAGCAGAAATTCGTGCTCAGATAGAACTGGCTTTGAAATATGTAAACAATGTCACCCATATTACTGATCACATGATGTGGACCTTCAAACCAGGGTTGCTTGACATTGTTTTGAAACTAGCCGATGAATACAATCTGGTATATCAGGGAAATTCCGAAATCGATGCAAAATTGGGGCTAAACTCATTAGGTGTTGGAATGTCACAACCCGGAGAGAAAAGAGAAGGTGCTTTTCTTGAAGCATTAAAGAAAATGGAAAATGGAAAGACCTACTGGACTATAGAACATCCGGGATTTGAAAGTGAAGAAATGAAGGGAATGTATACCCGAGAAGGTGAAGACGTGGGTAAAGATAGACAAGATGTTGCTAACACTTTTATGAGCCCTGCAATTATGAAATACATTGAAGACAATGGCATTGAGCTAATTGGGTTTGGTGATTTCTATAAGGAAAATGAGAATTAATAGTCTGCATTAAATGCTTAAGAAAACATCAATGTCTGTCTATGTAAATCATAAAATAATCTTCTTTAATTAAATCTATAATTATATACATCAAAATATACCCTTTTTACTAAGGGAAGTATCTTGTAATTGATATAGTTTATAAATAATAAAACTCTTTTAACCCAACAAAACCGATGAAAAAACTATCAATCTTAACAATCATCCTGTTTTTCACCATCAACACATTTGCTCAGTTTGGAGCAAAAAAACTTATTTCTCCTGAAATTACCGGGACTAACGTAACTTTTCGTTTTAAAGCCCCAAAAGCCATTCAAGTTGTTTTATCAGGTGGTTTCCTTCCTCAAAAAGAAATGGAAACTCCATTCGGAAAAATGATGGCATCTGCACCAGTTGATATGGCAGAAGGTGAGAATGGAATTTGGGAATACACAGTAGAAAATGTAGCTCCTGACTTTTATACCTATACATTCACAGTTGACGGAATTCAAATGCTTGATCCAAATAATCTCCAGATTGTTCGCGATGGACAAAATGTATCAAGTATGTTTATTGTTCCCGGCGAAAAAAGCAATGAGTTTATGGATATACAAGAACAAAAAGGGACACTTTCTAAAGTTTGGTATAATTCACCGGCTTATGGCGCTGAAAGAAGGATGTATGTGTACACTCCTTACGGCTATGGTGAATCAAATAAAAAATACCCTGTATTGTACTTGCAACATGGTGGCGGTGGTGATGAAGATGCATGGTCTTCTCTTGGACGTGCCTCTCAAATCATGGACAACCTGATTGCTCAGGGGAAAGCTGAACCAATGATTGTGGTTATGCCTAACGATAATCCAAATCAGCTCGCATCACCTGATGTAATGGCTGCTATTGAAGGCCCAACCGTCATGCAACAAGACATGGAAGCTGAGGAGTTTCACTCAGGTGGGGCTTATGTGAAAAGTCTAATTCAAGACATTATTCCATATGTTGAATCACATTACAATGTTGTTAAAAAGAAAAGCGGACGTGCGATCGCAGGGCTTTCAATGGGTGGTATTTATACACTTTACACAACTGCCCGACATCCTGATACGTTCGATTATATTGGCGTATTAAGCATGGGCTTCACTGCAGGAAGAGATCCCATCTCAGAACTAACACCTATCAAAAATTCAGGTTATAAATTATATTGGGTTGGATGTGGAGAATCCGATATGGCCTATGCAAATACCGAACGCTTGCTGAAAGGGCTGAATGATATGAAAATGGAATATACTAATTTCGACAAAGTGGGTGGTCATAACTGGGATACATGGAGAGTGTGCTTAAAAGAAATGGCTCCTTTATTATTCAAGTAAATCCAATTAAATCAATAAATAATGAAAAAATATATCTTATCAATTTTCACTTTGCTAATTGCTATTTCATCATTTGCACAACACGGAACAGCTTACAATGATCGTGTTCTTGAAAGTAAAGTTCTAGGTCAAACAACCCATTATTCGATCTATTTACCTGAAGGATATGAAACTTCAACTTTAGATTATCCCGTATTGTACCTGCTACATGGCGGTGGCGATAATTGGAAAGACTGGCTATTAAAAGGTCAGGCAGCTGCAATTGCAGATGAAACTATTGCATCAGGTGAAGCTCCTGCAATGATTATCGTTATGCCCGATGGTATACAAAATTGGTACAACAACAACCATGATGGCACTTTCAACTACGAAGACTATTTCTTTGAAGAACTAATCCCTCATATTGAATCAACTTACCGTTGCCGAACAGAAAAATCATATCGTGCTATTTCTGGTCTTTCAATGGGTGGCCGTGGGTGTTTGCTCTATTCACTAAAACACCCTGATATGTTTCAGGCTTGTTATGGAATGAGTATTGGTATGTACGGAGAAGAAAGAGCCAAGCGCCCGGGTTGGGGTGGTGGTCAATGGGCTGGTGAAAACTATTTTGGCTCTCTAGAAAAAGACGGAAGTTTGCCCGAATTGTGGTTTGAGAATGATCCATATACGCTCGCCAAAAACTTACCTGAAGACCAAAAAAATGCAGTTGTATATGCCATTGAGATTGGTGATGATGAAATGAACCGGGATCAAATTGAAATGGTGCTAACCATGAAAGAAGCTCAGATTCCTGTTGAAGTTCGAGTAACTGATGGTGGGCATAATTGGGTGCTTTGGCGTAAAAGTCTTCCTAAAGCAATGAAATTTTTAGGTGAATGCTTTATACAAGCAAGAATGAACCCAATGAATTTTCCTAGATAACCCTAATAATGAATCTTCTCTAAAATAAAATATTGTTATATGGCTTCCTCGTGCTTACGGCAGGGGAAGCTGATTTTTACAATTACCATTATTTAAAAAGCGACATCAACAGTTGATGCTATATTTTCTTTGGAAAAGCTAGGGGATAGAAACCTAAATTACGTATTACATCATACTATAATGATGAGATCTCGTGAATAGCGTTTAATGTTTCAAGAAGAAGAATTAACTTCATTTATATTTTTTTAGATGAAATGAGCTATTTCGTGTTTTTTGTAAGTGCTGTATATATTCTGTCTATAAAATAACCAAAGGATACTTTATAATGAAAAAGAACAACGTGATGTCCCTCGTAATAATATAATCTTACATTATAGTGTATTAGCTAAATATATTTTTAGAACATCAAGAAACTAATGAATCATGCAATCAAATAGACGATTTTTCTTTCAAACCCTAGGTGTTAGTGCTGCTGGTATTGGTTTGGCAACATTGCCATTAACTAGCTGTGCAACAACAACCCAAAAACAAGCATCAGAAGACGAAGGGCAACAATTATTTATCGGTGATGACATTGCTATTGCCGAAACAAAGTATGGAAAGGTGAAGGGGTTTATCCTTCGTGGCACCTACAACTACCGGGGCATTCCTTACGGTGCTGATACTGGAGGTAAAAATAGGTTTATGCCACCTCAGGAACCTGAACCGTGGACTGGCGTTTTGCCAACTGTTTGGTGGGGAAATACTGCTCCTCAGGATATGACAAATCGTTATGCGAATGCCTATTCTTCTTTTGCCGATCATTGGAATTATGATGATGTAAGTGAAGATTGTTTAAAATTGAATGTTTGGACTCCGGAAATAGATGACAAAAAAAGGCCTGTTCTTGTTTGGATTCATGGAGGTGGATTTACCAATGGAAATGGCTTCGAACAAGATAGCTATGATGGTGAAAATTTGAGCAAAAAAGGGGACGTTGTATTTGTTTCTATAAATCACCGTTTAGGGCCAATTGGTTTTTCTGATTTATCAGCCGCTGGTGGTGCAAAATATGCTGATTCAGGAAATGTTGGAGTACTGGATATTATTGCTGCATTGAAGTGGGTAAATGAAAACATTGCCAATTTTGGTGGTGATTCCGGTAATGTTACCATTATGGGACAGTCGGGTGGAGGAGCAAAAGTTTGTACAGTTACGTCCATGCCTGCATCTGAAGGCTTAATCCACAAAGCTGTTGCTTTAAGTGGAAATATCGTTGGTGCTATAAGTAAAGATTACTCAGCTAAGCTGGGAACATATATTCTTAATGAAGCCGGACTTTCTTCTTCTGAAATTGATAAACTTCAGGAAATGCCATGGGCAGATTATCTGGTTTTGGCCAATAAAGCTGCTGAGAAACTAACCCAAGATGTAGGTGGAAGTGGAATGATGAGAGGCAGTTTTGGCCCTGTTGCAGATAGGGTTCATTTGCCGGACACACCATTTTTCTCCGGCATGAATAGTTATTCATCTAAAGTTCCAATGTTATTATCCACTACAACTGGTGAATTTTCACCTAGTAGAACAAACGCAGCTTTGGAAAATATCTCATTCGAAGAAGTTAAAGATAATTTAAGAAACAGCTCATCACCAACAAGTTCTCCATACGGAGATAAAGCTGATGCAATCGTTGATGCTTATGCAAACGCTTTCCCTAACAAAAAGCCGATTGATATTTGGTCAATGATACTTAGCAACAGATCAAAAGTAATTGAAACTGCTAATGCAAAGGCGAATCAAGCTGCACCAGTATATTTAGCATGGTTTGGTTGGGAACCTCCTTTGTTTGACAATCGTATGCGTGCTTTCCATTGTTTGGATATTAGTTTTTGGTTTGGCAATACTGATTTAATGTTAACCCATACAGGAGGAGGTAAGCATCCTAGAACAATGGCCGAAAAGATGTCAGACTGCTTATTGGCCTTTATGAAAACGGGCAATCCAAATACCGATAATTTGCCGGATTGGCCTGCATACACTAAAGAAAATGGAGAAACGATGATCCTAAATGATTCTTGTGAAGTAAAGAATGATCCAGATCGGGACGCTCGTAAACTCCTTTAAACTTCTTAGCCTTTTCTTTCCATCTTAAACTTGAATTATGAAACATGTAATTTCACTTTTATTGTTAGCAATCATGCATATTAGTGCTTTCTCTCAAGATTATAAAAAAGAGATTATCTCAACTCAGGGAGGTGATCTGGAAGTTACAATAATTGCACATGGCTCACTACTCCTTAATTATTCGGACAGAGCAATTTATGTAGACCCAGTTAGCATGTTTGGCACAGATTTTTCAAAAATGCCAAAGGCTGATTTAATCTTAATCACCCATTCTCATGGAGATCACTTGGATGCAGAAACCATTTCTCAATTAAAGAAAGATAATACATCTGTAATTGTCACTCCTGAAGTTGGAACGACTTTGGGATATGGAGAGATCATGAAAAATGGAGATGCAAAAACAACATTAGGCATAGAAATAAAGGCCGTTCCTGCATATAATATTGATAAAGAGTTTCATCCGAAAGGAGTTGGTAATGGGTATATCTTCCTGTTTGGAGATAAAAAGGTTTATGTGGCGGGTGACACCGATTATATTCCGGAGATGGATGATTTACACGGAATTGATGTGGCTTTTCTACCTATGAATAATCCATATACGATGACTCCCAAGATGGTTGCAGATGCAGCAAAAAGTTTTCACCCTGCAATTTTATATCCATATCATTTGGATAATGCTGGGCTTGATGAATTACTTAATCTTATGAGTGGGGAAGAAGATATTGAAGTACGTGTTTGGTGAAAATTACGAATAAGTATAAAACTAAAATAACGAACAAACCGGTAACCCTAAAAACTAATTCTTTCAAACATGTATAAAAGCAGATCAACAAAAAAATTTATTACAATACTAATTTTCATTGCAATAATTTTTTCATCTCATGCACAAGAAACCCGTACATCAATAATATCACCAAAGGTATTGCCTGATAACCGGGTAACTTTCAGCTTATACGCTCCTGATGCAACCGAGGTGAAATTAGTGGGTGGTTGGATGAGAAATTCACCTTCAGGTGAAACCATGACGAAAAACGATGATGGTGTTTGGACATATACCACCTCCCCCCTAAATGAAGACATGTACTTATATATATTTAATGTGAACGGAGTTACATCTCTCGACCCTAGTAACATTAAAGTAGCAAGAGATGGGGCGAGATATCAGAACTATTTTGTTATTAATGGAGAATATAGCCAATATTATGACATGAAGGATGTTCCCCATGGTACGCTTTCAGAAGTATGGTATGACTCTCCTGTATTCGATATGCAACGCAGAATGTATGTTTACACTCCTCCATATTATGAAAAGGGAAAAGATAAATATCCTGTCCTGTATTTATTTCATGGCAATGGTGGTGATGAAGATGCATGGACATCAGTTGGTGCAGCTGTTAACATCATGGATAATGTAATTGCAGAAGGAAAAGTAAAACCTATGATTGTGGTAATGACAAATGGTAATTATAACCAAAAAGTATCTCCGGATAAAGCCACTCCTGTTCAGGTAAACTTTATGACTGCCTATGATGAAAATGCTGGAAAATTTGAAGAAAGTGTAATCAAAGACATTATTCCATACATCGACAGTAACTTCAGAACATATAAAAATAGGGATAAGCGCGCTATTGCAGGTCTATCTATGGGAGGTGGACAAGCAACCTATGCCGGATTCAATAATATTGACAAGTTTGCATGGATCGGCTCATTCAGCGGCGCTTTTGTTGTTTGGCCAGACGTTCGCCCTGCCCCAGGTGTAAATGATATTGATCTGGATGCCGTAGAAAATATTGTTTTCCCCAACCTGAATTCTTCTATAAACTCTAAAATGAAACTCGTTTACCTTGCCATTGGAACTGAAGATCCATTAATTGATCCCCAACGCAAATTTAAAGACTGGCTTAGAGAAAAAAGCATTCAATTTGTAGATGCTGAATCAGAAGGATATTCTCATGTTTGGTCTCTTTGGAGAATCGACTTAATAAAATTCACAACTCAACTTTTCAAATAACATACTACACATTAATAACTATTAAAACACAAAAAAATGAATTTGTCTCAGTCAAAAAAAGGATTATTAAGTTTACTATTTTTTGTTTGCCTGTTTTTAACTTCACAGGCCCAAGAGATATCCACGCAACAAGGCCCTCAAATTACGTCTCCTGCCATTGCTGACAATAACACGGTTACTTTTAATATCTATTCCCCTAATGCAAATTCAATTTCGGTAAGCGGAAGTTGGGTCGATGGAGAAAATGTTCAAATGACTAAAAACAGTGATGGGGTGTGGTCAGCAACAGTAGGTCCACTGGATCCATCCATGTACCATTATAATATTGTTATTGATGGAATTAGTGCTATTGATCCAGCCAACCCAAAAGCAATGCGTGATGGAACAAGGTATGCTAGTACACTTATCGTTCCAGGAAAAGAATCAAACGTATTTGAAGCAATGGATGTTCCACACGGAACTATTCACAAAGTATGGTACGACTCACCAACTCTTGGACTATACCGCAGAATGTTTGTTTATACTCCTGCCGGATACGATGACAGCAAAGACAAATATCCTGTATTATATCTTTTACATGGTGGCGGTGGTGACGAAGAAGCATGGTCATCGCTTGGCCGGGCAAACTACATCTTAGACAATCTTATCGCTGAGGGGAAAGCAAAACCTATGATCGTAGTCATGGGAAATGGGAATGAGGCCCAAACATCATCGGTAACTGAATGGCCTACAAATTCATCAATAACAGATCATGGCCCGTCATTAGGAAATGAAACTAGGGAAGAAACGATTGAACGAGTGACCTTATATCCCAAAAGTATTGTAAATGATATTATTCCATTCATTGAGAAAAACTTCAGAGTCAAAGCAAACAGTGAAAACAGGGCTATTGCAGGCTTATCAATGGGATCAATGCAAACACAAATAACAACAATGACAAACCCTGGATTATTCCAATATATTGGATGCTTTAGTCTGGGTATTCATTTCAATGACCAGTTTGAAATTGTTTCTAATGAAATACTGATTCCCGGTTACGATAAATATTTAGAAACAATGGATAACAAACTTTTCTACACAGGTTGTGGTACCGATGATTTTTGTTATGAAGGAGTACAAACGCTACGTGCAAAACTTGACGAACACAATTTTGAATATATCTACAATGAAACTGGTGGTGGCCATACATGGGCAAATTGGAGAGTTTATCTGGCAGATTTTGCGCCTAAGCTTTTCAAATAATTCAGTAAAAACATTTTAGTATTTAATTATTTAGTCAAACTCATGTAGTTATGAAATTACAATTTACTAAAAAGATAACGGGATTTATTTTCCTGTTAATGATTGTATTAAATGCTAATTCTCAAGAATTTGCAAATTTTATGGGAGGACCAAGGATTATGTCTCCTGACATTAACGGTAGTAGTGTGACACTGCGGTTAAATGCACCTGATGCTTCCTCCGTTTCAGTTTCGGGTAGTTGGAAAACTACAGACAGATCGGTAAATATGGATAAAGATGATTCAGGAGTCTGGTCTGTTACTATTTCTGATTTAGAACCGGAATTGTATAATTATACATTTTCTGTTGATGGAGTAAGTCTGATCGATCCTGCAAATTCACAAAATATAATTCGGGATGGATCAAGATATATGAGTGTATTTTTGATTGCTGGTCCTGAATCAGACATGTATGCTTCTGTTACCAATATCCCTCATGGAAATCTCGAAAAAGTATGGTACGATTCACCTACTCTAGATCTTAAACGAAGAATGTATGTTTATACCCCTGCAGGATATGAAGAAAGCAGCAAAAAATATCCCGTTTTTTATTTATTACATGGTGCTGGTGGTGATGAAGATGCATGGTCAAGTATGGGAAGAGCTTGTCAAATTATGGACAACTTAATTGAATCAGGAAAAGCAGAACCAATGATTGTTGTTATGACGAATGGAAATGCAACTCAGGCTGCTGCTTCTATTGATTATCCAGTAGTTCAGTCTCAGGGAGGGTTTGGAAGTACTGGTAAGTTTGAACAAAGCATTATTGATGATATAATTCCATACATTGACAGTAATTACAGAACTTTAGTTGATCGTAAAAACCGTGCAATTGCAGGTCTGTCTATGGGAGGTGCACATACAACTTATGCTGCATTAAATAATATTGACAAATTTGCTTGGGTTGGTTCATTTAGTGGTGCTTTTGTATTATGGCCAAACGCAAGAGGAGAATCCGAGACTCCAGGTGCTCAGGTACTCAATTTGGGCGCTGTTGAGAATGATATTTTTCCAAACTTAAATTCTTCAGTGAATTCAGAACTTGACCTATTGTATATAGCTATAGGTAAGGATGATTTCTTATATGAAGCCAATACTCAGTTTAAAGGTTGGCTAAACGATCAGAATATCAATTTTGTCGATATTGATACTTCAGGATATGCTCATGAGTGGAGTTACTGGAGAATTTGTCTGGTTGATTATTCAAGTAGACTCTTTAAAAACTAATTAATAAACATTATGAAAAAATCTAATTTAACTGCAAAGACATTAGGCTTGCTTGTTATTATGTTTCTTGCATTTACTTCCTATGCTCAGGAAATTTCATCTCAACAGGGGCCGCAAATCACATCTCCTGAAATTGCCGATAATAACTCAGTTACCTTTAATGTGTATTCCCCAAAAGCAAATTCAATATCTGTAACCGGTAGTTGGATGGGAATGGGCGAGAATGTTGAACTCACGAAAAACAGTGAAGGCGTATGGTCGGCCACTGTAGATCCTCTTGAGCCATCCATGTACCATTATAATGTTATTGTTGATGGAATAAGCATCATTGATCCAGCTAATCCAAAGGCAATGCGTGATGGAACAAGGTATGCAAGTACTCTTATTATACAAGGAAAAGAATCTGATATTTTTGAAGTAAATGATGTCCCCCATGGTTCAATCACTAAAGTATGGTACGATTCTCCAACACTTGAATTATACCGTAGAATGTATGTTTATACACCTGCTGGCTATGAAGATAGTAATGAAAAGTATCCTGTTTTATATCTTCTACATGGCGGCGGTGGAGATGAAGATGCATGGACCTCTTTAGGTCGCGCTAATTATATTTTGGATAATCTGATTGCACAGGGTAAAGCTAAACCTATGATTGTTGTAATGACAAATGGCAACCCTGATCAATCAGCAGCAATAACTGAAAAACCACCTGTACCTGGGGCTGGAGCATTAGTTATTGCTTCAGAGAAATTTCCAAATAGCTTGGTTAATGATGTAATCCCATATGTCGAAAATCATTTTAGAGTAAAAGCAGATAGTGATAATCGTGCTATCGCAGGTTTATCAATGGGATGTTTGCATACGCAAATTGCTTCTTTAAATAATCCGACCTTATTCAAGTATATGGGGTTGTTCAGTTTAGGCTTACACCCCGATGATGACAACTTACGTGAAATAATGAAGCCTCTTATTGCTGCTTATGACAAGAACCTTGAAACTCTGAAAGCTAACTACAAATTATTCTACATCGCATGTGGCACTGAAGATTTTGTATATGATGGAGTTCAGATTTTGCGAAAAAAACTGGATGATAATAAATTTAAGTATATCTACAACGAAACTGGCGGCGGCCATACTTGGGCAAACTGGAGAGATTACTTATCCGAATATGCACCTCAGCTATTTAAATAAAATTTTCAAACTAAAATCCCAATTGAGTTATGAAATCGAACAGACGAGACTTTTTTCAAACACTGGGAGTCAGTGCCGCAGGTATTGGCTTAGCTACATTGCCCTTGTCATCTTGTACAAGTGCCGATCAGAATAGAGTTGAAGAAGAAGATGGTCAGCAGTTGTTTATAGGTGATAATATTGCTCTTACAGATACTGAATATGGTAAGGTAAGAGGTTATATCCTAAATGGAATTTATCATTTTTTGGGGATGCCTTATGGGGCACCTACTTCGGGTGCGAATCGTTTTATGCCGCCTCAAAAGCCTGAGCCATGGAATGATGTTTATCCAGCCTTATGGTGGGGTAATTCAGCTCCTCAGATGTTGGATGGTAATTATTCAAACAAATACGGAGCATTCAGAGACCATTGGAATTACGACGATGTAAGTGAAGATTGCCTTCGTATTAATGTATTCACGCCAAGTGTGAGTAACGACACAAAAAGACCAGTTCTTTTATGGATGCATGGTGGTGGGTTCACCGCTGGAAATGGTATTGAGCACGATGGGTACAATGGTGAAAATCTGGCGCGGTTTGGGGATGTTGTTTTCTGTTCAGTTAACCATCGTCTTGGACCATTAGGATTTTCAAATTTTGCCGGAGTTGGTGGAGATAAGTATTCATCTTCGGGAAATGTAGGTGTAATGGATCTTGTTGCTGCATTGGAATGGGTACGCGATAATATCTCAAATTTTGGAGGAGATCCAGATAATGTGACCATCATGGGACAATCTGGTGGTGGAGCAAAAGTCTGCACAGTAACATCGATGCCATCAGCCAAAGGATTGGTTCATAAAGCAGTCGTTTTAAGTGGCGCAACCACTCAATCAGGTGATAAAGATTATTCAGAGAAATTAGGATCTTACATTTTAAAAGAAGCCGGTTTATCAACTTCACAAATAGATAAACTTCAGGAAATGCCATGGAATGAGTATTATGCACTGGCTAATCGTGCTGTTGCGAAACTTCAAGCGGAAACTGGAGCAAGTGGTATGAGGGGGGGCTTTAGTCCTGTTATGGATGGTGAGATTATTCCACAGCATCCGTATTACCCAGAAGCTAATCCTTATGCTGCAGAAATACCTATGATCATCTGTTCTACAACGAATGAGTTAGGAATGCCAATGGCCGATGCTTCTCTAATGAATATCACCATGGATCAGGTGCCTGATATGGTTCGCGACCGGGCTGGTTTCAGTTCCGGCTATGGAGATAAATCAGAAGCTGTAGTTGAAGCTTATGCTAAAGCTTTCCCTAATAAAAAACCTATTGAGATATATTCAATGGTTTCAAGTAGCAGGCAAAGTGTTGTTGCTTTGGCTGATGCAAAATCAAAACAAACGCCTCCGGTATATGTAGCTTGGTTTGGATGGCAGCCGCCATTATTTGACAACAGAATGGGGGCGTTCCATTGTGTCGATATTTGTTTCTGGTTTTACAATACAGACAGAATGATAACACACACAGGAGGGGGAGCAAGACCAAGAAATCTATCTCAGAAGATGGCCGGTTCTCTGCTTCATTTTATGAAAACCGGAGATCCTAATGGTGGAGGTTTACCTCAATGGGATACTTACTCTGCAGAAAAAGGTGAGCTAATCTTTCTAGATGATCAAAGTGAAATGCAAATGGACCCCGACAGAGAGGCACGAAAAAGTATTTCTTAATAACTAAATATTATAAATTTATCATGAAAAAGTATTTTTCTTTATTATTTATTTTAACAATCGTAAGTGTTTCAACAGTTTTCGCTCAATTTGGCAATCAACCACAAACGCCCAATGACACGTTAACTTCTACAAAGGTTCTCAAAAGTGGAGATGTTGAATTTAAAATCTATGCACCCGAAGCTAAAGATGTAACTCTTGGAGGCGACATTATTCCTTGGGGACAAGATATCAAAAGTGTAAAGGATGAGAATGGTGTTTGGACAATTACAATTCCTAATGTAAAAGCTGGCACATACAGATATAATTTTGTTGTTGACGGAGTAAAGGTTTTTGATCCAAAGGCAGCAAATGCTTTCGAAACATCAGCATTAATAGATGTAATGCCAAATGGAGACGATGAGTTTTTTGCTCTACGCAAAGATGTTCCTCACGGCGCTTCATCTGAGATCTATTATTATTCATCAACGACAAACAGCATGCGCAGAATGCACGTTTGGACGCCTGCCGGGTATAATTTAGGAGATGAGAAACTTCCTGTTTTATATCTAATTCATGGTGGTGGTGACAGTGATGTTGCATGGCCCAATGTTGGGCGTGCCGGATTTATTATGGATAATTTGCTTTCTGAAGGGGAATGTGAAAAAATGATTGTTGTTATGCCTCATGGCGGAATTGATACTCAGGTATTTGTTGAAGACCTTCAAAATGACATCATTCCTTTCATCGAATCAAATTACAATGTTTATACGGATAATGAGCATCGTGCCCTTGCCGGATTATCTATGGGAGGTTTAGAAACACTAGAGTCTTTTATGACATATCCTGACATGTACTCCTACATCAATGTAATGAGTTCCGGTTGGTTTGAGAACGATGAAGCAATGTACGAAGCAGGAGATAAGAAACTTGCAGAGGTTGCTCCAATCCTTAAGAAAACTGTCAAGTATCTAATTTTCACTCAAGGTGGACCTGAAGATATTGCCTATAACAATTGCAAATCAATGTTAAAGGTTTTTGACAAACACGATATTAAATATGATTTTAGTGAAATGCCAGGCGGACACTCATGGTTGGTTTGGAGAAACGATTTAAAGAATTTTGCTCAAAATATTTTTAAATAATCATCGCTAATAATTAGATAAATTCATCATAAAATTGTGGCGAATTTATTCTGAATCGAGAACAGTTTATTGCTGAAATTTCAAAGGAGCCAGCTGTCCAGAAAGTAAACACACAAGTCATCCTAAACTTGTTTTAGGATATTAATCTACTGATAACCAGATGTCGAAATCAGTTGGGGATGACGTTTTTTATGATTTATTTACTTTTTGGACAGCCCCTTGAGTTCTTTTATCTCATCTTCGGAAAAATTGCTGATAAAGTGTCTGCTAATTTGATTTGTAATTCCTAAACTAAAAAAACATGCAATTAAAAATAAATAGTTTCCTTCGGGGTTTATTGATTTTGGGAATCACCCTGTCTTTGGGAAATGATCTCAAAGCCCAATTCTTTTCAGGGCCTATTTCTCCTTTAGTAAATGATGATTATACGGTTACCTTTTCGCTTAAGGCCGAAGATGCAGCTAAGGTTTCATTAAGCTTTGGAATGGAGTCCTTTCCCATGGATAAAGATGATAGTGGTATTTGGAGTACTACCATCGGTCCATTAACTCCTGATTTATATACGTATAGTTTTTCGGTTGATGGGCTAAAAATACTGGATCCGGCAAATCCCGAGATGCAAGTAGGGCAAAGGCCTGACTTTAACTTGGTGAATATTCCCGGTAATCCTCTCCGTTTTGACGAACTTCAGGATGTCGCTCACGGAGCTGTTCATATTTTAAGGTATTACTCGACAGCACAAGATGTAAACCGAAAAGTTTATGTTTATGTTCCGCCAACCTATAATCAGAAATCGGATGAAAAATTCCCGGTACTGTATTTACGTCATGGAGGTGGAGGTAATGAAACTTCATGGTACAATGAAGGATGTGCTCCATTTATTATGGATAATCTTCTTGCAGAGGGAAAAGTTACTCCCATGATCATTGTTATGACCAACGGTAATTTGGAGAAAGAAACCGAAGGGGGAGCTTATGGAGAGGAAGGAATTTTGATTATGGGCAAAGAATTAATGAATGATGTAATTCCCTTGATTGAGAAAAATTACCGTGTGTATACCGATCAAAGAAACAGAGCTCTTGCCGGATTGTCGATGGGAGGGGGGCAGTCTTTTTATATCGGATTAAAAAATCCTGAGTTGTTTGATTGGTTAGGTGTTTTCAGTAGTGGTATTTTTGGAGGCATTCCGGGAGTTAATTTTGAACCTGAAGCGGAAATACCTGGTATTTTAACAAATTCAGCATATTATAACAACAACTTTAAGCTTTTTTATATGTCAGTCGGAGAACAAGATCCCCGAATTGAATATACAGGAAAAGTGGTTGATACATTCCTGCAAAATAATTTAAAGGTACAATACAAGCATGTAGAAGGTACGCATGAGTGGAAAGTTTGGCGCTTAGCCCTGCATGATTTTATATCTCAACTTTTTAAGTAGATTCTGAAACTGAATATCTTTTTTGAAATATTTCGTTAGTTGATTTAGGTGAAGACCGGCACTAGTTTTTCAATTTGGAGATGAAACGTAACTTCCAGTTATATTGTCTTATTGGAAATTTGGTGCCGGCTTAGTTTTTTTAATGTATTATTTTTCGACTACGCTAACATGCTAAATGTCGATTAGCCTGTAACATAAGGACATCTAAGAGAGAACGATATTCTTTCTGCAAAAAATAAAGTCTATGAAAACAGTAAAAGTTTCTTTATGTTACTGAGTATATTTATTCTACAGATTTAGCTTCTGTCTTTTATTTGCCTGAATTCTAAGAAAAAACAACAATTAAGGAATATACTTCAGAAATGCTTTGGTTCAATAATGTCCCAATTACCTAATTAAAATAAAATCAGCAACATGAAACATTTAGTTTACGTTTTTATTGCATGTGTGTTTTTTGCATCATGCACATCACAAATCTCAACTCAGTCAGACAGTAGTCTTGCCGCAGGATCTCATCCAATGATTGCCAATTCTGAAACAGCTATTACGACAACCGAATCTGGTCAAGTAGCAGGTTATTTACATCAGGATGTCTTTAATTTTAAAGGAATACCCTATGCACAAGCGGAACGTTTTATGCCACCACAACAACCAGACTTCTGGGAAGGAGTAAGAAGTTGCAGGGCATACGGACCAGTCTGTCCGATTAATGTAGAATCAATGATTTTAAGTGATGAACTTGAGTTTGCTCAACAGCATAATTTTGCATACATGAATGAAGAAAAATGTATGAACCTGAATGTTTGGACTAAGGGATTGAATGATGGTACTAAGCGACCAGTTATGGTTTGGCTGCATGGAGGTGGATACACAGCAGGCTCATCATGTGAGCTACCGTCATATGATGGCGAAAACTTAAGTAGAACAGGAGATGTGGTGGTTGTATCTATTAATCATCGTTTAAATGTTCTTGGATTTCTTGACCTTTCAGCGGTAAGCGATAAATATGCTCAATCTGCCAATGTAGGTATGATGGATATTGTTGCTGCACTACAATGGGTAAATAAGAATATCGAAAATTTTGGTGGCGACCCCAATAATGTGACAATTTTCGGTCAATCTGGAGGTGGTGGTAAAGTAAATACCTTAATGTATACTCCTTCAGCAAAAGGCTTATTTCAAAAAGCAATTATGCAAAGTGGTGGTGGAGGGGGATTTACTTCGAAAGAACTAACTCAAAAAGTAGGTCCTGCCATTTTAGTGGAATTAGGAATAAAACCAAGTGAAATTGAAAAAATAAATGATGTTCCTTATGCCGAATTACTAGCAGCAGGAAATAGAGCATTAGCCAACGTTTCTCAAGGAACAGAAGGCCTATTCGGAGGTGTTAGTTGGTCACCATCACAGGATGGCGAATTTATACCATACCAGCCGGGAGATGCAGGTGCTGAAGATATTGCCAAAGACGTTCCGGTTATGATGGGATCAAATAAAGTTGAATTTGGATCTTTTAGTGCACCAGAAGGCATGCTTCATGCCGATGAAAATACGGTTACAGAATACCTAACTTCAGTTTATGGAGAGAATACAGAGTCTTTTATTGAGGCATTTAAAAAGGCTTATCCAAATACAAACTTGCCTTCTGACATGACCGATTTTGATTTAATGTTCAGGCCAAATCTACTTCAGTTTGCCGATCTAAAATCATCTGTTTCCGAAGGTGCACCAGTGTACAATTACTTATTTTGTTGGAACTCTCCGGTGCTTGACGGCATGATAAAATCAGGTCACTGTATGGAGATAAATTTTGTTTTCAACAATATTGCACGCAATGAGCAATATACAGGAGGAACTCCAGAGGCATATGCCTTAGCTAAGAAATTAAGTAAAACGTGGGTAACCTTTGCAAGCACAGGAAATCCAAATAATTCTGAAATTCCTGAATGGGAGCCCTATTCTAGCGAAAATGGTGCTACGATGCTGCTGGATAATCAATCAGAACTTAGATTCCATCACGACACAGAGCTTTTGAAAATAGCTTCAGGACAAAATTAAAACGTATAATTTTACAGTAAACTTCTTTCGAGAGTGGTTCACTAAGCTTTAATTATTTTTTATAAGCTTAATGAGCCATTCTTTTTTGATGGAGAAATATTCTGGTTTTTATAATCAGATATTGGCTATTTTGCTCATTCATACTTTTAAATCAACATCTTAAAAAGTGCACAAATAATGGAACTGAAAAAACCTTAAATATATGGTAGTTAGTTCGATGAGTTTCTTTAACTTGTAATGAGAAACCAAATTCATGAGAATAGTTTTAGAAAATATTAAAGAATTAGTACAGGTTGAAGATAGTTCTGTAAAGTTCAAGGCTGGTAAGGAAATGTCTAATCTTAGAGTGTTGAAGAATGCCTACCTGGTAATGAGAGACGGATTGATTGAAGGTTTTGGTCCAATGCGGAAGTTGAATGAGGAAAAACTGGACAATGATGTTTTAATGGAACTGGACTGTAAAGGAAAGCTTGTATTTCCTAGTTACTGTGATTCACATACCCATCTGGTTTTCCCCAATGACATAAGCTTTATTAAAAAAACGAATGAGGATTTTGCCGACAAAAAATTGAAAAGAGGGAAAGATATAATAAACGCTGCACAAATAATGGAAAGTTGCTCCGAAGCAGAGTTATTCAAAATGGCAATGGTACGGCTTCATGAGATAGGACTGCAGGGAACCGGAGCTGTTGAAATTAAAACAGGATATGGCTTAACAGTAGAGTCTGAACTTAAAATGTTGCGAGTTATTAAAAAACTGAAGAACAATAGTCCTTTTTTGATTAAAGCAACGTTTTTAGGCGCACATGCAGTTCCTGAGAAATATAGAACAAACCGACAAGGATATGTTGAACTGATTATTCATGAAATGATTCCTCAAATTGCTGCTGAAGAATTAGCCGATTATATTGATGTGTTTTGCGAAGACGGCTTTTTTACGCCATTAGAGGCTGAGCAAATATTAATGGCCGGGTTAAAATTTGGATTGCATCCTAAAATACACGCTAATAAATATGGGTTTTCAGGAGGGGTACAAGTTGGGTTGAAATACAATACGATGTCGATTGATCATTTAGGGCATTTGAGCAAAAATGAAATAAGCCTGCTAAAAAAGACTGAAGTTATGCCTACCATTCTTCCTGGCACAGCTTTCTTCTTAAATATGCCAACACCTCCAGTTCGAGAAATGATTGATTCAGGATTGCCTGTTGCTTTAGCCTCCGATTTTAATCCAGACTCTTCTCCTTCAGGAAATATGAATTTTATGCAATCATTAGCTCGCTTAAACTTTCATATGTCAGCCGAAGAAACCATCAATGCAGCAACTATAAATGCTGCTTATGCTATGGGTGTTGAAGGCATATGTGGAAGTATTTGCCAAGGCAAATTAGCAAATGTATTTATTACAAAAGAACTGCCCGGATATGCTGCTATTCCTTACTTTTACGGTAGCAACCTGATAGAAACAGCCATTCTTGACGGAAAAATAATCTAACACGTTTTTTATGAGTCAGTTACTCGAATGCGTCCCTAATTTTAGCGAAGGGAGAAACCTTCTTGTGATCCAGCAAATAGCAGATTGTATTGAAAGTGTGGAAGGCATTAAACTATTAAATATTGATCCAGGGAAAGCAACAAATAGAACAGTTATCACATTTATTGGTGCTCCCGATGCAGTTATCGAAGCTGCTTTTCGAGCCATAAAAAAAGCATCAGAGCTTATTGATATGAGCAAACAAAAAGGGGAACATCCTCGTTTTGGATCTACAGATGTTTGTCCCTTAATTCCAATTTCGAATATTAGCATGGATGAAGCTGTCAGATATGCGCATCAATTGTCCAAAAGAGTAGGAGAGGAACTCAATATTTCTGTCTATTGCTATGAAAATGCCGCAAAAAATGTTAATCGTCGCAGTTTGGCGAATTGCAGATCAGGAGAATACGAAGGATTATCTCAAAAATTTAAGCATCCTGATTGGAAGCCTGACTTTGGCCCTGATAAATTAAATATTAAAGCTGGAGCAACAGCAATTGGTGCTCGCAATTTTTTGATAGCCTACAATGTCAATTTGAATACAACTTCCTCCCAACAAGCTAATGCCATTGCTGCAGAGATTCGCGAATCAGGTAAGCTATTGCGTGAAGGTGATCCGGAAACAGGGAAGTTTGTTCTTGATAAAAAGGGCAAGACAATTCGTGTACCCGGTAAATTGAAGAATGTACGAGCTATTGGATGGTATATTGAAGAATATAGAATGGCTCAGGTTTCAATGAACCTGACCAATATTTCCATTACGCCAATTCATATTGCATATGAGTCTGTATGCGAAAGTGCTGAGAAACGGAATTTACGTGTTATTGGCTCCGAATTGATTGGTCTAATACCACTGCAATCGATGCTAGATGCCGGAAGATATTTTTTAAAAAAGACGAAAAAGTCAACAAAATTGTCTGATTCTGATGTTATTCAAGTCGCCATAGAATCAATGGGCTTAAATCATTTGAAAACATTTAAACCCAATGAACGCATCCTTGAATACCTAATCGAAAAGAGATAGCGAAAAAGAGAATAATTGAAACTGTTAAACGATTCAATTATTCTCTTTTGGATATTCAATACGAACATGATAGATGTTCATTAATTTCTCAATTAATGTCTGTTTTGTAATTGTAATTTCGCGAAGTGTTAATTCCGCATCATTAAGCTGTCCTTCGTCCAGTTTATGCTTTATCATGCTCTCAATCATTTCACTAATGGACTGGTGTGTTTTCTCTTTAAGAGATCGAACAGCAGCTTCTATGCCATCAATAAGCATTACAATCGTAGTTTCCTTATTTCTTGGAGTTGGCCCCGGATATGAAAACTCTTTTGGGTCAATTACCAATTCCGGATGTTCATTCTTGTAAAGTGTGTAAAAGTATTTTGCCTGAGTTGTCCCGTGATGGGTTGAAATAAAATCGATTATGGCTTCCGGCAATTTATGGCGATGAGCTAAACGTACACCAAACGTAACATGATCAATAATAACACGTGCACTTTCCTTATAATCAAGGTCGCTATGTGGGTTGGCACCATCAGATTGATTCTCAATAAAAAATACAGGCTGATTGGTTTTGCCAATATCATGATAGAGTGCTCCCGCATAAGCTAAAAATGAATTTCCACCAATTTTATGGACTACTGCTTCAGCAAGATTGGCAACCTGCAATGAATGCTGAAATGTTCCAGGTGCTTCTTCTGCCAATTTGCGTAATAAAGGTTGGTTTGTATTGGATAATTCAATTAAAGTCACATCTGAGACAAAGCCAAATATTTTTTCAAAAATATAAATTAGCGGATAAGCCAACAAAATAAGAAGTGCATTTCCAGCAAACCATTCCAATTCGTCCCAACGGATCAAATCCATATTTCCTTCCTGAACCATAGAAAGTGCCAAATAAACAATAGTGTAGCTTAATAGCACCCACAAGGCCGTAAATACAAGATGAGAGCGACGGTGCAGTTGATCAAGGCTAAATACGGCAATAATACCTGAGATAAGGCTTAGGAAAATGAATTCGTAGTTATTAGGTGCAAAATATCCAATCAATAGAGAAGTTACCAGCAAAGCATATATAGCTGTTCTTGAATCAAAAAATATACGAAGCAAAATTGGCAGGATTGCTATAGGAACGATATAAATATTCAAGTATTCCTGTGACATCACAAATCGCGAAACAAAGGTCATTAATACGATCATCAACATAACAAAGCTAATGTGTCGCTTGTGCTTAAAAATTTCAGGTCGAAAGAAAGCCATATATAAAACAAGGATCAACATACAGGATATAATCAAAATCAATTTCCCCAATATGAGCAAATATCGATCAATATCCTGCCCTTGTTTTGTCTCATAACTCTCTTTCAGAGAGTCTAATATGAGATATTTTTCGGGTGTCGTAATGTCTCCTTCAAAAATTATCCGTTCTCCTGCTTGAACCATTCCCTGAGTTAGGGAGACTGAATTGATAAGGTTCTCAAGCTCTTGAGCATTAAACTCGTCATTGTAAGTTAAGTTGGCCTGAATATATTCTGCCAGATTTGCACTTTCATTTAATAGTTCAAATTGCCCTCCAAGCAAAGTCCTTGCGCTATCGCTCAAACTTTGGAATGCCGTCTTTAAAGAGTATAAACTCTCTATTGAAACCTTTTTGGCAACTTTATCTGTGACTATAAAAAGGTCTTCTTTTTCCTTTAATACCGGATGTGTTTCTGGTGATTGAGCAATAACTCCATCTGTGTAAATTTCACTCAGATATCCAGAAAGTGAAGCAATTTTATCAGGTGTAAGTTCTGTGATTTCAGAGCTTATTGACTGAAGTTCAATATTGAAATTTTGAGTTTGTTGAAGTCCTACTAAACTATCGAGATTATAATAGGGTATAAATTGTTTTTGAATCGAATCTTTCTCAGCATCAATGATTTCATCCGGCTTGTTAATGGCAAAATCAAAGGGAGCGATTAGGGTTTCGTGTCGCCAGGGAGCATTCTTTTGAAATTCATACCGAAAACGGCTTTCCCCTGGAATAATGAGATAAAGTAAGAATATTGAGGCTGTAAAAACAAAAGCAATGTAAAAAAAATGGTAATATCGTGCCAACCGGGTTAATAACTTTTTCATAAATACCTTTTTTGAGACTTTAGCAAAGTACAGAAAACTTATCTTGAAGTTTTATCTTTGAAAAATAAAATTAACAATTTCTTTCATGAATTATGGAATTTCTGGTTTAAGTATCATTCCCGTTAGAAAAGAACCTTCTGAAAAAAGCGAAATGATTACGCAAGTACTATTTGGCGAGCATTTTGAAGTACACGAGCAATTTGTTGGATGGTGTAATATTAAGATGGCATATGATAGCTACGAAGGTTGGGTAGACCAGAAAATGATAACGTTAGTAAATGATAGAACTTACCAAAAGATTGAAAAATCCCCATCTGCAGTTTGCACTGATATATTTAATCTAATTCCTGTTGATTCAGATCAGAACATCATGATTGTAGCAGGTAGTTCTTTGCCTTGCTGGAGACCATATAAACATGAGTTTTCCATCAATAGGGATGTGTATAAAATGAGCGGTAAGTTTATGTACCGTCAGCCTGAAAAAATACGTGATTATTTGATCAGACAATCCTTGATGTATTTTAACGTGCCATATTTATGGGGAGGACGTTCTCCATTTGGAATTGACTGCTCTGGCTTTACACAAATAATTTATAAGATGGCAGGTATTCAACTGCCTCGTGATGCAAAAGATCAGGTTCATTTAGGTATTGCGTTAAGTTTTGTTGAAGAAGCACAGCCTGGAGATTTGGCATTTTTCGACAATGAAGAAGGCAACATTACACACGTCGGAATTATTTGGGAGAAGAACAAAATTATTCATGCTTCTGGAAAAGTTAGGATTGACAATGTAGATCAATTCGGGATATTCAACGTAGACACCAAGCGCTATTCGCACAAAATGCGAGTGATGAAACGGATTCTAAAATAGTTTTGACAGCAACACTAAACCAGCTTTAATGTATAGTTATAAGTATCCCAGAGCATCATTAACAGTTGATGCAATCGTTATAAAAAAGAAGAGCCATCAGCTATTGTTAATTCAGCGAAAAAACATGCCTTTTGTTGGAAAATGGGCATTGCCAGGAGGATTTGTTGATATGGATGAACTTTTGGTTGATGGCTGTATCCGTGAACTGAAGGAAGAAACTGGGTTGGACTTAACCCGAATGACGCAATTTAAAACGTACGATGCCATTAATCGGGATCCACGAGGTCGAACCATTTCAATAGTTCACTATGGATTTGCGGAAGAAAATGCTGAAGTTCAGGCTGCTGATGACGCCATGCAAGCTAGATGGTTCTCAATACAGAATCTTCCTGAGTTAGCATTTGATCACGCACAAATAATATCTGATTTTATAGAGTCAATAGATATACTGAAGTAATATTCTCACAAAATTTCATCACCACAATTTTTGTGGATATTCCCCTTGTTCTGTAAGCTGTTGAATTTGATTAACCACGTAATCTTTATCGTCCGGATATGTTACACCAAACCATGGAGAATCGGCTTTGATAACTTTGGATTGAACTTCACCAGATTGTATTAGACGAAATACCACACTTGGAATATAGAATTCAGATTTAGGCATATCAATTTTTTCGTCCAAAAAAGTTTTAAACTGATTTTCAAGATGCTCAAACAAGGATGGGTGAAAGCCCCAAAAATTCATGGAAACAGGAGTGTTTCCTTCTAATTCCTCTTTCTCATCGGATTCGTTTTTATAAAATATTTGTTGTCCTTCACTCGCAATTTTTGTGCATTCTGTAATTTCAGACAAGAAATCATTTTGATCCATTTTGCAAACTCCCCTCGAAACCGTTCCAAAATCAGAAAGTGTATTTTTTAGCAAATACCCAACCATACCATATCTACTTGAAGAAACTTCATTTTTAAAAAATTTGGCAATGGAATTAAATGCAGGTGCTCCATAGAAGTCATCAGCATTAATAGCTGCGAATGGCTCATGAATCACATCTTTGCCCATGAGTATGGCGTGCCCAGTACCCCATGGTTTTTCTCTTTCTGCAGGCAATTTGTACCCTTCCGGTAAATTTCCAAGTTCCTGATAAACATATTCAACTTCAATTTTACCTTTAAGCTTTTGGTCAAAACGCGCTTTGAATTCTTCAGCAAAACTATTTCTTATAACAAAAACAACTTTACCAAAACCAGCTCTTATTGCATCAAAAATTGAATATTCGATGATCGTTTCGCCATTTGGCCCCACTGGCTCAACTTGCTTTAAACCACCATATCGGCTCCCCATACCGGCAGCCAGAATTAATAAAGTAGGCTTCTTTTCCATATTAATTGATGTTTATCTTATTCTTTATACCAACTGGCGTATGTACTGTAAGCATCAGCAATTCGATGAATTTCACCTTCCAAGAGCTCAGTACTAATACTTTTTACTTTTTTAGCAGGAATACCTGCATATACGCTTCCGGCTTCAACAATAGTTCCTTTTGTAACAACTGATCCGGCAGCTATTATGGAGTTGCTTTCAACAACAGCATCATCCAAAACTACTGCGTTCATTCCGATCATTACATTATCTTTTATGGTGCATCCATGAACAATAGCTCCATGAGCAATTATTACATTATCTCCGATATTTGTAGGAGATTTCTGATAAGTTGCGTGAATCACAGCACAATCCTGAACGTTTGTGTTATTTCCTATTTTTATATAATGGACATCGCCCCTTAAAACAGAACTATACCATATACTACAGTCTTTTCCCACCTCGACATTTCCGATTATGGTTGCATTTTCAGCCAAAAAACAATTATCCCCAAATATTGGAGTTTTCCCATTTAATGTTTTTATCAAAGCCATTTTTGTGTATCTTTTGGAATTATTGTCAAAGATAAGAAACCCTCTGGATAATGCATGAAATCAAGGAAAGCTTATTAATAAATGGTTATTTTTGATTCGATTGAGATGTGGATTCGATCTCAGAAATGGGTGCAAAAATTAAAATTATTATTTTTGCTGTGCTTATAAAAGCTTGAGAAGATTATTTGTAGGTATTTAAATATATATGTCACATGAAAGACGCTAAAGTAATTGAACTTGAAGAGGTGGCCATTCGGTTTTCCGGTGACTCAGGTGATGGAATGCAGCTGACCGGATCATTATTCTCGGATGCATCTGCACTTTTTGGGAATGATATTTCAACTTTTCCTGACTATCCGTCAGAAATTAGAGCTCCGCAGGGTACTGTTGGAGGTGTTTCTGGATTCCAGGTACAATTTGGAAAAAAACAAATTAACACTCCGGGTGATTTTGCCCATGTCTTAGTTGCTATGAATCCTGCCGCGGTTAAAGCAAATGCAACCTTTATGAATCCTGGCGGAACGATCATTTACGATGCTGATTCATTTACTGAGAAAAATCTAGCTAAAGCAAAGCTAAAAACTGATGATCCGTTTACGGAATGCCAGTTGTTGGACTACACAAAGATACCTGTTCCAATTACAAGCTTAACAAGAGAAAGCTTAAAAGAGTTTGGACTTGACAACAAATCTATACTTCGCAGTAAAAATATGTTTGCGCTGGGGTTGGTTTGTTGGATGTTTGGAAGACCGTTAGATTATATTGAAGGATATATTGAAAAGAAATTTGCAAAAAAGCCTTTGGTAGTAAAAACCAATCTAAAAGTGCTGCATGATGGATTTAATTATGGGATGAACATGCAGCATATGACACCGCAATACATTGTTCACCCTGCAGCCATTGAAAGAGGCATATATCGTACTATTAATGGTAACTTTGCTACGGCTTGGGGATTTTTAGCTGCAGCAGAAAAGGCGGGTTTGGATTTGTTTTTGGGCTCATATCCAATTACACCAGCTACAGATATTCTTACTGCACTTGCCGAGCGTAAAGATCTTGGTGTTAAAACATTTCAGGCCGAAGATGAAATTGCCGGAATATGTACAGCAATTGGAGCTTCCTTTGCTGGCGATTTGGCAATTACCACAACATCAGGTCCCGGATTTGCACTAAAGTCAGAAGCACTTGGGCTAGCCGTAATGACAGAATTACCTCTAGTGGTTGTGAATGTGCAACGTGGAGGTCCGTCAACTGGATTGCCAACTAAAACAGAGCAGTCAGATTTATTGCAAACCCTTTACGGACGAAATGGAGAAAGTCCAGTTGTAGTGCTTGCTGCCAGCTCACCTTCAGATTGTTTCTATTATGCATTTGTTGCATCAAAAATTGCATTGGAAAGAATGGTTCCTGTTGTGTTGCTTACTGATGGTTTCCTTGGAAACGGTAGTGAGCCATGGCGTGTTCCTAGCATGAGCGAACTTCCGACAATTACTCCTAAAATTGCAAAAGATAAAGACACATATAAAGCATTTGCCCGCGATCCAGAAACATTTGCTCGTGAATGGGCTGTCCCTGGAATGGCTGGCTTCCAACACCGTGTTGGCGGATTGGAAAAAGGCATAGATGGTACAGTGAGTCATGATCCAGATAATCACCAAAAAAACACAGAAATTCGTGCTGAAAAAGTTGAACGTGTCGCTGACATGATTCCAGAACTGGAGGTTTGTGGAGATGAAAAAGGAGACTTGTTGGTTGTAAGTTGGGGTGGCACTTATGGACACACGCTTAGTGCCGTTAGAGAAATGCGCCAAAATAAGCAACGCGTTAGCTTGGCACATTTTAATTTTATTAAGCCACTGCCCGCTAACACAAAAGAGGTTTTCAGTAACTTCAAAAAAATCGTAGTATGTGAACTGAATATGGGGCAATTTACATCATACTTACGTGATAAATTACCAGGTTTTGAATATCATCAAGTAAACAAAGTCAAAGGACTACCATTTACTGTTCTTGAGTTAACTGAAAGCTTTAACAAATTATTGGAGGATTAGAACATGTCAGATTTCAATTACACAGCAAAAGATTTTAAAAGCGAAAATGAAGTTCGTTGGTGTCCTGGGTGTGGAGACTTTGCAATCATGAATGCCGTTCAACGCACAATGGCTGAGATGAATGTGCCACATGAAAAATTTGCAATTATTTCAGGTATCGGTTGTTCGTCAAGATTCCCATACTACATGAGTACATTTGGGTTTCACTCTATTCATGGACGTGCTACAGCAATTGCATCAGGTGTTAAATCGGCTAACCCCGACCTGAATGTATGGGTAATTACAGGTGATGGAGATTCTATGGCTATTGGAGGCAATCACTTTATTCATTTGGTACGCCGTAACATTGATCTTAATTTAGTCCTTTTCAATAATAAGATATACGGATTAACAAAAGGCCAGTATTCACCAACATCAGATAGGGGAGTAGTAACAAAAACATCGCCCTTTGGAACTGTTGAAGATCCGTTTGTTCCTGGCCAATTGGTGCTTGGGGCAGGTGGTTATTTCTTTGCAAGGGCTGTTGACAGCAATGTGAAACACACTCAGTCTGTTTTGGCAAAAGCGGCATTACACGAAGGAACTTCAGTTGTTGAAGTGTTACAAAACTGTGTGATCTTCAATGATGGAATTCATGCGCAAATTGCAGATCCAAAATTCCGTGCTGAACGTCAATTGTTTTTAGAACATGGAAAACCAATGGTTTTTGGACAGGAAAATGAAAAGGGTCTCGTTTTTGAAAAAGCGAAATTAAAAGTTGTGACTATTGGTCAAGATGGATACACATTGGATGACATTCTTGTGCATGATGAAAAAGAAGTAGATCCTATTCTACACCTAGCATTAATCAATATGACACTGCCGAATTTCCCAATTGCTATGGGTGTTATTCGCAGCGTAGATGCTCCGGTTTACGATCAGGAGATGAAACGTCAAATTGAAGATGTTCAAAAAACATGTAAAATTTCAAATGTAGACGAATTACTTCGTTCCGGAAATACATGGGAGGTAAACGAGCCAAGCAGTAGTGATCCGATACCATTTTTTGAGAAAAAATGCCCATTGTAGTAGTTCGGGTATAAAAATATGATATTATAAAAGGAGGCTTTGGTCTCCTTTTATTGTTTGTAGTTGGCATATTTTCCCTAATTTCATGTGCTAATAGTTGATTTTTATTTGAATATGGAGAAGCTCGATAATATTTCCCTTACCTCAATATACAAACACAAAAAAAATGATCGTGACATTTTTGAAGAGCTCATGCCTACAAAAGTGAAAGAGGTCATGCTGGTAGCTACTCTATATGATAGCTACACTATTGTTCGTGAAGGTCAATTTACAGATAAGATATTTGGCGAATTTCTGCAACTCAATCTATACACACATCCCCGTTTCACTAGCGTAAGCTCAGAAGCCGAGGCATTGAAGATGATGGAGATACGGGATTTTGACTTGGTCATTATCATGGTTGGCGTTGATAAGGACGTACCTGTGAAAATTGCAGATGTTATCAATCAAGAAAATAAAAATGTACCCATTCTTTTGCTTGTTAATAACAATGGCGACTTGCGTTATTTCCAAAAGGCATCAGATCAATTTCCCTCTATTGACAGGGTCTTTGTATGGAATGGCAATTCCAATGTCTTTTTGGCAATGGTGAAGTACATCGAGGATAAAAAGAATATTGAAGCAGATACAAAAAACGGAAATGTAAGGGTGATTTTATTGGTTGAAGACTCAATCCAGTATTATTCAAGATACCTGCCCATGCTGTATACCACTATCATGACGCAGACTCAGAATTTGGTTCAAGATGAATCAGCCGACGATCTTCACGTGATTCTTAAAATGCGGGCACGTCCAAAAGTCATTTTGGTCAGTACATACGAGGAGGCCACGAATGTTCTTAATAACTATAGCGACTACCTACTAACAGTAATCTCGGATGTTACATTTCAGCATAAGGGAATTGAAGAGGATGATGCTGGTATTAAATTCCTGAAGCACGTAAAGCAAGTATTGCGTTTTCCAATTCCTATTCTCTTGCAAAGTCAAAATATTCGAAATGCAGCTCGTGCCAAGGAAATAGGAGCTGAGTTTATTGATAAAAACTCGGAAAGTTTATCGATTGACATTCATGACTTTATATATAAGAGATTAGGATTTGGTGACTTTGTATTCAAGGATGAATCTGGCAAGCCAATCATGGTTGCAAGAAATATGAGCGAATTTCAGGAAATGTTTAAAGTTATACCCGTTGGAGCATTGGCTTATCACGGAAAAAGAAATTCGTTTTCAACTTGGCTTATGGCTCGTGGTGAAATCAATATTGCAGAGCAATTATTGCCATATCAATTGGAAGATTTTGAAAATTCAGATGAACTCCGCTCTTTTTGCTTAAATGTTTTTGAGAAAGTCCGTGTCAATAAGCTTCGAGGAGGGATTATTAATTATGATCCATTATTGCTTAATAATGATCGTTATATCGTTCGCATGGGTAAAGGATCGCTTGGAGGCAAAGGGCGTGGTATCGCATTCATGTGTAATTTTATTGAGAATATTGATTTCAAAAAAATAATCCCCAATATTAATATTCGGGTGCCTGCAACAGCAATAATTGGCGCCATTGAATTTGATAAATTTCTAGAGGTTAACAATCTGTATGAAGAAACATATATTAGCAATAACTATCAACATATTAGGTCTCTGTTTCTATCAGCCGAATTAAGCGAAGGCTTAAAAAAGAAACTATTATCATTTGTCGAAAATGTAACAAGACCTTTGGCAATCAGGTCTTCGGGTCTATTTGAAGATTCTTTATTACAGCCCTTTTCCGGAGTTTACTCAACATATCTTATTCCCAACAACAATCCTGATGTAAAAATACGCTACCAGCAATTAGAAAAGGCAATAAAACTAGTCTATGCTAGCATTTATACCGATTCTGCAGTTTCATATTTTGATGCCGTAAACTATAAAATTGAAGAAGAGAAAATGGCTGTTGTTATACAAGAAGTCGTTGGTCAAGAGCAAAACAAGCGTTTTTATCCTTCCATTAGCGGTATCGCACAATCGTACAATTACTATCCGGTTTCTCATATGGAACCACAAGATGGTTTTGCAGTGGCTGCAGTGGGCTTAGGACTTTATGTTGTTGGTGGTGAAAATGCCTATAGGTTTTGTCCCAAATACCCTAATATTAATCCTAGTAGCATAAAAGATCAGATAAGGGATTCACAACGTGAATTTTATGCACTAAATATGGAAAACATTGATTTTGACTTAATTGAAGATGGTGAAAATGCAGCTCTTCAGAAATTCAATATTCGAGAGGCCGAAGTTGATGGAACACTGGAGCATTGCGCATCGGTTTATGACCCTGAAAATGATGATCTGGTTCAAAACTTTGAAATTCGCGGTCCCAGAGTTATCGATTTCGCAAACATTCTAAAATACAAACATATACCACTTTCTGAAACCATTAATTTCTTACTTCGGTTGTTTCGTGAGGCCATGGGGTCTCCTGTTGAAATGGAATATGCTGTCGACCTAAAAAAAGGAGATGAAGGTTGCCCTACATTTTATTTGTTGCAGATAAAGCCTTTAATACGTCATGAGCTTGCTGTTCCGATTGAAATAGGTAGTGTGGATTCTGATTCCACCTTGATGTATGCAAAACGCGGTATGGGAAATGGGGCAATTGAAGGAATCCAGGATATTATTTATGTTTCTGAAGAAAATTTCGACAAAACAAAAACAAAAGATATTGCTCAGGAAATCAGTCAGCTTAATGATAAGATGAATAAATCCAAAAGCGAATATGTCCTGATTGGCCCGGGAAGATGGGGCTCACGTGACCAATTCACTGGGATACCCGTTAGTTGGGCTCAAATCTCAAAAGCAAGGATAATCGTAGAAATGGGTCTACATGATTTTCCCCTTGATGGCTCTTTAGGCTCACATTTCTTCCACAATGTTACGTCTATGAATATTGGCTATTTCACATTGCCCCACAATTCCAGAGATGCTTTCCTTAATTCTAAAATGCTCAACGAACAACCTGTAGTTGAAGAGCTAAAATACGTTAAACACATTCGTGTAAAACAAGAATTGGAGATATTGATGGATGGACGGAAGCGAGAAGCTCTAATTCGCATCTCAAAAGAAGATCTCTAATTCCTACTTTATTGTTGTAATTCCCTACAAAAATGTAAGATATTCCTCTATTCTAAAATATTATCGTTGTGTATACCAACCCAATAGATATTAAGGTATGGCAATTGTATTGCTTTTGGCACAAATAATTTACTCAATAGAGTAGGCATTGTTTAACACCAAAATGGATAATTATGAAAATTTGCATTCCGGTAATTGGGAAAAATGTAGCCTTGGTTAATTTATTAGCTGAAGATTTTTACAAGGCCAATTTTTATTGCGTACATGATGTCGATGTAGACCAAAATGAAGTATTATCGAAGGAGGAGTTAATGATACGTTTCGGGCTCGACCTAAGAAAAGGTGGAGCTAATGATGTGATAGAGGCCATTATCAGCCCTAATATTAGACCAATGGCGTATAAGATACTGGCAGATAATGAAATAAAAGTGTTCCGACCACTCGGCAATCTTGTTGATGAAAATATTCGCCATTTTAAAGATTTGGATCTGTTGGAACATGATCCGAACAGCGTTGAGCAACCAATGGGATGCAGTTCATCATCGTGTGGAAGTTGCTCTTCAACCACTTGTAGTTCGTAAATTCAGTTTCAACCATTAAAAAGCAGTAATATGACAATCCCTGTAAGACCCTTGAGCGAAGTTAAAATGATGTTGGAAGAAGCAAATACAGATATTTCTTATGCATATGATGATCTGATATTTGTAGAAAATGCTGCTTTCCTTATTCAGTTTGATGATGAAAAGACAAGTAACTTGAAAATATTTTTCAATACGGAATTGAACAAACAGCAGGCTGAAATTGAGGCTGAAAAACTTGAAAAACTGGCTGTGAAAAGAAAAATGACAATTTCACCGAAGGGTAGGTTTTCAATGCAGCAAAAGGAAGATTCTGAAGAAGTTGAAATTTCCTTCTTCCCATTTGGGAATTAATATATATTAGCAATAAGTGGAAAAGTCATTAATTTGACCTTTCCACTTATCATTCTTTTTGGGTTCAATGTTTAGCTGTTCCAGATTTCCCAGGCCTTAATAGCTTGTAAATGCAACATTTCAAGTCCATTTTTTACCGATGCTCCTTGTGTTTTGCCTTTTTTCATAAAAAGGGTTTCTTCCGGATTGTATACCAAATCAAATAAAACATGATGATCAGTCAGGCAATCATATGGAATATCAGGACATGTGTCAACTTTAGGGAAAGTACCAAGTGGTGTAGCATTGATTACAATTAATGACTCTTTCAACAATGCTTCATCAATTTGCTCATAGCGAATTTCCTTTTCAAAAAGTTTTTCTTCTATAGATGCCGAAACATAATCGATATCTAGTTTTTCTAAAATATATTTAATGGCTTTTGAGGCACCTCCTGTTCCAAGGATCAAGGCTTTTTTATGCTTCTCATTAAGCATGGGTTTCAATGAATTCTCAAAACCATAGACGTCGGTATTAAATCCCTTAAGCTTCACTCCACGGTCGCTTCGCATGATTTTAACTGTATTGATGGCTCCAACTTTTGTCGCTTCTTCATCAATCTCATCCATATACGCCATGATCTGTTGTTTATATGGGATGGTGCAATTCAGACCGGCAATTTGAGAATTCTTCTCAAAGATTGATGGAAACTCATCAATGGTATCCAATTCAAAATTCACGTATTCGTGTTCTTTCAAACCTTCATCCTCAAACTTTCCTGTAAAAAATCCTTTCGAGAAAGAGTATCCCAGTCGATATCCAATTAGTCCGTATGTCTTCATAATCTTATATATTATTTCTTCAATTTTTTTGTGAATCCCTCAATTGCAAAAATTAAGGTAAAGCCAAAAACAGCCAGTAATATCGCATACATAAGCTGTGCATCATTTCCTGTTAACTCAAAATAGTTAGTTGGCAAAATATTCTGTTCTAAAAGTGGTTTAACTTCACCATGCCGATCAATATAGGTTTCCATAACCTGCTTCCATGGCCATACTTTATTTAGAGAACCAATCATAAAGCCAGATAATAAGGCAATCGTCTGGTTATAATATTTTCGTAATAACCACGAAAGAATGTTTGAAAAAAGGATAATACCAACAACAGCCCCAGAAAGAAAAATGGCAACAACAGGGATATTAAAATCGGATACCGCTCCTAGGATATATGAATACATGCCGAGCAATACCAAAATAAAACTGCCCGAAATACCGGGCAAAATCATCGCACAAATAGCAATTGAGCCAGAGAGAAATATAAATCCATAGCTCGTATTGGCTTCAGAAGGAGTGATAACTGTTATTACATATGCAATTCCTATTCCAGCCAAGAGTGAAGCGACAGTGCCAATGTTCCACTTTTTGATATCCTTAGCCACATAAATGGCAGATGCAATTATCAGCCCGAAGAAAAAAGACCAGAGAAGAATTGGTTGATGCTCTAGCAAATATTTTAATCCTTTTGCTAATGACAAGATACTAATACCAATTCCTATAAATAAGCTAATCAGGAAGTTTGCATTAATAGCAGTCCAAAATTCTTTTACTTTACCGGTTAAGAGCAATTTTAATGTTATCAGATTAACCGACTTGATTGAATCTATAAGTTCCTGATATATTCCAGTTATAAATGCAATTGTACCTCCAGAAACTCCAGGAACAACATCTGCTGCTCCCATACCAATTCCTTTTAGAGTAATTAAGAGGTAATCTTTTATTGTTCGTTTCATGTATTAATTTATATGATGTGAGATCTGCATTTTATCTAAATGACTTGCAAAAATAGCGTTGTATGCCTGAGAAAAAAAGAAATAAGGGTGAATTAATTACAAATTATTTCTGTTTGACAATAGAAACCTGTCAGGCCAACCAAAATAATAAAATCACAAGTAATTATTCCACATAAAAGGCAATTTGCAGTAGTGGAGTTGGGGTTATAAAATAACGATTAATGTTATTATGTGTCTATTTCCTAAAAAAGAGCGAAAGATTAAAATGTTTCTGCCAGATTTATTACCGCTATATTTTTTGCTTATATTTCAGACTTATTTCTCATAATTCAGCTTATGCGATTCCTCAAAATATCTTTTATCCTCTGTTTACTATTAACCCAATCTGTATCATTTGCTCAATATTTTTCAACTGGCGATGATCCTGGAAGTATTAAATGGCGGGAGCTTCGCACAGAAAATTTTCAATTGATATATCCTGAAGAATATGAAGAAAAAGCTCAGTCAGTAGCTCATATTTTTGAAAAGGTTTATGACTATGGATATCACAGTTTGAAACATGCTCCCCGGAAAATATCAATTATATTGCACACCCATGCTGTAAAATCAAATGGGCTAGTTGCTTGGTCTCCAAAAAGAATGGAGCTTTTCCCAACTCCAAATCAAAAGTTATATGCTCAGGATTGGATTGAACAGTTAGCTATTCATGAATTTCGGCATGTTGTTCAGATGGATAAAATTCAGGATAATATGCCTGGAATACTTAATGCCATGTTTGGCGAACAGGCCGCTGCTGTTGTTGTTGGGGCGTATTTGCCATTCTGGTTTTTAGAAGGTGATGCCGTCATGACAGAGACCTCATTAACCAAGACTGGTAGAGGACGACTTCCTTCTTTTCTCATGGAAAACAAAGCGCTTGCAATTGAAAAAGGACTTCCTTCATATGATAAAATAACCATGGGTTCTTATAAGGATTTCATTCCAAATCGTTACAGGTTTGGTTATTGGTTTACAGGCGGAATCCGTCAAGAATATGGATCAAAAGTGTGGTCTGATGTGGTAAGCAAAATAGGGCAGAAGCCACTTTCAATAAACCCATTGAACAGCGTTTTAAAGGAAACAACAGGAAACACCAAAGAAAGACTTTACCCTGAAATATTTAAAAATTATCTGAAAAATTGGGAATTAGAGATTGCGTTGTTGTCAAAAACCAACCACAAGCAAGTAGCCCTCAAAAATAATATATACTCCAATTACACATATATTTCTGCTTTATCGGATTCATCCGTCATAGCTTACAAAGAAAGCAGAAGAGATATTGGCCGAATTGTACAGCTGGTAAATGGAGAAGAGTCCCCAATTTACACCCCTGGGAAAGTTGCTGGCGAATCATTATCTCAAAATGGAGACCTACTCATTTGGGCAGAAAACAGACCTGACATCAGATGGACACATGCTGATCGTTCTGTTGTAGTGGTTTATGATTTGGATAAAAAGACGAAGAAAGTAATCCAATCGGAAAATACTCTTTTCAGTCCAGTAATTTCTTTCAATAATGACGTATTTGCAGCTGTGGAAATAGATCATCTCAATAATTACTACTTATCAGTTTTTGATTTGGAGTCGGGCCATCTAATCCAGCAATTCGAGACAGATGAAAATGATTATTTTTTTACGCCATGCTGGAATAAAAATGGTGAAACCCTCTACTTCATTGGACTTAATGCCAAAGGCAAGTATATCGGGTCATTGAATACGAAAAATGGAAAATTCACAAAATTGACTTCTTCAAATTATTTTGATATTCGTAACCCCGAATTTCATGATGACAAATTATACTATACTTCTTCAAAAACAGGAATTGACAATATATTCAGCATCGATTTAAAAACAGGCAAGGACGTTCAAATAACATCAACTGCTTTTGGAGCAGACTATGCTTCTGTAGTAGATGGCAACTTGTTCTTTAGCAACTACAGTTCCAATGGTTACAAAATTTCTGTTTTAAAGCTGAATGATGCGTTAGGCAAACCAAGCGATGACATTGAAACGAAAACATATGAATTAGCTGAGACCTTAGCCAGTCAGGAAAAAGGCCTCATAAATTTCGCAATAGCTGACTCAACGCAATATGAAACTAAGCCATACCGAAAGCTTGCACATCTTTTTAACTTTCATAGCTGGGCACCAGCTTATATTAATGCTAATGACTATGAAGTCAGACCCGGCATTTCATTTATGTCCCAAAACAAGCTAGGAACAGCCAGCACTAACTTAGGTTATGAATATGATATAACTGAAGAAGTAGGGAAATATAAAGTCGATTTTGAATATTCCGGACTTTTTCCAATTTTCAATGCACAAGTAGCATTTGGGAAAAGGAAATCTAAATATTATCAAGTTATAAATACCCTAGATCGTTTTGGAAGCGTGATTAGTAGTGATACCACACTTCAAAATTATTCATGGAATGAGCTTGAGCTGGAACTAGATATGAGAATTCCTCTTTATTTTAATCAGGGAAAATATACTCAAGTTCTACAACCGGAAATTCGCTATAGCTACACAAAACTATCCCATAACGCAACAACTCCAGATGGAATATCTTTGGGATATTACCATTCCATGCTATATCGAATGTATTTCCACAACAGGATTCGGCAATCAGAATTAGATATCATTCCTAAATGGGGACAAGTATTTGACCTATTATACCAAAATAGTCCATCAGGAGGATTGGATATTGGGGATTTAAAGGCTTTTCAATCTTATTTATATTTTCCGGGATTGATGCACAATCATGGTATCAAGATTTATAATGGCTTTCAGACAAAGAGCTCAGATGCAGGTGTTTCTTTTTCTGATGCCATCAAATACCCAAGGGGGTTCAACAGTTCTCCTAGTAATGAAATGTACTCATTTGGTATCGACTATGTATTACCGATTGGATACCCCGATCTTAGTTTTGGAAAACTGTTCTATCTAAAAAGGTTACGAACATCCTTGTTCTACGATCATGCTAATCAAAGGGGAGCAATATATAATGAAAACGGCTCTTTGGGAATGTCCTATAGCAAAGTGCTAAATTCCTTTGGAGCTGAATTGACCGGAGATGGACATTTGCTGAGACTCGTTGCTCCCGTTTCAATAGGATTAAGAGGTGCTTATCTTCCAGACTACCAAGAAATTAATTTCGAATTTCTATTCTCTATCAACTTAGATTCAATTTGATTTTAATGTCAAAACTGATATCTCGGGATCCATGTCAATTCTTCCGAGAAAACCAACACATCCAATCCCTCGATTTATATATAGGTATTGGTTATCTTTTTTATAGAGTCCACCCCAATATTTCTGAATGAGAATCATTGGACTAAATTCTATGCCAGCTACCTTAAAAGCAAATTGGCCTCCATGTGTATGGCCAGAAAGCGTTAACTGAATATCTTTTTGTCGCAACACCTCTTCTTCCCAATGTGAAGGATCATGCGTCATCAGTATTTTGAAGGAATCGTTTGTGGTATTGTTCAAAGCAGAATCCAATTCTGCATATTGAGGGAAGGGGCTATGTCCCCAGTTCTCTACACCAATGATATATAATGGAGTGTTGTTGGCTGTTATCATTTCAGATTGATTGAGTAATAAGTTAAATCCGGTTTCTTGCAGCTTTTGCCTAAGTATCATCTGATTAGATCCTTTTTCCATTTCACTGTCCCAATCGGAATAGTCCCCATAGTCATGGTTTCCAAGTATTGCAAACTTACCATACGTCGACTTCATTGCACTTAGCTGCTCCTCAAAACCCAGCATTTCATTGGCGTAATTATTTACAATATCGCCAGTAAAGAGAATTAGGTCCGGCTCTATTTTATTAATTTCAACGGCGCATTTTGCAAGAAAACTATCATCTTCAAAACTTCCAAGATGCAAATCTGAGATATGAACAATTTTTAGTTGATCTAAAGATTTTGGAAGAGAATTAATCGATATTTCAGTTTCTTCAATGCGAATAGATTTTCTGCCTACTAGAATTCCATAACCTATATTTAGAAGCATACCCATCCCAAGAATTAATCCACTAAGAACAATCGTTTTAGATACAGATTTGTTTTTCAGAAATCGAAATGGAGCACCAACAATAACAAAAAATGCAATCAGTAGTTTCGGAAATATATTTAAAACTGAAATAGAGATTACAAAATAGAAAAATTGATAATTTGTGGTTTGTCTAATTTTATCCGGATTTATAAATGCAAACAACCATATCCCAAATAGAATAGCTGTGAGAAGCCAGTACATAATACTAACTTTCTTTTTTACTTTTCGATCAACCACCAACTGAGCCACACCAAAATATGCTAACGCTTCAATCGCAAGAATAAAGAATATAAACAAAAAAATACCGGAGGAGGGAATACCACGCATAAGCAACCATTTAATTGAAAAAAACTCTCCTAAAATAGTCAACTTAATTGATTTTGAAATGTAAGTTTTGAAAATTAGCTATAATGAGAAAAGCAAAACAGATGTGCTCGACTGATTAAATGATTGATAATGTGATCATATATTATTGTTTTCCTTCTTTTTAAACTCTCTAGAATCGCATATTTTTATTCGACCCGAGTTTACACATTGAAAGTGTATTTCATCTCTTTCAAAAAATCTCGAATATATATATTCTAAAAATACAGCCGCATTTCATGTAATTAACAAATGAGAACCACTTCGGATTAGATCAACAATCTATGCCTATACATTTGTGTCGAACTAATTTTTAGTAAAAACAACTATAATTCTAGAATGCTGACCTGTTTATTTACAATTATAAACAGACAGTCTCATCTGTTTTTTTAAGTTTATATACGCACATATTGCACTGCATGTCAGTGCTATAAACAGCACTATGTGAACTATTTTATTAACTACGCCTACATATATGAGTCACATCTCTTGCGTACCCAGCAAACAATGATACTTACAATGTACTATATCAGCACATTACGAAATATACCTAAAGTAATACATAGAATGTATTGCCTTGATTGCGTGGGTTTTGCATGCAGGCTGGTTACAAATGTAAAGCAATGCATTTTACAAATGGGTTTTGAAAAGTCGGCCTTATGGTTTATTTTTGTAAAGTCATCAAATTCTCATTTATGAATAGTCGAATTAAACGTTTTATGGACCACAAGGGGCTTACTTCTTCTGAGTTGGCCGATACGATAGGGGTGCAACGTTCAAATGTAACACACGTTCTGCATGGTCGAAATAAGCCTAGCTTCCCATTCATCTCAAAACTATTGGAGACCTATCCGGAAATTGATGCAAAATGGTTAATATTGGGAGAGGGACAAATGCTTGAGGCAGGCACTTCTTCTGCGGCAACTTTATTTCAGGAGGAAGTACCTGCGACTTACTCAGTGCCAATAGAAAAGAATACGGAGAAAGCATCAGAAAAGATTAAACACCAGGATACAATTGAGGATAACCCAATCCCTAAAAGTCTGGTTAGTGCTGTATTAGAAGGCGATACAAAGGAAATTGAAAGAGTTGTTATTTTTTATACAGATCAAACTTTTAAACAATACACACCCAGTAAATAATTTTTCTCCTATCTTTGCCGGCAAATTTAGCTGGAATGAATAAAATTATTCAAGAGCTTCTGCTCGTTGAAAACACACAATTAAATCACGACAATTTTCGCTTAGTACTTCAGTCTGATTCTGATTTGCCAGAAATACTCCCAGGTCAGTTTGTGAATGTTGAGATAAAAAAGGCCACTGAAATTTTCTTACGTAGGCCGTTTTCTATCTTGGATGTGGATCGTAAAAAGAAAACATTTTCATTGTTGGTGAAAATTCTGGGGCGAGGCTCCAAGGTCTTAACAAGCTATAAGGCAGGTGAAAAAATAAGCGTAATATTTCCACTTGGAAATGGCTTTACAATTCCTTCCTCTAAAGATAAGGTGCTTTTAATAGGTGGAGGTAGCGGAGTTGCCCCTATGTTGTTTTTATCAAAAATTTGTGGCTTAAAACCAGAACAAGTTCATGTTCTATTAGGAGCCAGAAGCATATCAGACCACGTGGATGTTAGCTCATACACCGACAATGGTGCTTTCTACTACGCAACAGAGGATGGCTCTTTAGGGGAGAAAGGTTTTGTTACAAATCACTCAGTTTATAAGTCAGAGTTGGCGACTTTCGACAAAATATATACTTGTGGCCCGGATTTAATGATGAAAGCGATTGCAAAGGATGCAGCAAAAGCCGGTAAATTCTGCGAAGTATCTCTCGAAAACATGATGGCATGTGGCTTTGGCGTATGCTTATGCTGTGTGGAAAAAACCACTTCTGGCCACAAATGTGTATGTACTGATGGCCCAGTATTTAATATTAATGATTTAACATGGCAGATTTAAGCGTAAAAATAAAAGACCTATCATTTAAAAATCCAGTTTTGACAGCATCTGGAACCTGTGGTTTTGGTGCAGAAATTGCAGATTTTGTTGATTTATCCAAATTGGGCGGTGTGGTTATGAAAGGAACGACCCTTAAGCCCAGAGAAGGTAACGATTATCCAAGAATGGCTGAAACATCCTCAGGAATGCTTAATGCCGTTGGACTTCAGAATAAAGGTGTAGATAACTTTATTAAGAATATTTACCCCAACATTAAAGATATTGACTCTAATTTTATTGTCAACGTAAATGGCTCTACAATTGAAGAATACGTTGAGTTAACTGAACGCATCAATGAATTAGATAAAATTCCTGCAATAGAGCTTAATATTAGCTGCCCCAATGTAAAAGAAGGGGGAATGGCTTTTGGGGTAAGTTGTCTTTCTGCTGAGAGTGTGGTTCGTGCGGTAAGAAAAGTCTATAATAAGCCATTAATAGTGAAACTATCTCCAAATGTGACCAATATAGCAGAGATTGCAAAGGCTGTTGAAGGGCAAGGAGCTGATAGTGTGTCGTTGGTCAATACGTTTTTAGGAATGGCTGTTAATGCGGAAACTCGCAAACCAGTTCTCTCTACGATAACAGGAGGTTTGTCAGGGCCTGCCATCAAGCCGATTGCATTGAGGATGGTGTGGCAAGTCGCTCAGGCAGTAAATGTTCCTGTTATTGGCATGGGAGGCATCATGAATGCAGCTGATGCTATTGAATTCATGCTAGCTGGAGCGACTGCAGTTCAAGTAGGAACAGCTCTTTTTATTGATCCTACAATTCCTGTTCAGATTGTAGACGGAATAAATGACTATATTGAACGGCATAAGATGCAATCAGTTAACGACATAATTGGGGGTTTACAAATATAAATTACGATAATTTACATTTATATATTGCAATATTTTAAATACATATTACTCCTGATGGTCTTTGTTTTCTCTTATGGTTCAAAGCCATATCAAATCGAAAAACAAACACCGCCATATTATCAACTTGAAGCCCAAGGATTGAATAACCGCATCATCAATGAAACTTCTGAGTTTGACTATTCATCATACATTGCCAAACAATTAAATCGATTTGTAAAACAATGGGAACTAAAAGGAGTTTCAGTTGCAGTAACAAAAGATGAGCGCCTAGTTTATGCTCAGGGCTTTGGGGTTGCTGATAACAGTAATGCTCCCGTTCAACCCGGACATTTATTGAGACTTGCTAGTGTCTCGAAATTAATTACTGCGGTCGGCATCATGAAGCTGGTTGAAGAACAGAAGCTTTCTTTAGACGACTATGTTTTTGGTCCGGATGGGATAATTAAACATTCTGCATTTGAGGAAGTGAAAGACAAGAAGCTCTATCGAATAACAGTTAGGCATTTGCTTGCACATGCTGGAGGCTGGACTCAAAGATATGGTGACCCCGCTTTTAACTCACTGAGCATTGCCTCAAAAGTAGACGATATAGCTCCGGCAACAATCGAGTCGTATTATAAGTTTGTAGCTTCCAGACGGCTATCATACCCACCCGGGAGTCAGGTTTCTTATTCCAATATGGGATATATGTTTCTGGGGGAGGTTATCAGCCTAGCTAGTGGGCAATCTTATGAATCGTACATTCAAGACCACATACTAATTCCCAATGGAATAATTGATATGCACATTGGCAATAGCTATACTGCAAATAGATTTCCAAATGAAGTTCAGTATTACGAACAAGAAGGAAGTCTGATGATAAAAGAATACAATGGCTCCGGTAAATATGTGAATAAGTCAGATGGTGGCAATCCTATAGAATTGTTGAGTGCTGCCGGTGGCTGGGTTAGTTCATCAATTGAATTTGCAAGGTTTATAACGCTTATTGATGGCATGCCGGGCGTAAGCGATATTCTCTCAGAAATATCAATTGCCGAAATGACCCACAATGCCTACGCTAAAGGACCGTTGGGATGGAAAACAACAGCCTCAGGCAATTGGTCACGCACCGGAAGCATGGCAGGAACATCTGCTATGGTCAAAAGACAATCAAATGGCTTAACTTGGATTTTTATTTCAAATTCGAGCTCGTGGAAAGGCTCTATGTTTCCCACTGACATAAACGCGTTAATGAAAAAGATTACTTCGCGCGTAAAAGAATGGCCTGAACGCGACCTATTCAACTACTATCCGATAGAATCACTTCCTTTAGCATACAATTAGTTTCTTGTTTGAAGCTGACTCAAATGAATTTTTTCTTTTAAAGACCTACAATTGAAGGCCGAATTCAATCAGAGTTAATTCTATCCAAATTCTGTTCCTTCAATATTTCACTGAACTGTTATTCGTAAAAAGCACAACTTTCAACTTGTAAGAGATTGCTAAAATTTTCATTCAATCTATTGTCGAAAATGGCGATTTCATATTAGCCTCACACAAATCCTTCAGAATAGACTAAAACCTATAAATCTGCTCATTTCTCTACAACTTCAATCTATATGATCTTGAACTTTTCACCTTAAAGCTTGTTTTAAGATGTGAAAAACCCTGAATAATAATTGTTAAATAATTCAATTCATATATGTCAGAATTTAAAATCCAAATGCCCAAACTTGGAGAGAGCGTTCAGGAAGCAACTATCACAAAATGGTTTGTAAAAGAAGGCGATAAAATTGAAGAGGATGATTCATTATTTGAAGTTGCTTCAGATAAGGTTGATTCAGAAATTCCTTCTCCTGTTGATGGAGTCATTTCAAAAATTTTTTTTGAAGAAAACGCCATTGTGCCAGTAGGTGAAATTTTGGCCATTGTTAAAACAGATGATGATGATGATGATGAATCTGTTGTTGAAAAGCCAAAAGATATTGAAATAAAACACGAATCTCAAGAAACTAAAAATGCTGAGATTAAAAAGGAAATTACAGCTTCCGAAAGAATCAAATCTTCAAAAACGGAGCAACTATCGGGTGAATCGGAATCTGGCAAATACTTTTCACCACTTGTAAAAAGTATAGCTAAGGCCGAAGCTGTAAGTCTCGAGGAACTCGAACACATTAAAGGCTCTGGTCAAAATGGGCGAGTTCAAAAAAGTGATCTGCTCAGCTATATTACCAGCAAAAAAGAAGGGAAGTCTGACTTTACGCCCTCTTCGCCATTAGCCGTTCAGTCAAAAATAGGACCATCAATAGGAGGAGAAGGTCAAATCATTGAGATGGATCGTGTCCGTAAATTAATCGCAGAACACATGGTTCGCTCAAAGCAAACTTCTCCTCATGTTACATCAGTTGTTGAAGCAGATGTGACAAATCTTGTACTATGGAGAAATAAAGTGAAAGAAAAGTTTCTGGAAACCCACAGTCAGAAACTGACTTTCATGCCCGTTTTTATCGAAGCAGTTGCACGTGCCATAACTGAATACCCATTAATTAATTCTTCGGTTGATGGAGGTAAGATTTACATCCATAAAAATGTAAATGTGGGCATCGCGGTAGCCAAACCAGATGGGAATCTTGTAGTTCCGGTTATCAAGCAAGCAGAAGAAAAGAACTTACTTGGGTTAACCAAGAACCTGAATAGTTTAGCAGAAAAGGCTCGTGCAAATAAACTAGGAATGGATGATTACCAGGGAGGTACTTTTACCATCACCAATTTTGGTTCATTTAGAAATATCATAGGAACTCCAATCATAAACCAACCACAAGTAGCCATTCTGGCAACAGGAAGTATTGAGAAAAAACCTGCTGTAATGGAAACAACAACTGGTGATGCTATTGTCGTTCGGCACAAAATGTTTCTATCACTGTCTTACGACCATCGAGTTATTGATGGAGCCCTAGGTGGAGCTTTCCTTAGGAGAATAGCTGATATTCTGGAAGAATTTAGCATTGACAGAGAGATTTAAGAATTTACAAAAATAAAATTCACAATATGACATCATTACCAAAAGTATATTCGGTAAAAGGTACACCAAAGGAGACTTTAGTAGAATGGTATCGGATACTCTCACTTGGTCGCGAAATTGATAATAAAGCACCAAATTATTTAAAACAGGCTATTGGATGGTCTTATCATGCGTCCTATGCCGGACATGATGGAATCCAACTTGCCATTGGTCAAACTTTTGAAAAGAAAGTTGATCATATGTTTTTATATTACAGGGATTTGCTAACAGCCTTATCTGCAGGATTGACAGCTGAAGAAATCATCCTGAATGGTATTTCAAAAGCAACAGATTTAACCAGTGGTGGACGCCATATGTCTAACCACTTTGCAAAAGTAAAATGGAATATCCATAATGTTTCCTCGCTAACAGGTAACCACACACTGCATGCAGTCGGAGTAGCCCGAGCAATTAAATATTATGGAGAAAAAGCTGTTGCAATAAGTGTCCAGGGAGAATCATCGGTATCTGAAGGATATGTTTATGAAGCGATAAACGGGGCTACCCGAGAAAAGCTACCTGTCATATTTGTTATTCAAGATAATGGGTTTGGCATTTCTGTTCCCAAAAAAGATCAAACCGCAAACCGCAAAGTGGCCAATAACTTTAGTGGATTCAAAAACTTACGTATTATTCATTGTAATGGGAAGGATGTTTTTGATTCAATGAATGCCATGACAGAGGCTAAAAGACACGTATTAGAAGTCGGAGAACCTGTAATTGTGCAAGCTAATTGTGTCCGAATTCATTCGCATTCAAACTCAGACAGGCATGAACTTTATCGTTCCGAATCTGAGCGTAATTATGTAATGGAATATGATCCTATGGATAAATTCGAGAGGCTGGTCAAGCGTTATAATCGCTTAACAGAAGAAGAGCTCCTTGAGATCCAGAGGCAATCCAAAGAAATTCTAAAAAAGGCTCATAAAGCGGCTTTAAAGGCTCCCGATCCCGATCCGAATACTTATTTGGACTTTGTACTTCCAGAGCCATATAAGGCGGATAAATATCCTGATGGAACGCATGAGAGCAAAGGTGAAGCCAAACGAATTATTACAGCACTAAACGAAACGCTAAAAGCGGAGTTCCGACATAATCCGGATACTTTTATATGGGGTCAAGATATGGCCAATCAAGAAAAAGGAGGCGTATTTAATATATCAAAAGGCTTACAACAAGAATTTGGACCTAAACGAGTGTTCAATGCTCCAATTGCTGAAGATTTCATTGTTGGAACAGCAAATGGGATGTCGCGTTATAATGAGAAGATTCGTATTGTAATTGAAGGCGCTGAATTTGCTGATTATTTTTGGCCGGCCATGGAACAATATGTCGATTCGAGCCACGATTATTGGCGTTCAAATGGGCAATTTACCCCTAACGTAACTATTCGTTTGGCATCTGGAGGTTATATTGGTGGAGGTCTATATCACTCACAAAACCTTGAAGGTGCATTGAGTTCGATTCCAGGTGTCCGCATTGTCTATCCATCTTTTGCTGATGATGCTGCAGGGCTGCTTCGTACTTCTATACGATCGCGCGGATTAACAATGTTCATGGAACCTAAAGCACTTTATAATGACCCCAAGGCCGCAACAGCGATTCCAGATGACTTCGAAGTTCCTTTCGGGAAAGCCCGGTCAAGACGAAAAGGGGAAGATCTGCTGATTATTACATACGGAAATACCACACACATGTGTATTGATGCAGCTAATAAACTCGCTGAAGAAGGGTATGAATGTGAGGTTCTTGATCTGCGATCGCTTATCCCTCTTGACAAAGAAGCAATTATAGCAGGGGTAAAAAGAATTGGAAAAGTATTGATTGTACATGAAGACAAAGTGCATTCAGGCTTTGGTGCAGAATTGACATCAACAATTATGGAAGAAGCATTTGAGTTTTTAGATGGACCAGTCCGCAGAGTTGGATCTTCATTTACTCCAGTTGGTTTTCACCCTTCATTTGAACGCATGATTTTGCCCAATACAGACAAAATATATGATGCAGCCAAATCAATATTAGCCTATTAAATATTTAATTATGAGTACAGCAATTATTTATAGTTTCAATACAAATAAAACAGCCTTAGCCGGTGAAAAGATAGTGGAGGCTTTTGGTAAAAGTCTAAAAATTGACGTTGTTAATGCTGAAGATTTAAATGAAGAAAAATTTCTCAGATATGATAATCTAATCTTAGGTGTTCCAACTTGGTTTGATGGTGAATTGCCTAATTATTGGGATGAATTTATTCCTGCACTTGAAGATCTGGATCTGAAAGGAAAAACTGTTGCTATTTTTGGACTGGCTGATCAAGTTGGCTACTCTGAAAATTTTGCAGATGGAGTAGGCATTATGGGGAGAATTATTAAAGACAAAGGTGCCAAACTGGTAGGTTACACCAAGCCTGATGATTATAAATATGAATCATCAGCTGCTATCGAGGATGGTAATTTCATGGGCTTGGTTCTTGATCAGGAAAACCAGGCACGACTTTCAAAAAGTAGGATTGAAAAGTGGGTCAATGAATTAAAAAAAGTTATGAAGTAAGAAAGTATATCCACGCAAAACATATGCAACATAGGGGCTTCGCTCATATTGCATATGTTTTTATAACGAACAACTTCAAAATTGGAAGTGATAGCACTCGAAACATACAATCACTATAACTTGTATCTGTTTAAATGAAATTGTCTGGTTTATACGATATTTCCTTATTCGAAAAGCACTGTGTGAAATGACATTAAATTTATAAAAGTTACATATGGTAACTAAGCTGAAACTATAGTCCTATGAAAAAGAAAAAAATAATTGCGATTGTTGCCCATGATAATCGAAAAAAAGATATGATTGAGTGGGTTGACTTTAACTGGACTGAATTCTTGCACCACAAACTAGTGTGTACCGGAACAACCGGTAAAATGGTGCAAGATACTATTGAAAGTAAGTGCCGTGAAAACGATTTAATTTCACCGGAAATAATCAGATTGAAATCTGGTCCTCTGGGGGGGAGACCAACAGTTGGGAGCGCTTATTTGCGAAGAAAAGGTAGACATTCTAATTTTCTTTTGGGATCCAATGCAGCCACAACCTCATGACGTTGATGTTAAAGCTTTACTTCGCATCGCTGTTTTATACAATGTTCCTACTGCTTCAAATCGATCAACTGCAGATTATATTATCTCATCAAAACTTTTTCATCAAGACTACAAACCGCAGTTAAAAGATTACACATCTTACATCAAAAGAAAAGTAGACTAATAATTTACTTAATCATTTCGTAATATTTCAATTGTTATTACTTCTAATCAAATGGCGTATTTTTTTTTAAAATAAACACGTTATGGAACAAGAATGGTTACGAAAACTAATTAAAACCATGTATTTATTAAAAGCTATTCTTGTTAAAAATAAGGCAAATGACAAGGCATTTAAAATCCGTCCAAAAACAAAAATTATTGATGAAGTTCAAGACATTATTAATTTAAGTTTGGAGGAATTCTATACACTAAGAACCTAATTTCACAAAGATCATTTGGATTAGTATTCTTCCAATACACATATAATTCGTTTCTTTGACCAAAAATTTTTTAATTCTGCTCAATGAAACGATATTTTTTTCTGATTATACTGATTTCTTTTTCTTCGATTAATTCATCATTCGCCAAAAAGAAACCAAAAGAATTGCTTCTCTCGGAACAAGAAATAAAAGACGCTACTGTATATTATTCTATTGAAGATGCCTTAGCCAATAAAAAGAAAGCCTATGTGTTAAATCTGGATAACCAAAAGATAGATGAACTTCCAGAAAGAATAATAAAGCTTCAAAATCTACAATCTCTAAGCATTAAATATAACCAGTTCGATGAGCTGCCTTCTGAAATATTTCAGCTTAAAAACCTCCAATATCTTTACATTACACAAAATAAGGTGAATGAGATACCAATAGAAATAGGTAATCTAAACCATCTTAAAATACTAGATATTAGCGAAAATAAGATCAACCTAATCCCAGCAGAAATTGGAGATTGTACTGCTTTAGTCGAATTAAAAGCAGGGGAGAACCAAATATCAGAATTACCCTCCACTATAGAGCATTTAAAAGCGTTGAAACTATTAGATTTATTTAATAATCAATTAATCGAGATACCCTATGAAATTGGGCTTTTGCCTACACTTACTGAATTGGATTTAGATTGGAATCAGATTATAGCTTTACCGGAAAGTATATGCCTATTAAGTAAACTACAGAGCCTAAAAGTTGAAAAAAATAAGTTAACAAAACTACCAGAAAACATAGGTGATTTACAACAAATTACTGAGTTTAAACTCATGGGGAATAACTTTGGTGAATTACCAGAAAGTTTCTGTAACCTAAATATTTTCAACGAATTAGACCTTCGCAATAATTCATTAACTATGCTTCCTTATGGTATTGGTAAACTTGATAAATTAGAGATACTTAATCTTGCAAATAATAAGATACAGAGTATTCCCGAAGGATTTAAAAACTTAATTAATCTAAAGGAACTATACTTACAAAGGAATGAAATTCAATCCATTTCAGGAGAGTCATTAAACTTATCCAAATTAGAAATCCTGAATGTAAGTTTGAATAGCATTACAGAGTTTTCTCCGACTATGAACAAATGTAAATCAATACACTATATTGATCTAGAAAACAACAAGTTAACTAGAGTGCCCGGACAGTTGACAAATGTAACTAGCTTAAAAATGCTTAATTTATCACATAATCAATTGTCTGATATTCCTGTTGAGCTATCCGAATTAATTAATTTAGAAGAAGCCTATTTTAATAATAATCAGATTACAAGTTTCACGAAGCAAATTGTAAAACTTAATCATTTACGAATTTTAGACTTAAGTAATAACAAACTTCTCATAGTACCTTTAACAATGGGTGAAATGAAAAATCTTCAAGAATTTAATTTATCTAACAATTCTTTATATTCCTGGCATATCAAACAAATCGAGGAACGCTTCAAAATTGAAGTCACCTTATAGTACATAACATAATCAACTCAAAATAACTGCAATATTTCCGTTCTCGCTGTGTAATTATTCGAGAATCACAAGCCAGCAGAGTGAATATGTCTAGTTATAAAGATCTTTAATCAGCAATCAAAACCTTCTTGAGGATTTTTAATGATCGATAAAGACATGAATTTAGAATCGATGATGATATCCTGAGTTTTCCATTTCATACGAGGAAAGTGTATGTTTCAAATAGAAACAAAAACAAAACGCAATGTTGTCCTATAGTTGATATTATGTTATTTTAATATAGATAATAAAAGAGGATTTGCGTCCTCTCTTATTATCTATGTATTATTTACAGTTGTTCAAGCTTCTTATTTACTTCGTCATACTTTTCAGTAATACCTAAGCGTAAGTACAATGATCTTAAAGACTCCAGAGTATAAAGATCTGAAGGATCTAATTCTGCAGCCTTTTCAAGGTAAGGAATAGCCTTTTGAAACTCAACATCAGCTTTATCCTTTTCTTCCTCATATCGTTCTGGCTCATCTGTAGGAACATCGTTTGCTGCTGCCACCTGTGCAACACCTTTATTATAATAGATTACGCCCATATTATAATAAGCGCCATGCAGTTCACTATCAATTTCTACAGCTTTCTCATATAAAGAAATTGCATTATCTAACTCTCCGATATTGTCATAAAGTGTACCTTTTACAAAATAGTAAGTCGCATTTGAAGGTTCTTGTTCTATCGCCAGGTCTAAATACTTCATCGCTTCATCAGCTTGGTCAGACATAAGATAGAGATTGATCAATGAAACAAGAATATTACTGCCTTCTGGATATTTACTATAACCTTCTTTCAGCTTATTTATGGCACTAAGCGTATCTTGTTTGCCTGTATAACAATCTGCAATAGATTCATACATCTGTGATCCATTATAATCATACTGGGCAGCTTCATTATAGTATTTAATTGCAGTATCATAATCACCTAAATTATAGGCTGCTAAACCAGCATTAAAAATGATAACTGTATCAACAATAGCCTCAGCCTCTTGCATTAAAGGAAGCGCTTCAATTTCTAAGATATCCTCGAATGCACCAAGAGCAGTGCCATAATTCTCAGCATTGTACGCTTCAATTGCTTGATTCGAAAGATCAGCAAGCATCAATGTAAGTTTAATTTTAGTTGTGTTGCTACCACCTTTGCCGTCAAGTTCGATGGCTTTCTTATACGATTCAAGAGCAATATCTAACGGATTTTCTGCAAGGCTTTTAAAGCTTTCATTGTCAGATTTAAATATTTCACAATAGATATCTCCACGTACTTCCCAAGTCTTAATCCAAGGAATTGACTTCTCTGATTTCTCGTTATTCGGATCAATTGCTTCGTTGATTGCATCAAGTGCTTCGTCTAACTTTTGAGTTTTTAATAAGGACTCTGCATTATTGACTTTGCTCTTCTGTGCATAAACCCCTGAAAAAGAGATTAAAAGAGCAATTAGTAAGATTGATTTCTTCATCATCATAGATTTTAAGATATTTTTTACGCTAATTATTATTTGGTTATCAATTAAAGATTAATCTTCATTATTTTCTGGGCTATCGATTTCAATACCCTCCTCATTTATTTCACCTTCACTATCATTGTCATCTACACGTGCAATGGATGCAATGGCATCATCATCTCTAAGGTTGATCAACCGGACTCCTTGTGTTGCGCGTCCCATTACTCTAAGTTTAGAAATCGGGAGTCTTATTGTAAGACCTGTTTCTGTTATAATCATTAGATCATTTGTATCATCGACACTCTTTATTGCTATAAGACTTCCTGTCTTTTCCGTTACATTAATGGTTTTAACACCTTTTCCTCCTCTATTGGTTATTCGATAGTCTTCAATACTCGACCGTTTTCCATAACCTTTTTCAGATACAACCAAGACGTCTTCTGACTCATTCTCTACACATATCATGCCAACGACCTCATCTTGCTCATTACCAAGCGATATACCCCTTACGCCAGAGGCAGTTCTACCTATTGCACGCACAATCCCTTCAGGGAAACGAATAGCCTTACCTGATTTTACGGCAATCATAATTTCATGATTTCCATTGGTCAGTCTAGCCTCTAACAACTGATCTCCATCTCTTACAGTAATAGCATTAATACCATTTTGTCGTGGACGAGAATAAGCCTCTAATGATGTTTTTTTAATGATCCCTTTCTTCGTACAAAGAATTATAAAATTATTGTTGATATATTCAGCTTCATCCAAGCGTTTTACATTGATATAGGTCAACACTTTATCATCTTGCTCAATATTCAATAAATTCTGAATTGCACGTCCTTTAGATGTTTTTGATCCTTCAGGGATTTGATAAACTTTCAGCCAAAAACATTTGCCTTTTTCGGTGAACAGCAATAATGTATTATGCATTGTTGCGATAAACATATGCTCTAAAAAGTCGTCATCGCGAGTCTTACTTCCCTTAGAGCCAACACCTCCCCTGCCTTGTGTCTTAAATTCAGCCAGAGATGTCCTTTTTATGTATCCCAAATGAGAGATGGTAATTACCATTTCTTCATCAGCATAAAAATCTTCAGGATTAAATTCTTCAGCATTTGGTACAATTTCCGTCTTTCTTTCGTCACCATATTGAGCTTTCACTTCAATCAATTCATCTTTGATGATTTGCATTCTAAGCTCCTCATCTGCAAGAATCTCCTTACACCTCTCTATGAACTTGCTGATTTCTTCGTATTCTTTGTGAAGCTTATCTTGCTCAAGACCTGTCAGTTGACGCAATCTCATCTCAACAATTGCTCTAGCCTGTATTTCAGATAAAGAAAATCGAGTAATAAGACTTTCGCGTGCTTCATCAGGAGTTTTCGAGCCACGAATGATAGCAATAACTTCATCAATATTATCACTTGCAATAATCAAACCTTCAAGAATGTGAGCCCTTTTTTCAGCTTGATCCAACTCATATTGAGTTCTTCTTACAACAACATCGTGCCTATGGTCAACAAAATACCGAACCAGATCCCTCAAGTTTAAAAGCTTAGGACGACCTTTTACAAGTGCGATATTATTTACGCTAAATGATGTTTGAAGAGAAGTATATTTATAAAGCTTATTTAATACGACATTCGATATCTCGTCTTTTTTTATGTCGATGACAATTCTCATTCCATCACGGTCTGATTCGTCATTGACATTAGAGATACCTTCTATCTTTTTCTCATTAACGAGTTCAGCTATCTTAATGATCAATTCCGCTTTATTAACGATGTATGGAATTTCAGTCACAATAATACGTTCGCGGTTATTCCCATGCGTTTCAATGTGAGCTTTTCCTCGAAGAACGACACGTCCCCTACCCGTTTCATATGATTCTTCTACACCTTTGTACCCGTAAATAATTCCGCCTGTAGGAAAATCAGGAGCTTTAATGATCGGAATCAATTCCGACACTTCAATGTCGTTATTGTCAATGTATGCAATAACAGCATCAATAGTATCTGACAAATTGTGTGGAGGCATGTTGGTTGCCATACCTACGGCAATACCAGAAGCTCCGTTCACTAATAAATTTGGAATACGGGTAGGTAAAACAGTAGGTTCCTTCAGTGACTCATCAAAGTTAGGTTGAAAATCAACCGTATTTTTGTCTAAATCACTTAATGTTTCTTCTGCAATCTTTGCCATTCTGGCTTCGGTGTAACGCATTGCAGCTGGGCTATCTCCATCTACAGAACCGAAGTTTCCCTGGCCGTCGATCAATGGATACCGTAATGACCAGTCTTGAGCCATGCGCACCATAGTCATATACACAGATGAATCACCATGAGGGTGATACTTTCCAAGTACTTCACCAACAATCCTTGCGGATTTTTTATACGATCTATTAGATAATATTCCTAATTCATTCATCCCAAATAAAACCCTTCTATGAACAGGCTTTAATCCATCCCTGACATCAGGCAGAGCTCTTGATACAATTACCGACATCGAATAATCGATGTAAGCTGACTTCATTTGCTCTTCAATATTAATCTTTATAATTTTTTCGCCTTCAGACATTTAATCCTCCTTTTAACGATTATTATGGTTTTATAATAATTGACATACAAAAATATAAAAATACTACTAATAGCGGTTATTTTAAGCTGTTTTTAATTCATCTTAAAATTTTTAATTTCAACAGGTAAATGTTCAAAAAATCAAAACATTGAAATCGTGACTTGTTAAATTATGCGTAACTTTAGCCCCTAGAGTACAATATTTATATGAGATTTTGCTCAACTATTTAGGAATAGTTTTTGTTAATATTGATATCAAATTAAATTTTAGAAAATAGATATGGATTCTCAATTCTCACCAAGGATAAAAGATGTTCTCACTTATAGCAGAGAAGAGGCAATAAGGCTGGGAAACGAACAAATTGGACTGGAACATATTTTTCTCGGAATATTGAGAGATGGCGAAGGAATTGCAATTGACATATTAACCAATTTAGGTATGAATTTATCAGAAATTAAAGATGCAATTGAGGAATCGCTAAGAACAAGTAGGGAGATTGACCCACAATCATCCGTACAGCTCTTGAAATCAGCAGAAAAAGCCCTCAAGTTAGTTTATCTTGAAGCTAGGGCACTAAATAGCCCAACAATAAACACAGGGCACCTGCTTTTAGCATTATTAAAAGATAAAGAAAGCCAGATATCCAATCTACTTAATGAATTCCATATCAATTATTACATATTAAAATCTCGCTTAGAGGATTTCAAACAGCCCGAAGCAAAGTCCGATTTTGGAGATGAAGATGATGACACCGAAGATCCGTTTTCAAAGTCCCCGACCTCAGGTTCTCAAAAAAAATCGTCAGGAACAAAATCGGAAACGCCGGTACTTGATAATTTTGGTGTTGACATAACAAAAGCTGCCGAAGAGAATAGCCTCGATCCAATTGTTGGCAGGGACAAGGAAATTGAAAGGCTCGCACAGATTTTATCAAGGAGAAAAAAGAATAACCCAATTCTGATTGGGGAGCCAGGTGTTGGTAAATCGGCAATTGCGGAAGGACTTGCCCTTCGAATCATTCAAAAGAAAGTATCTCGAATTCTGTTTGACAAACGAGTTGTTAGCCTTGACATTGCCTCGATTGTTGCGGGAACTAAATATCGTGGGCAATTTGAGGAACGAATGAAAGCAATTTTGAACGAACTGTCAAAAGTAGACAACATCATATTATTCATCGATGAAATACATACCATTGTTGGAGCAGGTGGAGCGACAGGATCTCTTGATGCTGCAAATATGCTTAAGCCAGCTCTTGCCAGAGGTGATATTCAATGTATTGGAGCAACCACTCTTGATGAGTACCGTCAACAAATAGAAAAAGATGGTGCTTTAGAAAGAAGATTTCAAAAAGTAATGGTTGAACCTACATCTGTAGATGAAACAGTTGAAATATTGAACAACATTAAAGAGAGGTACGAAGACCATCACAATGTGAGATATACGCAAGAAGCGATTGACGCTTGTGTAAAACTAACTGCTCGATATATCACAGATCGTTTTTTACCAGACAAAGCCATTGATGCGCTTGATGAAGCTGGATCTAGGGTACATATATCAAATATCAATGTCCCTGATCGAATAGTAAAGCTGGAGCAAAAGATTGAAACGACCAGAGAAGAAAAAATTAAAGCTGTAAAAAGCCAAAACTTTGAGCTGGCTGCTGGGCACCGCGATAAAGAGAAGAATCTACTGCAGCTTCTTGAACAAGAAAAAGAAGCTTGGGAAAAAGAATTACTGAGCCACCGGGAAACGGTATCAGAAGAAAAAGTAGGCGAAGTTGTTGCCATGATGTCAGGTGTTCCAGTTCAACGAATAGCTCAAGCAGAAGGAAAACGCTTATTGCACATGGGAGAAGAGCTTAAAGGAAGCGTTGTTGGACAAAATGAAGCAATCGCTAAAATCGTAAAAGCAATTCAACGAAACAGAGCCGGGCTTAAAGACCCCAATAAACCAATTGGATCATTTGTATTTTTGGGGCCAACAGGAGTTGGTAAAACACAACTTGCAAAAGTTATTTCAAAATACTTGTTTGACAGTACCGATTCTCTTATCCGCATTGACATGAGTGAATATATGGAGAAATTCTCTGTATCACGATTAGTTGGTGCACCTCCGGGATATGTTGGGTACGAAGAAGGAGGTCAACTAACAGAAAAAGTACGTCGAAAACCGTATTCTGTCGTGTTGCTGGATGAAATAGAAAAAGCCCATCCGGATGTATTTCATCTACTATTACAAGTACTTGATGAAGGTAGATTAACGGATAGCTTAGGCAGAAATATCGACTTCAAGAACACGATTATCATCATGACCTCAAATATTGGTTCACGCCAATTAAAGGATTTTGGTCAAGGTATTGGTTTCTCGTCCGCGAAAACTCCTGGAGAAGAATCGGATAATACAAAGTATATTATAGAAAAAGCTCTAAAACGTGCATTTGCTCCTGAGTTCTTGAACAGAATTGATGACGTTATCATGTTCAATACGCTTTCTAAAGAAGATATCTTTAAAATTATTGATATTGAGCTCAAAGGTCTTTATGACAGGGTGGCCTCGTTAAACTATAAATTGAAGATTTCCAGGGCTGCAAAGGATTTCATTGCAGAAAAAGGTTACGATATTCAATATGGCGCTAGACCTTTAAAAAGAGCGATTCAAAAGTATCTTGAAGACGAAATGGCAGAAGTTATCATACGGGCTTCAATTTCAGAAGGAGATACCGTGTCAATCGGTTTTGATAAGAAAAAAGAGAAAATAAGAATCCGAATACTTGGTGCAACACAAAAAGCACAATAAATATAAAACCAGTCTTTTCGACTGGTTTTTTTATGCTTTATCTTGAATCAGCACTCTTGATTTTGGCAAATATTGAGGATATTCTCTCTGAATAAATAGAATGAGCTTCTCTCTTACCAATACGCGCAAATCCCATCCTCTAGCAGAATCAGGAGCACTCATTAATGCCCTCAGTTCAATATTTTGATTATTTGCATCTGTAACCTGCAAAACATTTACTTGCTTGTCCCACTCATTTGACTGCTCCAGTATCCGGGTAAGTTCTGTTCTTAATTCTTCAACAGGAAAACCATAATCAACATAGATATAAACAGAACCTATAATTTCTGCCGAAGTTCTTGTCCAGTTCTGAAATGAATTTTCAATAAAATAGCTTATTGGCACTACAAGTCGGCGTTTATCCCAAATGCGAATCACCACATAAGTGAGCGTAATTTCCTCAATACGCCCCCACTCTTTCTCAACGACCACCACATCATCGAGTCTGATTGGCTGAGTAAATGCTATTTGAAAACCAGCCAAAAACATTGCAATACTTTTTTGGGCAGCAAATCCAATAATTATGCCTGCAATACTTGCACTCGCGAGTAAACTTAACCCTATTTTACGAATGGCAGGGAAACTCAATAATGTTATAGAGAGCACTACAAACAGAACCAGAACAATTAAAATCCTCTCAATAATTATAAGTTGGGTATGTATCTTTCTGGCTTTTAAGTTATCCCTTGATGTCAGGTCATAATTAGACATTACAATTAAGCGAATACCTTTTGTGGCAGCAATAACCAGCCAAGCTATAGCAATATTTATGGTTACTGTAACTACAGTAGAAAATTCAATCCTCAAATTATTCAGTTGCTCAAATGGAAATATGATTGACATACTAATAATGATTATTAGCATTACCAAAGGAGGAGTAGTTTTCTTCAGCAACTTCAACCAAACAATCTCATAACTATCATCCTTTATTAACTTCTTCAGTATGCGATTTATTAGAAAAACCGAAATTAGTCCAAATAGAATACTAAAAGCAAATAATAATAATCTTGAAAAAAGGGAGTCGCTCATAAAAAATATTTTTTTAGCAATTAAGTAACTCAAGAAGTTCTTTGTTTACGTCCTTTATAGCGAAGTGCCATAATGCTTATATCATCAACCTGTCTGGTTTTTCCTCTAAACATTTTCAAACTATCCAACAAGCCATCTACAAGTTCAGATGCAGGAAGATCGGACATATTACCAATATTTTCGCTTAGTCGATCCATCCCATAAAAATTATCATTAGCATCATTACAATCAGTTACCCCATCAGTATATAGCACTAAGGTATCCCCTTCTCTCAAAACAATGGAATCACCAGGATATGACTTATTTGAATAGACGCCTAATGGTAGGCCATGTGTCTTCTCAAGCAATTGCACGTCTTTTCTCTCTCTAACTATAAAAGGATAGTTGTGTGCTGCATTACAATAACTTAAGACACCATTTTCTAAATCTAATATTCCCAGAAATAGGGTTAAAAAATGCTGATTGTAATTTTGATGGCTTAATTCATTATTGACTTGTTCTACAATATGCTTGGCAGATAATATGGTTGCCTTGCTTTTAATCAAGGTATGAGCAACAGCCATAAAAAGTGCTGCCGGTATCCCTTTCCCTGAGACATCACCCATGGTGAATAGTAAATGGTTAGAATCAATTAAAAAATAGTCATATAAATCACCTCCAATACTTTCAGCAGGTTTAAGTGTCGCAAAAAGCTCTATTTCCGGATTATTGGGAAATGGTGGATATTCATTCGGTATAATTGCAGTTTGAATCTCTTTAGCAGATTTCAAATCCTTTTCATACTTTCTTCTATCTTTTCGATTTTGATTTTGCTCTTGTAAACGTAAACTGTATTGCTCTTGTAGTTCAAGTAAACTATCCGCAAGCAATTCTACCTCATTTTTATTACTTGATTTTCTTTTATCACCAAAGCTAAAATACTGAATCGATTTAACGACATTAGAAAGAGGTGAAAGCTTTTTTCTAAATATGAGCGTTATAATTACAAGAATTAGTAACAGCCCAATAAATGAGACAACTATAACTTCGCGTAAAATTACATGCAAGTCTTTAAATAATTCTTTTGATGGTATGAGTATTACAACAAACCATTTAGTATATGCAATGGGTGAAAAATGAATCCATGTTTTTTTATAATTATAAATCTTTGGGTATGCAAACCCTGAAATAGATTCATGGACATCCCTTAGGGATTCGAGTTCCACACTATTCTCAGGGAAAATATGACTATCTGCCTCAAATATACTCTGATTCATTACCCAATCCGCTTCCGAGTGAGTAAGAAATGTCCCATCCGCTTCAACTATGTAAACAGACCGATCTTCATACTGATCATTATTAATCAATAATGTCGATAAAAAATCCAGATTGATTTGACTCGATATTAGACCCACAAATTCTCCTTTTTCGTTGCGAATGGCCTGTGTATTGGTTATTAGGAGTTGGTGTGAATTATAAAACGGATCTGACCACAAGCCAGACGGGTTGGATTCTATATCAAACTGAGTATTTGTTAAACAATGCTCAGCATCTCTATAAATCTGTAGGTCATCATTTTTAGTTTTGATAACTGACAAATACTTGTTCTCATCGTTTTCAAGTAGTTCAATGTGAAAACCCGAAATATCAATATTATTTTTCAGAACCTGAGTTAAAAAGTATTCGGTATCACCATGTTCTGCATAGTATGACAACTGCATAGCCACATTTCGTGTAACTTCCTGTGTTGAATAAACACTTCTTCCAATTCTATTTGTTATGTGACCAGATTGAAGCGTAGCACTTTCTTCAATTTTTTGAATAAGTACACCTTTGCTGAAATTATAGTTCAGAAAGATAACAACAGAAATAACAATCGTTATTGTTGTTAAAATATATATACCAAGTTGAAATGCTAAGCTTCTATTATTCATCACCCTCAAAGTCAATAAATTGCAAGTTATGAAAAATGAAAATCATCGGAAAGCTTTCCGGTCATGTTTATTGATATCACTGTAGCCAAATGAGTTTGTAATATTTGTAACTCATGGGAATCATCGGTATTCATAAACCATAAAATGATTTCCTATAATACAAGAATAGCCGCCCTATATATAAGGACGGCTTTATTATATCTAATATTTTCAGTGTACTACGTGTTCATTGCTCCGCAAACGTTAATCACTTGTCCACTTACATATGATGAAAGATCTGACGCAAGGAACAACGCAACTTTTGCGACCTCTTCCGGTGTTCCACCTCGTTTTAATGGAATTCCTGCTTCCCAGGTTTTGCGTGCTTCTTCTGGAATTTGTCCAGTCATTTCGGTAATTATAAATCCAGGCGCAATGGCATTGCTGCGAATGCCGCGTGATCCAAGCTCTTTGGCTATTGACTTTGTAAACCCAATAATTCCAGCTTTTGACGCTGAATAATTAGATTGACCAGCATTTCCACTAACACCAACCACCGAACTCATGTTTACGATAGAACCGGAACGTTGCTTTAACATGATACGCTGAGCAGCTTTAGTAAAGTTAAATACCGATTTTAGGTTAACATTAATTACAGCATCCCACTGTTCTTCTGTCATCCGCATCAGCAAAGTATCTTTAGTAATACCGGCATTGTTTATAAGCGCATCTATTTGTCCAAATTCTTTTGCAATTTCAGCTACAACACGGTCAGTATCTGCAAAATCGGCAGCATTTGATGCATAACCTTTTGCTTTTATTCCCATCGCTGCAAGTTCAGATTCAGTCGCTTTCATGCTTTCATTTTCGAAAAGATCCGTAAAAGCAATATTACAACCTTCTTGGGCAAATTTTATAGCAATGGCTTTTCCAATGCCCCTTGAGGCACCTGTAATAATGGCCGTTTTACCTTCTAATAACTTCATAGTATAATATTTTATCGAATTTTATTTTCAAAGCAAATGTAATAAAATACCTTAAAGGTAAATTCATTCATAAGAGGAAACACAACAAACAATTCCATTTTTTCACTCTAAAAGCAGATTTTTAAATCGTTCAATTCAAAAAATGACTTGTTGCAGAAAGTCTTTTTTTGAAAAATAATATACTTTAATTTTTCAGCATTTTTAATGTGCATCACATGAAATAAATGCCCCATTAAAATCCCTTACCGTAATGCAAAAGCAACTTATTTCACAGATGGGACTAGAAATTTATACTCACCAATGAATTCTGCTAATCTTTCAATTCAATCATCATTCATTTTTTTGAATCAATTATCCTATTTAAAAGAATAGAGTTAGATTTGCACACATGAATGACTATAAGGTATATGTTGCTTTTCATCAAAAGGGAGAAACCATTTCCAAGGACAACGTATACACCTCTTTACAAGTTGGGAAAGCTATTAGTCATGTTGAATTAGACATGCTGAATGATTTTGAAGGAGATTCCATTTCTCATAAAAATGAAATTTATAGTGAACTAACCGGATGGTATTGGATATGGAAAAATAGAAAGCATGATTATATTGGCACCTCTCATTACAGAAGATATTTTACACAATATGAACCTTCATTTTTTCGGAAAATTCATAAAACTATTTTATTTTTAGTTGGCATTCAGAAGAAACGACATGGATTGATATATATAAAGGATCCTAATATTTGGAAACATAAAATCATTTCAAAACAAGAAATTCAAGGTTTACTAAAAGAAAATGACATTATTCTCCCTCAAAAGAAAAAATTCAAGTATACTGTATACGAGCAATATAAGAGGAGGCATAACGAAAAAGACATTTTACTCACAAGAAAAATAATTGAAGAACAATTTCCTGATTATATTACTGCATTTGACAGCACATTTAACGACAAGGAGATGTATTCATTCAATATGTTTATTATGCCTTGGGACTTATTTAATTCGTACATGAAATGGCTTTTTACGATTTTATTTGAATTGGAAAAAAGAGCCGAAATAGATTTAAGTGACAGGTACCAAAAGAGAGTTTGTGCATTTATGGCAGAAAGGCTTCAAACAATATGGATAAAACACAATACACTAAAAGTTAAAGAACTTACAATTTTATACTTTAAGAAATTGAAAACTACTCATCTTTAGTTCTAACATAATTCATTAATAATCTAATGATCGATCAATCTACCATATGTGCTATTGCGACTTCCCCTGGCATGGGACCTATAGCCACAATCCGGTTATCGGGCGAAAAGGCTATCGAAATTACGGATCAAATTTTTAAATCGCCTGCTAAGAACAAAAAATTACTGACCCAAAAAGCAAACACACTCCATGTAGGGTCATTGTGCGAAGACGCCGAAATCATTGATGAAGTTGTTGTTTCTATGTTTCGTGCCCCCTACTCTTTCACAGGAGAAGATGTCATTGAAATTAGTTGTCATGGTTCAACTTATATCCAACAACGTATTCTTCAATTATTAATTTCAAAAGGGACAAGAATGGCTCGTCCTGGCGAGTTTACTCAGCGGGCTTTCCTGAATGGGAAAATGGATTTATCGCAAGCAGAAGCAGTCGCTGATTTGATTTCGTCAACAACACGGGCTTCCCAGAAAGTTGCACTTAACCAGATGAGAGGTGGATTCTCTTCTGAAATATCTACTCTACGCGAACAGCTTCTTCATTTTATTGCGTTGGTTGAACTGGAACTTGATTTTAGCGAAGAAGATGTTGAATTTGCAGACCGATCAGCATTAAAAATACTTGTTGACAATATTGCAGCAGTTGTTTTAAAACTGAAAAACTCATACCAACTTGGGAATGTCATTAAAAATGGGATTCCGGTAGCTATTGTCGGAGAAACCAACGTAGGCAAGTCTACCCTTCTGAATGCCCTTTTAAATGAAGAACGGGCCATTGTTTCAGATATTCATGGTACGACCCGCGATGTCATTGAAGATGTCGTTAACATACATGGAACTGCCTTCCGATTTTTTGATACAGCAGGTATTCGGGAAACAACAGATGCTATTGAGAGTATGGGTATCGAACGCTCCTACAGTAAACTTGATCAGGCAACCATCGTTCTTCTAGTAGTAGACACAACCAATCCACTAAAGTTAGTGACCCAACGCATAACTAAAATTCGAAGAAGACTATCAGATCAGCATTTAATCATAACTGCCAATAAGGTTGATTCGGGTTTGAAGGAAACAATTGAGGGATTAAAAACAACCTCATTAGAAGAAAATGAAGAATTGGTTTTTCTTTCCGCAAAAAGTAAAGAAAACCTGAATGAGCTTATTGATAAAATGCAGCATGTCATGTCTCTTGATAACATTGGAGAAGAAGATAACATTGTAACAAATGCTCGTCATTTTGAAGCGTTATCTAATGCCTACGAAGCCATTTGCCGTGTACAAACAGGCATGGAACAGCACATTTCTGGCGATTTCCTATCACAGGACATCCGTGAATGTCTATATTTTCTTGGCGAAATAACCGGTGAAATATCGACAGATGAAGTACTCGGGCACATATTTAAGCATTTTTGTATCGGAAAATAGGAACTACAAAACAAATAGATGTTTCTCACGAAAAGACACAACCGTGGTGAGAGAATAAATAAGGAAAAAAGTGAAGTGTTTTTTGACGAAAGGCTTTATGCATGTTGCCAACTTATAAGAAAGGAGAACGGGGCAAATATCAACTGGTTGTATCCGAAAAGAGTTGGACGAGCTTGAAGCAAAAGCTAAAAGTCCTCACCCGAAAAACCACTCCCATGAGTTTTGATGAACGCATTGAAAAGTTGGGCGAGGTACAGCGAGGATGGATTAATGCTTTCCGAATGGCAAGCATCCAAAACAAGCTGGCTGAACTGGATGGGTGGCTGCGGAACCGACTTCGCTATTGCATTTGGCACCACTGGAAAAAGCCTGAGCGAAAAAGGAAGAACCTGATTCGTTTGGGCGTTGAACAGGGTCAAGCCTATGCATGGAGTCGTTCCAGAATGGGTGGATGGGCAATTGCACAAAGCCCAATTCTGGGTACTACCATTACGGTTGATAGATTGAAATTGCGTGGTTACGTTTCTTTACTGGAACTCTACAATCAAGTAAAACCAAGTACGGTTTTGTTTCCTATGACTTAACGAACCGCCGTATATGTTCCTGAGTAAAGCGAAAGGAAGGAGCATAGCTCGCGTACGTATGGTGGTGTGAAAGCCTCTCCCTGCTAGTATTTGCTAGCGGGGCGGGCTATTCGATTACCGCAATGTGGTTTTATCTTTTTGTCAATAGGTTAAATAATTTTTCATTTATATAATAGTTTCCAGTTCCAATTCTTTCTTTTCTTAAAATTCCATCCTCAGCCAGTTTATTTAAGTAGTTCGCAGCTGTAATTCTTGATACATTCAAGTCAGTGACAATGAATTCAATTTTTGTGTAAGGGTGTTTAAACAGGTTATTTAACAAGTCCTGACTATAAAATTTGTAATTGTCCCGAAGTTTATGTTTGTATTCCAACATCAACTCTCGAATTTGAATTATTAAATCGATTGTTTCTCTTGACGTTTTTTCTATTCCATGAATCATAAATAAAAGCCATTCTTCCCAGCTTTCATTGTCTCTAAGTTGCTGTAAAAGCCTGTAATAGTCTGACTTATTTTGAATAATATAATTGCTTAAATAAAGAATTGGAAGGTTTTGTAGTTTTTCAATAATTAAATATAGAATATTTATGATTCTACCAGTCCGTCCATTTCCATCGTAAAATGGATGGATACTTTCAAACTGATAATGAATAATTGCCATTTTTATAATTGGGTCATAATCGCACATTGAAGAATCATTAATGAATTTTTCAAGGTTTGACATCAATCTATTTATTTCATCAATGTCTTGTGGAGGTGTATAAATGGTTTCTCCGGTTGATGAATTTTTCAAAGCAGTTCCGGGTAATTTTCGAAAACCGGCACTGTTTCCTTCCAATTCTTTTTGAATTTCGACGATTATGTTATTTGTAATTAAACCTTTTGTTTTAATTAGTTCAAATCCTTTTTTTAATGCTGAAATATAATTTTGAACTTCTTTAGCTTCAAGTGATTTAAATGAGTCAAGATTTAATTCTGATTTGTACAAATCATCATGCGTCGTAATAATATTTTCGATTGCAGAACTGTCCTTTGCTTCCTGCAGTCCAAGTGTATTGACCAAAATGATTTGATTGGGAATTGTCGATGCGATTCCCTTTAATTCTGCCAATGCAGCATGCGCAGAAGGCAAACTTTTAAGAACTGCTTTCGTCTCAATGTCAACAGTCAACGGCAGTTCTTTTAATTTCCAATTTTCATTTTGACTCATTGTGTAAAGATTTTTAGATTTTCTTTACGAAGATAGTTTATTCTGTAAAGAAAAATTGAATTTCTTTACAAAGAATGCTTGATTTGTTGATATTTTTCAATTTTCTATACATTCTGCATTCTTTTTCACCATTTGCGGTAACTAGTTTATATGTGCACTAAAAGTGACACTTATTTCCTCTGGGGGTGTGTATTGTGCACTTTTGGTGTTATTTATATTTTTCAATAAAACATCATTTTTATGTCATTTAGTGATGCAAGTTATCAAAATACTTAGCAAGTTCATTATCACAAAAGAGTTAATTTTTCAACATATGTTTATATGGAGTGTATTGGGGCAGGTGGCTTTTTGAGGAAAATGAGGGCTGGGTTATTCGGGAAATAGAGATTGCTTCACTACGTTCGCAATGACGAGTTTGACGATAGGTTAGCCGACGAGTTGGATACTGGATTAGTATGATGAGTTGGACGATGAGTTAATGAAAAAACCGAGAGTGGTAAGTATTGCAAATTGTTTCATGGTGTTGGCTACAACGAGGATATCTACAAATTAGCCACATGCGTTAAGTGGATGCCGAAACGGAAGAATACCTGCGGGAATATAAAAATTAGTGACCACGTAATTAATGGACTTCGGCACAGCATTTGCCCATTATTAGCCCGAAGCCATTTCCCATCGAAAATGGAAGAAAAACCAACCATCTGGTAGAATTAAAGAAATATTAGCTACAATAATGTAGGAAATAGGCACTAAAAAAGTTAAACATCAAAATTTACAGTTATGGCAATTAACGATGCGATGAAATTCATCAGGACAACCCAGAAAGACAAAGAATTACGTCAGACAATCTACAAGATTGAACCTGAAAGGTTCTTTCCCGAACTCGCAGAACTAGGGTACAATTTTACAATGTACGAGTTTGAAGAATCGGTAAATATGATGCATGTGAAATGTCAGTCTAAAGAAGAAGCCGACCAGTTAATGCAAACAAGCATGTGGTTCAAAATGATAGTCAGCTAAATTTTCTGAAATAAGCTTAATGCAAATCAAGAATGTGTTCCGTGCAGATTTGCTTTCGAGTAAACCATCAGAGCCATCCACCTAACACTTAAAAGGTTATAGATATTTAAATGTGTTTAAATAGAAAATAGGCAACGGTCGCACTTCGGTATTTTCTACGCATCCTGGTTTTTGAGATCGTATTCTGGTTACAAATCTAACATGTCTGCTCCCTGTTCAAATACAATATCTACAGGAATGCCTGCATCACTAATTCGATCAAGATCATGTTGCAGTTCATCGCGGATGTATCCTTTTTCTTGAATTAAAGATTGAGCCTGTTCATAATCTCCATCTCCCTGTATTGTTAAGATATGGTCAGATAAGTCTAACATGGCCTCCTTCATTTTTTCGAAATTTACACGATATGTACCGGTCTCAGAATCGCGTTCAAAAGCTCCTTTCTCCTGAAAATAGTAAAAGCGAATCATATTTGCCTTACCGTGTGCACTAGCTGCACCAAACCTCACCGACCGAAAAATACCTGCCATGAAAGTCACAAAATTATCCATCATCTCCTTGTCGGTAAATTCGCCCATCTCATTTAACTGAAAAACACACCACAAACCCAGTATATCAGCCTTACTCTCTTCAATAGATGTATATGTTTCTTTTAAAGACTCACGAACCGTCTGATTTCCGTCAATTGTGTTTCCTAAGCCAAGTCCATGAGACACTTCGTGAAACATGGTATTTTCAAAAAACGCATCAAATTTCACATGCTTTCGTTGGTCTTCAGCAATTAATAATTCGGAGATAGGCAGCAATATTTTATCAAACTTAGCCAACATGGAATTTTTCAGCTGTAATTTACGGCTACCTTTTTCAGCGCGTACTTTCTCATCATTTGGAAGGTTTATAGCAATGGTTTTACCACCGGCATTACAATCTCCTCCATAATAAATAGCGTCGTAAACATTCATGTCAGAATCCGTTCCCGGGGTTTCATTTTTATAGGCTTGCTCACAAGGCAAATATTTTTGGAGCACAGGCAATAAAGCGGCATATTTCGCTAATTTATTACTCCATTCTTTATCCTTTATCAACAAAAATGCTTCGTGCGCAGCCTTGTACCCAAACAATTGATCTTCGTAATTCTCAATAGGACCAACTACAAAATCAATGACATTGTCTTTCATGTCCATCCACGCCACATCGCTGTCATAATATTCATCGGTCAGCAATGCTTCAGCACGAAGCTCCAGGTATTTCTTCAAGCCTTCATCCTCTGCTAGTTCAGCAGCCTGACGAATATACCCGACTGCCTCTTCAACCTGCGGACTAAAAGCTTCATGATATGGAACTGATTTTAATTGACCGTTCTCGTCTCTCTCAATAAGCGTATATAAACTACTTTTATGAGGATCATCCCATGCTGAGAATTCATCTTTAGTCATGTCGGAAGGATAAAATGCAGCACCGGCAGGTTTATCGCCAAATCCGGGAACAAAGGGATGATTGTTCTCCAATCTTCCCCATGGGCCATAGTTAATTCTTATGAATTTATCCATCCCAACACTGCTTGCTTTCGATAGAACTTCTTGTTTATCACCATAAGCTTCCATCCAAAATATATCATCCATCACTTCCGAAGCCTTAATCAAGAGAGGTAACATTTCTTTTTCACGATCTGTCAATACTGACAAATCAGTCGTCAGTTTAAACGTAGCAAATTCTTCTGCTTTCATATCTATTTCACTTTCGACCAAATTATTTTCCTGAGTTTGAGTTTTGCATGAACTAATCAACAGTCCGGTTACTAGGGGTATTGCAATTAATAGTTTCCTCATGATTTTTCCTTTCCAGATTATTAACGTTTGACTCAAATTTCCAACCAATAAAAAGTCTTCTAATTTATTCTGAATGTATTTCGTAAAGCTCTCATTTGACATTAAAGATAGTATGGTTCAGCATATCCCTTCGCAACAAGGATGTCGTTTAGGCAATAGAAATCACCAACAACCCTAATATTATCAAGGCCTTCCAACATTTCTGGCTCCACCCGAATATAAAGAACCGCCAAATACCGACCATATTTGCCTTTTGCATCTTTCATTGTTTCAACAATGCTCCAATCGCCTTTTTTAATAATCGATTTGGCAAAATCAGAAGCCTGCTTGCCAAGCTTATACTCTTCCGAATCTTTTTTAACGCCATATACTTCCGGTGTATCCACTCCATATAAACGAACTTTTTCTTTTCTAGCCCACACCTTTAGTCCTAGGTCGATGTCGATCTCGTAAGTGTCACCATCGACTACTTTTTGTATTTGTGCTTGATATTGATACATAGCTTAATGATTAGTGACTACAATATTAGATAAAGTAAACGAAACTATTTTGAATATATGGATCAATTGATAAATCAGGTGGATTCGTAAAATAAGCTCAATTTGTTCTATTATGGCGAATACAACTAGTGAGTTTGTATGAAGATAAATACGTAATGCGTATTCCCTGATTTTGCTGTTCTTCCGAACGGGATTTCATTTTTTGGCTTGACCCAAAAAACGGAAACAAAAAAAGTCAAGGCTAACTGACCTTTTGAAAGAAAACTACGGATTGAAAATACCACGCAATCCAACTCGTCGTTCCTCCTCAAACAGAATGGCTTCCCTGTCCCACCCCTGATTTTCGCCCTTGTTTTCTCATCCAAAACCTCCGTAGGCCATACTTTTCACCTAAGGGTGAAATGGGGACTTTACCATTAATACCTACGATTGGAATTAACCCACATGATGAAAAAAGGGGCTATCCGAAAAGTAAATATATTCACCAAACCTGATCAGCCATTATAAGTGCAAATTTTCAGATAATACGAAATAAAAAATGCTACCCTTGGGTAGCATTTTTTATTTTATTTATTCGGAAGTTGTACCCCCTTATCTTTTGCCATTTGCTCCAGTCGTTTTTGGAAATTTGATTTTTTCCCGGGTTTCTTTTTGGTAGCATAAAGCTGTACCCTTAGCTTATCCTCATCAACCAACTTTCGGAATAAGAACATCTGTATGATGGTTATTAAGTTGGCCAGGAAGTAATAATAGCTCAAGCCTGCAGGGTAACTATTCAAAATAAATAGGAACATAACAGGCATCATATACATCATGGTCTGCATGCCAGGCATTGTTTGGCTACTGGCAGCTTGTGAGTTCAGCTTAGTTGAAAAAATGGTAGTAACAGTCATCAATAAACAGAATAAGCTCACATGGTCGCCATATACCGGAATATTAAAAGGCAAAGTAAAGATCGAATCAAATGAAGACAAATCTGTCGCCCATAAGAAATGCTCTTGGCGTAATTCTATGGATGTCGGGAAGAAAAAGAACATTGCAAACAAAATTGGCATCTGCAGTAACATAGGTAAGCATCCTCCCATTGGGTTCACTCCTACCTTTTTATACAACGCCATTGTTGCTTGTTGTTTTTCCATTGCCTTCTCTTTCCCAAACTTCTCATTAATCTCATCCATCTCTGGTTTTAATGCACGCATTTTTGCCTGAGACACATATGATTTATAGGTGAATGGTAAAAGAATCATTTTAATGAAAAGGGTAAGTAGCAAAATGATGATTCCAAAATTACCAATGTAATTTCTTAAGAAATTAAATACCGGAATTACCAAGTAGCGATTAACCGGACGCAATACAGAATAACCTAGATTTACCAGTTTATCAAGCTCTATTCCGTCATATTGTTTTAACGTGTTATAATGGTTAGGGCCAAAATAAAACTGCATACCAAACGATTGATTTTCCGATCTTTCATAAGGAATCGCGATATCTGCAGAAAATCCCCCAACATATTCTTCGCTATCTTCTGTATATTCAAACTGAATGTTGGCCTCAGTAAAAGCTTCATCGGCAATAATGGTAGAGTTAAAGAACAACTGTTTAAAACTAATCCATTTCACCTTCGTCTTTAATGTTTCCTCAGAAGTTTTTGAAGGTGATAATTTATCAACATCATCACCAAAATACTTGTAATTAACTGAGGTATAACGGTCTTCTCCGTATTTTGATTTTTTCTCTAGCCTTGGTCCCGCATAAGCCCAATTGAAATTCAAATAGGGCGAGTTGCTTGCAATAAGATCATTTAACCCAACTGTATTCAAATCAAACTCAATCATGTATGAGTTATAATTCAACGTATATTGGTACTCAAGGTATTTCCCATTTCCAGCAGGAAGTTTCATTGAAAGCGATTGGCTACTAACACCATTTTCTTCATTGTACTGCTCGTTACCTTCTTTCCCCTTCCTCACTTCAGGACCTGTTACTTCCAGAACCTTCTTTGTTGTTGAAGGCGTGAAATAAAGATTGTCCGTTTGAATGCTTCTATTTTGAGAAAAGAAGTTTAACCCAAATAAATTTTCCGGACCATCAAACAGGATAAGGGGTTCTGATGCATATGTTTGGTAATTCTTTAATTCAACCGAATAAACTTTCCCTCCTTTTGTGGAGATCAACACTTTCATTAGGTTATTTTCCAAAGTGATGAATTCCTCAGTGCCAGTAGCTGCATCAGCAAAGGCACCATAGCGGTCAATAATTTTGGCTGAAACACCTGATGAATCTACTTCGCCTAACAACGCTTCTTCTTGAGCTTCCATCATTTTTAACTGCACTTCGGCTTCAACTTGACGTTCAGCTTCAACTTGTGCAATCGAATCCTGAACTCTTTGAGCCGCCTCAATTGATTCTTGAGATGGTTGGTTCAGGTAACTATAACCAATCAGGATGGTAAAAATGAGCACGATCCCAACTATTGTATTCTTATCCATAAAAAATCAGTTTTCAAAAATTAACTTAATGCTGCTTTTACAAAAGCAACAAATAATGGGTGCGGATTTAAGACAGTACTACTGTACTCTGGGTGATATTGCACGCCTACAAACCATTTATGCTTTGGAATTTCAACAACTTCAACAAGATCTGTATCAGGATTTACGCCAACAGGAACCATGCCTGACTTCTTAAAATCTTCAAGATATTGGTTGTTGAATTCGTAACGATGACGATGACGTTCTTTAATTTCAGTTTTCCCATATGCCTTATACATATTGGATTTCTTATCAGTAATATTACACTGATATGCACCTAATCTCATTGTGCCACCTTTCTCTGTAATACCCTTTTGTTCTTCCATTAGATCTATTACAGGGAATTTTGTTTTTTCATTCATTTCTGAAGAATCTGCCCCCTCTAAACCAAGAACATTTCTTGCATATTCAATAACAGCAATCTGCATTCCCAGACAAATACCTAAGAAAGGAATGTTATTTTCTCTGACATATGTCGTTGCAAGAATCTTTCCTTCAATACCACGATGACCAAAGCCTGGTGCAATAATAACACCGCAAAGACCTGATAAGGTAGACTCAACATTCTCCTTATTAATTTCTTCAGAGTGAATCCATTTAAGATTAACTTTCACCCTATTTGAAGCACCGGCATGAATTAGAGATTCAGCAATTGATTTATAAGCATCTTGTAATTCAACATATTTTCCAACCAAGCCAATATTAACTTCAGCCTCGGGATTTTTATGTTTTGTGAGAAACTCATTCCAAGCCTCTAATGATGGTTCATTCTTTTTAGGAAGTTTCAACTTATTAAGGACAGTAATATCAAGTTTCTCTTCCAACATTTTATTTGGCACCTCATAAATAGTCGAAACATCAATGGATTGAACAACTGCATCCATTTCCACATTACAGAAAAGCGCTACTTTCTTGCGAATACTTGTATTTAAGTCATGTTCGGTACGAAGAACCAATACATCTGGTTGAACCCCATTTTCTAATAACATTTTTACAGAGTGCTGAGTAGGTTTTGTTTTCAACTCACCCGAAGCAGCAAGAAATGGAACTAGAGTGAGGTGAATTACTAAAGCACTTGAACCTAGCTCCCACTTTAATTGTCTAACAGCCTCTACGTAAGGTAATGATTCAATATCACCAACTGTTCCGCCAATTTCTGTTATAACAATATCGTAATTACGCTTTGTTCCTAAAAACTTAATCCTACGTTTAATTTCATCAGTAATATGAGGAATGATTTGAACTGTTTTGCCCAAATAATCACCACGTCTCTCTTTATTAATAACTGATTGATATATACGTCCTGTAGTTACATTATTTGCCTGAGAGGTAGGAACGTTTAGAAAACGCTCATAATGACCCAAATCCAAATCGGTCTCTGCTCCATCTTCAGTGACATAACATTCTCCGTGTTCGTACGGATTTAAAGTACCTGGATCAACATTAAGATAGGGATCAAGTTTCTGAATCGTCACAGAATAACCCCTGGCTTGCAATAACTTAGCAAGTGAAGCTGCTAAAATTCCTTTTCCTAACGAGGAGGTAACTCCCCCTGTAACAAAGATGTACTTGGTTGCTGACAAAATCGTATAATTTTAATGTTCCTAAAAGCGCACAAAGTTAAGCAATAAAAACCAAGGAGCTTATCTAAATTGCACGATAATACATGAAGAAATAATTAAAAAACCCACTAAACAGTGGGCTTAAATATTTAACGAAGATTAATCTTCATCTTCCATTTCATCAATAATGCGAATTTTTTCCTTTAGGAGTTCAATTTTTTCCTGACTGACTTGAATTTTTTTATTGACATCTTCAATAAGTGATTCCGCATTTTTTGTGTTTGCAAAGAACCCAATATTATTATTCAGCAATGCCAAATCATTTTCCATCTGACGTAACTTCATGACATACTTATCACGTTCAAACCGCATCTTATTCTGTCCTCTTGACGAGGATGAAAAATCATTTATTTTAGATTTGAATTTGAGAAGGTTGCGTTTATTATCATCAATTTTCAAATGATCAAAATGGATATTAATTGCTTCCCTAAATTCATTTTGAACGGCATCTTTTTCCTTAAAAGGAACATGCCCAATTTCTGTCCATCGACGCTGGAAATCTTTCATCTGAGCTAAATCAACATCTTCATCTGTTGTCAACTTGTAATCCGTTATTTCCTTAACCAATTCTTTTTTCAACTTCAGATTTTCCACCTGTTCGGTATCAACCTCCGAAAAATGCTTCGATTTCTGATCAAAGAAATAATCACAAGCTGTACGGAATCTTTTCCATATGATATCAGATTGTTTACGAGGAACAGGACCTACTTCTTTCCATTTCTTTTGTATGCAAATAAACTCTTCTGTTGCCTTTTTCCAATCTGTGCTGTCTTTCAAGGTCTCTGCTTGTATACACAGATCTGTTTTCTGTTGCACATTATTCTGCTGAAGTTCTTTATTCTGAGAATAAAACTCCCGCTTTGCATTGAAAAACTTATCACAAGCACTTCTAAAACGATCATAAATTCGATTGTTATCTTTTTTAGGAGTAAAACCAATCGTACGCCAAACCTTTTGCAATTCAATTAATTCTTTTGACTTTTCATCCCACTCTTTATGTGAACTGAATTGAGATTCAGAGATTTCCTCTGCTTTCTGGCACAAAGCATCTTTAGCTTCAAGGTTCTTCTTTTGTTCGTCTTTTCTCTCTTCGAAATATTCTTGGTGTTTCTTATTTATTTTTGAAGTTGCAGCCTTAAAGCGCTCCCAAAGCTCGTCTTTTTTATCACGGGGAACCGGCCCTATTTCACGCCATTGTTCATGGAATTTCTGTAAAATATTGAACGCTTTTATTATGGAAGGCTCAACTAATAACTCTTCAGTCTTCTCACATATAATGATCTTAGACTCCAGATTCTTCTTCAGATCGAGATCCCGAAGTTCTTTGTTTATTTTGATATAATCATAGAAATTTTCAACATGATGATGGTAGGTTTCCCAAAGATCTTTAAGTTTTGCCTGTGGAACCAAGCCGGTATCACGCCATTTCTGCTGCAAATCACGAAATTCCTGAAATGTCTTATTAATAGACTCTTTACGATTGACAAGAGATTTTATCTCTTCAATAATTTCGTATTTAATTGCAAGATTGGAATCCTTTTCTTCCTCCTGATGCTTTACTTGGTCATTCTTTTGCTGACGGTAATCCTTAAGCAAGTTTTTCAAATCTTCTTCATAAGGAGCATTATCTGGTTTGAATTCACTCTCCTCTCCTCCATCTTCGAGAAACTTCTTCTTTTCAATTTCTAAATTAGCACGATGCTTCTTGTAAAAATTGATTTTAATGCGATCAACTTGATCTTTAATGCCAGACTTCTTGGAATCAACCGATTCAACTAGTGCTCTTAATGCGTTGATTAATTCTACTTCAGAATATGTTGAATAATCTACATCTTCTTTTCCAGCACCTTCTTTGGGTTCGTCTTCAATAGATTTTGTCTCTTCCTGTATAACTGGCTCATCTTCAGGTGCCATTTCAACATCGGGTTCTGTACTAGCATTTTCTTCGTTCAACGGAAGTGTATCTTCTTCTTTCACTACTTCTTCAATTGCTGAAGTAGTTTCCTCATTCACAGAATCTGTTACAGAAACATCTTCAGTTTCGCTCTCAGATTTTTGGGTTTCTACAGGCATAGCAGTGGCATCGGTTTCTTCCGGGGTCACTTTTAACTCATCATTTGAGTTTTTTAGATCTTTGGGTTCCATGTAATAAAATTTTAAATTACTTAGTAATTTTCAGAGTTTTAGGTATCACAACAAGCTACGAAAATATAATATTCGATACGAATACTCAAATGAAAACAACTATTAATTCTTTAAAACATAGATTTCTAATCAAAAAAGACACCTTTCGTTTAAAAAAGTAATCTTTACTCCAAATATTTATAGAATTAGTGATGAATAGTGGACATCAATTTAAATGTCGTGTATTTTTATTAGATGCATTTTTAACACTTAAAATTTTCATTCAGAATAAAACAACCTAGAACTTTTATTCTTTCAACTTTAGCTCATGCTCTTCTCCAAAACGAACTGCTTCAAGCCTCTCTGCAAAATGTCCGATACGAACCTTGTATAAGCCATCTATTTCGGTAATTAACTCATCCTCAAATTCGGGGAAAGCAGATTTTAAAATCGCACTGATTTTTTCGGCATTCTTTCGATCTTTAAAAGCTCCCAACTGAATTTTATAACATTCATCTTCAGAAATTATAAATGCACTCGTATATTCCTTTAATGAACAAAAAGACGTTTCCTCCTCTTGTGTGTCATATGTTTCGGAGATGGCAAAGAATCCTTTAAACTCCTGCAGTAGACTGTCAACGTTCAAGACGCAATTTTCAACAATATTCGTAAAATCAACACGTCTGTTTTCGGCCATGCCTTCTTCTGTTCCATTAAAATTCATTGGACGAGTTTCTCCATATCCAACAATCCTTAACCGAAGTGGATCTGCTCCATAGCTAACCAGTAGATGTTTAACAGCTCCTGCGCGCCTTTCGCTTAATTTCTGATTATACTCATCTGTCCCTTCTGAATCTGTATGACCACCCAACAACAATGTTAAACAAGATGTTTCTTTTTGTGATTTGGCCAATGATTGTAAAACACGGACATACTTAGGTAAAACGGTAGAACGATCAAAATCGAACAATACATAATAAGGATTGTATGTAAAACTAGTATCTGAAACTACGTATATTTGATCTAACTCATTGATCTCCGGATCCATATTGATACGTTCAGTATATTTCCCGGTTAGCAAATTTGAAATTGTCAAATCAAAATTCCTTTCACTTGCTTTGTAGCCATCTCTGAGTGCTTCAATAACATACTTTTTACCGGTTGGCAAAGTAACTGACAGTTTCCCATCAGAACCCGTCTTTTTACCAGAAAATACCACATCATCTCCAACCTTCAGAACAATATCGGTACCATCCAGATATTCTCCTGTTTTTGAAGAGACAGCAATTAAATCAACATGAATACTATCCAATGACATAACATATAAATCATCAGACCCGACTCCTCCCTTTCTATTTGAAGAAAAATAGCCAACTCCCCTCTCCTGATCGCAAGTCAATCCAAAATCATCCTCAGACGAGTTTACAGGAGGCTTTAATGCATATACATTCTTTTCGTCTGTCAAAGGGAAATTAACGTAATACAAATCCAAACCTCCTTGTCCCTCAAAGCCATCAGATGAAAAAAAACAACTGCCCTTGATCTGTCAGGCAAGGAAACATCTCATCCCCTTCGGTATTTACCACATGTCCCATATTATTTGGCTTTCCCCAACCAGACTCTGTCCTCACACAATAATAGATGTCATTGCCCCCATAACCGCCAGGCATATCACTTACAAAGAATAAGGTATCTCCGTTAATATTTATAGCAGGATGAGCAACATTATATCCTTCAAGATTATACTGGAAATCTTTTTGTGTAACCCATTTCCCTTCTTCTTCCTTTTTAACAACAATATTTAACTTAATCGTTTCAACAGGGAGAATTCCACTCACAATATCAGGAGAATAATAGCGACTCATGGTCGTATAAAGCTCGCCAGTGGAAGGACAATAACAAACCGGTCCTTCGTGATAGTTATTTCCAAAACCCGGAATTAGAATGGGTGAACTAATAACTTTTCCTTGATCATCTATTGTCACCTTAAATTCACCATAAAAGCTTCCACCATTTGTCACTTTCTTCTTAGAAGCCTTTGACGTCCTGCTTAATGAGAAATACATATCATTCCCAACTATTGCAGGGCAAATTTCACTGAAAGGGGTATTTACTTCAACCAATGGCTCAACATAATGAATTGCTCCCTCTTGAAGAACTGTTTTTCGCACTTGTCCTTTAACAACAAAAGGGATGAGTAGCATTGAAACAAGCAATAAGATAATTCTATTCATGATGTGTTCTTTCAGGATTAATCAAGCTTTAAATAATGCATTAAACAATTATCTAGAACATACGTGGACTTGTCCACTTTTTTAGGTATCCAAGTTCGTATGAGATCATCACTTCATGTGTTTCCCCCATTATCGTGCCTTAGCTCTGAAACAGTAAAATCAATACTATATCCAATTCTTAATTTCTCATCAAAAACCCATTGACAGATAACACCAAATGAGTCACCAAAACGATGCATAGCCCCTAACCAAACTTTATCCTTTAATGAGAAATTTGCCGTGACATCTAATGTAGCAGGGCTACCAATAGTCGTTCTGGCCATGAAGGTTGGCTTAAACCGAACTTCTTCAGAAAGATCAAAAACATAGCCACCTTGTAAATAAAAAATGCCTGAGCTCAGCTACTGAGGAATAATTGGTATAGTCTGAGATGTAGCTATTTTCCAATACCTTAGGAACAGAAAGCCCCAAATAATATTTGTCAGAATATAGAAAAGCCCCAACTCCAAAGTTCAATAAGCAACATGACTCAATATCCCCTTGATTTAAGGGATCGCTTACCGCTGTTGGGTCTTGCACATACGCTGTCAGGCTATTGCTGTAGTTTGAAATACCAAATTTTAAGCCGAAGCGAAGAAAAGTACTTTCCTTATTCAGCGCCAATCGGTAGGAATAATCACTATACAAACTCAACTTCTTTTCCCTACCAATTTTATCAGCAATTACATTCAACCCTAAGCCCACATTTTCATTTTTAGTAGGCGATTGAATTGAAAGAGTAAGGGTTTCCGGAGCTCCTTCAATACCAAACCATTGATTCCGCCCCAAAAACCATAAAACCTAGGCTCTCCCACGTTCCTACATAAGCCGGATTAATACTTTGAGTGTTAAAGTTATATTGCGTAAAAGTGGGATCTTGTTGTGCCAATGATGTTTCCACAAGAAACAAAAGGAATATGCTAATTATTAATGTAATATTTTGTCTATTCATCCTTTTCCTTATTATTTATTTAGAAATACATATCCGGTGCGTGGAGTTGACCCATCTTTCAAATCTAAGACATAGAAATATGTAGCAGAAGGTAATTTTTCGCCACCTATTGTCCATTTATTATTTGAACTTCCATCCCACCAGGCATCATCTCCCCAGTAATCCGTATTGCCATAATGATCTTTTGAATAAACATTAACTCCGGTACGGTTGCAAACATTCAATAAAGCATCCGGATATCTCTCAATACATAGTATGTTCAAGTAGTCCTGTATGCCATCGCCATTAGGCGTAAAAATCTGAGGAATTATCATTTCGCAAAATTCTTCAACCATGGCACTACTTACATTATTACTTAAATCTAAATCTAAAATATCACTACTAACAACAGATGTATTAAGGTATTCTCCTGTTTCATTTACAACCACTCGAATATCTAAATACTCCTCAGCGCCAACTTCCATTTCCCCAATTCCCCAAACTCCAGTTGTTTCATCATAAAGACCAATGCTCCCAATAGAACTTAAAAAGCTATACCCTGAGGGAATAACATCTGTTACAATAACCCCTATTGTAGAAGATTTTCCAAGATTTTCAACTGCAATTGTGAACGTTATGGTTTGTCCGGGTAAGGCATATCTGTTATCTACTCTTTTGTCAACTGAAAGGTCTGCAGAAGCTTCATTTACTGTAACCGTCATGCTACAAATCATTTCATTGCCACTAAAATCGGTCACCGTCCATGTGATATGCGTTATTCCAAGATTAAAAGCAACTCCATCTAAACTAGTTCCTGTGTCTGTTGTAGCACCTGTCAATTCGTAAAAGATAGAAGCAATTCCGTCATTATCACTCGCAGTTACATCCCAAGAAATGCCTTCGTGCTGATAATAATCAGCCCCCGCCCCTGCACTAACAACCTGATCTCCAATACTATAACAGCTAACTCCATCATCACATCCAATACAAGGAGGCACTATATCTGAAATAGTTATGGTATACGAACAAGTCACCGTGTTATTTCCATCAGAGGCACTCCATGTTACAAGCGTTTCTCCGACAGGGAAAGAAGCCCCATCCAGAGTGCTCGTATTAGAATAGTCATTTGTGACAGTAAAAGTACAGTTATCACTTACTTCAATTGGATCAAGAACATTACCTGAAACCTGATAAGTCCCCACTTCCTCATCTGCATAATAATTCGCTTCGGGAATAGCACAAACTAATGTTGGAGGAATAAGATCCTCAACGCTAAAAGATTTCTGCTGACTAGAAACGTTTCCACAATCATCAATTGCCGTAAATGTGACTGGTATTGTGGCACTCCCGTCTTCCGTTGGAGCAATGAAATCATACTCCAGATCAACAGAACTATCACAATTATCAGAAGCACTTGCTGTTGCAATCCAATTATCTACAACACTCGCATCATAACAAGTCATGGTTAATTCAGATGGAGGAACTAATATCACTGGTGCTGTAGTATCACTTATTGAAATGTCTTTTGATGCAGTACTTTCATTTCCACAAGCATCTGTAGAAGTAAAGGTTACAGTAAGTGGTTCTCCGCAATCAGAAGGTTGGCTATAATTAAACTCAACAGAAACTACTCCACTACAGTTATCTAATGCTACAGCTGAAGATGCCCAGTTGTCTATAGCAAATGCATCATAACAAGAAAGCGAAAGATCAACTGAAGGAACAGTAATTATAGGAGCCGAATTATCCTCTACTGTTATTACCTGAGTATGCGTAAGAATATTTCCACATTCATCACTGGCTGCCCATGTGCGATTCAGAGTATAATGGTTAGTACATTCACCATCGATTCGCAGCTCGCTGTATGAAACGGAAATATTAGTATCACAATTATCTGTCGCTGTAAGAATTTCCGCCGTAGGAATCGCACCACATTCAACAGTGATGTCTACAGGTGGTGTCTCTACAAAAACAGGAGCACTAGTATCCCGAACAGTAATCGTTTGAGAATAGCTACCAACATTACCACAAACGTCCTCCGTTGTCCAGATACGAGTCAGTGTATAATTATTTGGACAATCTCCATCGGCACGAACTTCACTGAAAATAACAGGCATATTCCCACCACAAGGTTCCACAGCCGTAAGTGAAGTTGCTATTGGCACAGCATCGCACTCTACAGTCATATCTATTGGCAACGGCTCTACAAAGAAAGGAGGTATCGTATCCTTCACATAGAAAGTCTTTGTAGTGATCGCCTCATTACCACATTTGTCTGTGGCCGAAAAAGTAACAACAAGCGTTTGATCACATTCACTCGTGGGAGTAGTATAACTCGAATTGAGAGTGACAATTCCATCACATTCGTCGTTGGCACTCGCCATACTAAGCCAACTATTTACTGCATCCTCACTAAAGCATTCTAAAATTAAATCGACAGAAGGAACTGTTATTTCAGGTGTTGTATAATCAACGACCGTTATTGTCTGATTGCAGGTAACTTCATTCCCACAATCATCGACAACAGTATACGTACGTGTTACAATTGGTCCAGGACAGCTTTCATCGACAATAACATCCTGATAACTAATGGATATGATATTACATATTGCCACAATTGATCCTCCAGCACTTACAAAATCGGCTTCCGTAATTGCTGCTACCCCTGAAGAATATGGAAAAGCTGCACTCGTCTCTGTTATTGCGTTTACATCACACCCTTCAATTTCAGTAATATCTTCAGGGCAAGTAATTATCAGGTCACCATCATCTAGTGCAATAGAATGCATATCTACAGGTAAGGTTTTTGATCGATTATCATCAGCAATTTGCTCATAATCACCCAAAAGATGGATATTATATTCCAAATCAGTCAAAGACTGTTTCGGAGAATCAAGCGATACAGACATTGCCTGCGCTCCTCCAAACATTGTTAACGTAATCAACAAAACCGTTAATTGTAATTTTATCATAGACTTCTCAGTATTGATGTCATCCAAATACATTAGCACTATTGCGCCTGAGTATTAAATATTTACAGACTGAAAAACTAGATTCAAAAGGAAGGACACTACAGCTAAAAAAAACAATAAAACACTGTTTTAACGCTACTTACACAGACAACTCAAGAAAATGAAAATGACTTTATAAAATTTCTTCATCTTCATTAATCCACTCACGCTTCCAACGAATACATAGTTTGCAAAATCAACTTTTTTCTTCTCTATTGCCCAAAAGCCTCACACTTCTAGTCTCCATATTCTTGTATCAGCAATAAAAAAAATTCAAACATAAGTAATAGAAAGTCCCTCATATTACTTCGTTTGACAAACACTTATAATCATATTATTTTGTAACCATTCACAAATAATCTACATATCGACATAAAAAGTTACATAAAATTTTACACATAACTACAATTCTTTAAAATTGTAATCATCACTCATTCTGCAAGATTAAATATATTTATTGATAGGTGTGTGCGTAGATGCCTAACAAAATGTTATTTATCAAAACAAATAACAATTATTTTATGTACAGCAATAAACTAAAGAGAAAATATATACTTCATAGATCGATCAACAAAAAGTATATACATCAATATTTTCATGAAACATACAACAAATACATATTATTAAAAACGGATTAAGCATAATTCTATACCAGCGCAACACACTAAAAACAATCGAGACAACAACGACATAACACCCTCAATTGAGATTTCTCAACCCCATCTATGAATTTCAAGACAGGCGCCTTCACGTTTTGTAAAAAAAACAAAATGTAATTTGTCATAAAAACACAACATTGCCTTCTCCCCATAATTAAACAGAAAAGAACTTTTTATAAACTAACACTGATAAGGAAAGTAGCTGCAAATGCGAGTATTGCATATAGTTCAGGAAAGACGGCAAGCACCATTGTCTTACCAAATATATCATGCCCAGCCCCAACGCCAGCAATACCATTGGCCGTTATTCCACCTTGGATTAAAGCCGAGAAAAAGCCGACCACCCCCATCATTAAACCCGCGGCAAGTATTGCGACCCCCTGCAGCATTGTTACTTGATCTGTAACAATGCCTTGATTACTAATAATGAAAAAAGCCAGCAAAACCATATAAACCTTGCGTACCAGGCAATGCACTCAGGAGCAAATAACTACCAAATGCATCTGGGTTTTTCTTAAGCGCCCCTACTGTGGCATTTCCACCTTTGGCAACACCAACTGCGCTCCCAATTCCAGAAAGAATAAGCATTAAAGCCAAACCAAAGTATGAAAGTATAACTGCAGCTGTCATAGTATATATTTTTTGATTAATAATTATTGTTCTAACTGATTATATTTTGAAAATGGATTATATGCTTTTCCACCACCACTAAATCCCGCATTTTTATAAAACTCAACAAATGTGAGTCGGGCAGGATGTACAAATGAACTTAGCGATGAGATTAAGATATTCAAGGTATGCCCAATGATCAAAAACACGACAAAAAACACTGGTCCCAGAATGGCAGATGCAGAAAGAATCTCCAAGGCAATTTCGTTGATCACAAAACCCAAAATGGCACTAGATAAACCCAATGCAAAAAGCCGAATATAGGACAATAGATCACCAAACATGCCTGTAACCGTTGAGTATATACTCCAGACCCCCTGCCCTATCCTTGAAATAATTCCGGCTTCCGGGTCATTTAGAAACAAGATAAATATGCCACCAATCCCCAGTATCAAATACAAAATAGATTTATTGTAGGCGACCAATCCCAAACTTATAACTCCATAATAAATCAATCCAGACACAATCGTAAAAATCCAACCAAAAGTCCCTAAGGCATAGGTGATTCCATACTGCCTGATTTGATTTACTGCTTTTACAAACTGACCAAAAACAATCTGAATCCCTCCAACGATTAAGGCAAGATTAAACATATTTGCAGGTTCAAGGAAAAGCCCCCTAAAGCGATTAACCAAATGAATGTTCGACTCAATCAAGTTAATACCAAAGAAAGTACCCGAAACTCCGCCAAGGATAATCGTTGCCACTCCAAGATACTGGATAAGGGAAAGATATGGCTTTATTGATTTTGAAGCTTTTAGTTTATAAATACCCGCTCCAATTACAAAGAGCAAACCATATCCGGCATCGCCTAGGCAGAACCCAAAAAACAGCATGAAAAACGGAGCGAAGAATACGGTCAAATCAAGTTCAGTATATGCTGGCAACGAAAATAAATGGCCAACCGGTTCAAAAAGTTTGCTAAACCGATTGTTTTGAAGAAGCACAGGCACATTGTCTTTAGGCGTAGCTTTTGTCGTTATCGACAAGGCATCACTATTTTTTAAATATTCGTCAATATTTTGTTTTTTATTCTCCGGAACCCATCCTTCCAACACCATTAAGCGCTCATCCAGCATTTTCCGGGTCTGTAATACAACCTGATCATATTCAACAGACGATTTTATCTTATCTCTTTCAGCCTTCAAGAATGACAGTGCAGATGCCGCATAAAAATCTATTCTTTCATTAATTCCAGATATTTTCAGCTCTGTATCCCGAATGTGATTTTTCAACTCCCTCAAAGATCTGTCAGGCATAGACACTTCGGTAGCATCTACTACAGGCCGAAGATAACCCGGCTGAATAATTATAAAATAAACCTGACTTTTATTTTCATGAATGATTTCAACTTGATATTTTTCCTGAATTTGGCTCAGTCGATTCTTGTTTCCAATATAAAACCGAATCTGAAGCCCCTTATCTTTCAGCCTAAGAATAGTCGCTTTCGAAAAATCGCCCCATGGCTCCACCTTCTGCAATTCTTTTTTACTATTGTCCATTTCTTTCATCAACAATTCCAATAGCTCCTGTTTTTCAGAAATATCCTCAACAACTTTTAATACATCAATAGATCCCTTTTCATTTCTTATTTCGACCTCCCGTTTTTCAAGAAAAATAATTGTCTCCTCAATCCGATCTTTCAAACTTGACCTTTCAAGCAGCTCATGGCTATCCGATATTTCCTTCCCTATAACATGAAGAACACCAAGCCCTTGCAAAACCTCCAAAAAGTGCTGATAATCACTATGGAATACCACAAAACCATATTTATACATGGGTACAATCATCTGTTTACTTCTTCAATTTCTTGTTGGCGTTTTTTTATTATTTTCTGAGCCGATTTTGAGAGATTTTCCTCGTCTTCTAAAAATCGTTTAATCTTCCGTATGGCATTCTCATACTCAGGAACCTGCACTTTTTCGTAAAGATTTACCTTTTGGGTTGTCTTTCTTCGAGCATGATTGAGCAATTCCATTTTTCTAGAAAAAAAGTCACGCTCAATGGCAATACTAACCAGTTCCTTTGTCCTTCTTATTCCTTCTGGAAACCATTTGGGATTGACAAACAAACTATAATCATCAATTTTAAAAATTACTTCATCCAAAATAGGAGTCTTCACTCCCGCAATTTTTTTAGTGAATGTTTTAACCTCACCAATAGAAATTAAATTTGGAATAAACTCACCCCATATCCCTGGCTTTTCAGAATAAGCCTCCATGACTTGCACTAACCTGTCGTCCAACTCATTAAACTTCTTTTTAGATTTCGACACCTCCAAACGCAAGGCCATCTCCTTATTCTTTAAGGTTGGAAGTGCCCTAAGTCTCAGGTTTAACTGCTTATTCAGATCCTGCAGAGCAATTTTGTTATATTGAAATTTTATGGCCAATTTTTATTCTTCAATATTTTTTAGTAAAAGTTTCAACCTGGGAAAACAAGTATTGAAACCTTGCTGGCAGCAATCATCTGATCTAAAATATCCACATGAAATAATTTATAGATAAAATTGTGCTTGGTGGATGAAAGAGAAATCATGTCTATCTTATTCTTGTCCACAAATTCCTCAATACCCAAAGGCACATTTCTACACTCATAAACATCCGCATGAATATCATAATCACTATAATTATTCCTGAATAAATGATTCAATTCTGAAATTCTACTATCCACAACCGGATTGCTATATTCACATTCAATATGAATACAATGAATTTTTGCAGAAAATGGTTTTGTTATTTCAAGTAACCTGTTCAATGGACCATGATCGTCATTTAGAAAATCAGTTGCATACATAATACGAGCCTCTGAAAATTCTTTATAGACCAATGATTTTGGTAAAATTAGAACCGGGTATTTTGAATGTTCAATGATATAATGAGTCACTTTTGCTAAGTGTTCTTTTTCATCCTCCTTCTTCACCTTATGCCCCATTAAAATAATATCTGGATGATAACGATGACTCAGGTTAACGATTGTATTCCCTAGTTTTCCGGTGTGTATTGCAAAATGAAACCTTACGCTTTTTTGCTGTTTTTCAGAAACTTGTTTCTTCAATTCATCGCTAAAATCCAACAAAAGTGCTTGTGCTTTTTTATACGATTCCACTTTTTCAATTTTCTCATGTTTCTCCCAAGAAGTCGTATATTTTACTGCACCAGGCAGATGTGGATCTTCCAAAACATACAAAAATTTAATTTCAGCCTTCATTTTTTCGGCAATACCAAATGCATATTTAATTGCATGAGGTGAATAATTGCTCAAATCTACGGGCACCATAATCCGCTTCAAATCTTTTAATGTGCTTAATTCATTGATGTTGTCAAATCCATAATCCTTCTGTATTTCCAATATCAGCTCAACAGTTTTTGCCACATCTTTTTCTCGTACTTTCAGGTTCCATCCCACCGGAAGGGCACTATCATCACCAATAAACCCTTCATCAGTCAGAACACATTCAATCCCTTCTGACTCTAATCTCTCCTTCACAAAACGTGTTGGGTACAGCTTTGTAAACTTCATGACTGTAACAAGTGTCTTTTCCATGATCATGCTGTTTTTGAATTTTGTTCCATTACATTTTCCCACTTTCCGTACTTTTCAATAATCTCTGATTTAATACCCAGCTCATCCATTGAAAAATACTTCATAAAGAGTGCCCATGTTGTATCAAGCATGGTATCTATATCTAGATTTACGTCAATTGCAAGCAGACTGTTAGAGTATTCTCTTGCAAATTTCAATGCACGATTGTCATAATCAGTTAGATCAAACCCATTTTCGTGTTTTGTTTTTGCGTTAGCAGCATCGGCATAAAGTCTAATTGCGGTGTTCATAACCTGCGGGTGATCTTCACGTGTTTTTTTCCCAATAACCAATTGTTTTAAGCGCGATAAGCTGCGGAAAGGATCGATAATAACCTTACTAATATCAACATCTTTACGAAGGAACAGCTGCCCCTCGGTTATGTAACCTGTATTATCAGGAACAGCATGAGTAATATCTCCACCAGACAAGGTTGTAACAGAGATAATTGTTATTGATCCACCATCTGGAAATTGAACAGCTTTTTCATATATCCGAGCCAAGTCACTATAAAGCGAACCGGGCATATTATCCTTAGAAGGAATTTGATCCATGCGGTTTGAAACAATGCTAAGAGCATCGGCATATAGTGTCATATCGGTTAACAACACCAACACCTTTTGTTTCATTTCAGTAGCAAAATATTCAGCAGCAGTTAAAACCATATCAGGAACAAGAAGTCGCTCTACTGGTGGGTCTTCATTTGTATTTACAAAAGAAATGATGCGATCCAATTCACCGGCATTTTCAAAAACCTGCTTAAAATAGAGGTAGTCATCGTTGGTAAGCCCCATTCCTCCCAGAATGATTTTATCGGCCTTGGCACGTAAAGCGACCATTGCCATAACCTGATTAAAAGGTTGATCGGGGTCGGCAAAGAAGGGTATCTTCTGACCGGTCACAATGGTGTTATTTAAATCGATACCGGCAACACCTGTAGCAATTAATTCAGAAGGCTGTTTCCGCCTCACTGGGTTTACAGATGGTCCTCCAATTTCAACTGCCTTGCCATTTATCTTTTGTCCTCCGTCAATGGGATGCCCATAAGCATTAAAAAACCGACCGTTTAATTCGTCACTAACCATCAATGCTGGGGCATGCCCCAGAAAAATAACCTCAGCATTTGTTGGAATTCCCTCTGTTCCGGAAAAAACCTGCAATGTTATTAAATCACCTCGAATTTTAATGACTTGCGCCAATCGCCCATGCACAGTTGCCATTTCTTCGTAGCCCACATTTGTAGCATGTAGCGAGCAAGTTGCCTTAGTAATGTGCGACAGTTTTATGTAAATTTTCTGAAATGCAGTAGTTTCCATGGCATCCGTTTTTATTGTTTTGAAAGATGTGGAACGTTGATTCTTTCTTCAATAATTTCTTTGAGTTTATTTTCAAATTTTTTAAACCCATCTGAGTTAAACTCAGAATAGTTCATCTGCTTTAACACATTAATTATCCGTTTGAAATAGGGATTTACTTCTTCAAAAGTCTCAAACCTAAAATCCTTTTTATAGATGTTCAATACATGCGTCATCATATATTGTTGTCTGGCAATAGGTGTACTAGCATCAATTTTATCGAAAGCATCCTGTTGAAGAATAACAAAGTCAATGACTTCCGATTTCCAAAACTGCTGGTGATAATCGATCGGCACACCATCATCCCCCAATATATTAATCTGCTCATAGGCCTCCCTTCCTCTCTGTAGGTAATTCTTTGCCAGCAATATCTGATCAATCCAATCATTTGAAATATGCTTCTTTACATATTCCTGCAATTCGGGGTATTCAAGATATTTTGAATAACTCTCCAGCGCATCAATAGCCGGATATCTTTTCCTGTCTGCACGATCTTGCATAAGGGCATAAAAACAACGAGCCGTTTTCTTAGTGGCTTCGGTTACCGGTTCTTTCATGTTCCCTCCTGCAGGAGAAACGGTACCTATAAAGGTAATTGAGCCAGCTTGCCCATTGTTTAAGAACACATAACCTGCACGTGCATAGAAATTTGAGATAATTGCCTGCAAGTCCATAGGAAATGCATCCGGGCCGGGCAACTCTTCCAATCGGTTCGACATCTCCCGAAGTGCCTGTGCCCATCTCGAAGTTGAGTCAGCAAGCAATAACACTTTAAGCCCCATTGATCTGTAATACTCGGCAATTGTCATTGCTGTATAAATAGATGCTTCACGTGCTGCAACGGGCATGTTAGATGTATTGGCTACGATTGTTGTCCTTTCCATTAGTTTTCTCCCGGTTCGTGGATCGTCCAGATCGGGAAATTCAGCAAATAACTCAACTACCTCATTCGCTCGTTCACCACAAGCAGCTATAATTATCATATCTGCATCGGCCTGTTTTGAAAGGGCATGCTGCAATACCGTTTTCCCCGTACCAAATGCTCCGGGGATAAAACCGGTTCCTCCACAAACTATTGGATTCAAACTATCAATTACCCGAATACCAGTTTCCAAAAACTCAAACGGACGTGGTTTTTCCCGATAGGCCCTTATCGGTATTTTAACAGGCCAATACTGAGCCATCTTTACCGAAACTTCCTTTTTCTGAGCATCGAGAAGCACAGCGACAGTATCTGTTATCGTATATTTTCCTTCGGAAACAACACTTTTAACTGTATAGGCTCCTGTAAACTTAAATGGCACCATAATTTTATGAGCTATCCAATTTTCCTGAACTTCACCTAGCCATGAGCCAGGAAAAACGACATCGCCCGGCTTTGCCAATGACTTATATCCCCATAATTTATCATCTTCCAAGGGAGGTGCATCTTCTCCTTTTTTCAAGAAAACGCCTTGCATCTTGTCCAGATCGTTTTGCAGACCATCAAAATTTTTAGAAAGAATACCCGGGCCAAGAGTAACCTCTAGCATGTGCCCGGTAAATTCCACATCTGTTCCGGGTTTCAACCCTCTAGTACTCTCAAACACCTGCACAAACACAGCCTCCTGTCCTATTCGGATAACTTCGGCCATGAGCTTAACATCACTCATGATGATGTAACAAATTTCATTTTGTGAAACCACGCCATCAACCTGAACAATTACCAGGTTTGAGATTATACCCGTAACTTTTCCTTTTGTACCCATTATTTATGGTTTAAGCTAAATTCATCTGCAAAGAAATAACTCATCTCCAGATCATAAATCAACCTTTCCCAAAGTGCTTTGCCCGAAGTATGATCCAGTTTCCGCCAACGATCAACCAAACCTAATTTGATTGCAAAACTCAAAATCTTTTCAATAGTGAAATAGTAGAAGAAGGTAATCTCATCCAAAAATGTCCATTTTAAGAGGTCGATTTCTAATTCCATATCAGCAGCCTCTAGGTTGGATTCAGCTATTTGAAGAATTTTTTCTAAATATGGCAAATCCTCTTCTTCAAATAGATCTGCTGTTGGAATTTGATTCAAGAGAGCATCATATAAGCCATCATTTTCAGGAATCAATTGTTTTTCAATATCGTATTCATGTTTACGACAATTTACTGCTGTCAATAAATTTTTCACATCTCTGTCAAAACGAAACCATTGACGAATGAAATCATTGTCGGTTTTAAGCAAATATTTATAATAATATTCCTGCAATTTATTTTCACAATAAAGGGGAGATTGATCAAACGATTTCGACATAAAATCTGTGATAAAAGGCTTCATGTAAGCCACAATATCTGTCGGATTATCAATTTGAGTTCGCAAATAATCTTCCGTGTAATTCCCTAATTTATCGAATGAAATATTCCTCTCTAATAGTAAAGAGAGAAGGTTTTTGTTATCATTTTCTCTAAAAAGATGTTCAAAAAGAAGATAGTCAGACTTATTCAGTTGCTTTTTCATTTCAAGCTTAAACTGCAAGCTCGTCAAGACCTTACGGCTTTCGTTGATATTCAGCTCCGGCAGTCCGGCAACGATGTAGTAATAATCCTTTTTAAACATGGCCGCTTATTTTACTGTAACCACTTTCGGTTTATATTTAACTCGTTCAATTATTATTCACCTTCTCATTGCCAAATTGAGCTATGTAGAATGAGATCCAAAAATCACTTCCCAGGTTTTTTCTTTCAGGTAACTTTTAAAATAGTTTTTGAAATCATCTTCAGTAAAACTAATAATGTAACTACCTCCACTTGGTCCAATTTTAAACCCACTTTTCACATTTGGATCAACATTTATTTCGAGCCCTTTATTTAATTCCGCCTCTAGTTTGCTTTCAAAAAATTTGGCTATTTTTTTCTCTTCACCCGGAGATACAATTAAGTTTAGAGCAGATTCTCCCCTCCCTTCCTGAATCCATTTTTTTACGACCAAAAGAATCATTTCCTTAACAAAATCATCACTAGCAAATGCACCTTTTACTGAAGAATCAACTTGTTTCTTGATCAGTGTATTTGCAATCTCTTGTTTTAAGTTATTAATTAGTTTTTGCGCTGCCAGCTCAATTTCGGAGTTAGCCATTCTTTTCAGTTCAGATATTTCCTTCTCTGCTTGTTCCAGATTTTTTTCCTTTTCCTGGTTGGCCAAACTAATGATTTGCTCTGCCTTAGCATGGGCATCTGCAATAATTACTTCAGCCTCTTTGGAGGCTTTCACAACACCTTCATTGTAAATTTTTTCTGTTATTTCCTGAATTTTATCTGCCATATCCTTACATATTTGGTATGGGTGAACGTTTTTTCAAACGACCTATTTTAATTTACTCGCAATATCACCTTGAGGTTGACTAACCGTAAAAACCGGCACACTGGAACCGTGAATTATTTCTTTTGAAAAGTCTCCGATCCCCGCTTTATATGAGGAAGAAATGTGGTGTTTTCGAACAACAACGATGTCTGGCTTTTTAGCTTCGATATAATCTAACACAGCTTCATGCCTAGCCTGATCATGAACTTTTAATATTTCGACATCGCAAAGAATTTTTCTTTCATGAAGCATTGATTTTATCTTTTCTGCATTCCGAAATGCCAAACTCTTTCTTTCGTCCATTTCTATATTAAGAGCTGAAACAACATGCACTTTAGCATGTGTTTTATGGGCAAACAAGCTAACCCACAAGAGCCTTTTTTTTGTGCCTTCAGCAATATCAATAGGAACAAGAATACTTTTTATCGCTTCCTCTGTGGCATCTTTATTTATTGTAAGTACGGGACAGTGAGAATGACTTATAATTTTATCAATTTCATTCTGCGCCAAGGCACAGGGAACTGTCTTTTTTTTATGGGTGCGTTTTAGTATGATAAAATGAAAGTTGTCATGATATGTTTCTTTGATCATTGTTGAAACGACATCACCAGACAAAACCTTAAGAATTACATTTTCAGGGATATTGCCCTTAAAGAAATTTCGTGCAAAGTCGGTAAGCTTAACCAAGGCCTCGTCTTCTAGCTCACTGATTTTTCGGGAAAAGAACAAACGTCTGAACAAAGAAACAGTAGGAATAACATGCAAAATAAAGACCCTAAAAGAAAGTGTCTTTTGAAGATTCATCGCTTGTCTTATTGCAACTTCACCTTCATCTGATAATGGGGTAAGTACTAAAACGTCATGTAAACTATGCTTCATAACACTATTTTTTTAAGATAATTATATCGCAATATTTCATTTACATGTCTGAATAACCTAATCGTTAATTCATCATTTTCCTTCAGCTCATAATTGGGTTATATATCATCAGTACTGAAATATACAGTGTTGTAGGCACCTTACCTGTAACAAAACGGTTTGGTAAAACAATTATACGAGAGTCCATAAAAAAAGGTATGATATATTTATTTTGATCACTTCTATCTGATCAAATAATTTAAGAAAAGAAATGTTGATTAAGAGGTGGATACATGAAAGCAGTATAACACTGAAAAATAGTTGGTGAAACTCTTTGAAAACTTTTCGGATCAAATAAAAAATCAGGTGGATTAGAAAAACAAGATCTATTTATTCTATTATGGTGAATACCTATAGCAAGGTTCTATGAAGGTAAATACTTAATAAGTATTTCCGGATTTGGCTGTTCTTCCGAACGGGATTTCATTTTTTGACTTAATCCCAAAAACGAAAAAAAACATCAAGAAACAAAGAAAGCCACTCAAATGAGCAGCTTTCTTGCGGTGCGGACGGGATTCGAACCCGCGACCCCCGGCGTGACAGGCCGATATTCTAACCAGCTGAACTACCGCACCAATAGTAAAGTGTTGTAAAAATTTTTGAGCGGTGCGGACGGGATTCGAACCCGCGACCCCCGGCGTGACAGGCCGATATTCTAACCAGCTGAACTACCGCACCAAAATTTTTCATGTAAGCTGATCCTGTCAAATCAGTCCTACTACTTAAAAATCTACAACACTTTTTAAAAGAACAAACCTTCTGTAATCCGTTTCTGAAAAGGCTTTGCAAATATATACTTTCTTTCTTTTCCCACAATAGGAAAAATCAAAAAATTAGCCAGAAAATGAATTGATAACTCCATTCGTTCGGAACATCCTCATTTCTAACACAAAAAGAAAAATATTTTAACGAATAATATTTTCGACCTTTAAGTGTTTTTCGCCACTCCACTGATATGCAGTTAGTTTGCCATTTCGACTAACACAAGAATCGAGACAACAAACATTCGATTCGAGAATATTTGTTCCATTTTTCATGCAATAGTGTCCAAAAAAGACGATTGGAGACTCCTTTGGATATGGAGTTCTGGAATTAATTACCTCTTCAGGTATAGTATATGGTGGCAATTCAAACCGACTTTCAAACGAAAGCTCCTTAAATGTCATACCTTCCGGATTTCGCCACCACTTCGATCTAAAAGAACGATGAGGCCTACCGGCATCATCAAACACGAGTAAATCTTTTGGCAATTGAAAATCTATCCCTTTACATGTCTCCCAAAATGCTTTTGAGATATTATTACTGTTTTTTCCAATCAGTTTAAGAAATGACCTTTTCAACTTCGATTCACTAAGCTGTTCTTTCAGGATACGAATATTATCATCCTGCCAACATGCATGAACAACTCGAATACCATCTAATTCTAGAAATAAAGGCAACGTCCTCATCCATTTGACATGGCTATTCCACTCTTTCATTTCACCATCAAATTCGCTAAAGGTCAAATTCAAATCAAGACGCAAACGAGACCAACGTTTACTGAAATGTTTTCCTTGCTTATCGTGAAGGGTATAAAAAATAGCATTTATCTCATGATTTCCGAGAATAGCATAGGCATGACCATTTTCAACCATTGCACGTATCATGCGAATGGTTTCTTTAATGCTTGGGCCTCTATTAATAAAATCCCCTACAAAAATGGCTTTTCTATTGGGGTGGGAGAATATATTATCCTGAGCAGTATAGCCCATCTGCATCAGTAAATTTTTCAGCAAATCGGCTTCTCCATGAACATCTCCAATAATATCGTACATACTCTATTGTAATTTTTGTTGCGCAATTTATTATTTTCCCATGAAAAGAAATCTCGACTTCCATCACAATAGACCCAAAAGGCAATTGTTATGACTTCCCGATATACATCATTTACGAGATAAATATTTCTAAAATGAAATCTCCGCATATACAGGGAAATGATCTGAAGGATACCTATTTCCAACCATTTCTGAGAGTACGCCATATTTGAACACCTCAATTTTCTTGCTGACAAAAATATAATCAATTCTTCTCTCCAATTTGGCAGTTATATCAAAATCATTAAAAGTGCCTTCAGCTTCCTCAACTATAGTGGCAGACTCCTGTTTGGTATCATTCAATTTTCTATTGATAAAAGTGATAGGTTTCTCACCGGTCACTGAATTAAAATCACCAGTCAGTAATACATGTTGTTTGGGCTTAGTCAATTCCTGTATTTTATTCCAAATAAGCCTAACTGATCTCTCCCTTGCTTCAATACCCAAATGATCTAAATGAGTATTAAAAACCCAAAAATTATCATGGGTGTCATAATCTTCAAGCAATATGTAAGTACATACTCGAGGATAAGCAGCATCCCATCCAATAGTAGGTATATTAGGCGTTTCGGAAAGCCAGAACCACCCTTGCTCTTTAAGTTGATATTTTTGAGAGTTATAAAAAATGGGCGAAAATTCTCCCTGAGTAACCCCATTATCGCGACCAACACCAACCCAATCGTATCCAGGCATTTGTGCAGCAATGTCATTGACCTGATTTAATAAAGCCTCTTGCATACCAATAATATCAGCTTGATATGAGCCAAGTATATTACAGACAGCATCTTTTCTATTTGCCCATGAATTTTCAGCTGCAGTTGGAATATCAACCCGGATATTATAAGACATGACTTTAATATCTATAGAATAAGCAGCAGAAGATAAAGCCCAAACACTCAAAACCAAGAATAATTTAATTTTCATGATAATTTCAGGTTACTAATTACAATAATTATATGTTTCAAGATCACATTCTTGCGCCTCTGAAACGACAGTGTGGATTTGATTATTTTCACCATTTATAGCGTAATCAAAACAAAACTGCATTATTTCTTCAAAATAATCGATCATTGGAGACACAGCTACTGAATGATCACCTCCGCACACAGTATAAAACCAGTAAGGAGTATCCAGGCTCTGCAACTTTTCAGCAATAACACTTGAGCCGTTCAACACTAAAAACCCAGCGTCATCTTCCTTGCAATAATGGTGTGGTGCAGTTCCATAAGGAACCAAATCGTCGCAAGTTCCGTGGAAAAGCATTGAAGGAATTGCCGACTCATCATAAATTCGATTTAAGTCAGGAATTGCTCCAGCCATAGCAATGACACCGGCATAAGCCACCGGACCTGATTCTAAATCGTAACATGTTGGTGAAGTGTAAGCTGTATTTAAAACCGCCTCTGCTCCGGCACTGCTACCCGATAAAATTATTTTCTGTGGATCAATTCCAAGCATCTCACGTTGCTCAATCAGAAAATAAGTGGCATCCTGCAAATCTTCAACAACCTTATCAAATGTTGCCATCTTAGCATTTGCAGGGCAGTCGCATCCAAAACCAGTATCTGTGCCTTTTCTCGTTAGCCGGTAAGAAACCGATGCAACAACGTAACCACGACGTGCCATTTTTTTGCAGAATTCCTTAATACTTGGTTCATCCCTCGCTCCTCCTTCAAAACCACCGCCATGAACATACATGATAACGGGACGCTCAAATTCGGCATCATACATTGGCTGATAAATGTCCATATTCAGTTGTTCACCATCTTTTACAACATAGGTGTAAGTACCAATATCAACGGTGTCAACTATTTCGTTCAGATAACGTTCTTGGGAATTTGCGACAAAAAACGCAAGACTAAAGGCAACAATAAATAAAAAGTAGTACTTCATGCTCTATACAATATTCCTCAATAACAATTAAAATATAATTCTTCCCTAAATTAGGAAAAATTATATTGCTATGGCAATCATCACTTCTCGCACGCAAGAAAACGGAGTCATCCACATTAATTATGACCGCTGCAATGCATGTGGTCTTTGTGTTAAAGTATGTAAAGACTTCTCTCTCAAATTAGAAGATGGCAAACTTGCAGTCAACGACAAACCTCTATTTGGCTGCATGGGCTGTGGTCAATGTATGGCAATATGCCCGAATGATGCAATACACATTGAAGGACGGGAAATATCCTCCAACGACCTGATAGATATCCCGATTGACAAAGACAAAAGTTCGTATGAACAACTAAAAAACCTGATGCTTGGACGACGAAGTATTCGTGATTTTAAGAAAAAGGAAGTTGAAACAGAACTGATTGATAAAATTATTGAAGCCGCAGTAACAGCTCCGGTTGGGTTGCCTCCTTCTGATGTTCATTTATTGATTTTTGAAGGCACAAATAAAGTAAATGAGTTCGCTACAGATATCATTGACCACATGGACAAAATAAAGTGGGTATTTTCAACCCGATGGATATGGCTTTGGCGGTTATTAGGCAAGGAAACCTATCAGTTAATGAAAGGATTTGGTCAACCTCTCACGAATCTGTTTGTCAGTCAAAAACATACGGAGGACGACCACCTGTTTTACCATGCTCCTCTCCTGATGTATTTTCTGGCTTCTCCCTATTCCGACCCAGTAGACCCAACAATACCGGCAACATATGCGATGCTTGCTGCGGAAAGCCTCGGACTAGGTTCGTGCATGATTGGTAGTGTTGATCCAATAATAAAGTATGGAGCTAAGGCATTAAAAAAGAAATGGGCTATTCCCCCAAAGTCACCAAATGGGATAATCGTCATTTTCGGATATCCAAAATATAAATTCACAAAAGCCCTAAAGCGAACTTTTGCACAAGTAACCGTTTATGAAAATTAAAGGAAATAGAATCGGCCACAATTCCGTCACCACATAAAAATGGACATACTTACAATCGTCGTTTAATACTGACTATAAGGCATTTCACCCATCAGTTTTAAAGCCCTGTTTACGGCCTGCTCGAATGCAGGAAGCACATTTGCTTTATCGACCAATTCAAACAAACGTCCTTGTTCTAATTCTTTTAAAACAGAAGGTTGAACTCCGGAAAGTATAACTTCTGATCCACTATGCTGAATTTCCTTGATCACATCTCTAAGATTATGAATTCCTGTAGAGTCGATAAAAGGGACATGTCGCATTCGAATAATTAACACTTTCGATTTAATGCCAATTGATTTTAATGTTGAACTGTACTGTTTGGCTGAAGCAAAAAAGAAAGGACCGCTAATTTCGTAAACCCCCAATTTACTAGGCAATTCTGAATAATTCTCAAGCACATCCGAATCAACTTCTAAGCCGGGTTGAGTCCCAGCATCAGCCATTCGTTTCATAAACAACAATGCAGAAAGTACAATACCTACCTCAATAGCAAAAGTTAAATCAACAAGCACTGTTAGAAAAAATGTAACCAGTAAAATTAAAATATCGAATGCCGATCCCTTAAAAATATTTACAAAAGAGCGCCATTCACTCATATTATAAGAAACAACAATTAAAATACCAGCCAAGCAAGGCATTGGAATTAATTTAGCCCACTGCCCAAAAAAGAGCATAATAAGCAATAATGAAATAGCATGCACAATACCTGCAACTGGTGTGCGTCCTCCATTTTTCACATTAGTAGCTGTGCGAGCAATAGCGCCTGTAGCAGGAATTCCACCAAAGAAAGGAGTGACGATATTGGCAATTCCTTGTGCAACTAACTCTGTATTCGATCGATGATTTCCCCCAATCATCCCATCCGACACAACTGCCGAAAGTAACGATTCAATACCTCCAAGTAAAGCAATGGTTAAAGCCGGAGCAAGATACATCTGTAGGTTGGAGAAGTCGAAGGTGGGAAAAGACAAACTTATAGTCTGTGGTATATCTCCAAAAACTGTTTCTATAGTTGAAACTGGCAGCTTTAACAACTGAACAACTGAAGTCACTAAAATGATGGCAACAAATGAGCCGGGAATTTTCGTGGTAATTTTTTTAAAATAGACAGATATCAAAATTGTGACAAGTGTTATCATAACAGCAGCCACATGTATTTCACCCACATGCGCAAAGTATATTTCCCATTTTGAAAGAAATCCAGACGGCACCTCTGTTATTTGCATTCCAAAGGCATCTTTAATTTGGGTCGAAAAAATTGTAAGGGCAATACCACTAGTAAACCCAACAATTAGAGGATGCGGAATAAATTTCAATAAAGAACCAAGTTTCAACAAACCAAAAATTACCATAATCACTCCGGCCAAAATAGTAGAAATCATCAGGCCATCAAGTCCATAGCTTTTAACAATGCCATAAACAATAACGATAAAAGCGCCTGTTGGCCCCCCTATCTGTACCCTACTGCCTCCTAATAACGAGATAACTAGCCCTCCAACTACAGCCGTTATTAATCCTTTTTCCGGCGACACTCCAGATGCAACGGCAAAAGCAATAGCAAGCGGTAATGCTACAATACCAACAATGATACCTGCAAATAAGTCTTTTGTAAATTGTTTTTTTGAATAACCTTGCTTTAAAACGCTCAGTAATTTTGGATAGAATATTTGATTCATATTTTCGAATAATAAAAAAAGAAGGCACAAATGTAGATACAAAACAGTGCCGTTATCCTCGCAAACCCAATTTTTTTTTCAGATAAGAATTATTATGAGCAAATTACAGAATAGAAAAGGCAAACCACTATGAGACAGAAACAATTACGACCACAATAGAAAGCTGCCCCTGTTTATAACAAGAGGCAGCTTTCTATTATGAATTGTCCGATAAAATGAACAGATTTGCTCGTGAAGTTATTTAATTGGTCTACATTTTTTATTATTCAGCAACCTGCACACACATCAATCGGCTCTGGTCGCGAATTATAAGTTTGCCATCGGCAAGTGCAATTGGAGCCCAGTTTTGAATTGGACCTCCAGACCCTGAGGCCGTTGCATCATTATTTGTTTCTTGTTTAAGCAACTCGGCTGATGCAATTGGCTTGAATCCTGTTGGATCCGGCTCAATCAGATACACTTTCTTTTCCCCATCTGTAGCTAGTATTAGTCCATCAACGAGAATCATACTGCCTTTATTAAAATCAGGGTCACGTTTTGTTTTCCACATTATCTCCCCATCCATACTCATACACACTAATCCATCTTTCCTTTCATTAGTCCCATACTGCGCATAGAAATAGCCATTATGCAATACAGGTGGTTTTGTATGTGCACCAAATTCTTCAGTCTTATAAAGTTCAGTAACACTGTAGTTGGAATCAGCTGTCTTCTCAACATCTATCATGGCTACACCTGCACGATATCCACCAATTATTAGTACTCTACCTTCACCTGCATCAAATGCACTAGGAGCAGGAATACGACACTGCCAGTTTGTATACTCCCATAGAATTTTACCAGACTGAGGTTCAATCCCCACAACTTTTCCACCTGTTTCACTTCTTCCTACAGAACCGCTAATCATAACAACGTGATCTTCCCCTGCAACTTTTACAATTGAAGGACTCACATATCCTGTACCCCCAATGGAAGGCGTTGTCCATTTCACATCACCTGTGCGTTTATCGTAAGCTACAACGCCTGCCTGAGATGTCTGAGAAGCTACAATCAACAAATCGCCATAAACTAACGGACATTGAGTAATTGCCCACATTGGAACCTGTTCGCCTCCATAATCTTTCCAAACGTTTTTATTCCAAACTGGATTATGTGTATTGATATCTATACAGTATAAATCTCCGTATGGGCCACATGAATAGACATAATCACCGTCAACAGCCGGCACACTTCGTGACCCCGGATACATAACGGAACCGGGAGCATCGTAAGCAAAATTCCATAGTTCTTTACCACTGGAAAGATCAAAACACCTCATGTTATCGCCAACTTCGTCATCTCTATCCAGTAGATATACCTTGCCGTCTTTTACAACAGAACCGCCGTAACCAATTCCCACGTTTGTCGTCCACAGAACCTCCGGACCACTTTCGGGCCATGAACGTATAATATCTGTTTGATCTGATGTACTATTGCCGTTGGGGCCAAGATACTGAGGCCAATCTTGCGCGTAGCTATTCCCCAAACTAGCTAAAACAAAAAACAATAGTAACGGGATGTAGTTCTGACTTAGTTTCATTTTATAAATCCTTTCTGATAATTAGGTGTGATTTTTGACATTGAACCGCTCTAATTTAGTTATAAAGTATATTAGTCAAACCCTCTACGACATACTTTTAAACAAATAGATTAAATCAACTGATTTAGATGGTTATTTTCTTATTAAAAATAGTAGTCTCTTTCTCTACGTGAAAAAAGAATCGGAGTTTGAATGGAATTCATCGGTGATTTGAACAATTTTTCAAAAATGAAAAATAGATACCCACAATAATGTTTATAACTAAAAAAATAAATCTCTTGGAAAACTTCTAATTCGGGGTCAAAAACCCAATTGATATTTGTCAATATTGCTGTATTGCCAACAACTTAAACACAACCACGTTATGCGCTCAATACCAACACACTAACACATCACTCCAAATAAAACGATTCTTTCCAAAGCTGTCAAACAATATTGGAGTCTTTTGTGCCTATCGAGCAACTTAATATCAAATACATTCAAAATAATTGAGAAACTCCCTTGCACCCCTAAAAACACAAAATCGATATCACCGACAAATTCCATTCAAACTCCGATTTTTTTTTCAGGTGTAAGCAAATGCCTTTACTATTGCAGTCAGAATCACAAATTACAAGGTATGACTTTTATCAAGTCGTTGATTTCACAGTCAGTTATTAACCAATGACGCCTTGGTTTGTTTTTATGCCAGTTAAGGCAAAACACGTTAAGTTATTTTGTTAAAAAAGCAGTATGAAAACAATTATTTCAAAAACATTTGATTTACCTACGACGAAAAAGGGATTACCTAATTACACAACTGGTGAGGTTGATAGTATTCATAAATCAACAAGGCTGATTAAACACAACAGCACAAACTGGAATTCGTTAATGAGATCCTTATTCTTTATTGCAATACTATTTGTACCTACTTCTCTTTTTGGGCAAGAATCAGTAAATAGTATAACTGTAAAGCATATTACAGAAGATATAAAGTTAGATGGTGTTTTAGATGAAGCTGTTTGGGAAACCGCAGAAACCATTGGTGACTTTTGGCAGTTTTTTCCATCCGATTCGGTTATGGCACAAAACCAAACAGTAACCAGAATACTTTATGATGATCACACGCTGTATGTCGGAATACGAGCAACCGTACCATCTGATAACTATACCGTATCATCTCTTCGCCGAGATTTTAGTGGCAGGGGTAACGATAATGTTACATTGATGTTTGACACCTTCAGTGATGGTAGCAATGCTTATTTGTTTGGCACCACTCCGTATGGCGTTCAACGAGAGTCTCTTATTTCCAATGGAGGGTCAGGCTTTAATGCTTCGTGGGATAATAAATGGCAGGTTGAGAGCACGATGTTCGACGACCATTATGTTCTAGAATTTGCTATTCCTTTCAGTTCTATGAAATTCCCCGAGGGGGAAACAAAGTGGCGCATGCAGTGCTATCGTTGGGATTTACAAAGCAACGAGCAAAGTGCCTGGGCTCAAGTCCCTCAAAACCAACAGTTATCTACTTTAGCATTTATGGGCGAAATGGAATTTGAGAAACCACTAGGAAAATCAAGCACTCCCATTGCAATAATTCCTTATATAAATGCAATATCTCAAAAAGAATTTTCGACAGGATTAAGTAATAATGATTTTAAGGTTGGTGGTGACGCAAAAGTTTCCATAGGAAATAGTATGAACTTAGATATTACCGTCAACCCTGATTTCTCTAATGTAGAGGTAGACAATATTGTCACAAACCTTACCCGTTTTGAAGTTTTTCTCCCGGAAAAGCGACAATTCTTCATGGATAATAGTGACCTTTTTTCCAATTTCGGTAGTATTTATTCAGATGCCAGACCTTTTTTCTCGCGAAGGATTGGAATTGCCAGAAATAATGAAGGTAACACGATTGAGAACCCAATTCTGGGCGGAGTAAGGCTTAGTGGGAAAATTGGTCAAGACTGGAGACTTGGGTTCCTAAACATGCAAACTGATGAGGATATTAATAATGGTATTGCATCCAATAACAATATGATGCTTGCTGTTCAAAAAAGGGTTTTCTCCAGATCAAATATTGGGTTCTTTGTTGTGAACAGGGAGACTTTTAAAGACTACGATTTTCAGAATGACAATGACAAATACAACCGGGTCATAGGTGTTGACTATAATCTTGCGTCTTCTGATAATACATGGAGAGGAAAATTCTACCTGCATAAATCGTTAAACCCAGAAGACAAAAAGGGGAATTTATCAACTCAGGCTACGACAACCTATAACACAAGAAAATTTTCATTCACCACTGATTGGGTTTACGTTAATAAAGACTTTAAGGCAGACCTGGGATTTGTACCCCGCAGAGGCTATTTAAAAGCAGGTAATGGTGTAATATTTAAGTTTTATCCCAAAAGTGGGATTATTAACACGCACAGTATTAACCCCCTATCATTATTCTACTGGAATCCGTATAATGATTTACAAAGAACAGATCATCGACTTCAATTATCTTGGCGGGCGGAATTTAAGGATCAGTCAACCCTGTCCTTAAGACTTCAAAATCAATACGTCTATTTATCTTATGATTTTGACCCTACCCGAACTGTTGGTGGCACTCCGTTACCTGGAAATATGGGATATGATTTTAACCAGCTTACAGCGAGCTATCAATCAAACTATGCAAAAAGACTTACGTTCAATGCCTCGTCAACAGTTGGCGAATTTTATAATGGCAACATATTTTCACTGGATGGAGAACTTTCGCTGAAGATGCAACCATGGGTATTGTTTACTCTCAATATGAACTATGATGGTATTCGATTGCCAGAACCTTATTCAAAAGCCGACATATGGTTAGTTAGCCCTAAGGTGGATGTCACATTCAGCAAATCACTCTTTTGGTCAACGCTTGTACAATACAGCAATCAGCGTGATAATTTAGGAATAAACTCCAGATTACAATGGCGTTATGCCCCTTTATCCGATTTATATTTGGTGTATAACGACAATTACTCTACTGATAACTTTAGTCCTAAGTTCCGTTCAATTAATCTAAAACTGACCTATTGGTTAAATCTATAATAATACAGCCAATTGCAAATCCAATTCAATGCAGAGGTTGTTTGACTAAACCTCCGTATTGAATTAGAAATAACAAATAAAAGGAAATAGAAAGTTGGACATACTTGCTGAGAAGCAGGTGATAAATTAAAGATTAATTCATTAGATATCATCAAGAAAATGAATAAAGTTTGGTACATAACAAACGTAACCGAAGGCTTTTTTATTAAGCTTATCATTCAGCTTTTACATCGAGGAGATAAGGTTGTCGCAACATCACACTATAAAGATGTATTGACCCAAAAAATAAGTTTTGAGTCAGATGACTTTCTTCCTCTGGAGATGGATATATGTAATGAGAGCGAGGTAAAAAAGTCTTTGGAGTTGGCTACGGAAAAATTTGGAAAATTAGACTGTGTCGTTACAAATAGTAGTTATGGTAGGTTTGGTTTTATTGAAGATTACAGCAATCAGCTGGCAAAAACAGAGATTGAACAAAACGTATTGGGAACCTTAAATATTCTCAGACAAGTTTTGCCATATCTTCGCCAACAACGATCTGGTCATATCTTTAACTTTGCCTCAATATCAGGATTTGTTTCAGGCCCGGGAAGTGGAATTCATAGTGCTTCCATGTTTTCTATATCAGCGATTAGCGAAACATTAAATTATGAATTAAAACCATTTCATATACATGTGACTAACGTAATGCATAGTTTTTTCAATTCGGATAATCCTCCTGTAAAATATATTTACACCGAGTATTCATATGAAGAATCCAGAAAAAGACTTTACAAAAAAAGGGTTTACACGAAGTATAAAGAGGACAGTAATCTTTCTAAAGGTGTAAAAAGCATTATCAAAGTAAGTGAGATGAAGGATCCACCACAATATCTGTTTTTGGGAGCTAATGCAAATGTATTAGCAAATGCAAAAATTGCAAAACTCAAAAGTGATATTGAAATGTTCAAACAAGTAATATGACACTTTTAGGGTTTAAATAGAGTCCAAATCTACAAATACTAAGCATTTGACAAAAAACTATCCTTATTCTTTTACGACTATATGAATTAATTACTTTTGTACCTATAGATAAAAGACTATGGCAATTAAGACATTATCAAGTAAAGCGATTACACTGTTCCTGCATATTTTTGCATGGCTGATTCTTTTTATCGCACCCTATCAATTTATTAAATCAGTCTTGTATGGATTTGAAAATTATATTCCATATAATGCTTACAATAACGTAATCGGGTTTTCACTAATTTTTTACCTAAACTTTTTTTGGCTGGTTCCCCAATATTTCTTCGGGAATAAAAAAGGGAAATACTTCCTATATACAACAAGCATAATACTACTTATCAGCGCCTTATACTTAGCGCTGGATATGTTTGTCTTTTTCGACTTAAACCAGGCACAGTTAATCAGCAATGGTTATATAACAATGCCAAAGACAAATAGCACAAAAGATATAGCCGTCCAACTAATGTACTTTTATACCTATTCTATATTGATTGTTGGGTTTTCATTAGGCTTGGTAATGCTTAAGAAATTTGCTGAAAATGAACGAAAAAGAAAAGATCTTGAAAAAGCTAAATTAGATTCTGAATTAGCAATGTTAAAAAGTCAAATAAGTCCTCACTTCTTTTTCAACACCTTAAACAATATTGATTCATTGATTGATATCGACACCAATGATGCTCATGATTCCATATATAAGCTTTCTAAGTTAATGCGCTATTTATTGTATGAATCACAAAATAAACTGTCATTATTGAGCGATGAGGTAAATTTTACAAAAAACTACATCGACCTGATGAAGCTTCGATTGATTGACGAGTATGATCTTGTCGTTAATTTGCCGAAAGATTGTGATGCATTAAAAGTTCATCCTTTATTGTTTATTCCTTTTGTTGAGAATGCATTTAAACATGGGGTTACCTATCGAAAGCATTCATTCATTCATATCAATATGAGTGTTGAAGAAAAACACATTAAATTCTCAACGAAGAATAGTATTGGAGCAATGAGCCAGCCAGAAGAGAAGCAATTTGAGGGGATTGGACTGGAAAATGTAAAAAAAAGACTTGCACTGCTATATCCCGACAGACATAGCTTGATAATAAAAGAAACTGACGATGTCTTCTCTGTTGAATTAGATCTAGAAATAAAATAATGTCATCAACATGAAATTGAGAACAATAGCCTTAGACGATGAGCCGCTAGCTTTAAAAAAGGTGACGGATTTTATCCAAAAAACACCATTTTTAGAACTGGCAGGAGAGTTCTATAATCCTCTGGAAGCTATTGAGTTTTTAGAAAATGAAAAAATAGATCTGATTTTTTTAGATATTCAGATGCCAGACCTAACAGGTGTTGAGTTTGCACGAGTTATGCAGAGTGGTCCTAAAATAATATTTACTACAGCATATGAAAACTACGCATTGGAAGGATTTCGGTTAAATGCCGTTGATTATTTATTAAAACCTTTTAACTACGAAGACTTCTTTAATGCTGCTCAAAAAGCCAGAAAATTAATTGAGGTGACAGATGAGCCCTTGCCTACGCTTGAAATTGGCAATCAATTTTTATTCTTGAAATCGGAATATAAGATTCGGAGAATAAACTATAATGATATTCTTTATATTGAAGGGCTAGATGACTACGTGAAAGTTTATTTATATAATGAAGAAAAACCGATCATGTCATTAAATACACTTAAGTCATTGGAAAAAAAACTACCTGAAAATAGATTTATGAGAGTTCATCGATCTTATATCATCAATTTAGAAAAAATTGAAATAATTGAACGTGGCCAGGTCGTTTTTGGAAAAACTCACATTCCTGTAAGTAATCAACATAAAGAGAAGTTCCAGAATTTCATCAATGAAAACTTCCTGTAATAAATCTTCTTTTTTCATTACTGTGCAAAGTTTAAAACTTAACAAAAATGCCGAGGGTTGCACCCTTCGGCATTTTCAACTTACACAGTTTATGAGATAGTGTTACCACTGTTTCCATTTAGCATCTGCTGGTATTTTGCAAAGGTATCCATGTCTTCTAATAGCTTGCCACCATTAATTTGACGGACTTTACTTGCATGTTTTTTTATGATTTTTTTTGCTCCCTCTTTACCATTAAGATTGGCTAACTCGTCAAAATAAAATTTATCAAAGAGCGCTGGGACTCCTGCCCACCCCTGATCTGATACAGATGAAACGATCTGTTTTTTATCGGATTGAAAATTCTTAATTAGATTTTTAATATGAGATGTAGTAACTAAAGGTTGATCTATTAATGATATTATCACTCCGTTGGCATTTGGCAAAACTTTCTTTAAAAACTTGATTCCAACAGCAATTGAGCTCCCCATGCCTTTCTCCCAATTTTCATTTACGAGAAATGACACGCTGGCATTTTTTATTATCGGAATGATTTTTTCAGAATTACAACCTAAAACGATAACAACTGGATTACCTGTATCTTTTAAAGTTTGAATTTGATGTTCGATAATCGTTTTATCACCCCAAGGCAATAATTGTTTTGGTTGCCCCATACGAGTAGAGCTTCCTGCTGCAAGAAGTAGAATAGGTATGCTAGCCATGAATTGAGCCCATTTTATTTCGTAAAGCAACCGGTTTTTGATGACGAATGATACTTAATATTTCAGCCAAAATGGAAATCGAAATTTCAGAAGCTCCCTCAGCTCCAATGTTAATTCCAGCAGGACCATGAATATTTTCTAAGAATTCTGTTGATATTTCAGGGCAATATTGCAATAGCATTGACAATACCCTCTCTTTGCGATTATTTGAGCCCAATAAGCCAATGTAAGCCGGATTGATATCTTTTAGCGCAATTAAGTATTGCACATCTTTATTAAAACTATGCGTCATTAATACGACTGCTGTTTGGGCATCAATAGCAGAGGTGTCAATATCTTCAAAAGCAGGTGATATAAGAGACGATGCACCCGGGAAATAATCACAAGATTTTGTGTCATCGGGTGAAGCCACAACCGTTACCTCCCATCCCAGTAATTTTGCCGCCTGGCTCATTTGTACGGCATCGTGCTCTGCCCCAAAAACATAAAGTTGAAATAATGGTTCAAGCGTTTGCGAGAAACATCTTTGGTTGCCAATATCGTCAATATTAAAAGATGGGTTTAGTGCATATTTCTTTCCATCTATGTTGAGTACAGAACCGACATTCGAATATTCGCCTACTTCGTTATAGAACCATGAATCTATTTTGAATGGCTTTCTTGCTTTTAATTGTTTTCCAAAATCGGTCAAAAGATCTTCGGAAAGAGATACTGGCTCTATCAAAACATGAATTACTCCTTCACAACCAATCCTATATCTTCCATCATAAGTAATAACCTTTGATTTATTATTCAGAAAAACGCTTTGAGCCTGACGTTCAATTTCACTTTCAACGCAACCGCCACTAACAGCACCTACATATTCACCATCTTCACCTATAAGCATCCGAACGCCTGGCCGACGATAAGATGAACCATCCAGGTCTACAACGGAAACAAAAACAGCTTTCTTTCCTATCTTCTGCCAGGTTTTTAATGTGTCAAACAGTCGTTTAATCTCATGTGTCATTTCAAAAAAGATTATAGGTTGTTTTTATTGATTAACTGTTAAATGGCTGATTGTAATAACGCTCTCCAGTTGCCTGATATAAGGCATTAGCCAATGCTCCCATTATTGGTGGATAAGGAGGCTCTCCCATACCTGTTGGAGCTATATTGTTTTGCACAAAATGTACATCGATGGATTTTGGTGCTTCATTGTGACGAATCATCCGGTAATTGTTATAATTATTTTTATCCGGCACTCCATTACTAAATGTCATTTCGCCATACATAGCAACACCGATTCCATCCACAATACACCCCTCAGTTTGATTTACAGCACCATCAGGACTTACTACAATTCCACAATCAACTGCACAAGTTACCTTTTCAACCTTGGGTTGCCCATTTTCCATAACGATATCAAGCACATGTGCAGCATAGCTGTTGTGACTAAAATAAGCAGCTACCCCACGGTTCTTGTTTGAAGAATCATTTCCCCAACCCGACTTTTCACGTGCAAGTTTTAATACATCTACATATCGTTCAGCATCATAAGAGTGTCGTTCACCTACTGGGTTATTTTGTGCCCTTTCTAAAAGTTCAAGTCTGAACTCAAATGGATCTTTTCCGGCTACCTCACCAACTTCATCGAGGAACGATTGTTCTGCTGCTGCTATAAAGTTAGATCTGGGGGCACGGAATGAACCAACAGTAATGTTAGAGTCAATTGACCAGCTTTCAGCCAGATAATTCTCAACTGCTCCTGCAGGAAATAGGCTTCCATTAATCAGTGGAGATTCTGGAATTCCACCTGCTTTAACATGATATGCTATCAGATTATTATTCTCATCTATTGCTGCCCTATAAGTGGCAGAGTAAGCTGGCCTGTAAATGCCAGATGTCATATCATCTTCGCGGGAATAAATAAGTTTAACCGGGGCTTTAACCTTTTGAGATATGAGTGCCGCTTCGATCATCCAGTGTGCATATGAACGTCTTCCAAATCCGCCGCCCAAACGCGTCATCTGTAATTCTATCTTTTCTATTGGAACGCCAAGCCGCTTTGATAGCGTTTCAGCTGTTGAAGCCGGCTTTTGCAAAGGACCTATCAGTCTAACCTTTTCCTCTGTCACGTCAGCAAAAAAGCACATTGGCTCCATTGTATTATGCGCTAAAAAAGGGGCTGTATAAGTACGTTCAATAACGTTGGCTGCATCTCTGAAAGCTGCTTCCGGATCACCATCTTTTCGAAGCATATTTGCCGGCTTTGCTCCCATCTCTGCCATATTATTTAAATGGTCAGTCGTACTTTCAAGTTTTGACGGAATATTTACAATTTGTCTTCCGGAATAAAAATTATTCCGTGTTATTGTATGATCGGAGATTTGTTCCCAGTTAACCTTTAAGGCTTGTTTCGCCTTCATAACTTCCCATGTGGAGTTTCCCACAATAGCAACCAATTCGGTAAAGGTAATGGTATCAAAAAACTCCCGAACGAAATCATCTTCAAGAACCTTAATGGTGAAAACATCTTTTATTCCAGGCATTGCTCTTGCTGCTGAGTCATCCACCGATTTCAATTTCATACCAAATGAAGGAGGATGAACAATCATCGCAATAAGCATTCCTTCTTCCTGAATATCGCTTCCAAATAATGGTTTCCCTGTTACAATTTTCAACCCATCGACATTCTTTGGAGATGTACCAATAATCTTAAAATCTGCTACGTCTTTTAGTTCAACTTCTTCTGGAACGGGAATCTTAGCTGCTGCAATAGACATTTCACCATAAGCCGCCGACTTGCCGCTATTGTTATGATATAACATTCCGCTTTCGGTAGTAACCTCAGATACAGGAACCTCCCAATATTGCGCAGCAGCCTCTCTTAACATTTGCCGTGCAGAAGCACCAGCCATCCGGAGCCCCTCCCAACTTGTTCGAATAGCATTACTGCCACCCAGTGTTTGTCCGGAAAAAAGCTGAGTATTTAGTGGAGCTTGTTCCACAATTACAGTTTTCCAATCAATGTCAAGTTCCTCAGCGACAATCATGGGCATGGAGGTTTTCACATTTTGTCCGGCTTCCGGATTTTTAGAGATAATTGAAACGACTCCGTTTTCGCCGATTTTTAAAAAGCTATTGATGTCAAACCATTCATCCGGCATTTGTAAAACGTCAACCTTATCGCTACTACATGAAGCCAGCCAACTAAACCCAATCATTAGGCCTCCTCCAGCTAAAGCTGAACTCTTTAAAAAAGAACGCCTTCCATATTTTGTTTTAGCAATTGTCATCTGGTTATATTCTAAAAGGTATTCTTAATAAACGGTTGATGATAATAACGCTCCCCACTCGCTTTATAAAGGGCATTCCCTAATGCTGCAAAAATTGGAGGGAATGGAGGCTCACCTAATCCTGTTGGAGATATTTTATTTTGAACAAAGTGCACATCTATGGATTTTGGTGCTTCATTATGACGGATCATCCTGTAACTACCAAAATTATCTTTATCCGGTTCACCGTTACTGAATGTCATTTCTCCGTACATTGCATTCCCGATTCCATCAACAACTGCCCCCTCAACCATATTCGCTGCGGCATCCGGGTTTACAACAATTCCACAGTCAACGGCACTCGTCACTTTTGCAACCTTTGGCTGACCATTTTCGATTTCCACATCAAGGACGTGAGCAACATAACTATTGTGACAGAAGTAAGCAGCAACTCCTCGGTTTAAAGTTGAAGCTTCATTTCCCCAACCAGACTTTTCGCGAACCAATTCAAGAACTCCGGCATAACGCGCTGCATCATAATCATTGCGTTCCCCCACCGGATTTTCCTGAGCACGTTTTAACAGATCGAGACGGAACTGGATTGGGTCTTTTCCTGCTGCCTCTGCAACCTCGTCCAAAAACAGTTGTTCTGCCGGACCAATAAAGTTGGAGCCGGGTGCACGAAAAGCTCCAACTGTAATATTTGTATTTATCGACCATGACTCTGCAAGATAGTTATCAACTGCCCCGGCAGGAAAACGGTTTGCACTTAAAGGACTATCAGGAATACCACCTGCTTTTACATGAAATGCAATCATATTATTATTCTCATCTAAAGCAGCACGATAAGTAACATGGTACGTTGGCCGAAATACGCCAAAGCGAGTCGTATCTTCTCTTGAATAGATCAATTTTACAGGAGCTTTTATTTTTTGTGATATTAAAGCTGCTTCTGTTGCGTAATGATTATAAGCTCGACGACCGAAACCTCCACCCATGCGTGTCATTTGCACATCGATTTTATCAATAGGAAATCCTAGTCGAGCAGAGAGAGTTCGTTCGACAAATTCAGGAGCTTGCGTTGGGCCTGCCACAACAACCCCATCATCTGTCACATTAGCAAAGAAATTTAGGGGCTCCATCATGAAGTGACTAAGAAAAGGAGCAGTATAAGTTCTTTCGATAACCTTTGCTGCATTTACAAAAGCCTGTTCCGGGTTACCATCACTACGTACTACTCTACCAGGTTTTGAGGCTTCTTCTTTTATCTTTGCCTTATGATCAGCTGTACTCTCCAGACCGGCAGGAACATTAACCGTTTGTTCTCCTCCCCAACCCTGTGCTAAATATTGCGAATCAGAAATAGGCTCCCATTCAACATTCAGCATCGACTTTGCCTTCATTACTTCCCATGTTGAGTCACCAACAATGGCTACCACATCTATAAATGCATTGGTATCAAACATGTTTCTCACATAACTATCCTCATAGGTTTTAATAGAGAAAACATCTTTAATTCCTGGCATTGTCCGTACACTGGCATCATTAAATGACTTTAACTTCATACCAAAAGCCGGAGGAAAAGCAATCATAGCAATAAGCATTCCTTCGTGGTCAACATCTAACCCAAACAAAGGTTTTCCGGTTACCAGATCTTTACCATCTACATTTTTACGTGAAGTTCCTACTATTTTGAAATCTTCAGGATCTTTCAACTCGACTTCCTCAGGAACAGGAATCTGTGCTGCAGCTGAAGCTACCTCACCATAGTTCAACTGATTTCCACTGGCATTGTGATACAGAACACCGGACTCTGTCGTTATTTCCTCGAATGGAACATTCCACTCATTTGCCGCTGCTTGTTTAAGCATATGCTTAGCTGTTGCACCTGCCATACGAAGTCCTTCCCAACCCTGTCTGATCGCCTGACTCCCTCCGGCAAACTGACGAGAATATAAATCCGTATTGAAAGGTGCCTGTTCAACAATTACTTTCTGCCAGTCAATATCAAGTTCTTCAGCAACAACCATAGGCATTGATGTTTTAACACCCTGTCCGAACTCTGGGTTTGGTGACATGATTGTGACGACCCCATTTTCACCAATTTTTAAAAAACTATTGATTTCAAACCATTCTTCAGGCAATTGTAATGCTTGTTGTTCAGGACTAGAGCTACATGAAGCCAGCCAGCTAAATCCAATCATCAAACCACCACCTGTTAATGCAGTGCTCTTTATAAAAGAACGTCTTCCATATTTAATCTTTGCTATTGCCATCTTAAGTCTTTTTATATTATGAGCTATTAATAGGAAATAAGCATATAAAAGCCTGCAACCTATGAGTTCGCAGCCGTTTTTATAGCCTTCTTAATACGTGTATAAGTACCACATCTACAAATATTACCACTCATAGATCCATCAATCTCTTCATCTGTAGGATTTGGATTTGATTTTAATAGAGCAGCTGCATTCATAATTTGTCCAGTCTGACAATACCCACATTGGGAGACATCATGTTCTATCCATGCTTTTTGAAGTGGGTGATCCCCATTTTCTGAAAGCCCCTCGATGGTTGTTATTGATTGATTACCAACTGATGAAACTGGCAACTGGCATGACCGAAATGCAATATCACCTAGAAGTATAGTGCAAGCTCCGCATTGAGCTACACCGCATCCGTATTTTGTACCAACAAGCTTGAGATGGTCTCTCAAAACCCATAAAACAGGCGTAGAAGGATCGACATCTACTTCTCGCATTTCTCCATTAATGTTTAATTTGAAATTTGCCATAAGTATAAATTGATTATTCGTTCTATATTATTAACTGAATCTAACTATTACCCCTTTTTCACAACAGCATAAAAGCATAAATGTTTACAGAGAATTTGTTCATTTTTAACATTTTAGCGGATGCAATTCTTTAATAAGCTAAGCACTCTTTTTAACAACTGAAAATTTTATCGGAGTTTGAAATAATTTTATCGGTGAAATTTGTTGACATGGCAAAAATCAGAATCATTTTTTCCTAAAAAACGCAATGAGATTCGTTGCAAAGCAAAAAAGAGGCTGCCCATTTACTTTATGGACAGCCTCTTTACTAGAAATTTATAGCTCAGACGATGATTATCCTTTAACACTTATATCATAAACCATAAGTGCAGTTCCATGTCTCAGGTATAGATTTCCGTTATGAATTACCGGATGTGCCCAGTATGGTCCTGATCCAGCGTCAACCTTAAAACTACTTACAAGATCAAATTTTTCAGGAGTTGGTCTAAGCAAACCTACATTACCTTTCTTTTCGTCATATACATAAAGCATGTCTTCGGCGGATATGATAGAACCTTTACAAATCCAGTTCTCTTCCCACTTTGTTTCACCCGTATTCCAGTCGACACAACACCAGTCACCATTCCCATTACTCGTGTAGTTTGAACCATAAATATAGCCATCAATCAGCACCACGCCTCCATGATGAACATCAAGAACTTCATCCGTCCATACCACACTTGCGCTCATGCCATCTTCAGCTATATCGATCATCATACCACCTGTACCGTACCCTTCGGTTACATATACATTACCTTCGTGAAACAGCGGTGTTACGCACATGATATGGTCTCCCCATCTCGCTGAACCAAAAGGTATTGACCAAAGAATATCTCCATTTGCAACGTCAACTGCATAAGCATGACCTAATGAGACATTAATCAATGTCTTTTTACCTGCATAATCGATTAGAATTGGAGAGGTGTAAGCCGCCTTATCATTAAGGCTTGCTGATTTCCAGATTAGATCGCCTGTTAATTTATTTAGAGCAATGGTCATCGTCTCAGGTCCACCAGGTGAAAAATAAAGCTTGTCACCATCAATAATTAACGATTCTGCAATGCCCCAGTTCCCATATGTACCTTTATGCATTTCACTAGCTTTGGCCTGCCATATTATTTCGCCAGTTGTAGCATCAATACAAGCTAAATCTCCATAACCACTGGAAACGTAAACCTTGTCTTCATCAATGGTTGGGGTACATCTACTATCTGGATAAGAGCCATCCCAACTTCTCCCATATGGTATTTGCCATTTTATTACACCCGTGTTATCGAGCGCCACAAGAACATCATTCTCCGATTCAATACCCGTAAGGTAGATGGTGTTATTACCAACAGCAACCGAAGAATGCCCTTCCGGAAGCTCCGTATTCAGACAGACTAATTCAGGACCACCTTCGGGCCACGATTTAAGCAAGCCTGTTTCAGAGGAAATGCCGGTTCGGTTGTCTTCTCTCCAACCAACGGTTTTTCCGGAAAGGTCTAACGATTTATTCGTTGTTTGAGAGGCCAACTCCTGATCTGATTTTGCTGAATTATTGCAGGAAAAAGCAATTAACGCCAGCGTAATACAGGTTGGAATAATTAAAAGTTCTTTAATTTTCTTCATCGGTTTGTTGTTTGGTATTTTATGGAATAAGATTAAAATATAAATCTATGCAAAATAGAGAATTCGTAATAAAATTCGATCAACAAGAATACGTATTGTATTAGGTATACAAAAAATGGATAGGTGTTTGAATCGATTTTATCGGTGAATTAATCCTCACTATCACTTTCCATTTTGGGGAAATTAAGTTCAATCACCGACAAAACCCCCTTAAACTCCGATTGATTTTTGAATTAGATGAAAACATTCATATTGTTACACATAAAAATCAATTTTATTTTAATCAACATCCTTAACCTTTATAAAAAAGTTACAAAATGAAGCCATTTATGAAATTCAAATCGTTGGTGATTTTATTGCTATTTGCCAGCTTAGGAAATAGTTATGCACAAGATTGGCCGCAATTTCTTGGTCCTAATGGAAATAGTTCAACAACCCAAGACGGTTTACTACGCACCTGGCCTGCTGAAGGCCCTGAAGTACTTTGGACTACAGACCTTGGAATTGGCTTTGGTGGTCCTGTTATTAAAGATGGCAAAGCCTATTTACTGGACCGGGATGATGCAGTAGGTGATTACATGAGATGTTTTGACATGTCTACCGGAGAAGAACTATGGAAATATGGATACGAAGCTGTCGGATCGGTAGAGTTTCCGGGTTCAAGAAGTGTTCCTGTTATTGATGATAGTTATGTTTATTCATGTGGTCCCAATGGGGATTTGTATTGCTTTAATATTAATACTCACCAACCTGTCTGGAACAAAAATGTTTGGACAGATTTTGGTGGCACACCGCCCAGTAGCGAAGGTGGGGGATTTGGTCAGGCAGGTAGTTTTCCTATGTGGGCAATCGCTCAATGCCCAATTATTTATGGTGATTTACTAATTATCGCATCTCAGGCTCCTGATGCGGGAGTTGTTGCATACAACAAACTTAACGGAGATGTAGTCTGGAACACAGCTTCGCTTGGTGGAACTGGATACGTTAGTCCTTCAATCGCAAAAATTGACGGTGAAGACCATGTTGTGATGATTACAGCAGCCAGCGGTGGATGGGGTGGTGCTCCTCAGTCTCCCAGCAATGTTGTTGGTATTAATCCAAAAAATGGAGAAGTACTTTGGAGTTACACAGGTTGGAGTTGTAGCATTCCTTCGTCCACAGCATATGATGCAGGTGAGAATAAAATCCTGATTATTGGGGGATACCAGGCAGGTGCTGCAATGATTCAGATTGAAAAAATCGGGAGTAGTTACAATGCAAAAGAACTCTTTAAAACAGTAGAATTTGGCGACCACACAAAACCTCCTTTATATTACAATGGCTACTTTTATGCTCAATATTCTACAAACGAACGTCGTGATGGTCTGGTTTGCATGAATGAAGATGGTGAAATTATGTGGAAAACAAAAAGAGATCCTGCCTTTAATAAAGGAAGTATGATTTTGGTTGATGGACTAATATTGGCTACCGATGGAGAAACCACACTTTACCTAATTGAACCGGATCCAACAGCATTTAAACCAATTTCATCAGCAAGTATATTAAAAGAAAGTGGAGTTGTTGGCAACGAACGGATTATCAGTATAGTGGGTACAAATCAAAACTGGGCTCCTATTGCACTAGCTGATGGTAAACTGTTGATTAGAGGGCAGAACCAAATGATGTGTATTAAGGTAACTGAATAACTCGCTATTCTTTCAAAAAATCGTTGAGTTTTTCAACTGATTTAAATTGTATAAAAAAAACTTCTTTCTTCATTACTATGTAAAGTTCTAAAATTAATCAAAAAAAATACCGGGGTTAAACCCCCCGGTATTTTCTATTTATACAGTTTGTCAAATAGTTACTCTCTCTAAAGATGAAAATTCCAGAACTGTAACAATTCACCTCTGACAGATCCGCACAAATTTAAATTGCCATCCCCATTTGAAATGCCTCCTGCATTACAGGCATCTCTTTTACATCACCCTTATTCCACGCTCCTATTCCATAGATAACTCCCTTTTCTTTGGCATTATCCAGAAGGCCTGTAAAACCCCTAAACTCTTCCAAGGTTCTGTCCATTGCCAGTTTACTATCAACTGCCGCAGTTACTATAACGTAAAAATCTTTGTTTTTAATTTCACGGTAACGCGCACATGTTCGGTCAATTAGGGTTTTCATTTGCCCGCACATGGTGTAGAAATAAACAGGCGTTGCCATTACGATCACATCGGCAGCAATCATTTTTTCAAGAAGTTCAGCCATGTCATCTTTTTGCGAACATTTTCCGTTCTCGAAGCAAAATCCGCACCCCGTGCAATAATTTATCTTTTTGTCCCTAAGAAATACCTTTTCAGCTATATTTCCTGCTTCTTCTGCCCCAGTAATAAACTGATCGCAAAGCAGATCTGAATTTCCATTTCTACGAGGGCTTGAAGAGAGTACTAATACATTTTTACTCATACTAATTTTTATCTTTTTATTTAACGGTTAACGAATCGCTGATTTGATTCCGGATAACGGGCACCTTGAATTTCAATTTTAGATGCTGCTTCTTTAATTTTCTTAAGCTCATCTGTTGTAAGTTCAAGGTCAACCGCTCCAAGGTTTTCTTCTAAACGATGCAGTTTTGTAGTACCCGGAATTGGAACAATCCATGGTTTTTGTGCATGCAACCAGGCCAATGCAATTTGTGCAGGAGTAGCTTCTTTGCTGGCAGCAATTTTTGTTACTAAATCAACCATCACCTGATTTGCTTTTCTGTTTTCAGGAGAAAAACGAGGCACCGTGTTTCTAAAATCAGTACTGTCGAATTCTGTATTCTCATTTATTTTTCCGGTTAAAAATCCTTTTCCAAGTGGGCTAAAAGGAACAAACCCAATTCCCAGCTCTTCGAGGGTTGGAAGTATTTCAGCTTCAGGCTCTCTCCACCAAAGAGAATATTCACTTTGCAAAGCAGTAACCGGCTGAACCGCATGGGCACGACGAATGGTTTGTGCTCCGGCTTCAGACATTCCAAAATGTTTTACTTTCCCTTCCAGAATAAGATCTTTCACTGTTCCGGCAACATCTTCTATTGGCACATTTGGGTCAACTCGGTGTTGGTATAGTAAATCGATGGTCTCAATACGCAATCGCTTTAATTGCTCATCAACAACCTTGCGGATATGATCCGGCTTACTGTTTAAGCCTGCCATTTTACCATCCTGAATATCAAAGCCAAATTTGGTAGCAATCACTACTTCACCTTTAAAAGGCTCTAGTGCCTCGCCTACTAATTCTTCATTATTATAAGGGCCATAAACTTCAGCCGTATCGAAAAAAGTGACACCTTTTTCAACCGCTTTTCTAATTAATGCGATCCCTTCTTTTGTATCTACAGCAGGACCATATCCAAAACTTAATCCCATACAGCCTAGCCCTAGTGCTGAGACTTCAAGACCGCTGTTTCCTAATTTTCTTTTTTCCATAACGATATCTTTTAAATTTATCATCAAGTACAAAAATCAAGTAATTTACCATCAATAAATAACCAAAAACAAACAATTACTTACGATTTTCAAACAAAAAGTAAAAATATTACAATACCCCTCCTCAAAATTTACAATATATCACACAGCAAGTTATCGCTGAATGCTCTAAGCCAAAAAACAGAACAACGATTGGTACAATTGCTGTATTTTTGCTCATCGTTGAGTAAAACAGTTAACTGAAACCGGTTAATTTATATCTGTTTTTGCCTTTTCATTTGGGTTTATTATAAAATCTATTATCATCCATTTAAATGGATTTTCGATGATGTATGATCTTGTTTTTTCAAATGATTCGTTATTTCGGATTATGTGGTCATGAACCCGAAATTGCCATGCAAAATCGACATGGATTTGTCGGGCATTTTTTTTACGCCAATTTTGAAATTGGGCGGAGGGTATGCGGTATTTATTTTGATATTGGGTGATTTTATATGGTAGATACGCAATGCATTGCGTATCTACGGCCAATCGGTTTGTTTTCTTTTTTTCAAATTAGAAACCCATTAATTGGCCTATTTTTTTCGCATTATTTTTCGTCGTCAATAATTCAAGGAGCAATAAAGCGACATTTACCGCTGTGGACGGATTCCAAGATGTAATCATGTTATCATCCATTACAATTGGTTGATTTATAACATTAACACCAAATCCTTGCAATGCTTCTCGTCGGACAGCACTATTATAAGTTGTCCCTTTTTTATCTTTTAAAACGCCACTTTTCCCTAGCGGTAAAGCTCCAGCACAAATTGATGCTATAATTTTATTATTCGCTCTAAATCCTCGAATTAGATCAAGAAACCGATTATCGTATGCATCTTTATAAAATCCATAAACTTCAAAGCCACCAGGAATAGCCAATGCATCAAAATCATTGATTTCAATATCATTTATTAAATAATCCACAATCCATTTTTGGTTAAAAGCACTCTTAATTTCTTTTCTCAATCCACATGTAAATAGCTCAGTAGAACAATCTCCATCCACCAGATTCCAGCCAATAACATCAATAAAAACACTTGCCTCAAATACCTCAAATCCATCCGATAATAACAATAATACTTTCTTCATATTTTATCAATTAATGACTTGTGAAATAATGCTTTATTCTAATTGGGCAGAACGTTGACAGACTGAATCGTTGGGGATTGCGGGCTATTTTCCTGTCAAGCCTCAGCGTTAATATTGCAGGCGAAATAGCTTGTTATAAGCACATAAACCACAATGTAATTTACAAAATGTTAGCAAACGTTATTTCATCAATATATCTAACTTTCTACTCATTCTCGCTGAAAATACTTCATCAGGTAGATCGAGAGTATTAAATATTAATGCATCAACCACCTCTGAATAATATATTAATAAAGCAGGCAACCGGTTGTAGAGAAATCCCCAGAGGTTTTCAATGTCTGTTCGATTTGCAAATATGAAATTCAGATTTTGAATGTCTGTCATGTTTTTTTTATTCCTTGTTGTAGAAAGATGTAAAGCTTTATTCGATAAATTTAAAAGACTTTCAGGTTCATCTTTATTAAAAATCATATCATAAAGTTCAGTCTCCGTAAAGGATTTAGCTGCAATTAAATATGGTAAAGATTTTTTAATTAAAATTCGTTTATTCTCTTCATCCACTTTTGTCGCATCGAAAGAGTCTTCATTATTAAAATTATCAAAAAAACTGTCATCGAACATTATTCTTAGAAAAACCAGTAAATGATCAATGAAAGGTTTTCTCAAAAGTGCAAATGTTACTGAAAGCCTTTTCCTTTTTGAACAGGAAATTGCTTCTTGTAAAAAGTAACAAGTATCTCCGAGCAGAGCATTTATCAACGTATTTTGGATCAACCTATCGTGTTCAGTAAATTTCTTAATACGAATGAGATAATCAAGAACATTTTCATCATCATTAATCAATGCCTCGGGTGATAGGTTGATTTTCTGAACTCTCAGTTCTCCATATGTTTCATCCGTTAGAAATTCTTCAATTTGATTTACCATTAACTCACACTGGTCATGTTTTACCCAGAGATCTTCAGGAAGATATAAATATTTGGGATTAAGGTCTTTCATAATTTTTGCCAATGGATAGCGTGTATATTGAGTTTGATGTAATCCAACAAACATCATTTTCATGCCATTTAAGGATGCAAGTTATCAAAATACTTAGCAAGTTCATTATCACATAATGAGCTAAGTTTCCAACATAAGTTTAAATACTATTTAATTGAGGGGGTAATATTGAGTGAAGCACTTCGCAATTTACGGAGATTGTCATGGATCAATTGAGAAATCAGGTGGATTAGAAAAATGAGATCAATTTGTTCTATTGTGGTAAATACAATTAGCAAGTTTGCATGAAGATAAATACGTAATGCGTATTTCTTGATGTGGCTGTTCTTCCGAACGGGATTTCATTTTTTGGCTTGACCCAAAAAACGGAAACAAAAAAAGTCGAGGCTGACTGACCTTTTGAAAGAAAACTACGGATTGAAAACGCCACGCAATCCAACTCATCGTTCCTCCTCAAACAGGATGGCTTACCAGTCCCTCCCCTGATTTTCGCCCTTGTTCTCTAATCCAAAACCTCCGTAGGCCATACTTTTCACCTAACGGTGAAATAGGGACTTTACCATTAAAACTTACAGTTGGTGTTAACTCACCTAATGAAAAATGAGAGTAATTCATTCTTTTATGGCGAATACAATTAACAAGTTTGTATGACGATAAATACCTAATGCGTATTCCTTAATTTCGCTGTTCTTCCGAACGGGATTTCATTTTTTGGTTTGACCCAAAAAACGGAAACAAAAAAAGTCAAGGCTGACGGATCTTTTGATAGAAAACTACGGATTGAAAATACCACGCAATCCAACTCGTCGTTCCTCCTCAAACAGGATGGCTTACCAGTCCCTCCCCTGATTTTCGCCCTTGTTTCCTAATCAAAACCTCCATAGGCCATACTTTTCACCTAACGATGAAGTGGGGACTTTACCATTAAAACTTACAGTTGGAGTTAACTCACCTAATGAAAAAAGAGATCAATTCATTCTTTTGGGGCGAATACAATTAGCAAGTTGGTATGAAGATAAATACTTAATGCGTATTCCCTGATTTGGCTGTTCTTCCGAACGGGATTTCATTTTTTGGCTTGACCAAAAAAACGGAAACAAAAAAGGTCAAGGCTGACGGATCTTTTGATAGAAAACTACGGATTGAAAACGCCAAGCAATCCAACTCGTCGTTCCTCCTCAAACAGGATGGCTTACCAGTCCCACCCCTGATTTTCGCCCTTGTTTTCTGATTCAAAACCTCCGCAGGCCATACTTTTCTCCTAACGGCGAAATAGGGCCTTTACCATTAATAATTGCGATTGGAGTAAACCCACCTAATGAAAAAAGAGATCAATTCATTCTTTTGGGGCGAATACAATTAGCAAGTTGGTATGAAGATAAATACTTAATGCGTATTTCTGGATGTGGCTGTTCTTCCGAACAGTATTTCATTTTTTGGCTTGACCCAAAAAACAGAAACAAAAAAAGTCAAGGCTGACAGACCTTTTGAAAGAAAACTACGGATTGAAAACGCCAAGCAATCCAACTCGTCGTTCCTCCTCAAACAGGATGGCTTCCTGTCCCACCCCTGATTTTCGCCCTTGTTTTCTAATCCAAAACCTCCGTAGGCCATACTTTTCACCTAACGGCGAAGTGGGGACTTTACTATACTTACAGTTGGAGTTAACCCACATAATGAAAAAAGGGGCTGTCCTGAAAGTAAAGACATTACCCCCATTTTTTACGGCGGACAGGGTACTATTAATGTGCCGTCATGGAGTCCTGACAGCAAGAAAATTGCATTTGTTAGTTATTCGGTAGAGTAGCCCGCAATAATAATGAAATTGACACAATAACAAAAAACGCAATCACCTGACAAATAATCAATTGGTTGCGTTTTTCATAGTTACTATCTGAATAAATTAATGTTACAATTAGGTTATTAGACAGTCTTATGGTTTGTGTAAGTGGAGTGCGGGATTTCGTGGCCACTTCATTATCCACTGTTACTACCCTTGCCAGCGAGCTCTGAACCCCGCATAATGTATACACTGTGTTACAGGTAGTTGTTTATTTTGTTTATCAATATTTTTTCCTTACTTATAAAGCAATCATAAATAAATAAACATATTAGAGCAATCGTTAATGCTATAAACCCAGCCAAACCAGTCAATCCTACTGTTAAATCATTACCACCATCAGTCAACATTAAAGATATTACATAAGTTCCGTTCATTGTCCCATGTAATATCGCTGCTGCTATAACAGATTTAGACTTAATTGTTATGTACAACAACAATGGGGTTAGTAAGATACAAAAAACAATCATCATCAATACGCCTATCTGTGGATGATAAGGATAATTATATCCCATCAATATCAATGGAGCATGCCATATACCCCAAATGAAACCAATGATGATGGCTGCTTTGAAAAAATGCATTTCTTTAAATTCTTTTAGTAGAAATCCTCTCCAACCAAGTTCTTCTCCTAATGCAGCAAGTGCGCCTATCGTCCCTCCTGCAATGAAACCTTGAATCAGGAATAACCAAATTGGATTAATAGGAAGTGTACTTAATGAATTTTTCATTTGTTCAATTTGTGCAGGGGTCAATATTGTTGCATATCGTTTTAGCATTCCCGACATCTCCTGACTGTAAATTACATCCGGAAATAACAGACTAATACCAAGGGTGAAAAACACTATGATTGGAATAATCAACCATGCTACAAAGAACCATTTGTTGATTTTAAATGATATAAGTAAATCGGTTTTTAGCTTTTCATGGTATATGAATTTTTTAACGATGATTACAGAAATGGCGGGTATAAACATATAAATTACACCAAATATTGTGAATCCAATGCTACTTGTGTAGCCTCCGCCCATTAACTTATAAATGCCAGCTAATGAGTAACTAATAACAAAAGTTAGTATCAAAAACAATGTCGTCCTGTTTATCGCTTTCATATTTATCAAATGTTATATTTCTGTTTGTTGTACAATTACCTGTAAGACAATGAATAATTTACATTGAAACTTCGAGTCTTTGTATTTAAATTAATCTAATTCTTCTCGAGTTTTCGGTGGAAAAAATAGGCATAAATTATTGGTACTATTACTATAATAGTTAGAATTGAAATCAGTAAATAGTTCTTATTATTAGTAGTTAAAGCCAATATAAATCCCAACAAACCACCCCAGAAACAAAGTTTTCCGGCTAGTACATGTGTTTTCTTCCAGACTTCGTCGTTATTTAATGTCCAAGGTATTTTGTAACCTATGAAATAATTGCGCCTGATATTACCCATGTAGTTACCTATTAGTGCCAACAATAGAAACACACTCGACGATATTACCGTCCCTATATTAATATTGTGGTACAGCTCGTTAACCAGAATGCACGTACTGGTTGCACTGAAGAACAATACCACAATAAGCTTCAATTTAAAGTATGAATCACCAAATATCTCGTAGTTTTTCTTCAATGGATCTATACTAGGCAGCACTAGCAATAAAATGTAAATACCTATAGCAATTACTGGATACGACCAACGTGGACCATAGCCATTGGGCTGTCCGTTTATATCCCAATGAATTGGCATTTGAGTCGGTAACCTATTCCAAACCATCATTAACATAGCAATTGGAAGAAAAACTATGGCAATAAGCCATAATTCCTTGAAAACATTTTCCTTGTTCATTTTATTTCTTGTTTAAGTTCATCATCCATTGAATAATCTCATCCATAATAGTTGTATTGAGCGAGTAAAGTTGAAATTGTCCTTGTTTAATGGCCACTACCAGCTTGGCTTGTTTCAGAATGTCGAGATGGTGTGAGATACTGGGCTTTGAGATATTGAATTTGTCAGCAATTTCTCCTGCAGTCATATCCTTATCCTTAAGCATATTAAGTATTTCACGTCGAGTAGGATCATTCAAAGCCTTGAATATCTGATTCATATATTTATTATTTATATATTTAGACAAATGTCTAAATAACAAATTAGATTTCCTAATTATTTATAAGCATAATTTTTCTTAAAAATGGTGGTTAATTAAAAAAATAGAATTGAAGAACTAAATCATCTTTTAGTAAAAAGCTGAAACCCTATTATTATAGGGTATTACTAATAATAATCAACAGGTTGACTATTTGGAGTGAGGGATTAAAAGCACTTCACTTTCAAACTGCACGGAGCCAATTCATTTATTCAATATTTTCTTTTTAAGCCAATCGTCAGAGACAAATTGGTGGTGTTACAACAAAGAACTGCGGTTGAACTACCCGAAGAATCTCGGATACATATAGCTTTTGTTAGCGACTGGGTTTTTGATATTCAACATTATATTTTTCAAACATTTTCTTTAAATAGTTTACACTCCCAATTACACCAAGCTTTCCTTCGGCTCCAGAAACAATTCCAACTAAATAACCATTCTTATCTATTACTGGAGAACCGCTCCTCCCATCTGGCTGGGTATCTGTCGTTAAGGTTTTTATGTAATAATAATCTCCTAAATTCTTAATGCATTGAAGTTTTATCAAGGCAGGTTCGCTATTGTCTTTTTGTTTCATCCCCCATCCAACGGAATAAACAATTTCATTGGTTTTTATTGGGGTGTATCTTATTTTTAGTGGATATAAATCAGAATAGGGTTTGTCTATTTCGAAAAGAATCCAATCTCGTACTTTTAGCGTGTTAAATTGCCCAATGTTTTCTCTTGAATTTGCATTAATCAATCGTTCAACTGAAACACTCTTTTCATTGTCATTCTTAGAATAAAGCTTCCAGTAATTAAAATTATTTCCCAAATCGATTGTTTTTAATCCATGCTGGTTTTCAAAAACCATAAATAAATGCTTACATGAAATTCCTAATGTGTCATATCCTGTATTTATGAGAAAAGAATTGGCCAGATCTTTATACGTTGTATCATTAAAACTAATCTCATTTGTCAGGGCAAAACTGGGCCACTGAGATAGTGGTTTTTCAATCCAGTTTTCTTTAATAATTTCAGGGTCATTCTTACAACCCAGGGTCAATAGTATAAAACTGATTACTGTAATTCCTAGCCTTTTCATATTTACTTATTTACCGTATATTTTGTGTTTCCTGTTCAACCTTGCCGCTAATGGATAGCGTGTATGTTGAGTTGATGTAATTCAACATTTCAAGTTTTTCGTCAAATCGTCAAAGACGAATTGGCGGTGTTGCAACAAAGAACGGTAGTTGAATTATCCGCTGAACCCCACATTATAAATGCTTTTATTAAGGACTGACATTAATATCAACAGCTTCTCCTTTATAAAAAGGATCTTCAAAATACTTTAACACAATAATCTGGCAGAAACAAATTTGGGTACTTATTATCAAGGTCTGTTTTCAAATTTATCAATCCAGTCCCTCAGTGATTTTCTGCTTAAAGCCCCAAGTACAACAAATGATAATGCAGTAATGGGGAAAATGAACATCAAGGAAACTTTTAGAACTGTAGGATTTATTATAACTAAAATAATAAAAGCTATAAGTGCTATAATGCCACCAATTAATTCCCATTTCCACGCAAGTCCAAGCCCTAACAGACATGTCCCCATTACGGATAATTGCACTATTTCATTGACAGGCATGGGTTTTAAGGATCCAGAACCCAAATTTTCACCGAGAAACATTAATGCAAAAAATGCGATTAAGAGACCGCTTAATCCCCTAAGAATCCATCGTAATGAGTTGTTTGGTTTTTCACTCATGTCATTTTCTACTTTGATTTTTCTTACTCGTATGACTTTTCAGTTTCGCCCCGTATTTTTCGGCGGGTTCAGGTCTCCACCCAATTTTTTATATAATTTTTCTTTTTCATGTTAACTCATTTTGGATCTATTTGTTCAGTTTTACATACTTACTGCAAAACGGTTCGTGCGTGATTTCATAAGGGATTACTGGCTTCAAACCTATCAATTTACCACCCAAAATTGACAAGAATAAAAGTGTCCAAAAACCTCTAAAACCCTATGAAATATGCACATTGTGTGTGCCCTGCATGAGCAATTCAATGTTTAAAAAAGAATGAAAAATACAACTTTTTCTTACTAAACAATAAAGTGTAGCATGAAATTATTCCAGAGGGTGTAAGTCCCTTACGGGCGGAGGTAACGCTTCGAACCGTTAGCAAGTGGCAAGCTGGTTTACCGTGAGGTATGCAGTGAAGGAAGCCAACCGGCAAACTCTGGTACTGACGAACAGTGAATGGAGTAAAGTTTTACGTTAGTAAAACCAAATGTCCGGGGGACATTTGACGAAATGAAAAGCGAAGCGGTGGGATAGGCTACGAAACGCGGATAAGCAAGCACATCATTGTAACGTCCAACGAATACCATAATCGTTTTGTAGTAGATCCAGCAGTGATTGGAGGAAGGAAGATGCTCTTACCTGGAGAGGTCTCAATTTTCCGCAAGGACAGTTGAGAAGTCAGCAGAAGCCATAGTAGGCTTTGGAAATGAGCTGTCATCGAAAAGACAGAGGACTCACAGAAAAGCTGAAGGGCTGAACGATACGTTGTTGAAAATTCAATAGGGAGGTCTAAACTTAGAGTTTACTAGCCCTATTAAAAACTACAACAAAGGTCTAATGGTGAAAAGAGCATTAGGCTGATGCGTATCGAACCGCCGTATATGTTCCCGAGCAATGCGAAAGGAAGGAGCATAGCTCGCGTACGTACGGTGGTGTGAGAGGCGCACTGGCGGACTTTTAGTCGGTCAGCCGTCTACGATTACCTGTTGGTTTTTTTGTCCTTTCATACGAGCTGCGACACTTTCATATTTGCCACCAACCTGATTTTTTTGGGTAAGCGAAAAAGCATTTGATGACATATAAGCTCTTTTGCAATTTTGGATTTCAGTGTTGGCTTTTGGGCAAATTGCAAATGTGCTTGACTGTGTGGGCTAATTCACTTTTGAAATTAATACATCTTTTTCTTCAAAATTTTATCAGCTGCCAATTTACCGGTTAAAATACACATCGGCACTCCGGCAGGACTAAAAGCCCATTGTCCGGCTTGATAAATATTTGGTATTGGTGTTAGGGTAGATTTATCAGAGTACTGCATTTTGTGAACCACTGGAATCGGTTTTTCAAATGACCACCCCACAATAGCTCCTTCTGAACTTCCTATCCTGTCTTTTATGCTCAATGGATTAAAAGAAAACTGTTTAATAATCTTTTCTCTTAGAAATGGAAAGATGGAATTGGTAATAACCTCAACCATTCGTGTTTCAAGTTCTATTTTGAACTCCTTGTACCAGCCAACCTCCACTAATTTTTCAAATAAATCGTATTCGGCTAGCAAACTTATTATTACACCACTTTTCCCTTTTGGCGCCAGAGTTGGGTCTTTTAGTGCAGGTATAGAGATTTCGTAGGTGTTAAATTCAGTGAATTTGTCGAGCCACTCCATAATCTTTTTTTTCTCAATTTTCGACCAATTGTTAAGCAAATCATCCAGTTCCTTCCGGTGAGTCTGACCGAGCCCTTTTTTAGAAGGAGTATAAAAAAAGTGTCCGTGAGCAATTTTACCAAAACTTCCCGGAGGTTCGTCAACCTGCAAGTACAAACTAAAAACGGAGTCGGTACCTCGGCTTTTCAATATATCTAGCTTTTTCTTTTTGAATTCAGAAATAATTTTTGATGGAAGATTTTCTGTTGATGCAGATTTATATAATGTTTTTAAATCTGCTGCCCAAACAAGGTTGTCATATTTATATTCGATATTGTTATGGTCGGTTACCACATTATTTTTTGCTTCAACTTTAACCACAACTGTTTCAGTTTTTATTTCACCTCCCAGTTCTAATGTTTTTTCCTGCAAAAGTTTTGCCAGTGTGCCTACCCCACCCTTGGGATAGAAATAATCGAGGTAAAGCGAGAAATAGCTTAGTGCAAAAAATGAAGGGGTGTGTTTAAAAAAATGTTGGGAGATTATATCTCGAAGTGAGGCGTCTTTTACAATGCCATTCAAATATTCCTCAACGGGCATATTCATCCGGTTAATCTTTCCAACTGTAAAAATAAATTTTGGCATCCAGGGTAGCAATTTTTTAAAAATGTATTGTTTGTCTCTTTTTAAATTTTTAAATGCTGGATTTTCAATATCATAAAGCACCTCCATATGCTTCATAATTTTCCGTATCACTCTTAAAACCTTTTCAATGTCCGTTTTACTTTCCGGGTATAGCTTAACAAGCAATTGTTTGTATTCTTCCAAACTGTCAATGTTTTCAACATGAATAATTTCATCGGCAACACCGAGTGAAACTTTGCTTTTAACCACTTCCATTTTAATTCCAAGATCTTCCAGCATTGGAAAAATAATACCGGCATTTTCGAGTGCCCTAACACCTGCTTCAAAGCAAAAACCATCACGATAAAAAGTATTAACCAGTCCTCCACATTCCTTATTTTTTTCAACCAACAAAACGTTTTGTCCTGCACGGGCAAGGTAAACGGCCGAGGTTAGTCCCGCAATTCCTCCGCCAACAACAATAGAATCATACTTATTGGTTCCCATACTTTTAATTATTTTGCGGTAAATTTAGTTTTGCAATTTCTATGCTCTTATCCCAAAGTTGGGAGGCAACTTCGATGTCGAGAGCAGGTGGCGTGGGCTCTTCTTCCGTTGTAAGATTAAAGAATTTGTTGCTAACGTTTTTTAGTTCTTCCGATACGCCCAGATAATACAAGGCTTCGGCCGATACTTCAACCGATTTTAATGTTTTATCTAAAAAATTTCGTTTAAACCATTTATAAACCGGTCCGTTTTCTTGCCCGGTTTCAGTTCTAACTGCTCCTGGATGCATCGCGTTAATAGTTACTCCCGAGTCTTTAAATTGTTCATGAAAAACATGCATCGATAGTATCTGTGCAAGTTTAGCTGAACCATAACTTTTTAAGCCGGAGTATCGATGTTTTTCCCAGTTAATATCATCGAGGTGCAGACCCCAGGCGGCAAAACGATGTCCTTCGGAATTCACCAGAATAATTCGTGCTGCAACTTGAGATTTAAGTTTATCCATAAGCAGATAATTAATGATGAAAGAGGAAAGGTAATGCACTACAAAAACTTTTTCAAAACCATCAGAAGTTAGTTCTTTTTTTGTCAGGTAAACGCCGGCGTTGTGTATCAGAACATCAATGGGTTTAGTCATATGTGTAAGCTCTTGGGCAGCTTTGTAAATATCATTTAAACGGCTTAAATCGGCAATTATGAAATCGCATGAGGTTCCAAATTCATTTTCAATTTCCTGCTTAAGCGCCTCAGATTTTTGCAGATTGCGGTTAATGCAAAGCATATTAGCACCTTTTGAGGCGTATTTACGAGCTGTAATCCGCCCTATACCTGAAGTAGCTCCGGTAATCACCACCAAATTGTCCGTAAAATCATCAGAACAGATTTTTGGGTCTTTCCGGTTGTTTCTTATCATGGCATACACATTCGTCCAGGTGTACTCTTTGAAGTATTTTGTAAACTTTTTGTTCTTCATTGAATTCAAAGAAATTTTAATTAGACACAACCTGCGTTTAAACCCAGCAATTAAAACAATATGCCTAAAGACAAGGAATACGTTTGATTACGCAAAGGTGCAGGTTCACCACCTTGAACTGTTGGCATTAGCAAGGTATTCCATCCAATGGTTTGGCGGTAATCGAAAAAGCATTCTTGGTTAAAAAGGTCGAATTCCAGACCCAGGCCGTAAATAAAGTTATAGTCAAAATCGTCCATTCCATCGGTATCTCCCGATTCTTCAATCGGTACCTTTACACCGCCTCCAACATCAATAGAGCCATCCACTGTGTATTTACCCTTCAGCAACATCGAAAGTGCAAATCCACTGCTTCCGTAAACACCAACATTGCCGATGTTCAGAAAATTATAACGAAACATAATTGGAAGCTCGAAATAATCAATTTTATATTCCGATGATGTACTAAGAGGAGGCAGAGTGGTTGCAACATTTTGCACCGAACCCTTTTGGGTATACATAAATTCCTGCTGTACGCTGAACACATCTGTTATTGGAAACCGTAAAAAGAATGCACCGAAGAATCCATTTCTTGATTCTGAATCAACATCATAAGAGATGTCTGCAGTTTTACTGCCGTATTGGGTTGCAATGTTATATCCTGCTTTAAATCCAAACTTTACCCCTGTTTGGGCATTTAACACGTTTAAAGAAAAGAAAGAAAGAATAATACAAAGAAATACTGATTTTTTCATGTTTTATTTTTTTGATTATTTGCATTAAAATATAAACACTTTAATATTATTTATGTTTATCCAAATTTCCTTTTCATAAACTTTCTGTAGGCCTTGCCAAACCTTGGTATATTATCAAAAATATCGCCCCATAAATCGTAATAGTCGCGTTGTTCTATTATTTTTCCTTCCTCGTTTAGTGTAAGTCGGCTTGCTCCATACATAATGGAGTTTGGGTATTTTTTAAATCCAATTGTCATTTCCCATTCAATAAAAACCTGGTTTTCCTGCATAAACGAATTAACAATTTTCATTTTTAGGTCTTTCGACCTTTGGGTCAGGCGTTCGGTCATGGCTTTAAAATTTACCATTCCTTTTAATTCCTGTATTGAATCTCTGAAATAAATGTCCTCGTGGTAAAAAGGAAGAATATGAGACCAGTCAGGTTTACCGTCGGTATTGTAGGTTTGAGACCAAAGTTCATTTACGGTTTCAATACAGGTAATTTTGTTCTTTTCGATATCTTGTTCTACGGCGTTAATTTTTCCCATATACCGCTGGTTATATAAGATGGTTATTTTTTCAAATACATGACTTCACAATTTAAAGTAGTATCACTTTTAAGTTCAAAAATAGTTTTTTTGTGAGATGGTGGTCCAAATTTCCCTTTTGCATTATTTGAAAATCCAAAACCTTCTTTTGGCATTCCAATCCAACTTGTGTCAAGTTTTTTATTGCTATTTTCGTCGTGAAAATATCTAAAAGTATATTTTCCCGGTCTTAAGTCTTTTATGTTTATAATACAACTGTTATCTTTTATATCCTGAAAAACTGCCTTTATTGAGTTTTTATTTTCATCCTGCAAATCAAGCACTACTTGCCCCTTGCTATTGTTTAAATTGTTTATTACAATTTTTAATGAGGATGGTTTTTGAAACGACCACAATATGAGGGAGCATATGAATAACAATGAAATTTTTAGCATTTCTAAAAAAATTATTCGGTTGACTTTTGTTCTACTTTTATCAGTTCATTTACATCATATCCTCTTTGGGTTATTTTTTCAAGCAAATCGTTATACAAGGTTATTTCCATTTGAGGTGTACGCGACAAAATCCAAAGGTACTTATCTGAACTACTACCAATAACAGCCCAGTTATAATCTTCATCAAGTTCAAGAACAAAATAATCACCATAGAAAAACAAAAAAAAGGAGACCTTTAATTTTGATGGTATTTCCAGATTAGGAATCTTTGCTTTTCCAATAGCCACTGATTTTTCACCATCCAGCATGACTTTATAACCTTCATTTTCCACGTTTATCTTCCCATCTTTACGATACGAATATGTTGCGGTTACACCAACTAAACCGCGTTCAAACGAATGGTCAAAACGTGCTATCTCATACCATTTACCAAGATATTTTTCAATATCCAACTCTTGAACTACTGTTTTATCTATCATATTATTTTGTCCATTACACGAAATTAGCGATAGAAAGGTGGTTAATATTAAAATTATATTTTTCCCCATGTTTCTATTTCTCCAGCAGTTAGTTTAAATAAGGGATGTGTTTCAAATTTGGAAACAATTAAAAGTTCATTGTATTTTTGCATATCTCTTATTTTTAGTTTTTCAAAAAAATAATTTCTTTCGAACTCAAGTTGCCCCTGAATTTACATGATTTTTTTGATATTTTCAATGGGGTAAATTTTGACTTGCCAAAATGATAATTTCTGGAATTAGCTTCAATCCATACATATAGAAGATAGAAGTTTATTGCATCCAAAGTTTCTTTTGTTTTTTTTAATCTATGAAGTTGTGGATGATTACGGTAGCCTCTCGTTTTATCTTTTAGAACTTTTTTAGCAAAAAAAGTTTCTCTCCAAAGGGCTTGTAGCCCCTTAGGGCAAAAGCGTTGGCAAAACAAAATCTTCATCGAGCTCTCAAATTATTTAATCAATTTAGTTGACAGTTAATTTCGGGTTTTTTCTTTTAACCTTCCAGGTAACGGTGGAGTGCGGGATGAAAAGTGATGAACTTTCAAGCTCGCACGGAGCCAATTCGTTTATTCAATATTTCAAATTTTCCGTCAATCGTCAAAGATGAATTGGCGGTGTTGCAACAACGAGCTGAAGTTGGATTACCAGCTGAAACCCGCATTACATATAGCTTTTATTACCGCTATGTGCTTATTTTTTTAATACATGCCATAAATTTATTTCCAAAGAAATTTAAAAGTACAAAATTAGACTATCTTCGCCACAAGTATAAAATCTAAGAAATCAAATTTAATTGGAGCAGTAATAATTCTTACCATTTCAATTAGATTGATAATTATTTTATCCCCTTACATCATTCCATTATCAATTATTTTACTGATAATGGAATGTCTGGTTTAACTGAAGTAAACATGGATATTTAGAATAATCTATGAAAGCTTACAAAGTGGAAGGAATATGATATCTAATTATAATTTAAGTAAACGACTAGTATTACTCAATCGTTATTATAAAATAACTAAGTTTTATGCTTTCTTAAAAGATACAGCATTTAAAGGAGGTACAGTAATCGTTCTTTTTGTTTTATTATTGGTGAGTCTGGAGCTTTTCGTTCTTGATTTCAATTCGCTACTTAATACTTTGGTAGCAACATTTTCATCACAAATTGTATTTTTATTCTTTTTAGTTTCAGAAACTATTTTAGGTGTAATTCCACCTGAAGCTTTTATTGCGTGGGCATCAAAATCAGCTACACCTTGGTTGTTTTTGTTCGTATTGGCAACTATTTCTTATATCGGTGGAATTTTCTCATACTTTATTGGGAATCGACTGTTTTTAATCCCTTCCGTTAAAAATCATATTGAAAATAAAATAGCAAAGCACATTGTAAACTTGCGAAAATGGGGAGGTTTTTTCGTCGTATTAGGTGCAATATCCCCAATTCCCCATTCATTGGTAAGTTTAGCATCAGGCTTGATAAAATACAACTTCAAGCAATATTTGTTATGGTCACTTTTCCGATATGCACGATTTGCAATATATGCTCTGATTATTTTTCAAGTATTTGTTTCGTCCTAAAATAGGTTGACAGTTTTAGCATGACCTTCTTTAGCCTGTTCGTATGTAGGTAATATCAGATACCCATACTTGATTTGGCCTGGTTACTTCCAACTCCTTAATCAGGTTGTTGTACTTGTGGAAATGATGATATGAATTGGTTGTTTTAGCATATGCTCTTTCCCGTTTTACCAACATGTTTTTCTCTCGTAGTATATCAAAAAGGCAATCTCTACCAATCTTCAAATGAGCGTGATGAAAGCCTTCATGCAGCGCACTATGCAGCTTTCTTGTCCCGACCCGTGGTTGTCCTTTTCGCTCTTGCTTTACCATTTCTAATACCTGCGAAACAGCAGATTCACGCTGCTTGAACCGCTTTTGGTATTTATAGTAGGCATCCCTTTTCAGATTAAAGCAAGAGCAAACATCCGATATACTTGCTACACCGGTCTGTTTAGTTATTGAAGTAGCTTTCATTAAGGCTTGATGTCTAAGTTTTTTTTTAAACTCATCCACATTTTTGTACCCTAAGTTATCGGCGGCAACCTCAAGGTAAGAATCGAGAACAAGCTTGTCCAAATCCTTTTTTATCAGGAGTTCTTTCAACTGTTCTACTTCCTTTTGCAAGGCTTTTAGCCGGCTGATTTCATCTTTTGTTTCAACCATGATACGGGTGTTCATTAAGTCTTTACGATCATACTTACGTACCCATTCATTGATGGTACTTGACTGTATCCCATAAATGCGGGATAGTTGTCTTTTGGAATATTTACCCGTACTAAGTTCGGCTAAAATTTTGAGTTTGAAACTCTCACTGTAACGCCTAGTTACACCATCATTTTTATACATATCTACTGTTTTAGTGTAGACATATTTTAGGACGGGTCGGTATATAACGTTGGCGCTATGGTTATGTTGCCGATTGCGGGCTACTTCCTTTTCAAGTTGCAATAAGCTCAATGCGGGCTACAAGCCTTGAATTTACTACTCAAACGGCAATTAACTATGAGCACGTGTTACAAACCGTTATTCCATTTATCAATCTTCTCATTAATATCTTCAATGTTGGGATACCGTGATATTGTCTCAGTATTATTTTTGAATAATTGTTCATTTATATCATCTTCTGATAAGCCCATTTCCATTCCCTTACTGAAAATTTCAATTCTTCTTCTCAATTCCGGGACGAAATCTTCTGTTGTAAATTCATCCCAACCACTTATCAATTTATGGTCCCGAAGGGGTTTGTAATAAATAAGTCCAGTAAACATATCTTGAAAACTGTAATTATTAACAGTGTAATCCTTAGGGATAGCATCAAACACAGATAGTCCAAAAGGAGAATTTTTCAAAGTAAATCCGACATTTTGTGTTCTAGACTTTGCAAAGATATTATCCCATTCTCCATTTTTAATAACCGTGTAATTTCCACGTGATGGTATACCTAGCCCCATTAAATAAATACTTGCTATTTTTTCATGGTATACATCTTTAAGAAAACGCCCAGTGTTTTTTTGTAGTCGCCCATCCGAGTATTGGTAATCTTTCAAGAAAGCGTGAGAATAGTTCATTATAACTAACGCCTTTGGAGGTTTGTTTGATGTCTTTTTTATTTGATTAATGCGGTTTATTATATTTACTGCCATTATACTATCTCTTTCAATTGTAGAGTTGTCAAACTCCTTATATTGCAATGCGGTATTACAATCATACCAAGAAAAAGACATATCACTTGGATGTAATAACACCTTCTGAGGCTCGCTTAATCCCTGATTTAATTTATATAATTCGCTTAGAAACCAAGGGAAATTATAACAATGCCAATAAGGAGTATAGTCAATATCTCTAAAAATAGAAGTGATTTGGTTTCTTGTTGTCAATGAGTCTTTAAACTCACTTTGTAAAAATTTATTAATCTCACTATCCATATTCGCAACTCCAACTTCTGTGAAAATATGACCAACGTTTTCGATAAAATAAGGATCTTTAATTATGTCTAAAAATAATTCATATTGTGTAAATTCCTTATGGTCACGTTCACATATAATAACGATGTCATTTTCTTTAAATTGATTAAGTACATAATCTTTGGCAGAAGCCTTTTGCTCTTTTAAAAAATCACTGGCTGTTTGATTCTTTTCTTTCAAAGAACATGAACAGAGAGATAAGATGATTAGTAATATTAAAGATAACTTCATTCGATTATTTGTTTTAATGTTCGTTAAGTTACATTGTTTACACAAGTTAAAGATTAGACTTTACACTAAATTAGTTTCTAACCTTACTGATTTTTCTTTCGTTCTTAATTCATTTTCATTGAAGTATCCTAAGAATACATTTCTATAAAATACTCTCCAAATTCCATTACCCATTTCCAGTGCTCCAACATATTTTCCTGTTAAAGATGCAGTTAAGTATACCCAATTATATGCCCCCCACCTTATCGAACCATTTTGTGTTACTTTGTATACTTTCATCTCTGTATCGTAATCAAAGTTGGGTGTTTTTTCTGGAAATGGTCGTGTTGAGAAATCATGTGCAGAAGCTGGTGTTTCCATATTTAAAGCTTCATGTGGTCGTACATGGTTATATTCCTTTACAAAGTGATTTAACCGCCTTTGTTGAGCTCTTAAGTCATAAGCTGAAGGTTTGGCACAGGCGGCCTTTAAATCCCGGGGCATACGCTCATGTCTTCCATTTTGTTCAGGATGTGCCGGGTCTGAAAATACGGGCATTATCCCTAGCTCAATAAACCAATAGGATAACCTGGTGAATCGTTGAATTGCAGACACTGATCCAAAGGGGCTGCCGTTATCAGTGTGCATTTGTTTTGGAATGCCATACTTCCTGAAAACTCGTGTAAATTCTGACTTTGCAGATTGTAAGTTTTCTTTGTAATGCCCTTTTGCCGCAAATACAAATCGGCTTTTTGAGTCAGCTATCGTAAGTGGATGACAGTACTTTTTATTCCCCATTAGGAACTTTCCTTTATAGTCTGCACTCCAGACTTCATTACATTCTTTTGGGTCGAAAATAGGGTGGATTGGTTTTACTCTTCGGAGTCGTTTTTGAGGGCATACTAAGCCGTGTTTTTTGAGAATGTTATGTACCGTAACCACCGAAGGAATATTGTCAACAGGAAAATCGTTAAACAATAGTTTCCTAATTTTCTTTGCTCCCCATAAGCGGTGTTTTTCTTTAAATTCAAGGATACCATTAACCACTTTTTGATTTGTTTCTTTTGGATGACCTCTGGGTGTTCTGGAATGTTCTAGTAATCCATCATACCCATTTTCTTCAAATCGGGTAATGATTTTATAGGCTGTAGGTCTACTTATCCCAAAACTATTACATAGTTCCACAATGGTGTATTTCCCAGTTCGCCATTCGCAGATAAATTCAATTTTTTGTTCCATTTTCGTTGTGTCTTTCCAAGGCATGGTAATTTGAATTTTGGTTTCAAATTACTACTCAAAAAGTGTAAACGATGTTTCTTTAACTCTGTAAAGGATGTTTGTTTAACGTACCTAATGCCCTGTAACGGTTTGTGTATGTGGCGTTGGGCATTTCGAAGCACCTCATTTTCAAACTGCTGATATGTTTATTAAATGTTCTCATATTTCAATTTACCACTGTCTGCCCAATGACATATGACACTTTGTGTGTGCCCAGCATGAGCATGTGCCCACTTTATTAAAGGTTTGAAAAAGAATGTAAAGTACAACTTTTTCTTACTAAACAATAAAGTGTAGCATGAAATTATTCCAGAGGGTGTAAGTCCCTTACGGGCGGAGGTAACGCTTCGAACCGTTAGCAAGTGGCAAGCTGGTTTACCGTGAGGTATGCAGTGAAGGAAGCCAACCGGCAAACTCCGGTACTGACGAACAGAAATTGGATACGAGGCTACGAGACGAGGATAAGCAAGCACATCATTGTAACGTCCAACGAATACCAAAATCGTTCCGTAGTAGATCCAGCAGTGATTGGAGGAAGGAAGATGCTCTTACCTGGGGAGGTCTCAACTTTCCGCAAGGACAGTTGAGAAGTCAGCAGAGGCCATAGTAGGCTTTGGAAACGAGCTGTCATAGAAAAGGCAGAGGACTCACAGAAAAGCTGAAGGGCTGAACGATAAGTTGTCCCAAATGCTGCAAAGAAGCTTTCTGCGTGAGCAGGATCTAGCTTTGCGTTAGGCGGGACATGGAAACAATGAATTGAAACTAAAATGATTGATCAAATTCTAACACGAAAGAACCTGTTACAGGCCATGTACAAAGTCCAGCGGAACCACGGTTCAGCAGGAGTCGACCGCATGCCCGTATGTAAACTGTCAGAACTCCTGTCTATTGACAAGGAAGAACTGACAGCCAAGGTTCGTTCGGGAAAGTATTTGCCACAAGCCATTTTAGGAGTGGAAATTCTAAAAGGAAAAGGGAAAACAAGGTTACTCGGTATTCCCACCGTAACCGACCGCCTGCTACAACAAGCGGTTTTACAAGTAATTACTGCACGCTTCGAGTTTGGGTTTTCAGACTCCAGTTTTGGGTTCCGTCCCAACAGGAGCGTTGGTCAGGCAGTCCTAAAAGCACAGGCTTACATCAACCAAGGGTTTCAATACATTGTAGATATTGACCTAAAAACCTTTTTCGATGAAGTAGACCATTGCTATCTGCTGCAACTGCTTTACCGCAAAATCAACTGCCGCGAAACCTTGCGCCTTATCCGCAAATGGCTGCGTTCCCCGATACAAATAAACGGGAAACTGGTCAAACGCAGAAAGGGAGTTCCGCAGGGCAGCCCATTAAGTCCTTTACTGTCCAACATCGTATTGCACGAACTGGACAGGGAACTGGAAAGGCAAGGTTTGCGTTTTGTCCGCTATGCCGACGATTTTAGCATTTACGTTAAAACGAAGACAACAGCCCGAAAGGTTGGCAACACCATTTTTAAGTTTCTTAAAAACAAGTTGAAACTAACGATCAATTGGGAGAAAAGCGGCATCCGCAGACCTGTACATTTCACCTGCTTAGGATTTGGCTTTGTGCCAACTTATAAGAAAGGCGAACGGGGCAAATATCAACTGGTTGTATCCGAAAAGAGTTGGACGAGCTTGAAGCAAAAGCTAAAAGTCCTCACCCGAAAAACCACTCCCATGAGTTTTGATGAACGTATCGAAAAGTTGGGCGAGGTGCAGCGAGGATGGATTAATGCTTTCCGAATGGCAAGCATCCAAAACAAGCTGGCTGAACTGGATGGGTGGCTGCGGAACCGACTTCGCTATTGCATTTGGCACCACTGGAAAAAGCCTGAGCGAAAAAGGAAGAACCTGATTCGTTTGGGCGTTGAACAGGGTCAAGCCTATGCATGGAGTCGTTCCAGAATGGGTGGATGGGCAATTGCACAAAGCCCAATTCTGGGTACTACCATTACGGTTGATAGATTGAAATTGCGTGGTTACGTTTCTTTACTGGAACTCTACAATCAAGTAAAACCAAGTACGGTTTTGTTTCCTATGACTTAACGAACCGCCGTATATGTTCCTGAGTAAAGCGAAAGGAAGGAGCATAGCTCGCGTACGTATGGTGGTGTGAAAGCCTCTCCCTGCTAGTATTTGCTAGCGGGGCGGGCTATTCGATTATAGCCAGTTTTTATTTTTAATTATCCAATTTCGCATTTTCTCAAGATTTTGCAAGCCGTTTTCTATTTTAGAGATTTGCTCACTGAACTCTTTTGTCCTGTCAACTTTTCCTGAAAACACTCGGATTGAAAAACTTTTATTGTGCTTTTCAAATTTTGCCCAGTCTGGAAGTATTTCTTTTATTTTAAATTCAACTTCTTCCGAAAAACCTTTAAAAGTCGCATCTGTATTTCCTTGTCCAAGTTTATGATAGAAAACTATGTTTTTGAGATTTTCATCAAACAACATTGGCCAGTCGCTGTTGTGCGGTACAATTCCTGGTTTTTTTCATAATCAGACTGGGATAATTTTTTTCTTTATATTCCCAGTAAGAATGCCAAAAATTTTGGACGGGAACAGAATTTACAGGTTGGTAACCTCGTCTTAATTTCTCAGTCGCTATTTGAAGCAATTTACTTTTAAATAAATTTCTTTTTGTGCCAGTAAATTCCAGTCTTTTTGCAATTGCCTCGTATGTTACGTAGTTCTCAAATTCGCTTTGATTCTCGCAATAAAGTTCAGGAGCAACCAAAACGACATACGCAATATCACATTCTTTTTTTGTTTCGTATTCTTTAGCTCGTTTAAAATATCGGTCATACTGTTCGTTTTGAAAAGAAGCATCTAACTTATTCTCAATTAGAACAAATATTTTTTTTGTGTCTGAATTATAAGAATATAAAATATCTGTTTCTCCAAGTCCAAAATCAGAGATACTTCTCCAAGAACCATTTGAAAGAGTCAAATTTGGCAAGCCTAATTCTTTTATAAACCACTCGCAAAATGCATTATCTGTCGTTAATTCTTCGAGTAATATTAAATCGACATCTCGTTCTTGTATTGCTTCAACTGGTATAATTGTCTGGTCCATTCTCTCTTTTTTATAGCATAGCACATAACGGTTTGTGTATGTGGAGTGCGGGATTGAAAGTGATGAACTTTCAAACTCGCACGTAGCCAATTCGTTTATTCGGTATTTCAAATTTTCCGTCAATCGTCGGAGACGAATTGGCGGTGTTTCAACAACGAGCTACAGCCACAAAAACCGCTAAAACCCGCATTACATATGACACTTTGTTGTAGCCAGTAATTTATTCTAAGTCATCAACATCTTCAAAATCAAGCAAAGCTAATTTAGCTTTATTCTGCAAATTTAAATCAGCACTTACTAAAATAATCTTGTCTGATGGTCTGTTAATTTGTACATCTAATCCACTTGCAATAATTCTATCATCCATATTGTCCTTATCCAACCATGGCAATGTCCTTGATAAATCCGGTTCTGTGGCAATCATTTGAACGCAAATTGTTTTATTGACTGTTACTCCCTTTAGAACATCTCCCTGTTTATTGTAACCCTTTAATCTTTTTATGACACTCCTTGCTTTATTTCTGACATTATCATCACGATGAAACATCTTTAATTTGTCAAGTTCTGATAAAACAGTTGGTGTCAGTAAGAAAGTGAAATTCTTTTTGTCAACAAGACGGGAATATATATTTGGGTCAGGCTGAATAATCAAGGCATTCGTATCTGGGATTAAAATAGTTTTAAAATCATCCTTTACCAGTAAATCAAGATATGATTCAAGGTTTTTATATTCTTGATTAAAAATCATTTTTGCACGTTCAATTGAACCTGGTGTTTGCTTCTTTTCAAGTTCAATCAATCCCAATAACTTTTTATGAGATTTATCTAAGCTTTTGTATTGGTTATCTGTCGCATGAATTAGAAGCAGATGAAATTTTTCATAAAATTCCTTGTAAAGATTAACCGCCTTCATATGAATTTTTTCATCTGTACCAGTCCAACTATAGGGATTTCCAAGATAGATTACGCCTTCTCGAGAACGGCGTTTGCTTATTCTCGAATTTTCAAACAAATCATCTTTCAAAAAAAGAATCTCTTGTCCTAATTGCTTTATTTTATCTATATAACTGCTCATTTTTTATTATTGGCTACAACTAGTTTATATGTGCACTAAAAGTGACACTTATTTCCTCTGGGGGCGTGTATTGTGCACTTTTGGTGTTATTTATATTTTTCAATAAAACATCATTTTTATGTCATTTAGTGATGCAAGTTATCAAAATACTTAGCAAGTTCATTATCACATAATGAACTAAGTTTCAAACATAAGTTGAAATACTATTTAATCGAGGGGGTAATGTTGAGTGAAGCCCTTCCCTATTTACTGAAATTGTTATGGATCAATTAAGAAATCAGGCAGATTAGAAAAATACGCTTAATTTATTCTATTATGGCGAATACAATTAGCACGTTTGGATGAAGATAAATGCGTATTTCTTGATGTGGCTGTTCTTCCGAACGGGATTTCATTTTTTGGCTTGACCCAAAAAACGGAAACAAAAAAAGTCAAGGCTCATCGACCTGTTGAAAGAACCCTCCCTTGTCCATACTTTTCACCTAACGGTAAAATGGGGACTTTACCATTAAAACGTAATGGTTGGAATTAGCCCACCTAATGAAAAAAAGAGACAACCAAGGTGTTTGTTTCGGGATCTGTTGCCTGATTGGTGGAGATCCCGAAATAAATTCGGGATGACGTTGTTTTAAGAAAGATACACGTTGCGAACGGCATGGGGGAAAGTATGTGTGGCTTCAATGCAGCACGTAGCAAGAAGTGTTGTGGAAATAGAAACACCAGTGAAGATACCTCCCCAGAATGAAAAAATATAACTCCGCGGAAAGTTGCCACAGAATCATGGTCTGAAAAGTTAAGGCATACCAATCAGTAATCGTTTATAAAAGTTAGTATCTGATTATTATCGTGAACGAGCAACTAGGGGTAAAAAAACTGCACCCCAAAGGTTGTATCCAACTTTTGGGGTGCAGTTTAATATGCATCAGCACTAAAATTCGGCACTAATAACTTGCAGATAAAACATCTGCAAGAGCTAGGTTATCTATATATTGACTTAAATTTAGAAAAACAGCCCCCTCAAAAATCTAACGTACTTCTTTATAATTTTTACCAAAAGAATAAGTCATGCTCACATTCCAAAGCAGATCATATTCTGATGTTATATTTGATTTCAGGGTTTTATTAATCAATGCTGAAACTGAAAGTGGACAATCCTTCTTACTTATTGATACGGTAGAGTTAAGGAACACGCCATCTTTCTTATTCATATTCAGATAGTATACCTGCGGATTAAATCTGGCAGAAATATTCTTCGTAACAGGGATATTTGAAAAACTGGGTCTGAACGAAACCAAATAGAGGTTTTTAGCAACATATTGATCCAGTCCCCGGGCATAAAAAAGATACATGCTAACACCTATATTTTTTGTGGCTTGGTAATTAGGGGTTAATGTGCCAACCAGGTATCTACCTGCCCTAATAATTTCTTGTGATGTTGCGGAAGAAGGATCAGGAATGGACTTGAAGGATAGTGAATGATTTGCACTAAAATTCAAACTAAACTTTTCCGTGATCGATTCATTATATCTCCACCAGAAAACAATGGCCCATGGTTTTCCTTCAAGAGAAAAACGGAATTGTGGTTCAAAAGTCAGTTTCCTCCCAACTTTCATATCGAAAGCAATTGCGGGTTTCCCTAATGTTAGGTTTGGAATGGTTGAGATTCCTTTACTTTGAATTGTAACAGCACCGGAAAAACTACTTATTATGTCATTGTCACTGCCTTCATTTTGTGCAAATAAAGTTTGTGAGATACCAATAAGAAACAAAAGCGATAATACCTTCAGGTAAGTATTGCTGTTTTTACGAACTGCTATAACCCGTTTTATCCGGTTCATAAAATTACTTTTCATACTATTTTCCATTTCAATTCACGCTAAATTCTAATTTTCTACCATATTGAGAATATTCAACTTCTTTTTGAGTCCAGTTTTCAGAATCTGCTGCTACTCCATCATAGAGTTTTACTACAGTTTGTTGAGCAAATAAAGAACACGTGATAAAGAATAATATAAATACGGAGAATAGTTTCTTGATTTTTTTTGAACAACAGGAACCTTGATCTGCGAGAATTTCACTTTTACCGATCAAGATTCCTGTTGTATAATTACTCCTGCAATTTGCAATTTTTCATTGCTTCACGTTGCTGGTTAAATGCCATTTGGTTGAAGTTTATCACCATTACTGATGTTTTGAATGGCCTTTTCAATCACGTCGAGTCTCGCTTTCGTAGGATCAGTTTTACCGACTGCTTTACCATCGCGTTGGATTTCGAGGATTTCGTTTGTCTTGGGACTATTTAAAGGCCATTTCGGCAATCCGTTACCATTAGGATCACCAGTCTTGGCAAAGTTTACCCAATAGGCATTCATGATTCTAGCGACCTCTTTATCCTCGGATGTTGGAGGGGGTGGAGGTGGTCCGAAGCCTCCTGCTGCCCCAAGGTTGTCGAACGCATAAGAAATATCGGTTCCATGACCGGGGCCATACGGCATCCGTTCTTCCATGGAAGAAGGTACGTATGAGAAAAGAAAAATGTAAGCCGGATCACCCACTGCGTCAAAGGCCCTTGCAGAAAATCTGGCCGGCTCTGCCCATACTTTATCTGTGTTAAATCTTGTTTGTAATTCAGCGAATTCTTTAGTACCATCAGAATCATAGGCAGCTTTTGCTTCATTTTCCAGATCACCGAACATCGAGAAAAATTCTTCCTTTGAACTGCTGGCATTCACAAAGCCTCCTCCTATTTCGGCACTATTATTTCCGATGATGAGCGGAACACGTGCCTGCCTACCTGCCTTGTATGCACTCTCTGCAGTTTCTGTAACAAATTTACCATCGAGTATCGGACCTGGATAAATACGTGGACCTCCCTGTCCATCCGTTTCTCCACCACCGACAATATCCGCAACCGATAAAGCGCGTAACTTAGCCAAGGCAGCTGCATCTGTACCTTCAATATTATGCATACGGGCAAAGTTTATTCCAATCATTTCGGCTGAAACAGGATAATATGGACTGGCATTTTCCTTGTCGATTGGTCTTCCGGTTAGAACACCATCCCGGCCACCGCTAGAATGACCGATTGCTTTATGGAAAAGACCTTTAGCATCAGGAATAGTTAAAAGAGAATGTACAGAAACTCCACCAGCAGAGAAACCGAAAATGGTAACATTTTCAGGATCGCCTCCGAATGCTCCAATATTTTCCTGTACCCATTCGAGTGCGGCAATCTGGTCCATGAAGGCGTAACTGCCCTTGGCTTCTTCAGGATGCTCTTCGCTTAATGCAGGGAATGCAAAATGACCGAGGCGCCCAAGGCGATAATTCATCGATACAAGGATTACTCCCTTGTTGGCAAACCCTACTCCTGAGGTGTTCCCGCTGCCACCTGTAAAGCCACCACCATGTATCCAAACCATGACAGGTAACTTTGCTTCCTGTGTGGCGACATTGGAAGGTGTCCACACATTAAGGTACAGGCAATCTTCCGATGAACCCTCTGAAATTTCTCCGGGTTCAGCACCCCATCCTGCCGTTGCAGAGGTCGAGCCAAACTCTATTGCATCACGAACACCATCCCATGAAGTAACGGGTTGGGGAGGACGCCAGCGAAATTCACCAACAGGCGGGGCAGCAAAGGGTATTCCCTTAAAACTGTACACATCCCCATCTACCGTTCCCCGGACAACCCCAGAAACGGTAGTGGCCAATGGGTTCCCTTCAGGGGAGATCGTAATACTTTGTTGTTGCGCATTAAGCGAACAACTGGTTAAAAGAATTAAAAAAAATAATAAATTCCTCATACTGATTTAATTAGTTATTAAATATTAATTTATCATAAAATCTTTCCATGATCATAAAAAATGATAGAGAACACAACTTCCAGTACCTATCTCTCTATTACGTCTTCTATTTATCATTCATAACCTAACGGAAGCGCTCAAGTTGTTCTAAAGTCATATTAAAGAAGCGTTCGTCCTTGTTTAAAGAGCGCATGGTCGTCATTTCTTCATCACTCAACTCAAAATCAAAAATATTGATGTTCTCTTTGATATGAACAGGATTTGTAGCTCCTGGAATTACGGAGAACCCTTCTTGTATATGCCAGCGGAGTATAATTTGCACAATGCTTTTACCATGTGCATCGGCAATTTTTTTAATTACCGGGTCGGACAACAATCCAGGGTCCCCATGTCCCAGAGGATACCAACACTCTATGATTATATCGTAAAGTTTTACCCACTCACGTATGTCATTACGCTGCGCATAAGGATGACATTCTATTTGCAACGCAACAGGTTTAATTTCCATGTTGTCTACAATTTCATGGAAACGTTCATTGCTGGCATCAAAATTACTGATCCCTAATGCGCGTACCTTTCCTGAAGCTACTGCCTTTTCCATTTCTTTCCATGCACCGACGTAGTCGCCAATGGGCTGATGAATATAAAGCAGGTCTATATAATCTGTCTGAAAGCGATTTAATATTGTATCAATCGATTCAAGGGTTTTGCCATCTGCATAATCAGAAACCCACAATTTACTTGTAATAAAAAATTCCTCACGGGGAATGCCACTCTCTTTCATTGCTTCACCAACTGCTCCCTCAACACGATAAGCAGTGGCGCAGTCCACGTGGCGAAACCCATTTCTAAAAGCCTCAAGACATGCTTCCTTTGCCTCTTCATATGTGATTGCAAAAGTGCCAATTCCCAACTGGGGTATTTCCATCCCGTTGTTAAGTTTTAACGTTGGCACATATTCTTTCCCTTGTGCATTCGCATTATTTATGCTCCCAAATAGTAGAACTACTACCAGTAGTAGAAAATAACTTTTTGCTGTTTTCATCTTTCGAGTTTTATTGTTTATAAATGAATTTCTTATTTCTCAAAATATTTTTTGAATGTTGAACAAAGCTATTTTTACAAACGACACACATTAATCCACTAATAAAAAAACACTTTACATGCTAGCGCACCTTAGTAGTATTGGACAAATGCTCTGCCAAGTCCAGCCGCGCTTTCCATGGATCAGGAACTGCACCCTGCGTACCATCGCCACGGAAATCAAGGATTATATCCTTCTCAATATCGTAAAGAGGCCAATTCGTCAAGCCAGGGCCATTGGGGGTGCCTGTCTTGGCAAAATTTACCCAGTAAGCATTGATAGTTTTGGCTACTGCATAGTCCTCAGGAGTCGGTGGTGCTGGCGCAGGTCCGAAACCGCCTGCGGCATCCAGGGTATTGAATACAAATGGAATTTCTGAAGCGTGTGCTGCACCATCAGGTGACCTTTCGCGCATTGAAGACCGCACATAGGAAAAGCGAAAAACATAAACCGGACTGCCCTTAACTGTGAAAGCCCGAGCAGTCATACGGACTGGTTCGAGGTGAACCCGGTCCCTGGCTGCCAATGTAATCAGATCATTGAGTTCGATTGTTCCATCAGGATCATAGGTCGCTATAGCTTCTGCTTTCCGCTCTCCGTACAAGGAGAACACTTCATCTTTTGTGTCACCAGAAACAAAACCACCAGCATCGGCGCTATTGGCGCCAACTATCAATGAAATGTTCATTTGGTGACCAGCTTTATAGACATTCTGGGAGGTCTCTACCACAATCCGACCATCCACAATCGGGCCCGAATAAGTTTCAGAATTCAAGGGGGCAGTCTGACCTTCGCTGAGAATCTCGGCTGCACTAAGGGTACGCAATTTAGCTAACGCATCCGCACCAGTTCCTTCAATTCCTTGCTTGCGCGCAAAGTTAACACCTATCGTTTCAGCAGATAACTCATCCAAAGCATCCACACTCATAGGACATCCGGTTAATGCACCATCACGTCCACCTCCGGATTCAATAATCGCTTTTTGGAACAAACCTTCTGAAAGAGGTGATGAAATAAGTGCATGTACCGATGCTCCTCCTGCAGACTCGCCAAAGATGGTAACGTTATTCGGGTCACCCCCAAACGCTGTAATATTTTTCTGTACCCACTTGAGGGCTTCAAGCTGATCCATGTAAGCGTAGTTGCCTTTTAATTCTTTAGGGTGTTCACTGCTCAACTCAGGGAACGCGAAAAAGCCGAGACGCCCAAGACGATAGTTGATAGCAATCAGGATAACATCTTGTTTGGCAAACTCGATCCCCGAAGACTCAGCTTGTGAGCCACTACCAAACAAGAAGGCACCTCCATGAATCCATACCATAACAGGAAGCTTTGCCCCTTCCTCAACTCCAGCAGGTCTCCAAATATTGAGATACAAGCAATCTTCTGATGAGCCCTCCTGAATCGACCCGCCAGCACCCCATCCCGTCTGAGCAGAGTTCGAACCAAACACACTAGCATCGCGTACTCCTTCCCATGAGGCTACGGGTTGAGGTGGACGCCAGCGAAATTCACCAACCGGTGGTGCGGCAAAAGGAATACCTTTAAAAATATCGACATCTTCATTAGTTACTCCTTGTATCAAACCTGAGACTGTATGGATAATTGGTCCACTTGGTTCGTTTGAATTACCGATAGCATCTTGTACTTGAAGGGGAAATACAAGAAAGAGTAACAATATTCCCGATAATAATTTTTTCATAAATTACATTTGAATTTAGGTTGTTTAGATCTATTTATGCGTGAAATAGTTTTCTGTGAAGAAAGGCTGCAGGCCTCTTTTAACAGAAAACCTGCGGCCAATTTGTACCTAACCTAAAACATTAACCACTATATCAATTACATTATTCATCCGCAATAATTATAAATCATGAACCCCTACTCTTTTTTAGGTGGCGCTTCTACACCCGAAAAAGCCTGCACAAATGGAGGGAGTCGATCTCCTTCAATCTGAATAGCTTCTAGTTCCATATTGAATTGCTGCCATTCTTCAGTAGTGAACTGAATAGCATCGGCTCCAATGTTTTCTTTCATATGTGCCATTTGCGTTGTACCAGGAATAGGTACTACCCATGGCTTTTGTGCCAATAACCAAGCCAGCGAAATTTGACCGGGTGTTGCTTGTTTTTTTATGCCCCACTTTTGCAGTAATTCTACAAGTACCAAATTATTGGGTATAATTTCTGGTGAAAACCGAGATTCGGAACCACGAATGTCACCTTGGGCAAAGCGGGTATTGGCATCAATAGCACCGGTTAGGAAACCAACACCAAGTGGGCTCCAGGGAACAAACCCGATACCCAATTCTTCACAAAGTGGAAGAATGTCATTATCGGACCCATGATACAATAATGAATGTTCATTTTGAATGGCAGTAACCGGGTGCTCGTTGTGTGCTCGCCTAACAGTTTGCAAACCTGGTTCTGAAAGGCCATAGTGCAAAACCTTTCCTTCATCAATGAGCTCTTTAATAGCCCCCACGACATCTTCGATGGGTACTTCGGGATCGACACGATGCTGGTACAGCAAATCAATACGGTCGGTACGAAGACGTTTTAGCATGTTTTCCACAACTTGTTTGATATGTTCCGGTTTGCTGTTTAATCCAGGCAAACGTTGCCCTGTCTCCTGGTCCAAATTCCATCCAAACTTTGTAGCAATAACAACTTCATTCCGAAAAGAAGCAATCCCTTCACCCAATATTCGTTCTACCTCAAAAGGGCCATAAGCCTCAGCCGCATCAAAAAAGGTTACCCCATTATCAAAAGCAGTGCGTATGATATTGTGCATTTCGGAACGCAAAGGAATGGTTGTTTGATAGGTTCGGCTCATATTCTGAACACCAAGACCGATGCTTGAAACTTCTAGACGCCCTCCAAGTTTACGGCGACTTAGGAAGGATGTTGGGGAATTAGATTGTTCTTTCTGATTCAACAATATTTCTGACCTATTTTGCCCCATTACCTTATTTGCTCCGGCAACAGAAGCTATTAATGAACCTCCGGCTAATGCCAAACCATTATTTAAAAATCGGCGGCGGTTCAAATTTGCATCCCTTCTTTTATTGCTTGAATTTTCCATATTTCTGAATTCAAAAAATGATTATTTATTTGTTTCCTCGAATTATTCTCCTCCCGGAGTCATTAATCTGGAAAAAGAAAGAGAACCTAGTTTCCATTTTCCATCTACCTGCACATAAACTTCGGTAACCATAAATGGATTGGTTACTTCGTTTCCACCAACAACGGCTAACAAATCAATTCGATTAAGAAGAATAACTGTATTGTCAATTGTATTCACAATTACCTCATGGACATCTGCATTTTTATACCATATTCCTCCACCTTCAATGACGTTCATTTCCTGTTCTTTCCCCCATGAACCTCCCATATGGACAAACATTGATTTTTCGTGGAAAAGAGCATCAAGGGCATCAACGTTCTTGTCTGCCATCCACTGCCATTTATCTTCAGAGAGTTTAATAATCTCTTGTTCTATACTTTTATCACTCATAGTTGTTGAATTTTGTGCGCAAGACCATTGTACACTCATGATTATTATAAAAAATCCAATTACTGTTGTTTTCATAGTGATAATTTAATTTTTAATAAAAAACCATAATTATATGATAAACCGTGATTCTAATTACCCATTGCACCTACATTGCAGCCTGCTCTTTGGGTTTTTCAATTAATGACACTGCGACTAATGTTCAATGCTATGGGTGTCCCGTACACTGCTAAATGTCAGGTCTAGCAATTTCCAGACATCCCCTGTTTTCTGATAGACTTCGGTAACCGTAAATTCAGTAATTGCGTCATTTCCCCGAACTTCTGCGGTCAGTGTAATGCGGTTCCAAAGGATGACAGTGTCGTCAAATACTTCTACCACAACATCGTGGACATCTGTATTCTTGTACCAGATGCTTGCAGTTTCAATAATTTCAAGTTCCCTTTCTTTACCCCAGGTTCCGCTCATATGGATAAATCTTGAATCGTCGTGGAAAAGCGATTCAAGCTTATCCACATTTTTGTCTGCCATCCACTGCCATTTGTCTTTCGAGAGATTAACAATTTCCTGTTCAACATTAGAATTTTGTGCGAAGGACCATTGCGCACTCATGATGATCAAAAAAAGTCCGATAATTGTTGTCTTCATAATTTCTAGTTGTTAATCAATTTATAATTTGATTACTTATCAATATGTCTTTCCCAAAATTGTACAGCTAAGTCTACCCACCCTTCAGCATCAGTACCTACACCAAGACCGAATCCATGTCCAGCAGTTTCATACCGGCGATACTCGACCTCAACCCCTACATTTTCAAGATTTGCTACACGTCTTTCTACGGTATTCACATTAGCAATTCCATCGTTAGCAGCAACCGTAATGAAAGCTGGCGAAAAGTCACTTGAATAGCTTGTTTGTCCTGTATATGCAATGACAGCAGTAGCTGGCCTAGGAAGATTGTCCCCTCCAAAAACAGAAACACCACTTAAAGCTATATTGCCGGCCATACGAGCTCCAGCCGACCCGCCCCAAACGGAGTAATCTCTTGAGCTCACACCGAGAGTTTCGGCATTACGAAAGACATAAGATATTGCAGCAGCCAGATCTTCCGTAGCCCATTGTCCACTACCAATGCGATAACGTATAACAAAAGCATTAAGCCCTAATTCACTTATTTTTTGTGCTATAGGAAATCCTTCATGAAGTGACCCAACATATGAGAAACCTCCACCGGGACAAACTATAGCAAAAGGAGCATCCGGATTACCCCGAAAGAAAAACAGTCCGGTATTCTTTTTACCCGCATCTTGCTGCTTTTGCTCATCGGTATAGAAATCGTAAAATATTGTTTTACCATCATCGACCTCATCTATCAGATGGTTAACTGCACCAACAACAACATCAGGCTCCACATGCCCGTGATATGGCATAAGTGAACCAACATTGCTCAATTGTATGTTATAAGATCCTGAATTATCATCGCGAGGCAACATCAACTCACCGAAACCTTTAAATGCAAGATGATTTACAATATCACTTACATAATTATTGGATGTTAGATGGCTGTCCATTTCACCGGTTTCTTCTGAATATTCAGATCCAATTGTATTATCGGGTGCTTCAGTGGTATCCTTCGTTGTACAACTTAAAAGGATTACTGCCAAAAGCACTAACAAAGAATTACATCTAAAGATTAACTCAACTTTATGAATCCATTTCCAATACAAATAACGTTTCTTGCTTATTAAGTTCATGTCATTATTATTTTATATTGTGTTTCATAACGTTGAGCCTTAATCAATTTTCATGTCGAATTAACAACTATAGATCGAGCGTTCTTTCTCCCAGCCACTTCACCATAACCGGATCACGATGGTCAAAAAAGCTGCTGGTTTTCATGTCAAGCGTTGCTATTGCAGCCAAATCTTCCATATTTAGTTCAAAATCAAAAATGTCGAAGTTCTCCGTCATCCTTTCCTTTTTAACCGTTTTGGGGATAGCAACAACACCCCGCTGAGTCAACCAGCGAAGCACAACCTGCGCAACAGATTTACTGTATTTACGACCTATAGCAGCTAAAATTTCATTCTGAAAAAGATTATTCTTTCCTTCAGCAAATGGTCCCCATGATTCAATCTGAACCTTATTCTCAGTTAAGAATTTTTGGGTTTCTGTTTGTTGATTAAAAGGATGTGTTTCAATTTGGTTCACCGCCGGAACAACTTCATTAAACGTAATGATATCCATCACGCGGTCGGGGTGGAAATTACTTACACCAATTGCCCTGACTTTTCCTTCTTTATACAGATCTTCCATCGCCCTCCACGAACCATGGACATCGCCGTAAGGCTGATGAATCAGGTACAAGTCAAGGTAATCCAATTGTAGCTTTTTCAGCGACTTTTCAAAAGCCCGTTTCGTTTTCTCGTAACCGGTATCCTGCACCCATAATTTTGTGGTGATAAAAAGATCTTCCCGAGCTACTCCACTTTTTTTAATCGCATTACCAACCGCAGTTTCATTCATATACGATGCTGCAGTATCAATCAATCGATAACCTGTTTCAATAGCATTTAACACACAATTCTCACACTCATTCAGATCTGCAATCTGAAATACACCGAATCCAAGGATCGGCATTTCAATACCATTATTTAATTTTACGCTATTCATATTATACTTTTATTTTTATCTCTACTGATCAACCAATGCTGAGTCGGGGGTGCGAACGCCATAAAGGTTGAAGTTTTCGATTTCTGAACGAATATTTCTCAACTCTTCAGCGGTAAACTCAACATCAAGAGCACCAATATTTTCAGCTAAATGCTGTTGGCTAATAGTTCCCGGAATAGGCACGATAAAGGGTTTCTGAGCTAAAAGCCATGCCAGTGAAAATTGTGCCATGGTTACGCCTTTTCGTTGCGACCACTCGCGCACTATGCGCAGAAATGGCATATTCTGTTCCAAACCTTCCTGCGTAAAAAAAGGTAGTTGCGAACGGCGATCCAAACTGTCAAATCGGCTATATTCGTTAAACCTTCCTGTAAGGAACGACCTCATTGAAGGCCCCCATGGTACGAAACCAATACCTAATTCTTCGCATGTATCAAGAATTTGATTCTCCACAACCCTCTCGGCAATTGAATATTGCGACTGCAATGCTGTGACAGGCAATACTGCGTGTGCTTTTCGTAATGTTTCTGGAGAAACTTCCGATAGTCCCCAATTTTTCACTTTACCCTCGCCGATTAAATCTTTCATAGCTCCGGCAACATCCTCAATAGGAACATTGGGATCTATCCGATGTAGATAACATAAGTCAATAGACTCAATACGAAGTCGTTTAAGTGAACCTTCCACTACATTTTTTATAGATTCGGGGGTAGCTATACGCCCAATTCTTCGGTTGTTTTGAATATTGAACCCAATTTTTGTAGCGATAGTTACCTTACTCTTGAAAGGTTCAAGTGCTTCCCCCACCAACGCTTCACTTGTGTAAGGACCGTAAACCTCGGCAGTGTCAAAGAATGTAATACCTCTTTCCACTGCTTTATGGATATGTGCAATCATCTCCTGTTTTTGAGGTGTCGGGTTATATGTTCCTGCTACCATGCTCATGCACCCCAAACCTATACCTGAAACCTCAAGCTGACCAAGCTTGCGTTTTTTGCTAACAGATACTGAACTGTTAACTATCTGTTGAGAAGGATTCTCTATACTTTGTGAGGCCTTTAATCCCGATGGAATCATTATCAACCCAGCTCCTGCCAACGTCGCATTTCTAAAAAATGTGCGTCTATTTAATTCATTTTCACTTGTTTTCATGCTTTCATGTTTTTAGTCTAACCCTTTTTCAGTTAACCATTCCGACATAAGGTCGGCTATCTCTACGTTGTTTAAATCAGAAAACGGGAAGTGTGTATTACCATAAATTCCGATTTCAGGTAGATGTATAACCGTCACATCACCTCCATGCTTATTCACAACATCCATCCACAATCTTGACATTTCAAGACGTGCACGCCATCCATCTTCTCCAGGATTGGCTACAGGCTCTTCAGGAATAAAATCACCATAATAAATTACGATAGGAATTTGTGTAAGCTTCATAAAATCGTCCATTGAAACTACAGTAGGAGCCAGTTCTCCCCCAACCATTGGTATAGGTTCAGGTGCTTCTCCTTCTGGAAATACAAACCCACTACCAGGTTCATAAGAAACTATTGCCTTAATATTTTGGTTTTTGATTCCAGTTAACCACCCCATGCCACCTGAATGCGAATGGGTAACGAGAATACCATCTCCAATTTTATCAAACAATGCAGAAACAGCATCGGTATTCACATCGTAATCAATTGAGCCAATACTTGGAACCATCTGACGGAAGTACTGATTAAGTGTTTCTGTATCTTTTGAAAATTGTACTCCCTCGAAATAATCAGGCCAAATTCCTACACGAAAAGTACCGAACCATCCCTGCTCATCAGGAATTGGAGAAATAGTAGCTTCTGCCATACTGCGACTGGCATTTCCCCTGCGAGGTTGATCTAAAACATAAACTGGGAATTTCCTGCGTAAAAATATATTTTGAAACCCTTCCCTTCCATCAGGTGTTGTTTCCCATGTTTTCGAAAATTGTCCAATACCATGCCACATCACTAAAGGATATTTACGGGCATCAGCTGGTATCTGATAAAATACATAAGCATGATCGCCATGAAAAGTTTGACCTTCGGGGGTTTGATTGTATGGATCAAAAGTACCGGGGTTTGTGACTACAGTTCCTCCAACAGCGAAACTACCTTGCTCACTAATCATCAACATATTATCCTGATTTGTGCTTTCTTGTGGAGTGCTACATGAGAAAAAACTCACGACTACAACAAACAGAAATAAGGCATTTATTACTGTTGAACGTTTTCTAAAACCATAGTGAGTATTGTTAAACTGTAGTGACTCACTTCTGAAATTTTCATTTTTCATTTTCATATTGCAACGTGTTTTTTATGTGTATTTCCCTATAACAGAGGGCTTATTATATATTAAACCATTAATTACTTATTCCCATTCAAGTGCAAGAATACTCTTTACTCATAATATTAGATGAAAAAAATCGGAGTTTAGGAGTATTTTATCGGAGTATTAAATTTATATACGTTACTGAAACATTGTTAGAAGCTACTCCTTCGCTACTGTAATTTCTATTTTTCATTTTAGTATGAATTTTGTGTTAGTACAAAACTAAATCCTTGCGATATAGGTATTTGTATACGGAATACTGTATTGTGTACCATTTTTACTGAATTGATCTAACTATTGTTTTTAGCATTACAAGAATGTTTAAATTTGTTTCAGAAAACAACAAAAGATATGGAAGCCATGTTTAGATTTAACAGAATATAATGTTTTCAATAACCAGGAGACCTTACACCCTTTGGTTAGTGTCATTGATTTTTCGAAGGCTACACCTAGGAAGTTAAAGAGAACCTATTTCGGTTTCTATTTAGTTTTGCTGAAAGATGTGGAGTGTGGAGATCTTCGGTATGGGAAAGACTCCTACGACTATCAGGAAGGCACACTAATATTTATCGCTCCTGGTCAAGTTATTGACGTTGAACCAAGCGACGACCTATATCATCCTAAAGGATACGGTGTGGCTTTCCACCAAGATCTGGTTGTGGGAACCTCTTTAGGACGTCTTATAAACGACTATTCATTTTTTAGCTACAATGTGAACGAAGCTCTTCACATGTCTGTACGCGAACGCCAAATTATAATAGACTGTTTTTCAAAGATCAGCTATGAATTAGAACATGCCGTTGACAAACACAGTAAAAAACTTGTTGCCTCAAATATTGAGTTATTATTGAATTATTGTGATCGCTTTTACGACCGCCAGTTCATTACCAGGGATAATGCCAACAAAGGTGTTTTAGAGAAGTTTGAAGAGCAGTTGAACGGCTATTTCTCATCAGACAGACCTCAAACAATTGGCTTGCCGTCAGTCGCTTACTTTGCAGAAGAACTTCATTTGTCGTCCAACTATTTTGGCGATCTAATCAAAAAAGAAACCGGAAAATCGGCCAAAGAATACATTCAGTTTAAGATTATCGACATCGCTAAAAATAAAATATTCGATTCTGAGAAAACAATGAGTGAAATAGCCAGCGAATTAGGATTCAAATATTCACAACACTTTAGCCGTATGTTTAAAAGCGAAACGGGTTATACACCAAATGAATTTAGGCTTCTAAATTAAAAGGTGCTCTAATCTCCTGTTACCATTTCGTTTTAGACACAGACAATGATCAAATACATACTGAATGTCAGTCACTTGATGCGTCTCCCTTCATACATGAATCAATAGTCTCAGGCACTAGAAATTAGCTTCAGAGCATACTATTTAAGCTATGCATTTCTGAATCTCGTTGGGCTTTGCTCAGTGTACTTTTTAAAGAAGTTATTAAAGTGTGTCACTTCTACAAAACCAAGGGCATATGCTATTTCAGATACAGTCCATTCACTTTGTTTTAAAAGCACTTTTGATTCCTGCAAAATACGCTCTGCAATTACCTGTGTCGTCGTTTTATTAGCTGTTTCTTTTAATGCCCTGTTTAAATGATTAACGTGTATTGCTAATTGGTCTGCAAAGTCAGATGCAGATCGAAGTTTAACATTCCGATGGTCTTCATCAATTGGGAACTGACGTTCCAGTAACTCCATAAACAAAGTTGAAATTCTCCGCGAAGCATTTACCTGTTTCTTCCCAGATATAAGTGAAGGTTGTATTTTCATTGCAAAATGAAGTAATTCAAAAACATGATTCCTAAGCACATCATATTTAAACTTATAGTCTGATTCTATTTCATCAAACATTTTTAAATATACTGATTCTACCTGCTCTAGTTGATCATCAGACAAATCAAAAACATGTATGCCTTCTGGCTGAAATACATCATATTGATCCAAGTTGCCAAACTGATGAAAAAAAGACTGGTTAAAGATGCAATAATAACCACCTTCAATTTTTTGTAAATCCTCAAAAGCATATGGAATGAATGGATTCGTAAAAACCAAAGCTTGTCTTTTTACCTCGACTACCCGATCTGCATAATAGATTTTATTATTCCCCCTTACGAGAGTAACTTTATAAAAGTCTCTTCTTTTATAGGGTATAGGTCTAGGATCTTTCCCATAATGAGGTTCAACACGAAACACATTGAAGTGACCAATTTCCTTTTTAATATTTTCAGGAATCCATCCATACTTACGCTTGTAAAAATCTTCTATTTTTTCGACTTGATCCATATCCCTATAATTACAAATAAAATGCGTCAGTGCTACTGTTCCTTATATTTTTTACTGAATGAATAAACCAGGCTTATGTCCCAAATAAAATCATCACCACCAATTTCGCTATCAATAGTTCTGTTTACCATTCCAGAAATGGAGAATGGGAAATCCTGTTTTTTCAGAGATATACCTGATGACACATAATAACCTTCTACTCCATCAATGTTCAAATAATACAACTGAGGAGAAAGACTAAATGAAAAATCGCCTGCTAACGGAATATCCGAGAAGTCGCTGCGAAGCGCCACGTAATGTGTGTAATTATTTACATCACCTCCAAGTCCATGTGCAATCAAATAATAAGGGTTAATGCTAATTTTCTTTGAAAGCGAATAACTTGGAGCCAACTCTCCTGCCAGATATCGACGAACCATCATTGCATCTTTTGAGAATCCACTCTCCGACAAATCAACACTTTTGAATGAATATGCCGGATGAGCCCCTACCCTAAAGCTAAAACGGTCTGATTCCACCACTTTATAACGAAACCAGAAAATATATGCCCAAGGCTTAAAATCCTCAAGTGCAAAACGAAGAGTTGGCTCAAAACTAAACCTCCCTTTGCTAATCGATAAATCCAATATACCAGCTGGCTTCCCTAGTGTAAATGATGGTATTAATGAAATGCCTTTATAGGTATACGAAATTGATCCTGAAACATGAGTTTCTGGTTTTGTAAGCTCATGCTCTTGCGCAAAAGAAGATTGCATAAAGCCGAATAAAACCAACAATAAAAACATTGATTTTTGCACTGTTCGCACAACCTGCTTATAACCTGTTGTTATTGAAACCATTGCAATTTTATTAAATTCTATTTTTCTCATTTTTAGCTATTATTTTAAAACCACAAAGTAAGTTGATATTCAGTGCTTTAAATTATGAATTTCAAACTAGAAGTTACGAAAATCAAACAATAATTTTGTCGGGGCATAAAAAACCCCGGATTGAAAAATACAGCCCGGGGTTTTTAAAATATTTAGAATTGTTTATTTAAGAGTAATAACTCCTGCTTTTTTGAGTTTTTCTGTTTCATTTGAAGGGATTGCCCATTCGTTATCAAAATACCCTTCACTAATAATGCTGCTTGCCCCACCTTTGTAAAGAATAAAATCTTTCAAGCTTTTCATCTCATCCACCTTAAGGTTCAAAACACTGCTTAATATATTCCCATCATCATCACCTTTGGGAAGTGTCCACCAGCTTCGCCCTGAGTTAATTAGCAAATAATGTCCATTCATAGGATAGATATAAAGTAGGGAATAATCATTCGCATTGGCATCAAGATGCATTGGCAATTCATCGGCATATTTCTCAATAATACTGTTGGTTTCACGTGTGCCGAACAAAACCAAGTTAGATGTTTCAATATCGCTTTGTCTAACTGCCTGATCTGATATCACACGTGGAAATATCATCACTCTTCCCATCTGGTCTCTGTAAGCCGACCAGTCTGCAGCCTGAATAGCCTGTTGCTTACGAGCCTCTAATTCGTCAGGAGTAGGATCACCTGCAGTACCATAAACATATATATGATTTGAATTTGCTGCAGCAACCAAAGGCCCTTCGGTACCTTGCTGTTTGGAATTAAGCCCAGGAGTATAGCGTTGATTTACCCAACCGTTTTTTGATTTTGTAAATGAAAGGGTGCCCGGTGTTTTGATAGAAAGCTCTTTGCCATCAATGGTTACTGTCACCTTTGCTTTTGCATTGAATTGTGGGTGTTCTTCAATGTGTAAGGTAAATGCATCTAGATTTCCAGTGGTAATTCCCAAATTATTTTCCATTGAAAAACGTGCATCAATGGTCGCCAACTCTCCGGGTACAAGCTTATCAAAAGTAACCCAATATGCTTTATTATATTTATAAAGGCGGGTGTTAAACTTCACTTGTGAAGGATATAAATCTCGCTTGAATTGAGAAAACCAGTCAAAAATAAAACCATTTTCATAGGCAAACTCCCAGCTATTATGACCAATTCCTGGATATTCAACATAGTTAAAAACAGCACTATTTTCTTCAAACTTTTGTTTCCACACCTGAGCTGTTTCGTACAAAAAATCCTGATCTCCGATAAATAAATGAACAGGTAAATTAATCGCATTGGGTGAAAGTTCATCAGTGCCGTTTGGCGGTGCAGGGCAACATGGAGCAATTGCAGCCCATACATCAGGTCTTGTTAAACCTACCCATAAAGTTCCGCCGCCACCCATCGATAATCCTGTCAGGTAAACACGGTCATTATCAATGTTAAAGCGTGATTTAATATCATCAAGCATTTCGTAAACATCCTGTTCTGGGATACCTTGATATCCTGCTGTTCCTCTTGCGTATGGAGCTGCCACAATATAGTCCACATCCTTTAATTGAGGAAAAGTGCGTGTTGCTTCCAAATCAGTCACCACTGTCACGCGATTGGGATTCGTAAATTCCTTGCCCTGAATATTACCTTGTCCGAAAGCTCTCTCTAATCCTAGTCTGTGATTTGACATAGCGCCGTGTAAGAAAACCACCAATGGGTATTCTTTCGACTCATCAAAATTCTCTGGGATATAAATAGCATATGGCTGATCAGTTTCATCTACTGATGAAAAAAAGCACAGGTCTTGAGGTCCCGACTTTAACCGTTGAGCCATACTCCCCATAGTTGATACTAAAAGGATTATTATAAATACGAGTCCATTACGTAGTAAAAAATTCTTTTTCATGTTTTAGCGTTTTTGGGTTTATGATGTTGCTTTTTATTCCGAAACAATCTAGAAATAAAAACAAGATGTCTGTATACTTTTAAGTAAGGAATTTATCAACGTAATATAGACTGACTATAGCCAAATAAATAGGATGATAAACAACACAGGCAAGGAAACATGAGCAAAGAAACGCCTCAGGTCTTTCAATAATGAGAAGAAGAGAACAGATATCGTTAATACGGCTTAGGACAAGCTCAGAAAATTGTTTTCAAATTTGCTTAGCCTGCAACACTCCAATTCACGTGCTGCAGGCTAAAGCAGTTGTTAAAAATATAAAATTGCATATCAGAAATCAGACTCGCATCTTCTATACAATTCAGTTATTCTTTTTTATTAATCCGTAACCTTCGTCAGAATTGACTCTTGGCCATCAGACATCCCTCCAGTCGATGTAATTTTCATTTCAGTATCATCAAAAGTCCCTGAACTCTTCATTACATTTCCCATAACATCTAGATCAAATGAAATTTTATTTCCATCTACAACAAGGTTTGACATTGGAAGACCTCCCATTGGCGTATCAATAGTGCCAGTAAGGGCTCCATCAACCATTTCGAAAACATAAGTAATTTCCATTTCGCCACCTGAACTTTTCCATTTGCCTTCAACATTTGCAGCAATACTAATGACTGTCCCACAAAGGACTACTAAAAACGTGAACAATAACTTTCTCATCTTTGTAAAATTTAGATTTAATTATTTAGACTTTTACACTAACTCAACAAGTTAGCATAAGCCAAATTACGAATGAGACATGTTATTTATATCACAAAATCGAAGTATTCGTCTATTTTATCGGTAGATTGGTGATTTACATCTATGGTATGCGATATCTATTTGAGATACTAGAAGAGATGAAATAGCAATTGGTTATGTAGCGAACAAGCCTACTGACAAACAACAACTTACACCTACCGCAAAGTTCAACTTATCTGTATCGAAATCCAATTACAAATCAACACCAGCAAGGGACACTTATACCCAGACCGTATTCTCCACCTAAAAGGAGGAGTATTTGAGGCAGCTACAGTTTAATATTATTTAAGTTTAGCCCTTCGCTTTGCACAGATCTTGCATATTTCAAAGCGGGCCTTCCGAATACAAGTACACCAGCAATTAAATGATCATCTGGTATTCCGATTTGTTTTCTGATGTCAGGAATAATATCGCTAATCGCCCATTTCAGAAATCCATTCCAAAGCGTTCCTACGCCATTACTGTTGGCTAATAATTCAAAATAGCTCAAGGCAATATAACTATCGGCATCTGGTGTTGCAATACCTTTGGGTGCCGAAGCAATAAGTAAATGAGGTGCATCGCGAAATAGCACATCAATTTGTTTGCTATCCCACAACTGCTGAAGATCGGATAAAAAGGCCATCGATTCTGTTAATCGTCCTTCATTATTAGCCTTTTTTATGCCATCGTATACCAATGTCCTTAACTTAGATAAATCCTCCTTGTTATCAACCACCGAAAACAATACCGCATTTTTATTGTGCCCGGTTGGAGCATAAGCTGCTGTTTCCAACATCTCTTGAATCAACTCTTTGCTTAGCTCTTCCTTCTTAAATTTACGGATAGAACGACGGGTTTTAAATAAGATTGACATTTTTTTAGGATCAGGAATCTCCTCGCTTACCAAAACGCTATCTTCCGGATTTTTACCCCATATAGATAAGGCTCCTGTTGGACAAACCGCCAAACAATGCTGACATTTGATACACTGGCCTTCTTTTCCATCCTGAATTTCAGGATATTCAGTTTTCCCATCGATAATTAATACCGGGCATTCCTGTGAACAGAGTCCGCACTGAGTACACTTAATCTTATCTATTTTGAAATTGATCATTTTCGGTCTTTTTGCTTAGAAGCAGTAAAGATACAAATAGTGAGTTTATCTAGCCGCTTAAATTGATTCATCCAGCATGATTATTCTTTCGAAACAATAAAGCCGGTCGAGATTGAATCAAATGCAGTTATTTTCTTTTTTGTAGTTTTGACTTTTCAATTCACAAGCGTAAAAAAATCCGCATGGTTCAACAACACGAAATATCTCTACCACAACTATCAAGAGGTTATCATCTGGTAACGAATTACATAACTCGCGAGTTAGATAATATGCCCGAAAGAGGCTTGCTTCACATTCTTGTAAAACACAGTTCTGCCGGTATTACTCTAAACGAAAACGCCGATCCTTCAGTTCGAGATGATTTTGAAACCTTTATGAACAAGTTAATTCCTGAAAACGATCCGGCTTATACGCATATTTTTGAAGGGAGTGACGATATGCCTGCACATATAAAATCAGCTGTTATTGGGGCAGAGTTGACTATTCCAATTACAAACTACCGCTTAAACTTGGGCACTTGGCAGGGCATTTACCTATGTGAATTTCGGAATTACGGAGGACCACGAAAACTCGTTTTAACAGTTTTCAGCTAGAACAAAGAACAAACGCTCACTTTAAATTTGCAATGTTTTAATCCAATCATTTCTATTTTATACCGCTTGTATTCTCGCATAAAAATATCAACATCTACCTCTGGCACAGGGACTATTGGTTATAAAAACACCAAAAGCAAGACCCATTAATACATTCGACATGGCCTCGTCATTCCATAGTACTCTAGAGTCTGATCCCAGTGAAAGATAAAATAACACATACCCAATTAAAGCTCCTACTAGCCCATAAAGAACAGTCTTTTTTAAATGGGGTGAGTTCATGGTTCTTACGAACCAGCTCCCATCAGGTGTTACTTCAAGTTCCTTAAATTTGAAAGTTTTCATTCTATGCTATTTATGTTGACAATCAATTAGTCTTAATTGGACTTTGTGCACTTTCATAATCGTTTGAAAAACAGACGGGTTCGTTTGTTTTTCAAACGATTAACAATTCCAAATATCAAAAGTGAAAATTGTACAATTAAGATTGAATTGCAAAACTAGATGTTTAGAGCCACAAGCTCTGTGACCTAGGACACACAAAGGGTATAAACCTACTTAAAGATGACATTTTAGAAACAAGGCTATAAACTACTGTAATGAGTAGCTGTGGAGTATGGCTACTTTTTCTTTTTCAAGATTTCCTGAAGGCGGTACATATCATCGCGCAAACGAGCAGCCTCAATAAAATCAAGATCTTTAGCCGCAGCCTGCATTTCCTTTTTGGTTTTAGCAATGGTTTTTTCCAACGCGTCGGCACTCATATACTGCACAACCGGATCAGCAGCAATATCAGGATGCAGTTCTCCTCCCTCGTACGTTTGTTCCTTCTTTCTTTTATATCCGTAACCAATAATTTCTCGGGTAGCTTTCACAATGGCTTGCGGTGTAATACCATTTTCTTCGTTATATTTTAGCTGCTTCTCTCTGCGGTAGTTTGTTGAATCAATTGTTTTTTGCATCGAGTTTGTGATCTTATCGGCATACATGATCACCATGCCATTTAAATTACGAGCAGCACGTCCCGCAGTTTGTGTAAGCGAACGCTCCGAGCGTAAAAAACCTTCCTTGTCAGCATCAATAATAGCCACTAGTGAGACTTCAGGTAAATCCAAGCCTTCACGCAACAGATTAATACCAACCAAGACGTTGAACACGCCTTTTCGTAAATTCTCCATGATCTCTATTCGCTCCATCGTGTCAATATCCGAATGAATGTAGCTCGTTTTTATACCCATACGGGTCAAATACTTACTCAGCTCTTCGGCCATACGTTTGGTTAGGGTAGTTACTAGAATCCGCTCATTTTTATCTATTCGAAGATGAATTTCGTTCATCAGATCATCAATCTGATTGATCGATGGGCGCACGTCAATAATCGGGTCAAGCAAGCCAGTAGGACGAATAATCTGCTCCACCACCACCCCTTCCGACTTCTCCAATTCGTAATCTGCCGGAGTAGCACTTACAAAAACCGTTTGTGTTGCCAGACTTTCAAACTCTTCAAACCTCAACGGACGGTTATCCATAGCAGCCGGAAGACGAAATCCGTATTCCACCAAATTGGTTTTCCGTGAATTATCGCCACCATACATCGCCCTAATTTGCGGAATTGTTACATGGCTCTCATCCAGAATAGTAATATAATCTTTCGGAAAATAATCCAGCAAACAAAAGGGGCGTGTACCGGCCTCTCGTCCATCAAAATATCGGGAGTAGTTCTCTACCCCGGGACAGTAACCCAGCTCACGCATCATCTCTAAATCAAACTCCACACGTTCCTGAATGCGCTTTGCTTCCAATGGTTTTCCAATCTCCTTGAAAAAATCGATCTGTTTTACCAAGTCATCCTGAATCTGGTGAATAGACGATTGCATCCTTTCTTTGGTTGTCACAAAAATATTGGCAGGATAGATAATGGCTGTTTCCAGCTTTTCAATTATTCCTCCCTCAACCGGATCAAAACTGTAAATCTCTTCTATCTCATCGCCCCAAAAAATCATACGTACCGCATAATCAGCGTAAGCCAAAAAAACATCTACGGTATCACCCTTGACCCGAAAATTTCCACGCTGGAAATCAATCTCATTTCTGGAGTATAGAGAGTCAACCAAACGATGAAGCAATTGATTCCGGTTAATGACCTGTCCGGTTTTCACCTCGGTTACATTCTCATGAAAATCCTGAGGATTACCAATACCGTACAAACAAGAAACAGATGAAACCACAATTACATCACGTCTTCCAGATAATAAAGAAGAGGTTGTGCTCAAACGTAATTTTTCAATATCCTTATTAATCGACAGGTCTTTTTCAATATAGGTATTAGTGGAAGGGAGGTATGCTTCGGGCTGATAATAATCGTAATAAGAAACAAAATATTCCACCGCATTATTGGGAAAAAACTGTTTCATTTCGCTGTACAACTGCGCAGCCAATGTTTTATTATGGCTGAGAATTAATGCCGGACGTTGAACCCGCTCTATAACATTGGCCATTGAAAACGTTTTTCCAGAACCAGTAACACCGAGCAATGTCTGAAACTTAACATCCTGCTCAACGCCCTCCACTAGCTGTTTAATCGCTTCGGGCTGGTCCCCTGTTGGTTGATATGGTGCAACAATTTTAAAATCCATCTTCGTCTTTTATTCCAAATAGCATTAATCAAATTTCAAAAGTCTTTGAAAGTACTCATTCTAAATATATTTCAGAATCTCAATATTAGAATAATAACGACATACTGATCCTGAATTAACCACAGGATAACTTCCCAAAAACTATTTTGTTAATTCCAGATAAACCGGAAAATGATCAGAAACTCCACCGTAATAGTTTGAACCGCCATATGTTCTATTTGGAGAAATTTCATTTCTATTATTTTTATGTTCCATCCATTCTTTCTGATAAATGTGTCCTGTCGGGTCAGTCGTAAAACCATCCCCATTCAGCAAAGTTGACGAAACAATCAAATTATCAAGCATATTCCATTCACCTTGATAATTGTAACTGCCCAATTTCTGCTCATCTAGCGGAATCATGAGGTTAATCAACCGAGAACCACTACCCTCTTTTTTTGCTCCGAGAATGGACGACAAGCTGCTGTTTGTTGGTTCATCATTCATATCACCCATGACAATAATTTTTGATGCAGGGTCTTCTTCTAACAATTCATCAATTTTGTGTTTTAATATTCGGGCTACGGCTATGCGTTTTGGTTCTGTTTCCTCCAACCCGCCAACACGCGAAGGCCAGTGATTGACAAAAAAATGAATTTTATCGCTCCCCAATTGTCCAAAGACGTGGAGAATATCACGTGTTCTAATTTCATTCACAGGAATTATTTCATGAGATATCTCTTTAAAATAATTTGCACGATATAGCAATGCCACATCAATTCCCCGTGCATCCGGACTATCCTGATGAATAATTTTATAATGTCCCTTACTCATCAACTTGGTTTTCAACAAATCTTCCAAAACAGAACGATTTTCAACTTCACAAAGCCCAATGATCTCAGGCAAATTTGAGGAATTGATGCCAACCAAAACCTCTCCAATATCATCCAATTTTTTCTGATATCGCGTTGTTGTCCATTCCTTCTCACTTGTCGGTAAAAATTCATTATCGTTCACATGTGGATCATCTAACGTATCGAACAAATTTTCAACATTATAGAAAACAACAGTTGCATGTTCCATTTGGGTTGATGTGCGGCAAGAAACAACCAAAATGCAGATAATTATAAAATATAAAGCTCTTGTTTTCATATTGATAGTGTATTTATTCTCCTGTTGTAACCTGATAATAATTGGTTACATCTACGACCATCATTCCTGCCGCTTTTCCTGCCTGAATGCCAAGAGCACCATCTTCAAAAACCTGACATAGTGCAGGATCAATACCCATTCGTTCAGCACAACGCAAAAATGTTTCAGGATGCGGCTTACCATTGGTAATATCATCCGAAGAAACAACAATATCGATATATTTATCCAAGCCCATTAAGCGCATCGTTTTATTTGCAATATATTCACCTCCACCTGTACCAACAGCCATAGGCAACACCCCATGATATTTTTTCACAATGTTAAAAACAGGTTCAATCAGAGACGCATTGTGCATGCTATTTTCATACTCCAACTCTTTTGTATTTCCCATTTCCTGGGGGTCGATCTGTTTTTTAAAAATCTCATTCAGCTTTTCAACAGTGGGATATAGCGGGACACCTGCTAATTGTTGAAAAAGCTCTACAGGTAGTTCAATTCCATATTTGGCAGCCGTATTCCTCCATGCGACATAATGGATTGGCATTGAGTCTACTATCGTTCCGTCTAAATCAAAAATAAGGCCTTTCGCCTTGGGGTCAATATCAAGTATCATCTTGCTTTTTTTATACTAATTGACAAAAGTAACCATTTCATCAAGAACAAGTTCATTTTTTAGTTTACCAAAAAATGAACACATTTGTCAAAAATAAAACAAATGGATCGTCAGGTATTTCTTACACTAACCACAAGCTCGCAATGGACACTGTTTTTAGCAATAGCTCTGCTCATTCTTTCTTGGGTTGAACGAAAAAAGATTTATCAACAAGGCGGACAACTACTTCTATTTTTGCTTGGTCTTTTTTCAAGCTGGATAATTACTAGCGGACAAATTGTTGCCACAGAAATAATTCCAGATCAAGCTGCCTCAGCAGAAACGCAAGCTCTATCCTATTTTCATTGGCTATTGGTTACCGGATTTTTAGGGCTGTTAGGCTTTGTGTTTAGTTTGGTAAAACCAAAGTGGGCAAAAATACCAACCCTTATTGCCATTCCCATTTCTATGGTTCTATTTTTTATGGTATATCAAATTCAGAGGCAATAAAAAAGCTGCTTGTCAATAGACAAACAGCTTCTCAGTAATATATTGTTTCAGCTTATTGTTTCGAATCTTTACAGGCATTATAAATACCATCAAACAACTCTTTCACATCTGCAGCAGCAACGGCTGAAAATGCAACACGAATGACATTGCTCAAATTGATGATGCCAATTCCATATTTCTCAATAAGTATTTTACGAACAAGTTCTCCATCCAATCCTTCAGCTAACTGCACACACATAAAGTATCCCGAATTGAACGGTAAAGCCGTAAAATATTCGCTATATCTGTCATCAACCAATGCTTTTTGAACAGCCACATAACGCTCATTCATAATTTTGAATTTCGCTTCTTTTTGTTCGTTATAAGCAGCGTCTTCAAATGCTTTTAACAACAACGACTGTGAAATATTGGCGGCATTAGAGATATTTCCACGAACAGCACCAGCAGTTTTTGCTTCAAGAGAAGTATACAATTCTGCATCTCCACCTTTAATGCCGTAGGTCATAAATCCAACACGGAATCCCCAAACGTAATCTTCTTTTGTAGGTCCATCAATCTTTACCGCCAAAACATTTTCATGCAAATCACAAATAGCACTAAAAATGCTTTCCGTTTCAATGCCTTCCTCATATACTAACCCAAAGTAAGCATCATCCGAAAAGACAACAATTTTATTTCCCTTTTCAGCCGATTCTTTAATGATTTGAGCCATTGCTTTTGTTTCATCAGCCGTTGGTGAATACCCTGTTGGGTTATTCGGAAAATTCAGAATCAGAATTTTCTTGCCAATTCCACCTTCTTCAAGGCTTGCTTTGAAGGCATCCAAATCCAGTTGATTTCCTTTAAATAGCTTATATTTTTGAAGTTCTGCACCATATGCATGGTTCAATATCAGGTTGTAATTTCCCCAAAACAAATCCGGAACAATTACTTTATCGCCATCATTTACAAACATATATCCAGCCATGCTTACACCATGCGTCAACGCATTGGTTACAACCGGCAAACTCAGCAATTTAGAACCCAAGCTTGGATTTTTCTCATACATCATACTTTTCCAACGAGCACGAATATCTGGTCGTCCATAACTAGGAGCATATGGAAAAACCATAGCAGGATCGAGCTTTACGTTTTGGGCAATACTCTCCAAACGCATTGGAGAACCATTATCTTCAACAGCTGCTCCAATAGTAGCATTAATCTTGGTTCCCTTTGCATCTGCAGTTTGTCCAAGAATCCCTTTTTTTGGAAAAAAGATATTCTTTCCTTTATCAGATAGTAAATCGAAAACGACGGGGTACTTTTCCCGCATGACTTTGTTCAACTCTTCAGCTTGTGGATTCATTATCAGAATTTTAACTTTTACAAATTTCTTATTTGTTCTTCAATAATAATATCAGGTGCAAGATATTAAAAAAACTAACTCAAACCTCACTATTGTTTTAAATTGAAAGTAAAATAGGTGCTATTATTAAAAATCGTAACATTTCCATAAAAATACTACTCTAAAAATTTCAATCTGTAACTATTTGAATAAATCATCATCCCGAATAATCATCATGATATCTGAATGAGGCAACATGATATATTTTTCATTATTGAATTCAATTTCAAAGCCGTTTTTTAATAAGTATACAGCCAAATCTCCCACTTTCGCCTGAAGTGGAATATATTTAACCCCATTATCTTTCCATGGTTCTTCGTCATTGGTAAGAGAAGGAATTGGATAACCGGGGCCTATTTTCACAATATAACCACTATAAATACTTTCACTTTTCTGAACTGACGGGGGCAAGTACAGCCCCGAAGGGGTTCTATTGGATTGGTTTTTGGGTTTTATTAAAACCCGGTCACCTATCATTATAAATTTTTCAAGATCTTTTTCTTCTATTACAAGCGACATGACTACATTATTTTCATGCAAATATAAAAATATTGAAACAGAGAGAAATAGCGTATTGTTGATTTAAAACTATACTATTGAAGAAAAGCGCTGTGGTTTAACGAACACTATTCAACCAAAGGAAGCATAAAAACAACTTTTGTCCCCTCTCCTTTCTTACTTTCCACATGAAAGCTCCCATGGTTTTTATGTAAAAATTCCTTGACAAGAATAAGTCCAATGCCTGTTCCCGATTCTTCTAAAGTTCCTGGCATGGAGAAAGAAACAGAGGCATTTACCCACATCAAATCCTGATTAGACATACCCACCCCATTATCAGATACAGTTACAACCATCTTGTCATCATCGTCTTCTGCGGATATCTTCACTTCTCCCCCAACATATGAATATTTAATGGCATTTGACACCAAACTCCGCATGATAGCACTTACCATATCGGCATCGGCAAAAATCTCTGAATTACTTCTCATCTTTAAAAAGAAGGATAGTTTCTTGTCTTCAATAAGGGGATTGAAAAGCTGAATCACATCGCGATAAATTTTCTCCAATTTAACAGGCTTTGGCAAAAAAGGGATAACATCGCTTTGTACAGTCGACCACTTCATAAGGTCGTGCAACAACCTAAAATTTTGCTGTGAGATATTTGCCAAGCTCCGAATAAGCTCCCTCCTTTTTTGTTCGGATAGCTCATCATACTCTTCATCAAGCAGACTGGCAATACCGGCAAAACTACCTATATGGTCGCCAAGATTATGAGAAACCAACGATACAAATTTCTCTTTATTTACAGCCATATTCTTATATCGCTGCTGACTAACTTTCAATGATTCCGACAATTTCTCAAGTCGAATATAAAGCACTTCAAATACAAATTCATTTGCATAGCTAATAACCGAGACAATAAAAAAAACAACAAAAATACGACTAGTTAATGCATTACTATAATGAGGAAACCATGGTGCATTACTGAAGAAAAAGAAGCCAAAAATCGTTAATGACAAAAAAGAAAGCAAAGTGACTAAACCCCATTTCCGGCCTAGCAAAAGAATTGTTGGCAAAGGAAGAAGTAATGAAAAAATAATCCCCGTTCCGTGAATTCCACCAGTGAAATTTATAAATGCTAAAAACGCAGCAATGGTGATAATGAATACGACTGCAACTTTTTGCAACACCTTTTTCACCTGATACAGATAGTACAATACGACACCTACAATTATGCTTAAAACATTAGCAGCAAAAAAGGTCACATTGTAAATCGCAATATCATAAATGAAGAAAACGAAGACAACTAAGAAATAGAAATAAAAAAAAAGATTAAGGAGAATACTTTTCTTCTTTTCCTCTACCCCTTGAAAAGAATTAATATCTGCACTTAACACAAATTGTTTAATAAAGTCCTTTAGTTTCACTACAAATGGTTTAGTGCTCTAAAATAAGCCATTTCAGCAAATTATCAAGGGCATGGAAAAGTAAAATAGATCTATAGGTTATATTCACCGATGACATCAGTAAGAACCTCAAATCCTGTTTCAGTAACAAGAATAGTATGTTCGAATTGAGCAGAAAGCTTACCATCACTGGTACGAGCGGTCCATCCGTCGGCCTTATCAACACGGGTAGTTGCCTTGCCTTCGTTTATCATGGGTTCAATGGTAAAGGTCATACCCGGCTGCATAATCGCCCCTGAGTTACGACGAGCAACGTGGTCAATCTGAGGAGATTCATGAAATTCTATACCAACACCATGTCCGCAAAATTCATACACAACACTGCATTTTTGAGCCTTGGCATATCGACCAATTGTAAAACCAATATTGCCGATATGATTACCGGGACGAACTTGCTGTATCCCTAGATCCAAAGAGTGTTTTGCGCATTGAATAATTCTTTCAGCCTTTTGCGAAATATCCCCAACACGATACATTTTACTCGTATCTCCAAAGTATCCATCAAGAATTGTAGTTACATCAATATTAAGAATATCACCTTGCTTTAGAATAGTATCGGTACTTGGAATACCATGACAGACCACCTCATTGAGTGAAATACAACACGATTTGGGATAACCGCTATAACCAAGTGTAGCTGAAATAGCTCCATTATCCTGAATAAATTCATCTATGATTGTATTGAGGTGTTCAGTAGTTACACCTTCCTTAACATACTCCTCAATCATAATCAAAGCTTTCCCAGCTAGCTGACTACTTTTTCGGATACCCTCGATCTGTTCTGCTGTCTTGATAACTATATTCTCGCCCATTCAAAAAAATTTACGCAAAAGTCGTGAATGCTTCTTTATTATCAAAGCTGAACAATGTTTTTATTTAAAAGGTTTACGAAGGAATTTTGTTCAGAGAGTAATTTAGTGCCTTCCAAAGTGATAGAAGTATCTGCATTCATCCAATTAGTAAATCTAAAAAGCAGATAAATAGAGGTCACTAGTTTTTTTAACAAAAAAATATTACCAGCTAGTTTAAGTGAATGTTAAGTATGCCATTTCGGTCATCAAAATCACAACAGGAAACTAAATAAACCAATTCGGTTTCCTTATTTTCGCAACTTCAAAACTCAAATTACCCAATGGATATTAATATTTCAATTCTTGAAACTGCACATAGGCTGTTTTTCCAGCAAGGTATCAGGTACACAACAATGGATCAGATAGCTCAAACGCTAGGCATTTCAAAAAAAACGATTTACCAATTATACGAGAACAAAGAAGAGCTAATTGTGCAATCCATCAAGCACAATATCATGTTGGATCATGCTAAGTTCATCAAGCTTATTAATGAATCCGATAATATCATTGCAGTAATGAAACAGATAGGTGATGATATGTATCGCAAATTTCAACAATCAAATCCGGTTTTCTTCGATGACTTGAAGAGATATGATAAACTATTAGAAGAAAAACTATTTAAACCAAACAAACACCTTAAAGATGAAGCATTAATGATGATGCTTGAACAGGGGAAAAAAGAAGGAGTATTTAAACAAGAACTAGAAGCTAAAATTGCAGGTATTTTCTTGAGGGAAACCTTAAAACAAATGAAAGAATTAGAAGACCTCTTGTATCCGGAATATTCTAGAGAGGATATCTATCAAAATGTACTTATTAATTACTTTTTAGGAATTGCTACCGACAAAGGAAGAGAATTGATTAAGGAATATCTAGAACCCAAAAAATAACAATTACACAATAAAGAGAAACGAAAATGAAAAAAAGATCAATCTTATTATTTGTATTTGCATTCTTCTTGTATTGTTCCGGCACAATGGCTCAGGACAGTATAAAACTATCGCTTGACGAAGCGCAAGACTATGCGATCCAGAACAATCTAAACATGAAAAATGCAGATCTGGCTATACAGAAAGCCAGACAAGCACAAATTCAGACTATCGCAAGTGGATTGCCACAGGTTTCAGGGACATTGGATTACTCCAACTATTTTGGGGCAAGCATGATGCTTCAATTTTCAGAGGATATGCCTGCGTCAGAAATACCATTCAGTAACACAAGTAACCTTACCGTTTCACTTAGTCAAATGGTTCTCAACGGAAGCTACTTTGTAAATCTACAAATCACTAAGATTTCCAGTATCCTAACGAATCTACAGAAAGATCAAAGTGAACTGGATATAAAAGAGAATATCTACAATTCATATATGGTTATTCTGGCCTATAAAGAAATCAAACAACTTACTGAAAAAAACCTTGAGAACCTTCAGGAGACCTATGACAAAACAAAAACGATGCATGATGTAGGTGTAGCTGAAGATATTGATGTAAAACAACTAGCCGTTCAGTTAAGCTCGCTACAAAATACGATTCATTCATATGAAAGACAGATTGAATTAAGTCATCGGATGTTAAAAGTCGTTCTTGGTGTAAGTGCAGAAACAGAGGTTGAATTAACTCAATCGTTTGATGAGTTCTTAAGTATTATAGCAATAGAAAACTCGCTTAACTCGGAGTTCGATATTAATAAAAACATCAACATAAAAACACTGGAACAGCAAACTGAAATGTCTAAGATGCAGGTTAATCTTCAGAAAGCAGCCTACCTGCCTACGATTAATGCAAATGTGAACTACAACTATAAGATTAAGACGTCCAACTTCGACATGTCGCCAAAGTTCATGCTCATGCTGAATATGAACATTCCAATTTTTTCTAGCGGCAGCAGAAAATCCGGAGTTAATCAGGCAAAACTAGATTTAGAAACAGCACAAAACCAATTAAGATATCAGAAACAGCAGCTAACTATCCAGGAACAACAGCTACGCTTTGATTTAAGAACTGCTTTTGAGCAATATATGAATCAAAAAGAAAATGTTGAAGTGTCGATGGAAGTATATGAAAACAATCGAAACAAATATCAAAAAGGGATTATTTCAAGCTTAGATTTAACGACTGCAAATACAAACTACCTAGGTGCCGAAATGAATTATATAAATGCAGCACTAGGTGTTATTCAGGCAAATATCACACTTGAAAAATTACTTGGAACACTTTAAAAAAGAAACAATTAAATTATTCAACAATATGAAATCAAAAAACATTACAAAAACTATTTTTGCTGTTTTTGCAGGCCTAGTTCTTTTTACTGGATGCACAGGTTCTCAGGACTCTGAAATTGCTACCGCTACCGAAGTGGTAAAAGTAAAAGTATCACCTGTTACCCTTCAATCAATCACCCGGGAAATAACCATCCCTGCGACATTAATCCCATTTAAGGAAGTTGACATCGCTAGTGCATTATCTGCAAGAATTGAAGAAATAAATGTAGAAATTGGTTCTCGTGTAAACGAAGGAGACCTACTTGTCAAACTGGAAGATTCAAATCTTAATCAAGCACTTTTTCAAAATTCAAATTTTAAAGTTGATTTTGGAAGGATGGATGAATTGCACAAAATTGGTACAATTACTCCACAACAATATGAACAAAGTGAGCTACAATTAGAACTTTCAGAATCTCAGATCAACACGCTTAAGAAAAACACATTTATGACTGCTCCTTTTTCTGGTGTTATTTCTGAAAAGAATTTTGAAGAAGAAGAATTGTACTCTGCAATGGGATCTGCCATTGTAAAACTAGTTCAGATAAATCCACTAAAAGCAGTTGTAAGTTTTACCGAAAGCTATTTTCCTCAAGTAAGTAAAGGAATGGCATTAAAAATCACCAGCGAAATTTACCCTGGACAAGAATTTGTTGGTGAAATATACCGGATTTATCCAACTATTGACAGTAACTCACACACGTTTTCTGTAGAAATAAAAATCAACAATCCAGAAGAATTACTTCGTCCGGGAATGTTCTCTAAAATAACAACTTACCTTGAAAATGAAGAAGTAATAGTTTGCCCGTCAAGTGCAATACTTAAGCTACAAGGGTCAAACGAACGTTATGCCTTCATTGAAGAAAACGGTAAAGCCAAACGAGTAAATGTGGAACTGGGTCAAATGTTAAATGGGAAAGTAGAAGTTATTTCTGATGAAATAAAAGTAGGAGATAAACTTGTTGTTACCGGACAGTCAAACCTAGTTGATGGAGCACCTGTCACCATAGTAAACGATTGATTTTACAAAAAATCAACTATTAATCTTTAAAGTACACAAAATGAGTATATATAAAAGTGCCGTAAATAAGCCCATAACCACCATAATGGTTTTCGTGGCGGTTGCCATTTTCGGTATCTATTCACTAATTCAGGTACCGGTAAATATGATGCCAGAAATGGACCCATTGTTCATCTCTGTTACCACAACTTACTCAGGAGCCAGTGCACAGGATATTGAAACAAACGTATCTCGCCCCTTAGAGGATGCGCTTAGCACCATTGACAACTTAAGTGAAATTAATTCAACCTCACAGGAAAACCTTTCAAGCATTCAGCTTGAATTTACAACAGGAGCAGACCTTAACGAGGCAAGTAATGATATACGTGATGCTTTGGACAGGGTAGCATTACCGGATGATTGCGGTGATCCGATGCTGATGAAATTCAGCATGGACGATATGCCTATCCTTTACTATGCAATCTCTGCTGGCGAAAGCTATATGGGACTCGAAAATATCATCGACGAAAATGTTGTTAATGCACTTAATCAGGTCGATGGTGTTGCTTCCGTAACACTTATGGGAGCACCCGAAAGAGTTATTTACGTAGAACTCGATCCTTACAAAATAAATGAATATGGTCTTACCCTTGAAGCTGTAAGTTCTGTAATTAGCGCAGAAAACAGAGACATGCCTTCTGGCAGTATTAAAATGGGTAAAATGGAATACCAGCTTCGCATTGAAGGGGAATTTGCTGAAAGCGATGAAATAAATGATCTTGTTATTGCTTCAATCAACGGTAAAAATATTTACCTAAGAGATGTAGCTGAAGTAAAAGACCAGCTGGCCGACATTACGTTGGAAGAAAAAATTAACGGACAAACAGGTGCCCGTATGTTTATTATGAAACGTTCCGGCGCCAATACGGTTGATGTTGCCAAAAACGTGAAAGAAAGAATGTTGGAAATTGAAAAGACACTTCCTGCTGATATTCAGATTCAGGAAATCATGGACTCTTCAGCTTTCATCACAACTTCCATCAGCAATCTTTCAACGACCTTGCTTTGGTCGCTTATCTTTGTAGTCTTAGTCGTACTATTCTTCCTTGGAAGGTGGAGAGCAACCTTTATTGTGGTAATAACCATTCCATTTTCACTTATTGTATCATTCATTTACATGAATTTAAGTGGAACAACCATTAATATTATCTCACTTTCATCATTATCCATTGCAATAGGTATGGTCGTAGATGATGCCATTGTGGTACTTGAAAACATAACAAAACACATCGAACGAGGGGCGAGTCCGCGTGATGCTGCTATTTACGCAACGAATGAGGTTTGGCTTGCTGTTCTGGTTACGACATTAGTGGTTGTAGCCGTTTTCTTCCCCCTAACAATGATCGAAGGTGATATGTCAATCTTATTCAAACAATTGGGTTGGATTGTAAGTATTACCGTTGTTGTTTCTACACTTGCTGCCATCACTCTTACACCAATGATGGCATCGAAACTGATGCATTTACGTCAGAAAAAAAGCTCATCTAAATTTAGCTATGAAAACACCATTGAGAAATTACTGAACAAAGTTGACAACTGGTATGAGGCGATATTGAGATGGTGTTTGAGACGTAAAAAATTAGTGGTGCTTCTTGCTGCTCTTATTTTTGGTTCTTCCATGTTACTATTCATGGATATTAAAACTGAAAACATGCCTCAAACTGACCAGGGAATGCTACAAGCTGAAATAAAAGTACAAACAGGACTCAAACTTGAAGAATCTTCAATTTTAGTAGACAAACTTGTAGAGGACATCTCTAAGATTCCTGAAGTAAAACTACTTAGCTCTTCTGTAGGTTCTTCAACCAGTTCATTTATGACTAGCAGTGGCTCAAATATTATCAATCTAATGGTTCGTCTTACAGATTCTGATGAACGCGAAAGATCGATCTGGGATATTTCTGAAGAATTGCAAACATATATCGATAAATATCCTGAAGTCACCGACTATGACGTTTCTACAGCCTCAATGAGTATGAGTACAAATACAGTAGAAGTAAATATTTTCGGGTATGACTTAGATGCCACAAGTCTGTATGCTACTGAATTAAAAGAGAAGTTAAACGACGTAAAAGGAATCACGAACATAAAGATTAGTAGGGACAAAGATAAACCAGAACTTCAGATTGTACTCGACCGTGAAAAATTAGCAACTCTTGGTCTTAATACAACAACAGTCTCGAGTTATATTCGCAACATGGTATCAGGGTCAACGGCTTCACTATTTAAGGAAGATGGCGATGAATATGATATCATTGTTCGACTAAAAGAGGAATACAGAAACTCTATTTCGAACATTGAAGACCTCATGATTTCTACACCTTCGGGCGAGAAAGTCAGATTGAAAGAAATTGGATCCATTGTGGAATATTGGAGTCCCCCGTCAATTGAAAGAAAAGACAAACAACGTTTTGTAACAGTTGAAGTCACTCCCAAAAATGCATCTTCAATGACAACTTTGGTTAAAAACATTCAGAATATAATTGATGAATCAGAAGTACCCTCAGGAATAAATATTGATATTACAGGGGCTTATGAAGAGATGCAAGATACATTCGCGGACTTAATTATGTTGGTAATCCTTTGTTTGATGCTGGTATTTACAGTTATGGCTTCACAGTTCGAATCAATGAAAATGCCATTAATAATCATGTTCTCAATCCCATTTGCTTTTACAGGAGTTATAATTGCACTTTTCCTAACCAACACTGCACTTAGTGTAATTTCAGGTCTTGGAGCTGTAATGCTTATTGGTATTGTAGTTAAAAACGGTATTGTTTTAGTTGACTACATTAACTTAATGCGTGACCGAGGCATAGAACTGTATGAAGCAATTGCGCTTTCCGGCAGATCTCGTTTACGTCCGGTTCTCATGACTGCTTTGACAACTATTCTGGGAATGCTACCATTAGCTATTAGCCAGGGTGAAGGTTCTGAAATGTGGAAACCAATGGGCATCGTAATTATTGGTGGATTAATATTTTCAACGATTGTCACCATGGTTATTGTACCTGTTATGTACGCTGTATTTACCCAAAAGGGTGATCGAAATAAAACAAACAAACTAAGGAAGAATTATATTTTCCTTGAAAAAAAATAATCATATGAAAGCAGTATTTATCGTATTTAATCAAATTAATACTGATAGAGTTGAATATATGTTTGACTTTCTTGGCATAAAAGGATACACTTGGTGGTCGGAAGTTACAGGACGTGGAAGTGATGCCGGAGAACCAAGAAAAGGAACTCATACCTGGCCCGAAATGAATTCAGCGGCATTAACAATGGTTCCAGCAGATAAAGTAGATATCTTATTGGAAAAAGTCCGTGCACTGGACGAAATCAATAAAGAGGTGGGCATTCGTGCCTTTGTTTGGGATATTACTCAGAGTGTGTAACATCACTTAGACAAGCACTTCATTTTTTATCAAATTATAAATCCCCCTTCGTTTGAAATCGAAGGGGGATTTTTTTTATACGACAATGTGAAATCGCTTAATTCTAGTTTAGGTGAGGATGTATGGAATTGGATACTTCAAAAGATACTTCTTACATGATTACTACATCAGATTGCTTGGTGTTTGAAGGCGCTTTCATTAGGGGCTTAGCGTTTAAGTTATTATTCTTCTACACCCTTGTAATTGTGCTAGAATATGATGTGACAACGCTGTATTGCCGCCACAATCCAAATTACAAAGTTTTAGCATTAGTTTTCTGTCTTCTAAGTAGAACATTATTTGATGTACCAATCTCTCCTCCACCTTTCATGAAGACACAACTTCCTTTAATAAATTATCCATTACCTGTAACTTTCAATAAATAGGCTCCCATTCCAATAGTTCTTTTATCTATTCTCAGATAATAAATTAAAATATTATTATCTGACACCTCTCCAATGGAAAGATATTCAGACAAATAGCTAGATTCATCTTCTGAATATATATTTTCAATTATAATTCGCTATTTAACTTTGTTGTATTTTTGTTTAATTTAAACTGTGTGCATAAATCCTAAAGGATTGTCTTCATCATTTTCATCACGTTCTATATATATTTATGCTCCAGACCAAGTACCTTCTAAATCTGTACCACGATATATTCCTGATTGATACCAAGGAATAAAAGTATTTTGAAACGTATTAATAAGCGCCCAAATAATTGCGGAGCTTAATATTCCAGTTACTATTCCAATAATTATTGTTTGATAAATATTCATTTTTAATTATTTAAATGTCTAGTCCTAAAATACGCCTATAGGTTAATACTTCATTTTAAGTGACATACACACACTATCTTTAGGCTTTTGTAGCCTAAAGACAAGTGAAGTATCTTATTGCGATATCGTTTAATATCACTTTTTGTCACCAACGTTGCATGTTTGTTTGTAAAGAAACACTGGTCGAGATCCGATTAATCTTTTAAAATACAGGCTCGCCCTTTCGTCCATGCTTTCATAACAATGGTTTTCTTCGGTCATGCTAATTTTTAACTTCTTTTCAGCTCATATACATACAAAATGGGCCGAGGTAAACAAATTAATATGTTTCCCTCCGCCCATTCTCTAAAAATCATCAAATTAATGATGTCGATATTGAGATCTAAAAACCTTCAGACTGCAACCATCCATAAAAATGATCAATCCAATTATCGCTTGGCAAATCCTGCTTTGTCATACCAAATGCACCCTTACCTTTTCCATACAAATGTATTTCAGCTTCACCACCTGCTTTCTTCCATGTAGTAAACAACGCAAGGCAACCAGCTGCCACATTCATATGATCCGCTGCAGTAGCAATAAACAAGGGTGGCGCCGGATTAGAAACGATTACATCAACTAAAGATGGACCATAAATTGAACCGATAAAATTAGGCATTGTCACCTGATTGCGATTCGTTATTATGGCATTTAACGCAACTCCACCACCAGCAGAGAAACCCAAATATCCAATATGGTCAGGATTAATATTCCACTCACTAGCACGTTCTCTGATTACCCGAATAGCTTCTTGGGCATCTTCGCCTGCTCTATTTGCAACCTGAATGGATTGTGGATCCGTAGATGGATTAGCATTGGCGTTTTTAAGTTCATCAAATTGGTCAACTGCCAAACTCATCATCATAGGAGGCATATTTCCTTGCCCCATTTTCATCTCAGTATTGTCCAGCCTGTATTTTAAGATAAAAGCCGTAATCCCTTTACCATTTAGCCATTTTGCAACCTTTGTGCCCTCATTCTCCCAACTTAAAAACCGTAAGGCTCCACCAGGAAGTACAACTACAGCTGTTCCGGTTGCAATTGCCGGATCTGGCAAATAAACGGACATAGATGGTTTGGTTACGTTACTAATTCCAGTTATTTCACCATCTTCCGAATAGCTTATTTTCTCTTCTGTTGAAGTATCTGAAATTATACTCTCTGTATTGTAATTAAGAGAAATAACTTCTTGGGCTTCAGTTTGAGCCAAGAATGCAAATGCAAAAAAAAGATAAAAAATGAGTTTTTTCATTCTGACAAATTAACGATTGTGTTTTTATAGTGCAAAAACTATATTTCGTATAGCTTAATTATTTTAATAGCTGATTTTTTAGAAATTCATATTTCTCTTCGCTACCAGCAATTGGAATCATTCCAAAACCTTCACCTAATTCCATTACTTCATGCTTTTCACTACTGTAAGGCGTCCATTCTGCCATACCTGCTCCATTTGGATCACCGGTCTTGATAAAATTCACCCAATAAGAAGAAATATTATCAGCGATAATTGTATCCTTTTTAGTCATTGTATGGCTTATAACTTTATCCATGTTATTAAAAACATAAGGTACTTCAGCGGTATGAAATGCGCCAAATTCGGGATGTTCAGGCCATGGGATTGCACGATCAAAATAATAAACGTATCCGTTTGTCTTTGCTGTTTTTGCTCTGTATTCTAACCATAAATAGGCATTCAATCGACTTTGTTCTTGCCCTGCTAATTTTAAAGCTGCAGCCTCTTCTTCTTCAGCACTTGAAGAATACAACGCCTTAAATTCATCATCTTGACTTCCAGAATACCTTGTTTCGTCTGCATTCAACCCAGTCATAAAAGGTGTATCATTTTGTTTTCCTTCAGCAAAACTGGTCATTCTATCATTGGTTTGTAAATAACCATCGATATTACCCCTGAAGCTCATTCGTTGGTCTGGGATTGCAGCAATTATTTCTTCTGCTGGAATAGCTCTTAATTCGGCAATAGAGTTTGCTCCCTTTAAACTGGCAAATTTTACTCCCTGCTCTTCTGCGTCTTTTAAAGTCATTGATCCTCCCATAAGCCCACTCGAATAGCTAGTGCCACTCTCTGTTATAGCCCGATGAAACAACCCTGAAGCCAAAGGAGATGTAACAAGCTGATTAACCGACATCGCTCCGGCTGATTGACCAGCAATAGTAACACATCCCGGATCACCACCAAAAGCAGCAATATTATTTTTCACCCATTCTAATGCAGCCACCTGATCAAGGAATCCGTAGTTGCCGGAACTATGGTTGGGTGATTCAGCTGTAAGTTCAGGATGTGCCATATAACCAAGTGCACCTAAACGATAATTGATATTGAGAACTATTATCCCTTTTTGGGCAAGTTCTTCCCCATCATACACTGCAACAGACCCTGAGCCTTCAGTGAGTGCACCACCATGAATATATACGAGTACTGGTAGTTTATCTTCAGTTGTTTTTGCAGGAGTCCATAAATTGAGATAAAGACAATCCTCACTAATACTATCCTGAACCATAAACTCCGCAGTCCATGGTTCCCGTGAATACCCTCTGAATTGTATAGCACTTGCTCCAAATTCACTAGCATCTCTAACTCCCTCCCATGAAGCAGGCAGTTGTGGTTCACGCCATCTTAAATCACCCACCGGAGGTGCAGCATAAGGAATACCTTTAAAGGAAACAACGGTATTTGTTTCATTAACGACTCCTAGCACAAGCCCACTTTGAGTTTGTACTGTTGGATCGATTATTTGCTGTTCAATGCTTTGCTTTTCTGTACAAGCAAATAAAACGACAGCAGCCACAATACTTATAAATGAATGTTTTTTCATACTCGTAGTCTAAGTTTTGATTTTAATATATATTCCTGTTAGTTTTTTGTAAGATTATTTATTCAAATATGGGAAAGTAAATATAGAAAGTTTATTCAAGATGTTTATACCGACAATATTGCTGTAGCATGGCTAAAACCCCAAAAGACGAGTAAAGAAGAAGCAATTGCATTCTTATGTATTCCGACCTGCAGAATACCTCAATTCTTCAACAATACTCCAAATAAAAACAAACACGCATTAAGCTACTCTCCTTTTATAAATTCTGACAGATAAGAGTATTGAGCGGTAAGTTCTCCATCTTTAAGAATCGTTGCTCTTTGTATTATCCCATCTGAGTCTTCCCCAAACAACGAAGGAAGAACCTGATAATAAAGATCTCTGGCAAAACTATGAGATGCATCAACGGGAAGAGCTGAAGGTAAATTATCTACAGCCATTACCGTAATATATTCAGGAGATGAAAAAGCAGGTTTTTCAGACAGGTCCTTCGGGTCAATATCATAATAGGGCATCTTAATAGATGAAGTTCGGATGGTAGTAGGTATTGGACCTGGCACATCACAACTAACATCGGCAATTAATGAAATTGAAAAGTCGTCTGACTGAAGTTCTTCCTGTGTAAAGAAATGTGGAGATTGATGATCCCAAAAATGACAAGCGATAAAAACATCAGTAGCAGACAAATAGGGCTTAAAGGATGACTTATAATCGTGTGGATTTTTATAAAAATGCATTCGATCAAACTCCCCTTCATTTCGCATGACATAATCGTCGGGATTAAGCCGGGTGTATACTGCATGATCATATTTCTTATTCAGAAAATCATGAGGTAAAACTTCCTCAACGTTCAATTCACGTATAATCTCTAAAGCTCCCGATGCAACTCGACCACCTCCTGTTACTAAAATTTTCAGGGGAGGCAGATCAAACCTCTTTAACTGGCGGTATAAATCATTTAAGTCAGTGCATTTCTCCGGGGCAAGTAGCTTAATGCCTGTGAAGCGTTTTGCAGCACCCTTAAAGGCGTAATAGGCTCCTACAACACCAGCCCAAAAACCAAAGAAAACCAAACGGGTGTTTTCTATATTTGTCAGATATTCATGGTCAATCAGAGTAATTTTTTTTTGCACCATCTCTTGAATAAATTGCTTATTAAAGGCTTGTTTTTTTGCAACATGTGCAAACATAAGATGGGTTTTTCCTTCAATAAGAGCATCTCCGGCCACTTCTTTAACACCGATTAAAATATCGCAATGCGACAAGTCATCAACCACAGGAATCCCTAATTTGCGGTATTCGTCATCCGAATGGATTCTCTCACTACTAGATTGAATATACAATTCAATATCAGGATAATTTTCTTTTATAAGCATCGCTGTCTCTGGAGTAACTGCTACCCGACGATCTTCCCACCTTCTTGTTTCTTTTAATACACCAACCTTCATATCATTTAATTCAATTATCTCAATATAATAATATATTCAAGAATTATATTAAGAAGTAAAGACAGTCCAATAGAAAATAACATTGGGACTTCAATGCTTACTGCCCCCTCTCTCCTGCTTTTATGAATGACAGTTAAAATAGTTTCATAAAAATGAAAAGTTGCAAAAGGGCTTCAAAAAAAATTGCTCTTTTATGCATTTTATGAAACAATCATTTTCTAAAAAATGTTTTTCATCTTCCATCAACTCCAAAGTAAATAACAAAAAGAACCGGATGCTTAAAAAAACACCCGGTCTAATGAGTCCAACTAAACTCGCTTTACCCTATCAAAAGTAATTAAAGCAATTCTTTATTCTTCAGGCCATTCAAAATAGCTTTCATCAAGTCTTAAGAAACGTGCTGCATTATTAAATAATATATCTCTCTTTTGTCCTTCAGATAAATATTGAGCGTGTTCAATTACACCAAGACCAACCTCGAACAAATCAGGCCATGTCATGAAATCTGTTCCATACATAATCCGCTTACCAAAACCTGCTCGGATCATTCTTTTGATGTAATCGTTAACTTCGTCCAAAGGATAACTCCAAATCATTCCAGAAATATCAACATACACATAAGCATGAGCACCCATTAAAGCGATCATTTCTTCAAACATTGGATAACCCGCATGATGAACATAGACTTTAAGTTTTGGATGACGAGCTAATAAATCCTCCAGAATTAGTGGATTCCCAAGAGATGCTCTGTAAGTTGGTCTTGTAATATTAGCCATGCCGTTGCCTCCTGTCCCCAAATGTATTCCAACAGGAATATCAAATTCTTCTGCGACACCGAAATATGGATCTAATGCCGGGTCACTTGGCGAAATTCCCTGATACTGCGGAGCACATTCAGCCATCACTTTATAAAATCCTGTTGAAAGAGAATCACGGAAAGCTTCTACGGTCATTGATGTTGCATTGCTAATACCAATGCCTGGGATAATTGTTCCTTCAGGAGCAGCATTATACCAATTATGAAGTACTTCTGCATCTCCAAAAACGACCATAGTCATATTTAAACGTTCAATATGTTCTAAAATGGCATCCTCTAATTCTTCATCACTCGTTGCCGGCTCTAATCGATTAGCACAATCACCATCTGCACTAAAAGACATTTCTTCATTTGGATCTCCTCCCGGCATGTCTGTTAAAAACCAAGGGCAAAAACCAGAAGCTCCTTCTCTTGCATGCATCGCATGCACATGAATATCAATCATTGGTAAGTGAGTAACTTTTTTTTCTGCTCGATCTTGTGCATTTGCACTAAAGGCCAGAAATGCAATTAATGTAAGAATCAATAAAGGTTTCATCATTATATTTTTAGGTTTAACTAGTAAAGGTTTTGACATCCAACTGGGATAATCAATTATATATAATAATTATAAGGAGCATCAAGGGAATACATGCATACTGTTTCATGTGTTCCAAAACACATAAATATTTCATAACGAAAAACTCCTTCCCAATTAGCGACAATACCGATGGCACGACTCTGATATTAGAGCAAAAAAGTGTGAACAAAATACGCTCTCAGCATTTTGTTCACACTGGATGTATTGAACTTAATATAAATCAATAAAAGAGTGATTTATTCCTCAGGCCATTGAAAATAGCTTTCATCAAGATTTAAGAATCTTGCAGAATTATTGAATAGAATATCTCTTTTCTGATCTTCAGATAGATACTGAGCATTTTCAATAACACCAATACCTGTTTCAAATAATTTTGGATACATCATAAAGTCAGTTCCATAGCAAATTCGTTTTCCAAAACCAGCCTGAACTAATCTTTTAATGTAGTAGTGAATTTCGTCTAATGGGTAACTCCAGATAAAACCTGAAATATCAACATATACATATGCATTAGCTCCCATAAGTGCAATCATTTCGTCAGCAAATGGATAACCGGCATGGTGAACATACACTTTCAATTTTGGATGGCGTGCCAGCAAATCTTCCAATAACAACGGGTCTCCTAAAGAAGCTCTATAATTGGGTTGAGTAATGTTTGCCATACCATTACCACCAGTTCCCATATGTATTCCAACAGGAATATTCATTTCTTCTGCAACAGCAAAATATGGGTCAAGAGCAGGGTCACTTGGTGAAATACCTTGATATTGCGGAGCACATTCAGCCATTACTTTATAAAAGCCTGTTTCTAATGAATCACGAAATGCTTCTACAGTCATTGAAGTAGCATTACTAATACCAATGCCAGGGATAATACTACCTTTTGGCGAAGCATTTACCCATTTATGTAATGTTTCTGCATCACCAAAAGCTACCATTGTCATATTTAGGTCTTTTGTGTGGTGCACAATGCTTTCAAGCATTTCTTCATCACTCTGAGCAGGAATTAATGGATCAATACAATCACCTTCAAATGAAAAAGCCATAGGCTCATTGGGATCTCCACCTGGCATATCACTTAAAAACCAAGGACACATATTCATCGTCATGCCTGGTGTCACCTTCATGGTATGAACATGAATGTCAATTATGGGAAGCCTTGAAACTTTGTTAGATTGCTCAGTTTGTGCATTTGCACCAAATGCCATTCCTGCAACGAGTGTAAAAATCAATAAGGGTTTCATTTTTTATTTTTTATTTATAATTATAAGGTAATTCGTCTACCTTTCATTCGTTAAAATTCCTTCTGCATATGAGAATATATCGATACAATTATTCAAATTCCTCACTTACGGCTTTTAAGACTTTTGGTAAGCATCCCATCCAAAAAGTCCAATCATGCACACCTGTGCGTTCGATATAATTGTGTACAATTCCTTTTTCAGTTAGAAGTAGGTCAAAACTTTCGTTAGAAGAATACACTAGATAGTCTTCCGTTCCACACTCCATTGTATAGGCGGGGATTTCTGCTAGTTCCTCTGTAGTTTTTGCGTTAATAATTTCGGTTAAGTCCGGAGCAGATGCTCCCATACCCAAAGCTCCGCTCATTGAATAACAATAGCAAAACATGTCAGGCCTTTTAAAAGCATGAAAGGTAGCACCATATCCTCCCATTGATAATCCGGCAATTGCTCTTCCTTTTTGGGTTGAATTGATTCGGTATTTATTCTCAATTTGCGGAATAAACTCCTGAATCATAAAGTCTTCATATAACAGAGATCCTCCATTAAAATTATTGCAGTAAAAAGAATCAATCCCATCGGGCATAACAATAATCATTTCTTTTGCTTCTTCAGTATAAATCAAACTATTTACCACGGATGACATCCCATTAGTTACCCAGTCGAGATAATTTCCCCACATACCATGCAGTAAATATAAAACCGGATAATCTTTGCTTGAGACATCATAATCTGGAGGGAGATAAATGGAATAATGCATATCCAGTTGAAGGATTTCACTAGGAATAATTTCACTTTGCACAACTGTACCACGTGGAATTATTACAGTATCCGCTATAATTCCTTCTGTTTCTTTGTTGCAAGACAATAAGACAGATAGAAAAATTAATATAAATATGAAGGAATGTCGTTTAGGCATTGTCTGCAAATAAATGAACTGTTCTCTACTTGAATAGTAAATTCTAACAAAAAGGCTTAAAAAATAAATCAAAAATTAACATACCGTTCAAAAATCTCTTCTTATATAAATCAAATGAAAAAGAAGAAAGGATTAATCCTATCACTAAGGGGTAGAGTATAGATCCCCTTAGTAAATAAGATTAATCCTTTACTATAGTTTAGTACCCTGGATTTTGATGACCTTCCATCTCTGTATTTACGGTCATTTCATATTCAGGTATAGGCAATAATTCATTTTTACCTTGCTCGTAACCGGCACCAGCAGGTGTATAATAACCACCTGAGCCGTTTGGAACTTGTTTTCCTTGATCTTTAAGTGCTTCATAAGCATCACCCCAACGTTGTAAGTCCATATAACGCTGACCTTCCATGGCAAGTTCAAGTTTTCTTTCCAATTTTATATCCTCAAATAAATCGTCACCAGAAGTCGAAACTGGATCTAAGGAAACTCTATCCCTAACCTTGTTCACAAACTCTCTTGCTTTTTCATCATCAGGTGAAGGTTTACGGTTATATGCTTCAGCTGCCATTAATAGAACATCTGCATAACGAATCATCCGGACGTTAGTTCCGACATTAGAAAATTGGGTCCATCCATCAGCCCCACTACCTTCAGATGAGTAGCCAAGATATTTCAAATCGATATAACCATCAGATCCATAAGGAACAAATCCTGCAGGAGTTAGGTATTTGCCACCCATTGCTTCAAGTTCGTCTGGCCCCAAAACTGTTGAACTACCTCTTACATTATCACCTGCATCAACATAGGCATCATACAATGCTTTATGTGGATTGATAAAACCCCAGGCATACGGGAAAAGATCGAGTGCACCGTAAACAGGAAATGGCAAATATTCAGGACGAGGGCCATTCATTACAACCCAGCCGCCAAGGCCACTTTCTGCACCAAAAATGCTAGCATAATTTAAAGTGGATGCATAATTCAATTCAAACACTGATTCCACACCATATTCCGAGTCTTTTCTTAAAACCTTTGCAAAATCAGGATAAAGATCGTATTCACCCGAATCAATCATTATTTGAAAAACGGCTGCAGCTTCGGTAAATTTTTCCTGAAATAAATAATGTCTACCCAACATAGCCTGAACAGAACCTTTGCTTAACAATTGGCTATATTCACTCGGCATTTGACTACTTACTTGAAGCACAGCTATCGCTTCTGTAAGATCTTTTTCAATTTGAGCATTAATTTCTGCTATAGGCGTACGAGGTTGACTATACTCTTCAGGATTTAATTCATGAAGAATCAGAGGAACTTCTCCCCACATATTTGCTAAGTAGAAATATGCATATCCTCTTAATGCCTTAGCCATTGCAACAAACATTGTTTTTTCTTCAGTATCAGGATCTGTATTGTCAACAACCAGATTTGACCTGTTTATGGCGTTGTACATCCAAGAATAATAACTTCTAATAGCACTCGTAGTAGGAGTAAAACGATACTCATTTATCTCTTCCAAAGTACCACCGTTATCTCCACGTGCTCCTCCGCCAGCATAAGCCTCATCAGATAATGCCTGCTGCATGTATAGGTAGTTAAATCCCATTCCGCCTTGCCATTCATCAAAAACAGCCATTAATGCTTCGAATACCTGATCATCAGTCTGATAAAATGATTCTACTGTTTGTACCCCTCGCTGATCATACTCCAAAAAATCTTCTGAACAACCGAAGGCGAACAAAACGATCAGAATAAATATCTTCGAAAAGTTATATTTCATTGCTTTCATATTCATATTTTTATTTAATTAATTAAAAGGAAATTGTTGCACCTAACAAGAATGTTCTTGTATAAGGATACATCCCACGGTCAATTCCAAGGCTGTTAACCTCACTAGCTCCAACTTCCGGATCAACTCCTGGATATTTTGTAAAAGTATGAAGATTCTCTACAGATACATAAATTCTCGCATTTGACATTTTTGCTTTACTGATCATGCTCTTAGGTAATGTATAACCTAGTTGAATTTGTTTAATTTTCAAATAATCGCCATCAAAAATCATCAAATCACTATGCCATGCATTTGATTCTGTTCCTGCAAAAGGCATTGTTGCATCAGTATTAGTAGGTGTCCATCTATCTTCGAAATACACTTGTAATTTATTAAAATTCAAGCGGTCAGTTCTTACCATACCCAACATCACGTCATGACCAGTTGCTCCTTGCATGAATGCTTTAAAATCAAATCCTTTATATGCAAGATCAATGTTTAAGCCAAACATTGTTGTTGGAATTCCACTACCAATGTAAGTTTTATCTTCAGAACCTACGGTAGTTACAGTTTCACCAGCCCTATTTATATATAGCGGATTTCCTGTTTCAGGATCAATTCCATCGGTTTTATAACCATAAAAATACCAAATTGGATTTCCTACATCAAAACGAGTAGCAGATTCAAGGTTAATTACAGCACCAGTAAGATATGGCTGATTTGGGTTCATATACGTTACTTCGTTGTGCAGGGTAGATAAGTTTGCACTTATGCTATAATTAAAATCACGTATGCTGTTTCTGTAGCTTAAGTCAAATTCAAAACCACTGTTTTCAACATTACCCGCATTTACAGTTGTCGCTTCATTACCTGCAATTAAAGGAGGTGTACCTAACGTCAACAAATCTTTGGTTTTTTTAATGTAATAATCCACTGAGAAAGTGATACGATCCTGAGCTGCTCTCAACTCTAAACCGATATCGGTTTGCTCACTGGTTTCCCATTTCATGCTGAAATTACTCAGGTTGCCAGGTGCTGTAGCTGTTCCTAAGCTCGCATTATCACTAGTTTCATAATATGCATATGCACCTGTTGTAGAAAGAGGGGCTCCATATTGGAAATCTCCCAAATTGGACAAACTACCATTTTGCCCCCAGCTACCACGTAATTTTGCAAACGAAATTATTGATCCCTCAGGGAAGAATGACTCATTTGAAAGCACCCAACCACCGGAAACTGCAGGGAAAATACCCCAACGAGTATCAACTGGTAAAATATCAGAACCTGCTCCGTCACGACGTAAACTAAACTGGAACAGATACTTGTTGTCGTAATCGTAGTTTACACGTCCGAAATAAGAAACTTTACGAGAAAGGACTCTTGAACCGCCCACATTGTCAGAAGGATTGGCTGCGAGATAATCAAGGTCATCGTAAAGTTGACTATCATTTGTTAATGGTCCACCGTCTGCACTAAGTACATTTATCTTATTTTCTGAAGATGACATACCTAGAAGGAATGTTGCATTGTGCTTGTCAAATGATTTATTATAAATGGCAAAATTTTCCCACTCCCAAAATGTAGTCAATCTAGTTGATTCGCTTATACTTGACGATAAATTATTCGTATTACCATCATAATAAAATACAGGATTATAAGTGTGATTGCGGTTTGAATTAACATTACCCCCAAACCTACTTGTTATGTTTAATCCTTCAATTGGTGCAAATTCAACAAATATATTACCAAAGAGATTATTCCTTTCACTTAATGGATAAGTTTGATCTCTGGTTACAAATGGGTTTGCAGTACTAGACACATATTGTGAAACACCATAATAATTCCCCTGCTCATCTTTCAAATAATTATAACCTTCTGCAATATTAGTTTGCATAGTAGATGAAATCTCACTTTCCGATGTATATATCGCCGGAGTAAGAGGATCCAACATGAGTGCACTCGTAATTACTGAAGAATATTCACTATTCTCAGAAATAGCTTTAAGACTTGTTTTAGAGAAAGTAATGTTATGACCAACTTTCACCCAATCATTCATTTTGTAATCAGAATTGAACATAAACGTGTAACGTTTATATTGGTCTTTATCACCCACAACAACACCATCTTGATCTAGATATGAAGCAGAAAGGGCAAAAGATCCACGATCGCTTCCACCAGTAAATGAAAGATAATGTTTCTTCGTTGGTGAAGGTTCAAATATTTCATCCTGCCAATCCGTATCGTAAGTGTCACTTAGAGCTGATGCAGGTAAAGTACCAGCTTCAGTCATATACGTTTTATAATCAGCGGCATTTAACACATCAATTTTACGAGCTTGCGCTTGAATGCTGTGTTGATATTCATAAGTAATCCGACCTTTACCAACTACACCAGATTTTGTAGTAACTAAAACTACCCCATTAGCTCCTTCTGCACCATAAATAGCAGCAGATGCAGCATCTTTCAATACTTCCATGCTCTCAATATCGTTTGGATCAATTGAGCTTAGGTTTTCAACCTTGGTACCATTTACGATATAAATAGGTTCTGAAGATCTGTTTGATCCATAACCCCTAATACGGATATTCATACCAGCTCCGGGAGCTCCAGAACTTTGAATTACCTGTACTCCAGAAGTACGTCCTTGTAACGCCTGCTCTGCACGAGATATTGACTGATTCATTAAATCTTCCGACTTAACACTTGATATTGAACCTGTTACAACGCTCTTTTTCTGAACCCCATACCCAATTGAAACAACTTCCTCAAGGCCAATTGTTTCTTCTTCCAATTCAATGTTTATGGTAGTCTTGCCAGCGACAGAAACTTCCTGAGATTTCATCCCAACAAATGAATAAACCAAAATTGCAGATTCATTGGCTATCTGAAGTGTGTAATTTCCATCCATATCTGTTATCGTTCCATCCGTAGTTCCCTTTGAAACGACAGTAACTCCTGGTAATGGATCTCCATTTACATCAGAAACATTTCCTGTTATTTCTTTCTGCTGTCTTGATGATCCCAAAAGTTCATTGGATGAATTCCCAGATTTTAAGTTTCGTTCTTTATCCTGAGAGTTGGAGCTATCTGCATAAGCAGAGCTAATTCCAATGCAAAGAAATAAGATAAGAACCTTAGAAACTTTAATAAAAAATGAAATCTGCCTCTTTCTCGAATGAGAAAAGACAGTAGAGCTACATTCTTTCATAAATTTAAGTTTTTAGTTTGATGAATAAATTTTACTCCCCAAAAGGAGTTAGATTTGTTTTCAATGAACCGACTGATGCTGCTACATTGGTCGGTATTTTTTTGAAAACGACAAGTGATCTTAATGTTTACATAGGCAATGTTTATATAATTAGTTATTTAGTTACTTCTATATTATTATAATTAAATTAATTTGTGCTTCATTTTTGCAGTCTATTATCAACCTCTTCAAATCAAACAAAAAAGAAATTCGCCTTACTACTCTAAAAACCTGAAACATAAACCAGAACAAACCACCCCATTTACTAACATCAATTATTTATGTGGCTATTGTTTTTCACACACTCTTAATTCAAACATTCCATTTTATGTTCACTGAAAAAACATTCTATTCCTCTCTCAATTATCCAGTTTGTTTTTAACTCAACTACCTTGAGAGACAACACTATATGCATAAGAACTTTTCGCCAATTCTATAGACAGTTAAATCAAGTTTTTCTAACTAATTATGAAATAAGATGAAGGAGGCATTCTGGTCATCAATATCGCTGAAACCATACCGAACCAATGTTCAAATAAACGCAGTATAAGTGTCAAGCATTATTCTTGTAAATAGGTTAATGTGAGCTATCTCATCACCCACAAAACCAATAGAGTTCTATGATTTAAGTAAAGGGAAAGTCAATACCCGATTTCTTTAATAAGTCAATTTAGAAGGAAATTGTTGCTCCAAACAGATAAGTTCGGCAGTATGGATACATTCCCCGGTCAATCCCAAGGCTGTTAACACTTGAACTACTCCCCACTTCCGGATCGGTTCCCGGATACTTGGTGAAGGTATGTACATTCTCAACTGAGAGATACACTCTCGCATTTGAAATCTTTATTTTATTAGTCAATCTCTGAGGGAATGTATAGCCTAACTGAATTTGTTTTATTTTCAGGTAATCTCCATCAAAAATCATTAAATCGCTGTGCCAGGCATTAGACTCGGTAGCCGCAGAAGGCATGCTTGCATTGGTATTTGAGGGAGTCCAACGATTATCAAAAAAAAGTTGCATTTTATTATAGTTCAATCGATCTGTCCTAACCATCCCTAACATAACATCATGTCCCGATGCACCTTGCAAGAAGGCAACAAAATCAAATTCCTTATAAGAAAGGTTAATATTTAAGCCATATGTTGTGGTTGGAATACCACTACCTATATACTGCTTATCTGCAGAAGTTACTGTCGTTACCGTCTCTCCACTAGTATTGACATACAAGGGGTTTCCTGTATCCGGATTAATACCATTGGTTTTGTAACCGTAGAAATACCAAATTGGATGACCAACATCAAATCGCGTTGCATATTCAAGATTTATTTGTGCACCATTGAGATACGGTGAATTCGGGTTCATATATGTGACTTCATTATGAAGCGTTGCCAATGACCCGTTGATACTATATTTAAAATCATGTCCCCAGTTCCGATAACCCAGCTCAAATTCGAAACCACTGTTTTCAACATTACCTGCGTTTACAGTTGTTGCATCATTTCCCGTAATCAATGGAGGAGTCCCATCTGTCAGTAAATCCTTGGTTTCTTTCAAGTAGTAATCCATAGAGAAAGTAAGCTGGTTATTTATAGCACGTAACTCCATGCCTATATTTGTTTGCTCACTGGTCTCCCATTTTAAACTCTTGTTAATTAAGTTTCCCGGGGCAGTTGCATTTCCCCAAACCAGACCATCTATCGATTCAAAACTTGGATATGAACCTGTGGTAATAAGATCTGCTTGATATTGATACCCTCCCAGATTAGACAAACTACCATTCTGCCCCCAACTTGCCCGAATTTTTGCAAAAGAGATGAGCGATTTCTGAGGAAAGAATGACTCCTTAGAAAGTACCCACCCACTAGATACTGCAGGAAAAATTCCCCAACGTGTATCTTCCGGCAAAATATCAACACCGGCACCATCTCTTCGTAAACTAAACTGGAAAAGATACTTAGCATTAAAATCATAATTCAGACGACCAAAATAGGACGTCTTACGAGTCATTGTGCGACTCCCTCCAACATTATCTGACGGATCAGCTGCAAGAAAATCCAGATCATCATAGAATTCACTGTCTGTTGTTAACGGACTTCCATCGGCATACAAATTATTAAGTTTGTTTTCTGATGATGACATCCCCAACAAGAAGGTTGCATGGTGCCTACCAAACGATTTTATATATGTTGCAAAATTTTCCCACTGCCAATAAGTAAGCATACTAGATGTTTCAACAACTAATGATGTTTTTCTATTTGTTGATGCATCATAATAATAGGCCGGCCCATAAAAGTGAAATCGGTTGGCTATGAAGTTACCTCCCACCCTGCTTGTAAAACTTAAATCTTTAAATGGAACGAGTTCAATAAAGACATTCCCCAAAAGTTTATTGTTTTCATTATTAGGAGAAGTTGCATCTCTTGCAACAAATGGGTTAGCTGTTTCCGAAACATATTGAGATACACCATAATATTGACCCTGCTCATTTGCCAGATAATTATACCCCAGATCTATATTTGACCGCATAACTGCAGACATTTGGTATCCATGGGTATATTCAACAGGTGTTAATGGATCTAACATAAGCGCACTGGTAATTACAGAAACATATTCGCTATTCTCAGCTACTGATTTTAATTTGGTTTTAGAGAAAGTAACGCTATGTCCTACCTTAGCCCAATTGTTCAGTTTATAGTCGGAGTTAAACATGAACGTGTAGCGCTGGTATTTATCTTTATTGCCGACGACTACACCATCCTGATCAAGATATGAGGCTGAGAGTATAAAAGTTCCCTTTTCGCTACCACCTGTAAATGACAAGTAATGTTTTTTTGTCGGTGATATTTCAAATATCTCATCTTGCCAATCCGTGTTAAAGTCACTTGCATTTGCTGACGATGGCAGAGTACCAGCCTCCTCCATATATGTTTTATAGTCTGTCGCATCAAGAACATCAAGTTTACGAGCCATTCTTTGAATGCTATATTGATACTCGTATGTTATTTGTCCTTTACCTATTTTGCCACTCTTGGTTGTAACCAAGACCACTCCATTTGCTCCTTCAGATCCATAAATGGCAGCCGATGCTGCATCTTTCAGCACCTCAATGCTTTCAATGTCATTCGGATCAATATCACTCAAACTGCTAACACGGGTTCCATTCACGATGTAAATTGGCTCTGAAGATTTGTTTGAACCATAACCGCGAATACGAATATTGACATCGGCACCGGGAGCTCCTGAGCTTTGAATCACCTGAACTCCGGGAGCACGCCCCTGTAAAGCTTGCTCTGCACGATAAATAGAGGAGTTCTGCAAGTCTTTCGAATTAATGCTGGAAATAGAACCAGTTAGTACACTCTTATTAATATAGCCATATCCAATAGAAATAATTTCATCAAGCCCTATTGTCTCTTCAGCCATCTTAATGTTTATCGTAGTTCGATCTGCAACAGAAACTTCCAGAGTTTTCATCCCAACAAATGAAAAAACCAAAACTGCAGAATCGTCAGACACACGAAGAATGTAAGCTCCATCACTTTCTGTCAGCGTTCCATTTGTAGTTCCTTTTTGTATAACTGTAGCCCCATATAGCGGATCTCCATAAGCATCCAGAAGCTTCCCTTTCACTTCTTTTCCTTGTTGTGAAGGAGGCAATTCTATGCTCTGTAATATTTCTTTTTCTTTCGGTATAATTACAATTTGTCTTCCAATGATTTTATAATCAAGTTCTATATCCGCAAAAATAAGATCTAAAATTTCCACGACTCGTTTTCCTTCAATATTAGCGGAAACCTTTCGGTCTAAATTGGCCAAATTATCTTTATACAGAATAATAAATTTGCTTTGCTTCTGAATAATATCAAAAACTTCCCGAATAGATAAATCGTCAATATCTAAGGTTAGTCTAGTATCTTGAGCATACGAATTGCCAGAAAGAGCAATTGTTATTCCAAAGAAAAAAAATAGAATATAGGTCTTCATAAATTTTAAAAAACGATTTCCCTTTGCACAAAATAAGAATAGTAATTCATCTTACATCCATCATAAAATTAAGTTTTTATTCAACAAATAAGCTCCAATAGGAGCTTATTTGTTTTCGTCCTGCTAACCAGACTACACTTTGGTCAACTTAATAGGTAAAAAAATCAATTGAATGTGCTTTCTTTTCTATACCATGTACTATATCGAATTTAATATTATTCTTTCTCCTTCTATTGAAATAGTATACATATCTGTCTGATTAATAACCTCAAGGACCTGCAGTGCGGTCTTTTTAAGATCTAAATATCCGGAGAAAGTTTCATTGGCAATTTCGCCGTCCGAGAGAATGATATCCACATTATAATATCTAGAAAGCTTTTTTATTATCTCATCCATTCTAGCTTTCTCTAAAATAAAAAATCCATCTTTCCACGATGTGTATTGCGAAACGGACACCTTCTTCTCTATTATTTCCTTACTTTCAGGATCATACGTCACCATTATCTCAGGAGACATTTCTATCTTAGATTTTCCCAATAGACTTTTCGAAGCATACTGAAGTTCAATTTTTCCTGAAGCAAGAACAGCACTTGACGTTTTATCGTCGCTGTAAGCACTAACGTTAAAGATTGTTCCAAGTACACGAATTTTAAAATCTTTTGTACTTACATTAAATGGCTGGCGATCTTTGTGAGCAACATCAAAAAAAGCTTCACCTTCCAGATACACATCTCTGGTTTTGCCATCAAATGTTACAGGATACACCAGTTTACTACCTGAATTCAACCACACCTTTGTTCCATCTGCCATAGTAAGCACCGAGCGTTTTCCATAAGGAACAACCATGGTGTTATGTGTTAATTCTAGGGTATTAATTTCCTGTTCAACTCTTCGATTCGAGTCAATAATGATATCATCCCCAGCTTCGTCGTATTCTATTTCTGAATTATTGTTAGAAATGAGAACCTCTTTCCCCGATTGAAGGATTAACCGAATATCTTCAGTAACTGCAATTTCTTTCAAACTCTCAGAAATTGCACTAATGTTAAAATTTGAATCAAATTGGATTTTAGGATATACAATTGAAATACCTGAAATAATAATTAGGAATGAAGCTGCGGCAGTCCAAATTCTCCGTAAACTTTTCTTCCGATCAATGATTTTTATAGAATCTTTAATATCTCGTTTAAGGTACTCTTTCTCCCAGTGGGCTAGAGCATTTTTTTCTTTCTTGAAAAAGCTTAATATCTTTTTTGCCAGACGAAGTTCTTTTTCATCTATCTCCTGAGAATCATCCAAATCACCCTTGAGTATTCTAGCCTGTAATTCTTCTGCTGATAGAACTTCTTCTGCTGTATATCGTTTTCCCGATTCCATTAATTATCTTCTTTTAATTTCATAAGAATCTTAATTCTCTTTTATAGACAAAAAATCAAAAAATACTACGAACTTTTTATTTGAGGTGAAAGATAAAGCATACAAACATAATAAATAGGTACTGCTATGCCATTCTCTACTTTCTCATAAAAACCCAGAAATAAAGAATTGATTTATATTTCACATCCAACTTTTCCCTCAATGTTTTTATTGCTCGGTATATGTTGGTGCGTACCGATTCAATCGAAATATCCATCAGTATTGCAATTTCTTCATATGACAACTCCAAGATAAATTTGAGCTGCACTGCTTCCCTTTGTTTTTCAGGAAGTTGAGACATAGCGAAACGTATAACTTTCTCAATGCCATCTTCCCGCTCCTTTGAAATAAGGAGTTCTTCAGCATTTTCGGATTCAACCGATGGATTATCAAAATCGTCAACCAATTTTAATGTCGAGTTTTTACGTATCTCCTTAAATATCTTTCGCTTAAGGGATTTAATTAGATACAGTTTAATATTGTCATTTTCAGACAAATTCTTCCTGTATTTATATAAATCAAGAAACAGGTCATGAATGCAATTCTTTACAAACTCTTTATCTGACGAGTAATATGAGCCTGAATTAATTAAAATGTCGATATACTGATCATAGACCAGAAAAAAAGCCTCCGAATCTCCGGACTTTATGCCTTTCCAAATTAATTGATCCTTTTCCTCGCGATTACTTTGCATTCGCTTCCAATATAATTAATGTATCACTCGTTTTGGGCCTTCTTTAGACATACTACCATCTACCGAACCAAAAAAACCTTCCCAATATATACATTTTATGCATTCGACCTATCTACTAACCGTTTTTTGTAAACACAAATACACAGCTGACTATAAGCATTAAAAGCAACACCCCCTCCTCTACAATAGGGCTAGATCAAATTTTACTACATTAATTTAAAATCATTATATGCACTACAAGGGGGTGTGACTAAAAATAATATACTATTTTCGCAGCAGCTGAAATAAATTATTAATTGTACAGACACATGATTGACAAAGGATTAACTACGTTTATGATCTTGGCGACCAGTCTTGTCATGCTTATGACTCCCGGGCTCGCCTTTTTTTACGGAGGTTTAGGAAACAAAAAGAACATCCTAAACATCATGATGCAAAGTTTTGTATCACTAGGTATCACAACCGTTTTATGGTTCTTTTTTGGATATTCCCTATGCTTTAGCGGAACGATGGCTGAAGGAACTGACTTTTTAGGGATTTTTGGAAACCTTGACAAGGCATTCCTTAACGGAATTACCCTGAACACCATGTTCCCAGGTCACGATTTTCCGGAGTTAATTTTTATCGCATATCAAATGATGTTTGCCATCATCACACCTGCTCTAATAACAGGCGCATTCATTAACCGGGTTACCTTTAAATCCTATGTGTTTTTCCTTATACTTTGGCAAATTTTTGTCTATTACCCATTCGTTCACATGGTATGGGGCGGAGGAATTCTTGCAGAATGGGGAGTATATGATTTTGCCGGAGGTATTGTTGTACATGCAACCGCTGGTTTTGCAGCACTTGCAGCAGTAATATATGTTGGTAAACGTCAGGTGTGGATAACAGAACCGAATAACATTCCACTTGTTGCAATTGGTACTGCCCTACTATGGTTTGGTTGGTACGGATTTAATGCAGGAAGTGAACTGGATGTAAACGGAATTACTGTTGCAGCCTTTTTCAATACTGACCTATCAGCTTCATTTGCCGCAGTCACCTGGCTTGTTATTGAATGGTCAAGAGGCAACAAAAAACCAACTTTTATTGGACTAATGACAGGTGCTGTTGCCGGATTAGCGACGATTACTCCTGCTGCCGGATTTGTATCAATGCCCATGGCCGCTTGTATTGGCATTTTGGCTGCTATTGGATGTTACGCTGCAGTTAAGTTTAAAGATCGCCGTGGTTGGGATGATGCACTTGACGTATGGGGAGTTCACGGCATGGGAGGCGTATTCGGAACTATCCTGCTAGGACTATTTGCAAATAATTCAATTAATCCTAATATTCCAAATGGGTTGTTTTATGGCGGTGGATTTGATCTCCTTCTAAAACAACTGGTAGCCTTAGCTATTGCCATTGTTTGGGCATACTTGTTCACTTATGGAATGCTTATGCTTATTAACAAATTCGTAAAAGTAAAAGTTACCCATAACGAGGAATTTAAAGGTCTTGATATCTCAACTCATGGAGAAGTTGCTCGTCAATAATAGAAAATAATCTTTTACCTACATATTGAAGGCCTTGCTACACAGACAGCAAGGCCTTTTTTTCACTTTAAATATATAGGCACTAACTGATTTCCCTTCGGGTAATGATAAATTTATTGTAATTTTGTGATCCCTTAATACCGGGGATGACTGGTTTTGACAGCGTGTAGAAGAGGTATGTAAGCATGTCGAGCATTGATTGTTGGCTCGCAAATATCAATGATCAAACCATTAATTGGCGAAAATAACTACGCTCTTGCTGCGTAATTCTACTAAGTAGATTACACTTAATCCTGGCACTAGGTGCTAGGACAAGACATCGTCTGGGTGCTAATTTCCTGAAGCGGCCCTATCCGACGGTGCAAGTAAATCGGGAATAGTGAAGGTTATACTTCGGAGCTTTCGCGAAAATTAAGAAGATAAGGTAGTGGTCGGTGGCCTTGATCCTGCTACTACTCGAAAATTAAGTCGGGGCTAAGCATGTAGAAAGCATATTGCTTCCTCGTTTGGACCCGGGTTCGATTCCCGGCATCTCCACTTTTTCAAAAAGCAATACAAAGCAAACTCCTGTAAGTATCACATTTACAGGAGTTTTTGTTTTTGACTAATTGCATAAAAAGGCAAAAAAACGCATATGCAAAGGTGGAAAAAAGGGGGAACTCGATCCCGACAACAATTCCCCCTTTCAAACTCCGAATACGTTGATATGCATTGCTTTGCATTTCAGGCTCTTTCATTGCTAAAGTACTTTTAGAAACAAAAATTAAAAGATTTTAGGATGAAAAAACAAGAAACATTCTCAATTCGATTTTTCACTCGAAAAGGGAAAAGTGTAAAAACTGATGAATCTCCTCTATCTGCAAGGATTACAGTAAATGGTGAACGGATTGAAATGTCGATGGGTCGCTATGTTATTGACCGTTTATGGCATGAAAAACTCCAAAAATGTGAAGGAAATTCAAAAGAAGCTAGATTGCTTAACGGATTCCTGGAAGCAACAACTTTCAAATTAAATGAAATTCGCCAACGATTAATTATTGAAGGAAAAGAGGTTACAGCCGATTTTATTAAAGCTCGTTACAAAGGATTACCAGATCCTGACGAGGTGAAAAATCCAACAGTACTTGAACTCTACGATGAACACAACCGCAAGTTTAAAGAGTTGATTGGAACCAAAAGCCACTCTCCTGCTACCTATCAACGACACCTAACATCCAAGGGACATGTGGCTGCATATATTCAGCATCAATATAAAAAAGAAGACTTAGAGTGGAACAAAGTGGATTTCAGCTTTCTAAACAATTTTGAGCATTATTTTAAAGCGGTTCGGAAATGCAATCACAATTCCACCATGAAATACATCAGAAACCTTGGGAAAGTTATTCGTCTAGCAATCGCGGAAGGCTACCTAACCCGAAATCCATTCGACAAGTTTCACCTAAGCTATGAAACTGTTGAGCGTGTTGTTTTAACTCAGGAGGAAGTTGATCGAATGATTGACATGGACATAAAACTGGATCGATTAGATAAAGTAAGGGATATGTTTGTGTTTTGCATCCATACCGGAGTTTCTTTCTGTGATGTTATTGAACTACGAATGAATCACATTTATGAAGATAAAGATGGAACTAAATGGATCAAAAATAAGCGTATGAAAACCAAAATTGAGTTTATGGTACCCATTTTACCTGTTGTTCTGAAGATCATCGATAAGTATACAGATCATCCTGAGCGACAAATGGAGGGTAGTGTTATTCCTGAAATTTCAAATCAGAACTACAATGGATATCTAAAAGAAGTAGCTATGCGTTGTGAAATAAACAAAAATTTGTCTTCACACATTGCCCGCCACACTTTCGCAACAACAATAACCCTAAACAATGGAGTCCCCTTGGAAGTAGTCTCTAAGATGTTAGGACATACGAATACTAAAACCACTCAGATCTATGCTAAAATGCAGGAAAAGGCTATTAAGGAGGGGATGAAGAACTTATTTAATGGGTAAAAAAATGATGATTAAAATCAATTACTTGGAATAGTCCCAATTAAAAGAAGAAATCAAACACCTTGGAAATATTTCAAGGTGTTTTTCTGTATCTCATAAAGCGTCGAGTTGTCATACTATTTGGCTTCCATTCCAAGTATCTTTTTCAAGTCATCAATCAGTAAATCATGCTTTTTAGGATTGGCTTCCTTTAACTTTTCAATATTCAATAACTTCCATTTTATTGCAGGTAAATATTTCAGTACTTTATGTGGAAATAAATTCCAATCTGGTTCACCCATCTCAAAACTGAGCAAGAACTTCTTATCATTCTGAGTGAGACGCTCTCGAATGACATCTATCAAAGTTGCTCTTGTTATTTCATAATATTCATAGGAAAACTCAACGGAAGTCATACCTGCAAATTGGTTATCAAAAGCCGATTTTTGGTCTTTTAATATTGGTGAAATCAATTCACGAATCGGCTTGTAGTGACTTATCATTCCTATCATAACCCCCTGCCAAATATCATCTGTAAATTCTTCATTATCCAATAGTAGTTTTACATCAAATATATCTCGGGGATGTTGTCTGTCAACTGCTGCACAAATCTTACCCCCATACAATTCAGCAAGGGAAATCACATTAATCGCAGCAAATTTATCAAAATCATCCTGAACTGAATCTCTTACTTGCATCAATTCAGTTGGAAAAACATGACCTCTTGTGATCGTATTAACTTCGATTTTTATCTGTGCATTTTTCCCCTGTACATTCAACTTCACATCAGTTCCTCCATTTAATAAGGGTACTGCGTGAACAGTTACTTCGGGTATGTCTTTCTCTAGGTCTGTTTTAATCCTTTAAACCTTCCTCTATGGTTTTCAGAGCATTATATCTTGAATCAAGAGGCAGATAGGTAAGGTCAATATCTACTGACAAACGTGGCATATCTCGAACAAAAAGATTAATGGCAGTACCACCTTTTAACGCGAATGATTCAACTTTTGCTAAATAAAGTAAAACCTGCAACAATAAATCCACCTGAGCTTTGTATGTTGATGAAATCATAATTCCAATAATTCTCTTGGCACTGATATTAAATACTTTGAAATGTAAACCCCGTTCTTTGCAAGCATGCGATTCCCTTTTCCGAGCTCTATTTTATCTGTTTTTATAAATTGAAACCATTGGTGATTTGCTTTCTCAGCCATATATAAAAACAAACGCTTTACCTTAACTGAGTTACAGTTAATAAGCAGTTCTGTTAACAATCTTGGTTTTAGATTAACCAACCCCTCAAACAGGTGATAACACTCAACTAAATCCATGTGTTTCGGAGCCAGATATAAACACTCCATTATTGCTCGCTCTGGAGAAGAAACGTTTATTTTGAATTGATTTGATTCCTGTTCCTTTACACCTGCATTATTGGATAAAAATGAAGTTAAATGATGATCGATTTTAAGTCCCCAATCGTAATCTAGAAACCACTTCGGTAATTTTGTTTGTAAAGGAGTAAACAAGTGTAATGCCTCGTTTCTTAATCGGGAATAGTGACTAAAGCCATGAAGAGATAAGGCCGACAATCCTCCTACATGCACATTGGGTTCAGTCTGTTTCTGTATGCTACTTAATGCCCCTTGCCACTCTATAGCATCTCCCGGCTTTTTATAGGCACTTCGGCCAACAGGTTCTAACCACCCACTCTTTATGTAATATTTTGCAAGTTTCGGGATATGCCAAAGCTTTCCAGCCAATCATTTGTTACGACACAACCGGGCTGCAATACCTTGAATAAGGTTTTTAGATATGTTTCATTTTGGGTAGTCACACTACTCTATTTTCAACGAATACAAAAAAAAAAAAACAGATTGGATATATTGAAATTTATATTTTTAAATATATTACCACAAGGGTAGTTTAACCACCCTTTAAGAGATAAATCTAAAAATTGTTTTGATGTTTTTGAGTTCAAATAATCCTTAAAAGCTCGTGGATATGGAATAATAATCCAATTAGGTCGCTATAAAACCATCCAACACTTACAAAATCACATTTTAAGAGATGATCTTGAGAAAGAATCTTTTCAGACTATTTAAGCCAGCTACTTATAAATGCCTCGAAAATCTTTGGGTGTTTAAATTACTTTTAACAATAGATTCACTAAAAACAAGAGCTTAGATTAATTAATCTAAGCTCTTATGCATTACAGCGAGCACTTGTTTATCACCAGCCTCTTACGCTCAAAGCGTTTCTGCAATCACACTTAAATAATCTTGGGCAAAGATCTGAGGCCACTTTACAAGATGGGCTATTCAGAGAGTAATAACCAAGATTCTATATGAAAAACGAAATTATGGTGGTAGCAAAACCTTCGGTATTTTCAATTACACACTGAGTGCAATAATATCTTTAATTGATTAATAAATCATTCTACTATTTACTTTTCGAAAATTTAAATCTTCAAGATTATTTGATTTACACCAAGTTTTTATTGCATAATCTAGTTCGTTAATTGCTTGCATAAAATCCTTGTTTTGTTTTAAAGAATGTGCTGTGGTTTTATATAATTGTTCTGGTTGAACCTCATCAGGAAGGCGGTTTTTACTCTCGTTAAAAACAAGGATATTATTGCTAGGTTCTATATCTTGATTATTGTCTTGTCTATGAAGATATATATTGATAAATGGAGAAAGATGGTCTGCGATTTCTTTAGGCAACAATGGGTTCTCAATAAATCGGGTTAAATCAAACGGATGCATATCGCGGTATAACACATATATGCTTAATTTATCAAAGGAACATAAATCCCCATCATCTTTAAAAACCTTTGGGTAATTGAAAAAATTTCTTTTTAAAAAAGAACTTTACCTCACATAATTAATGCCATTGTGATAGTAACTTGAAATATCAAAACTATAAGTATTCAAGTGCTCTAACAAGTCAAGCACTGCATCAAGCTACCGCTTTTTAAGTTCACTTGGGATTAACTTTTTATATACTTTCCATGCAATAAATAAAGTACCTGCTCCAATTAATAGACTAGCAATATCTCCAAAACTAAAAGTGGGGTCAAAACACATAAATTCAAATTATTTTTGATACTTCTTAAAATTCTCAGCTTGTTCCAGTATTTCCTTGAAAACTTCGTCTTTGGTGATAGGCGGATAGCCGTTTTTTGCCAACAGTTTGATGAGATCCATTTTAAGCTCTGCTTTTATGTCATCTCTATGATTCCAATCTACATATTTAGCTTTGTCATCAACAACAAGTTTAACCTCTTTTGCAAGCTCAATGCATTTATCATCGGGATAGTCAAAGTCAAACTTATGAGCAATCATTTTAAGGATATCGTAAAATGCTTTTTCCTCAAAGTCGATGTTCAGATCACCAAAGGATTCTTTTTCTTTCTTAAGCAGATGGTACAGGTCAATAATTTCTTCAGTAAAATCTTCCAATACTTCACTTTGAAGAATATCAGCCTTACGATCGTTGTAGCTATCCACAAGAGCTTTCATTTTTTTTGAGAAGTCAATGCCCTTGGCTTTGTTTACTTTTTTAAATTCATCGATGGCTTTGGCCAGCAGCTTTTGCAGTAGCTTGATTTTGGTGTGTGGTAATTTTATCTTTTCAATTTTAGCCAGATAATCTTCATCGAAGATATCAATCTTTGTTTCTGTTTCGTCGCCCAATTTGTAGATTTCTTCCACTCCGTCACTCAAAATAGCTTCTTTAATCATCTCACGCACTTTGGCATTCATTTGTGCCATATCGGGTGCTTCACCAATAGTTAGTTTAAATACGATTGATCGAACGGCAAAATAGAAGTGAATTAAATCGCGTTCGTTTTGATTGAACTCCTCACTACCGCAGCAAATGTCGTAAGCAGCTTTAAGGCGCTTCACCAAATTGAAGAAACGGTTTTCCTGCTTTTTAGTGAGCTGCACAAATTCAGATGCTAGGTTTAAGCAATCAAGTTGCTCTACATTCGTGCCTAAGAAGTAAGGTGCACTATCAAAGGTGTGGAACATTCTTCCCAGCAAATCCAACTGGTCTTTTACTGTGATCACCGATTGCTTAATGTCCTCAAAGTTTTTCTTGTCACCTCTGGAATACTTTTTCAAAGCCTTGTTCATTTGACTTTTGATGCCAATATAATCCACAATAAGTCCTTTTTCTTTGCCCGGATAATTTCGGTTCACCCTCGATATGGTTTGAATCAGGCTATGACGTTGTATTGGTTTATCAATGTACATGGTATCGAGAAAAGGCACATCAAAACCAGTAAGCCACATATCAACCACAATGGCAATTTTAAAGTTTGATTTGGCATTTTTAAACTGGATATCCAGTTTTTTGCGATCTTCTTTGGTGCCCAATAATTTAAATAACACGTTATGATCATCCTTTCCACGGGTCATAATCATTTTGATCCGTTCAATAGGCTTAATTTCTTTTTGCTCTTTCTTGGATAATTCAACACCATCGGCACCTACTTTAATCTCTGCCCATTCGGGACGCAAAGCAATAATCTCTTTGTACAGCTCATAAGCAATGGGGCGCGTACTGCACACAATCATGGCCTTTCCCAATACACTTGCTTTCTCGTTGATGCGGTTTTCGTAGTGCTTAACAAAATCTCCGGCCACTGCTTTTAAGCGGTCAGGATCACCAATAATGGTATTCATTTGAGCCGTGGCCTTTTTGCTTTCTTCTATCTGATGTTCGTTGGAACCCTGCTCGGCACATCGGGCATAATAGGCTTCAATGTCCTTCAGTTTTTTGTTGTCTAGCAATACTTTGGCTGCGCGTCCCTCGTAGACAATTCGTTTGGTAATTTCATCTTTCACCGATTCGGTCATGGTGTATTCGTCTACTATATCGCCAAACACATCAAAGGTAGCATCGATAGGGGTACCTGTGAATCCTACATAGGTAGCATTGGGCAATGAATCGTGCAGGTACTTGGCGAATCCATAGGTTTTGGTGACCGTTTTTTTCTCCTGATCAACTTTAATTTTTTGATCCAAGTTAACCTGACTGCGGTGTGCTTCATCCGAAATGCAAATTACATTGCTTCGTTTGGTGAGTAGTTTCGTGTCTTCAGTAAATTTATGGATAGTGGTTAAAAATACGCCTCCGCTGTTTCTGCCCTGTAATAGTTCACGCAGTTTCGAACGGCTGTTTACACTTACAATGGTTTGGTCGCCAATGTAGCTTTTCGCATTGGTAAAGGTTTTCGAAAGCTGATCGTCTAAATCGGTACGATCGGTAATAAGTACAATGGTAGGGCTCGAAAAGTGTACCTGTCGCATAAGTAAACGACAAAGAAAAAGCATGGTGAAACTTTTTCCACAACCTGTGGCTCCAAAATAGGTTCCTCCTTTTCCATCACCTTGGGGGCGCTGGTGTTCTTTAATACTGGCCAGTAATTTGTTGGCAGCATAATATTGAGGATAACGACAAACAATCTTTTCATCCTTTTTAGAGGCATCAGGAATAAAAATAAAGTTGCGAATGATGTCGCGCAAACGGTCACGATTAAACATGCCCTGAATAAGAGAGAACATGGAATCAATGCCATCAACCTCCGTTTCGTTACCTGTTATTTTGCGCCATGCATAATAAAAATCGTATGGGGCAAAAAAGGATCCTACTTTGTTGTTCACGCCATCGCTGATTACACAAAAGGCGTTGTATTTAAACAGTTCAGGTATATCGCGCTGGTAGCGCACTGAGAGTTGAATAAAGGCATCGTGAATGGTCGCATTTTCGCGAATGGCACTTTTAAATTCGAACACCACCAGCGGCAAACCGTTGATGTACAAAATGCCATCGGGAATGCGTTTTTCATAACCTTCAATTTCAAGCTGGTTAACGATTCTGTATATATTGTTGTCGCTTTTTAAATGGTAAGGTATTGCGGGATCAGCTGCCTGACGAATTTCATCTTTGGTTTCCTCTATTTGTTGTTGCTGGTGCAGGTTATTGTAATCGACTAGGTAAATCCAAATGTCTTTTTCATTAGGATCTTCACGTTTGAGCACAAAACCATTGGTTAGCAATTTCATGATCTTTTTATTGCTTTCGTACAGGTCGGAGGAAGGATATTTCTCCAGATCACGCATAATGCCTTCCACCTCCGAAACGCTTATGTTTTCGTTTTTGTATTGATTCAGCAAAAATGTTTTCAGATCCTCTTTAATGATCACCTCATCGGGGGTTCGTTGAATTTCAACTCCCCGTAAATGCGGAATACCTTGTTGTCCCAACAGTTCGATAAAGGTATCTTCCAGTTTTGCTTCGGTGAATTTAGTCATTGGATTGGAGTTGAGATTAAGGCTAAGGTTTTATGTTCCATGTTATATTTGAAAGTCGTTCTTTAATGGTTGTTAATGTATGTAGAATTTTCTCTTCTTCAGGGAATGTACCATAAACCATAAACTTGAAGTCTTCTGAATAAGTGCGTTTCAATTGACTCCATGTATTTTCAAGGTCATTGAACAGAATGGATTCATTTGGATGATATTTTAACCACTGGTTATTATTGATGTAACTGGCAACATCGTCCTGCGCCACTTTTAATAACATACTTTCAAATTCGGGGGAATAAAAGAAAGCCGATAATTTTTCATCCTTTAGCAATTGATTCAAGTCATAAGTATGACGTACTTTTTTTCTTAAATCATCGATGGGATTATCACTGTACGAAAAACGTACCAGCGACATAATCTTTTCGCAAATGGTTCTTCGTGGATCCAAAGCCTGAACTTCAAAAGGAAGCAACCCATATTCCTCTGCAATTGACTGCTGCTCTGTTTTCACCATCATTTCATAAACGTATGAACTGATGCTGCTTTTTGAATAGGGTTCGAAATACCCCAGCCAGGTGGCCTCTACAATAATCACATCCCTAATTTGTCCGTAGTCGCCTTTGAATACTTTTTCGTAGCTGTGTGCTGTTTTACGATTCATACCCATCTTTTGTGTAATGCCTTCCACCTGGACTTCGGGCATTACTCCGGCAACAACTTTTGAGATGGTTTTTATTTTTTTGGTGAGCTGATTGCCCGATTCTTCCGGTGAGCGCAATACAACCAAATCGATATCTTCCGAAAAACGTTCAATTAACCGATGACATTTCGACAATGCAGTTCCACCTTTAAATACTGATTGTTTGCCAATGGGGTGCTTGAATATGGTGTATAAAGCGAAGGTGAGCCAATAGTCTTTTTCAATGTAGATGGGTGGCATATTCATCTGGTCTGCTGTAAATTTTACGGCAGTGGAAAATAAATCAGAATTGTTATGCAGGTTCATTTTATATTCCAATTTTTTATAGTTGGTAAATTATTTGCATTTAATTCGAATTGGAATGTTGTTAGCGGATTCAAACTTTGTTTTAATTTTAAAGTATCGGCCTTACTATTTATGTTTTCTAAAATTGCACCCAACAATGCTCTAACACGGGGCGGATACATCAAAGCATATTTTATTAATTCTTTAACCAGACCATCGTTTAGTTGCATTATTAAACTGCTTAATACCTTAATAGAATTAGCCACTTTACTATCAGGTATTTGTTTAATATCTTTTAAGGCATCTAGCATGCCCAGTAGCCTATAGTTCGACTCTGTAACTTCGGCATAACTTTTTACGGCATCGGCTTTTAATGCTCCCCTATTGATATAGATACGTTTACTGCGACTGGCTATTTTTATTCGATAGGCAACCTGTGTGGTAAGCCCCATTCGGTTATACAACGAAAATCCGGTTTCGTAGGCTATACGCTTGCCGTTTTCGAATAAGTAGGGCTTAAGCAATTCGTAATAATCGGGTTTTAATTCTCCAAATACAGTTTGTTCGGGTTTGTAAAATTTACCTTTCGATATTTTTTTAATCACTCCCTTAGCTTGTAAACGCTCTAAGGCTTTGGCGGCAGATACATAATTCTCCTGAGCAATGCCCAAATCAGCATAACCAAAGGTTCTTCCTGTGGGTAGTTTATCGATAGTATTACGTATTTGCTCTGTTAGTTTCATGTAACAAAGTTAGTTGTATTTTTAAAATGTCAAGTTTTATGAGCAGAAAACTTGACACCTATGATTATTTACCATCTGATTACAAGTTAATTTTACGCATATTCTCCGATCCTGTCCATTTAAAAGTCGAAATAGGTGCAAACTTCAAAAAACGGTTACACATTACTCCTTTCAAAAGTCTTCAATTCCCATTCAGCGATGGACTGCCCTTTTCCAGAAGCTATTTGTTGTACTTTATGTATTAATCTCAGGTAAACATCCATTTCCGACATACTAGTCCAATTCACAATACTTTTACTTTTTAAACCTTCCTTCTGAATAATTCTATCAATAGGGCAATGGGGTGGCGTAGTAATTTCACCCAGGCACCAGTAATATTTTAATGCCAGGTTTAATAACTTTTGGCTTACTCCTATTAAAAGCTTTTCATTGTTTAAAATCTCATGGTATTTTTCAGAAAATGCGATAATACCTTCCAAATTTAACACATGCGAAAATTCACAAACTGGTTCTTTGTATTGGGGTATAATATGTTCTATCACAAAATTTTTGAGTGCTATTCTAAAGGCCGCTCGTTGCTCCATTTCAACATTAGGTTTATAGATATTGGCACGTTGAAATGCCCCACCAAAGGTGAGTACCCAGATTTCGTTATGTAGGAAGGTTTGTTTGGGATTATTCATTATACTTTAAAGCAAATTCTAGTTTTTCTTCGGTGAATTTCATAGTTTGATTTATGGTTTAACTGGTTCAAAGTCTAATTCTAGTTTGGTTATAATATACTTTTTAACGTCAATACATTCAATTTTGGATTGATCGAACAAGACTATGTTTTTTCCCTCAGTATCCAAAGAACTATTGAATAGAATTCCCTCAAAACCAATAATGTGCTTAATAAACTCACATATGAATTGTGTCGGAATATATTCAATTTCGGTATCGTATCTGCGAATCGGTTTGGATAGGTCTTTACTTATTTGCTTTTTCAGCAAAATCTTTTTGGTGTAATTAACCAAGTCACCAATGCCCATAAAAGCGCTTGCTTGCTCTGTAAAATCAACAATATTAATTGATTCGCCTGATTTGATTTTGAATTCACCAACGCTTACCAGATCATTGAACAATGCTCGTGTTTCATAGAAAGTTGTTTTCGATGACTTGCTTAAATATAAATAAGGAATTCCTTGCGGATTTGCTCTTCCGTTGCTTACAAATTCTTTTGGAGGACAACCCATTTCATCGATCGGAAATGTTGCCTCTTTTTCATTAAAATGAATTCTTGCTCGATAAAATATTTCTTTATCGGTAAATGTTACAAATTCATTAAAATAAGCATCCCACCCTAAATCTTTAATCGTATCAATCTCCTGAATAAATCTTCTTTCCCATTTCAAATCATTCTTTAAGGTCTCCCAATATCCAACATTATCAATGATTTCGGAAATGTATTTTACTTTTGTTGTAGGGGTTTTAATGTGATGATCAATTAATATCAAAAGATCTTTTACGAGAATATCAGCTACTGCATTCGTTGAAAATAAATTCCAATCGTGATTTAGAATTTCAGCGAGGGGAATACCTGTTGAATCTTCTTCAAAAACATCAAAGAATTCCACAAAGAAATCAAGTAGCTCACTAACATCGATAAGTTTTACTGATGTGCTTTTGCAATACTTACAGTTGCCGGTTTCGCTAGAGAGTGAATCTATTTGACTCCTAATTTCTATGTCGTTAAAGCAATTTGAACAAACTTGCATAAGCCTGACATTTAGGATTATAAAATTGAATTCACTAATTCAATATGATTTTTTATGGATATTTTTTTTACCGTTCCTAAGCCCGGATATTTTTCATCTTGATAATAGGTCCTTAGTTCTTCGGATGAATAAGTGTGAATGTCTTCCTCATTCAAAAAACGTACAGCTTTTCCAGCGGCTTCAGCAAATTTCCCCTGAATATTGGCCTGATCGTCATTGCTTATTGAAGTAAAATGGCGCAACCATATTTCATCATTTTCATTCTGATACGTTAGATGAATGGCAACTGCATAAGGTGTTGTGCCACCTTCGTTAAACTCACTTGAGACAGTGGTGTAGTCTGCGAACCCAAAATAGTTTTCTTCCTCATAAAACAAATGTTCTTCAGTAAATTTCTCCGGTTGGGCTTCCAGATAATCTTTATTTCTAATGAGCGGTTTAAAGCAATCGCTCAATAAAATAAGCTTCTTGTTTTGATCTCTTAACCTGCGTTTCAATGATTTGTTTTCTTCAGAAACGATGTATTCGATGGTTGAACTTGCAATTAATTGTAAAAAATCGTTCGAACTGGCATCAACCGATTTGGTGCAAATAAGCATAACATTGGTTAATTGTTCTGCTTCAATCTTTTGTCGAATGTATGCAAAGTTATTTTTTACAATAAATGCCGGAATCCATTTTGTGCCAACTAGCTCCACCTCTAACTCATCAATAATATTATTGTTCCCAATTAAATCGCCTACCTGTGGATTTAATACAATAGCAAATTTTAAATCACCTTCCGAAAATTTCTTAATGGCCAATTTCAGGCTATTAAATGTTTTTTTCACGGGTTCAATTATTGGGAAAACATTGTTTTGATCACCGCGCTGAACTGCAAATTCTCGAAGCGCTATTAACTCAAATTGGCGACCTCTTAGGTAGGGGAAATACATGGTCTAGATTTTTATTGCTTGGTTTAATTGTTTTTCTAATTCATTGTATTTTTTTAAATCAATATTCATAGCCAATGCCAATTGCCTTAATTCTTTGGCATATGTTTTCAAATGAATGGTATTTGATTTTCGCTTTTTCACGACTTGAATAAAAAGTTTTGAAAGTTCATCCTGTGGGATTTGCTGAATCATTTCAAAACAAATATTAAACATATTAAAGCTGCTCATTTGGGGCAATTCGCCAAAATATTCTTGAACGATGTTTTGATATTCTGACGTACGAATGCAGCGCATTAATGTATTTGCATCAACTGCATCGTTATAAACAGCTTTACGAATTTCTTTCAATTTCAAATTGCCATTTATCTTTTGCATCGAAATGATGCCGGTGGTAGTATCTTCTTTGGAATATTTCTCTACTAACGATTCGTGTGTTATGATGTAACATTCATTAAAGATCTTGGTATAATCAGCCAATTGTCCTTTTAATCTTTTGCTGGAATCAAGTTCCGTCTTTATTTCAAAAGCCTTGCTCATCCCGTTAAACATCACCAAATCGGCAATTGAATTACCAACTCTGAATTCATTTATTGTTACCGTATTTTTTACACCGTATTTTTTTAAAAGCAAGTTGTTAATAAAGGTGTTCTTATAAAGGTATTCGTTTTGGTAGTTCAATTCCAACTTCCGATAGATGTATTGAATGTATTCGTAATAGGTTGAGATTTGACCTGATTTAACTTTTTCAAAATCGTAGCGTTCTATCTTGGCATCCATAAAAGACAAATCATCATTTTTTAACAACCTGGCAAACGAGGTTGACGAAAAAACAGATGAATAGCTTCTTAGCTTATTCAAATTGTTATTTGCTTTTGATGAATTCATTTTTTTTTAAAAATAGTAATAGTTTTACAAAACTAGTAATTCCATACCATTTGATTTGTCGCTTGACTTTTAGAATACAATTTTATAAAAAGGGTATGTTCCCTTTTTTTCCATCACTTTCTATTAAGTTTAACCTTGGTCAATTTTCAATTCCGCTTTGCTCCAATTCTACTTTTGTCATTTTTACAAGAAGTAAATCTTTCATATGAATGAGTATATCATTTTCTGAACTCATATTTTCTTTATGCTGGAATATTATTGTAAGTTTTTCATTAAACTTTTTAAGTAAAACTTTATCAGGAAATAGAATTTCAAAATTCTCAATGTCTTCTTTCGTTATTGCTTCTCTTGTCGAACCAGATTCACTAACTCCAATTAGTCTCCTTTTGTAGAATGTTGAACAAAGGGCACACAAAATGTAGTTAGTCGTATTTATATCTTTCATTCTAATTATCGCAACATGTTGATTAACTCTTGCAGGTAGTATTGATTTTAAAACCTTTGCACATCGAGCAACTGAAGCACCAGTTATATTCAATAAAACGTCATTATCAATAATTTCAACAGTCTTCAATTTGTCAGCCTGTTTCTCATCTATAAAAGCTAAGTCCTTCATTTTAAATTTGAAATCATGAACATTCATGCTTCTAATTAAAGCTGTTCCAGATGCTTTGTAAGTATCTTTACCTCCTCTTGGTGTCGAGCCACTTCCGATTTTTGAACATTTATTTTTAAGTATATCAGTTTCCCACCCCTCAGGAATCTCCTTATCCAACTCCGCATTATAAACCATCTTCCCACCACTGCTCTTATATGGTTTGCCATCCACATTAGGAAACTCAAAATCAACAAACCAATGTTTATACAAGGCCTGGGCAGTTTCTTCTAGTTTTTGGTTGAGTTGTTCGTTCAGGCTAATGCGGTTAACAATGGTGTTGTATTCCTTCACAATTTCGCGTTGTTTGGTGATAGAAGGAATGGGGAGTTCTGTTGCACACATTTCATCCCAATCAAAAATTTCTCTTGCACTACCATGTGATTTAAAACGGGCATAGCGGTCAAACTCAGGTCGTCGGAACCACATCATCAAATATTCAGGGTCAAGCTCTTCGTGATCAATTACTTCAAATACAACATAGGCCTGAGAAACAATGGCTTCATCAAACTCATCCAATATAGCCACTGATATTTTATTTCCATTTCGTGAAGTTACCGGGCCATAAGCAAACTGATTGCGTTTAATTAACTTGTAGGTTGACATATCAGTTCCAATAGTATTGGCAATTGATGGAATGAGTATTTTTTTAATACTTACCCCTAAAAGTAATTCTCCTTCAAGTTTTGTATTCCGTTCGTTTACTGGCTGTATAAACTGTTCTAGCGCTTTATAATTTGATCGCATACCCCAGCTCTTTAAACACATTTAACAATTCCTTTTTTGAAGTTTCTTCAGCTTTTAACAGCTCAACGAATTCACCTTGTAAGGCTGTCATCTTTTCATCAAAATTGATGTTTTCGTCCCGGTTAATGAATTCGATGTACTTGCTTGGTACCAAAGAATAATCTTTGGCAACTACTTCAGCTTTTGTTGCAGCATAACAGTATTCAGGTACATTTTTATATCCATTGGTGGCTGAGCCTGTCGAAGTCTGCCAATTGTGATAAGTGGCTGCAAATTTGCGAATATGACCTTCGTTAAACTGCGTATATTTCTTTTCAAAAGGTTCTCCTTCCTGGCGTAAATCCATAAAAAGGATCTCTTCTTCACGGTTTCGGTAATTCCGTGTTTCATCGGGCAATTGAAGTACCCGTTCTTTTTTGTTTTTATTGAGTATCCAAAGGGTTACACTAATATCGGTGGTATAAAACATACTGCGAGGTAAAATCACAATGGCTTCTACCATGTTGTTTTTTATGAGTTGTTTGCGGATTTTATACTCTTCACCACCACCGCTTAGGGCACCATTGGCCAGGATAAAACCAGCCACTCCATTTTGTGAAAGTTTACTCACCATGTTGAGTATCCAGGCATAATTGGCATTGCTGGTGGGAGGTGTTTCGTAACCTTGCCAACGCGGGTCGTCGGTGAGTTCGTTGGCAGCACGCCAGTCCTTTTGGTTAAAAGGAGGATTGGCCATTATGTAATCGGCTTTAAGGTCGGGGTGCTGGTCTTTGCCAAAGGTATCGGCAGGTACTGCACCAAAGTTGGCCGAAATACCCCGAATGGCCAGGTTCATTTTGGCCAGTTTGTAGGTGGTTGCCGTGTACTCTTGTCCGTATATCGAAACCTCCTTTTTATTGCCGTGGTGGTTTTCAATAAACTTCATGCTCTGCACAAACATTCCACCTGAGCCACATGCGGGATCGTAAATCACCCCTTTGTAGGGTTCTATCATTTCGGCAATGAGGTTTACAATGCTTTTAGGAGTGTAGAATTCGCCTTTCCCTTTCCCCTCGGCTATGGCAAATTTACTGAGGAAGTATTCGTAAACACGCCCCACAATATCTTGCTGCTTATCCTTTATGGTGTCAATGTCGTTAATGGTATCTAATAAAGAAGCCAATTTGCTCACATCCATATTTAGTCGTGAGAAATAGTTATCGGGCAAAGCTCCTTTTAGCGTCTTGTTGTTTTTCTCAATAGTATGTAAGGCTGTATCTATTTTTAATGCAATATCATCTTGTTTGGCATTTCCAACAATATGGCTCCAGCGTGATTCCTCTGGCAAGTAAAAGACATTCTTGCTGGCATAAAATTCGTGCATTTCGAGAAAGTCTTGTTCTCCAACAGCGATCATTTCCTCTCGCCGTGCCTCAAACTTATCACTCACAAACTTCAGAAAAATAAGCCCCAACACCACATGCTTATATTCGGATGATTCTACCGTCCCCCTCAATTTATTGGCCGAATCCCACAGGGTTTCTTCCATGCTCTTCTGCTTTCCATTCTTTTTTGCCATATCTATTGTTGTATTTTAATACCTATACCTGAACTTCTTCTAACTCCTTGACTCTGTACATCAGATTGTAAATTGCTTCTTTCAATGTCTCAATGGTGATCGATTTATTTTGTGATTTGATAACTTCAACTATGTCTTCCTGATAAATGTAACACGTTTTAGAAGTTGTCTTTATCCTACCCTTGAATTTCCCGGTTTCAGTGGTGGTGAAATTATTATTATTCAACCGATTAATTTCCTGAGTAACTCTGAATTCTTTATCATCCACTTTATCAAGGTGGGCGTAGTATTTTAGTTTTCGTCCATTTAATTGAATTACAAATTCAACTTTTTCTTGATTGTCATAGTGCCATTCTTGAGGATGGATATTCAAAAGAGGAGTGTATGTGCTACCCGATCCAACCCAAGGTCTGTATTTATCATTGAATTTAGAAGCTAATTCATGAAAAATAATATTCAACCAAAAACTTGCATTTTTATCTCTTCCATTGAAATATTTTTCAAGACAATATCCATTCTTTATCTCATTATATTGTCTGGTATATTTAGAAAGGGAATTAAGATAGTGGTCAATAAATACTTTTTTATCGTATTGCAAATCAATATTTAAATTGATAAAACTACGAATTGACTCCTCCATCTTTGCGTAGGTTAATGGAAGCCAATCTGGAGGCATTTTAAAATTTGTTCCTTCATCGAAATACAATAGGTATTTAACAATTTTCTTGCCCGAATACCTCTTATTCATTATCTCAGAATACTCTTCTAATTGTATTCTACTAGGCAAACATTTAAACTTATTTTCAATAACAATTATCTGATCAGAAGACTCGACATGAATGTCTAATCGACATTTTTTTGTCATCCTTTTTTCAAGTGTTATTTTTGGATTGAGAAGAGGTTCAATTGCTAACAGTTCTTGATAAAAGTAAGGATCTAACTCAAATAAGAATTTCAAGAAGGCTGAATGAGCTAACTCTTTATCGTCTTTAAAAAGTATCTCAAAAATATTAAATTGATCAAACATGTTTTAACTATAAATTTGAAATATCGAATTTAACAATATCGCTTTCAATCCAGAAGATATCCAGTTAAAAGATTTCAACTATTTATTTCAAAGCACCGAACGCAGAAAATAAGCATTTGATCGTTTCTCTTCTCATTAGCAAACAAATAAATCATCAATGAAAACAAATGTTTTCATCATGTTTTCATTTGTATATAATTTGTTTTCGATAAGTATACATCTGTTTACTACCTGAAAACATTTGTATAACAACTGTTTTCAGATAGTAAACACACTCTATTTCAACCAAATACAGAAGAGAATAAATTTCACCTATAGTCACCAGTTTTTTCAAGAAAACAAAATGAAAACCAATCGTATATTTTGGTAATCCAACTCAGGTATTCCGGTAAACAATTCGAGTATTCTAATGGATTACCAGAATACCAGTGATAGTATACAAGATAACTAACAATAAACAGTTAGATCCAAGAAGCATATGAGATAAGTTGGCTATTAGAATCAAAACCTCAAACTTTTAGCAAAAAAAACCTACCTATCATACCAATTGGCAGGATAGGCAGGAACTAATCAGCAAAACTTCCCTAATCTTTTCGAAACTGCTGATCTATTTCATCCATCGTTTTTTCATAAACAGCATAAACCTGAGCTCCATTCTTTTTCATTCGAATAAACTGATTTTTCAATAAAGCATTCCCCAACGCTCTGGCTCTTACCGAATTATTCGTTATTCCAGCTTTAAACGTTATTCGTTTTATAATCTCTGAGTTTGTAAGCAACAAGTCAGCTTCATTTACTGCTATGGGCTTAAAATAAGCCAATAATAGCTCCTCCTCAGGGCTTGCAATTTGGAATTGATCGTTATTCCTGCTTATCAAATCAATCTCTTCCTGGTTTAACCAATACTGAAAATTATTCTTCAACAACCACAACGCCTGACTATAAACACCATTAAAATTGACAGGTCTCAAATAGTCAAGTTTCGAAACATCAAAACAAAGAAAACGCCTTGATCCAGTCATATCATTTAAGAACTGCATTGCATTTACAGAACCGGAAAAGGATGCACGCCTTGACATATTTTCTTGATTCACGCCATAAGCTTTTCGAATTCGGATGGATTCCTTAGTAATGATCTCTTTAAGACTCCCAATCTCAGACTTATTCAAGGTTTCAAGCTCATCCATATTAATCAAGATGCACTCTGATAGTTGGACAAGCGTATCTTTATTATTTGGATTTATATTCCCAGAAAAAACATAACTCCTCAATTGCGAAGGAATTAGATTAAGAATCCATGTCGTTTTCCCGATCCCCTGGCTTCCAGCAAACACAAGAACTAAATGATTGGTATTATCTGTTATTGCACATGCAACCAAACCAACAATCCACTTCTTTAACACCAACTGCCAGAGATCATCATTGTGTGTTTTTACAGTACTTGCTAAGTCTTGAATGTAATCTGTTTGGCCATCATAAACTGGAAGACTATTAAAATACTCCTCGAAAGCATTATAGTTCGTACTAAAATCAGATCGGATAAGGCTACGAAGTAACGTTTGACTTACTCTGACCCCCTTCTTCAGCAACCACCTTAATATTGAATTTTCTTTAAAATCATTCAGAATTGCAAAATCAACCTGAGCTATTTTCTTATCTCTCATTTCGGCTCTTCCGGTAATTTCGTTGTATCTGAACTCATATCTACTTAGAAGTAATTCTTCAATCAGATCAATATTGCTTTTCTTCTGCTTGTTTTTTCCATGCTCTTCTTTATTCTTTGAATAGACAGCTTTTACCGTTCTTAATACTTCATCCTCATCTAAATCATAAGCACTCAAAATCGAAGATTCAGCAAAATCATAAGGAACTGCCAATCGATTTGCATTACATGCCAAATGATGGATATAATTATTCCGATTCCCATTTTCAAATGAAAATTTACGCTGAGTTAAAAGAGTTGCTTGAAATAAAGCAGCCTCATAATCTAGACTATCCTCAAGTTGGACTTTAAATACACTTGCATTGGGATTTAGATACAAGCCCAGATCATAAGACATAAAACAAAGTCGGGAAACATCCTTTCCTGAAGTATCAATTGGGATTTCAAAAAGCTCATTAAAGACTTTGACCACCTGAGCGAAAGCTTTTTCATGGTTTTTCAAATCTGAATCAACAGGAACAATAACCTTTAGACCGTTACCACTTGGACTAACAAAAAATGAATAGACAAAATCAACTCGTCTCAACTCATCTTTAAGTTTATTCAACTGATCTTGATTTAGCTTGTCATAGTCCAGGACTACCAATGCGGAATAGTGATCAATATTTACTGCATTTCTTTTTTCGTTGAACGTTCCTGAAACAGTAAATGCGTGAAGTTTCTTTTTTAAGTCTGCAGCAAGTTTATTGTCACCACTGGCAATCAACTTTCTAATTTCTTCAACTTCATTTTTGAATGCTACTGATTTAATCAGCTTTAATATATCCTCCAAAGTTTTATTGGAGGATACATCTATTAGATTCTTGAAATAACTAACATTCTTATCCATGATAGTTATCTTTTAGAAGCTGTTCTACATCGCTTGCTTTGTAATAAATCTTACCTCCGATTTTCGAAAAGGGTAAAACGCCATTATCTCGAAAATTCTGCAACGTTCGTGGACTAGTTTTTAAGATTTCCATCACATCCTGGTTATCCAGCCAGGTTTCAGAGAGTTTTTTATTCTTCTTTGTCTTGTCGTCTTGTAACTCTTTTCTTAAAGAGTCAATTTCTTGAAATATTCTATCGAGCTTTTGCTCATCAATGAGATTGAAACTCATAATTTCTAGATTTTAAAAAATTAATAATCTGGTTTCAAACCAATCAGCTACCGGTAAAAGACTGAATTTGAAGCTAAACTAGTGCAAAAATGAGCATAGAATTAACTGGATTACTCTGAGTCAGAGTAGCTCAGAGTAAGGCACAGGTATACCAATCATTAAATACCAGAAAATTAATTTTGTCTTAAGTCGAATATTTATTTTTGATTCAGAGTTGAAATAAGCGAATCAATAAGATCAATCAGTTTTTCGTCTTTCGTTGTTTTATAGTGAGAATTACCAGGAAGGTTCTCTTCCGTTATTACATCCTTGTTTTTACCATCATCATAGAAATAATAGGCAACGACATTCCATTTTCCATGACTGTATTTGATATGACGTCCAAGCTTACGGAAAATATAATTCAACAGATCAACATCACCGATCCACTTAATCTTAATGTTTGAACCATTTTTTTGAAAGATACTTCTAAAATCCCCCCATTTGGTCTGAGGACAATTTGAATTAATTCTATTGAAAATATCACGTAACTTTTCGTAGGCCTCAATTTCTTTACTCCTAGGAACAAGACCTTTAAAATACATCACTGGCCTAGAGCTTTCAGATGAACTGTTATTACATTTCAAATTCTCATAATACTTGATTAGAGCAAAATAATATGCGTAAGAAAATGACGAATTTATATCGAACCTATCAATAGTTACATCATTAGTTGAACAACTTGATAAGATCTCTGAAATGTGATTTTTTGAATTTAAACCAAAAGTTATTTTTAAATATCGTTTATCATCATTTGATCCTTCATTGTGTTGTATCCGTGTTAGAATGACTTTTTCCTTTTCTGACAAAATAGGATTTGATAACCTGCATTTAAAAACACTTTCGTATATCTCATCTACATGCTGGTTAAAAAGTTCCCTCATATGAGCTTCAGGAAATACAAGGCCTTCATGCTTTTTGAAAATTGGGTTCAGAAAATAAAAATCGTCTGGTACTGAAAGAAACTTATACTTTTTCCATACTTCCAAATCAACTGTCTTTTCGTTCCAGATTCTAATATATTTTACGTATAAATCTGGTCTGTAAAAGTACTTGCCGTATCCCCTTAAACTCTCATCATGAAATGTGTGAGATTCAAGGACATTCAAATACAAGTCGGTGAAATCTCTATCTCTAATACATGACACCCAAAATCTTATTAATTTAGGAAGATTAAGCCTGTCTGCATCTTTAGTTAATGAAACTCTCATTAAATAGAAGTTCAATTGCACACGCAGAAATACCCTTTCATTAGTAATTGGATCATAATGATTTAATGCATCTGCAACTGTACTTTCTTTGAATTCATTTTTCTTAATTAATTGCTGAAAGCTAATCCATGTATGAAATTCATTATCAGATTCAATATGCTTAAAAAAATCATTGGGGAAAATTACAAATGGTGATATCTGTTTAAAGCTCATCTGTTTTTGATATAAAAGATCAATTAAAATTTAGAATGGATCATCGTGCCTCTCACTATTTGGCTTCAAAAATCTCCTGATATATACGCTCAATCTTTTTCACCTCTTTTACTTTAAGCGATTTGAATTCCTTGGAAAGTGCACGTTTTGAAAGCGATCCGTTATTCTGTTCCAGAAACCGAACCAGCATAGCCACCAGCTTATCCGGCATTTCAAACTCATCATCTAGGAACCGTTTAAACTCATCGTATTTTAGAATATAACTCACCTCTCCCGGGATAATCCGGTTAATGGTATCAAACACACATTCATATAAGAATTCAGCTAGCTTTGTTGCATCAAAATAGCGATAATAATCAATCGTATCATTCAGGACTTCAACATTGTGATCAGAAGTTGTTTTCCAATCAATCAATTCCAGAACTGGATGCGAATAGCTTTCTAATGCAATACGGTAATCATCAATTTTGTCTAGGATTGAGGCAGACACCGGAAATATTACGCCTTGTTGCGTAATATTCAATTTAGCCAGAATATGATGAATCAAATAACGGTGCATCCGGCCATTCCCATCCGTAAAAGGGTGAATAAAAACAAAGCCAAAAGCGATTGCTGTTGCTGCCAATACTGGATCAAAATGTTTCTCCTCCAAAAAACTGGATGTTTCAAGTAATCCGTTAATCAAGACATCAATATCCTGCCATTTCGATGAAATGTGATCAGGAATAGGTTCTCCGCTAATTCGTTCTCGATCTCCTACAAAACCACCTTCCTTTCGGAATCCCATTTTTGTAAATCGCTTGCTTTCAATAATGATTTGTTGAAGCCTTAACAGTTCCTCTTTTGTTAGAGGATTACGTCCGGCTTCCCCTATCGCTTTGCCCCATCGTAGTGCCCGATTAGTGCCGGGGTTTTCTCCCTCAATGGTAAAAGATGCTTTTGAATCTTTCAATAATAAGAACGACGATGCTCTTTGCATCACTTCTTTATGAATACTATTGATATATGTATCTCTTTGGCTACTTAAATCAGCAGAAATATATTCTTCCAGTTTGGGAGTTTTCGAGATCATTGGACAAAAACCTGGAGTTCCTGCAAGATTATTCAGGATACGATGTCGAGATGAGCGAGTTCCTTCAACGGCAAACTGAAGTTTTTCATCAACCAATGGAACAAAATTACCTCGTTTTAAATCCGGAATAGCTAACTGCTTATTTTTGAGCCATTCATTTAAAAACCAAATTCTTCTGCTATACTGACTCAGTGGTTCAATTTGCACCAGACTTATGACATCCTCAGTACTTAATATTTCAAATAGCATTTTAAATACAAGCAAATTAATCCCCTCATATTTCAAGGCAAAAACCAACTGCTTATAAAGCGTATCTTCCGGCTTATAAGTTGGAGTAAAAACCTGCCATTCATTCGTTTGGTACTTCCGTTCTTTCTGACTAATTAATGATAATTTGCACGGGATTGGAACAGCCAAGTTATATGATAAAATAATAGCTCCATAACCAACCAAAAAGCTTTCTTCAGGTACTGTCCGTCCTTTAAAAACAGTTATTTTTTGCGAAATACAATTATTAATCATGACATCTTACTGATAATAGTTATTTCAAAGATAGATAATAAACAGTTACAAATAATTAAAAATGATTATTTATTACATGCAAACACAAAATACAGTTACATGCAACAATGAGAATTAATTAAAAAGTATTACTTTTAATCCAGCAAATGAAAGCAACCTGATGCTCAATGCATTGCGTTTTCAGGGTGGTAATTCGGGAGTTTGCAACTTTTGAAAAACATAACGAGTTGATCTTTAAAGACATAAAAACGGGGTTCTGTTCCCGGCATTCTCCACTTTTTCAAAAAGCAACACAAAGCAAACTCCTGTAAGTATCACATTTACAGGAGTTTTTGTTTTTGACTAATTGCATAAAAAGGATCAATTTGGATCAATTTAAAAAGTTGGGGGAATAATAAAATTAGTTGATTTTTGTGGTTTCAAATCATGAGACTATGACAAGTGAAAAAGATGCAGCGTTCGAAGAACTTCTAAAAGTTATATTACCCACCGACTTATTTTGATATCCTACGGGTTGTTACAGGAAAAAACACGATTGATGTTTTTCTGGATGAGAAATTGGAAGTGCTACATTTGACTGTACGGTAAGTTAAGTACTATTTTTACTCACTTACAATTATGAATCAGATTAGAAAAAAGTTTGACAAAGAGCCGAAAAGTATTTTTCTAAGATGATCCAATATTATTCATTGACTTATTTACGGATTTGACAAAATGAGAAATCACTCTTGCAATAAATTCTGATTCTTCTTTAAAATCATTTAATACCCCGTTCTTAATTATTGCATGTGACCCATTTACATTGAAAATATAATTTTGATTGAAAGTATTAGATTCTTCAACAAACATCTTATTTCCTGATATGAGGATATTTCTTCTTGTTTCGATTAGCTAAAATTTATGCATGAAAAAGTGAGTCCCACAGAAATATCATTTGATCCAAAAAGACATTAACACCACATTTGACACCACTAAAAACAAAAAGCTCTGCAATCATTTCGACTACAGAGCTTTATTGTTTAATTTGGTGACCCAGCTGGGATTCGAACCCAGGACCCCATCCTTAAAAGGGACGTGCTCTACCAGCTGAGCTACTGAGTCATCCTGTATGAGTTGCCTTTTTTGTTTAAAGGCGGTGCAAAGGTAAAAACTCTGTTTTTAAATGCAAATTTTGAAATGTAAAACTTTAAAAAAAACATAGACATTTATCCAGAAAGCCTACTGCAATTGATTTATCCAGCTTCAGAACAAAAAAAAAGCTACTTTTGTTCTTTCCTGACAAAATAAAAATGAAAGATAAAATTGTAATTATTACCGGAGCATCTTCAGGCATTGGAAAAGCACTTGCTCATGAATTTGCTTCCCGAGGAGCCAAACTTGTTTTGGGTGCAAGAAGAATTGAACTCTTAGAACAATTAGAGAAAGAATTAAGCCCAACAGAAGTGTTGATTCAGCAAACAGATGTAAGCAAGGAAGACGATTGCCAAAATCTCATTGAACAGGCCATTTCTAGATATGGAAAAATTGATATTTTAATTAATAACGCAGGCATTTCGATGCGGGCTATTTTTGAAGAAATGGAATTGGATGTCATTCGAAATCTCATGAATGTGAACTTTTGGGGAACGGTTTATTGTACAAAATTCGCCCTACCTCACATTCTTAGAACGAAAGGATCAATTGTTGGTGTTATTTCAATTGCAGGTTATGTAGGTCTGCCTGGTAGAACTGGATATTCAGCTTCAAAATTTGCAATACGCGGCTTTTTAGACACATTACGCATTGAGAACCTAAAAAAAGGACTGCATGTTTTGGTTGCAGCTCCTGGATTTACAGCATCAGAAGTTCGAAAAGTTGCTCTCACTGGAGATGGGTCACAACAAGGTGAAACCCCTAGGGACGAAGCCAAGATGATGTCATCTGAAGAATGTGCCCAACATATTGCCAATGCCGTGAGAAAACGAAAAAGTGAATTAATCCTAACCTTTAAAGAGGGAAAGCTAACCGTTTTTCTTGGTAAATTTCTACCGCGATTGCTAGACAAGCTTACATACAACCACATGGCAAAAGAACCAGACTCACCTTTTAAATAAGCACACATGTTAGTTCATGAAACAAAAATTAGGGTGTATTACGAAGACACCGACAAAATGGGTGTTGTTTACTACGGAGTTTACCCCAGATATTACGAAATCGGAAGAACGGAGTTGATCAGGAGTTTAGGCATAACATATAAAGAAATTGAAGATTCTGGAATTATTCTACCTGCAAAAAGCCTCAAAGTGAACTACGTAAAGTCTGCTTATTACGATGAGCTTTTGACAGTCAGAACGATTGTGGATCAAGTTCCAAAAGTCAGATTTCCAATCAAAACAGAAATTTATAATCAGCAAGGAGAATTAATCAATGAAGGAGAGGTCGTTCTTGTATTTTTCGACGAGAAGAGCAACAAACCATGCCGAGCCCCCCAATTATTCCTTCAAGCCATTAAAACCCATTTTTAACTTCTGAGAAACAAGCAACAATAGCTGACTTCAAATTTCTTCAGAAATAGAATTGTTAGTCAAGGCTTACTACTCTAAATTCAGTTCTTCGATTCTGTGAACGACCAGTTGCGGTATCATTTGACGTAAAAGGCAAACTCATTCCATATCCTTTATAGCTTAATCTATTTTCAGGAATACCTGAATCAATCAAATACAGAAAAACGGATTTTGCCCTATTCTCAGATAATTCATCATTGTATTCTACGCTCCCTACATTATCAGTATGCCCTTCTATTTCAATTTTAACACTAGGGTTATCATTCAAAAATCCAATTAACTTACTGAGTTCTGATTTGGAACTATTTAGAATTTCAAAAGAACCCGACTGATAAAAGATATTGCGTAAAACAGTAGAACTGCCAACTTCCAACGGATTTAATGAAATATCCATAACAAAAGGATCTTCTGCACTTCGAACCTTCGTTAGTGAGAAGTTTTCCGAAAAAAACAGATAGCCTTCACAAGACACGTTAAAAGCATATTCTTTACCTAAAGAAAGGCACATTAAAAATTCCCCATCATCCAAACTTGATTCAGTCTGGGTCGCAATTGCACCTTTTTCTATATCTACCAACTCTACCCTTGCATTCAGAGGACGAAGGCTCTTCCCATCTATCACCCTTCCTTTTATATAGGAAACAGTAGCTGGCTGAGCATCTTCATACAAATCAAACCGATACAGATCCAATCCATTCAAGTCAGAGCGATTAGATGAGTAGTATGCATTTTTGCCACTTGCATCAACAATCAAACCCTGTTCATCATGGTATGTATTTATCGGATAGCCTAAATTAGTTGGTTGTCCCCAAGTTGAATCGTTAATCATTCGTGAATAAAAAATATCCATGCCCCCCATTCCCATCCATGTATCTGAAGAAAAATAAAGAGTTTTGCCATCAGGATGAATGAAGGGCGACATTTCACTGCCAGATGTATTGATAGCGTCTCCCATATTTTGTGGTGTACCCCACAAAGGCTTTCCCTGACTGCTAAATCCGTTTAGCTGGCAACGCCACAAATCCATTCCACCTTTACCTCCTTTCCGATTGCTCGTAAAATAGAGCAATTCACCATTTGCAGAAATTGATGGTTGTGACTCCCAGGAACTGGAATTAACGGGTGCACCTGCGTTTTGAGGATGAGACCATACTCCATTTATATTCCGAGCATAGTAAATATCGCAGCTTCCATATCCGTCAGATTGAGTGCAAGCAGTAAAAAAGATCAGCTTCCCATCAGCCGAAATACTTTGAGCTCCTTCATTATAGACTGTATTAATCGAAATCATAGGTTTCGCCTCCTGCCATTCCCCATCAACTTTCTGAGACACAAAAAAGTCCTCCTGATAACGTGAAATATACTCATTTGACACATCGCCTAAAGAAACCAATCTAGTAAAAACAAATGTTTCACTATCAATCGTCAGACTAGGCCAGTACTCATCATCACTTGTATTAATAGCATTGCCCATATTTTCGGCATTAAAAACGACAGAGTCTAAAACCATTTTTAATGCAAAATCACAATCAATTAATCGTTTCTCTGCCTTCTTAAATAACGTACCTGAAGTATTATTATTCAAAAATTGCTGGTATGCGACCTTTGCCTTTTGGTACAACCCTATACTATAATAAGCATTCCCCAGCACATAAAATGATTTTGGATATTGATTTGAATCAATTGCGACAGCCTTTTCCAAACTTTCAATTTGCAATAGCGTTGAATCAATTTCTGAATAAATATCAGCTTGCAACAGATAAGCTTCAAAAAAGCGATCATCTTCTTTGATCGTACTGTTTAACTTATCCAACGCATCAACCATTCTATTTCTAACATAGAAGCTCTGTGCCTCTTTAAAATACCTCTGCGCTTTTTTATCTGTGCTAGAAAGTTCTTGGCCAAAAGATATAAACCCGGATAAAACAAATATGACAATAAATAATCTTCTCATTCAAAATAAAAATAGACACTTTCGATAAACAGCTATTGCTTTAAAAGATTGGATACAAAACAAATATACACATGAATAACAATCAATTCCTACTTTCTAGGCCAAAACGATGCTCAAATACAGAATAGTCGTATTTTTAAAACAAAAAATTGAACTCAGATAAAACAAGTATATTTCATTTCAATCCGACCTGTGAGTTGGCTATTTCAAATGGCTCTCCATATTATGTAGCTCCCGCATTACTCCGTGAATTCGAGGAAGAACTGGCACCAATTATGCGATTCTTCAAAAGAAACAAGCATATTATAATTAAGGAAGACCAGCCCTCAGATAAATTCTATAAAGAAGCTCATGATTTGGGGTTTTCTGATCCCAAATTTATGTCAAGACTGGAATTGGAGAATTACATTAAAGATACAGGAGTCAGAAAATTTGACCTTCAATCTTGGGGGAAAAGTCCTGCCGAATCACAATTCTCCAACAATCTGGGGTTTAAAAACTCAATTTGGACTCCTAGCATGAAAACACTGTTTGAAAGAGAAACATCTCTGCATTTTTTTTCAGATTTCATTCAAAAAAACCCATTCGAAATTTTCCCTTGCCACAAACAATTGCCACAAATAATTACATCTCTAAATGAAATTGAGCAACATCTATATCAGTGGGGAGAGATTGTACTAAAAGCACCCGTGAGTTCAAGTGGGCGTGGGTTACAAATTATTCGACATAATCGGCTAAATAATTCAAATCTACAGTGGATCAAAACAACATTAAAGCATCAAAAGTATCTCACCGTTGAGAAATGGTTTAATAAATCATTTGACCTGTCTTTTCAATACTACATTAATAACTGTCAGCAAGTTGAATACATTGGACCAAGTTACTTTATAACAAACTCAAATGGACAATATTCTGGTCACTATCTCAACTTTTGGAGAAAAGAGCAACTACCATTTTCAACTAAAATGATAGACGAGGTAGGCAATTTGTTACGAAAAGCACTTGAACAATCCGATTACGCATATACACATCATGGTTACATTGGAGTTGATGCAATTATTTATGCTGAAGGGGGAAAAACAAAACTACACCCTTGCATTGAAATCAATGCAAGATACAATATGGGTATTCTTAGTAAAATGATTGAAGAATATATTCACCCATTAGCGAAAGGATTTTTTCGCACCTATTATGATCCCAAAGAATCCTTTCTAGATTTTGTCACTTTTAATCAAAAAAATAATCCGCCAATTCTGGCAGATCATCAATTAATTCAGGGGTTTATTTCTTTATCATCTCCCAATAAGACGAGTAAATTTGGTGCTTACATTGATCTACTTTAAATACTTTTCAATTATTTCAAGCAATTGATTCAAGCGAATAGGTTTTGCCAGAAACTCATCACATCCTGCTTCAAAGCTTTTCATTTCTTCACCTGAAAGGATAAATGCACTTTGCACAATAATTGGAACATTTGGATTAAGCTTTTTTATTAGTCGGGTTGCCTCAAATCCATCCATCTCGGGCATATTCAAATCCATCAATACCAATTCAACATCTGGATTCCTCTCAAAAAAAGAGACAGCCTCAAGCCCGTTTTTTGCCCACAAAGTTGTAGCATTACTTTTTTTCAAAGCAGCTTCATAATAATAGCGACTTGTTTCATTATCTTCTACTACTAGAATTTTTCTGCCGGATAAGTCTAATCTTGGAAGAGCCATTGATTCAATTTTCTATGAATTTAGTGAATTATTTAATTTCAACCTTATATTTTTCTCAATAATATTAGCAAGATCTGCAGGCTTAAAAGGTTTTCCCAAATGATCAGTCATACCATTTGCTAAAAATCTTTTTATATCTTCCTTGTAAATATTTGCTGTCATTGCAATAATTGGCACAGAAGTAGCATCTCCCCTTTCTGCTTCAATTCGCCTAATCTCACGCGTAGCTTCTATCCCATCCATCCCGGGCATCTGAATATCCATCAATATTAAATCAAATTCATCTTTGCCAAACATTTCAACTGCAATAATTCCATTATTTGCAATTTTAACTGAATGACCAAGCTTTTGAATACTAAGCATCAACACTTTTTGATTAATGACATTATCCTCTGCCATTAATATATTTAAAATACTGTCTGCTTTTCCCGAAGTGTTATAATTTTCGACTTCTTTAATTTCCCCTACAGACGATGCCTCTTCCAGTATAGCTGTAAACCAAAATACAGAACCGTTTCCCTCTTCACTTTCTACTCCAATTTCTCCTTCCATCATATTAGCAAGGTTCTTTGAGATCGCAAGCCCTAAGCCGGTACCACCGAATTTCCGAGTAGTAGAAGTATCTGCCTGTGAAAAAGACTGAAATAGCTTTTTCTGATTCTCAGGTGAAATTCCTATTCCTGAATCCGACACTTCGAACCTAAGCTTATGCTTTTCCCCAAAATCTCGTTCTTGTTTTACACTAACATGAATAAAACCTTCTTCTGTAAACTTTATCGCATTATTTATTAAATTAATAAGAATTTGCTTCAATCGCAGTGGATCTCCATACAACATCACAGGAACCTCTTTACTGACATCTACGGATAGTTTTAGCTTTTTCTGCTTGGCTTTATATGACAATAATTTATTAACTTCTTCAACCTCATCCCTTATATTGAACTCAATTCTCTCAAAAGAAATCTGACCAGCTTCAATTTTAGAGAAATCGAGAATATCATTTATAATCATTAAGAGTGTTTCCGTAGAGATGTCAATTATTTCCAGATATTCCTTTTGTTGAGCATCAAGCACTGTCTGGCTTAAAATATCGACCATTCCCACAATCCCATTTAAAGGGGTACGTATTTCATGCGACATATTGGCCAAAAACATAGCCTTTGCTTTTGCAGCCTCTTCAGCAATATTTTTGGCTTTTTTAAGCTCCTCCTGAGTTTTCTTTAGAGATAGATGCAATTCTACCCTAGCCAATAGTTCAAGTTCTCCAAATGGCTTCTGTACATAATCAACTGCACCGAGACTAAACCCTTTAACAAGGCTTTCTTCATTTCGCTGACTTGTTAGAAATATGACTGGTGTTTCTTGATTTTTTGAATTTTCTTTGATCTGCCGGCAAATCTCAAACCCATCAATGTCTGGTAAAACAATATCCAACAAAATAAGATCAAATACATTTGCTTTGACCTTAGCTAAAGCTGCTTTACCGTTCTTTGCAGAAGCAATTAAATAGTCTTTCTTCTGAAGTATTGACTTCATCAGATCAATATTTACAGCGACATCATCGACAACAAGGATTTTCGGGTGTTGATTTTTTTCCATTGTTCTTAAATAAAGTTATTGATCCACTTGACTATCATCTCAGGTGAACCAATCAAATTTGCCGCATTTAATTTTGCAGCTTCTCTGGGCATACCAAAAACCGCACTCGTTTTCTCATCCTGAGCTATACAAATAGCCCCATTATTCTTCAACTTCAACAATCCATTTGCTCCATCAGCGCCCATTCCTGTAAGTAATATTGCCATTGTCTTTTCTGAAGCAATCTGTGCAACAGAATTAAACAACACATCTACAGACGGCCGGTGCCGATTAACCAACTCCCCATCTACTAAATCACAAACATAATAATTTGCAGCCTTTTTCACAACCATGTGATAAAATCCATTTGCAATATAAACATGCCCCCTTTTTAGAATTTCATTATGGGAAGCTTCTTTCACAACTAGAGCACTTTCTGAATCCAAGCGCTTTGCAAATGCGGAAGTAAACTCCCCAGGCATGTGCTGAACAATCAATATAGGAGGTAAATCATCACGTAAAACTTTCAATAGTTGACTTATTAGAATTGTCCCACCAGTTGAAGCCCCAATTAAAATCAGTCTCTTTTCTGCAATATCAAACGGAATACCATCACCCTTTTTAATCTTTATAAAATTAAGTTTTTCCTTTAAAACAGAATACCTCCGCATATCTTGACAAGAAGCGGCTCGAACGGCATCTCTTAATTTAATTGCATATTCATTTATAACATCGGGGCTATTTAATTTTGGTTTTGTAACAATCTCGGCTGCACCTAAAGATAAAGCCCTTACAGCAATATCGGTTCGATCCCCAGTGTGCGAAGAGACGACCACAACAGGAATAGGATGTTGCATCATTATCTTTTTGAGAAAAGTTAATCCATTCATCCGTGGCATTTCAATATCAAGCGTAATTACATCTGGCACTTGTATTGTTATTAATTTTGCAGCCTCATATGGGTCAGCAGCTTTTCCAACCACTAAAAATAATGGATCATCAGAAAGGATTTTGTCTAATAAATCTCGAACCAACTCGGAATCATCAACAATTAAAACTTTTATTCTCTTGTCCTGTTTCACAAAATCAATTTAACGATTACTTGAGATATTGTTGCAACACTTCCCCTGTTTTTGTATTAAAAAAGATCTTCCGTCCTTTATCTCCACCTGTACTTGATGCAACAATTGGTATTTTATACTCTTCGAGCAAGCGATGAGCAACTGAAATATTTCTCTCCCCAACATGAAACATGGAAATTGTCTTTCCCAAAACTTTTCCCCCTCCAAAAACTTTAGCAATCAAATTACTTTTTCTACTTCCGGCAATCAACATTTCTTCAATTAGACGGGAGATTGCCACATTGCCATAACGGGGAGATTCTAACCCTTCACCATTCCAAAAAGGCAACATAAAATGATTCATCCCTCCTGTTTTATTATGGGTATCATATATGCAAACCGAGACACACGACCCTAAAACGGTCGTTATCCAGCTTCCTTCTTCTGGAATAATAATTTTTGAAGGATGTAAATAATATTTTATGAAATCCTCCAAATATTAAAATTTTTCGTCTGAACCCAAAAAGAAGTCCTCTGAGTTTTCCCAATCATCAGATGATTCCAATTCAGGGAACAAAATTGATATTTCCAAGCCAACATCCGTCGGTGTACCCAACTCAACCTGTCCACCAAAAGAAAGGACATATGCATTTACGATAGAAAGGCCAAGTCCATGTCCAGTATTAATGGAATTAATTCGCGAATCAAGTTGCTTGAATCGATCAAAAATTAGAAAAAAATCATGCTTAGGTATTCCCTTTCCAAAATCGCGCACTGTCAACTTCACATCTTCATCAACCATCTCTAATTTAAGAATTATCTCAGCTCCACGTGGGCTGTATTTGACAGCATTACTCAGCAAGTTTTTTATCACTAACTCTAACTTATCAACATCAACATAAAATGATTTGATCCTATCCCGATCTAACCCTTCGGCAATTTCAAAAGAGATTCTAAGTTCCTTTTTAGTTAATTCACGATCAAAAAATCGAATCGCCTTATTTACCGTGGCCTCTAAGTCTGTCTCAACGGAAACCACATCATCAAGCCCAGCTTCAATCATTGCTGCTGCAAAAATATTCTTCAACTGAAAATCCAATTGAAATGCTTCATCATAAATTAATCCGGCCATCTTATGTATTCTCGGCATTTCATTCTCTTGCAGTTTTTGAATATTCTCAGATAAAACCATGACACTTGAGAACGGATTAACAATTTCATTTGTGACATTACTGAGAAAATGACTTTTGAAAGCTTCAGATTCTCTCAATCGCTCATTCACTTTAACCAACTTAGCTGTCAATATTTCATTTCTAGCTTTTAGTTCTTCCATCTTTTTCTCCATCTCAAATTCTCTCATAATCAATACTTCTGGTATAAACTAGGCGCAATGGTACGTATGGGAAAGTCGAAATTAATTAGCGACTCAGAATGCCCAATAAATAGATATCCACCTTCATTGAGGTGACTTAGCACATTTCTTAAAATATTCATCTGATCTTTTCTACTAAAATAAATAAGTGTATTTCTTAAAAAGATCAGTTCAAACGTATTATCAAATTGATATTCTGTATCCATTAAATTTCCGTAGTTAAAAACAACCTTGGATCTAATTGGCTTAATTATTTTGATTCTTGGTTTTTGTGTGTCTTTACTTTTTAGGACATAATTTAAAAGATAATTCTCTGGAATTTGTGTCGATTGCGAAAAAGGATAAATACCTTTCGTTGCAACATCAAGAACCTTTGCGGAGACATCAGTCCCAAGAATATTATAATCAAAAACCCCCTTGTATTCTCGCTTAAACTCCTCAAGCTCCATCGCCATAGAAAAGGCCTCCTGTCCACTCGAACAGCCTGCGCTCCAACACCTAACCAAACCTTGAGAAGTTATTGCTCTATCGAACAAATCTGGGAGTATTTCTGACCTTAACAACAAAAAATGCTCTGATTCTCTAAAGAATTCCGTCTTGTTTGTCGAAATAAAATTGATCATTGTCCTCAATTCACGTTCTGTATTCTGAGGATTTAGAACAAATTGACAATACTCATCATAAGATTCTATATTTAGTTCACGCAAACGAGAATGCAGTCTTGACTGAAACATGATTTTCTTTTCTGCAGGCATGCGAATTCCATATCGGCGAGTAATTAACTCACCAACAGCCAGGAAATCAGTTTCAGATATTTTGGGAATATTGTATTCCATTAATTTTAGAATCGTTCAAATTCATCGTCGTCACCATCATCATCTAAATTAAGCACCACTCCTTTGGGGTTTTTAGGAAATCGATCAGGAGCAGCTTCCAATTTTGGTGGTTTTGGAATAGACTTCAACCTTGTTTTCACATCACTACTCACCACTTTGAAAAATGACACTATTTTCTGTAGATTCTCTGCCTGACTTGATAATTCGATGGCATTAGTTGCAAGTTCCTCAGAGGCTGCGGCATTTTGCTGCGTTACCAGATTCAATTGCTGAATAGATGTATTTATTTGTTCTGCTCCTGCACTCTGCTGTATACTTGCGCCTACAATTTCATGAATCAATGTAGAAGTTTTATTAATTTCAGGAACAATTTTATTCATAATAAAACCAGCTTCTTCAGCACTCCTCACACTCGTTTTTGTAAGCTCATCAATTTCCGTAGCAGCAATTTTACTACGCTCTGCCAACTTTCCAACCTCAGCTGCAACAACACCAAATCCTCTACCATGTTCACCTGCTCTAGCAGCTTCCACTGCTGCATTTAAAGCCAAGATATTAGTTTGAAATGCTATGTCACCTATGATAGATATTTTTTCTGCAATCTCACGAATAGCACTTACCGTTTTATCAACTTTATCTTTTCCATCAAGCATATCAACTTCCACTTTTGTTGAGATGACATCGGTGTTTTTTGCATTTTCCGTGTTTTGTTCAATACTCGCTGCCATCTCCTCTACCGAAGAAGAAATTTCCTCAGCTGATGAAGCCTGCTCAGATGCCCCCTGGGATACATACTGAGAGGTTGAACTAAGCTCACGACTCGCATTAGCCATATTGTCAGATGCCGCAGTCACCCCAGCAATAGTTTGACGCATCATTTCACTCATATGCTGTAAGTTAGATGCTAACTCTCCTATTTCATCTTTACGATCAATTTCAAGATGAGCAGTTAAGTCTCCTTTTGCTATTTCCTGAGCAAAATTAATTCCTTTTATTAAAGGCCTTGTAATTATTTGTCCAATATACAATGCAGCAATAATTGCAAATGTAATTGCAACTAACAATGCAATAATGTTTCGTGTAATCGTACTTACAATTACTCCTGAGAATTGGTTTGACGTCTCAACAGAATATCCAACAGCGATATCCCTTAATTCATGTGCATTCTCAATCATCTCGTTAGAAACTTCGAGATGCTGATTTGCTAGACTATTCATCAACTCTGATTTCTCACCCAATTCTATCAATGAATTTTCATATGCATCAACAGATGCTTCAATGGCTTCAAGTTGATATATATCATCACCACCAACGGTTAAAGATCTAATAATTCGGACATTATCGTCAACATCATCAAATAATGCCAATGCATTTTCAATGGGGGCAGGTCCGTATTTTGCCCCATACAAATTAACATGACTTTCAATCTCATGACCTAAACTAATTAAATTGGAAACGGATTTGATTTTCTGACGTCTCGAGTCTTTTGCATTTCCTTTTGCAATTTCTTGTTTTAAAAGCGTGTTTTGGCTATCAAAATAGGATTGCGAATCATTAAAATACTGAAGAATATTATTTTTCAGTTGCTGATCAAGCACCCCAAGCTCGTTAGTAGTCTCAAAAGCGTTCAGCATAATTGCCTCATATTGAGGAATTAGTTTTTGGTTAACAAGTAAATTTTCTTCAATTATAGACAAATGCGTTCCATACTGTATAAGCTTTTCAGATTTCTCTAAGGCATATTTAACCCGCTCAAGTGCATCTTGTGCCTGACTGTAATTTGTTGATCTACTGGCTGTAAAATAGCCATCTATATTAAGTGCTAGATTTTGTATTTCTATCCCTATTTCACCTGACACTTCTATCAAAGGAAAGAATTCTTCCGATAATGAATCGACCTCATGATCAAAATGCATCATAGAATATATCGAATTTACACTCAACAGTATAGCCAACAGCATCATACCTCCGAAAGCCCAAACTAATTTCATCCTTAATTTTAAATCTACAAATCGCATATCAGTGGTTATTTGAGTATATGTTAATTCTCTACAACATCTTTAATATTTTCGTCTGAGAATAGCTTCTCAACATTCAGTACAATAATAAATTCATTCTCATTATTTGCTATTGACTGTATAAAATCGTGCTTGAATTTCCCCCCAACTTCAGGAGGTGCACTTAAATTTTCATCTAATATATCCGTTACCTTTAAAACCTGATCAACTAAAATTCCAATTGCATGAGCTCCATTCTCCGTTGATAACATCAATACAATAATACAGGCATTTTTATCCATCTGCCTTTTTTCCAAGCCAAATTTTAGTCGTCCATCAATTACCGGAAGAACATTACCAAACAGATTGATCACACCAAGATAATAATCTGGTGCATGAGGAACTTTCGTAATTTCGGTTATTTCAAGTATCTTTTTCACATGACCTATATTAACTGCAAATTGTTCTTCCCCCAGCTTAAACGTCAAATATGACTTTAGCCCTGATATTACCTGATTCTCCATTTATTCTGAAAATTTTTGAATTATCTTTTTTGTATCTAAAACAAATGTAACTTTTCCATCGCCTAAAATACTAGCACCTTGAAAGATATCATGATTACTCATTATTCCCGATACCGGTTTCACGACAGCCTGACATTCGCGTAAGACATCATCAACAACCAACCCGAAAATACTATGTTCATGTCTAACAGCAATTAAATATTGCTGTTGTAAGGTGTCTGAATTGGCATCAAATTCATTTCTTAAATTAAGATATGGTATCTCCCTGCCATCAAAAACCGCAACTCGTCTTATGCCTCTCGGATTATGGTTCTCCCCCACTTTAAGAGCGAAAACTTTCTCGATATTAAACGAAGGGACAATATATAAGTCATCATTTACTTTTGTCAACAGACCATCAATTATAGATAGAGTCAATGGCATCTGAATAGTAAAACAGGTTCCTTCTCCTTTTTTTGTACTAATATCAATTTCACCACGTAATTCTTTGACCATCTTCTTGGCTGCATCCATGCCTACACCCCTACCAGAAACGCCTGTCAGCGTTTTTGCTGTTGTAAATCCCGGCTCAAAAATCAATTTAACAAGAGAATACTCATCAACAGGTTCATCTTTTAAATACAAACCCTTCACAACTGCTCGCTCTCTTATTTTCTCAGTATCAATGCCCTTACCATCATCTTCAATTTCAATCTGCACAAATGTACCAACATAGCTTGCTCTAACAGTTACTGTTCCTGCAGAAGGCTTACCTTTCGCCATTCGATCCTCTGCACTTTCAATCCCATGATCAATACAATTACGGATGATATGCATAATTGGATCTGCCAACTTATCAATCATCTTTTTATCAATCTCAGTCTCAAAACCACTAGTCACTAAGACAACCTCTTTCCCTAAACTAGTAGACAAATCTCGAACAAGCCTTTTAAAACGAGTCGCTAAATTATAAAGAGGGACAAGGCTCATATCAAAAGCATTATCTCGCATTTGGCGAATTAGCTTATTAAAATGCTCTGCCAATGCCGATAAATCTTTATCACCCACAATCTCTGCAGTATCTGCAAATCGAGACTGAGCAGTAATCATTTCACTCACCAAATTCATGTATTCATCAATCTTTGATGAGCTTACTCGAATAGTCGACAAGACCTGTTCAACAACCTCCTTTTTAGGCGTTATGGTTGTTTTGTCTTCTCTAAGAGAGACCTCATTCTCGGCTGGTGTATTGATTAAAATATCTGATTTTTCCTCTATAGAGACTTCTTCCTTAGAATCACTAGAATCTGAAACTTCAATTATCTCAATCCTAGAGTCATCCATGACAAATAAAAAAACATCTTCAATTTCACTTAAATCAGCATCTGTGACCATATTTATGGTCCATGAAGCAAAACATTTTTCCGTATTAAGATCATTAAAGCCTGGTAAACGAGTCAAGTCGACCTCTACAGTACAATCCCCCAACGTATTCATTTCATCTAACAGATACAGTGGATTAGTTCCATTCTCTAATAATTTTTCGCTGGGTTCAAAATAGATTTTATAATTTCTCTTTTGAGCAATCTTAGTTTCTGGTCTTTTCAAATCGCCCTTCCGTTCAGAGCTAAAACCCACTTGCTGTTCGCCTTCTATTAAAGTTTGTATTTCTGCCTTTAACTTAGCTCCGAGTTCATTTTTATCTGCACTTACATCAAGGGTCAATAATTCCCCAAGTACATCAACTGCCTGTAGGGTAAAGCTAAGAATTGAAGAATTTAAAGGCAAATCACCATTTCGCACCAACTCATAGAGCGATTCCAAATCATGCGTAACAGAGCTAAGCAAATCAAATCCAAACATAGCACCGCTGCCTTTGAGCGAATGCATAATACGAAATACCTCACCAATTAGTGACTGATTAGTCGGATCTTGCTCTAGACTCAACAAATTAGACTCAAGACTATCGAAGTATTCGATTGCTTCATCGACAAACCTCTGTTGAAATTTTTCCATCATCCAATTACCCGTCTTATTATTTGTGCTAATTTTTCAAGAGAAAAAGGCTTATTTAACCAGCCTGTTGCTCCAGCCTCTTTAGCTTCAAGGATAACACTTCTCTGATTTTCGGTTGTTAAGACGACAATTGGCAACCGCTTATATTGTTCTATTCCACGAACCCATCGAATAAGTTCTAATCCATTCATTTCAGGCATATGATAGTCTGTCAACAATAAGTCCATCCTCCTTCCATCGAAAAGAGACATTGCCTCAACTCCATTTGAAGCACAAACAACATCAAAACCCGAGCTCTTTAATGAAAAGACTACAATCTCCCGAATACTTACTGAATCTTCAACGACAACGACCCTTTTTCTATTTTGAGACTCCATAATTAAACAAAATTTGTAAATCCGGAATTAGAAAGCAATGCGACTTGTTCATCATCAAATGACCAACTAATACTAAAATCAACAGGTTGTTTTTTCAAATAGATTTCAAAAGCTTTCATTAGTTGCAAAAAAGACAAATCAACTTCAACAACATCCTGAACAAAAATTTCTAAAAATGCATACTTAGACAAAACCAACTGTGAAAGATCTGATTTAATTTTTTCAGAATTTTCAACTGTCAATAATCCAGAAACAGCCAACCGACCTTTCTTATCATCAATATCTTTAATTTGAACCGAATACTCACCCATACTTCAATCAATCATCTAACGCTCTTTGAATCAAGGAGGTTAGGACGTTTTTATCCTTTCTAACAACAGTCAACAACATATCAAGAGCCGAGGTTTTATTCAAGCCTAGCTTTTTGCTTGTATCCTCGATAAACTTAACATTACTTTCTGACAAACGAAACCCTGTTAAAACTTTTTTGCTCTCTTTCCTCATAGCTTAATGAACTATAGCTTTAAATTTTTTATTACCAATAGCAAACCCCGTTTTTTTATCAAACACAGCCGTTCGCCCATTGCGCTTGGCTTTAGCAATAAATGCGTGTTCGGAAACATGCGTGACTATGCACTCTGTCCCATTTACGAAAACAATACTTTTCTCCTTCAATTCACTTAAAAGACATGCATCACCAAACAGCCTCGTTTTTCGTTGCTGATACTCCTCATTAAGTTGCTGCATCAATTCAGTCGTTCCTCCCGCATCCGGATGATACACAAGTGCCAATTTCTTATAGTTTTTTTTAAGCTCGTCCAAAGACCTGACTTCTGATAGTAAATTCATAAATGCAAGACGTTATACATTGTTAGACATTGTATAACAAAATAAGCAAATATTTTCCAAACAGCCAAATACAGAATGTAATTATTTACACCAAAAAACATTCAAAATGAAACATTTAAATAAAACAAACCACACAACTACTTTAAAATGATAAATTCTACTAGGATGGAGAAACGAGAACTGACATTATCGTCATTAACTTCCTACATTTTAACCTTATATCACACTACTATAACGACTCCTCCAAAAGCAGGATAAACATTTCGATAGGATATTTGTATAGATTATAAACCAACCAGACACCGAACAAGCCACACAAAACAACACCACTATAAATACAAATTATGTTGCACGACATCAGATCAAACTACAACAGATATAGTCTAGATGAACCAGACTTAACAGCCCATCCACTAGATCTTTTCCAAGCATGGATAGATCAAGCAATTCAAGACAATCAAGACGAACCAACAGCGATGACACTATCAACAAACGACATGGGACAACCAGACTCAAGAATTGTCCTTTTAAAAGAGGCCTCAAAAGATGGATTTGTCTTTTTTACAAATTGCATAAGCTCTAAGGGAAAACAAATTGAAGCAAATAATAAAGTTGCACTCAATTTCTACTGGTCAAAAATGGAACGTCAAATCAGAGTAAAAGGAACTATCTCTCGTCTTAATGAAGCACAATCTGAAAACTACTTTAAAACCAGACCACGAGAGAGTCAAATTGGCGCATGGGCTTCAAACCAAAGCCAGGAAATCAAAAACAGAAATGAAATCGAAGAAAATTTTGAACACTTCAGCCAATTAAATGAAGGAAAGGAAATAAAAAAGCCAGAAAACTGGGGTGGCTATATTGTATCGCCAACCGAAGTTGAATTCTGGCAAGGTCGCCCGAACCGGCTCCACGACCGGTTCAGGTACTATCTCACTGGAAAAGAATGGATTATCAAAAGACTATCCCCGTAAAGACTTAAGACCCAAAAGAACAAGATCTCACGCCTTCGACCAACAACGTTCTATTAGTCCCTGTAATATCCATAATGTATAAATCACCATCTTCATCTCCTGTATTGATTTCATTAATGAATGAAATATACCTCCCGCTTAAAGAGACATCAGGATGCAAATCATTCGTACCCTCCTCTTTCTCCTGAGTTAAATTTGTCGACTGTCCACTTGAAATCGAAATGATTGAGATTTGTGCATCAAGCATCCCATCTGAAATATTAACACCACTATAATCATTGACATAAACTACATTTCCCCCATCAGCACTAAAAACTGGGGATTCAACAACACCACCTATATCCTCAATTAATAATTCCAGACCAAAGCTATCTGTATCCATTACATAAACCTCATTGTTGTATGAATTAGCCCCAACTGTTTGTACAACTATTTTATCCGTAGAACCCCAATCACAATGTTTAAAACTATAGCCAGCAGGTGCTGTAGCTACTTTATGCAATCCAGTACCATCTCTATTTACAAGATACATATCTGCAAAATAGGAATAGATCAATTGCTCTCCATCATTACTCCAACAATAGCTCTGTCCAACATTGTGATAACCTAAAATAGGATGTTGACTGATCTTATTCGTGATTTTATTTTCAGTATCATATACATATAAATAAGGGACTTCATTTAAAAATGCTGTATAACCAATATATCTTCCATCACCCACAACTTTTGGATAAAAATGGTCAAAACTCCCGGTTGTTAACTGCTTCTCAAATGATCCATCTACGTCAGTACCGAACACTTGATAAAAGCCAGCAACTTTTTTGTTATAAAAAATCGCCATCTCCGGATGTGCTTTTGTCGAAAAAGACCAAACCTCACTGCGATGCACTACCTCCTCTTCATAAACAGCTTCAACCTGCCAAAAATATGTTGTTTCAAAACTTAAACCCTCAACATGAACCAGTGTGTCTGAGAGCTCAGAATAAGTTTCTACCTCAAAAAGCAAATCTGATTCATATAGAATCAGATTAAACTTTAATGAATCCTGATATTTTTCGGAAGAGAAGGCCCATTGAAGATCAACATCGATTTCCCAATCTTCGCTGTTATCCTCTGGTATCTGATCGCCAACATCAATATTGCCAAAACTCAAAGTACTGGTTTCCAGAATAATCTCAATAGTGATCTCCTCTTCACTTACCACCTGAACAGTTACACTTCCCGAACTAAAACCTGAACGCTTTGCCGTAACTACGACCTCTCCTGCAGGTACATTTTCCAAAAAGAATTCCCCATTTTCATTCGTCGTAACAGAACCACTCGCAGGGTTTGTTGTAACAGAAACCCCCTCTAAAGGCAAATACGTTTTTGAATCAAATATTTGCCCAGAAACCATGCCTGAAGTTTCGAAATCAAGTTTCTCTTCCACACACGAAAATCCGACAAAAATGAAAATTATTATAATGGCTAAATTTATCTTTTTCATAGCTAAATATTTTAAAAGTAGTAATAGGGTTTATTTTTACCGGATATATTTATATAATAATTGATGCCAACTTTCACTCCCCATATTGCATCATTGTAGTCTCCGCTTTTCGCCTTATCAAAATTGTCATTCAAATGATAATTGTAAAACAACTTTGTATCTACGGAGACTCTCTTGTTCAACATATAATCAAACCCTATTGCTGTATTTATTTTGGGGAACAATCTATTCCCGACATCAATTACACCATCTGTATAGTTTGCACTTATCCCCGCACCAACCGAGATTAATGGAGTAAACTTCTGTTCAGGCAGAAACAAATGAGTTAAGTTAAAGTCAGCACTCAAGAACTGCCTATTGACTGGCAACACCCAATCAAGCTCACTATACGACAAGTCAAGATCTGCATATGTCCGATTTGAAAACATACTAACTCCAGAGCTCACAGAAAAGCCGAATTTTGAGTTTCCGGCCTTATAATCGCCTTGGAAATTATTCAGATTTGCAGAGACCCCAATCCTGACCTTGCCCCGCTGCTTGTTATCAGCAACTACACCATTGTGGTCAATTGACAAATTATCCTCCCGTTCTTCGAGATAACTCCGATATGCTCTTGAATCAATATCATCCGGATTTTCAAAACTCCACAAATTATCCTCAATACCCTCGTAAACAAGGCTAACTACTGCTTTTTCCAAAGCCTCGGTTACTGCCATTTCTGTAGGCTCATTGTAAGTATACCCGGTTTCTGCCTCAAGTAATCGTTGCAGTTTCACATACCTGAATATTCCTGCGCTAACCTCTTGTGACAAAATTGACTTTGTAGTATAAACCGTTTTCAGAATTTTACCATTACTGGTTGAAACAGCCCTTAAGTAGATAGTTACACGATCTTCACGATAACTTCCGGAACCACCAGCCCCAAAATACCGAAGACCAGCCCCTCCTGTTGTCACATTTGTTTCATATGAGATAATACCTCCTTCAAGGATGATTCCCGCAAAAAGAAGAGGTGGCAGAAGTTGATCTTCCTCTGTACCATCATATTGAGAGCGACTAGAGCGAATAATTTTCCGCTCATTGAGAAGATTATTAACATTCTCTCGTTCAATTGGAATAAACCATCCTGATTCTTCCAAAACTCGCAATAATATAGTTGTTGCGCCCTGTGTAATGGCTGTTGACCAGTTTGCTCCGGTTTCACTAGGTTTATACTGCCCGGTTTGATCCCGGAATTTATAAACCGCAGCAACAATTTGTTGACTTGGAGCCGGTATACTTTGCAACTCTTTTTGGACAGGCGTTTCAGGACCCAACCGAGCCCTTGAAACTTGCAAGGGCTGGTTTAAATAGGGTCCACAACCTACCAAAATAATGCCTAAAGCGAGCACGAATGCAAGCTTCCTGTTGGATATAGAATTAAACATTGGCAGTCAATTTTAAATGAATTATTAAAAATAAGGTACTGTAACCTGGGTTTGCGCCCCGGTATTAACATCAAGAATATCGATGGTCATGCCACCTGATCCTTGTCCAACATCAACTTGATAATTCCCAAGCAAGTAACTCCCTTCCTGAAGCCCCTCCTCTCCAAATTGATCCTGAATAATCCGACTTGATATTTCATTTAAAATCTGAGAGTTAATGCTCTCTTTAAAATTATCCAACTCTGCATTAGGATCTGTTTCTTCAGATATACTTTCAGTAATATCATTTTGTGCCTGTGCCGAAGAGATCAGCCAATTATAGTTAAATGTGTCTCCTCCAAAGGCAGGATTTGTTGCTTTATATACAAAATCCTGTGCGTAACATGAATACAGAAATCCAAAGGCAATAAATATAAACGTAAGTGTAAATAGTCGTTTCATAATAAAATTTTTTAATAAATTCCTGTGCCCTGCTGATCCTCGCTTTGTAGTTGTCTCTCCATCTCTTCCAAATTATTCAGGTACGACAGACATTGGCTAACTGCCTGTTCGGCATAGGCCTGAATAATATCGTACCGAGGCTGTAACACGGCATTATAAACAAGATTGTCATTTACATTGACTTCAATAAGGGTAGTTCTTAATCGATATGGTTTTTCAACAATTGACATAGAATAGTTCTGTACACTTGCTGGAGCTTCCCATATCTTCATAAACAAATCATAGAAATCATATCCGGCCTTAGTTTTAGTTTCATCAATAACAAGACCATCAATTTCAACACTTAAGAACTTTTCATCTGAATCGGTTTCTGCCTGAGTGGCCAATTGATCAATCAATCTCCTCATAACGCTTGACGGATTACCAACTTCAACTGAATCTTCTTGTGCAAAAACCAAAGAAAAACCCATAAAAATCAAGCAAACAGTAAAAACTGTTTTCATCATAATTTCACTTTAGAAGGAAATGATTTATGGAGAAGGCAACACGTTTCATTGCTAAAGGAGAGAGCTAATTTGAAATGCTTTTTTAACCAATACTACTAATCCAACAGTCGTAAAAGGCAAGGTTGTTTATTTAATAATTAGCTTCATCCCTCCTGTTTGTTTTATCACCAATGGGATTTGAATCCCTCCACTTATTTCCAAAATATTTTCATTCCCATTTTGTTTTATCGAAATATCTTTATTATTGCCACTCATGGACTTGATATAAGTATTGCGGTTACCCTCTTGTGAAATATCAAAAGAGTTTTTATTCCCAACAACCGTTAAATCAACTTCATTTTCATTACCATACTGCAATACGTCATACTCATTATGATTACCAACCTGAATTAGTTCCATTGAGTTATTTCGTCCTGTCTGTGTTGCACTAATTACATTCTTATTTCCACTTTGTACGGAGAGAATATAATTTGCCCGATTGCTTGCCGAACTTTGATCAACAATCAATTCGTTCCATTGTCCTATCTGATACGACTCAACTGCATCCTTTTCAAAGCCTAATTCTTGATTTATCTGGTTAATCCCTAAATAATCAAGCATTACTTCATTCTCTGTTTCTTCAGCTCCATGGTTTCCTTGTGCAAAACCGACGACACTTGAAGACAGTAACACCAATATTAACGACCAATAAAGTTTCATAATAAGAAGGTAAGAAGAATTGCCCCTCCCACTTTTAAGATGGGGCAACTCTTCAATAATTATAATATCTAATAAATTAGAACCATGTTGGGAATGCTGCTCCTTGTTGAATTACTGCATCATTATGAGTTCCAGTAATCGTAATAGTTGCATCATTTAGGGTTCCATTCTGTGAAATAGAAACGTCATCACCTATATCTGTTCCATTATGGCTTCCGGAAATATACATGTGTGCTGTATTGTCTTCTCCCATTTGAGCAATGTCAAGATTATTATGATCAGCACTAACCATGATATCTGCTAAGTTATCTTCTCCAAACTGGAAAATAGTTGCTGTAATTCTATTTACAACGCCTGAAACATCAGCATCCTCCCAACTTTGACCATCGCCATCATTAATCGCTGTTTCATCCATATTGTATGAGGCTAGGTTACCATTATATTGCCCCCACCAGCTTGTTTGCATAACCTTAAGGTCATTATTATTACCATTATGATAGAAAGCAGCGGTTTGATTTGAACCATATTGAGAAAGCTTAGCTGAGTTTTTGTTTCCCATTTGATCACCTTCAATATAGCCATTGTACGATCCCCACCAGCCAAATCCTTGTATAGCAGTAAACTTATTATTATTACCTTCTTGATCAACCAATTGGACCAAGTTATTCATACCAGACTGAACGACGTAGTATTCATTTTTAGCACCTATTTGTTCGATCGTTTTATTACTATATTCCTTTTCAACATTATTATTCCATCCACTTTGAGAAATAGCCATAATGTTTTTACTGCCACCGGTTTGTGTAATATTGGCAACATTATTATCATAACCCCATTGGTAAACATCAATGTCATTGGAATTAGTAATCTGGTTAATTTTACCTACGTCATTATACCGCCCCATTTGGTATATAGTAGCATCATTATTATTGCCAGATTGTGTTAAAACATCTATCTCATTCTGGTAACCAGACTGAATAATGTCGACCATGTTTTTATTTCCTGTTTGGTTTACAAGAACAACATCATTATCATCATTCCATTGTTGCAATACGGTAGCTTCATTATTATTACCACTTTGAGTAATAATCGCATCATTATAATTGCTAGACTGAGTCACAGCAGCATTATTACCAGCAGCGCTTTGCGTAATACTTGCCATATTATTATCACCTGACTCATCAATAACAGCTGTTTGATTAGTTCCATCCTGAAGGATATCTCCATCATTATAATCACCTGCCTGAGTAATTGTTGCAGTACTTGCATTGGCATTCTGGACAATGTCAGCATCATTACCAACTTGGGCAAAAGAAATTGCCCACATAAAAACAAAACTGAGAATTAAGGATAACTTTTTCATAATAAATAATTTAAGGATTAAATATAAAATTCACTATTGTTTAACACCAACAAGGTTATGATTCCCCCGCATGAATACAGAAGAATAACTATTAACTGGCCCTAGTTGCTGAATTTCTACTTGATTATGATTTCCCCATATCATGGTATTTTCAAAATGCCCCAATCCATCTTGATTTACATCAACTGAATTGTGATTACCTTCCATAGAAATGTTGGCTATGTTTGTGTGATTTCCCAACTGCTGTAGCAGTTCATCTTCTAACTGGTAATAAGTTTTGAGATTTGAGCGCAAGCCAGAGCAACTGTGCCCCTCATCATCATGACCATCACTATCATGCCCTTTACTACCTTGTCCTTGTCCTTGCCCCTGATATTGACCATTATGACCTTCAGATTCTTGTCCTTCATGGTTATCTGGGCTTTCGGCACTTACAGAAAGTGTAAGGCCACAAAAGAGGAATATTATTAATATATACTTCATCGTATGAATCCCTAGCATTAGAATTGAATTCAAATTTACCCCGATGGTAAAGAGCAATCAATAAGGGATTATCCGACTTTATCAGAATGAAAATTGGGTGATTTTACCCATGTAAAAGGCTAAACATTTCTAAAGTTTCGATGCGAAGTGACACACGTTATACGCCAATGGGGCATTTGCATCAAACTCTATTTCCACCAAACTGCTAAAAACATATAAACACCTGTATATAAAAAAAAACAGGCTTCATTCTTCCAATGGCCTGCTTCATATTTATTATCCTAGGTGTATTTACAACTCAATTAAGTCATTCTTTAATGCGTAAATGATTACTTCAACAATATTTTTTGACCCAGTTTTCTCCATTAGATTAGCCCGGTGTTTTTCAACTGTCCGATCTGAAATACACAATTCATCTGCAATAATCTTAATTGGAAGCCCTTTACAAGATAAGGTCAATACTTCCTTTTCCCGTCTCGAAAAAATTGTATTTGAAATAAGATTATCTGCATTATCAGATTTTGCAGCCGGAAAATCAAATTCATGCTGCAGCTTCTTTGCTAAGTTTCTAGTAACCGGAATCTGTTCTTCAGATAAAATGTGCACCAACTTCTGATAATCGGAATGTTCAAATTGCTTATTTGCATCATTTGCCGCAAGTATTCCAATTAACAACGAGAAGCCTTTATATTTTTGGCATGCCGTTACATACAATCGGCAATCACATATTACACGCCCATTATTAACAAGCTTAATTTGTTCATCAAAGCTTTTTATAACACCCGTTGAACATCTCACTATTTTAGATTGAATAGTATTATAGGTTGATGGATCAACTACTTCCTTGAAAGACTTTTTTCTTACATCCTCTATCGTTAGACCAGTCATTTGAGAAAATGCCTGATTCACTTCAAATATCGTTTCTCCATCAAAAATAAATATTCCATTTGGCGAAAGCTCAACCAATGCTTTATAGTTATTATTCCCAATATTGAGTAGTTTCTCAAATTTTTCAAGTCGTACTTCTACTGATTTCAATAAATCCTGATTCTTAAAAGGCTTAACGATGTAATCATCAACGCCTAACTCCATACCAAGCCGAATATCCTGAATTTCTGATCTTCCGGTAATGAAGATGAAGGGAATTCTATTGGTAACTGAGCTATCATTAAGTATACTATGGACTTGAAACCCATCTATAGGAGACATATTTATATCACACAATATTAAATCAGGAGAATATTCATAGACTTTTAATATTCCTTCTGCCCCCGAATTTGCAATTAGAGTGTCATACCCACTTGTTGAAAGAATATTCTTGAGTGTTTTCGAAAAAGTTAAATCATCCTCAATTATAAGTATTCTTTTAGCCCCCATCGTTAGGAATTTTTAGTTTAACCATCGTACCATTCTGCACCTCACTTATCACTTCAATCTGCCCCCCCATAGCATCTACAGCCCTTTTTGCAATGGGAAGACCTAAACCACACCCTGATATCATTTTTACATTTTGGCACCTATAGAATGGATTGAAAATTGCCCCAATCTCATCGGCCGGGATTCCAAAACCCGCATCTGAAACCCGCACAAAAAGCTCTTTATCAGTACAATTAACATCTAAAGTTACAACATCCGATGAAAACTTCAATGCATTATCAACAAAGCTATAAAGTGACCTATCCAATAAGCTGGTGTCAACATTCATATTCTCATTAGATAAATCCATATTCAAATTCAATCTCTTTTTATAATATTCTGACGCACTATAATTCTCAACAAAATGACTAAAATAGCTTACCAAATCAACCTTTTGGGAATTTTGAGCAATGAGTTTTTTATTGGATAGATTAAGGAAATGAATATTATCAACAAACCGCTCCATAGAGCCTACTGCTTCTTCACACAATAAAATACTATTTCGAGCGAGGTCATCACCTTTAGCCATGCCAATATCCGTCAACATCTGTACATTGGAACTGATAATTGCAAGAGGTGTTCGCAACTCATGGCTTAATGAACTAATAACCTGACTAACAAAATCATTTTCAGGCATATGCTCTAGATCAATCGTATTTTTTTGATTAATATCTTTCAATTCTTAAATCATTATTAATTTCTCAAATTCCAATTCTGCAAAAATATGTGTATCCGTTATACAATAAGTTAAATTGCATCATAGATTTCACAAGCAGCCCTTTTTTCATGACAAAGCCTATGTTTTTATACTACGTATTTATTGAAAATTGATAAATGCATAAAGTTTATTGCTTAGATTTTAACGAATTTTGAGGGAAATGGTTTATTCATTCATGCAGATTTATCCGTTTATTCATCAATCATTAATAGAACGCTTAGAGGGCGCATCTAACTTAACATCACTAAACAATTCTATTCATAGGTAGAATTAAGCCGCTCACTTTCTAATAACAAATGGAATCGTGATAAACTTTTTGACCAATTACTGAAATTACGTCTATCTCATTCAGGATTCTGTAGCCGATATCGTATCTTCGCACAAAAAAGATACAGTATGATACCTAAAATAAATTACTCAGGACAAAACTTTATATTACTTGCAGGACCATGTGTTATTGAAGACGAAGACATGGCTTTTGAAATTGCTGGAAAAATCAATGAAATAAGCCACAAACTGCAAATCCCATTTGTCTTCAAAGGTTCTTACCGAAAAGCAAATCGTTCTCGCATTGATTCGTTTACCGGAATTGGCGACGAAAAAGCTCTTGGAATTCTAAAAGCTGTAGGAGAAAAATTTAATATCCCAACCGTTACAGACATACACTCCGCAGAAGAAGCTAGCTTGGCTGCAAAATATGTTGATGTACTACAAATACCTGCTTTCTTATGTCGGCAATCAGACATATTAATTGCAGCTGCAAAAACAGGAAAAGTTGTGAATATCAAAAAAGGACAATTCCTGGCACCGGACTCCATGCAATTTGCAGTAACCAAGATTCGGGAAAGTGGCAATGACCTTGTCATGCTTACCGAGCGAGGGACAACCTTTGGATATCAGGATTTGCTTGTTGACTATAGAGGCATTCCCGAAATGCAAAAGAATAATTGCCCAGTAATACTAGACATCACTCATTCACTACAACAACCAAATCAAAGTAGTGGAGTTACCGGGGGCAAACCAGAATTGATAGAAACAGTCGCAAAAGCTGGCATTGCTGTAGGTGTTGATGGCATATTTATTGAAACTCACCCAAATCCTTCAATTGCAAAATCAGATGGTGCAAATATGCTTCGCCTTGATTTACTGGAAGACCTACTTACTAAATTAGTAAAGCTAAAAACTACTGTCGATCAATTATAATTCATTAATAGAAGAAAAGATAAGCCATTGAAATGGCTGCAATAATTCCGACAAAATCCGCGATGAGGCCGCAAGCCAATGCATGGCGGGTTTTTTTTATACCAACCGACCCAAAATAAACAGCAAGAATATAAAATGTAGTATCTGTTGCTCCTTGCACGGTGCTTGCAACCCGACCAACAAAGGAGTCAGCCCCATGGGTATTCATGGCGTCAACCATCATTCCTCGTGCACCACTACCGCTAAGAGGTTTCATCAAAGCTGTTGGGAGTGCCGCAATAAAATCAGTATTAATGCCTAATTTGCCAAAGCCCCAAGCAACCCCTGCAATAAAGAAATCCATTGCTCCCGATGCTCTAAAAACACCAATAGCCACCAATATTGCAATTAAATAAGGGATAATTTTCACAGCCACCTTAAAACCATCTTTTGCCCCCTCAATAAATGCTTCATAAATATTAATTCTTTTTCGAACACCTAAAAGAATGAATAGCACGATGACAGAAAAAAGAATCAAATTACTGGAAACGTTTGAAATTGTTGTGATTTGAGCCTGCTCAAGTGTTGAAAAATACCAAATCAGCCCAATTATAAATGCTGTAATTCCACCCAAATACGTAAGTATTGTTTTGTCCAGTAAATTTATTTTTTGATAATATGCTACGGCCAAAAGTCCAGCTAATGTAGAAATGTAAGTAGCCAGCATGATCGGAATAAATATATCGCTAGGATTAACAGCACCCAACTGAGCCCGATAAACCATAATGCTAATTGGCAAAAGTGTCAGCCCTGAGGTATTCAGCACCAAAAACATAATCTGTGCGTTAGAGGCCACTTTCTTATTGGGATTACTCTCTTGCATTTCCTGCATGGCTTTCAAGCCCATTGGTGTAGCTGCATTATCCAGATTTAGCATATTTGCAGCAATGTTCATCATTATTGAAGCATGTGCCGGATGATTTTCGCCAAGCTCTGGAAAGAGCTTTTTAAAAAATGGCCCAACCAACCGAGAAAACACGTTTACAACACCTCCTTTTTCTCCAATTTTCATGATACCCATCCAAAGCGTAAGCACCCCGGTTAATCCAAGAGAAATTTCGAATCCGCTCTTGGCCATATCAAATGTAGAAGTAACCATGGCCGAAAAAATCTCAATATCACCCAAAAAAATCAGCTTAAACAAGCCAACCACAAAGGCAATCAGAAAGAAAAAAATCCAAATATAATTTAAAGCCATAGTACGAAAGTATTCAGATGATTTGTGAAACTACAAAAAAGTAACAGAATGAATAATGCATAAAAGAGAAAAAAGCGATAGTAAATGTACTTATTCCTATTTCAAAAGACATAAAGCGACATGTGCAACCCAACAAAAAAGGAGCTACACAAGCTCCTTTTCTTATCTTAAAATAGAATATACTATCTTAAATCAATGACATCAATGTTCGCATTATTAGCAACATCAAAAATAAAACGACTGTCATCAACATTCACATTCGTTATAAAATCAGTTACATTAATAATATAACAATTCCCCTCTCCACTATACATTTCGGCCTTCTTGATCAACAGTTTCTGTTTGTCAATTTGAATGCGAATTCGCTCATACTCTATATCATCTGTTGTTGGAAATAAATCTATCACATAAATAGGCTCCCCGTCAATCGTCGTTTCTTCAATATATTTAAAATCAAAACCCTCTTCATAAATAGTAAATATCATTGACGGATTCATCAATTCTCCCGAATCTTCTTCAATAGAAGAAACAGTTACCTCTTCAGCATCTTCCATATAGGTCCAGACATTACTTCCATCGCTGTATATATCTACTCCAAGTTGTGGAAGTTTTAAATTGTATTTCTCACCTTTCATGATGACACTACCTTTGTACTCTTCGTAAATATCAACCTCTTCATTTTCCATAACGTAATCAAAAGTAGCCTGGATGGAAGTATATGATTGAGTTGTTTTTGTTACATTTTCAAGGATTGATTTTGCTTTTTGATCCTGCTGAGCAAATACATTTGTTACTAAAAAAGCAAACAGGGCAAACATTAAAACTCTTTTCATTTTCGTATTTATTTTTTACAAACTATTCAATAATTGTTCCAAACTATATTCATCCTGAAGAAGTACTTGTCTAGCCTTGCTTCCCTCGCTTGGGCCAACAATATTAGCAGCTTCCAATTGGTCCATAATACGACCTGCCCGATTGTACCCAATAGCGAATTTACGCTGAATCATGGAAGTTGACCCCATTTGATTCATAACCACAATTCGGGCAGCATCGTCAAATAATTCATCCCGATCTTTCAGGTCAGTCCCCAAGGCACCACTTTCTGATTCACCCACATACTCTGGCAACATAAAAGCAGTTGGATAACCTTGCTGTTCCGCAATGTGTTCACAAATACGTTCCACCTCAGGGGTATCTACAAATGCACATTGCAAGCGAGTCATTGTGCTACCCATCGCAATTAGCATATCTCCTTTTCCAATAAGTTGATTTGCCCCCGGAGTATCCAAAATAGTACGTGAATCTATCATTGAAGCTACCTTAAATGCAATTCGCGTAGGGAAATTTGCTTTTATAACCCCTGTGATAATACTAACAGAAGGACGCTGGGTGGCAATAATCATATGAATCCCCACCGCTCTGGCCAACTGGGCAATACGAGCAATAGGCAACTCAATTTCTTTTCCGGCAGTCATAATTAAATCAGCAAACTCATCAATAATAACCACAATATAAGGGAGATATCGATGTCCTTTTTCAGGGTTTAGACGACGGTTAATAAATTTACCATTGTATTCCTTAATATTTCGGGCATGTGCTTTTTTAAGCAAATCATAGCGCGCATCCATCTCTATATTAAGTGAATTCAATGTGTTTTTTGCTTTCTGTATATCGGTAATGATCGCCTCTTCTTCATCTGGAAGCTTAGCCAAAAAATGCTTTTCAATGGTTGAATACAGACTCAGTTCCACCTTCTTCGGATCAATCATTACCAGCTTCAATTGCGAAGGATGTTTTTTATAAAGAAGTGAGGTAATTAATGCATTCAACCCTACGGACTTTCCTTGGCCTGTTGCCCCGGCAACAAGAATGTGAGGCATTTTTGCCAGATCAATTAGGAACGTTTCATTAGAGATTGTTTTACCTAAAACGACAGGCAATTCAGCCGTACTTTCCTGAAACTTCTTTGAAGAAACGATGGAGCGCATGGAAACTACTTCAGGATGCTGGTTCGGTACTTCTATACCAATTGTTCCACGTCCAGGAATAGGCGCAATAATACGAATCCCCAACGCTGCAAGGCTCAACGCAATATCATCTTCCAGATTTTTAATTTTGGCAATACGTACTCCTGGAGCCGGTACGATTTCATAAAGCGTTATGGTTGGCCCAATAGTTGCTCGTATTTTAGTAATTTCAATTTTATAATGACGTAGGGTTTCAACAATTTTGTTTTTATTAGATAACAGCTCGTCATTGCTCACCTCAACATTACCCGATTGGTGATCATCCAACAAATCAATTGAAGGAAACTTATAGTTTGACAAATCCAGTGTCGGATCATATTCTTCCAGTTTCTCAGAAGGGTTTAAAATTTCGCCCGTTTCCTCTTCAATTTTCTCAACAGTCATCTCAAGATCATCAGCATCTCCACTGTTTGGTTTTTCTCCCTTTGTAAGCTGTTCTTTCACATGACTACTAACTCCAGAAACATCAAGTGATTCATCAATTTCAAGCTCATTGCTATCTGGATCAAATATTGTTTCAATCTGATTCTCTTCATTAATAACCTTCAATAAGCTATCTTCTGGTTCTACCATGCCACCCTGTTCTTTCGCATTGGCTATCCCCACATCATCAGATGATTGAGAATGTCTTCTACCGAATACTTTTTTAAGTTTTGGAATAAATTTATCACTCCCGGTAAGTAATATAAGAAACATACTACACAGAAGAATAAAAAATGTACCAATTGCCCCAAACATTGAACTAAGCCATTTCGCAACAAAAAAGCCATTCTCTCCACCTAAGTATAAAAATCCATTCACATAAATATTAGGAAGAAGAAGCCCCATAAATATTGAAACCCAAAACAAGAGCACGATTGAAAACCGTATCGTTCGACCAAACTTCACTAAAGGCCTATTCCATAACTGGAAGGCAGTTACAAACAATAAGTAGATGAGAAGAAATGAAGAAAGCCCGAAGCCCCGGTTAATGATTACTTCACTTAAAAAGGCACCTGTTTTACCAGCTTTATTGGAAACCTGAATATCGGAATTCCCAATTAATTGTCGCCACGAAAGATCGAGTTTACTGTGATCTGCATGTCCATAAATTAGGAAGGAAATAAAAGCGATGAGCAGATACAAGCCAAAAACAAACAAGAACAATCCAATTGTGTACTTGAATTTATCACCTGAAAAGAAAGATTTTAGTTGATGAAAATTGCCTTTTTTTGAGGTAGATCTTCTGCTCTTGGTTTTTTTTAGACATAAGTTTTTGTAAAATTCGATTGCAAAGTTAACGAATTTTGGACAGGATATCTTGCCCAAATCAACTCATAAAAAAGATAAAAATAACCCGTTTTTTCAACAATCAAGAGTAATGCATGAAATTTCAGGGTAACCCACATTCAAAATAAGCAAATTAGATATTCGACTTCGCCAGACAAACAAAAAAGCTACATAACTAAGACATGCTTTGAAACCAAACATTGGTCAGTCTTTAGCTTCACCTATTTAATTAAGTTTGTATACATGCAATGAATTAATCATGAATAAATTAGCCGTTATAGCTTTAGGGGGAAATGCACTACTTCGAGAAAGCGAAATGGGCACAATAGAACAACAGGAGTCAAACACAAGTGAAACATTAGAAAATTTAGTCCATTTACTAAAGGAGGGCTACAACCTTGTAATTACACATGGGAACGGCCCCCAAGTTGGGAACATTCTTCTTAGAAACGATGCCGGAGAACAGCTTCATGGAATTTCGCCCATGCCACTGGATATTTGCGTGGCAGATTCTCAAGGAGGTATTGGCTACATGATAGAACGCTTACTGCGCAATGTACTCAACAAGTACGGAATCCATAAAGATATCATTTCATTGATTGGAATGGTCACAGTAGATCCTGCTGATCCGGCATTCAAAAACCCTTCAAAACGAATCGGCAAAACCTACTCAAAAGCAGATGCAGAAAGGATGGAACAAACAAAAGGATGGCTATTTAAACCATCGGTAAAGAACAATGACAGATGGCAAAGGGTGGTTCCCTCCCCTAACCCCATAGAAATACTAAACAAAGACATAATAGAAAATCTGGCACGTGCCGGTCATATTGTAATCACCACAGGAGGGGGTGGCATCCCGGTCTATTATGACCCAGACAGAAATCTCCGAACAGTTGATGCCGTTATTGATAAAGACATGAGTTCTGCGATGCTTGCCTCTGCAATTGGTGCAAATGAGTTTTATATTTTAACAGACGTTTCCTTTATTTACAAGGATTTTGGGTTGTCTTCTCAAAATAAATTAGAATTTCTCGACTATGCTGATGCAAAGACGTATCTTGAAAAAGGCATTTTTGGTGAAGGAAGCATGGCTCCAAAAATAAAAGCATGTCTACTTTTCATTAAAAATGGTGGCGAAAAAAGCATAATAACAGAGGCAAAAAAACTGGAAGACAAGTCATATGGATCAAAAATAACCATGCATTACGATAACTAAAACGAGCTGTTATGATACTAAACTTAAAAAACAGAAACTTCTTAACACTTCTTGACTATACGAGCAGCGAGATATATCAATTACTAGAGCTATCTGAAAAACTTAAACAAGCTAAATACAACCACACTGAGGAGCAAATGCTCAAAGGAAAAAATATTGCACTCATATTTGAAAAAACCTCTACACGTACACGCTGTGCTTTTGAAGTAGCCGCTTTTGACCAAGGGGCAAACGTCAGCTATCTTGGTCCATCGGGTACGCAAATCGGACACAAAGAATCGATGAAAGACACAGCACGCGTCCTTAGTCGCATGTACGATGCCATTGAATATCGTGGACATGGCCATCATATTATTGAAGAATTAGCTGAATATTCCGGAGTGCCGGTTTGGAATGGACTAACAAACGAGCTACACCCCACTCAAGTGTTGGCTGATTTATTGACCATGCAAGAGCATTGCTCAAAACCGTTATCGGAACTCAAAATCTGCTATTTAGGAGATGCAAATAACAACATGGGGAATTCTTTAATGATTGGTGCTGCAAAAATAGGGATTGATTTTCGGACAGCAGCTCCCCAAAGTTGCCAACCGGATCCTGAGTTAGTTGAAGTTTGTATGAATATTGCCAAAGAAACAGGAGCAAAAATAACCGTCACAGACAATATCGACAAGGCTGTTACTGACTGTGATTTTCTATATACAGATGTTTGGGTTTCGATGGGTGAACCGGAAAACGTTTGGGCTGAACGAATTGAACTACTTAGTCCGTATCAAGTAAATAAGCAAGTGATGGAAATGACTGGAAATTCGGATGTAAAATTCATGCATTGTCTTCCTGCTTTTCATAACCGGGATACTAAGCTTGGAGAAGAAATATATCAGAAATTCGGATTGGAAGCATTGGAGGTGACTGATGAGGTTTTTGAGAGTTCTGCCTCAATTGTTTTTGATCAGGCAGAAAATCGGTTGCACACAATAAAAGCGATTATGGTTGCCACCTTGGGATCATAAGAAAAACTGCTCCCTAAAAAACAGTCAAGCGAAATAAATTTCAACTTAAACATTCTCAAGGGAGCAGAACTATATAACACGGCTAAGCCGCTAAAACAGGCTACAACTTCTCAAAGAAATCATTCCCTTTATCATCAACAATGATGAAAGCAGGGAAATTCTTAATGGTAATCTTACGCACAGCCTCCATACCTAACTCCTCAAAATCAACCACTTCGACAGACGTTATGCTTTCTTTAGCTAAAATCGCAGCAGGTCCTCCGATTGACCCCAAATAGAAACCACCATGTTTCTTACAGGCATCCGTTACTTGTTTTGAACGGTTACCCTTCGCAACCATTACCATTGAACCTCCCAATTCTTGGAAAATATCAACATATGAATCCATACGCCCGGCAGTTGTAGGCCCGAAACTTCCGGAAGCCATTCCTTTTGGTGTTTTTGCAGGACCAGCATAATATACAGGATGATTCTTAAAATACTCAGGCATTGGTTTACCTTCGTCAATCATTTGTTTGATTTTCGCATGAGCAATATCACGAGCTACGATTAGCGTACCGTTCAAATTTAAGCGGGTTTTAATCGGATATTTTGAAAGTTCTGCCAATACCTCGGCCATTGGACGATCCAAATCAATATTAACAGGATCTGCTAATTCAGGAGCACTTTCTGGCAAGAAACGACGAGGATCTTTCTCAAGTTGTTCAAGAAATACGCCATCTTCAGTAATTTTTCCTTTGATATTTCTGTCAGCACTACAGCTAACACCTAAACCTACCGGACAAGATGCAGCATGGCGTGGCAAACGAATCACACGCACATCGTGTACAAAATATTTTCCACCAAATTGTGCACCAATACCACTTTCCTGGCAAATCTTCAACACTTTTTCTTCCCACTCCAAATCGCGGAACGCCTGACCTCCGTCATTTCCTTCAGTAGGCAAATGGTCAAGATAACCGGCAGATGCTTTTTTCACGGTTGCTAATGTTGACTCAGCAGATGTACCACCAATAACCAAAGCTAAGTGGTATGGAGGGCAAGCAGAAGTACCCAAGTCTTTAATTTTTTCTTTGACAAATTTGGCAAGAGCTTCATCTGTCAACAATGCTTTCGTTTGTTGATATAGGAAGGTTTTATTACCCGATCCACCACCTTTGGTTAAAAACAGAAACTCGTATTTATTTCCTTCTTCCGCATAAATATCAATCTGTGCCGGAAGGTTGCTTCCGGTATTCTTTTCATCTAGCATGGTCAATGGCACAACCTGCGAATAGCGCAAGTTACGGTCTTTGTATGTGTCGTAAATTCCTTTTGACAAATGCAGGGCATCATTAGAACCAGTCCAAACATTTTCTCCTTTTTTTCCAACGACAATTGCAGTTCCTGTATCCTGGCATGTTGGTAAATCGCCTTCTGCAGCCACAACTTGATTTATCAACATTGTATGAGCCACAAAGCGGTCGTTATCCGTAGCTTCCGGATCATCAAGAATACCTCTTACCTTTTCAAGGTGAGCTGAACGCAAATAAAATGAGACATCAGCAATTGCTTCTTTTGCCAACAACTCTAGTGCTTCCGGTGCAACTTTTAATACTTTTCGTCCTTCTACATCAATGGTAGAAACGTAATCTTTTGTCAGCAACCGATATTCGGTTGTATCTTTTGTAATTGGAAATGGTTTTTGGTAGATAAATTCAGCCATAATGCTTTTATATTCAATGAATTATTAAGATAGATTGCTCAACTTTAAATACTTAAAAATGCATTCAAAGGTTAGCAAATATAACCATAATGGAGTAAACGAATGGATTAGGATGCCTAATTTTGACCGTATGAATAATTTCTTCACAAAGTGTTTACAAAGCCCTATTTATAATTGTAGGTAATCTGCTATACATTGGTCAAATGCCATCCGTATTTTTTTAAGAGAATTGTTATTTACATCAAATGAAACATATCCTATATGAGAGATCGGCAATACTTTTGGCGATGTGCCGGTAAGAAATGCGGCATCAAATTTCGCTAATGACTTCAGATCAATTTCAGCTTCAATGCACTCCATGTTTAAAGCGGCAATGCAATCGAGTACTTTCTTCCGGGTAATTCCCAATAATACCTGTGACGCAAGTGGCGTATAAAAAACATCATCTTTTATAAAAAAAACATTCGATCGGCTTCCCTCTCGTACCAATCCATTATGATCTACCAGTAAGGCTTCATATACATGCTGTTCTGCAATCAGCTTGTTTGCGTTATTACGAAGTTGTTGCTGTACAATTTTTGCTTGTGGATTTGAACGCTCTGCATGCAATAATTCAACTGTAACACCATTCTTATAATCGGAAACAAAGGGATACTTATGCGGAATTATTGCGAAACGTAATCTGGTTTCTTTTTCATACTGAAACAAGTCAATCCGAATATTGCCTTCTTTCGTTTTATTTGCATCAATCAACGTATTCAATTGTTCTTTAAAACGATCTGCGAATAAGTCGACCTGAATACCTGCAATCTGAACCGAAGAAACGAATCTGGAAAAATGCTCTTCCCAAAACAATGGCTTTCCTCCGATTACTCTCAACACCTCATAAACCTGCTTAATGACACTAATATCTGAATATTGCATCTTAACAGGCAATACATGCCCATTTTCCACCATAAACTTTCCGACAACTTCTACGTTATTCATCTACATCTCAGTATAAATTATTATATTAACAAAATGTACATATATCAATTCTTATCGTTTTTTCTAAAATGAAAAGTTCGCTAAAAATAACACTGATCTATTTAATGATTAGCTTTTTTTGGATATTATTTTCAGACAAGTTCATCTACTCCTTAAGCTCAAATGCAGATATTTTAACGCGGTTGCAAACTTATAAAGGATGGTTTTTTATCAGTTCTACATCCATATTCTTGTTTTATCTGATCAACAATGAAATCACAAAAAATAATAAGATTCAGCATGAATTGGTAAAAGCGAGATTAAAAGCAGAAGAATCTGACCGATTAAAAACAGCCTTTTTGTCCAATATCTCACATGAAATAAGAACCCCTTTAAATGGGATACTTGGTTTTAGTGATCTACTTTGCGAAGAAAAAATAGAACCCGAAAGTAAAAAAATATACATTGATCAAGTCAACAATAATGGGCAATCCCTCTTAAAAATCATAAATGACATCATCGAAGTTTCAAAAATTCAGCAAAACATACTGTCTGTCAATTTGAAAGATTTTGAGTTAAACCATTTAATTATAGCCATTCTGGAAAAATATGCAACAGCATTAAAAGCAAAGGGACTAAATCTTTTGATTAAGAATGATTCTTCTCAGAAGTCATACACTTTACATTCCGATTATGATATATTAAAAACGATTCTATCCAATCTAATTGATAATGCAATTAAATACACCGAGAAAGGAAACATTACAATTGGATATCATATTACAGAAAAAAGCATTCATCTTTTTGTTGAAGATACAGGAATTGGTATCAGCAAAGAGGATGCACATATTATTTTCAGACGCTTTAAAGAAACATCGATGACTAAAAAAAGCAATGATGGCTTTGGACTTGGCCTGTCAATAAGTAAGGGTTTAGCTGAAGCATTAAACGGTCAAATTGAAGTTCAATCTGAACTTGGTAGAGGAAGTCGGTTTACTGTTGTCATACCAAAACGGCAAAAAGACTGAATCTATAATTCTCTTACTTCACCGCAATTGTCTCAATTTCCACCATCACACCTAAAGGCAGTTCTTTAACAGCAAAAGCAGCACGGGCAGGTGGATTTTGAGCATAAAAAGTGGCATACACTTCGTTCATGGCTTTAAAATTTGACATATCATCTAATAAACAGGTCGATTTCACCACATCAGCATATGTATAACCGGCAGCCTCTAAAATGGCACCAATATTCTTCATCACCTGCAATGTCTGCTCAATAATTCCTCCTTCAACAACAGCGCCAACCAATGGATCAATCGGCACCTGCCCTGAAATATAAAGCGTTCCGTTTACTTCTATTGCCTGACTATAAGGGCCTATGGCTTTGGGTGCATTGGGAGTTGAAATAATTCGCTTCATGATTCTCCGTTTTTAGTTCTACATTTCTCGTTTAACAAACGTACTAGATTCCTCGTAAAAAACACCTTCTCTATTCATTATTCAAGCTCAACACTCAATGAAAATTCGAAAGGGAACAGAAAGTAAATTTTCTTTCTAAACTGTTTTCGTATTTTTAGTGCAAAATTATTGAGATGGACAAAAATAAGGCAAAACAACATATTGAAGCACTCAGAAAAGAACTTGAAGAACATAACTACAAATACTATGTACTCTCGCAACCGGTAATCAGTGATTATGACTTCGATCAAAAACTGAAGGAGCTGGAAAGCCTAGAAGGTGATTATCCCGAATTCGCTGACCCCAACTCTCCCACTCAACGCGTTGGAAGCGATATTAGTCAGGAATTTGTGCAGGTAAAGCACCAATACCCAATGCTATCATTAGCAAACAGCTATTCCGAACAAGAGCTCATTGATTTTGACCAACGTATTAAAAAGTTGATTGACGAGCCTTATGAATTTGTTTGCGAACTAAAATTTGATGGCACCTCAATTAGCCTCACCTACGAAAATGGGCAATTAGCTAAAGCAGTAACTCGTGGCGATGGAGAAAAAGGAGATGATGTTACAGCCAATGCGCGTACAATCCGTAGTATTCCATTAAAAATAAAAGGGAATGACTATCCCAAAAACTTTGAAATACGCGGTGAAGTTCTCCTTCCTTTTTCAGTTTTTGCAAAATTAAATCAGGCACGCGAGGAAATTGGCGAAATGCCTTTTGCAAATCCACGCAATGCTGCTTCGGGCACGCTAAAAATGCAGAATTCAGCTGAAGTAGCCAAGCGAAAACTGGATGCCTATTTTTACTATTTATTGGGTGAAGGATTACCGGATGACGGTCATTATGAAAATTTAGAACACGCCAAAAGCTGGGGATTTAAAATATCAGGAGACACCAAAAAGTGCGCTAATATAGAGGAAGTAATTGCCTACATAAAACACTGGGACACAGAGCGATTTGACTTACCCGTAGCCACCGATGGTATTGTAATAAAAGTAAACTCAAAGAGATTGCAGAATAATCTGGGCTTCACGGCTAAATCCCCTAGATGGGCTATTGCATATAAATTTAAGGCTGAGCGGGTAAGCACAAAATTGGAGTCTGTCAGCTATCAGGTAGGAAGAACTGGCGCTGTTACACCTGTCGCCAACCTCTCCCCTATTTTGCTCGCCGGAACAACAGTAAAGCGAGCATCTTTGCATAACGCAGATATTATAGAAAAACTAGACCTTCACTTAGATGATGTGGTTTATGTGGAAAAGGGAGGTGAAATAATTCCAAAAATTGTTGATGTAGATCAGACATTGCGCCACCCGATGTCCAAAAAAATAGAATTTATACGCAGCTGTCCGGAATGTGGAACTGCCTTGATACGCAGCGAAGGAGAAGCAGCCCACTACTGTCCAAATGAAAATGGTTGCCCGCCTCAAATAAAAGGCAAAATAGAACACTTTGTAAGCAGAAAAGCAATGAACATTGATGGTTTGGGAGACGAAACTATTGAATTGCTTTTTAACAAAGGGTTAATAAAAAACAGTGCCGATCTCTATGATTTAACCGCAGCGCAACTTATTCCCCTAGATCGAATGGGCGAAAAATCTGCCGAGCGTATTTTAAAAAGTCTGGAGGAATCAAAGAATGTCCCTTTTGAACGGGTTTTATTTGCATTGGGAATACGCTTTATTGGCGAAACTGTTGCCAAAAAGCTTGCTCAAAATCTCATAAGTATTGACAAAATACAACATGCCAATTTGGAAAAACTGATTGACATTGATGAGATTGGTGGAAGAATCGCAGAAAGCGTTATTGCTTATTTTCAAGATGAAAAAAATTCGGAACAAATTTTCAGATTAAAAACATGTGGACTACAATTTGAACTAGACAAGTCCGTTCTAACAGAACGAAGTAACAAGCTTGAAGGGCTAAGCATTGTTATTTCTGGAACGTTTGAAGTACACTCTCGCGATGAATTAAAAAAGCTAATTGAAAAGCATGGAGGTAAAAATGTTGGATCAATTTCGAAAAAAACCTCCTACTTATTAGGTGGCAGCAATGTTGGTCCATCGAAACTCGAAAAGATTGAGAAATTTAAAATACCGATTCTTACAGAATCTGACTTTCTTGAAATGATAAAATAAAAGCAATACGACGAATTAACTTTCAACATATCAATATTTGGCTCATTTCAATTTCAGTCTTTATTTTTATAAAATGAATTTTAGGATTACTTTTTTGAAGTTCTAAGCTTATTCACAAACAAATTCTTATTTTTGCCATCATACTTATGGGACTAAAAGATCAACTAATTTATTGGCAGATCAACCGAAGGGTAAAATCCATAAAGAGAACCAAGCGGTTTATCAATTTGGATTCTGCAAGAAATGCTGGAATTATTTGGAATTGCGGAGATCGGGCTGCTTTTGAGAGCTTATCAAAAGTACTGTCCCAAAAGCATATTAAAATAACTGATTTTTGCTTTTCACCCGGATCATCTGCAGATAATACAGCCAATTTAATTGGCAAAAATGATTTTAATTTTTGGGGAATGCCAAATAGTGATGGACTGACCAACTTCGTCAATAAAGAGTTTGACTTACTCATCGACATAAGCATGTCTTCATCAACTCAAGCACAGGCGGTTAGGGCATTATCAAAGGCTTCGTTCAAAACAGGTTGGGCAGATATTGAACCTGATTTTTTCGACCTCAGCATTGATGTTAGTAGTCAGCGGGAACCTAGTTTTTTGGTTGAGCAACTGATTCATTATTTGAAAGAAATAAAATAGAGATAGCATGACACACCTTTTCAAAGGCGCGGGAGTAGCATTGATTACCCCTTTTAATGAAGATTATTCAATAGACTTTAATGCTTTGGAAACGTTGGTTGAAGACCAGATTTCCGGTGGTATGGATTATTTAGTGGCATTGGGCACAACTGCCGAAACACCAACCTTATCCGTTGAAGAGCAAAAAGAAGTTGTTGCATGCATCAAATCAAAAGTAAACAAACGTGTTCCCCTAATGCTTGGTATGGGTGGGAATGACCCATATAAAATCATCAAAAACATTGAGGGTACAGATTTCAATGGGATTGATGGAATTCTTTCGGTAACTCCATACTACAACCGCCCTTCACAGCAAGGAGTAATTGAGCACTACAAACTAGTGGCTAATTCCAGCCCTGTTCCTGTTATACTGTACAATGTTCCATCGAGAACAGGAATCAACATGGAAGCTGATACTTCACTGAAGGTTGCTGAGGCATGCCCAAATGTTATTGGGATTAAAGAAGCATCAGGCGAATCATCACAGGTTGCTAAAATGGTAAAATATGCTCCTGATTATTTCAAAGTAATTTCAGGTGACGATGTGCTGGCTCTGCCTATCATTGCTGTTGGTGGTGTTGGTGTTATTTCCGTAATTGCAAATGCACTGCCCGAAAAGCTGAAACAACTAATCCACTATGCCAATAATGATAAATTTGCAGAAGCTCGTGAGCTACACTTGCAACTACTTGATTTGGTTAAGTTGATTTTCCGAGAAGGAAACCCGGGCGGAATTAAGGCCTTAATGGAAATCATGGGCAAATCAACCAGTACCGTACGATTGCCTTTATTTCCGGTTAGTCAGGCATTAAAAAATGACCTAGAAGCTGAGCTAAAAAAGATTCTGTAAAAAGATATTTAAAATACAAATTGAAGGCAGTTGAAAACAGCGAAATCTGTATTCATCTGCCTTTTTTAGTTTTATATTTGTTACTCATTTCAATTTATAAAAATGAGAGTAGAATTTTCGGGAATACCTTCCCCTTGTTATGTTTTGGAAGAAAGTCTGTTGCGCAAAAATCTAACCTTGATAAAATCGGTAGCAGATTCGGCAGGTGTAGAAATTATTCTGGCATTTAAAGGTTTCTCAATGTGGAGTGCTTTTCCAATTGTTCGAGAATATGTTCATGGAGCAACGGCAAGTTCATTACATGAGGCTCAACTGTGTGTAGATGAAATGAAAAGTTTGGCACACACCTATGCCCCGGTGTACGACATGGAAACTTTCCCTGAGATTATCCGGCTATCAAGCCATATCACTTTTAATTCGCTAAGTCAGTACGAGCGTTTTTATCCAATGATAAAAGAGTCGGGCAAGATAGTATCAGTGGGCTTGCGCATCAATCCAGAATATTCTGAAGTAGAAACCGAACTATACAATCCTTGTGCTCCGGGCTCTCGTCTTGGAATAGTTGCAAACCAAATGGGAGGAAAACTGCCCGACGGCATCGATGGACTGCACTTTCATACTCTGTGCGAATCATACTCAACAGATCTGGAAAAAACACTGGCAGCCGTTGAAGAGAAATTTGGTGCATTTTTAAAGCAGGTTAAGTGGCTTAACATGGGTGGTGGCCATTTAATGACTCGCAAAGGATACGATACAAACCACCTCATTGAACTCTTAAAAGGACTTCAATCACGTTACCCAAACCTACAAATCATACTAGAGCCCGGCAGTGCTTTTGCTTGGGAAACGGGTTTTTTAAAAACTACGGTTTTAGATATTGTTGAAAACAAAGGCATAAAAACAGCCATGCTTAATGTGTCGTTTGCAGCACACATGCCCGACTGCCTAGAAATGCCTTACCAGCCTAAAATACGCCATGCCAGCTCCGAACCAATATCAGGAAAGCCAACTTACCGCATGGGTGGCAACACATGCTTAAGTGGCGACTATTACGGCTATTGGTCATTTGATAATGAATTACAAATAGGTGACAATCTCATCCTTGAAGATATGATTCATTACACGATGGTGAAAACCACATTTTTTAATGGTGTGCAACATCCCTCTATTGGGATAACAAAACCAAATGGAGAGTTTCAGCTAATTCGTCGGTTTGGCTACGAAGATTATAAAGATAAGCTTAGTTAAACGGGGGTGGTATAGAATCGCAGCAGACAAACAGAACCCGAATACGAGAGTAAGCAAGCACATCATGTATAACGTCCAACGAATATCAAACTATGTGATGTTTTCGTTTGTTTTTGATGAGTCAGCTAAAAGTTTATGAATTTCATTTAGCTCCTTCTTCGTTAAATGACGCCATTTACCCATGGGGATATCTAAATTAATATTCATTATACGGTAACGTTCCAATTTGGAAACAGTGTATCCGAGATGTTCACACATGCGTCTGATTTGTCTATTTAATCCTTGGGTGAGAGTAATCCTAAAACGAAACTTATCGATCTGTTCTACAAAACATTTCCTTGTAACTGTACCCAAAACTGGAACCCCATTACCCATTTTTTGTATGAACGATTTTGTTATAGGTTGTTTTACGGTAACTAGATATTCCTTTTCATGATTGTTTCTAGCACGAAGAATCTTATTTACTATATCTCCATCGTTCGTTAACAGAATTAAGCCCTGACTATCTTTATCAAGTCTTCCAATTGGAAAAATTCGTTCGGTGTAATTAATGTAGTCAATAATATTATTTTTCTCTCGAAGGGTGTCCGTTGTACAAACAACGCCCCGCGGTTTATTAAAAGCAAGGTAAACCTGTTTATTTCCTTTTCCAGAAATCAATTTCCCGTTTAAACGAATCTCGTCTTTCGAAGATACCTTATCTCCCATCTCTGCAACAATACCATTTATAGTTATCCGCTTTTGCTCAATGAGCTTATCGGTCTCTCTACGCGAGCAATACCCAATTTCACTAAAAAACTTATTTATACGTACCAAATTCTTATCTTCCATCTGTTCCTTAAGGTAGTCTATTGTGCCTGATTCATTGGGCTTTCGATCTGTTCTGACAAATTATTTATTTCTCAAAATACCCGAAAAATGCCTTAAAATACGGCTACAGGTTAATTCTATATTCTAAGCGATCTTTTCATACACTTTATTTAGAATTTTATTGGCATAAAGATAGGTGAAGTCTTTTGTTTCGACAATAATGCACGTATTCATTTAATCTGTACAGTCATACTTTCGTAACCTGTCATTGATTGTACTGGACTGGATCCCATAAATCAGAGACAGTTGCCTCTTTGAATATTTTCTCGCACAAAGTTCGGCAAAATTTGAATTTGACCCCCTAACTGCAACGTCTGGGTAGGCCATCTTTTTTATACATTACTGTTTTACAGTAGACATATTTTAAGAAAGGTCAATATTTTGACAACAAAAGAAGTAGCTAAAAACAGTTCAGTGCCAATCAATATGCTGACCACACCTCCTAGTTTAAAGATAATTAATACGCATATCCAGACATCATAATTCAACAAATCAGTTTAAATAGAAAAGCCGACTATAAAAGCCGGCCTTTCAAACATTTAATATTACTCTAAATAAAAAAAAACTAAAACTCAAATTTCATCAATTTGATAAGGTGATCTCATTTCATATTTCATAATTCTATGACTATTCGCTTCGTCGTCACCCATGAACTGGTCTGTCATAGGATTCCACTCTAATGTTCTCTTAAGGTCATAAGCAATATTACCAATATTACATACAACGGAAGAACTTTGCCCTGTTTCAACTGGAGTGTTAGGATCCATACGGTTCTTAATTCCATCAATCCATGAACGGTAATGTTTTGTATTAACCTCCATACCATCACGACTTTGACCAGGAACAAATCCTCCACCCTCTCTCATTTCAGCCATTTTTGCTTCAATCTCTTCTTCTGATAATCCCTCGAAAGGATTAGGACCACCAGGACCACCGCCACCTTGTCCAGGCTCAGGTAGTGTCGTATCATCCTGACCATCTCTAGACCATTCAGCGTTAGAGCAATAGTAATTGCTACGATCAGCATAAATCCATCCGTTTTCACCTATGATCTTAACGCTATTCCCACTTTCCTGCCCATCCCATGGGTCATTGTGCTGGAGCATCTCAATACCATTGTCATAAACATAAGTAAGGACTCCATAAGGACTAGTTTCAGGTGGCATAACCTTAACAGGACCGTTACCATCCTTACCTATAGCCCATTGAGCACAGTCGAACATGTGAGCACCCCAGTCAGTCGTGTAACCACCTCCTAGACCTTTATACCAGCGCCATCCGCCCCAACCACCATCGGTTGGACATAATGTCTCATTATAGTAGAATTTAGTAGACAATGGCCCTAACCATTTGTCCCAGTTTAAATCAGAAGGAACAGCTTGTTCTTTGTAATCAATTTCACCTGGAGCATCACCTACAGGAGCATAAATTGTTCTTATTTTCCCTAAAACTCCCGACTGACCAATCTTTGCCAATTGCTCGAACGTTGGAAGTGAACGTTGCATACTTCCTGTTTGCATGATACGGCCGTATTTACGAGTTGCCTTAACGAGTTGCTGACCTTCATAAATACTGAAAGACATTGGTTTTTCAACATAAATATCTTTTCCAGCCTGACAACCTGCAACACCGATTAATGAATGCCAATGGTCAGGAGTTGCAATAATAACTGCGTCAATGTCTTTATTTTCCATCAAATCTTCAAAATGTTCATACGTTTTAAAGTCTTTCGATTTAAGACCACTTGCGATATTATTTTTTTCAATTTTTTGTTTAAACTCATCACGTTTGCGACCAAAAACATCACATCCAGCGATAACATTTACATCACTTAGCCCATTGAAGCCAACAGCCACGTTAGGCCCTTGAGCACCACAACCAATAAGCGCAACATTTACAACATCACTAGGAGCTACTTTTTGCGTAGTATTGGCACCAGCAAAAACTGACTTTGCACCAAAGGCAACGCCTGCAGTACCTAAGGCTGAAGTTTTTAAAAAGTTTTTTCTAGATAATTTAGAACTCATAATTTAGATAATTTTGGTTTAATAATTCTGGAGAATAATTAGTCGACTAAAACCAATAGACCTCCAAATGAACACTTTACAACAAGGATATTTATATTATGTCCTTTGGGCATTTATTATGAATTGCAGAATATTGAAAAGAATAGTTATAATGGAGAACTCGTATGATCAGACCATCATTAACAAACTCAAACCTATTGGTATTTGAATAAAACTGCTACGTCAATTAGTAAAAATGCCTTCATCAGTGCAAGTTATTTTGAGCCTTTAGGTGTAGCATCAACACCATCGATATCTCCCAATGCCCATTGAATACCTAACAACAAGTGTTCAATATTATTAGCATCCTCAAACTCAGCACATTTATGATTACCTCCATGTCCAAGAACAGTGTAAAATACTCTTCCACCTCCATAGTTTCTAATCCAACTAAAACCAACATCTTCTTTTAGAGAACTTGCCTCTGCAGCCGTTGTCGAATCACTCATATCAAGGCTCATAAGTACAAGTTGATTGTCTCTAGAATATATTTCAGATGTAGTTTCATATATTTCCTGAGTTACTTTGAACCCTTGTCCTTTATAAGGAGCAGTTAACACATTGTCTGGCTCATCAATTTTTACAGCCCATGTCCCATTTTCATTCCATGGATGGCCAGTAAATTTGTTCCCTGTTAGTATCTGACCAGGAATCCATTCATTGAAATTGTCCACAGCACCATGCATTGCAATAATACCTTTGCCACTTTCAACAAAATCCAGAATACTTTGGCATATTTCAGGAGTTGCTGTTTCACTAATTGATTCACCATCCTTTTTCATGTTAACAGTACTATTCAATAGAAATGCATCATACTTATTTAAGTTTTCAGGAAGGAAAACATCAATGTCTGAGCTGAATGTTACTTCAAAAGCATCTGTTTTGTCAGCAAGCATATCAATTACCAGGTCGACGTAAGGCTCTCCTGGAGTACGGAAACTTGCAGTTTCAATATAAACAAGAAGCTTACGTTTCTTCTTTGGCTTATATTTAATCTCAGGCATTAAATCTTCAATTCTTTCAGAGTATGCTTTTACATCTTCTGCATCAGACTGAGATGCTGTTTCTAAAACAAATAAGGGGTCATCTGAAGCCATAATATAAGGACCTCCTGTAGGCATCATCATTGGAGGTGGGTTACCGCCGGGAAAACCTTCTCCACCCGGGCCTCCTGAACCTTGTGGAGGTTCCCCACCTCCCATATTACCCGTAGGCTGCGCATTTACATTTGCTGCTAATGCAATAAAAAAAACAAACGTAATGATTGGAGAAAGATACTTCTTCATAGTGTTAAAAATTTTTATGTTTAGATTAGAAAAATCCTCTTGAGTTATTTATTACTTTTTTATATGTTTCACGTGATTATACATCAACGTCTTTAGGTCAACTATTGTATTCGAATATTCTTTTAAAAGAGATATGATCACAATAATGGCAGTGGTTCATCTAAACTCCAACCTTCACGCATGTAAGGCACCAACAATGCTGTTGCTTCTCCATCAGCATCATTCGTGAATTCTTCATTTATTGGATCCCATTCAAGATCTTTTTTCGTCCATAAAGCAATGTTTGCTATGTTGCAAGAATTACAAGTACATCCTGCTTTGTATACAGAGGCATTTGGCTCAGCACCGGTTTCAATACAGTCAAGAAAATTTTTAATATGAGGAGTCATCATATCTGCAGGTTTGCTCATACCAGCAAGCTCTTCTGCAGGGTATAATAATTCATTTGAAGATTCGAAAGACCCTCGACCTACAGAAATCCAACCATCTTCTCCATAGAAAACAATGCCTCGCCTACCCTCAGGGTCATTACCTGAAAATAGTTCAACACCATTATCATACGTGAATTTAACATTCTGGAAATCATCAACAGGTTCAACTTTCATAGGCCCTTTCCCTAATCCATCCTCACCGATGGCCCACTGAGCAATATCGAAGTTGTGAGCCCCCCAATCGGTAGTACCACCACCACCTAGTCCTGCATACTGACGCCAAGATCCCATTTGCATCCCTGTTTCATTACTTGGGCAAAGAGCTGAATTATGATGAAACTTACTAATATCAGCAGGTCCAACCCATAGATCCCAGTTTAGTCCTTCAGGAATTGGCTCTTCAGATAAATCATATATTAAAGATGGACCTCCATCAACATTTACATTCGCATATATTGTATGAACCTTACCTATTTTGCCTTGCTGTACCATATTAACAGCATGAGTAAATTCTGACATTGTACGTTGCATACTTCCAACCTGCAATGTTTTACCTGTTCTTTCTACAGCTTTCCTTAGTTCCTGAGTCTCCCAAATGGTCAAAGTCATCGGTTTTTCAAGATAGACATGACAACCCACATTTAAGGCATGAATGGCAGCAACAGCATGTTGATGATCAGGAAGTGGGCAAACTACTATATCCAGATCCTCATTGGCAAGCATATCTTCGTAATTCTCATAGGTATTCACTGTAACATCTATATTGTTGGCAACATAGATTTCCTCAACCTTGCCTTTGAACGTATTTGCCTTTACATCATAAACTTCTGAAACAGCAACAATGCGTATGTTAGGTTGAGTAATAAAACCATTTAAAAGCATCAGGCCTTGAACACCGGCTCCTATGTACCCCAGACGCAAAGTTTCACTCTCCTTCTTTGACGCTGAACCCGAATTACATGAACTTAATGCCGGAATAAAAGCCATCCCTGCTATACCAAGAGTCGTCGTTTCTAGAAATCGTCTTCTAGACAATCCCTTTATCATTCTATTATTCATTCTTAGTTGGTTTAATCGTATTGAAAAAGAACATCCGATGCTTTGCCTCATAATTCCCAAGCAACACTGTTCCGTTCTTTGTAAAACTAGAAATTCAAAAAAGGAGTGGTGTTTGATGCAGATATAATCAATACTACTGCTGACAAACGACAAGCAACTCCTGACGGAGTTAAAACCAAAACAGGACATTGGAGATATAAGGCTTTGATATTCTCGAAGCCTTATATTCTAATCCGAGTGTTTACATACTTGCAGTTTTAGTTTGAAATATGCAGATAGGATTATCTAAGGAGAGAATCCCGCCTTTTCAAAAGTGGTATACTCCAAAATATTTTTGTAATTAGCTTAATGTCATAAAAACTATTCCACAAGCAATTTCACTTTTACATCTGCACTGTTCATTGCACTAGCGTCAGCAATTGAGCTTGTTTCATATTTAACTTTTGCATCGTAAGAGCCGGCGGATAATGCTTCGCTTAAAGTAATTTCGGCACTCTTCCCTGGCTTTACAGGATCTGATTTATATAGGACTTCGCCACCATCAGAGACTACTGAGATTACAAAGTTGCATGGGTTTCCTTTTGGGTTTTGAATTGCAACTCCTGTTTTAGTTTGTCCGGCTCCAAAGTTTAAGACCGATAAACAAGGAATAGCAATTTGACCTTCTGCAACAGTAACAGGATCTAAGCTTTTTTCGGAAATACCTTCCATATCTTTTCTGTTTACATTGAAAAGCAAGTTCCATTCAGCCATCCATTGAGGGCCTTCTTTTATTCCTTCGACCAAACGTTTTTCAGAAATGATTTTCTCCTCTTCGTCATTAATGTTATTGTACCATGGCTCGTAAACCAAGTAAACACCACCACATTTTTCTGCTGTTTCGCCCAGTTTGCCATAATTGAACAGTGCATCGAAATATTCCATGAAATCGATACGGCCATCGCCCAACACATGGTGGGAACCGGTTGCAGAACCTTTCTCTGAACCACCAAATGGAGACAATGTTCCACCGTTGTTGTCAGAGAATTGAATTGCACATACATTACCTTCAAGTAACTTCATGTAATCATAGATATCATTTGGCTTTTTGATTGTAGCAGCCCCTAATCTGTCCTTGAAATAATCGGCTGCCCAATCTGTTGATTCCAGGTATTGAATACACCAGTCTGCTGATTTATCTTTATTTTGAAGTTCAAGTTCAAGGAATGAATAAGTGTGTACAAGGTCAATTGTTACTTTGTGGTAGTTCGTAACACCTGCTTCAGCACTAGCTTGCGCAATTTCAGCATTAAACATAGCAACTTCAAGAGCTGATTGCCCTACATTTCCCATTGGTTCATTTTCCTGGGTCAGGTAGAAATCAACATCGTAATCGTATTTATCAGCAGCGTCAGCAACTTGTTTGTTCAGTTTCACGGCAGCAGCTACAGCATCTTCCCAGGTTTTAACATACTCTTTATAGGTAGCAATTCCACCTGAACCCCCACCAGGACCACCCATGCCTCCTCCAGGCATTCCTCCTCTGGGGGCAGCAGGCATTCCACCTTCACCGCCTTCTTCCCCACTAGGCATACCGCCGGGTATTCCACCAGGCCCTCCCCTGCCGGAATCTTCCCCTGTTCCGCCAACTTTAGATGAAGACTGAGCGCCCCCCATCATGCCAGTGAAATAGTATTGGGCATCGAAATTTCCGAACTTATAACCGTTCTCTGCATAGTATTTTGCAGAAAGCACATACCTTGAACCATTGTCAAGATTGGTATAACCTTCAAAATAAGGCTCACCCTCTTTGTCAGAAAGTGCGCTTGCACCTGCTGAATACATTCTGTATTTCTTCAATAAATTCCAGTCGCTTATAGACGTATATGCATATGCTCCTTCATACCCCAGTTCACTTATCACTTTTATTCTTGACTCATTTGTATCACCGAAAGCTTCTTTTGCATAATCATCTTCTTTAATTGCATTGTTATAAAGAGACATAATGATTTCAGGAACATTTTCGTAAACCACCAAATCAATGTCAAAGGTAGTTGTACCATGGTAAGTTCCAGTGCTTGCATCGTTTTGGTAAACTGTTACTTCTGATGTTTTTGTGCCTTTCTCTGCTAAAGCCCTTTTGTATGGATACACAGTTGCCGGAACATTTCCATTTAATGATACAGTTTTTGAAGTAGTTACCTCAACAAACTGGTTAACTCCCATATTTGCATTAGATAATGTAATTTCAATCGTTTCATCAACACAAGGTTGAAGATCTGATTCCATGACTGCATATAAAGTAGTTTGTTTGGGTTTGGGTGCGAAATCACCATCTGCAACAGTACCCAAATCCAGCGTAGCAGGAATTGACACGACATAATCTGGTGAAGTTGCAGATACACCTGAACACGACACCAAAGATGTTGCAACAAAACCAAATACAAATGTACTTGTCAGAAGGATGAATACAGTTCTTATTTTTTCAAATTTTCTAAGTCTCATGATTGTTTTCGTTTAGGATTTAATTAAATAAACAGCCATTTACATAGCCATATCAATTAGATTATTATCTATGGGAATTTTCATACGTTAAAAAAGGGCAAAATAAGTATCTTAATTTGCCCTTTTTTTCACTTACATGTATGTGAAATACCTGTACAACAAGAGTGTAACTTAAACAGCGTTTTGTTTAAATCAATGCTTCTCTCATATAACGAATACATTTTCCTACCTCTTTTGCTGAGTCAGACCATGCTTTAACATCATACTCAAGTTCAACATCACAATATAAATGTGGATAATTATCACGAACATGTTGTAATATCTCACGCAGAGGTGTTTCACCTTGTCCCCAAACCTGATTTGTATTGCTTATAGTTTGATTATCAACTGCTGTTTTATCTTTACAATGCACACTTACTATTCTGTCATGAAAGTGGTCAATAAATTCAATTGGTGTAAGCCCAGTTGAATCTTTATAACCAGAACCAAAATAGTGGCCACAGTCGAAGTTTAACCTGTTTGCTGGTGAATATGCCAGCCATTCCTCAATTTCCACTATAGTCATTTCTGCATATTGGCCATGGTTGTGATAAATAGCCAACATTCCATTACGTTCTGCGGCTACACCTAATGTTTTACAAGATTCCTCGCTTAACTCTGTCGTAATACCTACAGCCCCAATTGTTTTTGCTACCTGGAATGAATAATCCAGTTCTTCGTCAGTAGCTCCTGCTGTCCATTTTAGAATATGGATTTCAATTCCGGCATCATCAAATTTCTTCTTAAGATCTGTCCACTTATCTAGAATATTAGGATCATTTCTGAAAGCAGCTAACTCTTCATTATATTTATCTTGAAGTGCTTGTTCTTCTTCAGTTAATGGTTCTGGCTCTGGCCTTTGCATTCGCGTAGGCCGACCTCCAGCCCCGGGTTGCTGGGCAGCTGGCATTCCGGCTCCACCGGGTGCTCCACCAGGTGGAGGTCCACCAAAACCTCTTTGAACAGGATTTGAAGGCGCACCGATAGCTTCTTCCAATCCATTCCCCATTAACTCTATTGAACTTACACCGGCCTCGACACATGCTGCAATAGTAGCATCTACACCATCAACTCCACGAAAACTATAAGTAATAGTCCCACATTGCACACCTGCAAATTTGGAATTTGGTTTTCCATCATCAACCGGGTCTGGGGAAATACTGGGTGATGATTCAGACGGACTACACGAATATGTTAACGGAACCACCGATAAGGCTGCTACTGCTGCTGCACTTCCAAGAAACCCACGTCTTGAAAGTTCGTTTTTTGATTGTTTGTTCATTTTCTTCATTATTAAATGCATTATAAAAGCATCTCAAAATTTGAGATGCTTTTATATATTTATTTCTCAAACTAGGCAGGCATATCTGGTAACTTGAAGCCGTGGAGGTATTCGTGTGAAACTAGAGTTTCTACATATTCCATAGCGTTTACACCGCCACCGCGGCCACCAGGACCACCCATCATTCCATCAGGAGTACCACCGCCGCCAGGTGCACCGCCACCAGCCATACCGCTTGTTCCGGCTGCAGCTGCAGCTGCATCAGCCATAGCCCTCATATCAGCCTGACTAGCAGCTCCCACGTAAGGGACTACAGTATCATCAACACCAATATTCGTGAACTTCATATTTTGACCATCCCAATGAAGTGATTTGTTCATTTTCTGCATACGAACACCGATAACGCCCATCAAAACCATTTCGTTGAAAGGTCCTGCTTCACCGAAGTGTGAAGCAATGTTATCGCGAAGGTCTGGTTGTTTACATGCATTTACCCAATCCAAATAGTGGTTATTATCTGGTACCACACGCAATACTTCCGGCGAGCTTGGGTTTTTCCCTGATAGCAAGTAAGCATTGCTGCCATGACTACCTAAAATGATCGTATCTTTTGTGCCGTAAATCGCACAACCTTCACCTTGCCAGGTTTTTCCTTCTGGAAGAACTTCAGGAACCATTCCGTGGAAACCACCATCATACCAAGTAACTTCGACTTCTGGCATAGCCATTTTAGGTTTATTTTCACGTGCTGGGAATGTCATTTTCACCATCTGAGCGTGAGGACAAGCATCTTTTTTCAATTCTGTTGATTGCCCCTGAACTTTAGAAGCATAACCTAAGTTCAATACTTTAAATACCGGGTGCATGTTATGACACGCCATATCACCAAAAGCACCAGTACCGAAGTCCCACCATCCACGAAAATTCCAAGGATGATATGCATCATTATAGTCACGGTAAGGCATATGAGAAATGAAAAGATCCCAGTCTAAAGTGTTAGGGACTTTCATCTTTTTAGTAGGTGCATCCATACCTTGTGGCCAGGATGGTCGGCTTGACCATACATCTACTTTTGTTACTTCTCCGATTTGTCCGTCCCATGCCCAGGCACATGCCTGACGAACACCATCATTAGAAGAACCCTGATTACCCATCTGTGTAGCAACGCCATATTTTTTAGCCAATTTTGTTAACAAACGTGATTCGTAGATTGTATGAGTCAATGGTTTTTCACAGTAAACATGCTTACCAAGAGTCATTGCAGTGGCTGTTGGATTAGCATGATTATGGTCTGCAGTAGCAACCACAACAGCGTCAATTTGATCAGCCATTTCTTCGTACATGACCCTCCAATCTTTGTACTTTGCAGCACTAGGATAAGCATCAAATGTACGAGTAACTGAATCATATCCCCAATCAACATCACAAACAGCAACTAACTTTTCAGTTCCCGAAGCACTCCCGCCTCCCATGCCCCCAAGGCCTTGAGCTTGTAGTACAACTTCTGGTTTACAGATACTCTTGATATCTCCATTACCCTGCCCACCAGCTCCAATCAATGCAACATTTAGGGTGTCACTTGGAGCTTGATGCCCTAACGATTTCCCCATAGCAATGCTAGGTATAATTGTAAATGCGGCAGAGGCTGCCGCTGTAGTTCCCAAAAAGCTTCTTCTGGAAATACTACTTTCATTAAATCTTTTTTTATTCATATTTGTTGATTTAGATAGATGTATAAAATTCAGGTAATTATTTACTCTCCTTATATTTTTAGATAAATCATTTTTATCACCCACAAATTTCTTGTCATTATTCTCTCAATTTGGATTGTAATGATCAAAGATTATTTGCACCCTGACATTGTATAATAATCTGTGTTAGTCCTGATTTCAACTCATACCATGTTCTACACATTATAAATATATTGATACAATAAAGTCGTTGTAGGAAATGGGGATAGAATCAAGGCTATTCCTGACAAACAACTGGCAACTCTTGACGTAGTAACAAATCAAAAAGTGGAATTTTGATCGTCACAAACGACAAGATATTGAGGTTAATAAAAAGGGGATGGGACCTAACTCCCCCCCTTTTGTCTAGATTAGTATAGGTTATTAGAAAAGAGACTTTTAATAATATGCATTGGTCAAAGTAGGCACACCATCTTTAATACTGCTTGTAATGTTCGATGTAGATATTGGCAAATACCTATCTGAACTGTCGGTGTACTTAATGTAACTCTGGTCGAACCATGAAAAGCCGTAATCAACCAAAAAGTTCAAGTTCTGGTTTAATGCTTTTTCTCCGTAATTAAAGCGGGTTAAGTCATAGAAGCGTTTTCCTTCGTTTGCAAACTCAAGGCCAAACTCCATGCAAATTGACTGTAATGCATTTTCTTCAGTAGAGAATGCTTCGTGCCCGACAGGATAAGTTTCGATTTGGTAGTTTGCAGGACTGTCCTGTACACGGTTACGTGGATCATCCAGATTATCTATCATACGCTGACGAACTATATTAACATATTGCCTGGCCATGTCAAGGTCACCGTTTACGCGAACTTCCAGTTCGGCCTTCCATAACAATACTTCAGCATATCGAATCACATTGACATTCATGGCAACATTACGTTGTCCGCTAACGTAGTAAATAGAATTCTCCAGGAGATCAACTTCGGTAAACCATTTTTTAATTAAATATGGACCACCATACTGAGGGTTGCGAATCCAGGAACCGTTCATCCCTGGGTTACCATCAGATTCATATCCAAGGTAAGGAATGCCGCGACGCCCCATTACCCAATCAATACGCGGGTCAAGTGGCATTTCCGTATCCACTTCATAATCATCGTAGGCAGTTAATGTATAGTCATCTTTAACCAGATCAACCGTTCCGCCATAAGTGATGTCATCGCCCTGCTCGTACATATCCCAGTAAGGAAGACCATCATCATCCACACGATAGTGATTGGCTAGCCATGGTGTTGGTTGGAAAAACCCGAAACCTGGCATTCCCGTAATTGCTGAAGCATAAGGAGTTTGAGGTCCAATAAAAATGTTACCTAAAGAGTTCGGCATTACATCATCTCCCCAACCCGAAGTAAGAGTACCATCACTAACTGTCAATTGAACAGACCAAACAGATTCCTTACCATTTTCAGTATCAGGCTGGAAGTTGTCAAAATACCCATCCATCAACCCGTAAGCATCACCACTTGAGGTAACACCGTCAGCAATTACTTCATCAACAAGGTCAAGGGCATCGCTAAACTTATCGTAAGTTACACCACTTGCAGATGGCAATTCAGAAGCATACATGTAAATTTTTGCAAGGTATGCTTTTGCAGCCCACTTATTCGGACTAGCAACATCATCTTGTGTTTCAGGAAGGTTTGCTGCGGCAAATTCCATATCAGCAAAAATATTTTGCCAAATATCAACAAACGACACTCCGTCATTATCAATCGTGTTGGGAACACGAGCATCTGCAGTCTCCTCATCCACCCATGGCACAACATCATAATTAATTTTTAACTGAAAGTAATAGTGAGCCCTGAGAAATTTGATTTCAGCTTCGTACAGTGCTTTTTGCTCAGCCGAAACTTCTTCGTCAGGAATTGACTGGAGAAGCTTTAATACCGAGTTACAACGGTTTGCGCCTTTGTAGTTTTGGCTCCAGTTTCCGGTTATTCCTGAAGAGGCAGGTACATATTCATAGGTAGAGAAGTAAACCATATAGGGCTGGTCTCCAGGATCAGAAGCTTTCGTGAGGTCACCACCACGCTGGTCACCAAGCAACCAACCATAAATACCACCATCGTTACCACCATCATTAAGTGGTGCATAAGCTCCCACGACAGCACCTCTAAGACCTTCCGCATTCCCTAAAACATCTGAAGAAAGTGATCCCAGTGGTTTTAAATCCAGAAAACTATCATTACAAGATGATATAAGGAGTCCGGATGCAATTATAGTAAGTATGACTAAAAAATTATTTTTCATATCTTCTTTATTTTTAAAAATTCACATTAAAAACCGTAATCATTATAACCCAAAGTTGATACCGAACAAAAATTGTTGGGCTGTTGGATTCTGGTTCAGGCCAATAACCCCCATTTCTGTATCTTCATCTCCCGACAAGCTGGCACCCGGGTCAAGAACACGGCATTCGTTATTTACCCATGTCCACACGTTTTCAGCTTGAATATAGATCCGAAGTTTGCTGGCACCTATTTTACTTATGATACTTTGTGGAAATGTATAACCTAACTGTAAAGTTTTAAGACGAATGTAAGTTGCATCTTCAACGTAGTAGTCGTTAGAGTATAAATATGATTTATTGTCGTTTTCATTCAAACTTGGCAAGGCTGCATTCATGTTATCAACGGTCCATGTATCGTAAAGGGCTGCAGCGCGGCGGTTCCAGTTAAACGAGTTGAAGTCTGAACCGTAAAGGCTTTGGTTAAATACTTCGCCTCCCTGATTCCAGAACAAAAATCCTGTCAAATCAAAGTTTTTATATTCAAGTGCTAAGTTAAAACCGACCTGAAAGTCTGGGTGAGGAGAACCTAATATTCCACGGTCATCACCATCAACTATTTTATCGTCATTGATGTCTTTTAGTTTCCATCCACCTACCCTTGCAGGGATGATGTCATTTGTGTACTCTGCATTATAAGCGTCAACTTCTGTCTGGGTATTAAAGTAACCATCCCGGGTATAACCGTAATAAGTTGAAATTTCCCATCCGGCAGTAGTACGGCCAACATCACCAGAGATACGACCGGCACCAAATCCACGATATGAGTCAGGGCTGTCCAGATACTTGACAACTTCGTTTTTATAGTGAGTGAAATTCAAGCTTGCATCATAACTAAAATCACCGATTGAACCACGGTTTTGAATAGAAAACTCTAACCCACGGTTACGGATGTTACCTACGTTTTCCTGTGGCTGATCCACATCCAAGGCTGTTGAAGGTGCAATCCGTTGAACCAATAGGCCCTTGGTTTCTTTCACGTAATATTCTGCAGAAACCGACCATGCACCATCGAGCAAAGTAGCATCAAAACCATAGTTTTGATTTATCGATTCTTCCCATTTTGCATCCGGATTCGCATCTGAATCCTGCACATAGCTTGAAGAATAAAACTGTCCATCCATTGGATATGTGTTAGCAAGTGCAGATATATATGTTGAATAAATATTATTAACACTTAGGGCTCCTCCATTACCAGTAATACCATAACTGGCCCTTAGTTTTAAGTCAGTGATCCAGTCTGCATCTTCCATGAAGCTTTCACTTGAAATACGCCATCCGATAGCTGCTGCAGGAAAAACACCATAGCGGCTATTTTGGCCAAAGCCAGGAGAACCATCACGACGAACCGTAGCATTGAAGATATATTTATCATTGAAAGTATAGTCGACACGACCAAATAGTGAGTACAATGCACTTTCTTCCCAGTTGCCACTATTTGTCTGCGTACCAGTTGCGGCATCAACCAGCTGATAATTAGGATCGTCATCAATCAACAAATCCTCACGGCTTGCTCCAACATTGTATATGAAACCACGCTGAGCTTCAGAACCTAACATTATTTTGAAGTAATGCTTATCTATTGTTTTTGAATATGTAGCCGTGTTTTGCCATGTCCAGTTACGCCCATGACCAGAATTACCACTTATTGAATTATGATTTTGGTTACCATTTTCAGCATTGTTATAAGTAATCAGGTTCATACTTTGATCTGCATTGCTGTTTGAAAGGAAACCCAATGTAGTTTTTAAGATAAGGTTTTTCACAGGTGTAAGTTGTGCATATACGTTACCGGAGTAAGAAGATCTCATATCATAGTTGAAGCGATTTTGATAATAGCTCCAGATTGGGTTACTACCACTATCACCAACATCAACAACCCCTTTTGCAGCACTACCTGCATAATTACCTGCTATATCGTAAACTGGGATTACCGAGGCAAATGTCCATGCCGTACTCGCAGAACTTCCACTACCACCGGCTTTGCTATAATCGTAGTTTGCTTGTAAACTTTCTCCCACGCTTAACCAATCGTTGATTTCAAGGCTTGAGTTAACGCGCAAGGTGTAACGCTGACTGTTGCCCCATGGGTTAGTAGAGCTTTCCTGATCAAAGTAGCTCGTACTAACAGAGTATGTGCCTTTATTTCCGCCACCTGATGCACTTAAGCTGTAGCTTTGAATCATTGCAGGGTTGAATACTTCATCAAACCAGTCAGTTCCTTCTCCTTTAGCAGATGGAACAATTTGGTGTGAGTAGTAATCGTAATTTTCAGGCTTAATTAATTCCTGATAATACGCCTGATCTGCAGGGTCTCCTGAAGTTTGTAGTTCATAAAGGTCGGCACCTGTAATACTTGCATCACCTACATATATGTAATCAGGGATTACAGGGGTTTCGCCATAACCATACAATGCATTGCCCCAGTTAGAATCACCAACAGATAAGCCTGCCCCTTCTTTCATTTTCCAAAGGTATTCACCATATTCCTGAGAATTCAACATATCTGGGAAGTTGCTTTTAGCAACATTGTTTACACCCACATATGCATCGAAGTTAATTGTCGACGTGTTTTTCTTACCTCTTTTGGTCGTGACAATAATTACACCGTTTGCAGCTTGTGAACCATAGATTGCAGCTGATGCAGCATCTTTCAGGATTTGTACCGATTCGATATCGTTAGGGTTTAGGTTGTCCATGCTACCAGCGATACCATCAATGATATACAATGGATCATTATTCCCGAAAGACCCGAAACCACGGATCCGGATTTTAGAAGCATTACCACTACCGTCTGTTGTAACGTTTACACCTGCAACACGTCCCTGCAATTGGGCAATTGCATTTGAAGTAGGAGTTTGTTTCATGTCATCAGTGTTCGCAATTGCGACAGAACCGATGATATCCTTCTTTCTTTCTGTACCATAACCAGTAGCAACAACTTCTTCAAGACCGATAGTTGATTCCTGCATGGTCACGTTGATTACGGATTGTCCGGCAACGGCAACGGTCTGAGCTTCCATACCCACGAACGTAAGTTGCAAAGTAGCATTTGCTGATGCACCTGAAATACTGTAGTTGCCATCAATATCCGAAATAGTTCCATTCGTAGTTCCTTTTACCACAACAGTTACACCAGGCAATGCCTGTCCACTTGAGTCAACTACTTTTCCTGTAATGGTTAACTGTTGTTGTGTAACACTTCCTGAAAGTTTCTTGGTTTTTGAGTCGGAAGCATATGATTGCCCTACACTTATTAGTAGCGACACAATCAATATTCCAACATAGATAATCAGGGTTGATTTAAAAGACCTATGAGAAACATAATCTAGTAAAAAACATTCTTTTTTCATAAGCTTGTAAGTTTTTGGTTTAATAGTTAGAAATTTGTGACACCAATCTTTCATTTGTGGTGTCAATCGTTCGTTAGAACTTTAGGTTTTCTTTCAGTTAGTTTTATACCATAAGCAAAAAATTATAAAGGGTTATATTATTTTATCTGCACAAAGGACTTGTTCACCTACCATATAACATGCACAGGAACAGCCAATTTCAATACATACAATGTTCCTCACATCATAAATATATTGACACAGTAAAGTCGTTGTGGTAGATGTAGATAAAATCTGGATTGCTATTGACAGACAGCAATAAACTCCTGACGGAGCTAAAAATCAGAAGTCATTATTTTTACGCCTTTTATATATACAAATAGGCGTTATAACTATAAAAATTAAATATTATAGTTTAACCTGGAAAAAACTTGTTCGTGGAAATTGCGACCAATAGGAATTTCAATTACCCCAAGATCGACAGTATTAGCAGTAAAACCTTTTATATGCTTTAGTGAGATAATAAAAGATCGGTGGATTCGCAGGAAATCCTTTTCTGGCAACTCCTTTTCAAATGCAGAGATGGTATATTTTACTTGAAGTTCTTTATCTAAATAGTAAACGATGATATAATCCCGTTTGCTTTCGACATAGAAAATATCATCTAATTTGATCTTGTAAATCTTCTTATTCCCATTTATATAAATAAAGTCATTCTCCTTTAAATCAGGAGGTCGTGATTCATTATCGGAAAGGCTCATATTATTTAAATGAAGAAATTTGGATATGGCTTTGGTAAACCGTTCAATCGAAATTGGTTTCAGTAAATAGTCAACAACATTGAGCTCAAATCCCTCCATTGCATATTCCCTGTAAGCTGTAGTAAAAATCACTTTGGGAGGGTTAACCAGATTCTTTAGAAATACCGTTCCTTTAATACCAGGCATCTCAATATCTAAGAACATCAGGTCAACCGTTGTTGATGATAAAACGTTAAAGGCCTCCATGGCATTACTGCAAGTTGCAACCAACTCAAACAGATCAAATCTTTCAAGGTGCGATTGAATTACTTCGACTGCCAAGGGCGCATCATCGACTATGATACATTTACATTTCATGTGTTTGCCTAATTTTGAAGCTCTTTAAAAATTCCACTCGACAAATCAATGTCTAGGTTTATCTGAAATACACGATTATCTTTTTTAATTTCCAATTGATACTTCTCTGGATATAAAAGTTCCAACCTTCTCTTCACATTGTATAGCCCAATTCCTTGAGAATTACTTTCCTCTTTTTTATTATTTGGGTCATATGAATTTTGAACGCCAAAGTGAAACATTGTCCCCTCAACATTGATTTCAATATTGATAAACGGGAATTCCGCATCATTGCTTACACCATGTTTAAAGCTATTTTCTACAAAAGGAAGCATAATTAGCGGAGCTATTTTCATCCCATTAACATCACCTGTCACATCTATCATCAGGTCTAAACGCTCACCATAATTAATATATTCAAGATTTACATACTCTTTTAGCTGAACGATCTCCTTTTCAAGACTTACCTCTGATTCTTTACTACTGTAAAGCATATGATCAAGCATATTTGATAATTGAATAACAACTTCCGAAGCTTTATCTGATTTTTTAAGCGTTAAAGCATATAAGTTATTTAAAGTGTTAAAAAGAAAATGTGGGTGGATTTGTGATTTCAGAAAATTGAGCTCAGCTTCAAGTTTTTCATATTCAAGTTCATACTTTTCTTTCTCAAGTGTAAGTGAATACTGCTGCATCAAATACCATCTTTTAAACAATACGATTGCAGCAGCTGTTGCCGGAATCTGGTAATTCATAATAACTGGACGAATAACTTGAAATTTATGCTCTGATGGTATACCTGCCAGACTCAACTGAAAAGTAATTATTAAACCAAATACAACGGCATGTAGGAGTATTATTAATGTAAACAGCAGGTATTTCTTTGTAAACAGGAAGCGGGGCAATATCCAGTAAATAAGAAGATAAGTCATTGCCATTCTTGAAGGCAACAGGTACAAGTTCATCTTATATTGAGGATTGTCTTCAAATCCCAAATCACTATAGGTGATCAAATAAAACACGTACCATACTACCCAGAATATAACATGCCAAAAAATACGGTACTTAAATAATACTCCTTTTACAATACTCAATTGAATATTCCTTTCTTAATTAACTATTATTAAAAATAGAGAAGACAAACATCTGTAAATCTATAGAATTATGCAAGACGAAACTTAATAACTTTTTAAATGCCTATTCTTAAATAACGAAATATATATTATAGTTCATTAAAGCAAGAGACGATAATATATACTCGCTATGATAGAATTAAACAAAACCCAAAGAATAGAAAACAATTATTTCCACCCTTTTTCTATCGCATACAATAACATTCGTTTTAAGCCAAATACTGTGTTTTTTGATTGGATTAAAATTATTACCTAAGACAATTACACTTCCTGAAATTCATGCTCTTAACGAAACCCGTTTTAGGTGAAAAGATTAATACTAGAAATTTTCACAACAAGCTTTTAGCAACAGGTGTCATTTAGAAATTAAAGAAACAAGAACGAGAAAACACGATCTCACAAACCAGTTTTTAGTCATAAAAAAAGGGTTCAGCTATAAATAGCTAAACCCTCGGAATTTAGTTTACACACTTTGTGAAACAGTGTCTGAAACAGTGTCATCTGCCATATCTAGAACCATCTCCTCTTCCGTTACCGAAATTCTGATGAGATCTATTATCACGATTATTATTTCTTTTCTGGAATTCCCCTCTGCCTGTTCTCTGATTATTGAATCGACCTCTACCATCAGCAAATAAATTCCTCATTCCTCGAGTATCTTCGGCCAATAGTTCCGTAAATTCCGTTTGCTGTTCTTCAGTCATCAAGGCCTTAACATCTTCGTGGTGAGCCGATCTCAACTCTTCCATTTCCCTCAGAATTGAATCTTTTTCATCTCCATCTGATGTCCCTCTCCTCTCTATACGGAGCTCAGCCATTTTCTCCTGATAAGCGTCATTCAACTCTGTAATTGCAGTCTCTTGTTCTTCTGTAAGGCTTGAAATCTGCTCGACACATGCCATTGTTCTGCTTCCCGAAGAAGTCGTATTTCCAAATCGATTATTCCTGCCTACATATAATTCATCAAATTCCTTTTGCTGTTCTTCAGTCATTAAGGCCTTAATTTCATCAAGACGAGCAGAACTTAAGTCATCTCTCTTCTCTTGGTAAGAGTCATTCAACTCTGTAATTGCAGTTTTCTGATCTTCTGTTAAGTTTGAAATTTGCGTGACACTTCTCGTCGCTTTACCTCTCTGCGCATTTACATTTAAAGCAAACATAGTTCCTAGAACCAATAAGCTTAATCCAAACATCTTTTTCATTTTTCTCTATTTAATTGTTTATATGATTTGCTGATCCAATTCAGATACCGGTAATCCTTCGTTGCTTCAGCTCCGGGTTTCCCGGTTTTAATACTATGACACCGCTTAGAAAAAAAACTTGCGCCGAGAATCATATTTTTTCAATTTATTTTCCCCCATCAGCAAACCACATATAAAAAAGAATCGGGACAATGCATTCGCACTATCCCGATTTAGATATCTGATCAAATTCTATTTTATTGACGGTTTAATTGGCGCCCCTGTCCTTTCGGGATTGCAATATTCTGTTCTCCCTCTAGCAATGAGCGAAAAACAATTGCCAAACGTTCTCTCTGAGTCGAGTCACATAATTCTTTCATCTCAAGATAAAAATCATTCGTTATAATCTTCAGATCTCTGTGGCGATTGCCAATTTCATACGAAAGTCTTTCCAATTTTTCAGTATCACTGTTTTCTTTCGTCAGTTCCTCGATAATCTCAGCTCTCAGCTCTTTCATCTCGGAAGAAATTCCGGCAGTCTTCCGATTAAAGCTTCTGTTTGATAAACGAAACCGCTCCATCTGCTCCGTAGACAAATCCAATTGTTCGTTAAAAAAACGGGAACGACGCTCTATCGGGACTTCAACATCTGTCCTCTGAGATGCTCTTCTGGTCACATTATTTGTACGGTATAATACTGTTACCACCATCGCTATGTTTGATGCCAACAAAATGACAACCAGCCAACTTAATATTTTTACATTTTTAAACATTATTCAAAATTTATTAGAAACTGCTCAATCGGTTCCTGTGACATATCATCCAAGAGAAGCAAACTTGCTTCCTGACTAACAGAGGTATTGGGCTCGCTATATAATGTTCCCATCCAAATTCCAAAATTAATACCAATGCCCAAAATGAAAACAAAAAATACAGGTTGCAGAATACGGGAATACCAATGAACTACAAATTGTCCATCATGCTCAACTTTGTTTTTCACTTTCGAATAAAAATAAGGACTGGCCTCTATCGCTTTATCTTGCTCCATAAGTTGCCAAGTCAATTTCAATTCGTCAAAAAACAAACGGCAATCGGTGCATTCTTCCAGATGTTCCGAAATGCATTTCATCTCATCCTCAGGCAGTGTTCCCTCAAGATAAAATATTAATTGATTATGAATGGTTTTGTGATTCATATTGCTTGCTTTATATATTGACACACTTTTATTTAAAAACTTGCGATCTAAATTCCTTTTTTATAACACTGATACAATTTCTTCTGAAGATTTATTTTGGCTCGGTGTATTAACGACTCCACAGACGAAACAGACAAGCCCATCACATTTGCAATTTCCAAGTATGAAAGATCCTCAATTTTACTCATGGTAAAGGCCACCCGTTGTCGCTCCGGGAGGCTATCAATTGCCTTGTGTAATTTTATTTTTCGTTGATCATTTTCCAATTTAAGATCAGGCCTTTCACTCCAAGAATCAGCTGACATCTCAGTATGTTCGCTTTTAAACAAGGTATTTTCAATGGATTGAAAAATCTTTTTTCGTTTGCTGTCCCTAATAAAGTTTAAGGATTTATTTACTGCTATCCGGAATATCCATGTTGAAAGCTTCGACTCGTTTCTAAATTTATGAATAGAATGATACACCTCCACAAACACCTCCTGTGCAAGGTCTTCAGCATCATGATTATTGTGAACAAAGCCCACACAAGTTCTCAGCACCTGTTGCTGATGCTGTGTCACCAAAGCTTTAAAAGCCTTTTCGTCTCCTTGCTGTATATTGCTGATCAGTGTTTGATCGGTCATTTACTTGATATGAGTGTTTGATGTATGACACCACATGTGGCATAAACTTGCGCTAACAACATTAAATATGCTAATTTTTTTAACGAAAGAGAAACAGTGAGAAATTACAAATATTCAAGCTAGGCTAACCTACATCAAGGGAAAGATCAAAAAGTGGAAATTCAGTTTCTCTATTTTTGACCAGTAGAGATATTTTTTGAAGTCATTAATCGAATAATTAATGAATCTTTTAGAATTAAAAAAAATACCAAAAACCCAAATACCTGCATACCGATAAATAAACCTATAGATTTGGCACTTGATTGACTTACATTGAATAGCAATAGTGGAAATATTATTTGAAGCAAATAAATAATCAAGAAATTAGCCCCAAGTAGCTTAAACGCTTTCTTGGACTTAATCCTTTTATCAAAAAAAACAGAAAACTGCCATGCCAGTAATAAAACGATAGGCAAGCAATACTCCAAACTTATTTTTGTAGTGCGATCGGGGTATTTAAATGAGAGCATCGTTACATTTTCTTCATCAAAATGGGTCATTGCAACCGTTTCAATCCCAGAAACCTTAGTCGTAATTCTTTCAACTCCTCCTTTTATTAATTTGCCGTACACTTGTTCACCGCCATAACTCCAGAGCAGATAAAATGAAATGCTGGCCACTATAAATATGATATTTCGGATGTAACGTTTCATGCCTGCTTGGTAAATTTGTTATTTATGAGTTCCCACAATCCCCATAGAATAATGACCATCAGAATATTCCAAATATAATCGTGCATAATGTTAAATGCTGTGGGATATTTATTTCCGATTACCCCGAGCAAGACTATCCGCAAACTGTTAATGATGGCTAGTGTACCAAAGATTGCACTTCCCCAAAGGAGCTTGTTTTTCAAAGTCCAACTTGAAAATATAATTAAAGCAACCATCGCGATATAGGCATGATATGCTGAACATTCCAGTTCAATTAACATAGGAAACCCACTTATCGTAATGGAATCGTAATTCACCTCAAGAGTCGTCATCATAGAAGAGCTACTACCTAAAAGCCTTACAGGGATAAAAAGCAGCTTACTTAGCCCATAAGAAAGGTAGGTCGTGAAATGCACAAAAGCCATTGAGAACCATCGAAACGAGGTATAATCCCATGCAACAATAACGACCAAAACAATCCAAGTCCCAAATGACTTGGCAAGCGGTAAAAGACTATTTAGTAATTCTTTTTGCTGAAGCTTTTTTAGCTCGCGGTCGGTTAACCGCTTTCTTCTAATATTACTGGATACCACAACGCTATTTATAGGTGAAACGAAATACTTATTGGTTTTGAAAGTTGAACAAAACTATAAAAATATGTAAACACTTTATCTCTACAAGAGCTAGAATGATTATAAAAAAGTCTGGCATGATCACCGAAAAGATAATCTGCCAGACTTTTGTAAGTATTTGTGTAGCATAAATAGCCCTTACAATTTATGCTACTGAGAATATTTTCTTACGCAGTTTAAATACAGTTAGTCCTCCAACAAGAATAAACAACACAAAAACTGAATATATTGAAAATGGAACTGGCACTGAATTATTGGGGTTAACAATTAAAACGCTTTTACCATCGTCAAAAAATGTATCATCGTCATAAGCTACCTGAAGTCCGTCAGTATCATCCTTTTGTATCCCAACAGAATAAGCTTCGTCATAATATCCAGAGGGATCAATCGAATTATAACGTAATTCTATATTTCCGTTTTCATATAAAACAACCTGCATTGTTGCATAGTAATCAGTATCATTATGATCCTGATAATTCTCAAACTGAACAATTGTATAACTATCAAATGTTTCGTAATATACCGCAGAGCCATCATCATCATCCATTTCAAGATCAGTCCAATGCCATGCGATAAAGCTAGCTGGATCATCATATGAACTTGGAATTGAAGAATAACTATAATCGATTTCTGTATCCTCAAAATATAGTGCTCCATTTGTCCCAAAATAAAATTCAGTATAAGAAGTGCCATAAAATGGGAAACTAAACCCTATGGGGAAAGACCCATAATAATCATCGTCATCACTTCCATCAAGGGTAATCTCATTACCTGTAGAAGAAATATCCTGCCAAGTATACGAGAGCGAAGCTTCATCACTGTCAATCCAAGTATATCCATACGTGTCTGGTCCACCAACTGCATATTTCTTAGTTGGCGTTTTAATGGTTGCTGATTTTAACGGTTTTTTGTCAATCGATACATCTTTTGCAATCAAATTAGTTACAGTAATAATCGCAATTAAAAGAAGTAGAATTTTTTTCATGAGAAATAATAATTTAAATAATTTTTAGAATTACAAAACAGTAGGCTAAAATATCATAATTACAAATTCTATCAGAGTCGCAACTCTTCACATTTACCAAAACACTACCTTCACTACTCAAAAGTATTATTCCATTTATCAAAAAAAGCACTCATTAAATATAGATGATTATGAACATATGTGGACATACACATCGCAGAATAAGAGTATCTGATTACATTAAGTAAGGATCATTATTTACCATCAATTGAATATTCCCATCTCTTTTTTCGAGGTGAGGGATTGAATTGTTTTGTGCAACCGCAATATTGAAGCTGAGAACAGCAAAAAGAAAAAATATGGTTTTCATACTTATGTATTTTGTTGAAATTAATTAGTCGATCCTTTAAATAGTAGGTTTTTAAAATTGACCATTACGTTATTTCGTGTAAAGTATAACCGGCCCAATAAGTCCTGCACTCATCAAGTCAGTTCCTCTTCCTTTAAACCTACTGTATCTGGGATTTTCTTTTTCACCCTCACCAATCAACCCATTCAATTGACCCGGTGTAACTCCAACCTCAATGGTGTTGTCACCTTTCTTGAGGTATTTGGTAATATCAAGCGTGTATGGTGCATTTATTCGATGACCTGCAGATTGTCCATTAATCCAAACATTAGCAGTATAGCACACCTTCCCTAGGTCGATTAAATAAGAGGAGTTCTTCTCAATTTTATTCAAGTTGAAACTAGATTTATAGCTTCCTTCTTCTGAAGTGAACTTAAGCTGATCATTATTTTCCCAGTCAAATAAAACAGTATTTTCAATAGACATATCATCAACCAGAATATTCCAGTTGTTAATTTCTAAGATTTCTTGAGCCTGATACACTGAACTTTCCGATTTGGATAGTAAACGATTATTCAAGTGTTCATTGGTACTGGCATATAAGATAATTGTGCTATAAGGAGCTAACACGCATGAAACATCCTTTACGTTTTTCACCGAAGTAATTGCCCCTGTTTCTGCATCAAGCCAATAGGCTACCTTAAATTTCATATCGAGCTGTAATGAAATTGGCTGCCATTTATCACTTTTATTCCAGATAAATTGTAAACGACTACCATCTTCCATTTCGCGTTTAACCTGGCGAGTAAAGGTGTAATTTTCAGTAAATTTCACATCTTGGGTTAGGTCTTCAATCCAACTATTCAGATTAGATCCATTTTCAAACTGACGGCTATTCGCCTGCGAACAAGCTTCTTTAATGAGTTGTGCTGTCTTTTTATCATTTTCTTCCCAATTCAGGAATGAAGGCTGTTTTGTTGGCAGGTCTCCCACCACCAAAAATTTCATTCCTTCTTTAGCTAACTTGGTTATATGCTTTGAGGATGATAATTGAATAACATCGATCCCTGCAAGAATGATTGACTGATAAAGATTGCCACGAATATTGATTTGTTTATTTTCATCCAGTTCAGCAGCCTGAATGGATTCATCATTGACCCATTCCCAAGTAATACCATTTGCCTCTAGCTGGTTAATGACCGGATATATCTTTCTAGCCCATTCCTCTTTATCGGCACTTGTCTCATTCACAGCATTCATTGGCGGTTCAACATCAGAAAGTACACCTATAGTGAAAATTTCTTCCGGATTATCGGGCATTCCTTCCACATTCATATAGGGAAAGTAAATCAATACATCGGCATGTGGCTTTCCTGAGCGCAATGCATATTGGGTACGGGCAATGTACTCGTTCACTTCCTTCTGATATTTCCAGAATTGAGTTCCTTCACCCAAATGAGAACTAAATCCGATAAAACCCATATAAAACGGATACCAACCCAATTCTGTTGTAGATTCAGTTATATACCGATAAGGTACCCCATGATAAATTATTTGGCTTACCCCAGCTGAAAAAAGCTTATCCACAGCGAGCCTTATTTTTTGAGGCGTTGTCATATAAGCCCGGCTTTTTATTACCACAGATTCGGCCGAGACAACCGGGCGGTTATACAAATGGGCACCGGAAGACATAATCTTCAAATTAGCCTCTTGGTGAAGCATGCTTTCCGTTTCAGGAATAGCGGCTTTACCTGCATTGCCAATCATATCCATATACATACCGTAAGCTTGAGTACGATGAAGCATCCCTTTTTCTTCCAACCAGTTTCGACTGGCTCCAATCAAGTTTTCACCAAACAACTCACCAATAGTCAGGTCATAGTCATATCTCAACCGCCAATCTTCCGAGTTAAAAGAAAAATCAGGATCGGCATTCGGATTTTTAAATGCTACATAATTATACTTTTCCTGCATATTGGCAGGCAACCATGGAGTAATGTCATATCCTCTTTTCTCTTTGAAATAAGCAATAAAGTCTTTTGAAAAATGACGATCAACTGAGAATTCATAACTATCATCAAAAACAGCCCTTAACGGATTGCCCATATACTCCTCTAAACCAGTCTCCTCACGGAATAAATATTCGAGATTTTTAAATACTTTGACTGAGTCAAGATGATTTAATACTGGTCCTTGTTTTGGAGCGGCAACCATCGTTCCACTAAGACTATTGGGTTTACTCCAAAAAGCGATCACTTTCCAATTGCCTTCAGGAACGTCCCAACGAATAGAATCATTTTTGACTTTTTCTGTTAAAATAATCGTTGATGCTGGATCAAGCTGTATTGTTATATTCTCTTTACCCACAGTCTTCGATGCCAAAACTGCAATTAGTTCTGAAGGCACGTCGGTTTCATTGTTTACTGTTGGAACTTTAATAGAAACTGTTGTACCACCAACAACATCTTCATCTTCATGCACCAAATTTAAAAATCCATCTTCAGTATCCAGAAAGGGACCACCTGCGGGCCATCCGCTACCATTGGTCATGTCTACTGTTAGTCCTCGTTTCCGGGCTTCATCTAAAACCGATCTCAGATTTTCGTAATAATCTGGAGTATCCCAACTCAACACTCTTTCCTTAACCTCATCAGATGTCATTGGTACATTAATACTGAATGGTTGTATTTCTACGCCACCAAAAGCATTATCGACAAATAGATTTACCTCGCGACGTAGTTCCTCCTGATTTACATCATTGCCTGGCCACCACCAGCGGGCAAAAGGGCCAAACTCCTGTGCCGGGGTTATAAACTGGCCGGCGTCAAAATCATAAACAGGAAGCCACTTTTCTGAATCTGAAAGCTTGGTTTGTCCCCATAAATTAGTTGTTGTAATAAGGGTCAAAATAAGCAGATAAGTTCCTATAAGTAATTTCTTCATTTTATTGATTATTAAAATTGTAATCGTGTTTTTCAATATGCTGCAACAACTAACTCTCCTGCTTTCAAACCATCAACTTCAGCACTTAATTTAATTTCTCCCTCAGTTGCGAACGGACGGATAATTGCCTGTGCTTTGCCATTAAATGTGTTAATAACCGGTTTGTTTAGGCTTTCCATGCCATTTATACTTGCGTTACCCGTAGCTACCAATTCTCCATTGCCGGTAATTGTTAATTTTACTTTTACTGTTGCATTCGGTACAACCACCCCATTTTCATCCACCACTTCAATGGTAACAAAAGAAAGATCGTTGCGATCGGCCTTAATTTTACTACGGTCGGCAACCAGCCTGATAGCAACAGGTTCCCCAGTAGTTTTTAATATTTTGCTTGCCACTTCAATCCCATTTTCAATGGCAATAGCTTTAAGTTCACCTAACTCGTATGGAACATCAAAGACAGCGATAGATTCATCTTCATCGGTTAACGTTTTTTCACCTATTACTTTTCCATTCAGTTCAAGTCTAACATCAGAGGCCTTTGTAAAAACCCTTACGTTTAGCGGTGTTCCTTCATTGCCTTTCCAGTTCCAGCTTTGAAATTCCGTTGGCCAACCCCATCCACCAATATTCTCGGCAAAACCTTCAGGAATAGGTTCATGCACACTGAACTCAAGTTTACTATTATCCCAGAGCACATCACGATAAAGCATTTGTGCTCTCTTTTCCCCTGTAATATCAATATCACCACACCCTGCTAAATAATTAGGCCAGGCAGAAGGTCCTTTCACTTGCTGATCGAATATATTTACACCTTTAGGCAATTTAAATCCTGAAAAATTTCCACCAATTGTTTTACCTGTGGATGAAGGAACATAACTTGTACCTCCAATTGCAGCCTCTCCCAAATAATCCATTGATGTCCATACAAAGTCACCAATAACATGGGGATACTTTTCTACATACTTCCAATATTCATAAGCATCTTTCGGATATGATTCTGATGTATATATAATTCGTTGAGGATACAACTCGTGGTCGGATTCAATTTTAGATGTCATGTAGTTATAACCACTAACATCCATTTGAGCAAATACCGGAGCAGTAGTTTCCCATCCATCGGGATAGAAAAATCCGGTGATTGCCAGTGTTACAGCACGGGTATTATCAAGTTCCCTCACACGCTCAGCCAGTTGTTTTGTAATTCGAAGGCGGGTAGTATCTTCCGGTTCATAAATTTCATTTCCAATACTCCACATAATGATGCTTGGATGATTTCTATCGCGCAGAACCATATCCGTCAAATCCTTATTCCACCATTCCTTAAAATATTTTGAGTAATCCTGTGGGTTCTTATAGAATTCCCACATATCTGTAAATTCATTGATAACCAAGACTCCTAGTTGGTCACAAGCATCAAGAAAAGTTGATGACGGTGGGTTATGAGAAATACGGATGGCATTAAAACCGTTGGCCTTCATTAGTTCCACTCGTCGAACTTCTGCCCTATCAAAAGCTGCTGCCCCAAGTAGCCCATTATCATGGTGCATGCATCCTCCTTTTAGTAATACAGATTTCCCATTTAAAAGAAATCCCTTTTCAGCAGAAAATTCGATTGACCGGATACCAAATGATTGATTGTAGGTATCAGTAATTGCATTATCCTTTTCAATAATTATTTCAGCAGAATAACGATTTGGAGATTCAATAGACCACAGAGCAGGATTTTCTACAGTAATTTGCTTTTTTGTGATATTATCAGCATTTCCAGCCAGACTAATATTTTCAGTGACAGTACCGGCCAACTTTCCATCCTTGTCTTTTATATTGATGGTAACCTGAGCATTAACTGCTTCTGCATCCTCGTTTTGAGTGGTAACTTCAAGATCAACAATTGCTGTGTTTTTATTGATCTCCGGAGTCGTAATATTTACCCCCCATACCGCCACGTGCACAGGTTGTGTGAGTGTAAGAGTTACATTCCGGTAAATACCAGATCCACTGTACCAGCGTGAATTTCGTCCAATATTATCAACTTTGACAGCAACGACATTCGTTTTCCCGGGAGCATTCAACATCGATGTGATATCGAACCAGAAAGGTGTATAACCATTTTTGTGGATACCGGCTTTTTTGCCATTTACCCAAATTTCGGATTCCATATATACTCCATCAAAATTTAAAATGGCTGTTTTGCCTTCGTCTGTTTTATCCAGCGTAAAACTTTTACGGTACCAACCTGTACCTCCAATGACATGCCCTGTGGAATTCCCATTGCCCGGAGAATTTTTGGAAAAAGGGCCAATTTTATCTTCTGAATCTTCACCAGATAAATCTTCAATACTCCAGTCGTGTGGAAGGTCAACTGATCTCCAGCCCGAATCATCATATTCAGGAATCTCTGCACCAACAATAGAATCACGTATGAATTTCCATTCCAGATTAAATGTTTGGTTGCGTTCAGTCTTGCTACTAAAATTACTCGTCTTACATCCTGTGATGATTATAGCTCCTAGAACAATAAATACATACAGATTTATATTTCTCATGATTTTTAAAATTATTGATTATCAGATACCTCAATCCGAAATTTGAAAAACACGAATTTATATTCGTTTCAGGTTTTCTAGAATATTGTTGAGTATATAATTTGGATAAGGATGGTTATATCTAAAAATAAAAGTACATTTTACTATTTATAAAGTAAAAAAATAAGCTACATCGATGTAATAAGAAAAGTCTCAAATAGAAACTCTTCTTATACTATTTGTTCCTATTCTTTGTTGCGTACACCTTTTGCATTAAACATACCCATCATTGATCCTTCAAGATTATCTGCATCGACTTTCTTTAAAGATATGGAAACATCGTAGCCACTTGCAAAGAAATTAACCGAAAGAGAGGTTTCGCTAGCGGCAATCGAACTTAATGCTTGTGGTTCACTTTGCTCATCTAGACTGATAGTCCCGGAAAGTTTTTCATCAACACTTTCTATTGTTAAAAGCATTTGGGAATCGCCATTAGGAGTACCGGTAACCATAACATCCCATTTTCCTGTAAAAAAATCATTTCCTTCTTGGGCTTGTACACCTAAGCTAAGCGATAAAAGGAGAATAAATACTCCTGCAAAAAATACATTTACTTTTTTCATATCAGATTTGTTTTATAAAACATAAACTTATTCGTACTCAGTTCTTATTTAAGTGTGAATTTTGTTTTGCCTCTCTCAGATTCTTGTGTGCTAGACATATGCTCCTCTAGAATCTTAAGTCCTTTGGGTGTACATATGCCCTTAATATTAAGCACAATCGTATTCAGATAAATTTCATAGGGTGATGCTTTAAAATTCCTGAATTTTTCTGTTCGTGAAATGCCATCATATACGATGTATATACCCTCCATTACAACCTCCGGCAGAATATCATCCTTGAAAACACCTTCATATATTCCTTTCTGAATTATCTGCAGCAATTTATCTGCAAATTTTTCACCTATTGCCTCTTCTATTTTTCTTTCCAGCTCGGGATAGTAATGCTGTAGATCCCTATAAAACAAGTCATTGACATCACTCCCTCTCTCAATTGCCAGATGCCAAATATCGAAGAAGAGAGAAACTACATCCTGATAGGCAGACCGATTTTCGATTTTCTGAAACTGCTGAGCATACTGTAAACGCAATACTTCTTCTAATAACTCTTCTTTGTTTTTGTAAAACTTGTATACTGTTTTGGTAGATATGCCTAAAGGTTCAATAAGCTTCTTTATGGACATTTCACGAATGCCATACTTTAAAAATTGCTCCAGAGCCGCATGCAGAATTTTTTCTTTCATAAACAGACATTTGTTGGGAAATACAGAGTGCCTTATATTTTCCAACAAATAAAATGGAAAATATTGACACTTGCAAATTTTCCTTGTGGTTAAAGAAATTATCGTATTCTTTCCTGTATAAAATTTAAGGTATTGCCAATCGTATCTAAACTAGCATAATCTTTCTGACAAATATTGATTTTGAAATAGCTCTTTATGTAATAACACAAGAACGAAAACTGAAACTCATTAAATTCAAAATCCTTTTTAAAAGAAGCATCCATTTGGATAAGATCTTCAGAAATACCCATGTATTTGAGAATTCGTGAAAATTTTAATTCTATGTTTTGCACTATTTTACAATATTAATTATCGATTAATGTTTTCCCTTTTAATGAAAAAAATTCATTCGAAAGACTTTGGTAAGAATTTAAAAAGATCCCTGCCCAATCAATTTCCGTTGGTGCAGGGATTATAGCTGTTTTCTGAACCTATACTACTCTACCACAACTCTTACTCTTCCCAAATTTGGAATAAGGGTATAAGGCGTTTCTGCGTCTCCTTCTCTTTGCGAAGCTACATGAAGCACCGGAAAATGTGTTCCGGGTTCATTGAATGTATGTTGTGCTGTGAATTCAATATTAGAACCGTTGTTCTTCACGTTTGTATCAGACAAGTCAACAACATTTGAAAAATTACCAGATCCATCAAAATCCCACGCTGCACTGACTAGCGTTCCAGCATTTTCTGGTATTTCAACTACAACAGTAAATGTTACGGCTTCGCCAACTTTAATATCTGTCCTATCCGAACCATTAGCTTTTAAATGGACAACTGGCTGAATACCCTTACGTTCTTCGGCAGAATTAGGCACAATAACTTGTCCGTCCTTAATTTCATAATTGGTGGTAGCAGGAGGAGCAATCCCTTTTTCAACCCAAGCACTTAAGTCAAGAAGTGCCTGTTGTAGAACCCCAAGGTAGCTCACCAAATAGTTAGGGTCACCGGGGTAAGGGAAATCAGCATGATTGGCATGGTCGGTATACCAAAGTCGGAAATTATCATTTGTACTGTCTCCAAGGTTCTTTCTTACTTCCTGTCGATACCAATCACCCTGCCATGGCAAGGCTTCAGTATCCCACAAATTTTCTATCGCAATAACTTTGCCTTTAATATTACCACTTGGAACTACTCCAGATGCTCCCATGGCAAATATTGGCCCCAGTATCATTGGTCTTTGCGGGTATATTGCGTTACCATCTGCATCGCGAAACTGATCCCATGTCGGATATCCTTCGGTAGGTACCTGATGGCGATGGTAGGTTTGAGCAGCCAAAAAATTAGAGTTATCGACCTGTACCAAATCTCCTACTTTTAGTTTTGATAACACAGCACTACTCGCATCACTCAAAACCACAATATCATCTTTTATCGTTCTAAGGGCTATTGTCTGACCGGCAGCATCACCTGTTTTTACAATCAAATCACCACCAAGAAATTGTATTTCCGGCATTTTACTCTCTAGCTGAAATGCTACGGGAAGCTCTTCTGTCATGCCATTCATCCTCTGCCAAGCAGCATCAGCTGTTCCTCTGGCCTGACCGGGCATTGCCTGAACAGGTAATCCCAGCTCTTGGCCTTCATTCAACGTTATGGCTTTCGTAATTTTTGCTCTATGTTGAATACGATCATTCTCAAACGATTCTGGAGAGTCATATCCCAAATAACCGGGAACAGTCCAGAAATCTTCAGAATAGGTTGGATCAGCCATTAACATTCCGGGATAAAGAACACCGAAAGCATGGATACCCATCGTTTTATGAGCAAACCAACTTTGAGGAGTGAACCCCATTTTTGTTGCTTCAACTAGAGCAGCCTTTTCTTCTCTATTTAACCCGGCATACATATCTCCACTCCCTCCGGGCTCAACAGCATCTAAAATCTGCGGGAACTTATCTTTTAAAATCCGCATGGCGTGCATTCGTATGGTAAACATATTTGGAATTGCCATAGGCGAACCAATGACATAAGGAACAGCCCCATCCCAAACATCAGTATTTTCAACTGAACCGATGGTTCTATATGCACCACCGCTTCCACCAAAAATATACCCGTAAGTTCGATGTTCTCCAAACATCTCTGCTGCTACAAGTCGTGAATACTGAGCACAAGCGGCATTCGCCTTATATGCTCCGATCAAAGGATCAATACCTGATCCATAAGTAGCAGTTGCTCCACTTCCGCCTCCATTTGTTTCAACAAAATAGGCTCCATGGGTAACAGAGAAACCTATTTTATCCGCCTCACCTTCTGCACCTTGTGAGAGTATTTCACTATCTGGAACCGGAGTTACATACTGGAAAAACCGACCTTCATAATTTCCTTTTTCCGGAAAATAATAGGAAAATCGTGTGTCGGTACCTTCGAACCCTCCATGAACATAATAATGAAGAACAGGCTCATCACGCCATTCTTCTATATCAATATAAGGTTGATTAAAAGTTGAATCTGTATTAACAGACAACCATCCATCAATATTTCCTAATTGAATGTTGTTCGATGAATTAAAACAGCCAGAAAGTAGTATTGATGTTAATAGAACTGCCGATATTGCTTTTATCATGTTGTAATATTTCATGTCTTTATTATCTGGTTACTCATTATGTTATCCTATTTGTATCCTACAATTTTTTTTGGGAAAAGTTTTTGATTTAAATAGCCTTAGCTATAACAATAGCTAAATATGAGAATAACAGATAGTCCCATCCCAATAATTAACTACCGGGACAGGGACTAAGCTGTTTTCTGAACTGATTAACTACTAATTAAAATAAGTCATCTATAATCATTAATTCTCGAATTACTTAACACGGCTACCTGAGGCACCATACATCCCCATTACGGAACCGGATACCGTGTTCTCATCTTTGCTCTTTAAATCCAGTGCTACATTATCTCCCTGACTTCCGATAAATTTTATTGTGGCCTGATCACCTTCAATAACAGTTCCTGTAACAGGATAAAGAAGGTCTCCGTTAGCGTCATTAATTGTAGTAATTACTTCGTCTCCATCAAGGGCAATGTCAACAACCATTTCCATTAGCCCCATAGGTGATTCAACTTTTACATTCCAGCTACCTTCATAGTAATCTGTACCGGTTGGAGTTTGTGCAAATAAACCAACTGAGAACAGGAATATAAATAGTCCGGTGATTAAAAAATTTGCTTTTTTCATGATTGAAAATTTAAAATGTTAATAATGAATAATTATTCTAATACTTTTTCCCGTAAGAATATGCGAACCGACAAACACAGTATTGTTATAGCGACAGAGCCTGTTTATTGTATTTAAGTTCAACTTTTCGTACCAGCTTTATTCTTTTTTTGCGTTTAAGTTTATTTCTTATTTTGTCGAACACAAGGAATACAACAGGAACTACTACTAGTGTTAAAATCATGGAACTTGTTAATCCTCCAACGATCACCCATGCCATTCCGTTTTTCATTTCGGCACCATTACCTGTTGCCATTGCAATAGGCAACATTCCAAATATCATAGCAAAGGTGGTCATAAGAATTGGGCGCAAACGCTCCTTACCAGCTTGAACTAAGGCATCAAATGTGCTCATTTTCTCATCCCGGATCATATGATTGGTAAAGTCAACAATCAAGATGGCGTTTTTAGCAACCAAGCCGATCAAAACAATTAATCCGATAATACTGAAGATATTAAGGTCGGTCATTGTTAAAGCCAAGGCCAGGAAAGCCCCAATAAATGATAATGGGATGGAAAACAATACGACAATAGGGTCAAGTAAAGAATCGTATAGCACGACCATGATGAGGTAAATTAACACGATAGCTGCAAGAAAGGCATACCCCAGACCACTAAATGCAGATGATTGCATTTGCATTTGTTGTCCTAACTTTATAGTAATCCCTTCCGGAATCTTATCACTTATAGCTTCCGTAATCTCTGATCCCACTGTTCCTGCTGCACGACCAACAACATTTGATTTTACAGATATGGATGAAATACGGTCGGTACGTTCTAATGCCGACGCACCTTGCCCATAAGAAAGAGCTGCTATCTGATTCATTTCAATAAGTTCACCCTTCCTATTTAAGATAGTGAGCTTCGACACATCATCAAGACTTGTGCGATCAAAATCATCAATACCAATACGAATATCATATTCAAGATCTCCATCACGATATTTAGAGTCATCATTCCCGGCAAGTGCAACTCGAAGCGTTGAGCCGACATCGGCAACAGACAAACCTAATTTCGCCATTTTATCACGATCAAGGTTTATTTGGACCTCCTGACGTGGGTCATCAACAGAATACTTAACATCAGCAGTTCCCGGAGTATTATTTGCAACATCAAAAATCATGGATGCAGTTTCCTTTACCAGATCCATATCCGATCCCTGAACAATGTATTGAATAGGTTCAGAAGCAGTACCACTAAGCGAAGCAACAATAGTCTGTGCCCGAACTCCCGGAATTGCTTCCATGATATCCGATTTTATTTGTTTGGCACATTCATCGACCGTAGTTTTCCGGTATTTTTTGTCAAGCATTTTCACCGTAATGGTTGTGGCATTGTTTTTTGAACTCGTAGTTGACATTCCCACATTGGTATACAAACTTACTATATCAGGATTGCTACTGATGATTTCTTCAGCCTGCATGGTAATTTGATTATTCTCGTAAATGCTAACCTGTGGGTTCATATCCAAGGTGACTGTAAATTCACCTTTATCAATCTCAGGCATAAAGGCAAATCCAATAAAACCGGCTGAGAATAATGATATGGAAGCAACAAATAAAACGGATGAGGATATTAAAACAATTGCCTTATGTCGTAAGCCGAAAACTAAAATATTGCCATACCAGTTTTTTAATGAATTGAAAGTATGTTCTACAAAAAGTGAGAAGCGTCCTAATATAGTGGCAGGATTATTCTCTGTAAGCTTGCCAAAGCGCGACATTAAAAGTGGTGTCACTGTAAACGAAACAAAAAGACTGCATAAAACAGTAATGATAATTGGGACAGCGAATTCTTTTAGCATATTTCCAATCGTCCCTCCAGTTATCGCCATTGGAACAAATACCACAACAATTACCAAAGTAATAGCCATTGCTGTAAACATAATTTGCTTACTTCCATCCAGCGCTGCTTTCCATTTTGATTTTCCCTTTTCCAGATGATGGAACATATTCTCGACAACAACAATTGAGTCATCTACCAGTATCCCAACAACCAAAGACAAAGCAAGAAGCGACATCATATTTAGAGTATAATCCAATGCATACATGGCTATAAAAACAGGTATGATGGAAAGCGGAATAGAAACCATAATAATAGCTGCACTTCGCAAATCATGGAGAAAGACAAAACAAACTACCGCAACAATAAGAATAGCCAAAATCAGATCTTCAGCTACAGAATTTGCCGATGCTTTGGTGTAAATAGAATCATCTGATGCAATTTCGAATGTCAGATTATTCTCCGCATATTCTGCTTCTAAGTCAATAAGTTCAGCTTTTACTAATTCTGCAACATCCACCGCATTTGCATCGGCTTGTTTTGATACTGACACACCAATAGCGTCACGCCTATCAATACGATTAATCAGAGTTTGCTCGGCAATGCCATCTTCAATATCTGCTACATCTTTTACCTTTATCACTCCTCCGTCAGAAGTCGTTGTAATTATGGTATTTCTAAGTTCATCCAGATTAGAATATTTTGCTGCTAACCGAACAGAATAAACAGATGCATCATCTTCTACATTTCCAACAGGAATTTCCATATTGGCTGCCTGAACAGCCTGAAGGACCTGCAATACAGACATATTGTAAGCCTCCATCTTTTGTATATCGATGTTTACTTTTATTTCGCGCTTCAACCCTCCACTTATTTGAACAGAGCCAACTCCTTCAATTTTTGCTAATCGTGGTTGAACACGATCTTCAATAAGATCATAAAACTCGATTGATGATAGTGACGACGATGCAGCTGTATTTAAAATTGCCTTTTCATCTAAAGCAAGCTTATCAACGGATGGGTCTAAAATCTCAGCCGGGAGTTCTGATTTTATAGCGTTTATTTTTCGCTGTGCATCCTGTACGCTTTTATCTGAATCTGCTCCATCTTTTAACTTAACAGTTATAATAGAAACTCCTTCCAATGAGGTTGATGTAAGATCACTCAAGTTTTCAAGCGTTGAGAGAGCATCTTCAATTTTTATAGTTACTGAATTTTCAACTTCCGAGGCTCCGGCTCCCGGATAAATGGTTTGAACAGTTAATGTCGAGAGTTCGAACTTCGGAATCAGGTTAAGACTAAGCAGATTGTACGAAACAAATCCACCTATCGCCAATATTGTAAATATTACAACAATTAGGAGCGGTTTTTTAAGTGATGTTTTTATTATTGATGCCATAAGATATATCTATTTGATAGTAATGGTTGCCCCATCAGTTAAATTAATCTGACCATTCGTAACTACCCGGTCTCCTTCATTAATACCAGAAATAATTTCCAGATAAGAGCCGAAATTGCGCCCAGCCTCTACCTTTACCAGTTGTGCGGTTTCACCTTTTACAACATAAACAGATGGATCTTTTACACTACTAACAATAGCATCGCGCGGAATCATGAGTGATTTCACGTGTTCTTCCATACTCACAATAGCATTTACATAGGTTCCTGCTTTTAACGGATTCTTACTCGTATTCTCAATTACAACTTCCACCGGATAAGTATGCGATGCGCTTCCCTGAGGACTAATACTTGAAATGATTCCATTATAATTTACTCCCGGATATACATCGGCAGTAACAGTTACATTTTGCCCTTTGCTTAGTTGATAGATATTAGCTTCTGACACTGACAACATTATCTTTAGTTTTGAGATATCTGCCATTTTAACGATTGATGAACCAGTATTAACATATGATCCTAACTCTGTGCTTTTTGTGACAATTACACCGCTAAATGGAGCAACAATTTTAGTGTCTTCCAGTTGCTTTTTGGTCTTTTCTAATTGTATCCCTGCATTTTCAAATCCAATTTTCATATCACGAAGTTGAGCCTCAGAAACAGCATCACCTTCACGTAAAACCTGGTAACGTTTATAATCGTCTTCATATTTAATGAAATTTAGTTGAGCATTCTCTAAAGCAAGACGTTGGTTTGTATCATTCACTTTTGCTAAAACCATTCCTTCACGAACAGAATCGCCCATTTTAAAATTAGCTTCAACAATTTTCCCAGAACTCTCAGAGGCAACAACTACTTCTTTAATGGGTTCTGCAATACCTGTCAACTCTAATGTATTGCTCACTTTTTGCATTTCTGCAGAAGCTACAGTTACAGAAACCTTATCTTCAATGGTTTTCACAACATTATTGCTGTCGATTACCTCTTTATTATTTGCCAATGTCCATGCCATTGAAGCAAAAAGCACAACGATTACTGCACTTATGATTATTGAACTCTTTTTCATTATTCTATTTTTATTCGTTTATTAAATTTCTGATTTCACCATTGAGAGAAATTACTTTCAATTCAGCATCTTTAAGGTTATAAAGTGCACTTAAATAGCTAGCCTGAGAGTTGCTCAAACCTTGTTCATCCTGAAGTAAATCACTCATGGTAGACAAACCTTCTCTATATTTCAGAGCTGTTTCATTATAAACCTTCTCCGCCAATTCAATATTCATTTTTTGACGTTCAACATTCGTTTTATGATTTTGGTAGTTATTAATTGCATCCTGATAGCTTATTGTGAATTGCTTCTGAGTATCGATCAATGTCATTTCTGATTTTTGATATTCAAGCGTTGCTTGTCTTGATTTTGATTTTTTCTCAAAGCCATTAAAAATCGGGATAGACAAATTCAGACCTACATAAGCAGATGCATACCAATTGTTTTCAGGACTGCTTTTAAAATAGTTTTTTAAAATCCTGTCGCATTCCTTGATAAGAATACGAACCGGTAAATGAAAGTGTAGGTAAATAACTATCATTCACTAATTTCTTATTTAAGAGATTGATTTGTTTTTGAGACTCAATAATTTTCATATCAACATGATCTGAAAAGTCAGACTCTAAAACCAGCGTTTTTTTCCAACAATGGCATTTCCGCAGTATCTGACAACGCAATCATTTGATCAATTGGGATGTCAAGTATGTATTTAATCATATTAAACTGCTGCTCCAAGGTTGATTCAGTATTACTTAATTGTGTATAAAGATTTTCAAGGTTCACAGAAATCCGTTGATAATCTACATTCATGCTGATACCATTATCCACCAATAATTTAACAATATCCCTTTGTCGTTCTGTTCGTTGAATATTTTCTTCAACCAGTGTTTTTTGTTTCTCAGTAACAAGGGACAAGAAATAGAGCTTTGATACTTCACTTGCCAATTGTTCACTTGCTTTTTTCTACGCTCAAAGCATTCAGCCCCCACCATTTCTTTAGAAATCTTTAGCGCTGTTAGTGCTGTTTTACTATATAATATTTGATTAATGTTAATGGCGGCATTGGTATTGAACTGGCGCCCCATTTGAACGGCAATACTTGTTCCCGGACTTCCAAATATCTCACCGGGCAGTAAAGTCGTAGGTAGTTTCACATTATCTCTAAAACTACCACTAATACCAATGCTCGGCAGCAAAGCTGCAAAACTTTCGCTTACAGCATATTCACTCTTCTCGTAGTTAATACGAGCAATCCGAGTGTTTATATTTTTCTCGACAGCTGTTTGCACACATCCTTTCAATGATAATTCTGTTGCATCCTTCTCTTGTGCTACCATTGAAGAAATACCCATTAAAAAAATAGCAATTGATAAAAAAAATGTTTTCATAGATTTGTATTTATTTTGCTTTAAATCAGAGTATTGGTGAATTGAGATTTGCCCTCTTCGAAGATTATCCTTCCCTCACGTCTCTTTCTTAAATTGAATTAAAAAAACTCTGGCACAAAGATAGAATGGTGCTGTTGCAATAAAAGGCCAATTAGGCCACAGTATTGGCCTAATTGTCGTTTATTTTGATATATTTACACCTTAATGTCCAATATAATAGAACTATGAAAGAACCAATTACACTATTAACCTGGCATACTGATCTTGTGGAGGCTGATTCAATTGGTAATGATTTTATCCTAACTGATAAAATATTACTTAACTCTATTATTGATCAACCTTTTAAGATGGATATGACCGTTGCTATAATTTGTCTCAAAGGAACAATGGAAGGATCTGTTAATCTGAAAAAATTTAGTGTCAAGTCTCCTTCTCTTTGTATTGTTCTCTCCGAACAAATACTACAACACGAATACATAAGTGACGATTTTTCGGGTCTTTTTATTATCATGTCGCAACGATTCCTGAGTAGTCTATTTGAGGATATTGATAAAAGATTTCCTCTATTTCGTTCTGTCCAGAATAATCCCGCTATCCCTCTTGGGTCAGGGGGATTGAACGCAATGATAAATTATTACTCCATGTTACAAAGGGCAATTAGAGTAAAAGAACACCCACATCGGTTGCAAATTGCCAAACATCTGACACTAGCGCTATTTTATGGACTGGGATCTCAGTATCACATAATACCTTCCAGTAAAAAGAAAACAAAACAGGAGCTTTTGGTTGAGGAATTTCTAACTTATGCTAAGGCAAATTTCAAGAAGCAAAGAAGCATTGATTTTTACGCAGATAAGTTATGTCTTACCCCTAAATACTTGTCAAAAGTAATTAAGGAAACCAGTGGGAAATCTGCAACAGAATGGATAAATAATCTAGTAATACTGGAAGCCAAGGCTTTACTTAGGTGTTCCAACATGACCATTCAACAAATCAGTGATGAATTGAATTTCCCATCGCAGTCATTTTTTGGAAAATATTTCAAAAGGCTTGATGGCCTTTCGCCTAAAGAATATAGAAACAAGTAATTATACCGACACTTGCTCTCGCATTAAATTAGGGCAAACGGATAATAAATCCCATGCCCTAATCTTAAATCTATTTTTTTTGAACTTCTCTTACAACAACTAACAATTTCATTAATAAAGCGATTATAACCCGATTACATTATTCCCACTTTTAAGTGTATAACGTGAACCTTTCCAGATAAAAACGCCTGTTGTTTTTTGAGGTAAAATTATTTCTGCTTGCTTCTTTTTACGAGTATCATATTTTACAGATATGACACCTTGGGGATGAGGCATTTCTCCACTAATTTTTTCAATTGAGCCAAGATGCGGTTCTATTTTTACTGTATTGAAATTTGGAGAATCACTATCAATGCCAAGAATTGTTCTGAAAAACTCAATATTAGGGCTAGATCCCCAAGCATGACAATCAGAACGCGTTGTTTCAACATTAGAGTCTTCGCCCCAAGTAGTCAGCCCCAATTCAATGTTTTTGCGCCATACATCCAGCCAACTAAGATATTCATTGCCCAACCCGGCCTTAACTAAAGCTTGATGAAGATAATACTTAAAATAGATGGAGGCTTGAGATAGTGAGCTGTCGGTTAGGATTAACCGACCCAGACTTTCTGCATTTTTCCCAGTTACCAGTCCGGCAATAATTGCCAATGAATTGGTATGCTGAGAAAACTTATCTTTCTCTGAAGTATCGGCAAAAAGTTTTCGCGAATCGTCCCAGTATTTATTCTTTATTGTTTGCAAAAGTTGCTGGGCATTTTGGTCGTAAAGCGAAGCAAATTCTTTCATTCCTATATTTTGCTCCATATCTGACGCATATTGATATGCAAGTAGAAGCTGAAGATCCAGCATGGCAGAACTTCCATCTTCTCCCACTGGTCCCATGCCCCGTTGCCATTCATCTACCCAATCGGCAAAAAACCAGTTTGGCACATTTTTTAAAGAACCATCAGCTTGTTGAAATTTTTTAAAATAATTCAGAATCTGTCTTTCTCCGGGTAATTTATCTATGATAAAGGTACTGTCGTCTCCATACATCATGTAATCGTGAAGCATACCAACATACCACAATGAAAAGGTTGGGATGATTTGACTGTTAATCGTCGGATATCTGCTTAATGTTACCCCTTCAGGTTGTCTGGAATAGTCCATCAGACTTAAGGCATTTTTCACTAATCGGTCATCTCCGCTATTGTATAATGAAACCAATGCTTGAATTCTTGTGTCTCCGATGTATTGCAGTTGCTCCCAGTAAGGACAGTCCATATAGGTTTCATAGGCACATAAACGGGCTGTGCGCCAGCCAATTTCCATTATCTGATTAAGTTCTGTAATATCGGTCTCCAACGTTGCATTCAACTCAAAAGGATAACCAGTGAATGTTCCGTAAAAATCTTCAATTACAAGTGGTGTCTCGTTTGTTTCTATCTTTAATTCCACATAACGATAAGTTCGGTAGTTAAGTGATGTAAATTTCTGATCCTTTGTGCCATCAGAAATTATTACATCCTTCCTGCCGATCATGCTCTTTCCTTCAATATCATTTCGATTGCCTTTTATGAGATTCTTATACAATGCTTCTGCATAGGTTATTGAAACGGTACTATTCTTTCCTTCACTAAAAATGAGGGTTGGATAAGCATTTGTAAGAAAAGTTTGATCAAGTAAAATTGTAGCAACAGTATTTGCTGGCACCTCAATAACTGCTTTTGTTGCAGGAAAAGATGTAGGAACTACGACTCCATCTGTCTTGCTTAGTTTTTCAAGCCGTTGAGTTTTCATCTCCATCTGTGGCAGTAAGGAGGGAACCAATCTCCATGTGTTTGTGGCATCCAACCCAACGGTATTTTTTGGAGTGCCCGAACTCATGGGCTGTGCCTGACTCCAGTCATTATCGTCAAAAGATAATTTCTCCCAATTCTTCACTTGCAGTTGCATATCAATCTTTTCACCCGGACCTGCAATGTACCAGCCCGGAACTCTCACCGCATTGGGATCAGGTCTATATGCACTTATAATAATGGGGCTATAGCTTCCATCCTGAACGCATTTCCAGCTTTTATTCGTATTTAAGATTTGTGAATCTGTTGTTGCCCCCTGCAAAATAAAACCGGTTCTAATTGAAAGCTGGTACTCAGGCCTGAAATCAGCTTCATTCCAAACCTTAGCTGATATGATATTCTGACCTGATTGTAGGTAAGGAGCTATATCAACAATATCGAAATTCCAATGTGCCAGATCCGATTTAGCCGGCCCCAAAGAGACTAACTGCTCATTTACAAATAACTTATAGCGGTTATCTGCTGACACATAAACAGGAAAAGAGTCAGGAATACTATTGGTCTCAAATTGCTTCCGAAATAAATATACGCCATAACCAGATGGATCAGACTCCGGAACCATTATCCAACTAGCATCCCATTGTTTTTGTAAATAGTACGGATTAACAGACTGAGCTTTTGAGGAAATGATTAATAAAATCATTACAATCAAAAATGTGCATATTTTTAAAAAACCTCCTTTTTTCATAAGCTGAAAATATTTAAATTGTTTTTTTGCTAAAATGATAATGTAACAGAGATTACTCTCTGTTACATTATTCTTAAATAAAAAGGGAACAAGTATTATATACTTTTGAGTATATAAAAATAAATTATTCCCATCCGATATTCTGAGGGAATTCGGCATCTTGGTTTAATTGTATTACCTTTTCAGGGATAGGCCATAAATCGAATTTAATATCTAATGTATAAACATTGAATTCCGAGATGTACATGGCATGGTCATACAACCGCTGTTTCCACATTTCTGGTTCCATTCTTAGTAATGTAAACCATCGACCTTCTTCAAACAGTAATTCCCGAAGACGTTCGTCTAAAATATCATCGATATCAATATTTGATAAAAGCGCACATCCTGCACGTCCTCGAACTACATTAATTGCGTCAACAGAAAGCTCTGGCTGACTATTCCTTAAATATGCTTCAGCTAATAACAGGTAAGTCTCTGCAGAACGGATACCATATATATCATGATTGGCACCATAGTGCATTGCATCTGATGATTTGTATGACCATTCATCCAATGGAATTATCTTTGCAAAAAGAGGAGCATATTTGGAAAAACCAGCTTGATCAATCATTGACATCGGGACTTTTTGCCCATACATACTATGGTTCGGATCTGTACAATCAAAAAGAACTCTAACTGTAACATCTTCTTTATAACGAAGATCATCTAGATCTGTCCATACTTCATAGTTCGCATATTTAGTTCCTATATCAATACTAATACCAAACCCACCTAGGTATGCAGGAAATATTGCTCCTCCAGAGTATTCAGGGGATATTGCTTTCCATGGACCATTAGCAGCATCTTCTTCCGCAAATTCCGGTTTCCAGTTAAGATCTCTAAGAGCAGGTCCTACAAGGAAAGGCTCCCAAGTGAACTGCCCACCAGTTTCATCTTCTTGTTGATAAGTTGGAGTCTGAATTGTCCATACCGCCTCAGTATTACCAACACTAAAATCATAATTACCAGAGTAGAACAAATCACCATAAACATTTCCGTCAGGAAGGTAAGTAGCAACTCCTCTATTGGTTGAGGCATCAGAAGGGTTTGCACGAACACCAAATCGGTCAGTCATTAAAGGATGAAGTGCAACAGTTGCATTGGCATAAGTAATTGCTTTTGAGTAATTGGAATTATCACTAGTCTCTACGCCCATTGCCAAATATGCCTCAGCTAACATATGACCAGCTGCTCCTTTTGCAACACGTCCATCCTCTAAAGGGTAATCAGGTAAATTTACAAAAGCATATTCTAAGTCATTTATGGCTTGCCTATAAGACTCCTCCCTTGTTGACCGAACATAATCAAACTTCAATTCTTCATTAAACTCTATCACTAGAGGCACACCACCAAATAACTCAGATAACCTCAGATAAGACATACCTCTGAAAAAACTAGCCTCGGCTTTCAACCTAGTCTTATAATCTTCATCATCCCAGACAATACTCTCAGACTCAGTTCCAAGAAATGTTAAATTTGCATAGCTTATTATCTGATAAAACTTATTCCAAACAGTTTCTACATCGCCCGAAGTTGAACTCCAATTACTAAAATTTGAGTTACCTGAGCCACCAACCCTCCAACTAGTCTTATCCATAGCATCGGTTCCTGACGACTTTGTATTTCCTATACTATTACCAAAATAAAAATTGTGAATGGTGTATGAGTCATAATAACACATGGTTAACTGTGCTTCAACCTGACTGCTTTTTTCAAAAGCATTAGTCAAAGTATAAAGAGTTTTAGGTTCTTCCTCTAAAAATTCGTTATTATTACAACTTGTAAAGAAAAACAAGATGCAACTTAGTGTAACATATATATATTTTATAGTCTTCATATCTTCTTAACTTTAGAATTTTAAGTTTAACCCGAATTTAAAGGTTCTGGGTAGTTGTGCACTTTGGAAAGATCTAATCTCTGGATCACTTCCTTCCCAGTTAGGAGCAAAAGTGAGTAAGTTACTACAAGACATATACACCTTCAATCCATTCACTCCAATATTATTAAGTTTTGTACTTTTAAATGTGTATGCTAAATTAAGATCCTGCAATCTCACAAATCCATACGACTGAAGAGCAACGAATTTTGAATCTTCAAAGTCATATCTTGGATAAGCTTCATTCGGACTTGTAGAAGTATAATATGGATGATCTAAAGTGTTATGATAGAAATATGTATCAGCCGTAAGATATGCACTATTGTTTTGAGCCATACCGTATCTATTCCCACTGAAAATACCATTCAATAAAATATAAAGTTCAAGATTCTTATATATAAAAGTATTTGACATACTCATGCGAAAATTTTCTTTTGAAAAACCTAATATTTCACGATCCGCGGCAGTCAGATTACCATCATCATTTACATCTGCATATTTGGCATCTCCAGGCAGAGCAGCAACATTATCTAGGTAGTTCTCTTCACCTGCTTGAACAACTCCGTTCCATTTATACCCATAAATAGCACCTAGAGATTCTCCTAGAAATAAACTACTAGTGATATCATCTTCTCCATCTCCATATAATTCAACCAATTTGTTCCGGTTCATCGAAAACACGAGTGATGTAACCCAACTAAAATCACCTTTTTCAATATTGGTGTTCCTAACATTTGCTTCAATTCCCCAATTGTCAACCTGCCCCATTGTTGCTAGTTGAGAGGTTAATCCTGCTCCCATTACAGGTATATTCCGTGAAAATATTTGATCTGTTGTCTGGGATTTATAACCATCGAGTTCAATGTGCAAATGCTTCCATAAATCAGTCTCAAAACCATAGTTAACAGAAGTAGTTGACTCCCAACCAAGATCACTATTACCAAGCGCACTAATCTTTTGCCCATAGGCTACATTATCAAAGTAATAAACATTACCTCCACCTCTACCCATCGTAATAGTCGATAATGTTCCATAAGGAGCTAAGGATTGGTTACCATTTTTACCCCATGAAAGCTTTAGTTTCAAATTATTTATGGCTTTAATGTCTGTCATGAATCTCTCATTTGAGATTGTCCATGCGGCACCTACGGCAGGAAATAATCCCCATTTTTTATCTGTCCCAAAAACAGAAGAGCCATCATATCGAGTTGACACATTCAAGTGGTACGTATCATCATATGAATAACTTGCACGAGCGAGATATCCAACATCGTTATGAAGTGTATATTCGTAACTATCAATCTTTTGAACCTCTGCATTATTAAGCCCATAGAAACCTAATACTGTATTTCCTATTCCTGTAAAATCAGAGCCTGAAATTTCTTTACCTTCAACTTTGCTTGAGTTTCGAGTATATACCAATGAAGTATTTATGAAATTTTTATTTATCTGCTTGGTGTATGTCAAAATATTATCAAGGACCCAAGAAGTAGTTGACGAGTTACTGATAGCTCCATTTGCATCAATAAGATACTTATCATATACCTGAGTCGTATAACCAGAATCATCAACAGTCATATCCGGAGAGTTTGTTTCATGAGTAAACTCTCGTCCTTCTGTTGCTCCTAAAGTATATGACCCTGTAACCTTGAAACTTAGTCCATCAACATGGGGAATATCGATATTTAGATAACCTCCTAATATGATTGATTGTCTAACTTCATCACTATCTATTCCATTGTATGTATCCCAAAGAGGGTTTATGGTCGTTGCTTCTTTTGCATCCACAAATTTCCTTAAGCTTTTCCCATCTGAAAGAAAAGGATCGGCAAATGGAGATAAAGTAATCGCATCACTATAAGAAGGTGACACACCCTCATAAGTACTATGACCAAATGTTGTATTGGCTCCAATTTTAACAAAATCATTTATGTCAGTAGTTACATTAGCAGAAAAGGTATTTCTTGCATAATCGTCGCCGTAATAAATACCTTTTTGGTCTAAATGTCCTGCAGAGAAATAATAGTTAGAATTTTCAGAAGCACCGGAGAAACTAAGCGAATAGTTTTGCAAAACACCTGTCCTATCGATAAGATCAAGCCAGTTGGTCGTTTTGCCTGCCTCATAATTTGCTTGCTCCAAAGCTCCCATCCATATCGGATTAGCATCATCTGCTAACCCAGACCTATTGTTCATTAATTTAATGTAGCCTTTACCATTCCTTGTTTTAGGCTCATAGCCTGTAGTCGATAATGAAACTGACGAGTTAAAGTTTATTACTGGTTTACCTAGTTTCCCTTTTTTTGTAGTGATCATAACAACTCCATTTGCTGCTTTCGAACCATAAGCAGCTAACGTTGTAGCATCTTTTAAAACAGACATGCTCTCAATATTATTTGGATCAAGATCATTTATAGATCCACTAAATATTACCCCATCAACAATATATAGGGGATCAGAACCTCCAGTAATAGATTTTTGACCGCGAACGATAATACTCGGTTCTTCCCCTGCCTCTCCTGATTGAGATATTGAAACTCCTGGTGCAATACCTCGTAATAGATTCATTACATTTGTGGTATTACTTAATGCCGACGGAGAATCTTCGATATTTACAGTTGCGACAGAACCTGTAAAATTCTTACGTTTTGTAGTACCATACCCAATTGCAACAACTTCTTCAAGACCGATTGTCTCCTCTTCTAATACTATGTTGATTGAAGTTTTACCATCAATTTGGATCTCCTTCGATCTCATCCCAATAAAAGAGAAAACCAATGTGGCATCGGAAGGAACTTCTGAAAGTGAATAATTACCATCAAAATCCGTAATGCTTCCGTTTGTTGTACCCTTTACAACTACCGTAACTCCAGGCAACGCCTCACCTTGACCATCCGTAACCTTCCCTTTAACAACAAGTTGCTGTATGTTCAACTCGCTTGAACTTAAATTCTTATTCGAAAGAATAATCATCCTGTCCTTAACGGTATATTCAACATCTGTTCCAACAAACAATTTATTTAATACAGCTTCTACATTTTGATCTTTTACACTAATCGAAACCTTACGATTGGCATTAATAATGCTCTCACTATACATGAATTTAAATTCACTCTCTTTCTCAATTTTAGAAAGAACCTCTCGAACTGAGGAATTTGATATTTCCATCGTCAGCATCTTGCTTTGCGAATAGCTGATGTTCGCAAATGAGCTAAACAACGATATCAGAAACAAAAATAGGGTTAACCTCATGTTCACAAAGATTTTAGATCCATTGGGTAGCCAAAACTCCCAATGGGATTTGAAATTGTTTTTTTTCATACTTTTGTAATGTTTAGTTATAAATTACCCTATGCTGAAACATAGGGGTGATTTTTTCTTTTCACAGGGGAATGTTGCCACATTTCCCTGTTCTTTTTTGTAAATTATTAAATCTCCATCCTTTATAAATATTTAATTTGACTAATTAATATTTTCTATTCTACCTCTAATTATCATTTCTTCCCAATTAAGATTTTTTGTTTCGATAAGGATCCATTTGCCAATTTCACTCTTGGCGAAAATTCAAAATTAATTGGAGTCGCAATCTCCATATATTCCAATATCTGAGATAGCGTTTCCTCGTTAAACATGGCGGTGTAGGTGTATTCCCTTATTATATCATCTTTAAACTCAAAATCAACATTGTACCAACGACTCAATTTTGTTGCAATCTGAACGATTGATTCATTTTCAAAAACTAGTTTCCCGTCCTTCCATGACACATATTCCTCAATCTTTCCTTTGCTATTTGTCACTTGTCCTGTTTTAACATTATAGCTCAAATGTTGATTAGGAACCATAGTGCTTATTGATTTTATCCCATTGTTTATTTCTGATTTTTCAACAATTACTTTCCCTTCTACTAGTGTCGTTTCAATAACGTCCTCGTCTGGGTATGCCAATACATCAAATTCAGTTCCCACAGCAACTATATTTAACTTTCTGGTTTTTACTACAAATGGAATCTCTGGATTATGAGCAACATCAAAATATCCTTCCCCTGAAAGAATAACCTCCCGAACTTCCCCATTAAACCTCTGAGGATATTTTAGCTTACTGCCATGGTTTAAGTGCACTTGTGTCCCGTCTGATAAGGTTACTATTGTTTTTGATCCAATGGGAGAAACTATTTCAATAGAATCAACAGCCAGTTCTGAGTATTCTGAATATTTCAGTCTTCCTTCTGGCATTGTGTAAAACAGAAAGGCAAGAACAGGAAGCAACAAAACTGCAGCTACTCTTGTACCCCACGTTGTTATTGCAGATAATGAAAGCACCTTGTTTTTAGGCATTCGGTGTTTGCTACTATTGATATTTATTTGATGATGTATGCTGTCTAGCAATGAAGTAAATTCTTCATTATTCAGAATGTTGTCATCGGCATCATATGTTTTCCAATCCTGTTTTACCCAAGATCTACTTTTAAGATTAAAAGCATCTCTTTTGACCCATTGAGAAACATGAAGTAACTCTTCCTCTGTGCATTTATTATTTAAAAACTTTTCGAATATTTCTTTTTTCATCCATCTTTTTAATAAATGCTTCTCTCTCAGTTAGGAGAGAGAGAAGCAAATAAAAATTAAAAGTTACCTATTTATGAAAAATGTATTCTATAGTACACCAAAACATAATACTAATAGATACTATTTCCCTGATAGTACACATTGATATACGCCCAATGTTTATTATAGGACTATATAAAATTTGATTTTTCTTTGCTACAAAAACAGACTCACGAACAAAAGATTGACTATCAGACTGTTATCGATATTCGATTTTAAAAAGGAGATTGTCGAAACTAAGTGGTTTTTAACCGTATTGGTAGAGATATTAAGCTTTTCAGCAATTTCTTTATGAGTTAATCCCTCTTCGCGACTTAGTTTAAATACTTCTCTTTGACGAGGAGTTAGCTGGTTAATTAATTTCTGGACTTGTTCGTTGATTTCTTGAAAGTGGATTTCATTAGTCACATTGTCATCACTCTCTAAATACTGCAGAGACTTAAGATGATCAATGTACTTTGATTCACTTATTTTTTTGCGTAGAAGAGAAATTGTTGAATTATAAGCAATGGTAAAAATAAAAGACTCAAATGAATAATAAGTTTCAATTTTTTCTCTTGTTTCCCAAATTGTTATAAAAACTTCTTGTACTATTTCCTTAGCATCTTCCTCTTGCTTAATATACCTTAGAACAAATCCATACAATCGTTTAGCATACCTTTCATAAATGGCATCAAACGCAGCCATGTCACCTTTTTTTAAAAGATCGACTAAGCTCTTATTTGAATTTTTTAATTGCTCCAATGTGTAATTTACTCAAAATGTAGAAAAGCAAATATAGAAATTATATCCAGAATACAGGATCAATTATACCTTTAGCAAGGTTGCGTGAAGATAAATGGTTAATGCGTATTTCCGAATTTAGCTGTTCTTCCGGATGGAATTTCATTCTTGGACTTGATAAAAGAACGAGAATAAAAAGGTGAACTAAAATATACACATGCAAAAGTTAGTCCCCCAGTAATACATTTGATCCCTGAATTGCTATTAAATAGGCAACTCATCTAAAGCAAAAAAGGCCAGTATTTTAATACCAACCTTTTTTTGTGCCCAGAACAAGACTCGAACTTGCACGCCCTTGCGAGCACTGGCCCCTCAAGCCAGCATGTCTACCAATTTCACCATCTGGGCATTATCAATTGCTATTCAAAACAGAAAATAATCTGCGTTTGAACGTGAGTGCAAAACTATAAAAAATCTCAAAACACTGTTCATTTTCTTTAAAAATAATCCTTCAAATCGTCTAACCTACTTTAATAGGTGCATGTTTTTTCAGTTTGATTATTCTGAAATCTATTTTGAAAAATAAAAATAATAGAGCAATTTCGCCTTGACATTTTTTTCATGTCAAAGCATCATAATAGCCGTATATAATAAACCATTAGAAAGCCCTCAAAATCTGCAAAACAATATGACTACAAATAATTTAACGGAGCACGAACAGCTTTTTTACAACGATGGTTTTCGGCTAGGACAAGAGGCAGCAAAACAAATAACTGACGAAAAAGCATTTTTCAAATGCATTGAAGAAATGCATCTTGCAATTGACCAACTAATTGATTCGCTTTTGGTTATGGCCAAGAAGCAAGAAATTGCAGTAGATTGCAAAAAAGGATGTGCTTGGTGCTGTCATCAAGCGGTATATGCAAACTCTTACGAAGTGCACTATCTAGGCGCCTATATCCAGAAAAATTTAAAGCCTTTAGCGCAAACCGAAATATTACAACGTGCAATAAATAAAGACGAACAAACAAGCGTATTGAAAGATGAGGATGTCTTAAAATTCAAAAGCCCTTGCCCCATATTAAAAGATGGAGCCTGCTCCGCTTATCATGCACGTCCAATGGCTTGTAGAATCTACTTATCAATGAATGTAAATTCATGTTTGGAATTCTATAAAAATCCTGAAAATGACGAAAACTATCCGGCTCTACTTGATTTTCCTTTAAGTGCAGGAAGAATGATGAATGAAGGTTTTATTGAAGCTCTTAATGCAAGTGAAATTTTCGTCACTGAATTTCGGCTTGAAGAAGGATTAAAAACATTTCTTACAAAAGGCAGTAATCTTTAATATTTCAGTTTAACATTCAGTTGAGCAATTCTATCCCGACGTTCCATAGAATAATTATGGCTTCTTCGATCTACAGATTCAAACAACAACAGTGCTTTTTGAAAATAAAGTTCTTTTCGCAATAAAGTCTGGTACTCAAGCGCATGATCACCTAAAACTTCAAACATAGAAGCCATTTGCTCATAATGTTCGTCAACAAGTAAATTTTCATCCATCAAATGGAAAAAACTCTGTTCATCCAAATACAACAGATCCTCCAAATCCCAACCAAATTGAACACTTAATGCATCACTCGCCTCGGCCAATAATTCATCTTCTTGACCTTCGAGTTTCTTTTTGTGCAAGTGCCCCATCAGCTTTGCTAAAAAAAGTCCCAACTCATTAATCTGATCAACAATATAATCCCTGCGTTCCATATTGAAATAAATTGATCTTAAACTTAACGAAACATCACAAAGCACACAATTAATATGCGTAGAATCAGTTAATTCCTGTAAGAATATTATTTTTGTCTGCATGAGATTAATCTACCCTCTTCTATTTATACTACTCAGTTATACATCAGTTAATGCACTATTTGCACAAAGCAATAATGCGACGGTGCATGGCATTTTAATCGACTCTAATGGGTTAGGCATTGAAGCTGCCAATGTATCCTTAAAAGGCTATCCGATAGGAACTGTTACAGATAAAAATGGATCCTATCTACTGCGCATCCCCGCGAAACGAGATGTTACCCTTTCATTCTCATTCATAGGTTATGAAACCATGGAAAAACCAATTAATGCAGAAGAAGAGCAACGAATTGAAATGAATGTGGTGCTGCAAGAAAGTCTGGAACATATTAATGAGGTGGAAGTGGCTAGTCACCGAAGAACTCAAAGCAACATGACAACCATTGATCCAAGTTTCTCAGAGCTGATACCCAACGCAGCTGCCGGTGGCATTGAATCCCTTATTAAAACCTTGCCCGGCGTTTCATCAAACAATGAAATGAGTTCTCAGTATTCTGTTCGAGGGGGCAATTTTGATGAGAATCTGGTTTATGTGAATGATATTGAAATATACCGCCCCTTTCTTGTCAAGTCTGGACAACAGGAAGGTCTTAGCTTTATTAATTCAGATATGGTCTCTTCTATTAATTTTTCGGCAGGCGGATATGAAGCGAAGTATGGTGATAAAATGGCATCAGTATTAGACATCAAATATAGAAAGCCAACCGAATTTCAGGGATCGGTTTCGATAAGCCTGCTTGAAGGCTCTGTACACCTTGAAGATATCAGCAAAAACAAAAAACTCACTTATATTGCCGGCATACGCTATAAAACAAATCGCTATCTGCTAAACGGATTGGATGAGGGAGGTGATTACAACCCAAACTTCACTGATATTCAAACCTATATAACGTATGAATTTTCAAACAAATTTGACCTTTCTTTTTTAGGGAATTTAGGGCGAAACCATTACAACTTCACCCCTCAAACGCGAGAAACAAGTTTTGGCACAATTAATCAGGTTTATAACGCAAAAATTTATTTTGAAGGACAGGAAAAGGATCAGTTCAACACAACACTTGGAGCTTTATCCGGAGATTATCATCCCAATTCCAAGCTGACCCTTAAATTTATTGGCTCTGCGTTTCAAACTCAGGAAGAGGTGAATTATAACATCCTGGGGCAGTATTATGTAAATGAGCTGGGAGTGACTGAAGAAACAGATAACGACAGTACACTTAACCTCGGTGTCGATTCTTTTTTAAATCATGCGCGCAACAATCTGGATGCTGAAGTGTACAGTTTTTCTCATAAAGGAAGCTACAAAACAGAGACGCATTCATTGGATTGGGGAGCAAAAATTCAGTATGAAAAAATACATGACAAAGTAAATGAATGGGAGTTCCGTGATTCAACGGGCTATTCTCTGCCATACTCTAGCGAAGAAATTCTGATGTTCAAAACAGTTAACACGGATAATCGAATGACGTCAATCCGGATAAACTCACACATCCAGGACACTTATTCAATAACATTGCCCAAAGGCAATTTGAACCTTACTGCAGGAATACGTGCCAGTTACTGGGATTATTCAGATGAACTGCTCATTAGTCCGCGTGCCACAATTACTTATTATCCGGAATGGGATGCAAACGTTGTCTTTCATCTTTCAGGAGGAAGTTACCAGCAACCTGCATTTTTTAAAGAGTTAAAAGACCAGAATGGAAATATTTACTCTGATGTAAAAGCACAAAAGTCTAATCAGATTTTATTGGGAGCCGATTACATTTTCAGAGCTTGGGACCGTCCATTTAAACTAAGCTCAGAAGTTTATTATAAATATTTCTCGAACCTTATTCCTTATCAGGTTGAAAACGTTCAGATCCGCTATCTCGCAGATCAAAAGGCAAAAGGCTATGCCACTGGCATTGACTTTAAAGTGAATGGAGAATTTGTAAGTGGAGTTCAATCGTGGGCAAGTGTTTCGTTAATGCAAACCAAAGAAAACATTGTTGGCGATGGACATGGATGGATTGCGAGGCCTACCGATCAACTACTTAATATCAGCATGTTTTTTCAGGACTATTTCCCGGGAAACCCAACATACAAAATGCATCTGGCCTTGTATTATGGCTCACGCCTGCCAACAGGCCCTCCAAACTCGGAACGGTATCAGGACACCTTTCGAATGCCTCCATACCGACGTATAGATATGGGATTCACAAAAGTGCTAATCAGCTCCGAAACTCATTTAAAAAACAAGAGTTTATTAAACCATGTGAAAGACATGTCATTGGGACTGGAAGTATTAAACTTAATTGGTATAAATAACACAGTATCTTACTTTTGGGCAACAACCAACTCGGGAGCCATGTATGCTGTACCCAATTATTTAACCGGTCGTAAAGTAAACCTAAAATTAACTGTAAAGTTTTAGCATAATGAAACTCCCAATATTTCAGGTTGATGCATTCACAAATGAGCTTTTCAAAGGTAATCCGGCAGCTGTTGTCCCGTTGGAAGAGTGGCTCAATGATGCAACAATGCAATCCATTGCCTTAGAAAACAACCTTTCTGAAACAGCCTTTTTTGTACCAACACAAGCGGGCTTTGAAATTCGCTGGTTCACACCAGTTACAGAAGTTAATTTATGTGGACATGCCACTTTAGCAACAGCTCATGTTATTTTCAACGAAGCAGACTATCCTAGAGACACAATAGAATTTGGTAGTAGAAGTGGTAAGTTGATCGTGAAAAAATTAGATGAATATTTGCAGCTAAATTTTCCCGCAGATGAAATAATAAAAATTGATGAACCCACCAGCATTATTAAAGGTCTGGGGAAACATCCTGCGGCCTGCTACAAAGGCAAAAATGATATGTTATTTTTATTCAATTCGGAGGAAGATATTCTAAATATAAATCCAGAATTTCATCTGCTTGCTAATTCAGAAGAAAGAGGAATTATTGTTACTGCACCCGGTCATAATGTCGATTTTGTAAGCCGTTTTTTTGCCCCTCAGGTGGGCATTAATGAAGATCCGGTTACCGGCTCAGCTCATACAACGCTTGCTCCTTTTTGGTCATCAAAATTGAGAAAAACGAAACTAACTGCAAAACAATTATCTCAACGTGGCGGAGAGCTCATTTGCACCCTAAAAGGAGACCGCATTCTCATTGCAGGAAAAGCAAAAACCTATTTACGAGGAGAAATTTTCATATAGAAGAAGTATACTAATCGTCTTCAAGAATATTCTTCACCCGTCCAACCTCTCCGGTTTCTAGCCTAACTTTTATGCCATGAGGATGATGTGGTGACTTTGTTAGAATTTGAGCCACATAACCTTCTGTCAACTCACCAGTCCGTTGATCTTGCTTCATCACGATTTCAACATGACTTTCAATTTTAATGTCTACTCTTTTTCGTCCGTCCATTTAATCTTTATTATAATTCGCAATACGACAGCATCTTAAAAACATGAAAAAGCCACCCAGAATGAGTGGCTTTCAAAGTAAATAAACAAGTTACTTATCTCCCCAAAGATAATATTTATAAAATTTACGTTCTTCTTTTTCTTCTGAAATTCATTATAAAGATCATGCCTCAATAACAATAGTAAATTTATTTTGTTTAAAACGAATAGAATATGATTGTGCCTTCTTCTTTATTATTACTTTCAAAAACCTTATAAATTAAAATGAAGAATCTATCCAAAGAGTACGCATTGATGAACTCCGGCTCTCACTTACAAGTGGCTGTAGCACAATTGTCTCTCCTTTCAACCCATTAAATGTAAACGTGGGACTTTTACCAGGAGGAGAAACAAATTGCATATATTTAATCGGATCATTCTCTGAGAAAGGAGCATAGTTTTCTGTTAATTTCTCATAAGCAAGAAAAAGAGAGCCATACTGAAATGCAAATCGATCTGTTTCACTTTTGACAACAGATGGCCGCAAACCAATAATTATTTCAACCTCATCCCCATTTTTCCATTTTTTAGCAATCTCAGTGTATTGCCCGGCAGTAACATTGTACTTTACCCCCTTAACACTTACCGAGGCCCTATCTGCCCACTCCGGTATCCGTATAAACAAATCTAAATATCGGGTATCTAGCATTTCTAATTTTAAAATAATACTCCCATCGTATGGGTATTTTGTGTCCTGAATCAATCGCACTTGCCCTCCGGTAGTATGTTGATATTCAACAACAGAGCTGCCAAAAATATTTAAATAGATGCGATCATACATGTGAGTATATGCAACTGACTTTATCATGCTTTCTGAAATAGCCTCAGAGGATGAAATATTATAAGCCAGTTTTTCAAGCTCATCGGCAAAACGCACCTCTCCCGAATACTTAAGCAAAGTATCATTCAACGTAAACCACGACTTGATATCCTCAACTGAAAGTTTTTCAAAATCGGATACCATATTTTGCTGAAGGGAATACCATTTTTGATTAACAGGCTGACTAATCGAACCACTCTCCATTTTTATAGCATCAATTTCAGATGCTAGATGATTAATTTCATCACTAAAAACAGAATGCTCCAAAATTGAGGAATTCATAGGCATTGAATCAGTCAATTGTTCTGCCAGAATTCCCCCAAGGGAAACCTGATCTGAATTAAATGAGAAAGAGGTTCCATCAAGCTCCGGAGCGTTTCTATATTGACAAGCTTGACCAAAAATGATTAAAACAAATAAAAATATAATAGACTTCATATAATATGATTTTGACAAATCAACATGTAATTTGAATTGAAGTTCAATCCTACAATCAAAGAATTTAAGTCAAACATAATGCATTCACCTTCAAAATAAGCACATTTGCCGAAAACATAAGGTATAGGTTCATGAATTTGAATATTTTAGTTTTGTAAAAAACAAGATATGAAAACGCTTGGAAATATTATTTGGGTCGTATTTGGTGGATTTTTCATTTTTCTGGAATACCTGGTTGCTGGTTTGTTGCTGTGTGTAACTATCATTGGCATTCCATTTGGATTGCAAGCATTTAAGCTAGCCTATATGGCACTCTGGCCATTCGGAAAACAAATAGAATACATGGATTATGCTCCAGGTTGCTTGTCTACCTTTATGAACATTCTGTGGCTCATACTCGGAGGTATTTGGATCGCACTTTCGCATCTTGTTTTAGGCGTATTATTTGCCATAACCATTATCGGCATTCCATTTGCAAAGCAACATTTTAAGTTGGTTAGCCTTGCATTAACTCCATTTGGAAGAAGAATTGTATACACCTAACAAGTCAAATCGTACTACCTGCTAAAACTCGAGCAGGGAGTATTATGCTTACAACAATCTAGTGAGAATGAAGTCCACACTCCTTTTTAGAGTTGTTTTCCCACCACCAACGTCCGGCACGAAAATCTTCACCCTCTTGAATAGCTCGCGTGCAAGGAGAACAACCGATGCTCACAAAACCACGATCGTGCAATACATTATAAGGAACGTGATTCACTTTTACATATTCGCGACAGTCTTCAAGGCTCCAGCTTAATAATGGGTTATACTTTATTAGCGAAAAACCTTTGTCCCAATTAAAGAATTCAAGCCCTTCCCTATTGTCTGATTGAGATGCACGTAATCCTGTTATCCAGAATTCCATGCCTGATAAGGATCTGCCCAGAGGTTCTACTTTTCGGATATGACAGCACATTTTACGGTTATCAACCGAAGAATAGAAGCTGTTGGGACCTTTCTCTGCTACAAATTCCTCTAGCGTATCGTTATTTGGATAATATGGGTAAATTGGCTTGCTGTATTTCTCAAGAGTTCGGGCATAAACTTTATACGTTTCTTCAAAAAGCCGACCGGTGTCCAAAGTAACCACTCTTATAGCAATGTTATTTTTTAAAATCATGTCAGTGATAACCTGATCCTCAATTCCGAAACTCGTTGTAAACACTACTTTCCCGGGGAAACGGTCTGCCAGCTCTCGCAAGATTTCAACACTCTCCCTTTCCTTAAACTCTACATTCAATTTTTCAGCCAATAACTCGCTCATATTTCTATTTCCTTTTTTGAAAATGAAGCTTCAAAAATAACCATTTTAGATCATATTTGAAACTTGATAAATATATCTGATTTTATCTAAAAAAGAAATCTGATATGTTGAATTTGATGCTTGCAAATATGCCAGAGTCAAACAATTCCTGATTTTTACTCCTCTTAGAAAATATTGACAAAAATAAATGCAAACAAAACTTCACAAACAATTAACGTACAGACACTTAATATCCATGCGTTTTTTTCGTATTTTTTGATTAAATTTATTTTAAACTTGAAAAAATTTATTTTCTTTGGCACATAATTCACCTTATTAATAGTTAAAAAGTAAATGGGAAAAGTATTGATTATCGGTGCAGGTGGCGTGGGAACAGTTGTTGCTCATAAAATGGCTGCACTTCCTGAAGTATTTTCAGAAATCATGTTGGCAAGCCGCACAAAATCTAAATGTGACGAGATTGCCAGAAAAATTGGTGGTAACCGAATTAAGACAGCACAAGTTGATGCTGATCATGTTCCACAATTGGTAGAACTGATACGTAGTTTCAAACCGGAGCTGGTTGTAAATGTAGCCCTTCCGTATCAGGACTTAACAATAATGGATGCATGCCTTGAAACTGGAACCAGTTATTTGGACACTGCCAATTACGAACCCAAAGATGAAGCCAAGTTTGAATACAAATGGCAATGGGCATACCAAGACCGCTTTAAAGAAGCTGGGCTAACTGCTATTCTAGGTTGTGGTTTCGATCCGGGAGTGACTAGTATCTATACGGCATATGCAGCCAAGCATCATTTTGATGAGATCCAGTACTTGGATATTGTTGACTGCAATGCAGGAGATCATGGTAAAGCTTTTGCTACAAATTTCAACCCTGAAATTAACATCCGTGAAGTCACCCAAAAGGGCAAATACTGGAAAGATGGAAAATGGATTGAAACTGAACCACATGAAATCCACATGCCTCTTAATTACCCAAATATTGGTTCAAAAGAATCGTACTTGATTTATCATGAGGAGCTGGAATCGTTGGTGAAAAATTTCCCGACCCTTAAGCAGGCTCGCTTTTGGATGACATTTGGACAAGAATATTTAACTCACTTACGCGTAATCCAAAATATTGGGATGGCGGGCATTGAGCCAATTATGTATGAAGGGAAGGAAATTGTTCCTATTCAGTTTCTAAAAGCGGTATTGCCCAACCCTGGAGATTTGGGTGAAAACTATAAAGGACAAACTTCAATTGGTTGTCGGATCAAAGGGAGAAAAGATGGTAAAGAACAAACCTATTACGTCTATAATAACAGTGACCATGAAGTAGCCTATGCCGAAACCGGCACTCAAGCTGTTAGCTATACAACAGGCGTTCCTGCAATGATTGGAGCTATGATGTACATGAAAGGTCTTTGGAAGAAACCGGGTGTATTTAACGTAGAAGAATTTAATCCGGATCCGTTTATGGACGCATTAAACCAATATGGCTTACCTTGGCACGAGGTCAAGAATATAGATCTGGAAATGGAATATTAAGAAACCTATTAATAAAAAAAAACCGGCAATGCCGGTTTTTTTTATTATCTGAAATTCTGGAGCCTAATCAATTAATGACTCATCTTCTATTAAATTCTGAAGAGAAACACTTTTAAAATAGTCCAAAATAATATTGTTTAATTTCCCCCAAAAACCTTTTGTTCTGCATATATTTTCCCGATCACAATGTACAGATCTAGACAGGCAATCAATTACGCAAATTCCCGGTTCAAAAGCCATATGAATATCGAGCATTGTAATTTCGGCAGGTTTTCTTGTCAAGATATACCCACTTTTTTTGCCACGAATAGTGACTATCAATCCAGCTGTTTTTAGTGCATGGATTATCTGATCAAGGTATTTTACCGAAATTTGTTGCTTTTCGGCTATATCTTTCTGAAGAACACCACTTTGTGTTTTATCTAATGCTATTTCAAGCATTGTACGAATCCCATATCTGGTTTTTGAACTAAATTTCAATTTCGAGCCTCTTTAATTTCTGTTGAGAATAAGATTTTAAAACTAATAAATACTTCGTCGTCAACCTTAACTAATCCCAAAAATTTTCTCGGGGGATCTATTTCAAAATCTGTTAATCGAACACCTAATCTTCCAGCTAAATTCCAACTGCCATACTCACTTTTCTTAATTTCGGAAAAACAGGCATAAGTATTTGTTACTCCATTCATGGTCACACTTACTTGATGACGAAGAACGGTCAGATTTAACTTATCGGATGTAATTTTTTCATTTAACGAAATAATGATAGTTGGATGAATGTTCGCATTTATAAGTTCTAGAAAATCATTATGCATTGAATTTGATTCTGCATTTATTTTCCGTGCAGGAATTGCCATCCTGAGAAATTCTGAAGAACCATAATTGGATGCTGGGAATAAACTAAAAGCATCTTCACTATAACTCAATTGAAACTGATTTAAGTTGGTTGAGCCTTCAATGAGCACATGCTCAAACAAGTAACTTCCTAGTAGGACATTATTTGTAGGAGTAGCTGCATCAGATACCTGATGCAGCATAAGAAATACAAAAACTAAGTATTTCATCCTTCTTCCCATCTCTCAACCCTTAAACATTAAATTCTTAAAATGAAATTGCAGCTTCCATAACTAAACCATTGAATTTGCCTCCATCAATACCTCCATGAGCAACACCTTCATATTTTTGAACAACATGATCTAGCTTAACTAACACATTGTTGGTCATATTCCAACCACCACCAATATTCGTACGGTTTACTGTAGACCCATCGTTGTTATCCACTTTATTTAAACGTGTTCCCAAATAAAAGCTTCCAACACGGTATAAAGCCTGCAATGCAGTTTGTGTGTAGTTCTGATCATTTCCACTCTTAACACCTTTCATTGTTTCATAAACTCCAAATACTTCTAAGCCATGGAATTTCACAAACAAGTTGGCCATATAGCTATTCATTTCGGTTTGTCCTGAACCCGGGCTCCAACGTCCTGATCTAAAATTATCACCAGTTGCATCAGCCAATTGCATTACATTATAGTAACGAGCACCGGCACGATCACCATCCCATAGGTATGATCCGCTATGCCCTTCACCAACATGGTATCCGGAAACAGAAGCGCGAATTCTTAAATCTTCATTAACATCAGTGTCATAACCCAATTTCCAGTTAAAAACCAAGTCTTCACCAATATCATTCCCGCGTCCATAATTTACGCGTCCATTATTTACTGCAGCCAGTGCTAAAAATCCATTGCTACGGAATAATACCTCAAGACCAGGATTCGTTGTATAAGCATCCATAATCCAGTTGCCAACAAAAGGGTTATTTAATACAGATGCATTATTACTGCGGAAAAAGTGAGCATCACCATAATTAGGCATCATTACCCCGGCACGAATAGTAAGGTATTCCATCAAACCATCAGCTGCAGGTAGAAAAGGTAAATTATCAATTGTAAGGTAACCACCTTCAACCCATGCTTCGTTATGATGACGGGATGACATGTAATTATTAATATACAATTGAATACCCGGAGCTAAATCTGCTGTTACACCTAGACTCGCTGTTGGTAAGTTGAAATTATGCTTTATATCCAGAAGGTCTACATCAGCCTCATGATCAAGATACTGAAGTTGAATTGCAAAATCACCTCCAACATGTATCTTCACATCTGTGAAGTCGTCTTTATTAATCTTTTCAGCTTCAAATTGCTGAGCAAATGTCATCAAGCCAAGTAACATTGATGCCATTATTAATGCCATTTTTTTCATAGTAATAATTTTAAAATTTGGTTAAACTTCTCTTTTTTTATTTCTGATAAACTAGATAATATTCTACTTTAATTTCATCGCCTGTTTTTATGGTTCCCATCAATACAACAGGAGGCTCAACATCATAATCAGACATTTTCAATTCTAACTCACCTGTAATTGACAATTTCCCATTTCCCAGATCTTTTAATTGATAAGCATCCGATACCTTCTTGGTAACACCTGCAATAGTTAATTCCACCTGTGCATTTTCTGAAGTTTGATTTCCTTCAGCCTGAATTAGTTTGACTGTTATTTGAGGAAAATCATCCTCTTTCAATGCGCTATAGGTTTTCTTATTCATCAGACTATGCTCGCTTATAATTGACTCAACAACAATCGTTAAGTCACCAGATACCAATTTATCCATAGCATCAGTTATACTTAATCTTCCTGATAATTCCTCAACATTCATCTCCCAATCATGAAGAGTGGACGTTCCACTTATAATTATTGTACTATTCTGCATGTCAAGCTTATAGGGAACATCTGCTTTTGCATAAAATGAAGCAAAAGCAAAAACCACTGTTAAAACACTTACTCTTAATACTTTCATTACTTTTTTCATATATCCTACCATTCTAGTTGCATTTATATTGCAAACATAGGATAAAATATTTTATATCCAAATGATGAAAAACACATTCATTTGAATCTAAAAATTATAGCCACTTCGTTATCCTACCTAAAAGGTAGTATTGATAGGCAAACTACACCTAAAAATCGAAATATGAAGAAAAGAAACAATCACGAAATATGCTCTAAAACATATTTTAAGTGCATCCAAAACCTATCAACAGTATCAATTTTGATACATTCATCGGGGGAATGAGCATTCCGGATAGTCGGTCCAATAGACACCATATCGAGTTCTGGGTATTTCTCAAGGAACAGTCCACACTCCAAGCCGGCATGTATTGATCTAACGTTAGGATCCTGATTAAATAGCTTCTTATATGCGTTTACGGCAATTTTTAATATTGGGCTTTCTGGATTTGGAGTCCAACCAGGGTATCCATCAGAGTTTCGCACCGTAGCTCCGCCCATCTCTAACACAGAACGCACCATCTGCGCCGCAAAATCCTTACGGCTTTCCAATTCGCTGCGCTGACTAGTGGTTATGAGCACCTTACTATCTTCTAAAAATCTGACTGATGCGAGGTTTGTAGATGTCTCCACCATGTTTTTCATTCGCGAACTCATTTCAAGAACACCATGAGGACAGGCATACAGCATATTTAAGAGTTTTTCCTGACTCGCTTGTGTGAGGACAAGATCTGGCAAAATAGTTGAACTATGATCCAGAACCAGATTGGGTTCAGTGCGCTCATATTCAAACTCAACATCGGCAGAAAAGATATTTAATTCAGCGACGAGTTGTTCCTTCTGAACATGTGGGACAATAACCACAGCATATGCTTCTCTTGCAATTGCATTACGCAAATTTCCGCCTTTAAAATCGGCAACTCTCACGCCATATTCACGGATAGCAGACCATAAAAACCGAGTGAGTATCTTAATTGCATTTCCACGACCTTTGTTTATATCATCACCGGAATGTCCTCCAAGCAACCCACGAACCATTATTTTTAAAGCGAATGAATTTCCAGGTATTTCCTCTTTTTCGATTTCAAGTTCGGCAATTGTATCTATGCCACCCGCACATCCAATGAAAATTTCACCATCATCTTCCGAATCCAAATTGATTAAAAACTTACCTGATATAAAATCAGGTTTTAGTGCAAATGCCCCACTAAGCCCAGTTTCTTCATCCGTTGTAAACAAACACTCTATGGGGCCATGCTTCAATTCAGAAGATGCTAAAACCGCCATTTGTGCGGCAATTCCAATACCATTATCTGCCCCCAAAGTTGTCCCGTCAGCTTTCACCCATTCGCCATCAATAACAGGTACAATAGCATCAGTATTAAAATTGAAAATTTTATCGCTATTCTTTTCGCATACCATATCCATATGCGATTGTAATACCACTGTCGGATACTTCTCACGCCCGGGAGTTGCTGCTTTTGATATTAAGACATTGCCAATCTCATCAGATGCTGCTAACAGCCCATTCTCTGACGCAAAATTGAGTAGAAACTGACGTATTTTCTCTTCCTTTTTTGAAGGTCTCGGAATTTGACATATATCTTCGAAAAAATTCCATATTGGCTGTGGTTGTAACTTATCCAGTCTTCTCATTTTACTAAATATTTCTTATTCTACAAGAATGCAGGCGCTTCAATAAAACGTCATCAAACAGATAACCATCTAATTGTAACGTCTGAAAAAGCTTGCTAATCGCTCTGCTAACTGAGAATATATTGGTCTTGTAAATTCGTAAAACAAATCCTGTGAATCAGGAGGGAGTACGGCTCTGTTATTAACGATTCTAAGCTCTTCAGCAGTTAATACCTCTTCATCTCCCACAAAAATTCCATATCTATTTTTCCAAATATACTCACCTGGTATTTTATCATCCAATAATAATTTACTGATTTGATAGTCTTCAATTTTCACTTCAAGTAAACCGCCAGAGGCCACTTCATCCGTAATGACTCTTATTTTTCCGGTTTTTCGATATGTTTTTGTTTCATATCTGATTGAATCCTGAGAGACCTGAATAGCAACCTCTTCTTCAATATCGCGAGACAAGGTACTTTCTTCTTCATAATGATTTGCTTGCCCAATAAAAAAATCAAAGAACTCCATATAAACAAGCATGTCCGGATATTCCACCCCCATTTGCTCAGCTTGGTTAGGTGAATAAAAATTCACAAAGCTTTCATCTGGAAAACGAACATTCATTTGCTCCATTACCTGATTATAGAAAAAATCAGATGTCAATTCATATCGCATGGAAGGCGCAGGAAGAGGCTCAATAACAACCTTTAGTGTTGCCAATTCTTTAGCTTCATTCAACTTAGCAATCACATCCTTATAGGAAGGCACTAGTCGATCAGCTTCTAAAAAGCTGTAATAAGCCTGTTTCGCATCATCCCTTGTTTCTCGTTGGAGTAATTGATTACCTTCCAAATAAAGTTCTTCTGCCGCCCTGTTTTTAACATCTGTCAACTCAGACGTATATGTTTTCGGTGAAGGAACTAACTTACGGGCAGCAGGCACTCTACGAATTAAATCAGATAAACGATTCACCTGCTCCATAATATTTAGCGTATTTGTCCACTTAAGGCGATCATTGGTGCTCAATATCTGGTCAATTTCTTCTTGATAAAAATCCATCGCAACAGCATATCCGTCAACCAATACACGTTTTGCATTTTTATTATTTGAATCACTGCTTAACCGATTAACGGCTTTCTCAATTGCCTGCATATAATTGCCTTTTTCCAAGGCATTTTTACCAGAAGAACAAGAGCTAATAAAAATGACGACAAACAAAAAGTAGATTACGTTTTTCATAGATAGATATTGCTGAATTTATAAAGTGACTGCCAATTTAATACCTTTTATCGAATTTGTTTGATACGGGACTACCGAAATCCCATGGTGTTTCTCTTTTTGACAAACCATATTGCCAATTACCGTCCCCAGTACTGCGCTCATAAGAACATCGCTAGCCCAGTGCTTCCCATCATAAATACGAGACAGGCCGGCAAACCCGGCAATGGTGTAAGAAACAACAGGAACCCATTTTGTATCGGCATATTGATTCGCAATAACCGATGCCACCGAAAATACAGCAATCGTATGACCTGAAGGGAAACTGAGTCCTCCTCCTGGCCCTTCAAAATCAAATGGCGTGACTCCATATCCTGCACTAGGTCGCTTTCGACCAAACAAATATTTAGGTAGCCGGACAAAAGCACTCGACAACATGAAACTTTCCAAGGCCAACAAGCCTGTTGAGCGGCTCCTGCCATCATCTGCCAACAACCCATAAGTAAAAAATGCTCCGGTAGTTATTAAGGTATATTTAGCACCAAAAGGTTCTAGAAAATTTGCCGAGATATTCTCTCCAGTCTCACCTGACTGAATACGGGCTGTTTGAAATGCTTCACCAATTTGCTCATCTGCCAATAATAAAGAAGCTGTTGCTCCTGAATAAATTGCAAATTTAGTCCAATCCCTTTTATCCCAGTGTGCGGGTGCTGCAATTAGTTTCTTGGTATCAGACCAGTATTTTCCCCAATAGTGCTTATTCAAACGTAATGTATCAACCTGTGCAAAAAGCATCTTCGGCAAAAACACGAGTAACAGTAAAAAGATAATATTTGAGGACTTCTTCATTTTAATCTCCTGTCTATTCTAATTATTTAGATATTCCTCAAAATTATCTGATTTTTTATTTCTGACAATAAAAAATAGAAATGCCATTTTGAAACAGACATTTTAAATATCTTGCGGAAAAATTTGACAATATGATTGAGAAGTACACCCAAAATAAGACCTTTAAGCAACTTGATTTTTCTGAGATTCAGATTTCCGGATACGAGTTTGATGATTGCCAGTTTATTAACTGCAATTTTTCTGATTGCGATATGAGCAGCACTGATTTTATGGATTGCAAGTTTGACAGTTGCAATTTTATGATGGCAAAAACCCTTAATACCGGATTTAAGGAAGTTAGTTTTAAAGGGTGTAAGCTGGTAGGAATAGATTTTAGCTATTGTAATAATTTTTTGTTTCAGGTTGACTTTGACTCGTGCCAACTTGACTATGCCATATTCACAAAGAAAAACATGAAAAAGACCCGTTTTGTGAATTGCTCAGTAAAAGAAGCCGACTTCTCTCGAACCAACTTGATGGAAGCTGTTTTTGAAGATACAGATTTAAGTGACTCCCTTTTCAGCAACAGCAATCTTGAAAAATCAGATTTCAGAACTGCCAGTAATTTTACAATTGATCCAGAAAATAACCGGATAAAAGGAGCTATTTTTTCGGCTTACGCACTTTCTGGGTTATTACGAAAGTATGCCATTAAAATTGAGTGATTATTTCAATCTAGCCCTTTCGCTTCATTCCAATATTTGTTCATTTCATCCAGACTCATCGTCTTCAAATCCATACCCTTTTTTAGAGTTTTGCTTTCAAGATAATTGAACCTTTTGATAAACTTCAGATTGGTACGCTCTAAAGCAGCCTCCGGATCGATCCCATACAATCGTGCTGCATTTACGATTGAAAAAAACAAGTCGCCAAACTCAGCTTCCATCTTATCTGCATTGTTCTGGGTTATTTCGTGCTGCAACTCACTTACCTCTTCCTTCACCTTCTCCCAAACTTGTTCGGGCTGCTCCCAATCAAACCCAACTCCACTTACCTTTGCCTGTATACGGTCTGCTTTTACTAAAGCCGGCAAAGAGGCAGGAACGCCTTCCAATACAGTTTTCTTCTTACGTCCCTTTTCGTTAAGCTTTAAAGATTCCCAATTTTGTTCTACCTCGCGGGCATTTTGAACATCTGTATCAGCATAAATGTGTGGATGGCGATATTTGAGTTTTTCATTGATTCCATTTAATACATCAGCAATATTAAAAGCTTTTTTTTCCTCTCCTATCTTCGCATAAAACACGATATGTAACAATAAATCCCCGAGTTCCTTTTTTATTTCTTCTTCGTCCTTTTGAAGAATGGCATCGCCCAGTTCATAAGTCTCTTCAATAGTTAACTTGCGTAAAGATTCAAAGGTTTGCTCTTTGTCCCAAGGGCATTTCTCACGCAACTCATCCATAATTTCGAGCAGCTCTGCAAAAGCATTCAATTTTTCTTTCATCAATATAAGACTGTTAATATTTGAATACAGTAAATGTATATTCCTAGAATAATAGCAAACTACGGGAAGTAAAGAAGCCATTCATTAGCGCGTAGAAATGCATTCATCAATAGGGTAAATATTTTATTTATTCTCTGTTTAAAATCGCATCTCTAATTTTCTTAATCTGCTCTTTCGGATAATTCTCTTCCGGTTTAATATTTAGAGCCTGATTGTAATACGACCTTGCAATTGCATATTCTTTTGTAAGAAGGGCCATATCTGCCTGGCTAATCAATTGCCGATATTCTTCGGTTTGCTTTGATTCTAGTCCACTAGCAATTGCTTTATTGATATCCACAATTTTTATTGAAGGATATTGCTCATCTGTGCGAATAGTCAATGCTCTTTTGTAGTACGAACGAGCTACAGAATAGTCCTTGGAATAATAAGCACCATCCGCACTTGCTATCAATGCACGATACTCTTCTTCTTCTCGTTGCGACAACATAGATTGAGTCAAGGCTCTTATTTCTTCTATGCGATCTTTGGGATACTGCTCCCATGATTTCACTTCAAGTGCCTTGTAGTAATAAAAGCGTGCAATTGAATAGTTTGACTTTGCAAACTCAGTATCAGCCCTTTTAATTGCCTCATTATACGCAGCAAGTTGCTCTGAACTCAACATAAGGTCGATCAACTTTCCGATTTCCTCAATCCGTTGTTTTGGATATGCATTATCTGGCTCAATTTCAGATGCTTTGTAGTAATAAAACTGCGCAACGGTGTAGTCCTGAATTGCATAACTATTATCTGCTAAGCGAATAACAGTATTATAATCGTTGCTTATCGTATAATCAGGATTTGCTCCACCAATAGATGATGACGTAAGTGATGACGTACCTGATCTGACAGGCAAGCTTGATTGTGTTGACGTATAACTACCGGCATTACTTGTTGGATTATATGACACATTTTCCTCAACCTCAACCAGTGTAATCGGAACTTGTACCGAAACTAAATATTCATTAATCTTATCAATTTGATTACGTGGATATTCTTCTTCGGGCTTAATTACAAGTGCTTGTTGATACTGCTCCTTGGCATTGGTGTAGCTTTCCTTTTTAAAAGAACTATCGGCTAACGATATTGCTTGTCGATAACGATCATCAATATCACTCTGCTGTTTTGCGAGAGTCTGCTGCTCTTCCCTTTGCGCCATTAGCAGATCAATTTCTGCAATCTTACTTATTGGATATTCTTCTCCTGGCTTAATACTTAAAGCAAATTCAAATTGTGTTTTCGAAGCAGTTAGCTGATCACTTGCAAAAAACTCATCACCCTTTGAGATTGCATCCTGATAAGATTTTTCCAATTCCTGACTCGCCAAGAGTCTTTCCTGTTCTTCACGTATTTTACGGTTTACAAGTATAAGTTGAGATGAAGGATAATTTTCGTCTTTCTTAATACTTATTGCTTCCGTGTACTTTTCCTTTGCATTTCCCCAATCTTCTTGATCAAAATAATTATCTGCAGCAGCAATAGCAGCAGCATAACTATCTTCTCGTTCCTTTATCGAACTCTGCAAGTATCTTATTCGTTCTTTAGGATATTCCTCATCCGGTTTATAATTAAGTGCATCTTCATATGAAGCAAGTGCACTTTCCAAATTTCCTTGGGCATAAAGTTGATCAGCAAGCAAAATTGCTCTTTCGTAGTTATCATCCTGCTGAGCAAGAATACGAATCTGATTTTGTAGCTGATTGATCTTTTCAGTTACCTCAACTTCATTTACTGGCAATATCGCTATAGCTTCCCGATAGACAGATATAGCCTGCTCTAATTCACCATTATTCTCAAATTGCTGTGCCCGTTCAATCTTTAAATTATAGGCTTCAGTCTGGGCTTTTGAAAGAGAATCCTGATAGGCTTGTTGTTTTAATGCCATATCAGCTAGAGCACGCTCTTCAATGAATCGATCAATCTCATCAATTTTATCTTTCGGATATTGCTCATCCGGCAAAATATTTAACGCATCCACAAAATACTCTTTTGCTTTTGCATAAAACTCATTATTAAGTTCAGCTTCGGCACTTGCAATTGCAGCGTTGTACCTCTCGCGAATGGCATTTTCCACTTCTATACGCTGGGCTTCCTCCTGAGCAGACAAACGAGCTAGCTCCTCTTTTCGAGCAATCATTTTTTCAATATCTGCAATGCGCTGTGCCGGGAGGGTTTCATTAGGCTTAACAACAAGTGCAGAGCGATATAGCCCAATGGCACCTTCTAAAACATTCTGACCATAAGCATCATTTGCTTGTGCCATAATTTCCTCATATTGAGCATCAATCTCTGCCTGACGTTGTAACTCAAGTAGAATACTGTCAATTTTAGTAATTTGATCAACAGGGTATTGCTCCTGGGGTTTTACTTCCAATGCCTGCTGATAATACTCTTTTGCATTCGGATAAAGTTCATTGTTAAATGCGCTTTCTGCAAGAGCCAGTTTTGTCTGATAATTATTCTCTAGCTTTTGTCTTGCTTCGTCTTCAGCTGCTAACTGTGCCAGTGCCTCATCTATCAAGCTTATTTGCGTACGGGAATAACTATCATTCGACCTGATTCTCAGTGCATCCTGATAGGCTATTTTGGACTCATCATAATCCTTCTGGCTAAACAATCCATCAGCTTTAGTTATTGCTGCCTGATAGGCTTGTTCTATTTCAAGAGCTTCAATTCTGTCAATCTCGTTCAATTGGGCTTGAGGGTATGTTTCTTCCGGCTTAATGATCTGAGCTTCTCGATATGTCATACGTGCAATCTCATACTGTTTCTCACCAAATGATTTATCAGCACGAGCAATTGCATCATCATATTCCTTTTGCGTTTGTTCCAGTTCTCGTTGCTGTCTTAAAATCTCAGCCAAAATTGAATCAATCTCACTAATTCTCGTAAGTGGATATTGTTCTTCCGGTTTAATACTAGAAGCTAATTGATACTCCTCTTTAGCAGAGGTATATTCTTCTTGTGCAAAAAGCCCATCTGCTTTGGTGATACCTGCCTGATAAGAAGCTTCACGTTCTTTTTCTTCCTGAATTTGGGCTAAAATTTCATCAATACGAAGTATTTGAAGTTTTGGATACTCTTCATCAATCATATACTGAAGTGCCTCTTCATATTTGTCACGTGCTTCTTGATATAATTTTTCTTCGACCAGTTTATTTGCCTGTTCAATGGTCTCGTAGTAGGCTTGATTTAATCTAGCAATCCGAGCCAATTCTCCTTCAATAGCAGAAATCTGTGCCTTTGGATACTCCTCATCTGGTTTAATAGAAAGTGCCGCTTCATACTCAATCTTGGCTATTTCAAAATCACTAGCATCATATAAGCGATCTCCTTCTTCAATAGCACGAGCATAACGTTGATTCGTTTCCTCTTCCTGTTCCCTTACTATTTGTGCCTGGTTTTCAATTTCTTGATTTATTTTTTTAAGCTGATCATCTGCATATTGTGAGCTATCGGGTTTTAAAGCAATGGCCTTCTCGTATAATTCGATGGCGCGATCGTAATTTTGAGAAAGATAAGCCGCATCGGCTTGAGAAATAACATTATCATACTCGATATCTATTTCTCGTTGTTCAAGCATCTGTTTTGACTCGGCAAGCCTATTCACCGCATAAGAATCATTCGCTTTAAAACCAAGTGCTTTCTGATACGCCAAAGCGGCTTCATTAAATAATCCCTCATTAAAAAGGTTATCAGCTTCGGCAACTGCCAACTGATAATTTCTTTCTATTTCAGCTTTCTCTTCAGCAGCTAACTGCATGGCTGCGATCAGGTCCTGAAGCTCGGCAATCCGATCATTGGGATATGGCCTCTCTGCAAACAGGTTATGTGCCCCCTCATATTTCACCAATGCGCTTTCAAAATACTGTTCCTGATAAAAAGCATCTGCTTCTGCAATTAGCTTATCATATTCTTTTTCTTTGGCAGCTAGTTCCTGTTCGTTTACTCTGTTAATATCTCGCTGTTCAGCATCCAACTCTAAGTTCTGACTTACAGCCTCTTCAATTTGTTTTTCAAGATCAATATCAGAGTAATATATTTCTGAATCGAAATTATCAATCTGGCTATTATATGAAATTTTGGCAACTGCCTTATTTGTAAAACTTTCATCAATACCAGGAATATCATTAAAAAGGTTCACAACAAACTGAAATGCAGGAAACGTACTGTTCTCATCCATAACATCCTGAGGGACATGTGTTGAAATGACAACTATCTTTTTAAAATAACCGTCACATTGAAAGGTCAGTTCATACTCGTTGTTATAATCAAAATCAAAGCTAAACCTGCCCGTTCTTGGCAAAGTGATCACTTCACTTAGATTTCCATTTGTGACCATTGTAATAATTGCGCCATTTGTGCTTCCATCATCTGTTGTCAAACGACCGGAAACTTCAAAATAGACATCTTCCTGAGCAAATAGTGGCATCACCATTACAAGGAAAATAAAAGCTAAAATTGTCTTCTTCACAAGCATAACAAACATTTCAAATTCTCTCCATTCTTAATCTTAAAAGTATAATTATAAGAACAAAAAATGCAAGATCAATCTTTAAAAACGGATATTTAGAATGAATAAAGCTACTTTTCAACATATAAAAGAGCAAAATAGAATACTCCATGTTTTATACTTTTCAAAAGTAAAAATGACGATTATAGACTAAAACAAATAATTCATTCCCATGTAAAAACCCGAATCCCCATCACGTTTATCTGTCACTAAACCATAATCAATAGCAAGAATGAAGTTCTCATTCATCGCAAAACGCAATCCTGTGCCATAAGAAACATGGATCTTTTCTGCATATGGAACAAAATAATCTATCGGATTGTTTTGTAAACTAAATTCTGAAAAGATGCCTGATGGGATGTCTATCTTTTTAGTGACTTTACCAAAATCGACAAAGCCGTTCAGCCCTAAATAGAAATTATTATTCCTCCAGCTAAAACGAGCAAATTTCCATCTCAATTCAGCATTTCCATAAAAGATGCCATCTCCTACAATCCTATTTCTGCGAATACCCCGTAATGTTTTCGACCCACCCAATCCCTCAGATGTTGATCCTTTCATTGTGGTTGTAATTATTTGTGGCTGATAATAAAAAGGAACTTTCCCTCCAATTGTCGTTTGGGAAGCTAACCGATAGGCAAATGAAAGATTATTTGCGATTAGTGTAAAATATTGACGATGTGTTAAACTCAATTTCGAGAATGAACTTTCCGCTCCAAAAATCTTTGGTGAAACTTCAATCACAAGTTCAGACCAAATACCACTCATCGGGTTAGGTTTATTGTCACGCGTATCAATGGCCAGTCCTGCTTTGAATGTTGGCACAAAACCACCGTTAAACTCTTCTTCCGAAATAATCCCCCATTGGTGATACTTGGAGTACAATCCATCAATATCAGGAAGTTTATCCTCTTCATCTTTGCCCTGATTCAGTTTATCCAGATCAACTTCTCCTATTTCAAAATTGAGAAAATTAAGTCCTGCAATCCATCTAAATTTCTCATCTGATAGTTTGCCCTGCACATCAATCTTAAAACGGAGAAATTTTTGATCAAATTTGTAAAACATCCTACTTTTATAATCATCACTTCCCTCATCAGTCCAATCCTTATTATAAACAGCATCATATCCATTAAACCCATAAAAGTCATATGCCTGGTCTGGCATATAACTCAAATCAACCGATGTATCCAACCCTCTGATTAACTGGTCAGACACATAATAGAAACGATAAACACCACTTCCTTTGGTAAAACGAGAAAATTCGAAATACAGGGAGTGATTATACTCCGGATAGCGACTACCGTCTCCATAATGAAACAAGTTTACCAATGCACCATATTGGAACCCCAAATCAGAATCAAATGTAGTAGCAGGTAATGCCCCAAAATTCCATCCTCTCTTAATTAACGACTCTGAATTTCTATTTTGTGAAGAGACACTCCCCGCGATTAATGTTAGACAGCTAATCAACAACACAAAGAAGGTCGATTTTATTTTCATATGCTTCTATATAATGTGAGACTAAGATATCGTTTTTACCGTGTTATTAGTTTCTTAAGTCATTAAAAACTCAAACACTAACAATAGGCAAAATTCGTTAAAACGTTATTTTTACAAGGAGGAATCAAACTTAATAACTAAATAACTATGGAATCAAGAAGAAAATTTTTGAAAAATGCAGGCTCGATGGCTGCCGGAAGCATTTTATTGCCATCAATTGCAAAAGCATCATTAAACATGGGACTTGCGAGTTCTCAACCGATCGGTATTCAGATGTTTACAGCTACAAATTTCATGGGTGAAGACACCAAAGCATTTTTAGCCGAATTGGCCAAAATTGGTTATAAAGAAATTGAAACAGCAGGTGGTGGCGGTGGAATGTACTATGGCCACAAGCCAAAGGAACTTAAGTCAATGATTGAAGATCTTGGAATGAAATGGGTTGCTCATCATTCGATGGGTGGAAAATTTAATCTTCCTGATGATTTTGAAATGACAGAGCAACTTAAAGCATATATGGAAGGAATGAGAACTCTTCAGGATGATCATAAATTAATTATGGAAGATGCTGTTGAAGGTGGATGGGAATACCTTGTTTGTGCAAGCACTCCAATTGCTACCGTTGACGAAATCAATAAATCTATTGAAACATTTGTCAAAGTTGGCGAAGACTGTAAAGATGCAGGTATCCAATTCGCATATCATAACCATGCAACTGAATTCGACTTAGTTGATGGAAAAACGCCATATGAACGTATTCTATCACAAACGGATAAGGATATGGTAAAAATGGAAATGGACATGGGATGGGTAACTAAAGCAGGGAAAGATCCTTTGCAATTATTTAAAGAAAATCCAGGCCGATTCCCATTATGGCACTTTAAAGATTATGATTTAAAGAATGATAAGATTGTCATTGCCGGCGAGGGAGATGTTGATTTCAAACGAATAATGACAGGTGCTAAGCTTGCTGGCATGAAACACATCTTCTACGAACAAGACACTGCCAGTTCATTGGATGATGTATCAAAAAGTTATAAAAATATAGCGAACGTCATTTAAGCTTTTAAGCTTATCAAGACAGGACAATGTATCGAGATAACTTGGCAATAAAATAAAATAGTATCCAAACCACATTCATTAGGTTCGGATACTATTTTTACCTCAATTAATGCTGATGACCTTCGTGATTCATCTCATTGCTTTCACGATCATACAAGCAGCAAGAAGGTAGAGCATCATAAACCTCGCTGTTTGCTTTGTGCATTGGCGTGTCGTGCCCTACAGCAGCAATGGCCATTTGCACTTTATGAGCATCCGTTTTACTGTTATCCAATACAAGCTCAATCATTTTTGTTTTTACGTCCCAAACAGCTTCTGAAACGCCATCAACAGAAAGAGCAGCTTTCTCAATACGGTTTTCACACATGCTGCAGTTTCCTTTTACTTCAAATTTTTCAGTTTTGTCTTGAGCTAAAAGACTTCCGGCACCCATCATCATCAGGATAGCCAGCATAAATACTTTTGTTTTCATTTTACAATTTTTAAGTGATTAATAAGTCAATCTTTCATATAAGCAACACTCGGGCAGTTCATCGTATGTTTCATCATTTGCCCGGTAATTCTCAGTGTCATGCCCAACATTGGCAATCACCTGCTCAATATCGTTTTTACTTGTTTTTTCAGGATTAAACTGCAGATGCACCAATTGGTCAGCTGCGACCCATTCGGCAGACAGCACTCCATCAACGGATAATGCGGCAGTCTCAATTCGGTCTTTACACATTTCGCAGTTCCCTGCCACTTTAAACATGCCATGCTCCGACGCCGTTTTTGTAGTAACCTCAACTTGAGAATGCTCTTCGTCAACACTGATCATGTCCATTCCGCCATGATCATGTCCGGTAGACATAGTTTCCCCACTCGGGTTCATCATGCTTTTAAGCCCCTGTAACTGTGCAGCTGCATCAATCTTAAATACGCCATTGGTCGCTATTTCCTCGCCTTCCATTAAGCCATCAGCCACGATATAGTTGTCTCCGGCATCAGGTCCTAATTCAATTTCCCTGTATAAAAAAGAAGGCGTTTCTCGATCGGGTACTTTGACATATACAACGGCACGTTTACCAGTCCATAAAACAGAAGATTTCGGCACCAAAACCGGATTGCTTTTATATGCAATCTTGGACTCAACAGTACCATTAACAAACATCTCTGGCTTTAATTCGCGGTTGCTATTTCCAACTTCAATTCGCACCTTGGAAACTCGTGTTTTACTATCCAGAACAGGGTCAATATAAGTGACTTTAGCTGAGAAATTTTTCCCAGGAATAGCCTGCAGATTAAAATCGATCCGATCGCCAAGTTTAATCCAGGGCAAATCACGTTCATAGGCATCAAACATCACCCATACACTCGACAGATCAGTCACCTGAAATAAGGCAGATCCTTCTTTCACATAATCGCCTAAAGAAACATGGCGCATCATTACTGTTCCTGCAATTGGCGATAAAATATCGAAATACAATTGAGGCTCTCCATTTGCTTCAATTTCAGAAATTTGTTCATCTACCAAATTCCAAAGCCTTAGCTTTCCTTTTGCTGCCTCGTATAAGGCAGGACGAGTTTCCTTAAAGGAAGCAGCTTCAAGCAGCTCTCTCTGTGCAGTGACCAACTCTGGCGAATAAATTGTCGCCAACTGCTCCCCTTTTTTCACCTGTTGCCCGGTAAAATTGACAAACAGTTTCTCGATTCTGCCTCCATAGCGAGCTGTCAGTTCAGCAATATTCCGTTCATCAACCTGCACTTTCCCTTGCAAAAAACTGGTTTTATGCGGAATCCCTGTGGATACAATTGTTGTGTGAATTTCAGCCAGCTTTATAGCTGATTCTGTCATACTGATTTCATTCGGATCAGTATCATCACCTGATGATTGCATGGTTACCAATGGAATTAAATCCATGGCACAAATTGGACACAATCCCGGTTCATCTTGCTTTATTTGCGGGTGCATTGAGCAGGTCCAAATTGATGATTCTTCGGCATCATGGTCATGACCTTCGTGACCTTCAATTGCTTGTCCTGAAACAACAGCATCATGTCCTGAATGAAAAAAAAGCCACCCAAGGAATAGGCCTGCAACCAGTACGATTGCTACCAGTTTGAAATTATCTTTTATTATTTGAATTATATCTTTCATAATTGTGTGATTTTATTTCCCCATGAGATAAGTGATGAATGAAATAGCTGCCTGTTTATCAGTTTTCGCCTTTTCAAGCTCAAGATTGTACTTAAGAACCTTTCGTTCCATTCGAAGTACTTCTTCAAAATTTTTGCTGCCCGTAGCATATTCAGTTTCCAAGAGATTCATGGATTTACCAGCTAATTCAAGCTGTTCTCCATAAAGGTCTATTCGTCGGTAAGCATCCCGATAGTCTTTCCACCCATTTTCAAAAAGGGTTTCCAACACATTGACTTTATTGACTTTCTCAAAAGCTTTCGCAGATTCCAAATAAGCCACCTCCTGCACCATTGCCTTATACTTGTTTCGGTATAATGGAATTGTGATACCAACAGTCGGAAAAACAAATGCATCTGTCCCTGCCATGTTATTATCACCTTTGCCAATAACCGTATAATCGAAACCAACTGTAAAGTCCGGATTGCCTTGCCTTTCAGCTACTTCTTTTTTATACTGCAAAGCTATTTGCTGCAATTCTATCGACAAAAGTTGATGATTAAAGCTTTTAATAGAATCAAGAGCTGCCTCTTTCATTAATGAAAAATCATCCATCCAAATATTCTCAGGCGTTTCGATTGACGAGTTTGCATCAACATTTAATAAATTATTGAAAGTAACCTCAAGGACAGCCTGCTTATCCCGAAGCAAAGCCAGTTGATTTTCAAGGTCGTTGATTTCCATTTCAAGACGATATTCATCAACCGGAGAAACTAATCCTGATTCAATTTTTATGACAGCCAGTTGCCTGAAGGTATTTAGTATTTCGATATTCTCAAGTGTTATACCAACCGCTTTATTATTGAAATAAAGATTGAAATATGTTGATTTCACCTGATTGTATAGTTCCGATTTACTTTCCTCAAACAGTTCGTATCTTGCTTTTGCAGCCTGAATAGCTGCATTCTCTTTGGCCTTAAGGGTACCAAACCAAGGGAACATTTGCGAGGCTGAAAATTTAAATTGCTGAGGGCCAACTCGCGTTTCTACCGGCTGAATAAAATAGCCAAAAGCAAGCTTGGGATCGGGCAATGCTTTTACCTGTGGAGCAACTTCCAACGCAGCCATATATTCGCTAAACTTTGCTTTTAATGCAGGATTGTTTTCTGCTGCAATTTCTAAATAACGATTCAGGTCATCTTGAGCAGAAACCGCAGAAGCAATCAGCAGCATTAATATTCCAAATATGATTTTATATTTTCTCATGGTTTTATGCATTTTGATTTTTCAGTTCTCGTTTAACATTCTGCTCCTGCCACATGCTGTACAAAACAGGAACCACAAACATAGTCAGCACTTCAATAACCATTCCTCCAAAGAGAGGGATTGCCATTGGAACCATTATGTCGGAACCTTTCCCCGTTGATGTAAGAACCGGAAGCAAAGCAATAATGGTAGTGGCAGTTGTCATCACTGCCGGACGCACCCTTTTACTACCCGCCTCTAAAACCAAAGCTCGTACTTCCTTAACTGTGGTTGGCTTATTTTTCTCTTGTAGTTGTTTGATGTATGTACTAATCAGCACACCATCATCTGTTGCCACACCAAAGAGCGCAATAAAGCCGACCCAAACAGCAACACTCAGATTTATCGTGTGTACCTGAAATAAATCACGCATGTTAATTCCAGCAAGTGTACCGTTCAAAAACCAAGGCTGTCCGTACAACCACAACATGATAAAGCCTCCGGAAAGAGCCACTATGATTCCTGTAAAAATCAGCGATGTAGAAGTGATTGATCGAAACTGGAAATACAAGATCAGAAAGATGATAATCAATGAAATAGGGACGACAATCATCAACCGTTTTGTTGCACGGGCTTCATTCTCATAATTTCCTGTGAATTTGTAGCTAACACCGGCCGGCAACACAAATTCGCCTGCTGCAATTTTGTCTTTAAGGAATGCTTGCGCATTTTCCACCACATCGACTTCTGCAAAACCATCTTCTTTGTCGAAAATCACATAGCTAACCAGAAACGTATCTTCACTCTTAATTTGTTGCGGACCTCTTACATAATTTATGTCTACCAAATCGCCTAAAGGAACCTGTGCTCCATTTGCCGTTGGAATCAAGATCTTTTTCAGATCATCCGGATTATCCCGGAAATCCCGGGCATAGCGCAAACGAACAGGAAAACGCTCACGCCCTTCAACAGTCGTTGTCAGCTGCATTCCTCCAACGGCACTACTTAAAACAGCCTGAAGCCTTTTCACACTTAATCCATGACGAGCCAGAGCATCCCTGTCAATCTCTAATTCTAGATAAGGTTTACCAACCACACGATCCGCGAATACGGCCTTGTCATCAACCCCCTCAACCTCTTTCAGCAAATTCTCTAGCTCCAGTCCTACTTTTTCTATTGTTTCAAGAGTTGGCCCATACACTTTCATCCCAATGGGCGAACGCATACCTGTTTGCAGCATTACCAAACGGGTTTGTATGGGTTGTAATTTGGGAGCAGAAGTTAATCCGGGGATAGAAGCCTGACTAATAATTTCATCCCAAATATCATCTGGAGATTTAATTTCATCTCTCCACTGACGGAAATACTCACCACTCTTCGCTTCAACCAAATCGTCCTTATCAATTAGCAAAAAGCCTTCTTCATCGGGATTATATGTCGAACCGTCTTTTAACACATACGCTCCTTCCTTATCAACGTCAAAGCGCATGCGGTGTCCGGATTCATTTAAAATGTATTCGGATTTATAATTTATGATGTTCTCATACATAGACGTTGGTGCCGGGTCGAGTGCAGAGTTTACACGCCCCCATTTACCAACAACACTCTCTACCTCTGGAATAGCATTAACCCGTTTATCCAAAATACGAATGACATCCAGATTTTCTTCAATACCAGAATGAGGCATAGTTGTAGGCATTAATAGAAAAGAGCCTTCATCCAACGAAGGCATAAATTCTTTTCCTAACCCTGGAATGGTCGTATCTAACTTCTGGTAAACCCCAGTGGTTTTCACAAAACCGGGCATAAAACCAAAAAGCTTATCGAAGCCCTGCCAAATTGAAATACCAAACACAATGATAAAAATCGGCATCATCAAAAATTGCCATTTATGATCTAAACACCATTTTAATATTCTGCTATAAAAGACAACGACAAGTGCTAAAGCTCCTAATACAATAGCAACTACTAAAATGACAAACAAAAAGTTTGCGAATAGGCTATTATGCGCACCTAATGGGAGCCAAGCTTTAGTTAGGAAGAAGACCACAACAGCTACTGTTATGACAATATTAATAACATTCACCCATGACTTTCTATGTTCAGGCCACTTATCAGCAAGTAAGCCATTTACGCCATAAGCCACTAAAGCCAATGCAATGTAGTAGCCAGTTGCAACAGACAAAACTACGCCAGCAATAATGATAATCGCATTCCCAATCTTTTGATACTTGTTTTTATCAAACCGAATAGAAAACACCCAGTGTGCCAACGTTGGAATAATGATTAGCCCTATGAGCAGTGCCGAAAGCATTGTAAACGTCTTGGTAAAAGCCAGGGGTTTAAACAACTTCCCCTCTGATGCCTGCATTGCGAATACCGGCAAGAAACTTATAATGGTTGTTGCTAAAGCCGTAACCACAGCTCCAGCAACCTCTGTTGTAGCAGTATAAATTACCTGAACCAACTTTTTACCCCGTGCACCAATATTTTCGGCCATTTCAGCATGGCGAATGATATTTTCCGTAAAAACAACCCCAACATCAACCATTACACCAATAGCAATAGCAATACCAGACAAGGCTACGATATTGGCATCAACACCAAACTGCCGCATGGTGATGAATGTGATTAATACCCCCAAAGGCAATAAACTGGAAATAAGAAATGATGCCCGAAGGTTTAACACTAAGACGATGACCACAAGAATACTGATTAACAGCTCTAAACTAATGGCTTCTTCAAGAGTCCCCAGTGTTTCCTTAATTAAACCTGTGCGGTCGTAAAAAGGCACAACAGTTACCTTTGAAACCGTACCATCTGCCAATGTTTTTGAAGGAAGACCGGCTGCAATTTCTGCAATCTTTGCTTTTACATTGTCAATAGTATGCATGGGATTTGCCCCATCACGAGCAACAACAACACCGCCAACGGCCTCAGCTCCACCTTTGTCAAGACCTCCCCTACGTGTGGCCGGGCCAAAGCTAACATGAGCAACATCTTTTATGCGAATAGGAACATTGTTGTTCACAGAAACCACGCTTTTCTCTAGATCCTCAATACTTTTTATGTAGCCCAATGCCCTTACGAGATATTCCACCCGATTAAACTCAATAGTACGTGCTCCAATATCCAGATTGCTATTTTTTATGGCATCCATAATTTGTGAAACATTCACCCCATGCGCTTTCATGGCAGCAGGGTCAATGTCAACCTGATATTCTTTCACAAAACCACCTATAGAAGCAACTTCTGCAACTCCCTCAGCAGCAGTTAGAGCATAACGCACCTGAAAATCCTGAATGGTTCGTAATTCTTGTGGATCCCAGCCTCCTGCCGGATTTCCTTCAGAATCCCTTCCTTCCAAAGTGTACCAATAAATTTGTCCCAATGCAGTGGCATCTGGCCCCAATGCCGGGCTAACATCTTCAGGCAAAGTACCAGCGGGTAACGAATTGAGTTTTTCCAGAATTCGTGTCCGACTCCAATAGAACTCAATATCATCATCAAAAATGATGTAAATACTGGATACACCAAAGATTGAATTACTCCGAATGGTTTTTACCCCCGGAATTCCCAATAAGGAAGTGGTTAATGGATATGATATCTGGTCTTCAATATCTTGTGGTGACCTACCAGGCCACTCGGTATAAACAATTTGCTGGTTTTCGCCATAATCAGGAATGGCATCTACCGGAACTGGATCTGATGGCAGAATTCCTGTTTCCCAACCAAATGGAGATGTCACGATTCCCCAGCTAATAAAGACAATCAACACGAGGAATGTCACGAGCCTATTTTCCAGAAAAAACCGTATTGTTTTATTTAACATACTAATATATTTATGATTGACGTAAGAGAACTTATCACATACATACAGCAACATATGCAAATGCATGAAGTATCAAAATAGCTCTTTATTCAATGCTTTATAGAAAGCATGAAAGCTATTCTATCTCAAAATAATCATAAACGGTACGACTGAATTGTAGAAAGAAATATAGACGTATCAAGTGGTGGCGGTGATTCAGCTTCTGAGTAAAACAAAGAATTTTCAGCATGCAATTTATAATCAGGAACTAAACATCCTAAATCTATAATAGCCAAATCTTGTTGAATAAATTGAATATGATCTGTAATTGCAGGAGTGGTATAATCTTCATCTAACTGAAAAACTTGAAGTTCGTTGTGGCAACAACTACTTTCCATTGCACAAGAGCCATCACCTGAACACCCACCTTCAACATCGGCAAAAATTGAAACCTCAACCAAAGAATTACCACAATAGTGTTTCGATACTGAAAATCCCATGGTAAGAATTAACAGAAACAATGAAATTATAATATGGCTAAATTTTCGGATCATTTTATCTTAATCTCTACACAAAGAAACGAAAAACTTCAATAGAAAGTTTTATACAATTTTTGAAAAGATGTTTAATATTTTGAGGATTTTCCAATGCAACTCTATGTTTTATAATTTTTAAGAAACATTGAACACATTTTGTTTTTGTAAGGATATAATCCAATATTTACATCGCTTGTGAAACGTGAAAAAGTATGGAAGAAATGAGTGATATCAGCCAAGAAGCTAAATTAGAGCGTCTTGAGTTGGAAAATATACAATTAAAGAAACAGCTAAAATCGGCAGAATATAAGGACTCTAAATGCAGACAAGCTTTTAGCTGCACCAGCCTGTCGGTTTGTATTATTGACCTTAGATACAACCTTACATTTCACAATCAATCTTTTACGACAACCTTTAATACAATTGAAGGTGTAATTCTTGACCCCAGCAAAAGCTTCATTCAATCCATGCCTCATTCTAAATCCGCAGAATGGGAGGCTAGATTTCAACGCGTATTTTTGGGTGAAAAGCTGGAAATAGAAGAAGCTATTCAACAGAAACTGGAAACACAATACTTTAAACTGATAATTGAGCCTGTTGTTACTTCGCATGAAATACAAGGAGCACAAATTCTCATTCAGGAAATAACCGAACAAAAAAAAGAGCAGATTAAATATGCCGAAACATCAGAAAGGCTCAGTCATGTTTTTAAACTGTTACACGGTCTTTATTATGAAGTTGGTGTAACGGGTGAAATCATTCTGCTTAGCACTGAAAAGAATATTGGAACATCATACTTATTAGAAGAACTACAAGGGAAAAATGTAGGCTCGCTTTACGAAACCACAAGTGAAAGAGAAAATTTCCTCAACCAGATTGCTCAACATGGCAAGGTTAGCAATTACAGCATTAACTTAAAAGATAAAGACAATAGCGTTAAAAATCTGTCGGTTAATGCCCGATTTGTAAAAGGACAAAATGGGAATACAGATAAAATTGCCGGAATTATTAGAGACATCACTGAAATAGAAAAAAACAATAAAAACTTAAATTGGTTTCGAAGGGCAATTGAGCACAGCCCAACGTCAATTATGATTGTAAGCACTTCAGGTATTATTGAATATGTCAATCCATTTTTCACGAAAATTACAGGATACTCAAAAGAAGAAGCAATAGGAAAGAATCCTTCTTTCTTAAAATCAGGTGAACATTCAGATGAATTCTACCGTCAATTGTGGGATACAATTCATAAAGGTTCAATATGGGAAGGTGAGATATTAAATATCCACAAAAATGGAAGTCCCTTTTGGGAGCATGCAACAATTTCTCCGGTGATGAACAAAAAAGGTGATATCATTAATTTTATTGGCATTAAAGAAGATATTACAGAGAGCAAAAGAAGAATTAATGAGATAAAAGAGCTGAAGCATTTCAACGAGAAGATAGTCAACACCATGCATGAGGGAATTCTGGTTGAAGACAAAGATGGAAACATTCAGTTTACAAATCCCTCATTTCTAAAAATGACAGGATACAAGCTTTCCGATCTTGTCGGGAAAAGCTACAAGCAGATCATTCCTTCTCAGTTTCATCAAATAATTGATGATAATTCACAACAAAGAAAAAGTAAAACCAAGACTAGCATTTCACAAGAAATAGAAGTACAAAAAAAAGATGGACAATTACTTCCTGTTTTAGTTGGAAGTTCTCCTATTATTGAAAACCATAAGTATAACGGAGTGATTACCGTTTACTCCGACATCAGCCAACTGAAAGAAAAAGAAAGAGAACTAAAAAGAGCGCTGAAAGAAGCTCAGAAATCGGATAAACTAAAAACCTCATTCTTAGCAAACATGTCACATGAGATTAGAACACCCATGAACTCTATACTAGGATTCTCAGAAATGCTAAGAACTGAAAGAGATTTAGAGGAAAGGGAAAGAGACATGTATTTCTCTATTATCGAAGAAAAAGGTTACGAACTACTTCATATTATAAATGACATTATTGAAATATCGAAGATAGAAGCACAATTAATTCATATAAAAAAGGAACATTTTGACTTAGATAAGTTGATGAATTCTGTATTTAAAACATTCCAACATGAGACCAGAGTTGCGAAAAAATCAGTTAAACTAAACCTGCTAAAATTTGAAGATGAAGCAAAGAAACCTTCGTTAATTAATTCTGACAAACAGCGGATTAATCAGGTATTATCCAATTTAATATTCAATGCACTCAAATTCACAGAAGAGGGATCAATTGAATTTGGGTATAAAAACAAAGGATCATATATTGAGTTTCAAGTAAAAGACACAGGTATTGGCATTTCAAAAAAAGATAAAAAAATTATTTTTGAACGTTTTAGGCAGGCCGAGGATAATTACACACGCAACCACAGTGGAAATGGATTAGGACTGAACATTTGCAAAAACCTTGTTTGCTTACTGGGTGGAAAAATATGGGTAGATTCTGAAAAGGGAAAAGGTTCAACATTCTATTTTACCATTCCTACCAAATCAGAAAACGAAAAACAAATGTGTGATTAACTGATACGATTTTCATCCTGATATTAACCTAACAAATATCAGAGTGCTGACCCTCCTAAGCACTATTAAAAGAGATAATACTCCTTCCCTGTTTATTGAAGAATAAATATTTAATCACTTTTTCTTTGTAGAAGCAACTTTTTTCACAAAATTTAGAACTCATTTAAATATCAAGACAGTGCCTCAAGCATGTTCTTATGACAAACAAAAACCGCCGTAAAATAAAGAAGATAACATACTGGTTCTTAAGTGCCATTCTTTTCATATTAATTGGGACAAATATCTTCATTTACGCTTTCTTGCCACGGTATTTACATGATGAATTAACCCAGTTCATTTCAGACAAAACCAGTCAGCAATATGAGCTTACGCTTGCCAAAATAAACATCAACTTCTTAAATCAGGGTATTTATCTCGAATCCGTAGAGTTAAAATCAACAGCATCAACAACTAATCATTATTATTTTTCGGCTGATCGTGTTCAAGCAAAACGAATTTCACTTTTAAGCTACCTGACAAACAAGGAACTTTCTGTAAAAAGTTTAGAATTTACAAACCCTGTACTTGAACTGTACGGAACGAATGAAGAGCAGAAAGTAAACATTGAAGATGAAGAACTATTTCGCATCCTTCAGCCATTTTTCGGGCAAACTCTAAAGTTTGTTTCTATCCAAAACATTGAGTTTTCAGATGCCAAGATAAGTCAATTTAGACTGGATTCAGACACCTCTCAATTTAATACAGTAAACACATTTAATATTGGAATCACGAACTTTTTTATTGACTCAACCCTGCTAGCCCAACGAAATGAGTTTTTTCTAGCGGATGATATTTTTCTCAACATTCAAAATTTCAATCGGATGCTTGGTGACAGCCTGCACCAATTACAAATGGAGGAAGTAACTTATTCAATAAAGAAGAAAAGCATATTGGGCAATAACATTCGTTTATTACCAATTGACACCACAAATACATCGCATACATACTATTGGGTAAATGTGCCTGAGATGAGTATTCGATCTGAAAATATCCGGGAAATATTTGATAATGACACCATTAAAATTGACTCTCTATCTCTATACCGAAGTGACATCCGAATAAAACCGCCACAAAAGGGCACAAGTTTAAAACTGAGAGAAATCAGTGAATTTGATCTTTATCAGCTTATTCAAAATGATTTTCAACTGATCGCCATTCATCATCTGTCGTTCGAAGGAGATAGAATGCGAATTGAATCGCGAACTACAGATGAAAAATTATTTCAGGAATTTGACCAATTAATCGTAAATGTAGACGAATTTCAACTTGATTCCCAATCAAATACAAATCCCAAAAAAATTCTCTATTCCAATCAAATACATCTTGAAGTTGGATCCTATACTCTCCGGCTAAGCGACAACATTCATCAGTTTAAAACATCCAACATCTATGCATCGAGTAAAGACAGTATTATTAAGACCGAACAATTAGAGTTAACGACGGTCAATACTCCCCTCGACTTATCAACTGAAGTAAATATGAAATGCGACAGCATCCGACTATTGGCTATAGACTTTGCTTGGCTATACCATCATCGTGAAATTCCACTGGAGGAACTTGCGGCATATAATCCTAATCTCATCATTAACCAACACAAAAAATCTGATGATAAAAAGAAAAGTAACAACAGCCTGCTATACGAATTTATCAGAGATTATATTAAAGGTATATATGCCAATAGAATTGCCATTGAAAACGGGCAAATAAAAGTAAATGACCTGAAAAATATTGCAGACAAAGGAAGTATTGAAACGAATTTCAACCTTAGACTTGCAGAATTCTCATTGGATTCGAATAGCGTAAGAAGAACCGACAAACTTTTTTATGCCAATGAAATTGAACTTAGCCTTAGAGATTATACGATGAACCTAGCTGACCAACTGCACCAACTAGAGGTCGAACAGATAAATATTTCAACAGCTCAACAATTGGCTTCTTTTCAAAATGTACACCTATACCCCGAAATAAAGAACAATACAGAAGAACGGTTGCAAAAATTAAATAAATCACAACTTTTCAATATTACTATTCCTTCATTAGTCTTAAGGAAAACCGATATCCATCACGCATTTTTCAATAAGAGCCTTCATATTAATAGTCTGGAAATAGGAAAACCAAATATTTATCTTGAGATTTTTGCCAACAATAAAATAAAAAAAGACAATTATAATCTGGATGAATTTTACGAGCTCTTAAATAATTATATCGCTGAGATTGAAGTCAATACCATTAAAACAACCGATGGAAAGTTTAGGTTTGTGAACCACAGCAAAAAAGGGAAAACGATTGATTTCACTAATAATTTCACACTGAAGTTAGATCACTTTTTATTGAATGACCAAGAGTTACAAAAAGACAGATTATTGTTCTCAGATTATTTCGAGTTAGCACTAAAAGACCATCTGTTTAAACTATCAGATAATGTGCACTACGTGCAAGCCAAAGAGATTAATTTATCATCAAAGGAATCATCAATTTCCATTAATAATGCATTGCTATATCCAGACATTACCAGCACCGAATACAAAGATCTACCTTGGCACTTACAGGTAAATATTCCTCAAATTAAATTAGAAAGTGTAAATCTCCACAAAGCATATTTTAAAAACATTCTAGAAGTTGAAAACTTCGATATAAGTCCCTCAACAATAGAACTATATCGAAACAAAACAACTTCTAACAAAATCAACTTCAAGGACATAGCCATTCCACTACCTCCCGAAATTGAATCAATATTTATTAAGAATATTGACATGAAAAAAGGAGAGCTGAGGATCTACAACATTGATGGATACCATCAAATTCAAATAGCAGAATCTACGGTTGACCTTCAAGTAGAAAACGCCAGATTAGAAAAAAAATCAAACAGCAAAACTGCTGAATTTACATCCAGTAATATTGAAACGAGAGTATCACAGCTTCATCTATCTCCTCAAAATGTTCCCTACATTGTTGATGTAGATTCGATTTATTTTTCGTCAAAGGAAAAACAGCTCAACTTTTCTCAATTAGATATTCAAGCAATAAATGATAGAGATAATCTGGCACTTATCCGCTTACAAATCCCAGATCTAATTTTTGAAGATCTTGAACCAAACAATGCCTTTCAAAACAATCGTTTTCATTCCAAAAGAATCTATTTTGATAAGCCAATTATTCAAACCAATCAGGTAGAAGGAGATAATCCAACAAATCCATTGCTTATAAAGCTCCCTAAAGATCTACTATATGTTATGGATGAAATATCATCGGAACAAGTTATTATCGAAGATGCTACTTTCAATATCAATCATCAATCAAAAACCACATTACTTAACAATATTGATTTTAATCTTGAGCAATTTCGTTTAGACAGCACCCTGTCTGAAAGACCTCTCGGTGCAGAGAACGTCTCTGTCTCTATGAGCAATTACAAATTCTCAGATAAGAATAATTTATATAACTTTTCTATAGAAAGAATTTTCTATTCAGGCGAAGACAATACCCTTGATTTTTCCGGAATAAAAATTGACCCAAATTATTCCAAAGAGGAATACCAACTGGCAATACCCTATCAGGCAGATTATTTTTCAGGGGATGTTGATAGTATTAAAATTAAAGATCTTGATTTGAACCGATGGTTATCAAAAGAAGAATTAACAGGAAGTCAAATTCTTATATGCAAAGCAAATATTGACATTTATAGGGATAAACGGACTGCATTCAACGAGAACCAATATCGACCACTACCCCAGCAAATTATAAAAGAGATCGACTACCTATTCTATTTTGATTCGTTAAGTATGGTTGATGCCGATATTTCATATGAGGAGCAATTAAAAGGAGTTTCAGATCCCGGAACTGTAAGATTTGGCAAATTGCATGGGACAGTCTTCCCATTTACAAATGAAGCATCACAAACAGAGACAAGGCTAAAGGCATCTGCTCGTTTAATGAATTCCAGCAATTTAAATGTAAATATGACATTCGATCTTAACTCACCATCATTTCAATTTAATGCCTCTGGCTCTTTATCTCCATTCGATATTACTACACTTAACCCAATTACCAAAAGCAATGCACAAATATTGGTTCGTTCCGGCAAATTAAACCGATTTGAATTTGATTTTTCGGCAGACACATTAAAAGCAAAAGGCAAACTTCGCTTCGCATACGACGATCTTAAGATATCTATTTTGGAACAGAAAAATGGAGATACAAAAGAGGCCAAATTTGCTAGTTTTCTTGCAAATAGCCTCATGCTGAAATCAAAAAATCCACGAACACGAATTTTACTACCTGATGATATCAACTTTGAACGCGATCCTAAACGATCAATTATCAACTATTGGTGGAAAACTATTTTTAGCGGTGCAAAAAACACATTTGGCTTAAAAGAAGATAAATAGCACTCGCTTTTCAAACGACTTAAGCCCATTTTTTTTATACCTTTATTTTCTTTGTTTATCTTTAAAAAACATTTGTCTAAATATGTTTTCGAATCTTCGAATTTCGATAAAAAAACAGATTATATTTCTGGGTTTTATATTGGTTATATTTTCAAATAATAATTGTTTAGGGCTGACGCTTAAAAACGATAGAACTTCTTATTTTTCAAATAGCACAACATTAATATCCAATAATGAAAGCCCAACATCGACTTCCGACACTAACATAAAGACTACTGAAAAAAGTCTGAAAACAATTCCAAATACAGCTTTTTTAATCCTCTTAATACTTTTCACTGCATTAATCACCTATATATTTGCTTACCTGAAATTTAATCGAGAACTCCGGCATAGTGAAAAAAGCTATTATAAACTATTCAAGGAAAACCACTCGATCATTCTGATCCTTGATCCCAACAATGGGCAAATTGTTGATTCCAACTATTCTGCATCAAAATTTTACGGTTATAAGCATGCCGAGTTCAAGAAATTGGCTATTCAGGACATCGACACACTTCCTCTTCATGACTTAAAAGAAACGATGAAGCTTCTTATAGAGGATGATTCGCATATTCTAGCTCAACACCGTTTAAAAAACCAACAGTTTAAAGATGTTGAACTCTATTCAGGAAGGATTTCTTATAAGAAAAACAACTATCTGTATGCTATAGTATATGATATCACACAAAGAGTTGAGGCAACAAACGAATTAATAGAAGCTAAAATTAAGGCGGAAGAAAGCGACCGTTTAAAATCTGCATTTTTGGCAAACATGAGCCATGAAATTCGAACTCCGATGAATAGTATTATTGGCTTTTCCTCTCTATTGGAAGATGACGATTACGATACACTCATGCGACAAGAATACCTAGTGCATATTCAAAAAAGCGGAGAACACCTACTTAAGTTAATTGACGACATTATAGATCTCTCAAAAATTGAGGCCAACAAATTAGACGTCTCCTTAAATGATTCCAAGCTAAATCCATTATTAGATGATATTTTTGTACTTGCAAACAATCAACTTAAAGCCGCAAATAAAGGTCACATCAAAATCATTCAGAATAATGGAATAAAGGATAAGAACTTCATTATAAAAACTGATGAAATCCGGTTAAAACAGATATTACTAAACTTGATTAACAATTCCATAAAATTCACAGATCAAGGGCATATTGAATTTGGATATAAATTTCGGGAAGACGGTATTATTCAATTTTTTGTGAAGGATACAGGAATCGGCATTCCGGACGACAAACAAAAGATTATTTTCACAGCTTTTGGTCAAATTGAAGAATATGCAAAAAGAAACTCAGGTGGTACAGGACTTGGACTTTCCATTACCCTTTCGCTTGTAAAAAAGCTTGGCGGACATATCTGGGTGATGTCAAAAGTAGGAAAAGGCTCTCGTTTTTATTTCACTCACCCTTCAAAAGAAAACCTACTAAATCTTTAAGAAAAAAGAAGGAATAGCAACAATCTGAAAATTGTCGTTATCCCTTTTTTATGCTGTAACCTTGTTTGCTTATTTCTCTTTTGTTGAGCTTACGTTTTTGATACGATATGGCGTCTTCTGCTGCGACTCAAAATAAGTTCTCATCTGCATTTCAGCAACAATACCAATGGTAATAAATTGAATACCGGCAACCACCAACAACAAGCCAAGAATTAGCAAAGGTTTTCCCCAGATGTTGTGTCCCAATATTTTCAAAATCAATAAATAGGCATTAATAAGAAAGCCAACGCCTAGAGTAATTATTCCCAACCCACCAAAAAAATGCATTGGCCGTTGCATGTACTTTTTAAAGAAAAGCATCAGTAGCAAATCGCTAAATACACGAGTGGTACGACTTAGGTTGTATTTTGATTTCCCAAACTCACGGGCACGATGATTTACATCTACCTGAGTCAAACGAGTTGAACCTTCGAATGCTAACAACACAGGAATAAACCGATGTAATTCGCCATAGATGTGAATATCTTTGATCGCCTCATTTGTAAATACTTTCAAAGTACAGCCCAGATCTCTCATCTGTGTCCCTGTTGATTCGCGAATGATGTAATTCGCTATTTTACTCGGTATTTTGCGAAGAAAGGCTCCGTCTTTACGATTGGCACGCACTCCGGCCACCATATCCCACTGCCCTTCTTTACACATTTGTAACATCATAGGAATGTCAGCAGGATCATTCTGCAAGTCGCCATCTAATAAAACTACATGCTCACCAATTGCCTGGTCAATTCCAGCCTGTAGGGCTGAGCTTTGTCCGTAGTTACGCTTTAGTTCAACTAAAATAAAACGGTCATCATCAATCCCTCGTATTTCTTCACGTGTTCTATCACTTGAGCCATCATCAACAAAGATAGCTTCATAGTCAAAATCAGGAAGAGCAGCTTTTATCTGTTCTGTAAGCGGTTTAATATTTAATTCTTCGTTGTAAACACAGATGATCAGGCTTAGTTGTTTCATGATTTTCTGTTTATGGCTTTAATTGGATTTTTCTAACTAAAATTTTGTTATTTAGCGAAGCGAAATTATAAAAAAGGGTTTAAGTAATCTAATCCTTTCTCAATTATATCAACATCTGGTCATGATCAACAAACTAAGTATCTCAAAATACACATCTATCTTATTGTTTCTTTTGTCGTTTGCAATTTATTCTTCAAATATTGGGGGCGTAAGCATATACATTCTTGATGAAGCTAAAAATGCCGGTTGCGCACGCGAAATGTTTGATCAGGGTGAGTTAATTGTCCCAACCTTTAATGATGTATTGAGGACAGACAAACCTCCTCTGCATTATTTCTTCATGATGCTAAGCTATTCACTGTTTGGGGTGAATGCCTTTGCAGCTCGCTTCTTCTCTGCACTTTTTGGCGCCCTAACCGTATTGATTAGTTTTCTTTTCGTCCGAAAATATTCCGGTGCCACCCATGCTGTCTGGACCGCCATTGTTTTGTTGGCCTCAGTCCACCTAAGCATTCAATTTCATTTAGCAGTACCCGACCCCTATCTAATTTTCTTTATTACAGCAGGCGTCATGTCTTTTTATGCGTCGATTAAAGAAAACAAACTACGATATTTACTTCCAATGTATATAGCCATTGGGCTTGGAACACTTTCAAAAGGGCCAGTCGCTATTGGATTGCCCGGATTGATATTTCTTCTATTTCTAATATTCAGCAAACGATTTAGCTGGAAAGAAATAATGAAATTAAAGCCTTTTATGGGGGCAATAATTGTACTGGCAATTGCACTACCCTGGTATATTCTTGTACATATAAAAACAAATGGGGCTTGGACTGATGGCTTTTTCCTAAAACATAACTTGGGACGCTTTACTGATAAAATGGAAGGACACGGAGGCATCTTTCTAATTACCATTGGCTTTGTTCTAATGGGTTTATTCCCTTTTTCAGCATTCATTGTGCAGGCAGTAAAAAAAGCATGGAGAAACCGAAAAGATGATTTTACGCTTTTTAATTTGATTGCTGGATTAACCATTGTTGCATTCTTTTCTGTTTCGCGAACCAAATTGCCGAACTACACCGTCCCTTCATATCCATTTTTGGCAATTATACTTGCTCAGTACTTACAAGGGATACATTCTAAAAAGCTTAAATTAAAAGTCGGTATGATTATTCTTTTATCCGTTGGAATTTTGCTCATACCTGGACTTCTAGTAGCACTTAATTTCGACAGCGCATTAACAGACGTAAAATACATCGCCTGGTATTTCCTCCCATTCCCAATGATAATGATAGCTGCTTTTTATTTTTATAAGAAGGGAAATGAAGAAACCTCTCTATCTCTTGTTGCAGCAAGCGGGATAATTACAGCACTCATCTTTTTTGTCTTTGCATTTCCGGTTATTGATCGTCAAAATCCGGTAGCTAAAAGCAAGGACATGCTAAAAGAAAAAGAAGTTCGATATTATAAGAAATTCAATCCTTCTTATGCATTCTATTTAGAGAAAGAGATTCCGCCAATCGAGCAAAACGATTTCCAATTGTTTTTTCAAGAGAACCCAGCTGGTGTTATCATTTCAACAAAGAAGAATATCGATAAAATAGAGATTCCTACCAATTTAGAAGTTAGCTTTTCTTCACGCGATATTTTCGAATCACCAACAACGGTGCTAATCACTATAAAGAAGTAGTCTTCCTTTTAAAGGAGATTTTATATATGGGCTTTTGGTACAGGCTTCGCTTATTAAGTACAAATTGACCATCACCAATCCAGATCGTCAACGCTGTGCAAAACATACCTAGAATTGATCCTACATATACATCAATAAAAAAATGTTGGCACAAATAAATCCTTGAAAAACCAATAACTAGAGCGACACCGAAGAACAACACCCCTATCCACCTTTTACCAACAAAATAGGCCATCAGGCTCATTGCTGCAAAAATAGTCATAGTATGTCCGGATGGAAAACTGGAATGATAATTCAATTCAGCAGTATAAATAAATCGATTAAAGTCGTCGTAGTACAGAAAGTTGAATGGACGGATTCGTCCAGGGAAAAGTACATTTTTAAACAGGCTGGTAAATATGCCTACAAAAGCGAGATTCACAAGTCCCATCATAGCATAGCGAATACGTACAAAAATCAATAGCGCCATAACAGCAGCAACAAAACCGCCAAGTCCAAGATCTGTTATTAGGGATACAATACCATCCCACGACTCCCTTGAGTAGTTATTTACAAACAGTACAACATCTCCATGTTCTATGGATAGTGCCAGCACAAAACCAATAATCAGAAATGGAATATACAGAAAGGTAAAACCCTGCAATCCTTTATTTTGTAACAGCATGTATGAGTTGTTTTTTAGTCCCATTGCCAGATATATGCAAAAGTTATGGTTTTATAATCCCAGTCGCGTATACCATAAGTAAATTGAACCCGAATGGCATCTTCCACCAGTTTTCTTTTAATCTCAACATTGTACACCATTGGTTTGTCCCTTTCCACTTTATAGCCGGAATAACCTGCCAATGAGTTTGAAAAATTCCATTTCCCATTACCCAAATCAAAGCCTGCACTATACATGTAAGCATCATTTTGTAAGTTCTCATCATCATTCGTCTGCCACGAGTAAAAGCCAAATGAAGTAAAAGGCATAAAGCTCCAATCAAACTTACATTGGTATTCTTTAGAAAAACTCAAATCAAAAAAGTAGCCAGGACTGTCAGCATATCGAGCGGCATCAATTCTTCCCCCCGAAGCAGTCTTTCCAGTCATTCGCAACAAAGTATTTGGGAATTTTCTATTTTTCCATAGCTGTATTTGCGTACTGAAATACAAATCGCCAACGGCCAAACCTCTTCCATCCTTATCACGGGCTGCACGTTCATCACGCACTTCTGGTGACATTTCGTAATGCTCCAGCATAACACCATAAATTTCAATGGCGATTTTATTTTCAGCAAAAGGATAGAAAAACCTTCCTGAAATATTCTGAGTTGGATCTCCTTTCCGAAAATGGAAGTTACTGCTAATCTCCACTTCTTTTTGGTCAGATAGAAGTCCTTTTTTCACTTGAGCAACGGGTAAGGCATTTGGTCCCAAATATCCAGGGCTAATGGTTATAAATGAACGCCAACCGGGCATACCCGATTCCCACCCATGAGTTTCATTCCACCAACTCCAATCTGTTTGAGAGTATGCACTCCACGATGTAAGCACTAAAATAAAAAGGAGGTAAATTTTTTTCATTTGCCCAAAGATAAACAGGCTTTTGATAAATGACGAGAAATTATAAAAAAAGGTCTATTTGTTCCATGAAATGCAAAAACTAAAAAAATCGAAAATAATATCATCAGACTACCTATTTTCAGGCAAATAATCACTTGGCAGCGCAGCTCCAATTTGTTTACTTCCCATTGTTTTTTTGAACATGATATTGGTGTTCGGAATTGTGCCATTGCTTCTAATAGAACAGGTATCCTTCAGAAAATAAATTTCTGATTCTTCTGGTAGCTGACTAGTTCTCTCCGCCAAATCCAGAGGTTCATCTCCCTTGCTAAAGTACTCTATTGACAACCGAACTCCAGCCAAACCAGTAATAACAGCAAGGTCATCCTCTAAATAGGTCAAGTGAGGCTGCAAATCAAATCCAAATAATTCTTTTTTGTATTCCCCATCTACCAGTACCATTTTATGAATGGAGTAGCCATTACGATCCAGCTCATTATTATATAATGAACGAAGGAAGTGCATACCAGAATTGTAATATGTTTTCAACCTGTTTTTATCATATTTTTTTGATTTGCCACCTCCAACAGATTCAATTGGAGAATAAAAATAATTGCCCAAGAACTTGCATTCATGGGTCATTGTGGTTGAATTGTAGTATAACTCAAAATTTACTAAATCGGCATGTAAGTTGTAACCAAGCGAAGGCAAATAAATTTTTAATGGAATCTGCGAACTTGCTGTAAGTCTCTCAATACCTTGTATGTTTTTCATCCATTTTTCTCCTCCGGCAATCTCTCTTTTTTCATTATTCTGATAGACAGTTTTGAATATTAGCACACTATCATTTTCTAGAATAGCATCGTTTCCCCAAGTTTCATTCCCTAAAAAGCATTTCTCAAAAATTTCCACATTCTTATCTCGAAGAGATTTATCCTGCACCGAAACTTCTGATATAATTATTTTCTGAGACCGTAATGAAAGAACCAAATTTAGATTTGATGCATTATCTAACTGAATTGTCTGTTTCTCATAACTCACATGGCTAATTATAACTTCACATGGTACAAATATATTCTCTAGGTAAAAAGATCCTTCTTTATCAGTAATTACTCCTTTTGTTGTTCCATTTATATACACGGTTGCATATGGCACTGGTTCCTGTGTATCGGCATCCGTAAGTACTCCGGACAATCGATGCTGACTGAACACATTCAGCGGAAAAATAAAAAGTAAAATCCACAAATATTTCATTACGAATCAGTTTTTGGGCAAACCTGCCGGGCATTTAAAATAACGCGAGCAATTTACAACCAATCTATTGGTTTACAAAAAGAGAAACATGGTTTAGTATAGTAAAATCGAGCAGCAGTACAAACTGATCTACACCTTCCATTTCTTGGATGAATCTCAATGAATCCTGTGTTTCCAAATTTCAACTAGCTAGATGTAAGCATTAATTTGATATAAAATAAATACAATTGCAAAACTGACTAGGGCAATAATAACCGTCATCATCGTCCATGACCGGAAAGTTTCTTTTTCAGTAATTCCAAAATAGCGATTAACTAACCAAAAGCCACTATCATTAACATGAGAGAAAATAGTTGCCCCGGCAGCCACAGCAATAACAAGCAATGCCGTTTGAAAAGAACTCATTGGAATATTGGCAACCAAGGAAGCTGTCATTCCAGCCGAGGTGATCATTGCAACAGTTGAAGACCCCTGAATGATGCGAATTATTGCGGCTACAATAAATGCAAAGATAACTGGCGACCCCAAAGAACCTGACATATAAGAAGCCAGCATTTCCCCTGCACCAGTACTGATTAGCATTTGTTTAAATACGCCACCTGCACCAGTAAGTAATATAATAATGCCCGCAGGAGCTAATGAATTAGATGTTATTTTCAATAATTGATCCTTGGTAAAGCCCCTTTTGATGCCTAAAAAAAACCAAGCTAAAATATTGGCAAAAATTAAAGCAGTGAATGGATCTCCAATAAATGAAAGAAGTTCTTTTGTAGATTCTGACAAATTAAAAATGGCACCCAATTGGCTGTTTGAAACAGTATTCAATACGATTAAGAGTATTGGGGTAAGAATAATTACACCAATTAATCCGATAGGTGGAGGATTGACTTCCGATTCTTCCTTTTCAAAAAAATCAGGAATACCTACATGGATTTTCTTTGAAATGTATTTACCAAACAAAGGTCCAGCAATAATTGCAGCCGGAATACCAACAAGAATTCCTAATAAGATGACCCACCCTAAATCGGCTCCTAGTATATCTGCAACGGCAATTGGACCTGGTGTAGGCGGAATAAAACTATGTGTAATGGCAAGTCCGGCCAACAAAGGAATGCCATAAATGAGCAGTGATTTTCCCGTTCTTTTCTGCAATGAGTAAATCAGAGGAACCAAAATAATAAAGGCCACATCAAAAAATACAGGTATGGCAACAATGAAACCTGTTAGCATTAATGCCCATGATGCATTTTTTTCACCAAATTTTTTCAACAAAAATGAAGCAATTGCCTTTGCCCCACCCGATTGCTCCAGAATTGCCCCAAACAAAGCCCCCAAACCAACCACAGTTGCAACAAAACCTAAGGTATCTCCCATCCCCACTTTCATGATGTCAATAATCATTAATGGCGGAATTCCTGAAATAATGCCAACAGCCATGCTGGCAATCAGTAACGATAAAAATGCTTGAATTTTAAAATAAAGAATCAGGAATAATAAGATGCATATTCCTACTAATACTCCAACCAAAACAAAATCAAGGTTTAATGTCAATTCTGAGCTTTCCATATAATAGAGATGTTACTTATTCTGTTTCAAAATCGCTTCAATGATATCCTCTGGTGTTGCTGAGATATCAATGTGTAATCCATTTTCAGGCACTTCAAGGGTATTGAACTGTGATTGTAAAAGTTCTGTAGAGAAGAAGTGTCCGGTGCGCTCTTCAATTCTTTTTTTTATCAGATCGAAAGTGCCGGACATGAAGATCCAGCATATTTTTTCATCAGGTAAAGCCGACAAAATATCCCTGTATGATTTTTTTAAAGCCGAGCAGGCCAAAACTCCCCCCCCATTGTGTTCCCAAACCGGAATTTCATTTGCAATAGATTTAAGCCACGGGAAACGGTCTTGATCATTTAGGGGAATGCCTTTACTCATCTTCAATTTATTTTCTTCAGGGTGAAAATCATCGGCATCATAAAATGGAAGATTCAAATGTTTTGCAAGAAGTTGTCCAACCGTTGTTTTACCACTTCCTGACACACCTGTAATTATATAAATCATATTGTCGGTTTTAGTTGAATTCATGCAATATAATAAATAATGATTTGCTTTTCGATTGCACGAATCATCTGAATAAATCTGATTTGAAGAAGGTTCTTCTGAAATGACTTTAGTCTTACTAAAAGACCATAACAAAAAAAGCTTATCTATTGAAAGCTTCACACGCTACGTATTTGTATTTTTACAGACAGCAAATACGAATTAGATATCACTTTTATGTTTTCAAATTCACACCCGATAACCGTTTTTAAACATTGCCCCCAATGTGGTTCTTCCGATTTTCAAACGATTAATGAACGCGCAAAAAAATGTACAGCATGCCTATTTACCTACTACTTTAACGCAGCGGCAGCAGTAGCAGCAATCATTTTCAATAATGAAGGGAAATTGCTTTTTACCCGGCGTGCCATACAGCCTCACAAAGGGATGCTTGACCTTCCCGGTGGTTTTGTAGACCATATGGAAACAGCAGAAGAGGCTCTTTGCCGCGAGCTCAATGAAGAGCTTGGAGTTACAGTAACTGAATTAGAATACTTTTGCTCATTCCCTAATGAATACCCATATTCAGGGCTTTCAGTATTCACGCTTGATCTGGCATTCAAAGTTAAAATCAGTTCTTTAAGTAATATGAAAGCCATGGATGATATTTCCGGCTTTGAATTCTATTATCCAGAAGAAATAAATCTAGATGAATTGCCATCCATCTCCATGAGAAAAATCATTCAAAAACTTAACGGAAATTAATTATTTCTAAAAACCAGAATTGCATGAAACAAATAATAAAGGAGCGAATAGATAAACTTCGTCAGCAAATGAAATTAGCCGGAGTAAATGCTTGGTATATATCCGGAACTGATCCGCACCAAAGTGAATATTTGGCTGAACATTGGCAGGCACGTAGTTTCATTTCTGGCTTTACCGGCTCGGCAGGGATAGTGGTCATTACTGAAAAAGAAATCGTCTTATGGACTGACTCCAGATATTTTTTGCAGGCTGAACAGGAACTGGCAGGAACCGAAATTCAATTAATGAAAATGAAAACAGAGGGCACTCTCTGCCCCGGAGAATGGCTTGGAATAGTGCTTGATACAGGTAATGTGATTGGCGTAGACTCCTCCTTTATGTCCATTTCCCAGTATGAAAGTTTCAAGTTGGACATACAGAAGTACAAGTTACAATTAAAACATACCGGTGATTTACTTGCATCTATTTGGGGCGATCGGCCACCACTACCAGACCAGCAAGTATATGAACATGAATTGAAATTTGCCGGATTAAGCAGAATTGAAAAGATTGCTAAAATTAGAACTGAAATCAGCAATAACAATGCCGATGCTACGCTAATCACAGCACTAGATGATCTGGCCTGGACCTTTAATCTACGAGGGGAAGATGTAGATTTCAACCCAGTATTTATTGGTTTTGGGTTTATCTCCCTTTCAGAGATAATTTTATTTATCAATTTGAATAAAATCCCGGTTAACATTCAGCAAAAATTAAAAAATGACGGCATTTCAATCCTTCCATATGAAGCTATTTATGAAGAATTAAAAATATTCTCTGGAACATTAATGATTGATCCCGACAGGGCAAACCAAGCCTTAATTGACTCCTTGTCTGATTTGGTGAAAATAGTTTATACGATTTCTGTACCAACCATGCTCAAATCAATCAAATCAGAGAAAGAGCTAAAACACATCCGTGAAACCATGCGCAAGGATGGTATTGCGATGATTGAATTCTTATTTTGGCTTTATCAAACGGTTAAGAAACAACGAGTAACCGAATACGACATCGCTCAAAAGCTTGATTATTTCAGATCACTACAAGAAGGATACAAAGGAGCCAGTTTCTTCCCTATCGTTGGGTATAAACAGAATGGTGCCATCATTCATCGTTCAGTTACACCAGCAACTGCTGATGTTGTAAATAAAGAAGGGATGTTGCTGTTCGATTCTGGAGGTCAATATCTATCAGGAACAACAGACATTACACGCACAATATCACTTGGGGAAACGACCCAACAACAGCGGATGGATTTCACCCTTGTTTTAAAAGGAATGATCGCCATTTCAAAGGCCAGATTCCCTTCAGGCACCAGAGGATGTAACCTTGATATACTGGCGCGCAAAGCACTTTGGGAAAATGGGTTGAATTATGGACATGGAACAAGTCATGGCATTGGATATTTTTTGAATGTGCATGAAGGGCCGGCAAATATTCGTCAAGAATTCAACGAACATTCAATCAAACCGGGCATGGTACTTTCCAATGAACCCGGATGTTATCGGGAAGGTCAATATGGTATAAGAATAGAAAATGTAATTGCTTGTAAGATGCAGGAAAAAACGCAGTTCGGACAATTCTATGGCTTTGAAACACTCACCATCTGCCCGATTGATATAAATTTAATTGACATCAATCTGTTAAACGCAGACGAAACAATATGGGTCAATGAATACCACCAAAGGTGTTTCAATGAATTATCGCCATTTTTGAATGATGAAAAAAAACATTTTCTGGGAAAGATCACCCAAAAATTAGGATAAAAAAAACGCCGGCGTAATAGCCGGCGCAATATATAAAGTAGTGTACAAACAATTTTTAGTCTCTACCCATTGAGATCAAAAACTCTTCAATAGATTCCGTTCTCATCAAACGATCTTTTATAAATTCCATCGCTTCATTTGAGTTCATGTCAGCCAAATAATTTCTCAAAATCCAAACCTTGTCCATCATTGCTTTTGACAACAACAGATCCTCACGGCGTGTACTTGAAGAAATAATATCCACAGCAGGGAAAATACGTTTATTAGAAAGTTTACGATCAAGCTGAAGTTCCATGTTACCCGTACCTTTGAATTCTTCAAAGATAACTTCATCCATTTTCGATCCAGTTTCTGTAAGTGCAGTAGCAAGGATAGTAAGTGAACCACCATCTTCAATATTACGTGCAGCACCAAAGAAACGCTTTGGTTTGTGAAGGGCATTAGCATCAACACCACCGGATAATACTTTACCTGAAGCAGGCGAAACAGTGTTATAGGCACGTGCCAAACGAGTAATTGAATCAAGCAAAATGACTACATCATGACCACATTCCACCAAACGTTTCGCTTTTTCCAGCACCATATTTGCCACTCTAACATGACGATCAGCTGGTTCATCAAAAGTAGATGAGATGACTTCGGCATTAACGCTACGAGCCATGTCCGTTACCTCTTCCGGACGTTCATCAATCAACAAAACAATCATGTAAACTTCAGGATTGTTAGCCGCAATAGCATTTGCAACCTCTTTAAGCAACATGGTTTTTCCTGTTTTTGGCTGAGCCACAATCAATCCACGTTGTCCTTTCCCAATTGGAGCAAATAAGTCGACAACACGAGTCGACATATTATCATGTCCATTTCCGGTTAGGTTAAACTTCTCATCTGGGAAAAGTGGCGTTAAATGATCAAAAGGAACACGATCACGAATGTAATCGGGAGTACGTCCATTAATTTCCAACACCTTAATCAAAGGAAAATATTTCTCTCCTTCTTTCGGCGGGCGAATAGTACCGTTAACCGTATCTCCTGTTTTTAATCCAAACAGTTTTATTTGAGATTGAGAAACATAAATATCATCTGGCGAATTCAGGTAATTATAATCAGAAGAACGCAGAAATCCATATCCATCGGGCATAATTTCCAACACACCAGTGTTTGTTATGATTCCCTCAAATTCATATGCCTTCTCGTTGCTATGTTTTTGTCTGTTTTGACCTTGTTGGTTATCCCATTTTGGATGCTTACCTCTACGAGAATCCGGTTTATTGTCCTTCGGAACTTCTCGTTGTGGCTGCTCTTTTTTCACCTCAATATTTTCCTCTTTGGAACCCTTGTCGGGTGCTGAAAGAGTTACTTTGAGGTCTTTCTTCTCAACCGAAGATTCCTTCTCGTTTTCAGCACTGGCAACTTCCGGTTTCTCAACTTCTTGTTTTTCTTTTGATTTTTTAAAATCAAAAGCAGAAGTAGTTTTAAGAGTAATGCTAGTACGACGGCGCCTTTGTGGCTTCTCTTCATCAGAAGAGGAATCTTCAATACTCGCTTGTTCTTTGTTCTTCTTTTGAATATTCAAACCTGAAGAGTGAGTACTCTTTTTTGATTTTTCCTTTGAACTGTCAGGTTTGCGCTCAGACGCTAGAATGGCCTGTGTGTCTAGAATTTTATAAATAAGGTCTTGCTTCTTGTAAGACTCAACCTTTGTGATCTTAAGCTCTTTAGCTATTTCCCGAAGATCAGGAAGTAACTTTCGGCTTAACTCAATAATATCATACATATTTTGAAATTAATTTAAAGTCCCAATAAATTATCTGGAGAATTATTTGATAAATAAGGATTACGAAAAATGGATTATGAATTCTTGCGAATTGTTTTGCAATAATAAGTAATAAGTACATATAACCCAAAAAAATATTTTTTTTTTGAGTTTTTCACGGGTCAAAGTTACATCTTCCTGATTTATAAACCAAAATGTAACAAATTAGCTTACTCATGTACGGTGAATATAGTTTCATAAATAATTTAGAGTGTTTCATAAAAATATCAAAAAGAATTTCTAAATTCAAGGCATTAATACCTAATTTCAGCGTTTACATTGATAGAGTGGTTTCATAAGTGCGCATTTAATCATTCAAAAAGAGAGAAAACCAATGAGGCAACTTAAAATTACGAAACAAGTAACTAACAGGGAAACCCTGTCATTAGATAAATATCTTCATGAAATTGGTAAAGTAGAATTACTTACTGCCGACAAAGAGGTTGAATTAGCAAAAAGGATTAAAAAAGATGATCGTGCTGCTCTAGAGGAATTAATAAAAGCAAACCTTCGTTTTGTTGTTTCAGTTTCAAAGCAATATCAAAACCAAGGTCTTAGTTTACCTGATCTGATTAATGAAGGAAATCTTGGATTAATAAAAGCCGCTCAGCGTTTTGATGAAACCCGTGGATTCAAATTTATTTCTTATGCTGTATGGTGGATTCGTCAATCTATACTGCAAGCATTGGCTGAACAGGCTCGAATTGTACGCCTTCCACTAAATAAAATTGGATCAATTAACAAGATAAACCGCACCTTCGCAAAATTGGAGCAGGAATTTCAAAGGGAACCAACGGCTGCGGAAGTTGCCAAAATTCTTGAGACAACAGCAGAAGTGGTAGAAGATGCCATGAAAGTATCAAACCACCACATTTCTATGGATGCGCCTTTGCGGGACGAAGACGACAATAGTCTATATGACATCATGTTGAATGATGAATCACCAAGCCCAGACAACGAACTCATAACAAATTCATTAAGAAAAGAAATTGAAAGAACCTTGTCTACACTAGGTGAGCGCGAAGCTGAAATTATAAAATACTATTTTGGTTTAAATGGATACCGCCAACATACTCTTGAAGAAATAGGTGACGTGTTTGGACTTACACGCGAACGTGTTCGACAAATTAAAGAAAAATCAATAAAAAAGTTGAAAAACAACTACCGTAACCGTTTATTAAAAGCTTACCTCGGACAATAACTACTTATCTCAATTATTTCGCTGTCTGAATTGAAAAGATTATTTTTGAGGGCAAAAATTATTGCATCATATGAAACAACAACTAATTGCCCCCTCTATATTGTCAGCCGACTTTAACAATTTAGGAAAAGACATAGAAATGATAAACAACAGCCAAGCCGATTATATCCACTGCGATGTAATGGACGGTGTTTTTGTCCCCAATATTTCGTTTGGTTTTCCAGTGATTCAACAGGTTAAGAAAATTGCAAAAAAACCTCTTGATGTTCACCTGATGATTGTCAATCCAGATCAGTTTATTGAATCTTTTAAAAAAGCTGGAGCAGACATACTAACTGTACATTACGAAGCATGCCCCCATCTGCACAGAACCATCCAACGGATAAAAAACGCAGAAATGAAAGCCAGTGTTTGCCTTAATCCTCACACCCCCATCCATTTATTAGAAGATATCATTTCAGATCTAGACATGGTGCTCTTAATGTCGGTAAACCCAGGGTTCGGAGGACAGGACTTTATAGAGAACGCATATTCTAAAGTCCGGAAACTTAAAGAGTTAATTGTCTCTAAAAACTCAAACTGCCTAATCGAAGTTGATGGTGGGGTAAATTTTGACACAGGGAAAAAATTGTATGATGCAGGTGCTGACATCCTGATTTCAGGAAGTTTTATTTTCAATGCTGAAGATCCCACCTCGGCAATCAATCATTTCAAAGGATTATAAAGGATACGTGAAGGTGCTGATGCAAGAGATGTGTTCGCTACCGGTAAATCATGCAAAGCACAACCAGAACTGCATCCTCCACACTTTCCGGATGCAGTTTTTGTTTTTGCATTTGCTAACTGTATTATCAGCTTAAATAGTCTGTAAAATGCAACTCCAATAGCGGATAAAACGATTATATATGTGATAATTTCCTGAACCATTTCACATTATTTAAGGAATTTAAGCCTAAATTGTTCAAACAAAAAAGAATGAGCTAACAATCAACGTAACATAAGCTAACACCCATGCTAACACGGAAGTAAACACCATCGTAAAAATTGCCCAAAACAACTTCCCTGATTCATTTTTAATAGTTGCAATCACCCCAATGCATGGGAAATATATCAACACAAAAATAAGAAAAGCCAAAGCTACCGGAACGGTAATTACTTTCTGCCCTATTCTCTCACCTGAGGTGTATTTCTCCTGACGAAGTTTATCTTTTAGTCCTAGTGCCTGATCGCTACTACTATCATCCACCTGATACAAAACCCCCATGGTACTAACAATTATCTCCTTTGCAGGTAATCCGGCCAATAAACTGATGCTCATCTTCCAATCAAAACCAAGAGGTCGCATCACTGGCTCAACCACCTGTCCTATCTGTCCCAAATAAGAATTTTTAAGCCGCAAGGTTTCTTGCTCCATCTTCAAATCAGCAACCTGAGCCTTCATCTCTGGTGAATTTTGCACCTCAATTTGTTCGATCTTCTGTGCAATAATATCAGTTGCTTCGCTTTGCTGCGGGAAATACCCCAGAGCCCAGATAATTATTACACCCACCAAAATGACGCCGCCAATTTTCTTGAGATACTGGTACGTTTTATCCCACATGTGTATTAAAATATTCCGAAAAGTAGGAACCCGATAGGGAGGTAATTCCATGACAAATGGAGTCTCTTTATTCCGAAATAAAGTTTTATTAAACAGTTGAGCAACCAAAAATGCGATTAAAATTCCCGTAAAATAAATGCCTCCTAATACCAAACCCGGATAGGTTGGAAAAAAGGCAGAAATAAACAACACATAAACCGGCAAGCGGGCACTGCACGACATGAAAGGAATAATTAGCATTGTAAGCAAACGATCTCCCGGATTTCTCATGGTACGGGTTGCCATTATAGCCGGCACATTACAGCCAAATCCCATGACCATAGGAATAAACGAACGTCCATGCAACCCGAAAAAATGCATTATTTTATCCATAATGAAGGCTGCACGCGCCATATAGCCAGAATCCTCCATTAATGAAATGAAAAAGAAAAGAATGAGAATATTGGGAAGAAAGACAAGAACGCTTCCTGTTCCATCAATAATTCCATCAGTAAGCAAATCCCTCAACATGCCTTCAGGCATAGCATTTGTTACCAGCTGACCAATCCACCCAACCATATTCTCAATCCATGTCATAGGGAAACTACCCAGCTTGAATGTGGCAAAAAATGTCCCGAAAATGAGAATGATAAAAATCGGCATACCCATTAAAGGGTGAGTCAGAATTTGATCAATTATCTCAGAATTTGATTTTTTTGTGCGGATCTTTTGCTTGAACGTTTCTTTTAAAGCACCAGCAATAAATCCATATTTTGCATCAGTTATGATTGTCTCACTATCCTCATTTAAAAGTGTTTCAATCCGCTTACACTCATGCTTTGTAACCTGTTTAATTTCATCAAAATTTGCATATTTCGATAAATTAAAAAGAGTCTCATTATCTTTTTCAAGCAGTTTCAATGCCAAAAAACGAGACGATATTTTATCAGTAATTGGTCGGTTTGCTTTTACTTTTTCACGAATACGCTGAATGGATTTTTCAATCTCAGCACCATAGTTGATATGTATATGACGAACAATTGGATCCCTATCCTCATACACTTCAATGGCCTTATGCAGTAATTCATCAACCCCCCGGCCTTTAGAACTAACTGTTGGTATCATTGGGACTCCCGTCAATTTGCCCAATTTCTGATAATCAAATCGACTATGCGTCCGTAGCAATTCATCATACATATTTAAGGCACAAATCACCTTAATATCCATATCAATCAATTGCGTGGTAAGAAATAGGTTTCTTTCAAGGTTTGAAGAATCAATAACATTGATTACAATGTCGGGGGTCTCTTTCCATATGTACTTACGAACATATATTTCTTCGGGAGAATAAGCAGTTAAAGAATAAGTTCCGGGTAAATCGACTAGATTAAACTGATAACCAAACTTCTTAAGACTTGCCCTTTTTGCATCAACTGTTACGCCACTGTAGTTACCAACATGTTCTTTCGATCCCGACAAGTAATTAAAAAGGGTTGTTTTTCCACAATTGGGATTTCCAACTAAAGCAACATTAATTATTCTACCTTTTTCATTGGCTGAACGTTTCAGAATCTCTTTATCGATAACCCCTTCATAGTTCTGCACCAGAAGCTTTGATTCATCCAAAGACACTACTTCTATCAAATTAGCTTCAGATCTACGCAGAGTTATATTGTAATCTAGAATTTTAAACTCAATAGGCCCTCTAAACGGAGCGTTTTTGATGACTTTCACCTCTTTCCCCTTTACAAATCCCATTTCGGTTATTCTTTTCCGAAAAGAACCATGCCCCAAAACTTTGGTAATAATTACTGTGTCATTATTTTTTACTTCTGAAAGCCTCACCGATAATTACCCTTTATGCTAATTTGAATTAAATAAAAATAGAGTTGCAAAGATATTTAAGTTTTTAGAATAACTTGAAAAAAAAGCAAAAAGCCTACCTACCTCTATCCTTTCCTATATCTTTGTACATTCATTGTCTAATTATGGAAGAGAAAAACAATTTAAAGAAAATACAAGAAGCCATTGATTCATTGCCAGATAATTTCAGCATTCTAGAAGAACAGATTGATGTTGAACTTCAAATGGAATATTTTGAATATACCAAAGAACATAGAAACAACGAAAATATCGTAGACTTTAAAGTAGTTGAAGAAAGGCTAAATGACCCAGATGAAGAGATTGAACACAAGAAACAATTGCTAGTTCAACTAGCCGGACACGATAACGTAGAGGCATTTCGAATTATTGAGCGTTTCCATAAATCGGAAAAGGGAGAACTTCGCAACTGGGTTATTCTGGCCCTTCAAGAAAGCCGCATGATTCTTCAAAGTTCATTGCTGGGAGAGCAGCAGGTCTTCATCTCTACCGGACTTGGAGGGAAAGGGCAAAATATTCGGTATTTCATTGCCTTAATGAAAAGGAATATAGATGAGCCTTTTTCAGACACCCAGAAAAAAGTAGTAGAAAACGAATTTCAATTTTTCATGCATGAAGGCGAAGTGGAAGAAATGATTTTTAAAGATGGAATTGCAACCGGATTATTCCTTTTCCCTCTTAAAAAAGATTTACAGGATATTTTTCGTTCTTTCATTGAAGAATGTAACCAATATGGTGATTTTCTAAAAGAAGATGTCATTATTACCAATGTAAAACAATTGACAGTAGAAGAAATTCGACTGTTTTCAAATAGCAATAAAGAAACTGATGAAAAAGAATAAAATTAACATGGCACTTCAAGTGCTGCCACAAGCTGAAGGAAAAGAAAGTTACGATCTTGTTGATTCCGCCATTATGGTCATTGAGAAATCGGGATTAAAATATAAAGTATGCCCTTTTGAGACCGTAATTGAAGGAACTTTTGACGAATTAATGGCCTTGGTGAAGCAAGTTCATGAAATTTTAGAAGAAAATGGCACACAAAAATTAATGACATATATTAAAATTCAAACTGTGTTTCAGTCAGATGTGACTATTGATGATAAAATGCACAAATATGAGGCTTAAAAAAAGTTGTTTTTATTTGATTGTTTTTAGATAAAAGCATTATATTTGCAGCGCTCTAAGCAACGGACCCGTAGCTTAATTGGATAGAGCACCTGACTACGGATCAGGAGGTTACAGGTTCGATTCCTGTCGGGTTCACAAAAAAGGATCACATAAATAATGTGATCCTTTTTTTGTATCTCTACATATCAATTAATTACATATTTTTCCTCCTTCAAAATAGGCCGCTTCAAACCCCCTATCCTACTCACCAGAAAGGACTACATCTGCAACACTTACAGACACAGCCCTCAATTCAATCAGGTCATTTTTCACAAAACTCATTCAAGTAATAGAATAATCTATTCGTAAAAACCATATAAAACAATGTTCCCCGACAAAAATGAATTTATCGGGGAACTTCTAATCAAAACTTAAACTTATGAATGGAGGTAAAAAACCAAGGTCCTAACAACGTTTTTATTATAATCTCTATTTCATGAGCCTATATTTTAAACTATATCTTATCCTTATTATAGATTAAGGCATGGTGTCAAATAAACATTTTAGATAACAATCATCTGATCATATACATATTAACATTTACCAATAGGCTTATTATTAAAGATTTGACACTAAATATTACTCACGTATACAATCGCTAATGTAAGGCAAGGCAACATACAAGGCCGAATGCCAATATTCCCAGATGTGCCCTCCATTTCGAACTCTAAATTCACATGGAATTTGCTTATTTCGCAAAGCCTGTACAAATTCCATGTTTGCATCTAAGGTGAAATCATCATCGCCACAATCGATGAACCAGTTTACTGTTTTCAAAGCTTCTATTTTTTCAGTATCTGCATTTTCAATGAGCTTTACACAGTTATTATCTTCGACTAATTGTTGCATTTTTTCCATGTCAGGATTATTGCTATTCAGAAAAGACAAATCCTGTCTGTACAAATAGCCACTCATTTCATAAGCTGCACAAAATAGTTCAGGATGGCTGTAAGCGTAAACAACTGTTCCACCACCACCCATTGAAAGACCTGCAATTGCACGATGCTTTTTATCGCCAATTACCCGGTAGGTTGATTCAATATAAGGGATCATTTCGTCAAAGAAATAATCCTGATACCTCCATTCAGGACTATTGAAATAATTCATGAATGTTTTGTTGGCCTCAGGACAAACAATGATCATTTCACATGCTTCTTTCGAATCAATTAACTGGCTTGCAACCTGCACAAGGTCTCCTTGTTCTGGCCATTCCCGGTGACTTGCTCCACCTCCATGCAGCAAGTACAGCACAGGATAATATTTATCTGAACTTTCTTCGTAACCTTTAGGAAGAAAGATGGCATATTCACGATCCTCATTCAAGATTTGACTTGGCATTGTTTTGTACTCTACTTTCCCACCTATAAAAAACTGGGCAAAAACAGCCCTGCTGGTAATAAACAGCAACAGGGTTGTTATGTAAACATATTTCTTCATCTAACTTTTAACTTTAATTTTTTCTTCATTTAGTTTGAATTGCTTTTGATTTCAAACTTCTCCACGACCCTAAGCTATTCGTTATGACACAGTAATTACATATTGTGCAAAACGAGTCATTGGGCGAGTGGCATTGTCTTGTACTTCAAGATTGACAACGAATTTGTCGCCCACTTTTGCGTCGGCAGGAATTGTAAAATCTGTGCTTAAGCCGCTCTCCGAAGAAACTGTCAGACCTTCTGCCTTTCCCTCCATGTATGTGCAAGAAAAAGCAGGAACCCACCATTTTACTGTAAGCTCATCTCCATCAGGATCTTTCGCGCTGCCGGAAAGTGAAATCGTTTGCCCCGGAGTAGCAGTGAAATCTAATTTGTCAGCTGTCACGATTGGGGCATGATTACAGTCCTGTGGTTCGCAGATCGCCCAGTCAGCACGTGCAGCCAATTCTTCCCACATTATGATGGTGTATTGGTTGCTTTCTTGAGCCCCTTCAGGGGTCGGGCCTAATAAGGATTGGTTGCTCCTGTTGGCAACATCCGTGCGTAATCCGATGTTAATGAAAGAGGCGCAACCGAATTGGCAGAAGCCCCAGTCGAATGGTTCGTAATCGGCACGCGGATAACTCTTAATGCTTTCTGGTCCCCATCCGAGTTCGGCTGATTTCCCCCAATCCATATAAGGTATTAAACCGTAGTTGTAGATAATCGGTTCGCCATAGATGGCACGGCCTTCACCCATCAGCCACATCTCCTCAGACAGCTTGCCGTGTCCCTTCTTGTAAGCATCCAAAATGAAGTCGGCGTGGAGATAAGGCTGGAGCTCCTCTGCGGCACGTGATGGGGAGTTGTAACTCGCCGCAAAGAAAGAACCGTAACTAAAAAAGCCCATTCCATAACCACCACCATTCTGCAAGCCCGGGAACATATCGTCAATCTTGCTGTCAGCACGACAATTGTCTTCGCCGCTGCCACCAATACGAACCTTGGAGGTAACTTTTGCAAGAACCTGCTCCCACTCCGGTGTGCCGTGATACTTCTCATAGATAGTGTAAAGTGCACGTACCGTTGTATTAATTCCACCCCAATGCTGTATGTTCAGAGGGCGCATATCGTCGTCCATTATACAGTCCACAATTAGTTTGGAGCCTTCGGTCTCAAAGCGATAATCGCCTTCGAATTCGATATTTCCAACCTTAGTGATGCTCCTGATATATTCAGGTGTTGGGTAATTCGGATTGTTCTTGCTCATCAATTGATAATCAGCCTCGTAATAATCCATAATACGGTCCAGCCAGGTGGGATCGACAGGACGATACTCGGTAAGATCTGCTGCTGTCTCCACACGGTGTTCGCAATGTTGGGCATTGCACCTGTAATTCGGCGTAATCTGGCCGAGTGTATGTAGACCGCCATCGCCACTAAAATGATACATACCTGACGTCCAAACGATACCGGCAAGGTCATATTGGTCGGCGTACATAAGGCTCAAAAGGATGCCGTTCATGTCATCCACCTCTAAGTCGGTGGTAATCAAAATTCTCGCCTGCTGGCTTTTGTCAACCTTGACAGCCAGATCTTCCAGCGCAAACGATTTCTGCCCACAGAAAATTAACAAAAGCACTGCAAAGACAGATGGTATAAATGCTAAAATTATTTTTTTCATAGTATTTATATTGTTGGTTTAGTTGTTGTGAGTTATTAAGCTTTATTTACAAGCTCAATCCTAATAATTTGAAAAACAAAAACTTATTTAGACAACAGAGGTGCAAACTCACTTATTTAATTCCATGTACTAGGATTGACTAGCTAATTATTACAATCACATTATTTACACTGTTCAGAAAAATGACGCGTAAACCATGCAAGCGCATATCCAAGGCTGTCGTACCAGTAATAGGTAGCATGCCCTCCATTACGAGAACGGAACTCACATGTAAAACCAGCTTCTTTCATAGCCTGATAGCAAGCCACATTGGCATCATATAGAAAATCGTCATCACCACAATCCAAAACAAAATTTACTGTTTTAATTTCTTCAATTTGAGCTTCTGTAAGATCATCAATATTGAATTGTCTGCTGAAAGTTTCTTGTTCCGAAACGTTTAGACTGGAAGGAACTGCACCGCTGATTGCATATACACTGCTGAACATTTCAGGATGAGCAAGTCCATAATTGAATGAACCTCCGCCACCCATAGAAAGACCACCAATTGCCCTGTGCCCTTTATCTGCAATAACACGATAGTGAGACTCTATAAACGGCATCAATTCCTTGAAAAAATAGTCTTCGTAGTTCCATCCTTCACGATTGAAATAGCCCATAGTGCCCTCTGTTGCATTAGGACACACAATTACCATTTCACAAGACATCCCGTCAGCAGTTGCTTTTGTGATAGCCTCATTAACCATCGATGTTGGAATGTTTGCCCACTCCCAATCGTTCTCATTGGCACCGTGAAGCATATAAACTACCGGATAATCACGCTCTGTGTCGGTACTGTAACTTTTGGGAAGATAAACCGTGAAATTTTTATCACACTGAAGAATTTCACTATAGAAATATAAATGCTCTACAGGCATTGGAAATACTCTAGCCTCATGTTTTGCAGGGTCTTGCTCAAACACTTCCTGCGCATTCATATTTATGGACAGCGCAAGGATGGCTAAAACAAAAAGAATTGATTTTTTCATTTTAAAATTATTTGATAGTTAATATGATTCTATGATAACTTGTCATTGAAGGCGTTTGATTGTCAGTAGCCATTAGAATTAAATGAATAGTGTCTCCGCTATTGGCATCTGACGGAATAATAATGGATGTTGATGCATCTGTTGAACTGGCAAAGGAAACATCGCCCTTATAGCTGCCAACCTTGAATTGCATCCAATTTGTAGAAACCGGGTCGTTGTCCGGATCAGAAACATTTACATTAAGATCGACAGTACTACCAGCGGCTGCCATCAATTGAAAAGGTCCTTCAATGACAGGTTCGTGGTTTGCATCTTCATACTCAGAAGTGACAGACCAGTTCAAACGTGCGGCAAAGTTATTTTGTACAGCAGGTAAAAAATCGGGAAGTACTTCATCCTTTGTTGCACCCATTGCATATGGAGCTGTATAACCTGCTGCTTTCTCTTCGTCAGAAAGCTCCTTTTTGCGACCTGCCCATCCACCATACTCCTGTCCTTCGTATGCACGTAATCCATTCCCGATCAGGTTTAGAAACATTGGCGTATCTCCTTCGCTAATAAAATTACCTTCTGTCTGAGGTGGTGTCCAAACCCAATACCCCATCTCGCGAAGTTCTTCTGCAGTATATCCTTTTTCACCAAAGTAGTCGGTAAAATCACCGGGAGCCATTTGCCGGCCATCGCCCCATACTCGGTAGTGTTCTCCAAAAATTCCTTTGCTTTTGATATTTGCTAAAGTCCATTCTGAAGAAAAATAAACGGTATCTTCAGGATTGGCTACCGAACGCTTGGCACCATACCCCAGGCTAATTACACCTGCATTGAGCATGACAGACTCAACTTCCGGCCAGTGAGGTTGCACATAGTCCTTAAAAGACTGGTCTTGCTGACCGGAAAGGCAGAATTTTGCCTTTGCCGACACTTTTGCCTTAATACTTTCCCATTCGGGAGTATCTTTATATTCTTCTTCAATTGATTTAAGAGCCCTTGAAGCAGTACTTGGACCACCCCATACCTGTATAAAAACAGGACTTGTATCATCATCAAGAAGAATTTGCTTTATCTTGTCTGATCCGGGGGTGTCATGTGATATATCCCCTTCAAACTCAACATTTCCCACGTATATCTTTGACTTCAGTTCCTGTGGTGTAGGATAGTTAGTGTTATGAACCTTTAGATTCTGATAAACCGACTCGTAAGCTTCAACCAAATCATCAATAAACCGCTCGCCTTCAGCCCATCTCCATGACGTTTGAGGGCCAAGATCCCTATCCGCAGAAGAATATTCCCTTCCGGGAATATACTGGGTAGTTCCCTTTCCGTCCCCTCTCCAGTGAAATTGGCTACTTGCATAGATTAGCCCTTCAACTTCAAAGTCAGTGCTAAAAAGTAAAAAACGAATCAATGAGTTGTTATCATCAAGTTCCGGGTCGCATGTTACAATAACACGTGGTTTCACTTTTACAGCAGAATTAGTTGATGTTTGGCTTTTACAGTTTGTTAAAGAGATAATAACAGCTAAACCAATAGCAACTTTCCTCAAACCAAATGATAATGAACTTAATTGAAAAAAATTCAACATTCTCTTTTTCATAGTATCATGCTTTAATTTTATTTAAATAAAAGAGGAGCGAATTCACTTAAATAAACTCTCCAATTCTTCCAGATGTGTCCTCCATCAGTTTCCACATAAGTGACTTTCATGTTCATATCATTGAGTTTTCCCCTGAACTCCTGGTTTGCCTTATAAAGGAAATCATCTTTACCAATACCCATCCAGTATAATTTGACACCATTTTCTTTTTGCTTTTTCAGCGCAGCATCAAAATTTGAATAAATTTTTCCTGTTACATCATCCCGTTCTACAAGAGCTGCCGAGAACAGCCCAACATAATCAAAAGTATTTTCATGATAGCTCGAGATATGTGCTGAATGAAATCCGCCCATTGAAAGACCTGCAATGGCACGATGAGCTTTGTCAGGAATGACACGGTAATTGCTTTCAACAAAATTCATGATTTCCTTGAAATTTAGCTCAAAAGTTCCATCCATAGTTCCGGTTGTCTCGTGCTCTGGCTTGTAAAAACCACGGCTACTTTCTCCAGGAGCTGCTTCCATGGCCGCATGACCGTTCGATATAACAATAAGCATAGGTTTTGCTTTTCCCTGTGCAATTAAATTATCCATGATTTGTGTAGCACGACCAAAAGATACCCATTCATCTTCATCACCGCCCATTCCGTGCAACAGATAAAGTACAGGATACTTTTCCTGGCTATTTTCATAGCCCGGGGGGGTGTAAATATTGATGCGACGCGTCATTCCCAACGCTTGAGACTCATACCAGCGATGGCTCAATGTGCCATGAGGAACTTTATTTACTTTATACAGATCTGCCTGTCCATCACCAACTATAAATACATTGGTGACAGTAGCAAAGTCGCGAAATATATAAGGATTATTTGGGTCGGTTGTGGCAATGCCATCTACCATGAACAGGTAACTGTACAATTCTGATGGAAGTGGTTTGGTTGTTAAATTCCACACTCCTTTATCATCTTTAGTCATTGGAATTAATCCGGTACCCGTCATACCTCCAATAGGATTTGCTTCAGCTTTATCAGCAAAATCACCGGCAACTTCCACTTTTTTCGCATCAGGTGCAATAAAACGAAAGGTCACCGAATTGTCATCATTTACAATGGCAGATTCAATTTCCTGCCCTCCAAAAAGGTTTTGTTGTGCAGTACCTCTCAACACGGATAATGTTAAGACAATTACTGTAAGTATTAAGATTCTTTTCATTTGATGTATGCTTTTTATTCAGCTATAAAACTGTGATTATTGTTCTCCTGTATTTTGTAAGGGCTGGAGTGCCATGATCAATAGCTTGAAGAACTAAATGGATGGTGTCACCCGTTTTGGCGTCTTCAGGAACTTTAAATTTAGTCTGAGCAGTAGACGGACTATCTACAGCAAGGTTCGCGCCCTCATAAGTCCCCACAGGGAAATACCACCATTTAATATCAAGTTGATCACCATCAGGGTCAGTTGCTATGGCATTGATTTCAATTTCTTCACCAAGCTTTGCGTTAATACTTAAAGGCCCTGTTAGCTCCGGATAGTGGTTTGCGTCTTCATAATTTGGGGTTACAGACCATTTCATGCGTGCTGCTTCTGCAAGATTTCTTTCCGGATACATATTAGGAAAAGAATGGTCTTCTTCTCCGCTATTAGCTCCTCCGAAACCAAACATGGACAATAGATCGACAGTTGTACCATTATTGGCAGCCTCGACTGTCCTATTATGCAAATCGAGAATATTCATTGACATATAACTAGGATGTCCTGATCTTGAAGCACCAGATTTGGGGTCCCACCTGCCGGCCCAGCCGCCCCAAGTAGGGTCTTGCCATGCACGAAGACCGTTACCAATTAGGTTGTAAAAACACCCACTATCACCATCGCCATAGAGAGTTCCAACAGGCTGTGGATTTGTCCACATGATATATCCCATATCTGCAAGTTCCTGAACAGATTCGCCTTTATAGGGGCCTATCACATCCATAACATCACCTGTCTCCATTTGTTTTCCGTCACCCCAGCACCTAACCAGCTCACCGATTGGCCCTACACGCATATTTTCAGCTGTCCACTCCGGTGAAGTGAGATAATTGTAAGAGCTATTGTCATAACTGCCCATACCGCCGCGCACACTCTGCACGTAAGCATCCGGCCAATTAACAGCTAAATAAGTGTTGTATGCATTGTCCTGGTCACCTGAAAGGCAAAGGACAATCTTGTCACATACTTTTTTGTAAATATCATCCCATTGAGGAGTGCTTTTGTAGTCATCTTCAATAGATCTTAGTGCTGCTGCAATTGATGATGATCCTCCCCAAGCCTGTAAAAAGAGTGGGCCAGGCTTTTCATCAAGGATATTTGTCTTAATAAGATTGGAACCATCTGTATCTTCAGAATAGTCTCCCTCAAAGTCACAGTTGCCATAAACGGTTACTGATTTAAGATACTCAGGAGAAGGATAATCAGGATCGTGTACCTTGAGGTTGCCATAAGACTCCTCATAGGCATCCAAAATATCATTGATGAAGCGTTCGTCCTCCGCCCATCTCCATGAGGTTTGCGGTCCCAACCCAAGTTGGGCATATTCGCTACCTTCAATAAATTGAGTGGTTCCTTTTCCATCGCCTTTCCAGTGGAAGCGGCTACTCGTGTAAACCAGACCATCAATCTGGAAATCTGTGGCATGAAGTAAAAAACGAATCATTGAATTGTTGTCATCCAACTCTGGGTCGCATGTAACAATAGTGCGGGGTTTTGCTTCTTCAACAGTCGCAACTGATGTTTGGCTATTGCAGTTTGTTAAAGATAAAACAACAACGAAACCAATGGCTAAATTCTTAATTCCCATTGATAATGACCTTAATTGTAAATATTTAAACATTCCTTTTTTCATATAATCGTTCAACAATTTTATTTAAACAAAAGAGGAGTAAATTCACTTAAATAAAGCCTCCAGCATTTCCAAACATGCCCCCAGTCTGTCTCCATATAGGTATAATCCAGTCCCATGCTGTCCAATTTTTCCCTGAACTTTTTATTATTCTCAAGTACAAGGTAGTCTTCCCTTCCAATGCCTATCCAGTAAAGTTCCAGACCATTGTCAAATTGCTTTTTAAGGCTGGCATCAAATTCTTCGTCACCACTTGCTGCCGAAGAAAATATCCCTACATAATCAAATGTATTCTCATAAGTCCTCGAAATATTTGCAGAATGTCCTCCACCCATTGAAAGTCCGGCAATAGCACGATGTGCTTTATCCGGTACAATGCGGTAATTGCTTTCCACAAAACTGATTACATCTTTGAAGTTATCTACGAAAGCATTTGGAACATCTGCCCTGTCTTTCTCCCTGCTTGGCTTATAAAAACCCATACTACTTTCGCCTGGAGCTGCCTCCATTGCAGTGTGTCCGTTTGTCATCACTACAATCATTGGCTCAGCTTTACCCTGTGCAATTAGGTTATCCAAAATTTGTGTTGCCCTTCCAAAATTCACCCATTCATCTTCATCTCCTCCAAATCCATGCAACAAGTACAGTACAGGATATTTCTTGCCTGAAGTTTCGTAACCCGCAGGAGTGTAAATATTAATACGACGATCCATGCCCAATCCAGGTGAGTCATACCAACAATGTGTAAGCGAACCATGAGGGACATCATTTACTTTATACAGGTCTGCTTGTCCGTTACCAACAATAAATATATTGCTAACTATAGCAAAGTCACGGTACACATAAGGGTTGTTTGGATCAGTTGTAGCTACTCCATCCACCTCAAACAAATACATGTATAATTCTGAGTCCAGGGGCTTTGTTGTTAGGGTCCAGACTCCATCTGCACCTTTAGTCATTGGAATTAAGCCTGTACCGACAACTCCACCTACCGGATTATCCTCGGCAACATCTGCAAAATCACCTGCAACAGAAACACTTTTAGCATCGGGTGCAAGGAAACGGAAAGTCACCGAATTATCGTCATTTACAACGGCAGACTCAATGTCCTGCCCTCCAAAAAGGTTTTGTTGTGCTTTGGTCGTATTAGCGAACATAGCTAAAAGCAAGCACATTAAAATTGTTAGTTTTTTCATTTTGATTATTATTGGTTATTGATTTTAATTTTCCAGGAATCTTCATTAAAAAGCCGATTACTTTGAAACAACCTAATGCACAATTCCATCTTTTTCAAATCACAAACTACTTTTATTCAAACACTCACAAATACATTTAACTTAATTATTTTCGATGCATTTAATTACTATTCATCATCTAATCCGTTTTTTGTCCTTCCGGACGAGACCTGATTTTTGTCTTGACACAAAAACCAGAGAAAAAAGTCAAGGCTTATTTTTACCTGCACCATTCATCTTCGCAAAACTTCTCCTTTTCTCTAAAGTTTCGCTTTGATTCATGGCTGGATAAAAAGTAGGCCAGTCCAACAAGAAACATTTGGCTCTTAGTCTCTTCATTAAATTGACTTTCCCGATTATCTACAGATGCATTCATTATTTAGTTAACCTTTTATTTTTCTTTTTTGACATATTAGGAACCCGTACTTAAATCACGGTAATGATAATCCTATGATATCTTGTTAATGCAGGTGAGCCACTATCAACTGCTTCAAGAACCATATGGAAATTATCTCCAGATTTTGCATCTTCTGGAACAAGAAGAGTTGTTATTGGAGAATTTGGATTATCAGTGCTTACTTTTCCATCATATGGATCTACTATAAATTGATGCCAGGATACAGAAACATTATCTCCATCTGGATCAGACACATTTGCTTCAAGTGTTATTGTTTCGCCTGGTTTTGCAGAAATATTTGATAGACCTTCAATTACCGGGTCATGATTGGCATCTTCATAAATTGGAGTTACAGACCAGTGAAAACGAGCTGCTAATCCGTTTTGTGCGGCAGGAATAAAATCCGGGAAGTCAGAACTTCGTCTCTGTTTCATAAATTCAGCCATAGCAACTGAATCCGCCATTAAAGCTGTATAATCAACTGGCTCAACATCAAATCTTTTACGACCACTCCAGCCACCCCATGCCTGATCCTCCCATGCATTCAGCCCATTGGCAATGAAGTTCAGGAATGTTCCTGTATCACCTTCTGCCAACCAAGATCCTTTTGTGTGAACAGGTGTCCATACTACATAGCCCATTGCTTTTAGTTCTTCATCGGTATAACCAGAGAATCCAAAATAGTCGAAGAGATCACCCTCTACCATTTGTTTGCCATCACCCCAAACACGGAACATTTCGCCCAATGAGCCTTTGCTTGATATATTTTCTTCTACCCATTCAGGCTCGTAATAAAATGCATATTCTGGCTTAACACTTGCCTGTATATTGTATGCAAGGCCAATATTACCACCACTCGTTTGCAGTGTTTCAATCTCAGGCCAATTCGGTTTTACGTAATTTGCATACGTATCATCCTGATCACCAGATAAGCTTAACACAACCTTCTCTGATACTTTCTTATAGACACTATTCCATTCAGGAGTACCCTCATAGGTGTCCTGAATAGACTTTAACGCGCGGGCAATAGTGCTTCCCCCACCCCATGCAGTTATAAAAAGAGGTCCCGGTTCATCATCAAGCATTAAAGATTTAATCAAATCTGAACCTTCGGTATCTTTTGAAATATCCCCGTCAAACTCTATATTTCCCCAGTGAATAATCGATTTCAAGTATTCAGGTGTTGGGTAATCCGGATCGTGAACTTTCAGGTTTGGATATACTTTCTCATACGCTTCAACAGCATCATGAATAAAACGCTCATCATCAGCCCAGCGCCATGATTCCATTGGTCCGTAATTCAGTCCATTTCGTGAATATTCACGACCTTCAACAAACCATTTTGTCCCTTTACCATCACCTTTCCAATGATATTGGCTACTTGCATAAACCAGACCTTCAACATCAAAGTCAGTACTATATAGAAGGAAACGAATCAATGAGTTCAGATCATCCAGCTCCGGGTCGCAAGTAACCACAACACGAGGTTTTGTTTCTTGTGCTATTGATGTATCAGATTCACCCGTACACCTGACAAGAAAGAATAGTGCAGCAAATCCAATAAATGCCCCACATAATCCGGTTGTTATAGCCCGCTGGAACAATTTTTTTAATAGTTTAATTTTAAATCTCATATTAGTTTTAATTGGTTCATAGTTTAACATACAACTTATGGGTTAGACACAATTATGGCAGATGATGCTTATTCCGGATCTGATAAACATCACTAAAAAAATAGACTCTACACGCCTGACTTACTGGTAGATAAATTCACCAAAACCTATGTTCATTGAATTTAGATTTGAGAATGTGCCCTTTGATTTTCACAAAAGGACACAAATGAATACCTAACTAAACTAAAATCTACTTTTTCATTCTTTTATTTAAATAATTTTGGAGCAAAATCCTTTAAATCCTTTCTCCACACCGTCCAATTATGCCCTCCGGGCATTTCACTGAATTCGTATTTGATTTCGTGTTTATCAAACACTTTCAACATTTCCAATCCATTGTTATATGCAATATCTGCCAGACCTCCTTGTGTAAATCGAAGGTATTTCACGGTCTTATTTAAAGTTGATGAAATCTCAGCTAAACGTTTATCACCATTCTCATACATTTCCTTATCAGAAATAAACCAACCTGAACTCATCACGTTGATATAGGCAAACATTTCAGGATTTGCCATAAACGTATTTGTTACATGAAGACCACCCATTGACAAACCAGCCAATGCACGATGGTTAGCATCAGCTATAACCCTGTAATTTTTTTCAATGAAGGGAATGATATCATTTGCAAAACTTTCTTCATATGTACCGGAATACATAGATGTCATATCCAGTTCAGTAGTCGTTTGGGTATCTGCAAAGACAGGCCTGTCATTTGGTGCCGCCTGTTGACCAACAGAACCATTAGGCATTACTACAATCATTGGTTCAGCTTTTCCTTGAGCAATTAAATTGTCTAAAATATAATTTGAACGCCCACGACTTGTCCAGGCTTCCTCATCACCACCGCCACCATGTAGTAAATAAAGAACAGGGTATGATTCTTTTGAGTTTTCATAACCCGGAGGAGTATAAACAATCATTCTGCGAGACATGCCAAATGTTGGCGAATCGTACCAAACAGCAGTAACATTTCCATGAGGGCCATCATTCGCATCGAATAAATCTGTCAATTCTCCAGGAATCATTAAGCGACTCTCAATATGTGAACCATCACGAACCACAACATTATTACTCGGATCAAGAGTAGTTACCCCATCTACTTTATATGTATAAACGTACATATCAGGATCCAGTGGTCCCACTTTTATCTCGAAAATACCTTCTTGGCTTTTTTTCATTTCCACTCCGGAAAAATCAGCATTCATTGTTCCTACCAATTTAACAGATTCGGCATCCGGGGCATTTAAACGAAAAATTACAGAATTGTCATTTAATACTTCAGGAGAGATAATCGGTGCAGGCTGCTGCTGAGCAACTGCCACATATTGTACTGTTATCAGAAATAAAAGTAATGCAACTAATTTCGTATTTAATAAGTTATTTAAATTCATTATTTTAGTTTTTATGTTATTTAATTATCAATAGTAAAGAATGAGGAGATAGCTGGTTCTGAAGCTCCAAGTTCAAGACTACGATCTGAAGGAACATTACCTCCAACATATATTTTAAATTCACCTTTTGGTAAAAATTTCTCTCCCATATCGTTTACCAATTCAAACTTCTCTTTATCAAGGTTAAATTCCACCTCTATAGTTTCTCCGGAATTCATTGAAACCCTTGTGAAATCTTTCAATGAATAAATAGGATGTCCTTCTCCAGCCAATGGTGATGAGATATACAGCTGAGCAACTTCTTCAGTTTTGTAATTTCCTTCATTTGTAATTTTAGCTTTTACAGCCACATCGGTTCCTATTTTTTCTACAGAAAGCCCTTCATATTTTATCTTAGAATAACCAAGCCCAAATCCAAATGGGATTAGAGGATCTTTGGTCATATAGCGATAAGTTCGACCTTCCATTGCATAATTTTCATATACAGGTAGGTCTTCAATTGATTTGGGTACTGTAAAAGGCATTCTTCCGGAAGGAGAAATATCACCGAAAATAATATCAGCCAAAGCATTACCTCCTTGTTCACCAGGATAGAATGCATAAATCACAGCATCAGCTATTTCCATAATTTCAGGAATAATCATTGGAAAGCCTCCTGTAACAACAACAATTAGTGGGTTGTCAGATTTGGATCTGATTGTTTTTAAGAATTCAAGCTGAGACTCTGGCAAACGAGAATCATCCAAATCGCCCTTAATTGGGGATGCAATTGCTCCACCTTCTTCTCCTTCCATCATTCCATTAAAGCCCATTATTGCAATACATGCTTCTGCATTTGCCGCTTTATCTGTCGTCCAATCAATAGGGTTGGCATTTTGCTGGTAAGGCAATTGCCCGATATTATAATTGACACTTGTTCCAACGCTAACTTTGCTCACAATCCCATCAAGGAAATTAACCGTATTCCCTGAAACTCCGTAGTAATTTCCAATTAAAGCCTCTTCGTTTGCTGCCTGTGGCCCTGTAACAAAAAGAGTTCTTAAATTCTTTGACAGTGGGAGAACATTATTTTTGTTTTTTACAAGGACAATGGATTTTTGTGCAGCTTTCAAGGCAAGATCGACATGTTCCTCACTTCCCACTACTTCAGGTCCTATTTTTGAATATGGATTATCCTCTTCCGGATCAAAGAATCCAAGCCGAAATCTGGTTTTTAAAAGTTGGGACAATGCTTTATTGATTTCTTCTTCGGTAAGAAGACCCTCTTCAATTGATTTATTTAAGCTTAAAAAAGTATTACCACAATTTAGGTTCATGCCAGCTTTGATAGCCATTGCAGAAGCTTCCTCTGCAGTTTTTGCTAATCCATGACCAACATAAATATCATCAACAGCACCACAATCCGATACAAAATATCCATCAAATCCCCATTTTTCTCTTAACACGTCAATCATTAAATACGGGCTGGCACAACATGACTCTCCATTTGTTCTGTTGTACGCCCCCATAACACCTTCAACGTCAGCTTCTGTAACTAAAGCTTCGAATGCCGGCATATAGGTTTCCCAAAGATCTTTCATTGAAACCTGTGCATCAAACTCATGCCTTACAGCCTCAGGTCCGGAGTGAACAACAAAATGCTTGGCGCAAGCTGCTGCTTTCAGATATTTTGGATCATTACCTTGTAGCCCTTCAACAAAAGCCACACCAATACGAGAAGTCAAATAGGGATCTTCACCATACGTTTCCTGACCACGCCCCCAACGAGGGTCACGGAAAATATTAACATTTGGAGACCAAAATGTCAATCCTGAAAATCGGGAACGATTATTATTTTTAATGGCCACATTATACTTAGCTCTACCTTCATCACCAATTGCAGAAGCAACTTGCTTGATTAAATTCACGTCAAAGGTTGCAGCCAATCCTATGGCTTGTGGAAACACTGTTGCCCTTCCTGTTCTCGCAACACCATGCAAAGCCTCATTCCACCAGCCATAACGTGGCACTCCTAATCTGGATATTTCCTGGCTTTCATCTATTAATTGAGTAATTTTTTCTTCGAGGGTCATTGAGTTTACCAATGACTCAATACGGATATCCATTGGCATTGTATAATCATACCAAAGAAGATCATCAATGTTCTGAGCTTTTAGAAATTTATTGTTGCTAAAAGACAATGAAATTTCTAACAATAAGAGTATAATAAAACTAAGATTATTTCTCATACCTCTGATTATCTAATAATTAAACCAACATAATACCCGGATTATCTCGGTATTATAGTTACAATAACCCGTTTATAGCGCGTTAATGCAGGTGTTCCTTTATCAGTTACTTTCAATATAAAATGGGCTGTTTCTGGTTTGTCAACCTCTGGTGCAACTATTGTATGAACATTGTATAAGTTCTCAGAAAGGCCGTGAGTTATTGCTTTATTATAAGTGCCAACTTCAGAATACTGAAACCACCAGTAACTTAAGTTATCCCCATCAGGATCGGTTGTTCCGCTGGCATCCAAACTAAATATTTCACCTGATTTTACAGTAAATTCATCAGGAGTACCTAATGCAGGAACTGGTGGGTGGTTTGCTTCTTCGTAAGACATAGTACTCCAGTCCATTCTGGCTGCAAAATCATTTTGGAAATCATCGCGCCAACGCCATAAAGTAACCTTGTTGTCAGTAAATGTAATTGTATCTTTTCGTATCGCACTTCCATATTCATTTGAGATACGTGGGATAAAAGTATCATTGGCATTTGTCCAGATAGGCCTTGTTTCAGGCTCATATGGAACACCTCCTGTAACCATGCCACCCATATTTCCCAGAGTTTCCGGCTGGTACAATTCATATCGGCCGCCCCAGCCGCCCCAATTAGGATATTCAGGATCACTTAATCCGTTTATAATCAAATTTAGCCAGGAAGGAGTATCCCCTTCCATTCCATAAGCCACATCAGGATACTCTGCTCCTAAAGGTCCATGTCTCTGTTGAATATTTTCAGCTATCCATGAATTGCTTACCACAGTATTATCTATTCCTTCTATTTGTCGACTCATTGCCATCCATGTTGCATTAAAATAACTACCGGGGCTAATTATGTAAAATAAATCAGGGTAGTTTTTACGAATCCATGCACCACTGTCGTCCTGATCTGAAATGGTGTAAACCCTTAGCTTGCTGATTAATTTTTTTGCATCACTTTTACTCTTTGTTTTATCTATTTTCCAAAGAGCCTGAGCCAAGGTATTTACACCGCCCCATACCGAAACCCATAATGGCCGTTCATCATCCTCTTCCAAAACTCTAATTATCCATTCGGAGCCTTCTGAGTCTTTTCCTTTCCCTACTCCTTCCATACCATATACTGGTAACCCTTGCGATACGAGTGAAAGCAAATGTTGAGCTGTAGGATAGCCTGATTCATGTTTAACAAGATTCGGTTGAACTAGTCCGTAAGCATTTACGATTTTTTGAATTGTTTCAGGCGCTACACGTTTTCGTTGATGAGTTGAAGTTGTTGCGATTAAACCCTGAATATCAATCTGATTAGAATACAATAGCAAACGTACCAATGTCTGAGAATCATCAGGATCTGCTTCAATATCGGTTAACACGATCATTCGGTGCTTTTCCTGATTGGATGCAAGCACTGTTGATTTAAATGTAAAAAAGAAACAACTGAATATTACAGCATATTTTACAATTCTTTTCATCTTACTATTAATTAGTCAGTTAATGTATTAATTTGAATTCGTGTTTTTATAATTTACGCTGTACATCAAACTTCAGGGTCACTAAACAAAAACAGCATTTTACTATCATCCAATTTCAGATGATCGATAACATTATCGATTTTATTGTTTATAAAGAACAGACAGAATCATAAGAAACTGCCTGTTCTTATATATAAAATTACTTGCCCTAATCAGGGTTTATGGACGCGAATACTATTTCTTAATTTTCATCCTTATATAATTACTACCAACCCGGGTTCTGAACCATATTAGGATTGACGCTCATTTCAGTTTCTGGGAAAGGAAAAAACTCATGTTTTCCAACCTTAAAACCGCATTTAGAAGGATCGGTATTGAAAGTTTCCCAGATTACAGTCCCGTCTGCTTCCAAAGCTGGGTTTTGTGTACCTTTCGAAGCAAGAATAGTTGCAGCATCACCCCAGCGTTGTAGATTTTCATAACGTTGCCCTTCATAGCAGAGTTCGAGGCGGGATTCTGTTTTAATCTCATCCAGAGTAACAGTTCCTGAAATAGTTGGAGCCTGTGCACGGGTACGTATCAGATTAATATAGTCAGTGGCCTTTTCTGCATTGCCACTCTGAAGATAAGCCTCAGCTGCAAGCAGAAGTACTTCATTGTATTTCATTACCCTGGTATTATTTGCATAAAAATAACTTGCCCAAATACTCTTTAGCGTTCTATATTTAAAACCATAATAACCTTCATTATCCGTAATCTTCATAATGTTTGTAACACCAAACTGATCAATCATCTGTTGACGTGTTTTAATAACATTATTAAGACGATAACCATCAACGCCTTCTACTGAAACAAAGGCATCGTACAGACTTTTTGTTGGTTGTTCAAATCCCCAAGTTGCTGTAGCAAAAATATTTGCGTCTGTATAGCTGTATTTTTCACCTCTAAGCCCCATAGCAGTCCATCGGAAACTGTTATTGGATGAATTTTGTGAAATATCATTGATCTGGTTAGCCTCAAGAATAGATTCTTCACCCCCAACCCCTAGTGGTGTACCCATATTACTCAAATCAGGATTAAGACCGTAAAGACCAGAATTGATGACATTATCGAGCATACTTGCTGCCTCAGCATATTTCTCCTGAAAAACATAAGTTTTTCCTAACAGAGACTGAGCAAACTGTTTTGTTACACGGTAAGTTACATCATCTTTGCTTGATTTCTCTGTAAGTGCACCACTGCTGATAGCTTCGTTTAGGTTAGTCTCAACAAATGCCCAGAGAGCATCAGTAGAGGTACTGTTACCTTGCATATATTCACTTTCGCTGAGTGTATGATCAACAAGAGGTGGAGTTCCCCAAAACGTAGTAAGATAGAAATGAGCATAAGCCCTAAAAACTTTAGCTTCTGCAACAGCTCTTTTCATTACGTCACTATCTCCGGTAACATTTTCAATTACCACGTTTGAACGGTATACGAGCGTGTATAGTTGGCTATAAAGGGTACCTACGGAACCAAAAGCGGCATCATAAGTATAGTCACCCAACTTATAGTTGTTACCATCATAATGGTTTCCACCTCCAGCCCATACATCGTCTGTAAGGGTATTTTCTACAGCTTGCATCGGAGTAAAACCGGCGTGGATACTCCTGAAAGCACCGTAGCATGCAACAATTCCCTCTTCTGCCTCACTATCGGTTTGATAGTATGTATCAATAGATGAAACGCTATGTTGAAGGATGTCAAGATTGTCTTCACAGGAGATGAAACAAAGGAGACCGACAACAACAAGAATTAATGATATATATTTGTTTTTCATTACGTTAACAATTTAAGGGTTATAATGATATGTTAATACCGAAAGTAGCCCGCTTTGTAGAAGGATACTGTCCATAATCTAATCCCAGACCACTTGAGCTCATTGATACTTCAGGATCGAATCCAGGGTACTTTGTGAAAACAAAGAAATCGTCAAATGATACATAAACTCTTACGCTATTGAAGACATTGGTTTTATTAAGTAGTGTCTTAGGAACTGTGTAGCCAAGCTGGATCTGTTTAATTTTGAAGTAAGAACCATCAAATACCATGGCCGAACTCTGCACATAGTTAGAATAGTCAGGACGTGAAGCTGCAGGATATTGAGCATCCACTCCAGGAGTAGTCCAACGTCTATCATAGAAATACTTCAGCTCATTGGCTTGGATACGCACCGCACGAGGTACTGCCCAGGCAATATCGTTTCCGTAGGTACCATTTGCAAAGACAATAAGGTCAAGTCCCTTATAAGCTAAATTGAGGGTAATACCGTAAGTAAGATCAGGAATAGCCGAGCCAATCATCTGTTTATCAGCGTCGGTAATAAATCCATCGTTGTTTTTATCCTCAAATATAGGGTTACCATTTGTATTATCTACACCAAGGTATTTATATCCCCTCATATACCAAATCGGATATCCCTTCTCAAAGTAGGTCGTTAAACCAGAACCACCGGAAGCTCCTGCAACACGAGTAAGAGTTGAATAGATATCTGTAACTTCATTTTTGAGTGTTGATAGGTTTGCGCTGATACCATAAGAGAAGTCCTTGCCAATATTATCCTTCCAGCTAAGGTCGAATTCAAATCCTTTATTAACGACATTACCTGCATTGAGAGGAGAAAGCGTATTTCCCACAACGGCAGAGGAGGAAACACCAGTCATGAGAAGGTCCTTGGTTTCTTTCTTGTACCAGTCCATACTGAACGCAAGCCTGTCTTTTAACATACGTAAGTCAAGACCAAAGTCAAGCTGTTCAGAAGTTTCCCATTTAAGGTTATAGTTACCGGTAGCAGAAGGTCTGGAGCCAACCTGATAGTTAAATCTTGTAAATGGATACATCACATCAGATGTAATGGTAGAAGCATACATATAATTACCCAGCGCAGCTGTTGAACCGTTCTGTCCCCAACTTGCACGAATTTTGAAGTTCGAAATTCCTCCCATGTCCAAGTTTTTGAAGAAGTCTTCATTCGAAACTGTCCAACCTGCTGAAACCGCAGGGAAATAGCCCCATCTTGAGTTAAGGGGAAGAATGGAAAGGTCGGCAGCATCGGCACGGTACGATCCCTGAAGGAAGTACTTGTTGTCGTAATTGTAAGAAATACGCCCAAAGTATGACAATTGTGCATAGGTACGTTTTTCTCCACCAGATATTGTCTTTGTAGCTGTACCAGTTTGATTGGCAAAATAAGCATAGTTGCGGTCAAGTTTTGTAATACCGATGTTGTTGGCATTGGTTCCGCTAATTGAACCTGTAACCCCAAAAGTATTTCTTTCGGAATAAGACATACCGCCCATTACATTTACATTATGCTTATCGAAAGATTCCATGTAGTTTACAAAGTTTTCCAACTGATAATATTTATTATCATTATCGCTTGCTCTAATAGTTACATAATCAATATTGGTATCCGTGTTTTGAGTATGGGGCCATGTAACACTGTAATTGGTAGAACTGGTAACGTCATATCCTAAACGTGAAGTGAAGACAACAGTTTTCCATGGAGTTATATCAATATTGGTAGACCCGCGAAGATTGAAAGTTTCCGAAAGAGAGCGGTTAGCATCTCTCAAAATATACGGGTTAATATTATTGGATTCCTGGAATGGTGACATGGAGTAATAGTTGCCATTATCATCCTGAAGAAACGCATGCCCCTGATCTAATAAAGACTGCATAGTTGTAGGTAAATTGTCTTGTGAATAAATTACCGGGGTAAGAGGATCCATTTGAATGACAGAAGCTGGCAATGAAGACATACCGCCTGCAGGAACAGAGGTAGTACTGGAAGTAGCAAAACTGTTATTTGAAGAGAACTTGAGCCATGGTTTAATTTTATAATCAGCATTAACAGTCCCTGTCATACGTTTATTTTTATCCTGATTTCCAATAACCGGGCCATCATTACTTAGGTAAGAAAGGGAACTATAGACTGACCCCTTATCGTTTGCACCTTGAAAGCTAACATTGTGACGTTGCATAGATCCGTTTTCAAAAGCCACATCGGCCCACTTGGTATCGGTATATCCGTCATAGAATTGCGTAATGCGGTCTTGTGCTACCAGATTACCTTCGGTTACAAGATATTGTATATATTCCTCCGCATTAAGTGCTTGTGGCATATTGGAAATCTGCTGAATGGAATATTGCATATCATAATCGATACGAAGGGTACCCTGTGAAGCTTTTTTAGTTGTTATCAGTACTACACCATTACCTGCTTCTGCCCCGTAAATAGCTGCGGATGCAGCATCTTTAAGGATTTCCATGGACTCAATATCTGAAGGATCTATGTAGTCAATGCTCGTGGTACGTAGACCATCCACTACATAAAGAGGAGTTGATGCTGAGTTAGAACTAATCCCTCGAACACGGATAGAAGTAGATGCACCAGGTGCTCCGGAAGTAGTAACAACCTGAACCCCGGCTGTTTTCCCTTGTATACCTGTGTTAATTGATGTAATACTTCTGTTTTCAAGGTCGGCAGCTTTCACTTGTGAGATAGAACCTGTAAGGTCACTTTTTCTTTGAACACCGTAACCAATAGCAACAACTTCATCAAGACCTATAGTCTCTTCTTCCATTGTTACACTAATTGAATTCTTTCCTGCAACAGAAATTTCCTGAGAGATCATTCCAACAAATGAAAATGAAAGGATTGCATCAGAAGGCACTCCTGAGATGGAATAATTACCATCGAAATCAGTAATTGTACCATTTGTTGTTCCTTTAACCATTACAGTAACACCTGGTAAAGGTTCACCATTATCATCAACAATTGCTCCAGTAACGGTATTTTGTTGTTGAGTAACATTATTTAATTTTACGTTGGTTTCAACGCTAGTAGCTTCCGGACTTAGAACGATTAAGTCATCATCCATAACTTTATAAGATACCCCCTCATCCTCAAATATCTCAGTCAGTATCTCTTCTACTGTAGCATCATTAACATCTACAGATACTGTTCGTTCTACATCAACTTGTTCTCGGACATAAAAAAATCTGAAATTACTAGACTCCTCAATCTCTTTTAGGATATCTGCTATTTGTTTATTCTCAATATTGAATTCGAACTTTGTCGCCTGAGAATATACCGATGCTGAAACCTGCATCAATCCTACAATTAAAAAAATAGTAGTCAATCTCATAATTAATAATAATTTCTTCACCTCTCTACAATGTAGGAAGGCAATGCTTCTTCTTTTTTTCATAAATTTGTTCTTTGGTTTGAATAATTTATATGGGTCTTAACACCCAAATTATTTGAAAACAATTAATGAGTCGGTTGGTGTGCCAGCACCTTCCGGCTTGTTTTTCTCAGTTAGGGTTCATGCCATAAATGATTCTCCTTCTTTTAATTTGTTTATTTATTACTTGTTATCTCTATTTTCTGATCAACTAGACTATAATTTATTGGTAATGTTCTGTGTAAAATTTCCAGAACTTCTTTTATCGACTCATTTTTAAGTGTTCCATCAAAGTGCAGATTCAGTATTTCAGTGTTTCTCACTACTATTTCAACACCATACCTGCGTTCCAATAAAATCACAAGCTCTTTTAAGTTCATGTTTACAAAAATGAGCTTGTTGTCTTTCCATGATGAATACCATCTTGTTTCTACATTTTTTACCGTGAGCTCTTTTGTGTTTTTATCTAAAACCACCTGTTCCCCTGGTCGTATTTCTAAATCTTCAGCAATTCTCACATTCTCCCCAGACTTAATAATAACCTGCCCTTCTTCCAGCGTTGTTGTAATTTGTCTTTCGCCCTCATAAGCCTTCACATTAAATTGTGTTCCTGTTACCAAAACGTCATAAGATGGAGTGTGAACAATGAATGGGTTCTCAACATTCTTTTTTACATGAAACCATGCCTCTCCACTTATATAAACTTCTCTTGCCCCACCTTCTCCTTCCATGCTATATCGTATTCGTGAATCTGCATTTAAAAATATAATGGTACTATCTGGTAGTTGCACCTCGGAAATTGATCCTTTTGGAGAGTATGCAGAATAGTAAACTGGTTCTTTAGACGAAAATCTATTCGTGGAAGCTAGGCCAATTAATAATCCAATTACAATTGCGGCAGCAATCTTCGAAGCATTATTTATCAATTTTCTTATATTTTTTTGCTTCTGTTCCCTTTCCTCAATGATTCTCCACAAATTATAAAAAATGCTTTTTAGGTTAGCGGCATTAGGCGCAAACTCGTTCTCAGTTGATAAGTCTTCAAATAAAGTTCTCTTTACCTCAAATTCTTTATCAGGGTGATGGAAAAAAGACAACATTTCCTGTCGCTCTTTCTCACTTCCATCACCTTTCTTTCCTTTTCTAAATATTTGACTTATTTTATTTTCCACTTTATTTTTCTCTTTAAATACGCAAAAAACCAATAAATATACACACAAAATACCTATTAACAAGCACTTTTAAAAGCCGTCCCATAAAAGGACAGCTTCCAAATTGTTGCAAATTCAAGGAAAAAACTATTTCCTTTCACTATACAATACGTCACAAGACGCAAATTTACTCAGCCGAAAAACAAATAAAAGAAAATAAAAGAAAGAATATGAAAATTTACTATCTACAACAACATAAATATCAGGAAATTGGGAGTAATGGATTTAGACAAAACTTTTTTAGCTACAGATCAAATAATAGAACAATAGCATCACAATAGACTTATCCTGGAAATTAATTTTAAGATATGAAACAGCTTTATAGAGGTGATTTTCTACTGTTCGTTTTGACAAATTCAATTTTAGAGCAATTTCATCATTACTCAAACCTTCAATTTTGCTTAGCTGGAAAATCGCTTGTTGCTGTTTAGGCATTTGCCTCATTAATTCATGAAGATTCTGAAGCATTTCCTCATAAATCACACTGTGCCATGTGTAATTTTCATCTGGAGAAAAATTTAATTTTTGGTAATCAACATATGCTTGCTCAATATTCTTATGTCGGATAAAGTCATAAATAGTATTTACAGCAATTTTGAATATAAAAGCCTTAACATTTTTCTCAGTATCCAGCTTTCCTCTATTTTCCCAAATCTTCAAAAATGTATTCTGAACTAATTCTTCTGAATCGTCATTATTCTTCAGGTATGATAGTGAGAATCTAAAAATACGCGGGGCATACCTATCGTATAACTCACGGAAAGCTCCTTTTTCACCTTGCTTAACACGACAAGCAAGTTCCTGATCCGATAAACTTATATACTGTTTCAATTGTCATTAGAATAGAATTCAAACAAATGTAGATTAATTAATATTTAATATCAAAATATGAAAAAGTAGAATCGGCACATTACAGACTACACAATAATCCATAACACCTCACGAACAAAAACATACCTAAAATGGAATATACACAAAAGAGTATATCTTCAAGATCAGGCAAAAATCATTAAAACAATTCACGGATGAAAAAGTAGGGTATAATCAATTTTCAATGGATTTGTAATATATTTTATAACCAGATTTGAAATCGTGCAAATTGATCTTAAAAAGAAAGTGACCTTTATAAAAGTTTTTTATCCGAGTAATGGTGAAATAAATATGGCAGACAATATGAAAGGGAACCAGTTCCCTTTATAATTAACAAAAACTATCAATAACGCAATTAACATGAACAGACATTTAACAATTTTCATACTGATGTTGATATATGCAGCTGGCATTCAGAGCAGCCCTGCCCAAACAAATGACTTTGGTACCCGATTTGGAATTGAAGTAGAAAAAGAATTGAAAAACTGGAACTTCTATGCAGGAGAAGAAATTCGCACAAAGGAAAATTCAGGTGTACTGCAAGGTCTATATACAGAGATTGGTGCTGACTATTCCCCTTGGAAAATCATAAAAGTTGGTGCCAGCTACGAATTCATATATTTCAATGATTATGAAATTGACGACTATCAGCCTCGACATCGTACAAATATTTTTATCCAGGGATCTAAAAAATGGAGCCGTTTTACATTTAACCTAAAGGAACGTTTTCAAACCACTTTTAAAGATGAAAGTGAAAGAGATTATAAAATGAATCCAAAATTAAGGTGGAGAAATAAGTTAGAAATAGAGTACAATATCCGTAAATCTCCAGTAACCCCATCATTCTCAGCTGAGACCTTTTATCAACTGAATAATCCTGATGGGAACAAATTCGATCAGTTAAGATATAAGCTAGAAGTTAGCTACAAAATCAATAAAAGAAACAGACTGAAATTATTCGGATTAGTTGATCATGAAATAAATGTCAAAAATCCTGTCAGACAAACAGTTCTTGGTCTTCAGTATAAATATACGTTCAAAGACTAGGAGTTTTTCTCCTTCACTTTAAAACAAAAAACGCGTTAGCAACGAAAAATATTTACTGGAAATGGAAAAGCGAAACTTATTCCTTTTTTGTTCATTATTCTTGTTTTTCACAATTGCGTCTTGTGTTAAAATGGAATATAATGAGGAAGAGGATAACTCTGGGGAAGATAATACGACAACGGTTGATGAAGAAACCGAAAATGCCGGCGACCACGAAGAAGCATCGGATTATATATGGGATAATGCGGATGAGCAAACGATCACTTTAAACGGATCGTCAATTGAAGTAAACGGCACTGGCGCCACAGCCAACGGCAGCACATTAACCATTACATCTGCCGGAACTTACAACATAAGCGGGACATTAACGGATGGGAAAATTATTGTAGATACAGAAGACAATACCACTGTTAGGCTCATTTTCAATGAGATTGATGTTACATGTTCTAATTCAGCGCCAATAAATATTGAAAGTGCCGATAAAGTCGTGATAATTCTACCTAAGAACACGGATAACTACCTAACAGATGGTTCGTCCTATGTTTTTGACAGCTCAACGGAAAATGAACCCAATGCAGCCTTATTTAGTAAATCTGATCTTTCTATTTATGGCGAAGGCTCATTAACGATTGATGCAAACTACAGAGATGGAATTTCAAGTAAGGATGGCTTAATCATTGCCAGTGGAAATATTAGTATAAATGCCGTTGATGATGGTATTCGGGGAAAAGATTACCTCATCATACGAGAAGGTAACATTACTGTAATCTCCGGTGGAGATGGATTTAAATCAGACAACGATGCCAATACGGCAAAAGGCTATATTTCAATTGAAACCGGAACAATCAATATTACAGCTGGCGGTGATGCTATCTATGCATATACAGACTTATTAATCTCATACGGGACATTTAATATTAAATCAGGAGGAGGCAGCACTAGCTATTTCAGCAGTACCGTTTCTGCCAAAGGGCTGAAAGCGGGCACTAACATTGTCATTGACCTTGGAGATTTTACAATCAACTCCGCAGATGATGCGATCCACTCAGGAGATAACATCGTTATAAATGATGGTAACTATTCAATTTCGTCAGGTGATGATGGTATCCACACCGACAACACAGTCACAATTAATAATGGAGAAATTGATATCACAAAATCCTATGAAGGCATTGAAGGCCCATATATCTATATAAATGACGGAACCATAAAGATTGTAGCCTCTGACGATGCAACAAACGCATCAAAAGGATATGGAGGAGAAGCCAATGACGGTAGCATTCTGACGATAAACGGGGGGTATATTGTTTTAACGTCAGGTTCAGACGGACTTGACAGTAATGGAGATATTGCAATCACAGGAGGGACAATCCTCGTTCATGGTCCATCGTCACAACCAGAGGTTGGCATGGATGTAAATGGCACATGTAATGTATCTGGTGGGTTTCTGGTTATTTCTGGATCAAATTCAAGCATGACTGAAGCACCTTCCTCTTCTTCTACACAAAACTCGGTACTAATCCGTCTTAGTAATTCGAAATCGTCAGATACTCTCTTTCACATTGAAGATGTCAACGGAAATAATATAGTAACATTTCAACCTTCCAAAACTTATTATTCGATCATCTTCTCATCATCCGAATTAACGAGAGGCTCAAGCTATTACATCTATACGGGTGGCACTTCTACGGGATTGGAAACAAATGGGCTATACATCGGGGGAGAATACTCCGGGGGAACACAATATGAAAGCTTCACCGTTTCAAGTTCAGTAACAATAGTTGGAACATTAAATAGCGGTGGACCTGGAGGCGGTCGATAATAAAAAGTTTTTCAGGACTAAAAAAAGTAGGGTATATCGATATTTTCAGGGATAGTAGTAAAGCTTGATTATTAAACCCCATAAAATCTCAGAACTATGAAAACAAAAATTTCGGGATTAATTTTTATCCTGTCAATGGCCCTATTTTCCTGCCAACAACAGAATGACCTTTCTTTAACATCAACTGAGACAGATCTGGCTCTAAAGTCAGCAATAATTGCAGAAAATGATGTTACTGTTGAAAGTGTGCTGGAAGAAACGACTTATGAAGCTGAATTTTTTGCAGAATCAGAACATCTTCTACGCGAACTGGCTCATCTTCAAGGGAACAAAGACATAATGAGAGGCAGGCATAATTCAAGATATCATGTAGGCAATTACCCAACAGTTTCAATAGATACAGCCGATGCCGGATATCCGATTACAATATCCATAGAATATGGTGACAGTACTGTATTACACCATGGACGTGTAATTAGCGGCACAGTATCCATTGAAATTTCAGCCGAAAAAAACACAGATGGAGCAACTCGGACAATTACACTTACCGACTGTGTTGTTGACTCAGTTGCAATAAGTGGAACGATTACAGAGGTTTTCAATGGCGACAATTCAACAACACGCATTATTACAAACACAACAGAAGTAGAATTTATTCTTGTAGACGGAACGGTTCTTCAACGTTCAGGAACACAGATTCGAGAATGGCTTGAAGGACTTGAAACAACAGGTCATTCGGATGATATAATTCAGATTACAGGATCCGATCAAATCACAAGCAGTGAAGGATACTCATGGTTAAAAACAATTATTGACCCATTAATAAAATCAGGCGAATGTCGCCATTACACACAGGGAATTGTAGAGTATAGCACCGAGGAAGAAGTGATAGCAGAGCTTGACTACGGAGATGGCACATGTGATGATGTTGCTATACTAACCGTAGATGGTGAAGATATTGAAATTGAGTTGCATGGGAAAATGGCTAAAGCCAATATGCATAAGTATCACAGCAAGCATGGTTTTGGTAAAAAAGGGCATTAATTAAATCTGCAGGAAGAGAGTCTGGAGCAAACTCTCTTTCCGCAATTTTCATTTATCTTTGACCGATAAGTGAAAATAATCTGAATTGAGAAAAGAAGAGTTTAAATTTTTGTTCGACACGTATTTTGAAGATGTTAGGCGCTACGTGTTTTATAGATCGGGAGACGAAGCAACAGCTACCGATATTGCACAAGATACATTTCTTCGGATTTGGGAAAAGCAAATGAACGTTGAACTAAAAACAGCAAAAGGCTTGCTCTTCAAGATAGCCAAAGATCTTTACATCAACAGATATCATAAGGAAAAACTAGCGTTCAATTTTTTTGCTACATACAAACCTAAAGAAATCAGCCTAACACCTGAGGACCATATAAATTACAAGGATTTAAAAAAGGCCTATGAAGAAGCTCTAAAATCAATGCCGGAAAAACAACGTGTCGTCTTTTTGATGAGTAGAATTGATGAACTGAAATACAAAGAGATTGCAGACCGACTGGGATTAAGTGTAAAAGCAATTGAAAAAAGAATGAGTCAGGCACTTGAACATCTAAAACAACATTTAAAAAACAAAATCACACACCTCATCCTGCTTTTTATTGATTTTGTTTCTTCGGCAACCTTAACAAAGAAAAAGTGAACGCAAAAAACGAACATACAAGTTTGAAAGCCATAGATCAGCAGAGCCGGGCTTTCTTTGCTGAGGGAACATTTGAGTGGACAAAAAACCAAAATGAAGTCTGGTTAACCATTCTCGATGGCATAACCACAATTCCTGCCAAAAAAAGCATCTATATAAATTTAAAAGTTCTTGCTATTGCTGCCAGTTTTATCGTTTTCATTGCAGTAGGTTCTTTTCTTCGTTTCTACGAGAACACCATTTCCACCACTTCGGGTGTTCATCAGATTGTAGAGCTTCCTGATGGCTCATCGATTGAACTTAATGCTGCATCTACATTAAAATACCATCCCTATTGGTGGCGTTTTAAACGCATACTTGAACTTGATGGAGAGGGCTTTTTTGACGTTGTGAAAGGGAATAATTTCATAGTAAAATCCAACGTTGGAGAAACACAGGTTTTGGGTACTAGCTTTAATATACTCAGCCGGGATGAAATATATGAAGTAACCTGCCTTACGGGAAGTGTGAAAGTGACTTCAACCAGCAAAGAGAATGTCATTATAAAACCAAACAGCAAAGCCGAAATTAAACAAAATGGCAAAATTAACGTCCTAAAAGAAATTGATACGTATCCTGAAATCTCATGGCGAAAAAATATATTTCTATTCACGGCAACTCCTCTCAGAAATGTTTTTTTAGAAATTGAGAGACAATACGATGTAACCATTAAGATTGATGTAGAAAGCATGGATTTGTATACTGGCAATTTCACAAAAGACAAGAGTGTTGAGGACATTTTGGGTTACGTTTGTCCGGCCTTAGGGTTGAAGTACGTAAAAAACTCAACCAAATCATTTGTAATAATTGAAGACAGTGAATGATCAGGATACTTTTGACAATAACAATATCTCTTTCTTTCCTTCAAGTTGGATGGGGACAGACAAATGTAATTGAGCTTGAAGCAACCCAAATTCCGCTTAACGTCTTGTTACTACAACTTCGTGACCAGTACGACTTTCAATTATCTTACACAGACAATGAGCTTTCGAAATACGAAGTAACAGTTTCAAAAACCTTCGAGAGTAAAGAAGAAGCCCTGCAATACCTCATTCGGGACCTACCCTTTCAACTGAAAAAATCAGGAGATGTGTTTATTATCATCCCTGATAAAAAGAAAGATGACAAAAACGTTATTAATATTTCAGGGCAAATTATTGAGTCAGGAACTTTTGAGCCACTCTCCTTTTCAAACATCATCATCAATAAAAAACAGATTTTATCTGATGTTACAGGTTCATTTAATTTTGTAGCCTCTACTGGAGATTCTTTCCATATGCAAATATCTCACTTAGGATATTATATTTTTGATACGATCTTATATGCCGGTATAAATCAAAAATTTAAACTTGTTCCCTCCATCCAAAAGTTGCCTGAAGTCACCATACAAAATAACGTCATTGAAAGGGCTGCACAAATTGGCAAAGAACCCGGCAACATGAAAATAAACCATAACATTTCACGGTATTTGCCTGGACAAGGAGACAATTCTGTTTTTAACCTGCTTCGGTTAATGCCCGGGGTACAAGCATCAAACGAACAATCTACCGACCTCTTAATTTGGAACAGCTACGAAGGACAGAGCCTTATCACCTTTGATGAATTCACCCTGTTTGGGCTAAAGAATTACAACAACAACATTAGTATTGTAAACCCTTTCATCGTTAAAAACATTGAAATATATAAAGGTGGATATCAAGCACGCTACGGGAATCGGGTGGGTGCACTCGTAAACATTACAGGAAAAAATGGCAGTCTGCAAAAACCAACGTTCAGCTTTAATGTAAATGCGACCACCATTAATGGGATGGCTGAAATTCCAGTGTTCAAAAAATCAGCTCTTTTAGTCGCATACAGGCAAACTTATTACAACCTCTATAATCCTGAAAATTTCAACATTTATGATCCTACTAAACCAGCAAAAAATCATGACTTTGAATTGGAAAAGCTTACAGATAACGACCCCGGGATTAAGGTATTTCCGGACAACTATCAATTTAGAGATTTCAATATAAAGTACTCCACAAGCTTTAAAAATAACGACCAATTTTACTTTAGCATGTATTTGGGAGGCGACGACTTTAAATTAACGGCTGAGCGTAATTTGACACCTCCATTTCATATCGGTGATGACCCGATTTCGGATACACCTTTTACAGTTTCATTTTCTGATCAAGAAAAAAACTCACAAATGGGGATGTCTGCTTTTTTTAATAAAAACTGGAAGAATGGGAATAGCTCAAAAATCATTTTTTCACATTCAGATTATATAAAAAAGGTGAAAGACTCCTTTCAATCTCTGGATATAAGAACCGATACAGTTTACAATGAAAATGAAGTTGAAATCACCAACAAGGCTGTCGAAAACTCAATTCGCATTGAAAATATTATCTACCTAACTGATGGGCACCAACTGGAATTTGGAGGTGGTTTCTACTCAAACAATGCGCTTGTAGAAAATATCAATTATTCCGTAGACACAGTATCCGTGAATTCTCGAAACGATTATAATAACAACCGTGGGTTTTTGTTTTTACAGGACAACCTTCCTGTGACAAACCGCATGACACTCAAAAGCGGAATACGTGTTAATCTGATGGACAGAGCAAAAAGGATTTTCATTGAACCCAGATTAAGTGCGACATACTCTATGAGTGAAAATTTAGCAATGAATTTCTCGTGGGGAAGATACAATCAGTTTATGTATAAAATCGCAAATGTCGATAAAGACAGAAATTACACATATTTATGGGTTACGGGAAACCACAATTCCCCTGTATTAAATGCAACACATTGGGTTTGGGGCATCAATTATTTTAAAAATGACTTCACATTTAATGTAGAAAGCTATTACAAAACGACACGCAATCTTAGTCGCCATGTTTTTGAAAGAAGACTTGAGAATAATATTCCGACGAATGGCTATTATACGTACACAGGAGACGCCAAAGCCTACGGAATCGACACGTATATCAGGAAAGATTTTGGGACACATTCCATTTGGGCTTCATACACACTTAGCAAAGCGGTTGAACGTATGGCGCCGGAGGGGATGAGATTGCCTAGCTACATGCCGGCTCTTCAGGATCAACGTCATGAGCTTAAAATTGCTGCCCTTTTCAATATTCGTCGCTTTTATCTATCAGCCGACTATGTCTATGGATCAGGAATGGAAATATTAAAACGGGCTTATCGATACAATATAGATGGACTTAATTACAACCGATTTGATGTAGCCGTTACCTATAAATTAAAATGGAAAATGATGGATAGCGAAACCGGCATTTCTGTGCTCAATCTATTTAACACCCAAAACCTAAGCTACAACAACGTAAAAAGCAGATACATTTCAGATAAGTACGACCCGGTAAATTTCTACTCAAATGCCGTTCCTTTTACGCCAACCTTATTTTTCAAAGTGGTATTCTGATGTTTATTAATCAGACTTGGCCAAACCACAGCAATAAAAACAAATGATTCTATACAAGACTTATTATCAACTTTTTAAAATGACAAATTCAGATTCTTTTTATTAATCTGTTGCAATCCTTATAAAACTACAAAAGATGAAATTCTGAATGGTTTCAAATGGAGTTTTATGATCAACCGTTATGCATTTCACTTTCTCAAAAAACTGTTTTAGTCGCTCAGTCATTGAAGTTTCGGAGTATTGTTTTATTTCAATTCCACTGCACGTGCTAGGCCCCTGCTCTGAAAATGTACCAATAACTAAAACACCAGTAGGTTGAATGTTTTGTTGGATAACATCAATGTAGTTTTTTATTTCCTGTTCTTCTGTAAGGAAGTGAAAAGCTGCCCGATCATGCCAAAAATCATATTTTTCAGTTGGTCTAAATGTAGCTGCATCTGCGACAATCCATTTCACATTTATGGCCTTATCTCCGAGTCGTTTTTTTACTTTTTCAATTGCAGCCTCTGAAATATCGAGCACAGTAATATCCTGATATCCTAGGGCAAGTAGGTAATCCACCAAAAAGCTATCGCCACCACCAATGTCAATAATTTTTGCGGTTTTTGAAACGTTAAATTGAATTAAAAATTCCAAAGAAGTTGTTGGGGTTGGCTGATACCAGCTTACATCTTTCAAATCTTTCGTTTGATAAATATTCTCCCAATGCATTTTTCGATCTATCGTTTTTTTCATTTCCTAATCTCCATTAATCAACTCATAGCAACACTTAAAAAACAAGCAATTCAAATGCAATTATAACATGTTATCATCAATTAAATCCAAAATCGTATATTTTTTATTCTCTAAACTATTTTTCAATATCGTATCAATTATTCTCTTAACACCTTTTGCATAAGAATGATGCCCCAAAACTTTTGTCTCTAATACAATTTCGTCATCCCCATCTTTAATTACTATTTTATGGTATGCATGTTTGCCTAAAAATTCTTTGGGTATCCCAATTTCATTCAGTTGAATCTCAGGTTCTCTTATTGATATGATTCTATCGAGTGGAATTTTTAATGCATTAGCAAAAGTATAGGCTGTTCCAGGTTCTGTCTTTTTAGTTGATTGATGAGATTCTGTAATTGAAATTTCATAATCTTCAAAGTAATTGCCGTTTGCCTTTACAATACTTAGTGTTTTTAATAATAAGATTGAAGTGTTTGGACAAACAATAAGAGGAAAATCAGGAGTCATGCTTTCTGTTTCTAATCCCGTAGAAAGTTCTATAAATACAGACTTTGATCTCACACAGAATTCGATGCATTCCTTAAGTTGTCGTCCCGAACCGGCATGCACAATTATTGCCTTTTCATTTAAAGTTTGATCCTGAGTTTTCCATCTCAAGACTTCACAAGATTGAAATGATAAATTAGAAGTTAATAGTGCATTTGCCAACTTCCCGGAACCTACTACAAATATTTTCATTATTTTCATTTTGTATTACATTCAACTATCACGACCAATGATCTAAATTTTGGCCAATTATCAGTTCTATCGCCAATTTAGAAGAGCATCTTAATTCTTTCAGCAAAATAATATCTTAATGTGAGAGCAAAAATAGCAAGACATATTTGAGTCTTTACCTCCAAAAACGCAAAGATTATAGTGGGATCATAAACCTCTAATTTTTCGTTAGATAGTTCAGTCCATCGTACAAAAAAATAATTGCAAAAAGGAAAAGTGCAACTCCAAGTATTCTCATAATCCAAATGTATGACTGATCTTTTAAAAATGATTTTGAGCGTGCTACAATTAAAGCAACTCCAATTTTTGAAGCAATGAGCAAACCATAGAACGACACAAAAAACAGCATAACGGCTAACAAACTTAAATCAAAAGCCTTCACGGCAAGTGGGCTGCCAACCGTCAACCAAAAAAGGTACGGGTGAGGACTCAGTATATTTGTAATTATCCCCTTTTTTAACGACTCCGAACCAGGACCTGGTGTTTCAATATTTAGTTGTTTTGCCTTAATAGTCTCACGTCCCAAGTAAACAAGAAATACAGCTCCCACAATAGAAATAAGACCAAGCACGGTGTTAAATTGAGAAAGTTTTGAAAAGACAAAAAGTGAAATCAGAACGATAGGTAAATCCGTGAACAGAGGTGAGATCGCGATCTTTATTCCAGCTGCCTTATTGTGTTTCAACGTTTCGGTAAGTACAAGCGTCAACAAAGGGCCTGGTGAAATACCAGATGTCAATCCCAATAGTGCCCCCATTGTTAGATATTTAAATGTCGCTAATGTAAGCATTGTCTATTCTGATTTTTTTGAGTTCTTTCTTCATTAATTTGCAATTGAATCTCCGAAAATACGAAATGTTTTTTTCGACAAGCTCTGCTCAAAGAGAATAAAGGGAGAATAGACAGCGATAAAAAAAGAAAAAAATGCAGACCTATAAGCCGGGTTCTGTATTTCCGGAAAACCGGAAACCTCTATCATTTATCTGGCCGCAACATTACTGTTGTGATCTAGCAGCCTACCCCTCACGACTCCCGGAGAACCGGGACTGACCTGACGGTCAGAACAGAGCGGGCAGCCCTGCAAGCGACAATCGCTAATCGTGATATATTTGGCCTTGCAACCCATTAGGTGTACGGCTTCCGAAATCACTTCCGAAACCGGTGGGCTCTTACCCCGCCTTTTCACCCTTACCCCAACGAATTGGGGCGGTAATTTTCTGTTACACTACTACAAGCTTTCGCCCGTCTTCCAATTAAGAAGCATGGTGCCCTGCGTTGCCCGGACTTTCCTCCCTCCCATAAGGGAAAGCGATAGAGCGGTCTGCAGTGCAAAGGTAGCAAAATCTTATAGGAAATTCTTATTCCGCAAACAACCGGCCTTGCCAAGTATTACGCTCCGCAAGGCGTTTGTCTAACTTGGAAACAAACTCAAAATTTTTTATCCCCCACTTTGGAGCAATCAAAAGATTAGCAGGAGACTGGCTTACAAATCTTTCCAGAACAATGTCTGGATTTAAGAGTTCCAGATAATCAACCACCAAATCAGTATATTCTTCAACTGTAAATAAATTGAATGCACTTCTCTGTTGCTCAAACTCTACAGCCATTTGTGTTCCTTTATGAATTTGCAGTTGATGTAGCTTCAAGTTTTCCACTGGAAGTTTTGACATGATGCGCGCCTGATTTAAAAAGTCTTCCCTATTCTCTCCAGGTAGCCCTAGAATAAGATGTGCACAAGTATGAATGTTACGTCGTGCCGTTTCTTCAATGGCATGCTTGGCATCAGCAAATAAATGCCCCCGGTTAATGTGAAGCAAAGTCTCGTCCTTAACAGACTCTACACCAAATTCAATCATCACATAATACTTTCTCGAAAGCTCCTCCAAATAATCCAACACATCATCACTTACACAATCGGGACGTGTACCAAGAACTAGTCCAATTACCTTAGGGTGCGCAAGTGCTTCTTCATACTTCTCCTTCAAAACAGAAAGATCAGCATATGTATTTGAGTAAGACTGAAAATAAGCAAGAAACTGCATTGACTTGTACTTCTTTCCAAAAAATTCAATTCCTTCCTTAACTTGTTCGGATATGCTCTTTTCCAATTTGCAATATTCCGGTTTAAAGGTTTTGTTATTACAATAAGAACAACCATTCAAAGCCTTTGTCCCATCACGATTTGGACAGGTAAACCCGGCATCAACGGATACCTTTTGTACGCGTTCTTCAAATTTACTCTTAAAATATGTCGAGAAATCATTAAATCGTCTCGTATGTCCCCATGGAAAGTTCGGTGCTGTCATTCGGTATAAATTAAGGACAAAAATAACGATTATGAACCAAGGAAAAAATAAAAGGTTAAATCACACAATAACAAACACATACAAATGCAAAACAAAAAAACCCAGTTTGTCATTATCAACAAATGTTGAAAACTTTAAACCATAACCACTGTTATTGGGTTCTTTTTGTATCCCCTATTTTCTAATTTTATATAACTCAAAATAGATAATTATGCTTAATCCGAAAGACATTGCGAACATTGAGGAAAGAGGCAGTAATAGAGCAACTGTTGAGGAACAAATTGAAAACTTCAAAAAAGGATTTCCCTTCTTGAAGATCACACAAGCAGCAACCACTCAGAACGGAATCTTAAAACTTAAAGAGGACGAACTCGCTGAAAGCATCCACTTTTTTGAAAATAAAATAAAAGAAGGTATACGTTTATTGAAATTTACTCCAGCATCGGGTGCCGCAAGCAGAATGTTTAATGACCTACTTGATGCAAAAACAAAACTAGATAAAGGTGTTCCTTTAAAAGATGTGCTAGATAATGATGAAGTAGCACGCTTTTTCTCAAATGTAAAGAAATTCGCGTTTAATCGCAGTCTGGAAAAACGAGCACAAAAACCTTTATCAGAACTTTCTCTGTTAGAAATGCTGAATTTACTGATGACCGAGGATGGACTTAATTACGGAAGTCTTCCCAAAGGATTGCTTGAATTTCATGAATACAATGAGTTAAGCCGAACCTCATTTGAAGAACATTGCGTTGAAGGAGCATTGTATGCTAAAGAAAGTGACGGAAAAGTAAATATCCATTTTACCGTTTCTCCAGAACATCAGGTTCTTTTCACAGCTCATCTTAAGGAGATAAAAGCTAAAATAGAGACGAAATACGATGCACAGCTCAATATCTCATTCAGTCAACAAAAGCCAACAACAGATACCATTGCGGTAAAGCCAAACAATGAACCGTTCAGAAATAATGATGGCAGTCTGTTATTCAGGCCGGGAGGACATGGTGCATTACTGGCTAATCTAAATGATTTAGACACAGATGTCATCTTCATTAAAAACATTGACAATGTAGTGCCAGACTATCTAAAACCGGAAACGGTAAAATACAAAAAAGTACTGGGAGGCTTATTGCTGAGTCTGCAACAAAAGATATTTAGCTATCAACGCATGTTTGACACCCATCATTACTACGCTCTCGACAGTGCATTTTTTGCCGAAGCCTCAAACTTTCTTGAAAATATACTACATGTGAAACCTCCTTTCGACATGTACTATACCGAAAAAGAGGAACTATACCACTATCTGAAATCAAAGTACAACAGACCCATTCGGGTGTGTGGGATGGTACGCAACCAAGGCGAACCGGGAGGAGGACCATTTTTTGCACAAAACAGTGATGGTTCAATCTCGTTACAAATTGTGGAAAACTCACAAATAGACATCAACCATATTGAGCAGAAATCAATTATCGATGAAGCCACCCACTTTAACCCTGTGGACTTGGTTTGCGCCTATAAAAACTATAAAGGAGAAAAATATGACCTTTTTAATTTCCGTGACCAAAAAACAGGATTTATTTCCAAGAAATATAAAGATGGAAAAGAGATAAAGGCTCAGGAATTACCCGGGTTATGGAATGGAGCTATGGCAGATTGGAACACACTTTTTGTAGAAGTTCCTATACAGACTTTCAATCCGGTTAAGACGATAAATGACCTTTTACGAAAAGAGCATCAGCCAGAGTAACTGATTTTGAAAACTATTACTAAATTTGCACCTCCAATTCACTTTTTTATGGACGAGGACGAAAGAGACTATTTCGAAAACGATGAAATCATTGAAGCAATAAACCGTTTCAAAAAAATGATAAAAAGCAACAATTTTGAGTACTTTGATGTATTTGAGGTTGAAGGCATTGTTGATTATTTTTTGGATGAGGGCATAGTAGAAATGGCATTTAATGCCGTAAAAATAGGACTTGACATTCACCCTCAATCCATTTCATTGCAAATTAAGAAAGCTCAGATTCTACTAATCGATGGTCAAGCAGAAGAATCACTTGAATTGATTAATCTTGCTTCAATGGTCGAAGACAGTAATTCTGATGTTTTTTTAATTAAAGGCTCTGCACTAATTCTGCTGGGCGATATTGAAGGAGCCATTGACGCCTTCAATCAATCCATCATCTATAATTACGATGAAAAAGATGACCTACTCTATAATATTGCTGTAACCCTTGGACAAGCTGGCGAAACTCAAAAAGCAATATACTTTTTAGAAGAAGCGTACAAGGAAAACAAGAGTAATGAACTGACTTTATATGAATTGGGCTATTATTACGACAAAACCCAAGATTATTCAAGGAGTATCTTTTATTACGACAAATATCTTGACATTGATCCATTTAACTCATCCGTTTGGTACAACTTAGGTATAACTTATAACAGGATGGGGAAACATGATAAAGCAATTGAAGCTTATGATTTCTCGATTGCTTTACATGCCGATTTTGAACAGGCCTACTTTAATAAAGCCAATGCCCTTTCAAATAATAATCAGTACGAGGATGCCGTTGAGTGTTACGAAGAATACTTAGAGCGGGATAAGGAAAACGACGATGCTTATTGCTATTTAGGTGAGTGTTTTCTTAACCTTGAAAAGTACGATGAAGCATTGGCTAATTACAAAAAAGCCATCAAGCTCAACAAAAATAACTCCCTTGCTTGGTATGGCTCGGGACTTATTATGTGGATGGAAGGACAATTAACAGAATCGTTGACGTTCGTTAAGAAAGCACTCAAGTTAGATGATGAAAATCCCGATTTCTGGCTTATATATGGCAAGGTCAATATGGAACTGAAAAAATTTGATCAAGCTGAAACTGCATTTAGAAAGTCCACGACTCTCGATCCGAGTAATGCTGACGGTTGGGTGTCATATGCTGAAATGGAATATGATCGAGGCAGCTTGGTCTCAGCCATTGACATCCTGAAAAATGCACACCATATAATTACCAATGATAATGGCATCAACTATCGCCTAACTGCCTATCTACTTGAGAATAACGATGAGATATCAGCGACTGGATATTTTGAAAAAGCTTTAGAGATAGATTTCAACAGCTATCGTGACTTATTTGATTACTATCCTGAAGCCGTTCAGAATGAATCAATCAAAAAACTGATAAAAAAACATCAATCAACCAAACTATAAAGCATGAATTTCAATTTGCCATTTATTCCTGAGAGACCCGAGAAACCAAGACAATCAGGTCTAACCATGGTTATGGATAAAGGATTAAGTCTTCGTGAAGCTGAGAATCTTTGCGAAGTCACATCCGAATATACCGACCTCGTAAAACTAGGATTTGGCACAGGCTTATTAACTCCAAAATTAAAGGATAAAATCAATATTTATAAAGAAGCCGGACTTCAACCCTATTTCGGAGGAACTCTATTCGAAGCATTTATTGCACGGGATATGTTTGACGAGTACCGGAAATTCATCTCAGAGAGCGGTGTTGATACAGCCGAAGTTTCAGACGGTGTACTACCAATCGAACATGGTAAGAAATGTGAATACATTGAAACCCTTGCCAAAGATTTTGTAATTCTATCAGAAGTTGGAACGAAATTAAAAGGAAAAGAAATAGCCAATGATGAATGGGTTTCATGGATGAGCACAGAGCTGGAAGCAGGTGCGTGGAAAGTTATCGCAGAAGCCCGCGAAAGTGGGAATATGGGTATATATAACGATGATGGCTCTGCAAATTCCAATTTGGTGTTAGATATTCGCAAACATCTTAATGCAGACGACATTTTATGGGAGGCACCTTTAAAAAGCCAACAAGTTTGGTTTATTAAACTATTAGGCCCAAATGTCAATTTGGGAAATATTGCCGAAGATGAAGTAATTGCATTAGAAACATTACGTAGAGGCTTGCGTGGAGATACGCTTCTTAGCTTTTTGCCTTAAATAAGATCAAACAATATACTTGCAGGGTTTCACATAATTGAATGTGAAACCCTTCTTTTTTGATTCGGATTGGCTTAAATTTGTGAAAAACGCTGGTCATGAACGACTTATTACTATGGATATATCTAATCAATGGAACCATTCTTATCAATCATGAAATTGAATCAGCCTATTGGGAAGAATGGAATCTATTTAAACTACCCGGAAAGATTACGGGTTTTATTATTATCCATATCCCACTTGTATTCCTCACCCTTTTAGGAGCTGTTGAACTTTTTAAACAAACAGGATTAGGCTATCTCCTTTGCATTATAGTAGCTATTGGAGGATTGTTTTCTTATTTTGCCCACAACTATTTCATTAGAAAAGGCGAAGAAGGATTCGATCTAATTATCTCAAAATTTTTATTGGTTGCCACCCTTATTCTTTCTGTTGTCCAGATGTCTTTAACTTTTTACCTTTTTTGAGATCTAAGTATTAATTTATCTGGGGATTTAGATTGAAAAGTCGGACTTTCAGAAAACTATAAGTCTGATATATTGTTCTTTCAATAATGCAATTAAAAACCAAAAATACATGGAATACCTAAGGCTTCACGATGTGAAAAACACAATACAAATCAAATCACAAATAATAAGACAGTTGTGTACACCATCCTCTTATATTTTGCAACTTTCATATTTAAATTTTGATTGAGAATACTAACTTTGCATAAAATAGGAAGAATATGTTTTTTTTAGGAATCACTGGTTCATTATTACCATACATGCTACTTACTGGCGTAATCCTTGTTTTCACATTGAAGACAAACAAGGATATACTGGCAGAAAGTGCAAAATTACCAGTAGGAAAAACTATAAAAATAAACATTCAACACAATGTTAAAGAAAGCTTGACTGACTGCTATTTTTTTTCTTTTAAAGAAACCCAAAAAGAATCACAACAAATATCAAATTCAACAAATCCAGCAAATACGAATATCAGTAGAATTATCAACAAGAGGAGTACATGCCAATTTATATACCTTCAACATTATTCGGAATATAATGCACTCTACTTCGGACTCTCTCCGCCAACGACTATTGCTTAAACAACAATATTTGAAAGATACCCGAAGTTTCATATTTTAACATCCATCATGATTGGAATTATTGGCTTAAGCCATAAATCAGCACCTGTTCATATCCGCGAAAAGTTTGCACTTGACAAAAGCGATTGTGCAAAATTGTCACAAGCCATAAGGGAAAACCAGTATATTGAAGAATTAGTAATTCTTTCGACCTGCAACAGAACTGAAATTTACTTTAAAGCAGATCAATGTTGCTCTTCTGGTGCATTCAATATTATCTTACGTCACCTTCGCATATACACAGGCGTTAATGAGGAAATGGACAAACTGTTCTATCGTTATCAGTATAATGACGCCATTCAACACCTATTCCGTGTGATATCTAGCCTGGAATCCATGGTGTTGGGAGAATACCAAATTGTTTCTCAAGTAAAAGAAGCATTCAAACAAGCCAAAGAAAATGGCACAGTTGCTAAGGTTCTGAAACGGTTATTTAATAAAGCTTTGGAAACCGGCAAAATGGTACGAAGCAACACGGCAATGAGTAACGGTGCTTTTTCAGTCAGTTATGCTGCTGTTGAGAAATGCAACAAACAATTCGAAGACATTCAAGACAAAAAGATATTATTGATTGGAGCAGGAGAAACCGGAGAACTGGTCATTAAAAACCTATACAAAAAAGGCTGTAAAAATATCACGGTAACGAATAGAACCATTAAAAAAGCGGAAGAACTGGCAACTCGTTATCATGGAAAATCCCTACCCTTCTCCAAATTAATGGACGGTATTCATGAGGCCGAAATTATTGTAAGTTCGATTGACTGTAAAGAGCCAATTCTTGATGCCGAAAAAATTACACCACACCTCAATGGTCATCTTCTTGTAATGATGATTGACTTGGGGGTACCTCGAAATATCAATCCGGATGTAGCTGAAATAAGTGGAGTCTCGCTATTAAATGTTGATGATTTGGAAGAAGTCGTAGCCGGGAACATGGAAAAGAAACAAGCCTATGTTTCTGTTGCCGAATCCATCATTTTAGGAAAAGTTTCAGAATTTGCCGATTGGATAAGCGAACAAAACCTATCTCCAGTCATTAAAAGTATTATTACTACAGTAAATCAAGTTAATGAAAATGAGTTAACCGTATTTAAAAAATTCCATACAGATGAAGAATTCAAACAGATGGAAAAATACGGCAAACATGTTTCAGAAAAATTGATCAATTCAATGATTAAAAATCTGAAAGCGATTAGTGATAATGGCCGACAAACAGAATATGTAAAAATCATCAACGATCTTTTCAAGCAAGACAATGACCAATAAAACCATCAAGATAGGAACAAGGGGTAGTAAACTTGCCCTTTGGCAAGCAAATCAGGTTAAGACAACCCTTGCTACGGCCTTCCCAAATTTAGCTGTCGAAATTATTGTCATTAAAACAAAGGGAGACATTATCCTTGACGTTTCGTTATCCAAAATTGGAGACAAAGGGCTGTTTACAAAAGAAATAGAAACTGCACTATTGGCTGGCGAAGTTGATTTGGCGGTGCACAGCTTAAAAGATCTTCCAACTGAATTACCGGAAAATTTAATAATTGGTGGCATGTTACCACGTGGCGAAGTTCGTGATGTATTTCTTTCAAAAGACGGAAGGAGACTTTCCGAAATGACCGAAAATGACCGAATTGCCACCTCCAGTTTACGAAGAAAATCTCAACTCCTCAACTTCAACCCCAATCTAAACATTGTTGACATTCGTGGCAATGTTGATACACGTATCCAAAAGATGAATGATGGTCATTGCGATGCATTAATCATGGCAGGTGCCGGAATTATCCGTTTAGGATATGAAAATATAATTACGGAATTTCTGGATCAGGAAACAATCATGCCAGCAGTAAGCCAGGGAGCAGTGGCTATTGAGATCAGAGAAGGGGATGAACAGACTCAACATATTATTGACGCCATATCAGATGAAAGCACCTACCAAACAACAATGGCCGAACGCTGGCTCCTTCGTACACTTGAAGGTGGATGTCAGGTACCGGTAGCCTGTTACTTCGAAACCGAAGGGAATAAGATGAAACTTACCGGACTCGTAGCCGAGTTGGATGGAAAAACCATGATACGTAAGTCTGTAGTCTGCCAGATTGACGACGCATCTGAAAAAGCCATTGAATTGGCTAATTCGATATTGGATGATGGCGGTAAAGAAATCCTTGATAAAATCAGGAACATTTAGATTGAATGAGTACCCCACAAGAATCAGACATATTACGAAATAAAATAATCATTTGCACTTACCCCCAAAAAGAGCAAGATGATTTTTTCAGCGTAATCAGTTCACTAAGCGCAAAGGTACTCTATATGCCAATGATTGAAGTTTCACCCATTGCATTCAAGCTAAAAAACAAGGTTGAAAGTTATAACTGGCTGGTATTTACAAGTAAGAATGCGATCCCTGCTTTTCTAAAAAGTCAAGTTATATCATCAACAAATAAGATTGCAACCATTGGAGAAGGGACTGCCAAAGAGCTTTTACAGCATGGCTATCATGCCGATTTTATTGGCTGCGGAAAGTCAGGAGATGATTTTGCCAATGAGTTATTTAATCTTATTAAGCCCGGTGAAAACATCCTTTTAGTATTAGGAACGTTAGCTCCAAATACGCTTCAGAATAAATTATCTGCAAATAATTCGGTGGAACGAACAGATGTTTATCAAACAAGCATCCCGAAACATATTGATACTGACTGCTTGCAAAGAATTAAAAACGATCAATATGATTTGCTGATTGTCAGCAGTCCGTCAGCTATAAATAATTTGAATATCTTCATTAAAAAAGATGTTGAAAAATTACGGATTATCAGCATTGGCAAAACAACAACGTCTGCCATCCGTAGCTTGGGAATTAAACCATTGGCTACAGCCGAAGAGTCCAGCTATAAAAAGCTAGCTGAAAAAACAATTGAATATTTATTACAAGACCACAAAACCAATAAGTTATGAGTTATCCAACTACACGGCTAAGGCGATTACGCAAATCAGAGACCATAAGAAACATGGTGCGAGAAACCGAAGTCAACCGAGATGACCTGATCATGCCTTACTTTGTTTGCCCCGGTGAAAAAGTCTGCACTCCAATCAAATCAATGCCGGGTAATTATAACTTTTCTATTGACTTATTGGTAGAGGAAGTCAAGGAATTATTTACACAAACAGGAATTGATAAAATCCTACTTTTTGGAATTCCAGAGTCAAAAGATGAAGACGGGCACATTGCATGTGCTCACGATGCCATTGTTCCAAGAGCCATAAGGGCATTAAAAGATGCTGTTCCAGAGGTATTAATCGTAGCAGACGTATGCAATTGCGAATATACAACACATGGGCATTGCGGAACCATTATTGACGGAGACGTTCACAACGACAGCACGATACACACACTTTCGGCTCAGTCCGTTACACTTGCCAAAGCCGGTGCAGATATTATTGCACCGAGCGACATGATGGATGGCCGTGTTAGGGCTATTCGCAAAGCGTTAGATGAAAATGGTTTTGAAAACACACCAATAATGGCCTATTCTGCAAAATATGCATCTGGTTTCTACGGACCTTTCAGGGATGCAGCAGGAAGTTCTCCTCAATTTGGAAATAGAAGTACCTATCAGATGGATCCGGCAAATAGCGACGAAGCCCTTCGTGAAGTAGAGCAGGATATTATTGAAGGAGCTGACATGGTTATGGTAAAACCAGCTCTTAGTTATATGGATGTGATCAATCGTATAAAAACAACCTACAACATGCCTTTAGTTGCTTATAATGTAAGTGGCGAATTTGCTATGGTTAAAGCAGCAGGAGCAAATGGATGGATTGACGAAGAACGTATCACCAAAGAGATACTAACCTCCATTAAACGTGCAGGAGCAGATATTATCATCACTTATCATGCAAAAGAATTTGTATTAAACGAACTTAAAAAAGGGAATCGGGTGTAAGCAAAATACGAGTTGTAGCGATTTCGCATCAACCACCTCATTAAAACCTAAAAACAAGCCAAATTTGAAGGATTATGAAATTAGATAAAAGCATTCAGGCTTTTCAAGAAGCCCAACAACTAATACCGGGCGGAGTAAATTCTCCCGTTCGTGCGTTTAAAAGCGTTCAGACAAGTCCTCTTTTTATTCAGAAAGCAAAAGGGGCTAAAATCTGGGACATTGATGGAAATGAATATCTAGATTTTGTTTCATCTTGGGGACCACTAATTTTAGGGCATGCCCGTGAAGAAATTGTAGAAGCAGTAAAGCAGGCTGCAGAATTGGGTACAAGCTACGGTGCCCCTACCCTTGTCGAAACGGAAATGGCAGAATTAATCACGTCGATGGTTCCGTCTATTGAAAAAGTACGCATGGTAAACTCCGGCACCGAAGCCACCATGAGTGCGCTACGCCTTGCCAGAGGGTATACCCAAAGAGATTTGGTTGTAAAGTTTGCCGGTTGTTACCATGGACATGCCGACAGCTTTTTAATTAAAGCAGGCTCAGGAGCTATCACTTTGGGATTGCCCGATAGCCCGGGAGTGACAAAAGCAACAGCAAAAGACACCTTAACGGCAGAATACAACAACCTTAATTCGGTTGAAAAGCTTTTTGCTGAACGTGGAAATGAAATTGCTGCGGTGATTATTGAACCAGTTGCCGGAAATATGGGAGTTGTTTTACCAGAACCTGAGTTTTTGCTAGGTCTGCGTAAGTTAACTACCCAACATGGAGCATTATTAATATTTGACGAGGTGATTACCGGATTTCGTTTAGCACCCGGTGGCGCACAACAAATTTTTGATATTAATCCGGATATAACAACGCTTGGGAAAATCATTGGAGGAGGCTTACCTGTAGGAGCTTACGGTGGCCGATCTGAAATAATGAACCTATTAGCCCCCGAAGGTCCTGTTTATCAAGCAGGAACTTTATCCGGAAATCCGTTAGCAATGGCTGCAGGAAAAATCATGCTAAAAACACTAAAAGATAATCCAGAGATTTATAATGAACTGGAGAAAAAAGCAGCCAGACTGGAGCTTGGATTAAACGAAAACCTTCAGAATGCCGGTATTCCAGGTGTAATAAACCGAATTGGCTCAATGATGACGATGTTTTTCACTGAAGAAAAAGACGTCAAATCATTTGATCAAGCCATGAAATCAAATACCTCTCGTTATGCAGCATATTTCCAGAAATCGCTGGAAAGTGGAATTTACATTGCACCATCGCAATTTGAATGCCTATTTGTTTCAGATGCACATACCACCGATGATATTGACCGAATTATTAATGCAAACAGGCAAGCTTTAAGCAGTTTATAGATCCTGTTTCAATACAAAAAATTATTACCTATGAAGGATTCAATCTTTCTAGACAAATTACAAGGAAAAAAGACAGAACGCCCACCTGTTTGGTTTATGCGTCAAGCAGGAAGAGTTTTGCCCAACTATAACAAGCTAAAGGAAAGTTATACTTTTCACGAGTTAATGGAAGATGCTAAACTCGCTGCAGAAGTGACGTTGATGCCTATTTCAGATTTAGGAGTAGATGCCGCAATTCTGTTCTCAGATATATTAGTAATTCCCAACGCCATGGGCATGGAACTGGAATTTACAGATCATGGCCCAGTATTCAACAAACCCTTGAAAGGTCTTGCTAATCCAGCCAATCATCTGAAACCAGTGCCTGAGAAGTTGGATTATATCTATCAAAACATTGACGAAATAATCCGTCAACGCCCAGGCAACATCCCATTGATCGGCTTTTGTGGCGCACCATTAACTACGCTTTGTTACATGGTACAAGGCATTAGCTCAAACCCTAATTTTCCTGATGCCATCAAGTTTTTATTTCAGCATAAAAATGAAGCACAAAAACTAATTGATGCAATTACTGATCTTTCCATTCACTATGCAAAGAAGCAAATTGAGCATGGCATTGATGCTTTTCAACTTTTTGAAACGCATGCAAACCTTATTCCAGCCGAGATGTATCGTGAAATGTTTCTGCCCGCCATCCAGAAAATAAGCAACGCAGTTCGGGAAACAGGAACACCATTCATTTTTTTCCCAAAAGGAATAGGAACAGGACTGAAATATATTACGCCAGAAATGGCTGATTATATTAGCATCGATTGGCAAATGCCTTTAGATCATGCACGCAAATTAGTGCACCCTGAGATTGGACTTCAAGGAAACCTTGATCCACGCAGACTATATGGATCAAAAACAGAAATTGAAGCTGAATTAGAAAAATACAAGTCTTTTTTTCAGAAAAATGATAAATGGATTTTTAATCTGGGACATGGCTTTTTACCTGACATACCTTATGAAAATGCAAAATTTGTGGTAAAATGGATAAAAAGCACCAACTGGGGGTCTTAAAAAATATCCGGAATATATTATCTTCGCATTTGTTATATAACTGATAAAAGTATGTTGAAAGATATTTTAGCGATTTCAGGACAACCAGGATTATTCAAAATGGTTGCCGAAGCAAAAAACAGTATTGTTGTAGAATCATTGTTAACAGGAAAAAGAATGCCAGTGCATTCACATTCTAAAGTAAGTTCTTTAGTTGATATTGCGATATTCACTCAAACTGGAGAAGTGACGTTGAAAGACGTTTTCAAAAACATTTCGGAGAAAGAGACAGGTAACGAAGTTTCAAAAGAGACATTAAAAAATATAAAAGCCTATTTCTCAGAGGTGCTCCCTGAATACGATCAGGATCGAGTTTATACATCTGATATGAAGAAAGTAATTCAATGGTACAATCTACTTCATCAGAAAAGCATGCTCAACTTTGAAGAAGTAGAAGAAGAGCATAAAACGGAAAAACAGGAAGAATAATACCACAATTGAATAAAAGACACTGTTTCACAAAGTGTGTAATTATAAAATACCGAGGGTTTAGCTATTTATAGCTGGACCCTTTTTTCAAGAATGCTACAGATTCATTCTTGCCCAGCCACAGTCCAAGAACCTCTTTTTTGCCGTCCCTGTGAAGTCCTACGGCAATGTAAACGGTCTTGTTAATTACCTTGGAGTTCTCCCGAACCTTGAACACAATACCGTCCATCCAAACGATTAAATAAACTGGTTTCAACGGACGGTTTTGCCAAGCGACAATATCGTCGGTAACAGCATCGGTAATTCTCGATATGGTAGATGTGGAGACTTCAAAGCCATATAGCTCACGGATTTAGTCTTCAATATCGCTATTGCTCATCCCTTTGGCGTAGAACGAAACAATGATGTTTTCTAAGCCATCGACCATATTTCCTCTCTTGGGGACAATCATGGGGTTGAACGAAGCATCACGGTCACGTGGTACTTGGATGTTGGATTCGCCCATGGATGTACGAACTTTCTTTTCAGAATAGCCATTACGGGCATTCGGGCTATCTGACTTTTTGTTTTTGTCATAGCCCAGATGACCATCAAGCTCGCCTTCGAGCATTTTTTCAATGCCGCGCTTTTGGATCTGTTTTAGAAAATCGTTGAGTTCCTCTCCAGATTTAAACTATTTGAGAAAATCATCATTTAATAAATCTTCTTTTTTCATTACTGTGCAAAGTTTAAAATTAAACAAAAAAATACCGAGGGGTGCAACCCTCGGTATTTTCAACTTACACAGTTTATGTGATAGTGCTGTTCTTTTATATAATCTCAGTATTAAAGAGCAGCTTTACACGCATCAATTAATTTTCCGGCATTTTCGTTTGAAGCATCTAACGCTTGAGCTTTTTCTAAAACCTCTAATGCAGCACCAAACTCTACTTTTGAATTATCGATTTCAGCGGTATATTCTGCATCTGCCGTTGTTAGTGTACCAGCAGAAACTTTTTCATTTGCAGCATTAATAATAGCCACACCTTTTTTATACAGGTTATTACCCTCAGTAACATAGACATTTGCCAATGCTGAAGTTATTTTATCATTTCCTGGGAACTTTTCGGCGCCTTCTACCAATGTTAGCTTATATTCATCATCTCTTTCAACTTTCTTTAAGCAAACCGCTTTATAGTAAGTTGCATTTTCTTCATTATAACTTTCAATTACTGCATTTCCAAAAAGTGTTACTGCTTGCTCATATAGTTTTCCTTTATAAGCAGCAATACCCGAATTGTAATAAAGACTTCCAACATCTTCTGATCCTGCATCAATAGAACTTTGATAAGACTCAATTGCACGCTTATAGTCCTTCATTTTCACATAACTATCTCCTTTATATTTATGGGCTGCAGTAACATTAGCTCCTGCAGCAATTGCTTTATCAAGATATGTTATAGCTCCTTCATATTTCTCTGCTTGAAAAGCAGCGTAGCCAATATTAAAGTTTATTGCTTCATCAACTTGCACATCTCCTAAATTACTCATTGCACTCTCGTACAGTTCAAATGCTTTTGTATAATCTTTCGCCGTCAAGGCCTCATTACCGCTATTAATTAGTTCCGCTGCATCTTGGGCAGACCCCACATACGCTCCCAAAAAGAATACAATTACAAAAAAAATTCGTCTCATAACCACTTGTTTTATATTAGTTTACAATTTGACATCTATTTACTATAGTGCAAAAATCTCTTGTTGATTTTCAAAAATAGTAATAATGATTCAAAAACCTAGAATAAACTTTGGTATGAAAAATGGGAATCCGAAAAAGAAGCAAAAAAAGGAGGCTGCAAAGCAACCTCCTCTTTTAACTAACTAAACTAAATCTAGTGTGAATAAACCCCTTATTCATCACTAATAATACCAATACCTTCAACGTTTTTTTTAACCTCAGGGTTTCCTTTATATCGAATTTTTCCAACACCCTCAATGCTAGCGTCCAAGGTCTTAGTCGCAAAAACGATACCTGACCCTACTCCTTCTATCCTAAATATGACATTTTGGGACTCCAGTTTCTCCGCATCTAAGTGTCCTGCTCCTGATATTTTTGCATTAAGACTATTGGCAATACCTTTTAAATCAAAATACACTCCTCCCTCACCATTTAAATGAATTTCATTTGCTTTTATTTCCATTTCAATTATGGCTCCTCCTTCAACGTAAATTGACAAATTATCTAAATCCAAATAGCCCTTTGTTTCAAGTTTAACTCCACCTTCTATATGAATTTCGTCAAGTTCAACAAAAGAGATATATAAAATAACCCCCTCTAAATCAAAATGTTTCTTAACAATCTTTAATTGAGATGAAAAACGGGTACTTTCAACATCAATATGTTCAAATGTTTCTTCATCTGCTTTTATACGAAGCCCGGGAGTATCAGATTCTTCTAAAATCACTTTAAAGCCCCCTTCGATATAGATCCTATTAAAATCACTTACTTCATATGTCCTTTCAATATCATCATCCCACTGAGTTTCACTCAACGCTTCTGGCATAGAGAAAGTATAAATGATGAAAAGACAAATTATATATTTAATTATTCTCATTGTTTATTTATTCAAAACAAATCTAGCCTATAAAAGCAAAGAACATACCCTTTTTTCGATAAGTTGACGATTTTATTAGGCAAACCTATCTAATAAAGAATCAGCTTGATTTTCTACGACGAATTAATATCTGAATATATAAAAGACAGTACATTATAAGGGAAATTGAAATTACATATATAACCCAATCAATTCTGGCAAATTTTAAAATTAGTCCCTCAGACCAGGTTAGATATAAAACCGTTGAAATAAAAATAAGAAGTAGTAAAGAAGATCGGATATTATCCTGCTTTCGCTCTAGACCAATAGCCAGAACGGCCCACAAAACAACAATTCCTCCATATACAATGGCATCAATTATTCTTCCCTCTGAATATTTTAGCTCCCCCCATATTAATGGGAAAAGAGTTATTAGATAAAGAATACGAAATAAGCTTTTTAATACTTTCTGTATTTGAACCTCGGCACTTAATTGAGGGAAGAATTGAAAGGGATGTGACTTTGTCACATTAAACTCTAACGATAATAAATCTTGCTCACTATTAATCAACTTCCGTTTTACGGCTATCTCCATGGCTATCTCAACAGCGTCTCTCTGGTAACTATTACGGTTTCGTAACACTTCAAGCAATTGATTGTCTGAATACTCCTCGTAACGAGACTTTAAACTTTCTTTATCTGGGAATTCCATTTTTATCTACTTTTCAGCAAAAATAAACCTTTAAGTTCATTATCAATCCGCAATATTGATTTTATAACTTTGCAACTATTCTTAAATATTAGTTAAACCCTTAAAATAACTTCAGATGTACAACTTCGTGTATAAAAATCCTGTTAAAATTCTATTTGGGAAAGGACAGATTAGCCAGATTATCAAAGAAATTCCAAAGAATAAGAAGATCATGATAACCTATGGAGGAGGGAGCATTTTCAAAAATGGAATTTATGCCCAAGTAAAGGAAGCTATCAAGGCTTACGATGTAATTGAATTTGGTGGTATTGAACCAAACCCAAAGTACGAAACATTGATGAAGGCAGTAGCCATATGCAAAAAAGAAAAGATTGAATACTTGCTTGCAGTAGGTGGAGGTTCGGTGATTGATGGAACAAAATTTATAGCAGCAGCTACTTTTTTCGAGGGAAAAGATTCTTGGGATCTGTTAGCCAAACGTGATCAGAATATCGTTAAAAAAGCATTGCCCATCGGTGTTGTTTTAACACTACCGGCAACAGGTTCCGAAATGAATGCAGGCTCTGTCATTTCAAAAATTGAAACAAAAGAAAAGATGGCCTTTTCTTCGCCTGTTCTTATGCCTCAATTTTCAGTTCTTGACCCTGAAGTTATTTTTTCACTACCTAATCGTCAGGTAGCAAATGGAATTGCTGATGCCTACATTCATGTCATGGAACAGTATCTCACATTTCGAGTAAATTCACCACTTCAGGATCGCTTTGCGGAGAGCATTCTGAAAACTTTGGTTGAAGAAGGTCCTAAAATTATTGCGAATCGTAACGACTATGATTCAGCTGCCAATTTTATGTGGTGTGCAACGCTCGCTCTGAATGGTTTAATAGGTGTAGGAGTGCCTCAAGACTGGGCAACGCATATGATAGGTCATGAATTGACTGCACTCAAAGGTATTGACCACGCTCAAACTCTGGCAATAATACTTCCTGGTATTATGAATGAAAGACGTGCAGAAAAGCAAGAAAAGATTCTTCAATATGGAGAACGTATTTGGGGGATTAATGCAGGTACTATTAATGAAAAGATTGATCTTACTATTCAAAAAACAATTGCATTCTTTGAATCAATCGGCATAAAAACTAAGCTTTCAGATCATGGTGTAGATTCTTCAACGATTTCAGAAATAGTTTATCGAATTGAAAAAAGAGGCGTAAAATTCGGAGAGAAAGCAGATATTGGACCTCGTGAGATTCAAAGCATCCTACAAAGTAGGCTCTAATTGAGCAGAACTTTTTGCTTGATCATCTGCAAAAAAGAAGGACACAACCGATAACGACCACAAAAAAACCTCCCTAACGGGAGGTTTAGTATTATTACAGATTCAACTTCTTTTTGATATTTCTTGGTATGGCATCTTTGTGTACCATAATACTCATGGTTTTATAACGAATATAAGGCTTGGATGCATAGAAATACCCATCATAATCATTGTACTCGCCCCACGAATTTTTCACCTTATAGTAAAGTGTTCCATTTTGGTCTTTTGCTATTCCAACAATCAACATTCCATGATCATCAGTGGTTTGATAATTATCGAACCCAACTTGCCGTATTTCCTGGGTGATCAACTGCTCTTTTTCAGGCTTATCAAACGAAAAGAGCTCATCATTCTTTTCACTTTCAGAAAGCCTCTTCCATTTTCTTATTTGAGCATCAGACATTCCCGAAAAATCTTTCTCGGGAATTATGGCAACGCCATCCTTTGATGTACTAAAGCCCTTTTCGCTTACATCAGCAGCCCAAGCAACAGCATAATCATTTTCTATCGCATTATCAATAATCGCTTCCAGCTCATCAAGAGGCACATTATAAACCTCTTGCCACATCCAGTTGTCAGGTATTTCAAGAATAAATCTTTCGTAAAACGGATGATGAGTATATGAACTAATCTCTACATAATCATCCATATTTAAATCCATAAAATCACGCGCAAAACTTTGAGGAGTATATTCCAGACCTTCATACTCAAAAGTTTCAGGCAGCTTGCCCAAATACGAATCCAAAGTTGATTGAATAGCATCTTCCCAAGCAGTACTCAATTTTTTATTACCATTCTCAACAACAGCTTTCACTTGTTCTTCCAGCACCTTATCCATTTCATAATGAACATGTTTCTCTTCGCCATAATTCAGTCCGGAATAAACAGATTCAGGAACGATACCGTATTTTCTTATCATACTGGTTACATCATGAAAAGCACCACCAGCAGAAAAGGTTAAATTACCATGTAATCTTACGTATTTCATACTTTTTTCTTCGTAGGTATGCCACACAATAAACATCTCAGACAAATTAACATCAGGCTTACCTAAACGTATCATCTCTGCTTCTAATAAATCAACACCAGAAAAAGACCAACATGTACCGGAACTATTTTGATCTTCGACAAGGGTATGAGGCAATTCTTTAACTGTTGTAAAAAGAAAGCCTTCCTTCTCATCCGTTTGTTCATCCTGCGCGAATACAGTACCGGAAATAAATATTAAAAACACAACAATAACAACAGAACTAAAAAAATCCCTCATAATCTAATCTTAATATTTTAATAAAATGAAAATATCAGATATGCTCAACTGCTTTCTTATCATTCGAAAGAGTTTAAGCTCCCCTACTAATTTGCAGTCAAATATAAATATATAAGTACCGCAATAAAAGTGATTTCTTATGATGTGGGGCATAAATACTAATCTGACAATAGATTTTATCAATGCCTATAGCCACGAAAAAGCTAGTCAACTGACTAGTCCTAAATAAGCGATACAAATTTATTTGACTAAAATAATCATATTAACTGACCGTTTCAAGACATAACTTGAGATGGTCAGTTGTTTTATAGGTCTTAATTCGAATTCGAGACTGTTTGTGCATTTGCTCAGGTGTCTTCATCTGACATGAGAAATGAGGCCTGTTTTTGTTATACACCTCAATGCTGTTTTTGACCAATTCTTTCATTACCGGAAGTTTTACATTGTACTCTTCCAGCAAAAACTCTTGCTTAAGTATTCCGTTTATACGTTCTGCAATTGCATTGGCGTACGGATCATAGGATTCAGTCATGCTGCATTTCACGTTCTTTTGCCTTAGTATCTTCTGGTAAGCATCACAGCAATACTGAAGCCCCCTGTCGGAATGATGTATTAGCTTTTGTTTCTTAAATGCCCGTTGTTTTAATCCCATTCTCAAAGCTCGGATAGCACCCGCTGCACTCAGACTTGCAGATAGGTCATAGCCGACAATTTTCTTTGAATAGGTATCGGTTATCAAAGCCAGATACCTATGATTTCCTCGGTTGCCAATATAGGTAATATCTGATGCCCATATTTGTTCTGGCCGCCTTGGTGTTGTCCCTGCTATCAAGTTCTTATGCTTGCGGAAACGATGGTTCGAATCCGTTGTCTTACGATAGCTTCGTTTCTTCTTTATAAGCATATGGTTTGCGGACAGGATTGTAAAAAGTTTATCTCTGCCCACGCCAAGATCTAATAGCCGATCATGTAGAAGATAATAGAGCTTTCGGGTACCAATGCGTGGCATCTGGAACCGAACCTCTTGGACCATACTCACTACCATTGCAGATCTCTGCTGTTTCTTTTGAAAGGATTGTTTACTTCGATAATAAACCTGTCGGCTTACCCCGAACAATTCACAGGTGGAAACTATAGTTTCTTCTTTTTCTTCTCTGTAATGATCAATTGTTCGGGGGAGCATTTTTTTCGGATAGGAATGTTAAACTCTTTCTCGGCAAGGTCAATCATCATATCAAAAAGGATTGCTTTTTTATCTGCGGTTGCAACTTGCTTCTCTAAAAATGCTTTTTGCTTCTCCAGCAACTTAACTTTTTGCTCTAGCTCCAATAGTTTCTGTTCTTGAGTTTTTGGCATATGCGATGGCGTTTGATTCTCCCAATCAAAATTACCATATTTCCGAAGCCAATTCAAAACTGTTGAACGACCTTGAATGCCATATTTCCGCTTGGCTCCTGTGACTGTAAGTTCTCCTCGCTCAACTTCTACTACTACCCCAAGTTTAAAAGACATCGAATAATCTTTCTGACTACGCCGAATATAGTCCGGCTCATTATATTCTTTCATAACATTACTTTTTGTGTAACGCTATTTCAGGACGGGACAAACAACAAAATAAAAAAGCCGCTCCAAAAAGGAGCGGCTTCATATGTATCATTTCACCATGTTCTGGGTATATCTACTTCACTTTATCAACAATCGCTTTAAAAGCTACAGGTTGGTATATCGCTAAGTCTGCTAAAACTTTACGGTTAATTTCAATGTTGCTTTTCTTCAACAATCCAATTAACTGAGAATAGCTCATTCCTTCCATACGTGCAGCGGCATTAATACGCTGAATCCAAAGTGCACGAAAGTTTCTCTTTTTTGTTTTACGGTCACGATATGCATATTGCAAACCCTTTTCATAGGTATTTTTTGCAACCGTCCAAACATTTCTGCGGGCACCCCAATTACCTTTGGTTTTCTTGAGGATTTTCTTTCTCCTAGCCCGAGCTGCTACATGATTTACTGATCTTGGCATAATCTTAATTTTTAGTGGTTAGCGCCCGGCCATTCCCGGATCTTTTTTGCTAAAACACTTGTTTGAAACTCTAATTTGTATAATTCTTTCTGAAAAGGATTATTTCTGTGCAAGCAACAACTTAATGTTCTTTTCATCTGCTTTATCAACCAACCCTGAATGGGTTAGGTTTCTTTTACGCTTCGTGCTTTTCTTAGTCAAAATGTGACTTTTAAAAGCATGTTTCCTTTTCAATTTTCCGGAACCGGTTAGTTTAAACCGTTTTTTTGCTCCGGAATTGGTCTTCATTTTTGGCATCTTTCCTAATTTTAATTATCAAAGAAATTACTTCTTCTTTTTAGGTGAAATAAACATGGTCATTCTTTTTCCTTCTAATCGCGGCAATTGTTCAACCTTACCGAAGTCTTCTAAGGCCGTTGCAAATTTCAACAGTAAGATTTCGCCTTTTTCTTTAAAAAGGATTGAACGTCCTTTAAAGAATACAAATGCTTTAACCTTTGCCCCTTCTGATAAAAATTTCTCAGCATGCCTAAGCTTAAATTGGAAATCGTGATCATCGGTATTTGGACCGAAACGAATTTCCTTTATCACTACTTTTACTGCTTTGGCTTTTATCTCTTTTTGTTTCTTTTTCTGTTGATAAAGAAACTTTTGGTAATCTATAACCTTACAAACCGGAGGATCCGCATTAGGTGAAATCTCAACCAAGTCGAGTTCTTGCTCACGAGCCATTTTTAATGCATCGATAAGAGAAATAACTCCCTGGGTATCAATGTTCTCACCAACTAGGCGAACTTGATGAGCACGTATTCGCTCATTAATGTTGTGCTGAGGAGTTGTATCAACTCTTCTTCCTCCTCGATATGGGCGTCTTTTTATAGCGATAAGAAAAACCTCCTATTTTTATTAGTTATAAAATGCTGATAATTGCTTCTTTACTTCGTTGTTAAGAAATGCTGCAAACTCGTCTTTGGACATCACTCCTTGGTCTCCATCTCCTTGTTTCCTTACTGAAACCTGACCTGTTTCTGCTTCTTTCTCCCCAACTATCAATAAATACGGGATACGTTTAAGTTCGTTATCCCGGATTTTACGACCTATCTTCTCATTACGATCGTCAATTAAGCTGCGAATATCGCAATTATTTAGAAAATCTGAAACATTTTGAGCATATTCATTGTATTTTTCACTGATCGGTAAAATCACAACTTGTTCAGGAGTTAACCAAAGTGGGAATTTCCCAGCAGTATGCTCAATTAACACAGCAACAAATCGCTCCATAGATCCAAATGGGGCACGGTGAATCATTATCGGACGATGACGCTTATCATCAGCTCCAATGAATTCAAGATCAAATCTATCAGGAAGGTTATAATCAACTTGAATTGTTCCAAGCTGCCAACTTCTACCCAAGGCATCTTTAATCATAAAATCAAGTTTTGGCCCATAAAACGCAGCCTCACCAAGTTCAGTCACCGTATTCAGACCTTTTTCCTGAACAGCCTCTATGATAGCCTGCTCTGCCTTATCCCAATTTTCTGGTGAACCGATATATTTCTCTGGCTTCTCCGGATCGCGCAATGAGATTTGAGCTGTATAGTTTTCAAAATCCAATGCTTTAAAGATGATAAAAATGATGTCAATTACTTTTTTAAATTCATCCTTAAGCTGGTCCGGACGACAAAAAATATGTGCATCATCTTGGGTGAAGCTGCGCACACGCGTTAACCCATGTAGCTCACCACTTTGCTCGTAACGATATACAGTGCCAAACTCAGCCATACGCACAGGTAAATCCTTATATGAGCGAGGTTTGAATTTATAAAGTTCACAATGATGTGGGCAGTTCATTGGTTTTAACATGTACTCTTCACCCTCTGCCGGAGTTTTTATTGGTTGAAATGAATCCTCTCCATATTTCTGAAAATGTCCTGATGTTTTATACAGTTCAACATTGCCAATATGAGGGGTAATCACCTGTTCATATCCAAATTTATTTTGCACTTTGCGTAAAAAATCTTCCAGTTGTTGGCGAAGCATTGCTCCTTTTGGCAACCACAAAGGTAGCCCTTGCCCCACTGCTTGAGAGAAAGTAAACAATTCCATTTCTTTCCCAATCTTACGGTGGTCACGTTTTTTGGCTTCTTCCATCATGACCAGATATTCTTCCAAAAACTTTTGTTTTGGAAAAGTAACTCCGTAAACGCGAGTCAGCATTTTATTTTTCTCATCGCCACGCCAGTAAGCTCCGGCAATTGATGTAAGCTTTATTGCTTTAATGTATGATGTATTGGGCAAGTGAGGTCCTCTGCATAAATCAGTAAAGTTTCCCTGATTATAAAGGGTAATTGTCCCATCTTCCAATTCGCGTATCAATTCGAGTTTCAGCTCGTCACTTTTCTCGGTGAACATAGCCATTGCATCAGCTTTAGAAACATCACTCCTCTGAATTTCACTTTTTGTACGCGCCAGTTCAATGATTTTCTTTTCAATATCAGCCAGATCTTTCTCTGTCAGTTGCTTCCCTTCGGGGAGGTCAACATCATAATAAAACCCTGTATCGACAGTTGGTCCAATACCAAATTTAGTTCCAGGATAAAAGAATTCAATAGCCTCAGCCATCAGGTGAGCAGAGGAATGCCAAAACGTCTCTTTTCCTTCACGGTCGTCCCACGTGAAAAGCTTGATATTGGCATCTGTTGTTATAGGCCTGTTTAAGTCCCATACTTCACCATTTACTGAAATTGCCATAACCTCTTTTGCCAAACGGCTACTGATCGATTTAGCAATATTGAGACCGGTTGTTCCGCTCTCAATTTCCCGTACACTATTGTCTGGTAATGTAATTTTAATCATTAGTCTAATATTGTGAATCTAATTTCAGGCTGCAAAGATAATTATTATTAACGGACAGCGATTAAATACAATCGTTTTTCTTCTATTTATAAAATAGAAAAGGCGCCAATTAAGCGCCTTTATAGTAGTTAATAATTTTGTTTATCTGAAACCTAAACTCAAGCCTGCATTATAAGACGTATATTTGGCCTTGCTTACAGATCCATAAAAACTAAAAAAAGCAAGTTTCAACCGAATCCCGGCGTCTACGCTTACAGTTGAAGATTCGAAACTAATGGCTATTGGATCAACCTCATCAACAACGACAACATCTGTTCCGGCAAGCGTTACAAAAGGATAACGCCCTTTCAAATCTACATTAAGGTTACTATTGTTTTGCGAAATGCTACCAAAAACGGTCAGAATACTAACTTTTTTAGATAGCACCAACCCGTACTTAAAAGTTTTCGTTTTCACATCTAGCAATTGATTATCATCCGGCGTATATTCTAATGTTCCGGGTGCTATGCCATAATTTTCAAGGTTAAACGTAACTCCTTTATTGGCATAAATATTCGAATATCCGACAAACAAAGAAGCATCAAAAGGAAGATGCTTTAAAAATGGGATCCACTCTTTAAAATTGTGCTTTACCCCTATTCCTATGAGTCCAACCTTTGCTTCATTCTCACCGGAAACTATTTTTTGTTCCGGAACATAGCGTCCAATCAAATCTGTATTTGCTCCAACTCCAACAGACAACTGAACCATAGGTACCGGAACAACATCAAGCCCGGCTCCAGCAGGTGAAGTAAATGATGCCTGATAGGTAGATGCATCACTCGGATTGGAATAGAAATCGAGTAAAGGGCCTGCTTCATTTTCACCTGCCGCAGTTGGAGCAATACTGCTGTACCCATCTGCAACTAAAGTATTCTCCAAATTGAGAGAATTTATATCGAACGTCTTGTCCGCTTCCGGGATTTTCACTGCACTTACACTGAAAGCAAGGTCAAAACCCAAAAACTTATGAGTTTCTGCGGTATTATACCACGAACTATTCAAACCTTCTCCTAATGCAACAGAGTATGGATCCAGATACGCCTGAAATAATTTACTTGCATCATCTTTGCCGTACTTTAAAAAATTAACGACTTCTGACTGAGCTGAACTAAACTTCAGAAAAAACAAAGAAACTATTATCAGCAGTAATACTTTTTTCATAATAAACTGTTTATCTTGTATTTAATTAACATTCAAAGATACTTCAAAAAAATAAATCTAAGGTTTCAACGACAAATATTGCATTTATACGTTGAATAAATAATCTATTTTATAATTATACTTGCATTTGCCTTTTATACTTAAAGCAAATTCTAAAAGTTTTGGTTACTCAAAAATATTGATCATTATGCACAACTTCATCCTTTTATTTATTCTTTCTTTTGCAATTGGTTACCCCATTAGTGCACAAGAAAAAATCACTTTGCAAGATATTCAAGTCGATAGGATCTTTGTTCCCGAAACAATTGTCGGACTCAGATCAACTAGTGACGGACTATACTACACCGCACTAGAGAAAAACACTCAAATTGTAAAATATAGTTATAAAACAGGAGAGAAAGCCTCTGTTGTTTTCGAACTTTCTCAAGTTCAAAATGCTCCGATAGAAAGCTTTTCATCCTACATTTTTAGTGATGACGAAACAAAAATACTGCTTATAACTGATGTTGAAAGAATATACAGACGCTCATACACCGCAGAGCACTATATCTGGAATACAATTACTGAAGAACTGACCGAACTTTCAACAAAGGGCAGACAGCAATTAGCTACATTTTCGCCAGATGGAGAGCGAGTTGCATTTGTTCGCGACAATAATATTTTTGTCAAAAGCCTAAAATTTGGCACAGAAAGCCAAGTCACTTTCGATGGTAAAAGGAATGAAATTATTAATGGGGCACCAGATTGGGTATATGAAGAAGAATTCAGCTTTAATAAAGCATTTGCCTGGTCTCCTAGTTCTGAATTTCTAGCCTTTATCCGGTTTGACGAAACCAAGGTAAACGAATTTTCGATGAGCATATTTGAAGGAAAAGAACCAAATTTAGTTGAAAATGAACTGTACCCTTCAAGCTACAAATTCAAATACCCCAAAGCAGGAGAAAAGAACTCACAAGTTAGCGTACATATATATGAGCTAAAATCCAAGACAACCATAGAAGTCGATTTGGGTGAAGAAACAGACATTTACATTCCTCGTTTAAAATGGACAGCTGATGCCGAAGATTTGGCTGTAATGCGCTTTAACCGTCGCCAAAACGTATTAGATGTTTTATTAACAAACCCACACACAGGAGACAGCCGATCATTCTTTACCGAAAAGAATAACAAGTTTGTTGATGAAGATTTTTTAGACGATTTCATTTTCCTTCCAAACAACGACTACTTTGTAATAACCAGCGAACGCAACGGATTTTCGCACCTCTACTTATATGACAGACAAGGTTTTATAGTGCGTCAATTAACCGATGGCAATTATGATGTTACCGATTTTTATGGGTATGACAGTCAAAAGAAAATATTCTACTACCAAGCGGCTAAAGAGTCACCACTTAGGCGAGAAGTTTACTACACGAGCCTTGACGGTAAAAAGCAAGGGAAACTTTCAACACAAAAGGGAACAAACAATGCAGAGTTCAGTCGTGGATTCAAGTACTTCATAAATTACTTCACCTCAACAGAGGAACCCAACAACGTAACACTGCATAGCATTGACGGAAAGCAAATCCGTGTTTTAGAGGATAATCAGGAATTGAAAAGTAAGCTGGAGAATTACAACATTAGCAGCAAAGATTTTTTCACGTTCACCACTACCGAAGGCATCGAATTAAATGGATGGATGCTTAAGCCTTCCGATTTTGACCAGTCAAAAAAATACCCAATTGTCATGACTCAATACAGCGGACCTAAATCACAAGAAGTATTGGACGAATGGTCGGTAGATTGGTATGACTACCTAACGCAGGAAGGCTTTATTGTAGCCTGCGTTGATCCTAGGGGAACGGGTGCCAGAGGTGAAGAATTCCGTAAAGCAACATACCTACAATTGGGAAAATACGAATCTGAAGACCAAGTTGAAGCAGCCAAATATTTAGGATCTCTTCCGTATGTTGACAAAAGCAACATTGCAATTTGGGGATGGAGTTATGGCGGATTCATGACCCTGATGAGCATGGAAAAAGGTGGTGATATTTTCAAGGCAGGTATTGCTGTTGCACCACTCACCCATCACAAATTTTACGACACCATTTACACCGAAAGATACATGCGTACGCCTCAGGAAAATCCCGATGGGTACAATGAAACAACACCATTTGCAAACCCTGCCGGGATAACCGGAAGATTGCTCATTATTCATGGATCAGCAGACGACAATGTACATGTGCAAAACACCATGGAATTTACAGAAGTGTTAGTGCAGGAAGGAATTCAATTCGACATGGCAATTTACACGAATCGTAACCACAGTATTTATGGCGGCAATACCCGACTGCACCTGTATCAGCGCATGACTGATTTTCTAAAAAATCAACTTAAATAATACAGAATCCAATATTAAACAGCCTGCGAATCTTCTTTTTGCAGGCTGTTTTCATACAAGAAATCTAAAGAAAATCTTTCCTTCTCCAACATCGCCTGTTTCAAAACCCGATCAAATAAATGATTCTGGTAACCTGAAAAAGATTTGGTCTTACTCCTGATAAATGGAAAAGACATGGGAGAATATCTCTCAAATTCACAAACAAAATCTTTGCTGTAAAACTGGCTACTTGAAACAACTGATTCGATTAAAAACAGGTCTATACTCTTTTTCATCAATGATTTAAACACACGTACCTGCACAGTCCCAAGCCGATCAGCCATAGAGATTACAATCTGCCCAACCCCATGAACACCGCATATATATTCATCTAAATTCTGTGCACCCGCAGAAACAGAAAAGAGAGTCATCAGCGAATTCCCAACATCATCACTCACATCCTGCAAATCATCAAGCAACTGCAGATAAGCCCCATAGAAATACAAAAACTCTTCATGTTTACTTGATAAATCCCCCAGAATTAGAAATCCATCAGCAACAACCGAAGCTCCCCCTTTACGAACACAAATTTTTAAAATATCTTCGGCGCTTAACTTTTTATTATTTAGTAATACAATACTTTTCACCTGTGCCTCATGAATTGCCAATAATGACAAATAAACTTTTGGGTGATTCTTCCGATTCCAGTACTCCTCAATAATTTCAACCATACGGAAAATCCTTTCCTCTTGGGCGTTTAATGCAAAAACCACGTCCCCTTTTAAACGCTTCGCGAATCTGTCGCAGAATTCCAGTTTCTCATTTGTGTCAATCCCGGAATCATCCAGATAATTATCGGTATAGGGATAAAGCATGCTGTATGCAAAAATAGCTGGTGTTAGTTCAACTTTTTGCCCTAGAAGAAACTGCACACCATTCATAATCCACACATTTCTACAGGCCTGAAAAATGTTTTTAAAAGACATCTCCGGATCAAACGCGATTGCCGCATTTACAAAATGATACGTTGAATGCACCATCTCTCTGGAAAGCATTACACTTAGTTGTTCATCAGAATACCCAAGAGCATCTTTGAAAATCCGGGCAAGCAAAACCAACGGTTTATCCTTATCTAAATCCAGTAAATTCTTTTCCTTACTTATTCCTATTTCTTGTATTTTAAGAAGAAATATATTGAACTGCTCTTCATGTATCTTTTGATCACTATTTGTGTATTCATGCAAATTAATCGGAAGTTGACATGACGTTTCATTCCAAAGCTCAATAAATTCATTGCAATAATCCATTTTTACATATTTAAAAACAACTGCTGCAAATAGACAAATTACTGATCAACTGACAATTATATTTCCGACAAAAGCGGTGATTTTATCGGTGAAACACAATGCTGTTATAAATTAAGCGGATCAGCCTACAAAAAGGGACTAAATAATAATACCCGCATTAAAAATCCCTATATTTGCAACACTCAAAAAGAAAGCTGGCTTAGCTGAAAAGCAAGAAGAAAGCAACCCACTAAAAAGCCCAGATGGCGGAATTGGTAGACGCGCTAGTTTCAGGGACTAGTGTCCTTCTGGATGTGCAGGTTCGAGTCCTGTTCTGGGCACAACTTAGAAACAAAAAAAGGTTGCATCTGTTGATGCAACCTTTTTAGTACAATTAAAGAACTTACGAAATTTCTATTTCACGTTTTTGAGGCGCTGCCTCTTCTTTTTTAGGCACTGTAAGCTTCAAAATTCCATTTTTAAAAGAGGCGCTGATTTGTTCCAAATCCATTTTATCCGAAATCCTAAACCTTTTCTCAAAGTTCTGCAATTTAAATTCCATACGAATATTCTCCTTAGATTCTTCTGCAGACTCCTCAACCTCACCCTTAACAATCAACAAATCTTTCTCTACTGAAATCCTCACTTGCTCTTTCTCAAAGCCGGGAATTGACATATCAATTTCAACTGCATTGTCATTCTCAAACAAGTTTGTAGCTGGTTGGTAAGAAAGCTCCTTCCTGTTATATCGGTCGTGATTTACGCCTTGATTAAAGAAGTCATTAAACAATCGATCAACACCATTAACATGATACCCAGGATGATTCACTTTAACTAATTTCATAATTTATTTCCTCCTATTATTAAACTGTTTTTTTTCGTTATTGTGAAAAACATTTTTCAAGTTCTATTCCAGATTAAAAAACAAGACAAAAAATATACTTCGAAACAGAAAACGCAGTCATAATTTCCGAATCAACGATTTCGCAGCGCCATTATGTCATCATATATACATACCTAGATATATTATTCGCCAAAAATAAATATTCCTGAATATGGTAATTGTTGCTATTTTTGCAAAAAACAATTGATATGCGTATTGATATTCTCACTGTTGTTCCTGAGCTACTAGAAAGCCCCTTTAACCACTCCATCTTAAAACGAGCAAAAGACAAAGGATTGGTTGAAATACACATCCATAATATCCGGGACTTTTCAAAAGACAAACACAAAAAGACTGATGACTATGCTTTTAGCGGTGGAGCAGGAATGGTAATGACCATACAGCCCATTGAAGACGCAATAAATCATTTAAAAGCACAAAGAGATTACGACGAAATAATATATACAAGTCCTGATGGGGAAATTTTTGAGCAAAGGGCTGCAAATCAACTTTCGCTAAAAAAGAACATTATTATTCTTTGCGGACATTACAAAGGAGTAGATCAACGCATACGCGAACACCTGATTACAAGAGAGATATCAATTGGCGACTATGTTCTAACAGGAGGGGAACTTGCCGCAGCAGTTATGGTAGACAGTATTGTTCGTCTAATTCCGGGTAGCATTTCTGACGAAACCTCTGCCCTCTCCGATTCTTTTCAGGATAATTTACTTAGCCCTCCGGTATACACTCGCCCTGCTAACCACAACGGATGGAAGGTTCCCGATGTTTTACTGAGTGGCAACGACAAACAGGTGAATGAATGGAAAGAAAAACAAGCATATGAGCGCACAAAACAACTACGACCAGACTTGCTAAAGAAGCACGATTAACCCCTACGACAAATTGGATTATAAGCACAGTGTTCACATTTACGTTGATCTTCAGTTTGTGAATAAACATTATTTGCACTAAAAATTTCAACAAGCAGGGCATTTAGGCTTTCAGAGAATTCTTCAGCAATAACCTGATAATTTACGGGCTTATCATTTTGCTTAACCTCTGGTGAAAACTCCGCATCAAAAAACTGATCTATCTTATAAATAACCGGAACAATAGCTTGACCGCCTTTACACCTCCTATATATTTCGGAATAAACTAAGGTCTGAAAGACTTCTTTTGGTCGTTTTTGTTTTTTACGATCGTAAAAATCATCAAAATTTTTAAACTTCAACTCCAAACTTCGGCCTGTTTTATAATCAATTATACGAATTTCATTTTTTGTCTGATCAATCCGGTCAACAATTCCGCCCAATTTTATCGTCTGTTCGTTTCCATCAATTAAAAGAGAAAAATCGGCCTCATAGTTCCCCTCAAGATCAATTAACGTAAAAGGCGTAATTTTCATGTCGTTTTCTAACATGCGCTCCAGATAAGTAAGCAAGTTCTCTGCAATCAAGATATTTTTCCCACTTATCTTGACATCTTTCAATGATTTATCTTTATAATATTCCTTGGCAAAAGCAGCATGTATGGCTTTCCCTATCTTGTTTTTATTGACAGCAACCGACTGCAATTTCTCCCGAGAAACCTCCTCTCCCTGAAATTCAGAATAAAGCAGCTCTGCAGCATGATGAAATAAGTTCCCAAACAATCGAGGATCAATATCTTCCAGCAACTCATCTGTTTCCCTTAGCTTGGCTACATGTCTAAAATAGAATTTCAACTTACAATCCAGATAAGTATTTAAAGCACTCGGGCTAAATCGTTGCGTAGAATAATGTTCAATTAACCGTTGCTGATGTTCTTTATTCCCTTGAATTGTAATTGGTGTTGGTTCTGAAGTCTTAAACTCAAAATCAAGGTGATAAAACTGTGGTTTTATATCAGAATCATATAACAATTGAAAAAGATAGCGACTCATCTCTCCAGTATTGAGTCCATCGCTTGAAGAATCATAAACGAGCGTCACCGTTTCAGCCCGATGCAGCAATCTGTAAAAATAATAGGCAAACATGGCATCCTGCTCTTCATAGGCCGGCAGCCCAAATGCTTTTCTTAAATTATATGGAATGAATGAATGCACAGCCGATGTTTTGGGCAATTTAGATTCATCAACCGAGAACATGACCAAATGATTAAAATCAAGACTTCGGGTCTCTAACACGCCCATAACCTGCAAGCCAGAAAGTGGTTCGCCTTCAAAAGGGATAGAAATTCGCTGCAAATGCTGTAACAAAATTCGATAAAAAAGGGCAAGCGAAATTTTTTCGTGGTGAAACTTCTGAAGTGTATCTACTAAGCGTTGCACTGAAATATAAACCTGATACAAATACTCAACCTCCAACTGTATTGGGCTGTCTTCATCTCCCGGATAACGAATAGCTAACTTTCTCATCACAGCCATTAAATAGTCTGCAAAACTCTTCCAGTTTTCCTCTTTGTTGAAAACCAAATCCAACAAATCATCTTTTTTTAAATCTGAGGCACGCACATAAATTTTATTCTGACGATGAATTTCGCTCACTATTTTTTTTGTTTCGGCACCAACCAACAATTGATGATTTAACACAGCCAAAACCGGGCGATAATAATACGCAGGATCACCATCAAGCTTTCTATAGTTTTTCTGCAAGTCAATCAATTGAGCAACCAAACTATAAACCGGCGTGTTTTGCAGCGGATAGCCCATCGTAATATTGATTTTCTCGGAACGACAGCCTGCTGCAGAAACAACAGGAATCAGCAAGTTTTCATCTGCTAACACCAACGCAGCATCATCAAACCTTGAATAGTCGCCACCTTTTGGCAAAAAATCGCTATGATTAACGATTTGTGCCTGCGCCACCTGCCCGGGAACAGCAACCACATTCACTTTTTTCCCGTTATGAACAGATCCCTCTAACGAGAACCCTTGAGGCATTGGAAATTCAATTAAATTTTTGCGAATAAAAAAACCAGCCTCATTTGCAATGTCCGACACAAAAGAGTCATCATAATCCCAAAAGAAATCGGCCTTGCCTGCTGCATGAAAAAGCTTAAACAACTTATTCTCACAGGCATTGAGGGCATTAAAGCCAACAAAAACATAGTAGTCCGACTGCAATTCCAAATCCTTATCCGACTGAAGCTTCTCAACCAAATCACGATATACCAATCCACTATACCCAATATTTTCCGCAAACAATTCTACCCGAAAATGATGATAAATTGAAGCTAACTTATTCCATATTTGCAAGAACTTCTCTCGATTGATTGAAGCACCAGCTTTCCCAAGGTTGCCCCAAAATAATTCAATGGCCTTTTTTTGCTCCGGAGTCAGGTATTCAAATCGACCTTCAATTTCTTTTAAATCGGAAATATTCTGAAATAAATCGTCAGCATCAAGGAGATACTTATCGACATCATTAAAATCATTCAACAAAATCTCTCCCCAGAAAAAGAAATCATCCAGATCCTCTAAATGTCCTGTTTCCTTGCAGTAAACATTGTGCAATCGCAAGATGAGACTGATCTGGTCTGATATTTGCACATCCGTTAGCTGAGCAATCAGCTCATTGATTGTAATAACCTCGGGACCAAGCATCGGTTTTTCTGCAATTTCCTTCAGGTATGCATTAAAAAAAACACCTGAACGGCGACTGGGAAAAACGACAGAAACGCGATTAATATTATCGCCGTGTTGCTTATATAGGAAATGGGCTACCTGCTTAAGAAATGGGTTCATCAATCATTATTTTTGTTAAAGATAATACATAATTTTAGCTCTTAAGAATACAAAAACAACCTCACACAATATGGTGTTTATAATGAATTAAATAGGTCATAAAATTTTACAACTATGAAAACAATCTATCTATTTCTGACTTTGCTATTTGCTGCAAATATCACAATGGCACAAAACCAGACAAATATTCTGGAATCATCGCCATACATACAAGTAAGCGGAGATGCCGAAAAGGAAGTAATTCCGGATGAAATCTACTTGCAATTTACGCTTCAGGAACGTTACGATGGAAAAAACAAAGTTCAGCTTGATGATCTTGAGACAGAATTGAAGCAATTACTCCGCAAAAACGATTTTAACTTGGAAAACCTAACACTTGCTGATGCTAACGCTGACTACATCACTATAAAAAGAAAGAAAAAAGACGTGCTCGCATCAAAAGATTTTGAGGTTAAAGTTGCAACAACTGGTCAGCTTACAAATGTTTGGAACATACTAGACGAAGTGCAGGCACAAAACGCTTATGTAAGCCGCGTAGATCACAGCCAAATGGAGGAGCTAAAAAAGGAAGTTAAAATAATGGCTGTTAAGAATGCGAAAGATAAAGCAACCTACCTCCTTAGTGCAGTAGATGAGAAAATTGGCCGAGTTCTATACATTCTGGAACAAACAAGCTACATACAACCCTACATGAGAAAATCTCAGGTAATAAGTTCTGTATCTATGATAGATATGGAGAGGGAGGAAACACTACCCGAAATTTCATTCCAAAAAATAACGCTGAAATATACCGTTTCAGCACGCTTTGCAATTGAATAAAGTTAATTGCTTGCGCTGAAACAACAACTAGTATATAAAGAACACCAGACACTTAGCTTGGTGTTTTTTCATTTTCAATTCGTTTCTGTTTTTGAAAGAATGAAATCATTTAAAATACTTTAATTTTATCGTTCAATAAACACAGAACAAGATGGAACCCAACAAACAGAATTTCTTTTCTCAAACTCATACAATTCAATCATACCACACCAATCAATACGCAAAAGCATCGGTATGCTCCTTATTCCAAATCATGCTCGAAGCGGCATGGGCACATGCTCAGGTTATGGACTGGGGGTATGATCAACTACAAAGCAAAAATATGTTCTGGGTGCTTTCACGCATGTACATGGAAATTGAGAAATATCCATCATGGCAAGATAAAATCACGCTCAACACATGGTCTGCAGGTACAGATGGGATATATGCCTATCGAGAATATCTCATTCTTAATGAAAAGGATGAAGTCTTGGTTAGATGCAACACAGCTTGGTTAATACTAGACACAAAAACCCACAAAATTGTATTATTGAGAGATTTCAAGGACACATTCCCCCGTGCCCATATTGGAAAAGTATGCCGTGAACCGAAACGAATACGATCCGGAAAACACTCCGAAAAGCTATCATTTGCACCGGTACTCTTTAGCGACCTTGATCTAAATAAGCACTTTAACAGTGTTAAATCATTAGAACGGGCTTTGGATGAGTTTGGAATTGATTTTTTAAATAGGAACGAACCAACCGCCATCGAAATTAACTATCTGAAAGAAGGTTTGGCTGATGATAATCTAGCGACAACTATAGACCAAATTGGAGAGAATAAACACCAGGCAAGCATCGTACGCGAGAGTGATTTGGCAATTTTAAGCACCATGATAATAAATTGGAAAACAAGAACTTAAACAAACAATCAAGATTCGATAAGCTTCTTTATTCTATCCAGTTTTTCTTCTAGCGACATATAGCCGTCTAGCCAGTGAATGTGTGTTCCCTTCTTCTCCATTCTTCGAAACCAAGTCATTTGCCGCTTGGCAAACTGATGAATAGCCGTTTCAAGTCCGCTAAACATTTCATCAAAACTTAACTCTCCAATTAAATGCTGAGTGAGGTATTTGTATTCTAAACCATAATAAGTAAGCTGTTCGGGGCTAAGTCCTTTATTCAACAACACCTGAACCTCATCCAGCATCCCCTCATCCAGACGCTGTTTTAGTCGTTCTGTAATTCTGCGGCGGCGACTTAGCCGATCAAATTTCACACCCACTACCAAGCTATTTATGTTGGGCATTGTGGTGTCAACTTCCGGGTGAAGTTTCAAGTACTCCTCAATTTCGATAGCACGCAAAGCACGTTTTTCATTCTCAAGATCGGTAACATTGTGTAAATCTGACTTATAACTCCGCAGTATTTCAGCCAGCTCATCCAGTTCTTTATCCTCCAATCGCTTTCTTAGTTCATCATTGAAAGGCACTTGTATCAATTTATAATTCTTCAGAATGGCCTCAAGGTACAGACCACTTCCTCCACACAAAACCGGAAATTTTCCACGAACCGTCACATCAGCATAAACATTTAAAAAATCATGCTGGTACTCAAACACATTGTATTCATACCCAGCATCAACAATATCAATCAGATGATAGGGAATTTTTTGTCCGGATATTTCATAGTCCCCATAATCTTTACCTGTTCCCAAATCCATGCCCCTGTACACCTGTCTCGAATCGGCAGAAATCACCTCTCCATTAAGCAATTGAGCTGCATGAGCAGCCACAGTTGTCTTGCCCGATGCAGTTGGTCCGAGTATTGTCAGCATTTTATATTTTGAGTCTATCATCAACATCAATGGTGTGAGTTTGCAAAATAATGTATTTTTGTAACGCAAAAGTACAAAATATGGATATTAAACAACGATATAGTCGCCTTTTCAGAGAAAGCAAGCAGCTGATTTTTGAACCAAAAAAATTTTGGAGTGAGAAACAAGAGACTGCATTTGAAGACAACATTGCCATGAGCTATTACATACCTCTTGTTATTCTTGTTGGAATCGGTATTTTTTTAGGCGAAATCATATGGAATCCGGAGCTATTGCTTTCCTATGCCTTAGGGAATGCCATTCGGGAAATCGCAAGTTATCTGCTACAATTTTTCATCATTGTTCCCATTTTACAAATTCTCATACAGAACTATAAGGGAACAAAAAACAAGCACGCAATAAGTCACTTACTCGCATATTCACTTCTCCCATTTTTGGCTGCATCATTCATCACAGGTTTATTCCCCGGGCTTTACCCTCTGTCTATTATTGGCCTTTATGGCTTTTATCTATTCATAATTGGAACAAAATCGTGTCTGGAAATTACTGATGAAAATAGATCAAAATTCATTGTACTCTCAATTTTGTTAATTGTCCTTATTTTTGGAATGGTAAATACTGTTGGGTGGAAAATTTTAAATGCACTTTTTTAATATGACGCATAAACCCCAAAATATCAACATAAGAAACAAACGTGCATATTTCGAATTTGAAATACTCGAGAAGTTTGTTGCAGGCATCCAATTGGCCGGAACTGAAATAAAATCAATTCGAAACAGTAAAGCCAGCATTGTTGAAGCTTATTGCCGATTTACCAGAAACGAATTATACATCGTTAATATGAATATTTCGGAGTATGATTTTGGCAACATCAACAACCACGAAGCTCGTAGAGACCGAAAACTATTGCTAAATAAGAAAGAGCTGGAAAAGCTAAAGAAAAAAACGAAAGAAAGCAGCCTGACCATTGTGCCTCTGAAAATGTTTCTAAATGATAGAGGATTAGCAAAGCTGGAAATCGGGCTGGCAAAAGGTAAAAAGACTCACGACAAAAGAGAAAATCTAAAAGAAAAAGATGCTAAGCGTGATATGGATCGTGCCATGAAATCCTAAATATCTGCTCAAGACATTCGTATTTTCCCCCAAAATAACTTTGATGACACTCGCTGTATTGCATAATACTGCCACATTGTTTTAATTTAGCAAAATTAATATTTAACACCTATTGTCATGAAAAAGCCAGCCCTTATTAGTTTGCTAATGTGTACATTTCTACTACTTGCATCTGTTTCAAATGCCCAATCAATCCTAAATCGTATTGGAAAGAAAATAAAAGAAAAGGTTGAGCAAAAAACCGAAGAGCAAGTTGAAGAAGAAGTTGAACAAACAATAGACAGCATTTTCGGCAAGGATTCGACGGATGAAGCGAGGAATAACGAGAATCAACCAAACAATATTAATGGTATTCTGAAAGGTATTGGAATGTCTGGAGAACCAGCTCCAATCGAAGACTCCTACCAGTTTGAATCAAAAATACAAATGCATATTGAAACGTATGATTCTGATGGAAAAATGGAAAGCAATGGGGACCTAACAACATGGATTAGCTCGGACATAAAGAATTTTGCCTATGAATTTATTTCGGGAGATATTGAAAACGCAGGAAAAGGGACCTTCATTATGGATATTGAGAATGAGGCAATGATAATTCTTTCCGAAGAAAATGGTAATATTTCAGGTATTGTATACGGATTCGACACCAGCAATCTTACATATTCAAATGATGGATCATCCTACGAAGACCTAAATGACGAATCCATTCAAAGCATCAATGCAAATCCATATATTACAAAGACAGGAAAAACAAAAACCATTGAAGGCTGCTCTTGTGACGAATACACATACGATAATCCGGAAGAAGAAGTCGAAGGTATTTTTTGGATCAGTGAAGATGCAAACATCAGAACTCGTGATATAATGGGCACGATCTTAAAATCGGCCAGTTATTCGAGTGGCATGCCATGGGGATTTGTAATGGAATCAGAATCGACTAACAAAAACACGAATGAACGCAGCCTAATGAAAGTTACCGACTTAGATAATAACGCCAATAAAACATTCAATTTAAGTGATTATCAAATAACAAACCTCGGATCGATGACCGTCCCAAATATAGAGCAATAAAAAACCATGCTTTAAGTACGCTATACTACCAAGATATTATCCATTGCAATTATTGGTTCACCTTTGTAGCGAAGCAATAAATTGGCAACAGCCAGTGTATCCTTTTCACAATAGCGGATTATCCTGTCAACATCACCTTCCCCATAATAAACTTGTGCTACCTGACTTCCATCTATATCGTCTTTAGGTGTTGGAATATCGAAAGCGGCACACAATAAACTAAGCGATGTATAATTCTTATAATCGCCAAACTTCCACAACTGCAAGGTGTCCATCAGCTTATCTTTCACATCCCAGGGTTTCATGCCGGCTATGTCCAAGATTTTTGGCAATCGCAACCCATTTATCAAAGTTCGACGGGCAATATATGGGTAGTCAAATTCCTGACCGTTGTGCGCACAAAGGCATTTCCCGGGCTGGGCAGTAAACTTATTCAACATATCATTGAACGATGAAAGCAAAACCTTTTCATCATCACCATAAAAAGACTTCACACGATAAAAACGTTCACCCGATTGTTGAACAATCACACCTGCCGAGATACAAACAATTCGACCAAATTCCGCATATATTCCGGCTCGTTCATAAACATCAGCAGGCGTTTGTTCTTCATCACGAAAGAATTTGGATTTGTGCTCCCACAATTTCTGGAAATTTTCAGGCAGGTCACTATAAACAGGCTGTTGAGGGACAGTCTCTATATCTAGAAACAAGACATCTTCAATGTTAAGATTATAAAGCATTTTTATAGGTTTTGTTTGATAAAATGAGTCAGAATTTGAATGGCAACTTTATTGTTTCCCCCTTCAGGAATAATAATATCGGCAAAGCGTTTGCTCGGTTCAATAAACTGGAGGTGGCTCGGGCGAACAGTATCCTCATAGCGCTCAAGCACTTGGTACACATCCCTACCTCGTTCAACAATGTCACGTTGTATTACCCGGGAAAGACGGATATCCGAATCACAATCCACATACACTTTTATGTCCAAAACATCTCTTAATTTGGAATCACACAACACCAAAATTCCTTCAATAATTACCACAGGCTTCGGGAAAACTGTTGTTGTAATTTCCGATCGGGTACATGTTTTGTAGGAATATGAAGGTTGCTCAACAGACTCTCCTGCTTTTAATTTTACCAAGTGATCTATCAACAAGCTAAACTCAATCGAGTCAGGATGGTCAAAGTTTAAATCACCCCGTTGCTCCAAAGGCAAATGACTATTGTCCCGATAATAAGAATCCTGAGACAATACAGCTACCTCATTTTCAGAAAACTGATCCATAATATTATTGACAACGGTGGTTTTACCAGAGCCAGTCCCTCCTGCTACTCCAATGATTATCATTCTTGTTTTATTTTCAAAGATAAGGAAGCCACTTGTATTTTTCATTTAATCTTAGCTACAAATATGGAACAGAGCACGGAAAGTATTAACTTCGCAGCTTTAAAATTCAACTATAAATTATATTATTATGCTTAACCACGTTGTTCTTTTTAAATTGAAGGATTACCAGGATGCTGAAAAGCGTGAGGTACTAGAAAAGATTAAATCTGCGTTAGAAGGATTAAAAGATAAAATTAAGGAAGTGAAACATTTAGAAGTTGGCCTTAATTACGAATTCGAAGCAAAATCTTATGATTTATGTCTTATATCACATTTTGAGAATGAAGCAGCACTTGATGTGTACCGGGTACACCCTGAGCATTTAAAAGTCTTTGAATTAATTCTGGAGTCAACAGCTTCCAGAGCGGCAGTAGATTTTGAATTCTAAGGTGTAATGCACACAAATACAGACAAATGAAGAATTTATATCCACTGAAATTTTCTCCCATTTTCTTGGATAAAATATGGGGTGGACAAAAAATAAAGACCGAGTTAGGAAAAGAATCGTGTAAACTCCCAGCTTGCGGTGAAAGTTGGGAAATATCTGGCGTTCAAGACCATATATCGGTTGTTAGCAATGGCTTTTTGGCTGGAAATGATCTGGAAGAGCTCATTGAAATATACATGGGCGACTTAGTTGGCGAAAAAGTTTTTAAGACGTTTGGCATTGAGTTTCCCTTATTGATTAAATTCATTGATGCAAATGCCGACTTATCGGTTCAGGTACACCCGAATGATGTGTTGGCAAAAAATCGGCATCAGGCTTTTGGCAAAACAGAATTATGGTATGTCATTCAGGCTGACGAAGATGCTATGCTGACCACTGGTTTTAATCAACCCGTCAACGTAGAAACATTTCACAAAAAACAAGAGGAAGAAACGTTGACCGATATCCTAAACTATGTGAATGTTAAATCTGGAGAAGCATATTTCATTCCTGCAGGAACAATTCATTCAATTGGGAAAGGAGTTTTACTAACTGAAATTCAGCAAACATCTGATGTTACTTATCGGATTTTTGACTACGATCGCTTGGATGCCAATGGCAACAAACGGGAACTCCACAATGAGCTGGCTATAGATGCTATAGACTTCTCTACTCCTAAAAGCTACAAAAAAGACTTCACCACAGAACTAAATAAAAGTAATGAAATCGTAAAATGCGATTACTTTACAACAAACCTAATTGAATTGGATAGCGAATTAGATAAAGATATTTATGAATTTGATTCATTCGCAACCTATATTTGCATTGAAGGTACCTGCAAAATATCTTGTGCTAATTCTGAGGAAACAATCACAAGAGGTGAAACAATACTTATACCTGCAATAATCAATCAGTTTAAACTGAAACCTCTTACCAAAAGTGCAAAACTACTGGAAGTACATTTATAATTATGGAGATAAAAACTGCCCGATTTTTAATGAGTAATTCCAACGTGCAAAAATGCCCAGATCCCGATCGTCCGGAATATGCATTCATTGGCCGTTCAAATGTTGGTAAGTCTTCATTAATAAACATGATCACCAACCACAAAAAACTGGCGAAGACATCTTCTCGTCCCGGAAAAACTCAGCTAATTAATCACTTTGTAATAAATGACGACTGGTACTTGGTTGATCTACCAGGCTATGGATATGCCAAAATTTCAAAAACTGAACGAGATAAATTTCAGGCATATATTATTGACTACATTGAAAAACGGGAGAACTTATATTGTCTCTTTGTTCTGATTGACTCCAGATTAGCTCCTCAAAAAATCGACATAGAATTTATTACCTGGCTTGGAGAGAAACGTGTCCCTTTTGCTATTGTTTTTACAAAAACGGATAAGCTAGGTAAAAATCAGTTGGCAAGTCATGTTGCTCATTATAAAAGAGAGTTAAAAAAAGAATGGGGCGAGTTGCCTGATGTATTTTTAAGTTCGTCAGAAACAGGTCTGGGAAAAAAAGAGATACTTGATTTCATAAACAACACACAGACAGCTTCTTCAAAATAAAAGTCATTATTCTTTTTCCGGCACTAAATTTTATCCGTTGTGTCAAGAAACACACAAAAGATAAAACCTCATACAACATCCCCGATAGATTTTTTTTTAGTTTTATGATCTTCTTTCAAAAACTAAAAATCAACACTATCACCAATGGGTAAAAAAAATATTAAAACGGTTAAGACAACCACATGGTCAGCAGGTCCTGGTTGCCACGGGGGATGTGGCGTGATTGCCCACATTGAAGACGGAAAGCTCACTAAAATAGAAGGAGATCCTGACCATCCCATGAATAAAGGACGTCTTTGTTCCCGGTGCCTTGCCATGACTCAATACACTTACCACCCCAACCGACTGAAACAACCTATGAAGCGAGTTGGAGAACGTGGAGAAGACAAATGGGAAAAGATTTCCTGGGATGAAGCCTTTGATCTTGTAGAAGAAAAATTTGGAGACATACGCGAAGAACACGGAGCAGAGAGTGTCGTATTTTCGATGGGCACCGGTCGTGACGTTGGCCCCTGGATCAGTATGCTAGCATACGCCTTCGGCAGTCCGAACGTATCGTTTTCCATGAGTGGAAATGGGTGCTATACCCCTAGGATCGTAGCCTCTGAAACAGTCCTTGGCGATTATTGCGTATTTGATGGAGGCCAATGGATGCCTAAAGGACATGATGATGAGAGATACGAAGTACCTGAAACAATCGTAGTATGGGGATATAACATTGCCTCATCCTGTCCTGATAATATCTTCGGACACTGGGTCATTGACCTGATGAAAAAAGGGGCAAAACTCATCACCATTGACCCTCGACTTACCTGGTTTGCATCACGCTCCGACAAATGGCTACAACTAAGACCAGGAACAGATGGTGCACTGGCAATGGGATTTCTCAACATTGTAATTCAGGAAGAATTATACAATAAAGATTTTGTAAAAAATTGGACTAACGCCCCCCATCTTGTAAGAGAAGATACCGGAAAACTTCTTTGCGGAAATGACATAGAAATAGATGGATTAGCTGAAGATTATGTGGTTTGGCATAAGGACAAAAATTGTCCGGTAGTATGGAATTCCGAAAAAGTAGAATACAAAGATGCTGTTCCATCTCCTGCCCTCGAAGGCGAATATCAGGTAACACTAAAAGACGGAACACTTGTTAAAGCAATACCGGTTTGGACAAAATTCTGCGAAGAAGCAGCGAAATATCCGGTTGAAAAAGTTGCCAAAATTACCATGCTCAAGGAAAAGGATATTATCGAGGCAGCACGGATGTACGCCAAGAGCAAACCAGCCACCATTCAATGGGGTTTGGCAATCGACTCCACTCCTGGCATGACTCCTACTGCAACTGCCATTGCTGCCCTTTGGTGCATCACAGGTAACCTTGACGTGCCAGGCGGAAACGTCATTGCCCGCCATGCACATGATGCTGTGGCATATGCACTCCCCGGTGCGAAAGGAGTTATCAAGCTTGCCTCAAAGGAAATTGACAAAAAACGTATCGGCTACGAAGAATACGGCCCCTTCCGTCAGTTTGTTTGGAGAACCCAGACAGACAAAATGCTCGACCAGATGTTTACTGCCGATCCATACCCTATCAAAGGCATGTGGGTACAATGCTGTAACCTCATTGGTGGTATTGGGTATGATCCTGCCCGCTGGATCAAAGCCTTGAAGAAACTAGATTTCATGGTGGTGGTTGATATTTTCATGACCCCGACATGCCAAATGGCCGACCTAGTGCTTCCGGCAACGACATTCCTTGAAAAGGACAGTATACGAAGCTGGTGGGTTCCACTGCAAACCATCAATAAAGCAATGACCGTTGAAGGCTGCAAGTCCGATGCTGAAATCAACTTCGAGCTAGCAAAACGTTTCGACCCGAACTTAAAATGGAACTCTGTACATGAGCTGTTTGATGACATCCTAAAACCCTCAGGGATGACCTTTGAGCAACTGAAAGAAAAAGGATGGGAAATTCCTCCTGATGGACACCCAAGCGCTCCATACAGAAGACACGAAAGAGGCCTTTTACGTGAAGATAAGAAACCAGGATTTCAAACGCCTTCAGGAAAAGTAGAGCTTTACTCTACGCTTCGTGAGGAATGGGGCCTTGATCCCCTACCTCACTTCGAGGAACCTCCCTTTACTCCTGTTACGCGTCCTGATCTGGCTAAAGAATATCCATTAATTCTATCAACAGGAAGACGGTCACCCGTTTATTTCTGCTCGGAACACAGAAACATTCCTTGGCTTCGGGACATTGATCCTGATCCGGTACTGGAAATCCATCCTGATACAGCAAAATCAATAAATGTTTCCAATGGCGAATGGGTTTGGGTAGAAAACTGGCTTGGAAAATGCAAGCTCAAAGCTAAAGTATCTCCAATTGTTCCCAGATGGATGGTTATGGCAGCATATGGTTGGTGGTTCCCTGAAAAACCGGGCGCTGAACCATCGCTTTACGGTCTGTGGGAATCTAACATCAACCAACTCATCCCAATGGGTTCTCAAGGGAAAGATGGTCTGGGAGCACCTACAAAACAGCTACTATGCAAGGTATACAAAGTTGGAGAAGAAAGTGTCAACAATGTAAAGGAAGAAAACGGTGCACTAAAAAACGTTAAGTGATAACAGCCAAAAATTAAAAACCAAGGACATAAATAGAGATATTATGACAAAAAAACCGGAATATGGTCTACTCATAGATTATGAATACTGTACAGGATGCTATGCCTGCCAGGTTGCCTGCGCTCAGGAATACAAATGGCCTGCCGGAATGGGGGGAATCCGGGTGATGGAAATCGTAGAAAATCTGCCTCGAGACAAACAATACTTAAAGTTTATGCCCATTCCTACTGAACTGTGCGTTTTATGCCATGGACGGACATCAAAGGGCAAGCAGCCAGCCTGCGTGCAAACCTGCATGGCCGCCTGCATGAAGTATGGGAAAATTGAAGATTTGGCCAAGGAAATAACAAAATCAAAAATGGTTCTCTGGGCACCAAGGGCTTCATCAAAAAACTAAAATTATTCACCTAACAAAGAGCGGTTGATCACCTCCACAAGTACGATCCTCCGCTCTTTCTATTTTCAGCAAAAAAACGCCAATCCTCTTAAACAGCCCTCTTAACCGATACTAAACATTTCCTGCTTCAACAAAAGATCATCTGATTTATTAAGCGACATTTCCAATCAGGCCAAAAAAGTAATTTGAATAGAATTTCAACAACGAATGGAAAAACAACGAACGAAAACAATATTTTCTTAAAACTGACCACCAATACCTTAAAGGAAAACAACCTTGTTTCTTCGTCTAAAAAAGAATAACTTGGAATCTTTATTTTCATGATATATTAAAGATTTGTTTACCTTTGCGCGCAATTCCAGAGGGTCTAAATTTAAAATAGAAAATATGGGAAAAAAAGCCCCCCTTAAAATCTTTACAGGTACCGCTACTAAGTATTTAACAACAAAAATTTGCGGCAGTGTTGGCATTGAAATGGGCAAATCGTCCTGTCCGGTGTTTGCAGACGGAGAATTCGAACCTTGTTATGAGGAAACAATTCGAGGCTCTCATGTATTTATCGTGCAATCAACATTTCCAACTGCAGACAATTTATTGGAGTTGTTACTAATGGTAGATGCAGCAAAACGTGCTTCAGCTCATCAAATTATTGCTGTGATCCCGTATTTTGGGTATGCACGTCAGGATAGAAAAGATAAACCACGTGTTTCTATTGGTGCCAAACTGGTAGCTGATTTACTTTCTGCATCTGGAGTAAACAGAATTATCACGATGGACCTGCATGCTGATCAGATTCAGGGGTTCTTTAACGTACCTGTAGATCATCTATTTGCTTCAGCATTATTTATTCCCCACATCAAAAAAATGGGATTGCGTGATATCGTAATTGCTTCGCCTGATGTAGGTGGCACAAAAAGAGCCAATACATATGCTCGCTTATTGGGTACAGACATGGTAATCTGTCATAAATCAAGAGCTAAAGCAAATGTAATTGAGAGCATGACATTAATCGGTGACGTTCGTGACAAAGATGTGATTATTGTAGATGACTTAATTGACACTGCTGGAACAATTACAAAAGCTGCCGGACTAATGATTAAAGAAGGAGCTAATTCAGTTCGCGCTTTCGCAGCACACGGTCTATTATCTGAACCCGCCTACGAACGTATCGAAAACTCAGCATTGCAAGAAATATTTTTCACCGATTCAATTCCTCCCAAAAAGGAATCATCAAAGATTAAGTATATTTCAACTGCTGAAGCTTTTGGGGAAGCCATTCAGCGAGTACATAAAAATGAGTCAATCAGTACATTATTTTATAAGTAATTTTATATCTTTGCCCCGCTTTTTCCATACGGCATGAATGTTATGTATGCTGTTTGCCCTTTCATCGAAAAGGGAGGACTGAGAACCATAATTAAAAATTAAAAATTCATTAAAATGAAAGCAGTAGAAATTAAAGGCTCACTAAGAGCTAGTTTAGGTAAAAAGAATGCGAAAGAATTAAGAGCTGAAGAAAAAGTACCTTGTGTACTTTACGGTGGTGAAGAGCCAATCCATTTTCAAGCTGAAGCATCTGAATTTCGTAAAGTAGTTTACACTCCAAATGTATATTTAATCGACTTAAATATTGATGGAACTACTCACAAAGCAATTATACAAGACATTCAATTCCACCCAGTGGAAGAACAAATATTACACATTGACTTCTTACAAATTTCTGATGAAAAGCCAGTGAAAATTGAAGTTCCTGTGAAAGTTGAAGGTTATGCAAAAGGTATGCGCTCCGGTGGTAAAATGAAATTAAACCTTCGCCGACTAAAAGTGAAAGGTCTTGTAAAAGACATCCCTGATACGATAGCTGTAAATATTACCGAACTAGAACTTGGACAAAGTGTAAAGGTAAATGAGATTGAAGTAAAGAACCTTGAATTATTGAACTCAAAATCTATCCCAGTTGTTTCAGTAATGATTACAAGGGCTGCACGTGCAGCAATGAATGCTTCAGGCGAGTAATAGCACTGATACAAATTACATCACATGAAATATCTTATAACTGGATTAGGTAATCCGGGGAAAGAATACGAAAATACCCGACATAACATCGGGTTTAAAATATTGGACGCTCTAGCAGATGCGTCCAATATTTCTTTTAGCGATAAGCGTTATGGGTATATTGCAGAATATAAATATAAAGCCCGAACATTTATTTTGCTAAAACCAACCACCTACATGAACTTAAGTGGTAAAGCTGTAAATTATTGGCTAAAACAAGAAAAAATACCTTTTGAAAATCTTCTTGTTTTAACCGATGACCTAGCCCTACCCTTCGGGACTCTTCGTCTGCGCGAAAAGGGTGGTGACGCAGGCCACAATGGGCTCAAAAACATCACCGAAACAACAGGAAGGAACGATTTCTCAAGACTTCGTTTTGGCATTGGCGATAATTTCAGGCGTGGCCAACAAGTAGACTATGTTTTGAACGAATGGGACAAAAATGAAGATGCTGAACTTGCAGAAAAGATAGATACTTGCATAAAAATCATACAAAGCTATGGAACCATAGGTGTTCAGCGTACCATGAACGAGTTTAACAAACGAAAATAGCATGGACAACCAGATACGTGTAGATAAATGGCTCTGGGCAGTACGAATTTTTAAAACCCGGAGCATTGCTTCCGAAGCCTGCAAAAAAGGCAAGGTTCTGATTGATGATATACCGGCCAAATCTTCAAGGGTTATAAAAACCGGAGACATCATTCAAGTAAAAAAGTCACCAATAACATACTCTTATAAAGTATTGCAGCTAACCGGCAAACGCATGGGTGCCAAGTTAGTTCCCGATTTTATGGTTGATGTGACACCAAAAAAGGAGCTTGAGATTTTGGAAATGCAAAAAAACATGAATTGGCTTCAACGTGAACGGGGAACCGGCAGACCTACAAAAAAAGACCGTCGGGATTTAAATGAATTCTTTGAATCTGAATAGATATGCTTATTGCACAAAATAAACGAAAATCAAACCTTGCTGAATACATACTTTACCTTTGGCAAATTGAAGACTTACTCCGAGCACTGGATTTTGATCTTGACAAAGTGGGAAAAACTATTGTTGCAGGGTTTGAAGCCGATGATGAAACAAGTTTGGAGATATATCAATGGTATAAAAATTTAGTTTTAATGATGCAGAAGGAACAGGTCACAAAAAAAGGGCATGTTCAATTCCTAACAAATTTGGTCGATGATTTTTATCGCTTCCATACCCGATTGTTACAAACTTCTAACGACACAAAATATCTTGCTCTATACCAGGTTGCCCATCCTCTAATCGAAGAATTTAAGCAAAAAAGCAATGAGGAAGATGCCAATGAAATACATGTTGCTCTTCAAGCTCTTTACAGTATCATGCTCTTAAAATTGCAACACAAAACGATTAGCCCTCCTACTGAAAAGGCCATAAATCATATAAGTAAACTTATAGGGCATCTAACAGCAAGATATCATCAATACGAAGATGGTGAATTTGAAATTTAGATAAAACGCTTGCGATCCTCCTCTTTTGGTATCATACAAGTGCTTCGTTTGCCAAACCAACGAAAACGGTTTTTAGCAATCCACTTATACATCTGATCTCTCCATTTTAAAGGAATAATTTGAAATATCTTCAACAAACGAAAACCACCACCCAGGTGTTCCGCAATTCTCAACACAGCCGCAGAACGAATGTAACATGCATCTGATTCAACCAAAATGACGGAATTCGCTAACTCCGGCAGGTGATATTTTTCCTTCCAAAAAGCTCCGGATTCACTACTTAGTGATGTAAACAAGAAAACCTTATTTTTATCAAATCTCAGAACAGTACGAACCGTCCAACTGCATAAATTACAATACCCATCAAAAAGAACAATACTTTTCCCATCGGGTATTTGCATTACTTGTTGTTTTTAAAATCGGTAATCAGTCCTGCAGCCAGCCAATTCGCCAAGGCCTGTCTGTTATTTTCAAGCATAAAACGCTGTTGGTCGCGTGTGTGATTAATATTTCCCAACTCAATAAAAACAGCGGGTGGATATGAGTTTTTCAATACGTATAAATTCCTGTCAGAAACGGTTCCATGATATCCCCTATTGGGCTGATGCAAATCATATTTCTCCTTGAAGGTTTGTTGCAGATTAATGGCCAATTTCTTTCCTGTTTTGCTTCGTTTATCATGGTAAAAGAATACATCAATATTCTCACCTTTACTGCGCGAATCAACATGAATTATTACCATCCGCTGCGTTTTCCCTTTATTGGTTGTATAAAGTTTATTTACGGCATTTGTACGCTGCTTTAAACGACTGACTTGACTTCTGGGGATCTTTAGGCTAGGGTAACACGTTTCGTCACTGTCGGGCTTTAAAATGCTCATATCACGAATACCATCATTTTCATCCCGTGTAATCATATACACCAAAGCGCCATGCTCTATTAACACCCTAGCTAGTCGAAGAGTGACATCGTATGCATATTCATCCTCACACAACGAATTAGGGCCTAATTTTCCAACAGCGCCCGGGTCAGGCCCACCATGACCACTAACTAAATAATAAACGACCCCAGAAAGCTCTGAATCAATTTGAGTGACATTTTTATACTTCTCCCCGAAAATACGATATGCTGTAGTTTTACCACTACTAACATTGGCTTTCGGAGTTGCACTATTTTCCTTTGCCGGACTTTCAGTTAACATTGAGCTCAATGGCTCATCGGACAATTCAACCAATGGCAACTTATATGTTTCACCAACATACAGACTATTATCTGTCCCCAACTTGGACTTATTCAATTCAACAAATATTTTCAGATATTGCTCAGGAGCAAGTCCCGACCTTCTCAACAAAGAGTAAACACCTTCCCCTTTTTCAGCTTTGATAGTTTTGTAATCTTGGGCTGAAACCGATACAATCAAAAGAAAATTCAAAAAGAGAAAAACAATTGTTTTATATAATTGCCCTACAAAATTATTTACCTTTAAATCCTTCATCGAAATCATATTTGTATTAAACCGAAATCGTTATTGTAATGTTTAAAACATATTAACTATAATCTAGCTCTGAATAATTTTTATTTTCAGAAATTGAAAAATAAACAACAGATGCATAAATATCTACTCATTACGGCGATCATTTTCGGACTCGTCTCCTGCAAAACTACATTGATAATTAATGATATCAAAGCTGAGAATATCCCAAATAACGAAAACATTTCAACAGTTGACATATCAATTATTAACATGTTAGCCCCATACAAAGAACCTCTTGATATCGACATGCAACAAGTCATTGGCATAAGTGATGTTGCCATGACAAAAGCGAGGCCTGAAAGCAATCTGACCAACTACATTGCTGATTTACTAATGACTGAAGGAAAACTGTTTGCAGCTAAGCACAATTTAAAACCATTTCCAGATGTGGCATATTTCAATTATGGAGGATTAAGATCTGGTCTGCCTAAGGGCAAAATTACAGTTGGTGACATATTTGAGCTTTCTCCATTTGAAAATAAGATTGTACTGTTAAAAATAAGGGGCAACAAGCTATTTGAATTTGCAGAGCAAATTGCAAAACAAGGTGGAGACTGTGTTGGTGGTATTCTTCTGGGAATAAAGGATCAACAGGTATCCACATTATTGATTGGAGGAAAACCAATCAATTACTCTGCATATTATTGGGTAATTACAAACGATTATGTAGCAAGCGGTGGAGATAACATGAGTATGTTTCTTGAACCCGAAGATTATATAAAAACAGGCATCACTTGTCGTGATTTCATTATTGACCACATGAACAAAGAATATCAAGCAGGAAATACTATTTCACCAAATATAGATGGGAGGATTTTCAATGAGTAGTCGTCGGAATTTCATAGTAAATTTAGCAACAACCACAGCAGGATTAGCTTTGTGCCAAATTCCTCAAGACCTACTTGCTGGCCAGGATTTAATACGCCTGAGTGTGTTACATACGAATGACATCCACTGTCGCATCGATCCATTCCCCGAAACAAATCCGACTTACCCGGGGAAGGGAGGACTGGCACGTCTTTCCGGAATAATAAAAACCATTAGAAACGACAATAACAACGTACTGCTACTTGATGCCGGTGATATGTTTCAAGGAACTCCATATTTTAATTATTATAAAGGCGAAGTCATTTTCAAAACAATGTCCGAAATAGGCTATGATGGGTCAACAATTGGCAATCACGAATTTGACAATGGACTTGAAGGAATTAATAATGTGATTGATTATCCTAAGTTTCCTATTATTTGTAGCAACTACGATTTTTCGCAGACCCAACTATACGATCGGTTTCCCGAGTATGTAGTCTACCACAAAGAAGGTATTAAAATTGGAATATACGGATTGGGGATAGAGCTCGAGGGATTAGTCACAAAAGACAAATACGGTGAAACCATATACCACGATCCAATTAGTGTTGCCTTAAAAACAGAATCATTTCTTAAAAATGAAAAACATTGTGATTTGGTAATTTGTCTATCACATTTGGGAATAAGCTATGAAGACAATCAAGTATCTGATCGAATTTTAGCTTCTCAAACGCATTATACAGATTTGATAATTGGAGGGCACACACATACTTTCTTGGATAAGCCACTTATGCTCAAAAATGCTGATGGAAAACAAATTATTGTAAATCAGGCCGGTTGGGGTGGAATGGTATTAGGGAGAATTGATTTCCTCTTTGATAAAACAAAAAAAGAATCACCCCTCGTTTTATCACAAAACATTAATACCGTTTCATGAAACAACATCAATTGTTATTGCTGGCTGCATTCTCAGGAATTCTGTTAAGTCTTCCTTGGTTAAATCTGATGCCTGGATGGGTTTTGCTTGTAGCCTTTTTCCCTTTATTTATAATTGAAGATCATTTTTGCAAAACGGAGCAAAAAAAGAATATTGCATTTTTTGGATACTCTTATCTCGTATTCGGAATTTGGAATTTAATTACGACCTGGTGGATTCTTTACGTTTCGGTAACAAGCATGATACTTTTAGTATTATTGAATGCTGCATTTATGGCAATTATTTGGTGGTTATTTCACCGAATAAAGCAAAAGTACAATTCAAAAATGGCAATTATTTCTCTGCTTGCCTTTTGGATTACATTTGAATTCATTCATTATAATTGGCAAATAGAATGGCCATGGCTCACACTTGGCAATGGTTTTTCAAACCAAGTAAAACTTATCCAATGGTATGAATACACGGGTGTTCTCGGAGGTAGCTTCTGGATACTGGGTGCTAACATTGTGTTCTTTCAACTTTATCAAGCTACAATAACAAAAGAGACTACTAAAACTTTCAAATACACAGCCCTACTCCTTTTCGTCATTTTATTTCCAATATTTTGCTCCCTCTACCTATATTCTCATTTTGTAGAAAAAGGAGAAGCTCATGAAATCATTCTGCTTCAGCCTAATATTGATCCCTATTCCGAAAAATTTGAAACAATACAACCTGAAACCCAGTTGCAGTTTCTGTTAAACCTTGCAGACTCACTTATCACAGATTCTACAGAGTATATACTTGGCCCAGAAACAGCCTTACATCCAATGTGGGAAAACCAGCAGATGATCAACCATCCCTATATTTCGCCATTTCACAAAAGATCGCTAGCAAACAAGAACCTGAAATTTATTCTTGGAGCAACCACTCGAAAGTTATATGGTAATAATGAAGACATTCCTGAAACAGCCCGAAAATTTGAAGATCAGGAACAATATTACGATGTATTTAATTCGGCTATACAGATTGATAAAAGCGGAATATTACAAACCTACCATAAAAGTATTTTAGTCAGTGGAGTTGAAAAAATGCCATTCTCCAAATATCTCTCCTTTATGGAGGCCTTCTTTATTGATCTTGGAGGAACAACCGGCAGTCTAGGAACTCAAAAAGAATCCTCAATTTTCACATCAAAAAATAATCCATCCATTGCACCGATAATCTGCTATGAATCAATATTTGGGGAATATATCACAAAATTTGTAAGAAAAGGGGCAAGCCTAATTTTCATTTTAACGAACGATGGCTGGTGGAAATATTCACCTGGATCCAAGCAACATCTATCCTATTCCAGAATACGTGCCATAGAAACACGTCGAAGCATTGCCAGATCTTCAAATACAGGCATTTCAGCTTTTATTAACCAGCATGGAGAAATAATACAACAAACAGAATGGTGGACAAGGACAGCAATAAAGGGTCGCTTAATGGCTAATACTGAAATTACATTTTATACGATCTACGGCAATTTCATTGGACGTATTAGTGCTTTTATTTCAGTTTTAGTTTTGCTGTTCTATTTAGCAAGCGGAATCTCAGGAGGAAAAGGATACAAAACTTTAAAATAAAAAAAATCCGCACTAATTCGATTGCGCAAAATCCCTAAAAAATAGGATTTGAGTGCCGAAACGATCAGACTTCCACCGGTAGTAAACTACTCATCCGGCATTTGCCGGACTACAAGGCCTGTCTTTACATTCCAAAAGCTTTCTCGGTTTAAAATAAACTGTTGAATTTGCCAATTTTGAACTAATGCGGACAATATCTTTTTAAAGAACGATTTCTTAGTTCAAAGATAATTTCAAAAACCCTCCATTCCAAGTAAAAACAGCGTTTTTATAACATTGAGCCAATATCTAATTGATTTATAACAACATCAAGAGTCTATTTTGAACAAAGAAAAACTTTCAATTTTATTTATCGTAAAAAGGAAATAAAAAGTTTCATTACCCTATGAAATTGACTGTCAGCTTATCTTAATATTCCCTCTAAAAAAACCACAATTTTTTTCTAATAATTATTTTGCGAAAGTAAAAAGTAGTTCTATATTTGCACGCACATTCAGAAACGGAAAACACCCTATCGAATGTATAAGTTCAAAGATTATTAAAAGGAGATTATAATTTAGTCACAATATTTCAGGAGAGATGGGTGAGTGGCTGAAACCACCAGTTTGCTAAACTGGCGTACGGGTTAAACTGTACCGGGGGTTCGAATCCCCCTCTCTCCGCACAAGATATTTTCGGGATGTAGCGCAGTCCGGTTAGCGCACCTGGTTTGGGACCAGGGGGTCCCAGGTTCGAATCCTGGTATCCCGACAAAGTAAAAATAAAGAAGCCTATAAATCAAATGATTTATAGGCTTCTTTATTTTTACAAATGTTTCGTCCTTAAATACTTTTCACATTTCTGGATCAAACAGGGACATCCTGACTAGTCCTTAAATAAAAAAAGGCGACATAGAAAATCCATGCCGCCCCTAATAAACCTAATCAACAAAAAAAAATCTATACTTTTATTACCATCCTGGGTTTTGTTCAATTTCAGAGCCTGTATTTACATTAATGACTGCATCTAACGGTATTGGCAACAATTCCCAATCAATTTCGCCAGTATACAATTCAATATCGGCAATGTAATAAGCATTATTGTACAATTGATTTTTCATTATGTCCCCGCCAATACGCAACAGTGTACACCAGCGGAGTTCCTCATACTGCAACTCACGGCAGCGTTCATCAAGAATTAACTGGATATCTACTTCGCTTGCGCTGTACGTTTTGGTACACTGGGCACGATTACGCAATGCATTTATGTCACTTGCAGCCAGTTCTGGCTGGTTGTTGCGCAAATAAGCTTCTGCACGAAGAAGGTATGTTTCAGCAGAACGCATCAGGTACATATCACGTTCAAAAACATCAGTACCTCCAGTAGCTATAACTGATGGTTCATACCCCCATAAATCTTCTCTCATGTGTGCTTTCCCAGACATTGGGTAAAGGTTATGTACACGACCGTCACCCTGATAAGTTAACATCTCTTCAGTTACGTAATTATCTGTCCCATACCAAGGGTGATCCTGATCCATAACTTTGTACTGACGAGAAAGGTTAAGTTCACTGTTGCGCATATCGTTCCATAATTCACTGTCATAGCCTTCGTAATTTCCCCATACCTTATCAGTAGCATAGTAGGACACACCCCATTGTGCAACACTGTAACCACCGCAATATATACCCACATTGCCACCAGGGAATTTTGTAAGGTCGATGTTACCGCCAAACGGTGAATCAGAAGAACCAAGATTGTATTCATCTTTCCAATAAAGCTCGCGGAACACTGGTGCTGCGGATATTTGATAAACAGGAGCAACATGAACTGTCATCCAACCGTCTACATACGAATATTTATTATCGGTAGCAAAATCTGCTGACTTTGCTACCCAAATAGATTCCGTATTTTCAGCAGCATCGTAGTTCCCCGGACGAAATAAGTCCCAAAATACGTCTCCATCCTCCCTGTAGGTTGGGGAGCCATTTTCAGAACTAGTGTCTGATGGGTTAGCGCGAACGCCAAAACGGTCTTCCATTAATGGGTGATTGTCAATAGCATCTGACGCTACAGCAATTGCATTTGAAAACCATTGCCCGCCTGAATTGTCTGTTTCAATACCCATAGCCAGGTATGCCTCTGCCAACGTGTGGTTTGCTGCACTTTTTGACAGGCGACCAGACTCAATCGGAACTTCAGGAAGTCCCGCAAGAGCTGCTTCCAAGTTATCAATAGCAAACTGATAGGTTTCCTCTCGAGTTGAACGGGTATAGTCAAGCTTCAATGCTTCTGAATATTCAGAAACAATAGGAACTCCACCAAACAATTCGCCCAGACGAAGGTAGGCCCACCCTACAAAGTATTTAGCTTGTGCTACTTCATACTCCTTTTCTTCATCAGAATTCCACTCAACTTGTTCAGCTCCCTGTAGTGCCAGGTTTGCATAAGCTGCAATCTGGTATAAAGCAGTCCACTGGTCGTTGTATGAGTTGGCTGTTTTTTCACCATAATTGGAATTTCTATCTCCAAATGAAACGAAATCGATTCTGTCGAAATAATCAGCCCCATGACCCAACCACCATGAATTCGTATATAGATCAGTCATCGCCCTGTAGGCCGAAACAACCTGATCGTCAACCTGTTTGCTCGAATCGAATGCATTCACAGGTGTTAAGAGCGTATTTGGACTTTCTTCCAAAAATTCAGTGTCATCGCAACTTGTTAATCCTGCTACAAAAAACAGGACAAATAATATATATGGTAATTTTTTCATAATCTATAGATTTAAATATTATTAAAACCCTACATTAATCCCCAGAGTAATCTGTCTCTGAAGCTGTGGGATGGCAGGATTCCTAACTTCAGGATCAGAGTACTCCCAGTCAGGTGCCCAGAATGCAAGGTTCTTTCCAGCTACATAAACAGACATACTTCCTAGCCCCCAATTTTTAGCTACTGATGAAAGTTTGTAGTTCAACGAAACATCCTGTAACCTGATGAAGGTATATCTTTGAAGCCCGGTAAATCTGGAGTCACTACTACTTGGGGAAATGTATGTGTTACTTTGGTTTTCTGCAGTCCAGAAAGGATGGTCAAGGTCGTTACCATATCTTAAGTTACTGGCACTCCGATATGCAGCGTTGTTAGCAGCCATTCCGAAACCGCCACCACTAAACACTCCATTTAACAAGAAGTACAACTGGAAGTTCTTATAAGTAATCGTGTTGCTCAAACTGGCACGGAAATTCTCTTTTGCATAACCTAAAATTTTACGGTCCGCTTCTGATATGATACCATCTTCGCTACCATCCAAGTTTGCATACATTGGATCTCCAGCTACAGCTCCATTTACAGTTTGATACTCAACATCGTCTTCCTGTACGATTCCGATCCATTCATAACCATAGATCGCACTCAATGATTTGCCGATAAAAAGATCACTATCAATCATATCAGCACCACTTCCATCAATTTCAACCAATTTGTTGCGGTTCATATAGAAAACAACTCTGGATGTCCAAGAGAAATCGGCTTTTTGAACATTTACGGTTGACAGGTTTACTTCTACACCCCAGTTATTAACCTGTCCCATGGTTGATTGCTGAGAAGTTATACCTGCTCCCATTACAGGAATGGTTCGGTCGAAAATCTGATCTGTAGTTTTTGACCTATAGCCATCGAATTCCAGATGTATACGATTTTTCAACAAATCGGCTTCGAAACCTGCATTAAATGCCTCGGTGGTTTCCCATGCTAACCCAGGGTTGCCAAGAACGTTCACATATTGACCAAAATACAAGGAGTTACCGAAGATATATCCTTGCTCACCACCTTGTCCCATTGCGATTGTCGAAAGTGTTCCGTAAGGGGCTAAGGCCTGGTTTCCGTTTTTACCATACGATACTTTTAATTTTAAGTAATCAACAGGCGTTAAACCACTCATGAAGCTTTCATTTGAAATGGTCCATGCAATACCCACGGCAGGAAAAGTACCCCATTTTTTATCTGATCCGAACACAGAGCTACCATCACGGCGCACCGAGGCGTTGAGTTGGTATTTATTGTCGAATGAATAAATCATACGGGCTAGGTAAGCAGCCTGTGATGACTCGACATTTGTTGTGTTAACTCTTTGTGTGGCAGCATTGTTTAATGCATAAATACCCAGGATGGTATTTCCATAGGTTTCAAAATCAGTACCAGTAAGGGTAGAACCATATGATTCGCTTTTACTACGGGTATATACCAATGTTCCGTTCAATGAATGTTTGTCAAAATCGCGTGCATAGGTCAGGATATTGTCATAGGTGTAGGTGTTTGATTCCGAATTGGCAACTGATCCATTAGCCTGGAATAACTGCTTTTGGTAAGCAGCTGTTGTGTAAGCATCTTCACCAGCAGCAATGTCTATGAAGTTTGTTTCGTGGGTAAATTCTTCGACACGACCAATGTTTACATTGTATGTACCAGTTAGTTTATAACTTAGTCCTTCAACCCATGGAACAGTAACATCAAGGCTACCACCTAAAACAGTTGATTTTGAATGTGTGTTGTTATCGTATCCCTGATAATAAGCCCACAGTGGGTGATCCGCTGAATTTTCTTTGCCATCTATATATCTACGGGGACGCCCATCAGAAAGCAAAGGTTCTCCCCACGGAGAATGGGTTATTGCCCCACCAAAGTCTGCACTTTCACCATTAGTCTCTGAAAATCCTTGATTAAAATTACCGCTCATTTTGATGTATTTATTGATGGTAGTCTCAATCTTGGCATTGAAAGTAGTCCTCTGGTAATTGTCGCCAACAATGAATGATTCCTGATCGTTATGCATAGCACCGATCATATACCTAATATTTTCTGTACCTCCGGAAATATCACCTGAGAAGTTCTTCGTGAGACCTACCTGTGTTACCATGTCATACCAGTCGGTTTCTTTATTAGCCAGATAGTTTGCATCTTCAATACCAGACAACCAACCTGTTGGGTCAGCATCCAATGCATAACCCAGACGGGCATTTACTAATTCATTGTATTGAGAGCCATTTCTGAAATTTGGACGATAGTTTGGGGTAATGCTGGTGCCCGATGCCCTAATGCTGATCATCGGTTTACCAATTTTACCTCTTTTGGTTGCGATCATGATCACACCATTGGCGGCACGTGAACCATAAGCAGCAAGTGACGTAGCATCTTTCAATACGTTAATTTCTTCAATAATACCCGGATCAATACTTTCAAGGGCACCATCGAAAATAACTCCATCAAGCACAATTAGAGGGCTATTATCACCATTTATAGATCTTTGGCCACGAACTTGAATTTCCGATTGACTACCAGCATACCCTGATTGTGTTAGTTGTACTCCTGATGTTACACCATTCAAAAGATCGAGTGCACTGGTTGTGGTAACCATACTAAGAGGAGATTCATCAACCTTAACCTGGCTAACTGCACCTGTGAAATTTCTGCGTGTCGTTGTACCATAACCAATTGCCACAACTTCATCCAGACCAATGGTTTCTTCTTCCATGACGATATTAACCACCGTTTTTTCTGCAACGGCAATTTCCTGACTTAACATTCCTATAAAAGTGAATGTTAATGATCCACCTGGGGAAACATTTCCAATTGAGTACGCACCATCGATATCAGTAATTGTACCATTTGTTGTTCCGCTTACAATTACCGTTACTCCTGGAAGTGGCTCTCCACTTACATCGGTTACTGTACCTGTAATTGTGCTTTGTTGTTCATTAAGTTCACTGGCTGCATAGATCGGTGTATTGAAAACCGATAGGTTAACAATACTTAAAGCAATAAAAATCAGCATAATTTTTGCTACTTTAAATAATTTTGATTTCCAATAATAAGGAATATTGGAAATCAAATAATACTGAATTCTTTTCATAAATTTGAGTGATTATTTTTAATTAATAAATCTGTTTTGTGTCATCATTTGACACTTAACTACTTTTTCGAAAGGAGATGCTGTAACATCTCCTTTCTCGGAGTATTCATTCAATCTAACTGTCTCTTTTTTAGATTTTTATCATTGGCAAAAAAATTAAATTAATAACTAATCCTAACAAACTATTTTATCTACAAGGTTTCCATGTTTGTTTACTTCTGTAAAATCTTCACAGGTCCTAATAAACCTGAAGTTTTCAAAGGAGATCCCGCTTGATAGAAATCGTGTGTTGTGTATGTAATCTTTTCTACAATTCCTGCTTGTTGATCACCAATTAAACGGTTAACCCAAAGATTTGTAACCTTAACTTCAACTTGGTTTTCACCCAATTGTAAAGCATCTGAAATAGAAACTTTAAATGGTTTTTTCCAGACAATACCCTGAGAAACACCATTTACAATAACTTCAGCAAGGTTTTCAACTTCCCCTAAGTCAAGAACTATTTCAGAGCCTTCTGAAATCCATTGATCAGGGATGTTTATGGTTTTTGAATAGCTTGCTGTCCCTGAGAAATATTTGATTCCTTCATCTTCACTCTCATTCCAAGGTGCAAGTTCACTGAAAACTGCTGATGCAGGTGCACCTCTTTCAGCCTGGAAACTTACATTCCACTCACCAGAAAGTGTTGTTAATTCTGTTTCCTGAGGAGTTTCAATATGGAAAGATTTTACAGATGCATCGTCTTTAAATACGATAAACAAAGCATCTTCAGGATCCATATTTAAGGTAACATTGGTTCGCCCATCCTCAATCGAATAGGAAGCCTGTGACATTTCACCACTTACAGGATTCCATATTTCAGGCACTTTCCCGCTAACACGGAATGAAACATTGCGAACACTGCTTTCAGAATCTTTTGTCCTTAACCAGTAGATATCCTGATCTCCTAAGTTGCGGTGTACAAATTGAAGGTCACTTTTATTATTGGTTTTTGAATAGGTGAAATCAGGAACTACTCCCAAATCATTTAGTGCACCATCTATTGTCAGGCCTGCATATACTTTTCCTTTACCAACTTTCTTCACTCCATTTCCATCTCCCCATAATTTTTCAACTATGTTTTGGAATTCTGCATCATCATCTTTTAATGATGGGGTGCTAATTGGACGTGGCCCGACAATGTTTGCGCCATTTCCTACTAATTCATCAAGTTTTTTAAGAATTGGCAAAGTCATATAACGTGTACTTTCATCAAGTGCCAATAAGCTATATTCCATGCCACTTTCCGTAGTTATTTTTTCATTTTCTACTGAAAGGACATTATCCACGGCTCCGGCATTCAGATAATCGTAATTGTACCCTTCAGGAACTGGAGGCAATTCAGAACCAAACAAAGCAGTAAGGTTATGACCTTGTCCGTAAATGTATAATACATCGGCTACGAATTTACCTTGCTGAAGCATATATGAACTTCTTGCCAGATAATCAACCCATGGCTTGGCTTGTTCTCCCCATGTTTCATGACGAGTAAACCACTGTCCGAATGGCCCTAATCCAATCCCCGGTATTTTATCATCCAATGGCTGGTGAACTGAAGTGTGAATTACAAATCTATTCAAACCACTAGCAAGCATAAAATCTGCTGTTGGCTTTAAGATACCAGGTGAGTATCCCCAACTATTCCCAATAGCTGTAAGTGACTCTGCTGCAACTAAATTCTGTCCATAAATATGAGCTACTGATGCCGATTCGCGAATATCTGTTGCATGCCTAATCATAACAACATCAGGATCCATTCCTGCCATACCACCTGGAGTCCAGGTAGCACTCATAGGTATAGCAGCATTCTTTTTAATTTCCATACCATCACCTATAAAGGCACGGCCATTTTCATGAGATTCAGTGTATCGTCCCATCCCTCTTTCTTTCAGAATGGAAGAAAGTTCATCGTAATGATATTCAGCCACCATTTCTTCCAGAGTGTTTCTGTAGTCCCACAGAAATTTTTCACTTGCTTCGCTGCTTTCAACAATTTTCCCTGTAAGAACAGGAAGCCAAGGAGTAATATCATAATTGTTCCTTACATTGAATTCCTCAATCATTTTATCTGTCCAGTTAGCAGTACCCGCTTCCCAACTGTCGGTAATGATATATTGCAAGCCTTTTTCACCCATCAAACCTCCTGTTGCATCTTTATATTGATCCAGATAGTTTGTAAAGTAATTTCTTACATATTCAGGGTTTAATTTATCAACCTCTAATCCAGTTGCTTCCGGAGATGCAGGGCTGTTTTGATGTCCTGTTAACGAATACCCCATGCGGATAACTTTCCATCTTCCAGCAGGAACATTCCAATTTAATGTACCATCAGCAGACATCCTATCGGTTATGTTGATAACATCCTGTGGTTGGATTGCCTTATTATGTTCAATCTCAGGAGTAAGTATATCTTCAACATTTGTAAGTGTTGAGAAACCTGCTTTCTGTTCAAACTGGGTAATACGAGGAACAGTATGAAGAACAATCTCAGCAATTTCTGTACCCCTTGCTGCAGGAGCAGGAGCCCCCATTTCTATACCGGGAATAGAAAATGGCGTGCTATTTTGAGGGGTAGATATTGATACCCTGAAATATTTTGCCGTAACCTCAGTAAAGGTTAATGTGTTTTGAGAAACACCTCCAGATGTGATATCAATAACTTTTGAAAAAACATTTCCGTCGTTGCTTGATTCCAGAACACGGGTTGATGATGCTCCCCTGCTGAACATTCCACCACCGCTACCTCCACCGACCATGGAAATTGAACTTATAGATTGCGGCTGATCAAATTCAAACTGTATCCATGAGCTTTTACCGTTAGTAGCGTGAGGCAGTTGTTTACTGTTTTGCAAATCCCCATCAGTTAACATTTCCAAAGTAAAATCGCCACCACTGGAAGTTACTTTGGCGTTTAATTCAGATAATGTATAATCAGCATCCGGAACTTTATAAGCAATTACTTCTGCATCGGCATAATATTCCGGGATTGGATTCTGCTCACCTTCAGTTACAGTCATTCCCCTTCCTTCTGAACCAATATTTTGAAAAGATCCCGAAGATGTGGGAGGATGAGGCAAGGTACCCGAATAGTTTTGTCCTCCGTCAACGATAGTCTCGCTCCATACCATTTTTTTCATTCCCTCTGAAGCGGGCACCCATGGACCACCGCTTTCACTCCAACCGGGTGATCCTGCAATAGCCATCTCCAATCCTAATGAGTCTGCCAAATGAGTAGTCATGTAAAATGCATCTTTCCACTCAGGGGTCATGTATGTCAGACGATTGTCAACAACCTGCGGGGTATTAAATGCGGCATCAAAATTTTGAAAACCTCCAATGCCTATACGATTCATCCATGCAAGGTCTTTTCGGATACCTTCCTGTGTGATATTACCATTCATCCAATGCCACCAAACACGTGGTTTGGCGGTATTGGGTGGAGTGACAAAACCCTCTTCGAGGTTAACTGTCTCATTATTTACTGATTGATTGCATCCAAAAATTAAGGTAGCTAAAGACAAACTACATAAGAAAACTCTGGACAGATGTTTGATTCTAAATTTAAACATGAATAATATTTTTTAGTTAGACAGGTGTGATTATCGTTTTTTACTGGCATAGGACGATATCTGGTCAGGTGAACCTTCAATGTATTTTGCATAGTTTGGGAATGAACACATTAAGTATCCTTCACCTTCCATACTTTCACTTATGTTACCATTCGGGTCTATGGCAAGTGTTTTTCCCGGAGCATTATTGTTTTCAACCCAATTGATAAGCATGTCGATATTTTGATAATGATCAGGGGCAGCAATATTTTTCACTTCAATTTGTTCTCCTTTACCATTTTCGGAATAACTACGTCCCCTAAGTCCATGTCCGCCATTGGGAACTACATATGCACGGGCAAATTTGTCGAGTTTTTTCTGACCCAACATATCAATTAATGATTGGTAATAATCCAATTGAGAACCTGATGACGCAAGGTTGTCACCTGCACCAATAGTCATGATAATTTTTCCGCCATGCTCATAAAAAGCTGATAAATCAGGATTTGTACTATCCAGCCATTCAGATATTTTCTGGCGACGATCTTCCCATTTTCCACCTTCAACATAAACTAAAGGATTGATGGCGAGGTCTTGCATTAAAAATCCTGTAACGCCAAGTATCCCCAAGTGTGTGTACATTGAAGCATTAGCATCTGCCCCTTCTTGTACTTTAAACCGGGTGTTTGAAATAATTCCGTCACTGCCGGTTTGTACACCTGGGTTCCACATGCCAAATGATTTTACACCATTGGCAAGAGGGTTGGTAAAAATGTAGGAACTGTAAGTCAGTTCAAGGGTTTTGATTTGCCCCTCGGTAAGTTCACCGGATGCACGAAGATCAGCCCAGGGATCATCAGTGCCTTTACCATCGTTTATGTTGAAAATTTGTCTTGCAGCAATATAGTTGTTAATAATTCCGTCAGACAGACCGTCAAGGTCATCGCACTGGCGCAAAATTTCTTTTGTGATGATAGCGACTTTATCCTCTGTAACCTGATTCTCTTTAGAAATTTCCTGAATACGCAATAAAACAGGTGCAAGCATTAAGGTTGAAAAGTTAACGATAGGCACATTAGATATTATCCCCTCGTAATCTTCGGGGTAACGCTGTGCAACAGTAAGTGCTTCACGTCCTCCCTGTGAACCACCAACATAGTAATTGTACTCTGATTCTTCGCCATAAACCCTTTTTAGGATAACCATCACGGCATCGTGGGTCTTTTTCATTTGCATGTAGGCAAGGTTTTTCATGGCCTCTTCATTCAGTGCCCATTCATTGCCCATTGTAGGGCCGGTTGCTAAATGGTTAGGTTCCGGTGCACCCGGAAACCCCATATTTTTAGCCTGATGTCCGGAATCACTGCCGTAAACAGCAAAACCTTTTCCGAGCATAGGGTTGTCGTTTTCATTTACGGTGATGGTTCCATTTATACCAGCACCACCTTGCTGCATCGATCTTTTTGACCAAGTTTCAGGAAGCAAAACTCTGAAGTTTATTGGCCAACCTTCAGGATCAACAGGCATTATTGAACCCTCAACAATAGCATATGCAGGGTTTGCCCCTTCAGCTTCGACCCAACGTGGATTGTAAAGCTTCACGGAACTTACAGGTTCTCCAATTTCTGAAGCAGGGATAGAGGTTCCTGCTTTTACCAGATCAGTCTTTGAAATAACTTTTGTTTCCTGACTGTAACCAGTTTCTGTGACAATAAAAAATATTGAAAGCAATAATAAGATTTTCTGTTTCATGATATTAAAGTATTTCCTATGATTAAGGGATATAAGTTCCCCAGTTAGACACATCCCATGTCCTTAGTGGGGCTGGAGGATTATTTTCAAAAAAATCAGGAGTGCCATAATTGAGATTCATTTCTTTTAAAAGTTTTTCCGCCAGTGCATTCATCGCTGCCGGGGAAGTGTCGCTCCATTTATCGGTTTCCAGCCTGTTTATAAGAGTAACAAAACCACTAATCCGCTCAATGGTGTTTTGTCCTCCATGTCCGGCGTGGTCTACCCAACACAAGCGCATTAGGTTGCTGTTGCCTGCATTTTTTAGTGTTTCTGCATAAGCAGACTTTAGTGCAGCAGGGTCAACCGGGTCGTCGTTGTCAACCACGATAATTGGGGCTGAAATATTCCCGGTATATGTCATTAGCTTTTCTGCCCGGGCCAAAGCTTCCGGGTCTGCTGAAATCCGTGGTGTCTCCTCCAATTTAGCAAGGTCTGCTTCTAAATCAAGTCCAGCTTTTTTATAAAGTTCTTCAACCAGTTTCTTACGGCCTGAACGTTCCAGTAACTGTCTGTAATTAACACCCTTGTTCCAACTCACATTGCCACCGGCCACTTCTTCCATGCCTTGTCTAACTGTAGCCGGATTTGCAAACTCATAGGCAGATGCGATTTGCCTTACCCATTCTTCACCATCAATAACAGCTGGTTTTTCTGAACTCCTGTCAGCCCATAAGGCAAACTGTTCAAAGGCAGATGAAAGGGCTAAGCGGGCTTTCCCTTCCTGGGTTGATAATGCTTCATTCATTAAAGCTGAAAGGGCATTGTTTTCTTCCTGTGTATTGGTGATGTTTACCAATTGAAGTGGGGCAGAGGGATTTACCAATGTCTTTAAAGCCCAAACAGCATCTAGTTTCGAGTTCATGGTTGCGATAGATCCTGCGCCACCCCCTGTGGTAATCATAGCTCCATCGTAAATATCAGGATGTAACTCAAGTGCCAGCCTTGCTACAAACGAACCGCGCGATGATCCCAGTGCAATGGTCCATTTTGGTTCTCCATATTGCTGAATAAACTTGCTACGCACTTCGTTCAGATTGGCTATGCATGCAGGGAAGTTATACCCACAGTTTCCTCTTGATGTGCCGCCATAAGCATAATCATTATCTGCAAACCATTGAGGAAGGGCGCCACCGAAAGGAGAAGCTCCATCTAAATCGAGAACAAGAATGCCGTTCCAGTTTTCAGGTTTGTTTACCTTGTATAAAGTGCCGTCATCCAGATTTCCAGAGATATCATTTGTAGCTGTTGGCTCTTGTGCCGAAAGCGGAAATATTGCTATCAGTGCAATAAAAATCAATAAAATAGACTTTGTTTTCATCTGTCTTGATTTAAAATCCGGTTACTGTAAGCCATGTGATAAATGAATCACTCCAGGTGTCACTGGCTTGATTTCTTTTATCCAGGTTAAAGCCCATTTGACCATCACCGTAAATGTGCAACTCGGTTGGAATACCAACTGCTTTCCATTTCATGAAAAGGGCAAGGCATCCGGCTGCAACATTAGGGTGATCTGCGTTTGTGCAGATAAATAATGGAGGTGCATCTTCGGGAACTGTTACATCAATAAGCGAAGGACCATAGGCTGTGGCTATAAAATTGGGCATTGATTTTTCATCCGTGTTACTAATAACCGCTGCCGTGGCAACACCACCACCGGCTGAAAATCCTAAATACCCAATTTTATCGGGAACAATATTCCATTCCGAAGCATGGTCTCGTATTATTCTTATAGCTTCCTGTGCATCGGCCGCTGCCCTGTAAACCGCTTCAACGGACTCTTCTGTAGTTGAAGGGTTTGCATTGGCATTTTGTAATTTATCAAATTCAGTTACCGTAAGGTTGAACGATGCCCCAAAAGCATTTTGTGGGTTCATGTTCATTACGGGTTGTGAGCTTGTTTCCTGAAGTCGGTATTTTAAACCAATAGCTGCAATACCTTTTTCATTCAGGAATTTGGACATTTTAATCACATCGTTTTCCCAGCTTAGGAAGCGCATCGCACCGCCCGGACATAAAACTACGGCTGTACCGGTAGCAATTTCAGGATTGGGAAGATAAATGGTGATTGAAGGATCAACCACATTACTGATCATTGAAATATCACCCGATGAATTGTAATTGATTTCTTCCTGCTCAGAGTCAGTAATATTTTCATACAAGCTGATTACTTCCTGAGCATTCGATATAAATGCACAAAAGAATAATGCAGTTAAAAGGAAAACGACTTTTTTCATACAACTATTCATTGATTATTAATTCACCATTTTTAGCTCTGGAAAACTTGCTCATAAATTCCCATGCAGACTCGGCAAAGTTTGGTGTTACCCAGTGTGGGTGATCTTCAACACCAATGAATTCATTCATCATTACACCGTCTTTGTTGTAGTATTTGGCAAATGTGTACTCCTTGTCATAGATCTTTTCAACAGAAACATCATCGGCAGTCAGCCCAAGCATATTGTCTGCTGTTGAAGAAGCAGGGGAGCATCCATTCATTTTAAGCCATGAATTGAATCCTTCAATAATTCCATTAGCAAGAGGAAGCTGTCCTGAGTCGTATTCGCCAACAGCAACCCACATCGGAACCTGTGTGCCTGTGTTGTACATATCTTCTGTAAGAAGGGCTTCGAACATGCCCGAGGTTGAACGATCCAACATGCGAGGTGAGCTGTGTGCGGCAACGGCTGCAACTACATCGTGCTTTGTAAGTCCAATGTACATAGAAGCTACACCACCCATCGACATACCTGTGTAGTAAACCCGGGTGCGGTCGATGGGATAACCCATCTCTTCCATTTCGTTTAGGTAATCTCCCAGTTTCTCTGCGGAATAGATGGTTTGTGTATTTTCATTTTCAGGGGCTACAACGATAAAACCTTTTTCATGACAGAGATGCACAAAGCCATGGTTTTCAGACTCGAAAAGCGTACCGCCACCCCCATGGGCGCTAAATACAACAGGATACTTTTTATTGCCGCTTTTTTCCATATAATCAGGCATGTAAGTTATCCATGCATGAGTTCTGTCTTCTACATTGTAAATATCTTTGATCACGCCACGATCTGCCCAGTATTGGGTCATCTCCGGATGATCCCAGTTGTCACCACCATAGATTACCAGTTCATTTTTGATTTTATACATCATCTGTTCACCCATTTCTGAGTTGATGATCTCTTCTACATCGAAGCCTTCGCTACCATTTCCGGTAACGATGTTTGCAGCACAAGTGTGTCCACCGTAAATTGTAGTGTCGTACCAAAGATCTTTATCCGGGTAATCGTAGGTTTCCTGAGCTGTTGCGCTTTGAAGGTTTAAAATTCCAAGAGTTGCAATGAATAAGTATATAAGTCTTGTCATGTTTCTATGAAATGTTAATCAATATTTTTCTTTGTTATTTCCCACTTTGGATTATCAAGTAAACCACAAGGATTACCTGTAAATACTTTCGCCGACTTGCTATCATTCTTAAGTTGCCAGTTTAACCAGGCAACAGAAGCCACTGCAAAGTCACCTCCATTGTCTTCCAGATAAGTTGCAGGGTAGTGACCATAGCCAAAGGCGTTTTCTGCTTTAACATCCGAGAAGTCATAGCTTGCAACTACGACAGGAACACTGTTTATATAAGTGAAATCATCATTGGCGTTTGTTGTAGCCATATCTGTTTCGCCACCTACGAAATAGGCAATTGAAGGCTTCATGGTTTCCAGATACGATTTTGGGGTTGATGGCAATGCTCCCACGGGAGGAGCTCCTTCGCGTGATGTTTCCGGAGCTGCTTCTAGTATTCCGCTATTCAGCATAACAACAGTAGTTACTCTTTCGTCTTTTGATGCTCCAATGGCCATTAAACCACCACATGACTGCCCCATTACTGCCACATTTTCAGTATCAATTCTTCCATAAAAGATACTGTTGTCATCAAAGTTTACTTGCGTCGCCCAGTCAATGCCATCAATAAGAAGTTGTGGGTCTGATGCCTGGCTGTCTGTTTGAGATACTCCAAATAAGGCATTCTTAATAGGGCCAACGGCAATAACCAGATAACCATGTGAAGCAATTTCTGTCAGGAAATTTCGAACCTCCATTGAGCCATTCCTGCAACCCCCATTACCATAAACAACGACAGGTAATTTTGCCTTTGTTCCGAAAGGGCTTAAATCCTTTGGCATATAAAGCGTATGAGAGGGAACTGTGGCATCTGTAGTCATTATTGCAGGATATTCTCCCAGACCTGCATTTCCTATTGTTATAGCAGCAGTGTTGACTGCGCCATTTTGAGAAGAAACGTCAAAAACAAGGTTTCCGGTTAGATCATATTTGTCCTGTGCAAGCAAGCTAACTTGAAGCCCCATGACGATTAGAATTAATAAATAGATTTTTTTCATAATTATTGATGTTGGTTTGTATTAATGTTTGTTCAATATTTTTCTCACATTACCGGCCGGGTCGTTTACTGCTTTGCATTCAGTATCGAAAATCATTGTAGCCCTGTTGTCTAGATCATATTTTTCCCAGTTTGGTAGCTCTTTATGATTGGGATTACCCGTGTGAGCAAAAGATGTCCATGCTCTTGACATTATCCCAGCAAGGGCAATTGTGTCATCACTTACAGGAACACCCGGCACTATTGGACTTTCAGGATTATTGAACACAAATGAAATTTCCATGGAATGCCCTGATTTTGGGATTGAATTACCTTCCTGTAAAATTCCGTAGTTGAAAAGGTACATGTAAACAGGCGCTTTCTGCTGGTATTTTCTTTCCGCGATCTTTATTGAATTCATTCTCATCATCAGGTCAGCAGAATAAATGCTATAAACATCAACTAAGGGGTAGTCGGGATAATCTTTTAGATAAGCTGCAAGGAGCGGATCAGTATCGCTGCCATGTTGAGCACGGATGTTTTCAATAATAGCATCTCCGTCTGTTAGAGGTACTGCAAATTCATCTTTGTTTGTGCCAATAATTAACGGTATGTCTACACACGTTTCAGCGGCATCAGGTTCAAACGGATTTCGGGTTAATGAAACATTGTCAACTACCGGGGCGAAATTGAATGTTAATCCTTTTGATGGATCTTCCGTATTGAGAACACTTTGGCTTTTTTCAACCAAAGCCATCGGATCAGCTTTCAATAGTGCATCAATGTCTCCTCGCTCAATCCCAAGATTGTCAAAAAGAGCATTGGTTGTACTAATGGCTTCTTCTTTTGTAAGTCCTTTCAAGAAAGCTCCGCTTTGCATAATTGCCTTATGGAACAATCCTTTAGCTGAAGGCATTGCCATTAGAGTAGCAACTTTTCCACCACCACCTGATTGTCCGAAAATTGTGACATTATCAGGATCACCACCAAATTCAGCAATGTTATCTTTCACCCATTCTAAAGCAGCTACGATATCGAGCATTCCCACATTTGCAGAGGCTTCGTATTTTTTATCGATATGCCCAAGGTATAAGAAGCCTAAAGGCCCAAGGCGGTGAGTTACATTAACTACTACCACATTACCATTAACAGCCATGTTGTAACCATCAAAAACACTTCCGGAACCTGATCCAGCCGTGAAACCACCTCCATGGCACCAGAACATGACAGGCAACTTTTTTCCTGTTTTAACAGACGGTGCCCATATATTTATCGACTGGCAGTTTTCATCCATTTCATTAGCTCTTCCTTCATCCAGTTTCATTTGTTTTAATGCTTCCGGAGGAAGGTTCATGGGGAGTTGATAACTTTTAGGTCCCCAACCAGTTGCTTCGTATATACCCTTCCATTTTTTTAATGGTCTAGGAGAAAGGAAGCGGTTTTTACCATCCGAATTTCCGGCATAAGGTACACCTTTGAAAATGCCAACCTGATTAATCAGGTTTCCTTTTAGCTTCCCATATTTTGTTTTAACGATTAATTCTTCTTCCGTTGCATTGTTCGCAAAAACCGGGTTTGACAGGTTAAGTCCAAATCCAACGGAGCTTAATCCTACTATTTTTATAAAATCACGACGATAAAAATTCATAGTCTATTCTGATTCTTTTTTTATGCGGTTATGTTGAAGTTTTTTATTTTGAGAGATGATGCCCAGAGCAACCAATGATTATGATATGAAACAGTAAACAATGCCCCGGGCATCTTTTTATTTATTCTCACACTAACAAAAACTTCTACCTAAAAATTTTTTGTATCAATAGTCCATTCAGGGAACTGATTTTTAGCGTAATCTTCATCAAAAAATACGGCTGATTTCCATGTCATGTCTTTTAACTGCCAATCTAACCAGGCAATCTTTACCGCAGTAGAAGAACCTCCTCCCGGTTCACCGGAAGTACCTTCGTGTCCAACCAGTGAATTGCTTGAGAAAACTACAGGGACATGATTTATTTTTTGGAAATCATCTATTGCGTTGGGATAAGCAACGTCATCTTCATTCCCAACAACATAAATAACAGGAACTTGCAACTCTTTTAAATCGTCCTTGCTGTAATTAGCTCCAGTAAGGCTGCTCATATCTGGACCACCAGACACTGCATCAAGGACACCACTATTCTGCATAATTACTGTTTTAATCCTTGGATCGTATGAGATTGAAATTGCCTGTAACCCTCCACATGAAGCACCTTCAGCTGCTACCTTTTGTAGATCTATTTTATTGTAATATTCACTTTCCTGTCTGGAATTTTCAATTGCAATCAAGTCTAATGCCTCAAGAAGCTGGTTTGCACTGGTTTGACTCATGGATACGTCATCCATTCCCGGCATGTCCGGTATATTTCCTTCGGGAGTATCCTCAGCCCCTGCTTCTGGAAAACCTGAGAAAGTCTTTTCGGAAAATGGACCAATAGCGATTACTACATAACCATTTGATGCTATTGTGGTTAACCCTTTTTCTTCGGTAAGTGAAGAGTTGAAGCAACCTCCATTCGCATGTAGAAGTACCGGAAGCTTTCCTTCTTTGGCTACAGCTTCCTCCAGATTTTCAGGCCTGTATATTGTGTAATCCAGGAAATTTTCATCGGACACAGCTATTGCTTTGTATTCACCAAAGCCACCATCATCAATTACTTTTGAGTTAATGGTTTGCCCATAGGTTGACAGTGACAAAACCATGACGATTATTGGAATTATATGTTTGATTTTCTTCATATTCTGTATTTTTAAAGTTTGATCGATATTTATTTGTCAGGTTTTAAAGACAATTAATCTACTTGTCAAATTTCCAAGCGTGTAAATAATCTATTACAGCTTGCCCGCAAGTAACTGCTGCTCGGTCGGGCATATATCCGAAACCATGGCCTGCACCAGAAATATCGATAAATGTCCAAGGAGTATGATCGTCAAACTGTGCTGCTGATTGAAATGCGGCATCGTAAGTAATTGCGTCATCTTCATGGCCGGTAATTGCAATAACTTCACCATCAAATGACCTTACAGCTGCATAGAATTCATCAACGTTGGCAAAATCAGTTGTTTCAAGATAAGTGCCAATCATCTGTACAGGAGGCACATTTGTGTATAAAAGGATAGCACCTTTAACGATGTTCCGGTAATATTCCTGTGAAAGTAGAAGTTGAACAGTACCTCCACCCATGCTTTGTCCGTTTATGTAGATGTTTTCTTTGTCCACAAAGTCTTTGGTCAATGCAAAATCAAGAGCAGCCCCATGATCGGCTTCATAAGCGATAAATGACATGTTTCCAAATTCAGCATTATTTGTACTTCGGCTTCCTCCGCCATACTGGCTTGTCACGCCCCTTACGTCAACTGAGTAGCAAACATAACCTTGTGATGCAAAATACGGTCCGTAGTAGCTGTTGTAGATATCTGATGTGATATTGGCACCGTGCATCATAACGATTGTAGGATACTTTTTTGACGCATCGAAATCAGCAGGATAATAAAATCTCCCGAAAAGTTTGTCTTTTCCATCTTTTGATGGAGTCCAGCTAACAACCGAAGTAAAACCTTCACCATTAACTGTGCCTTCCATAGTATAACCTTCAGCAAGTGGGTCTGCACTTTCGTTAACTGGTGCCGTTACAACATCGGCATAAACAGAGCCTTGCATCCCCGGTTCTGCAACTTTGTTTTTGTCAACTCTTTCAATGAAGTTGATTACGCTGTGTGTGCAGATTTTTGTAGCACGATCAGCCATATAGCCAAATCCGTGACCTGCACCCGAAATATCAACGTATGTCCAGTTCTCATAATTCGTTAAGTTTTCATATGAGCGGGTGTGAGAGAAGTCATCATTTCCCTGGATAAATAAAGTTTCGCCAGCATAAGGGTTGTCAAGCAAAGCCTGTGAGTTTCCTCCACCTGTTTGCATATTATCTTTACCCAGGCTACCATAAAGTACCACGATTCCCCTGATTTCATCTTCCCTTTCTTTTGAAACATATTGAGCAGTAATTCCGCCCATACTTTGTCCCCACAGGTAAACATTTTCTTTTTTTACAAAATCTTTGGTGAAAACAAGATCCAATGCTGCATTACAGTCTGCAATGTATGTTTCAAGTGTTGGTTCTTTGCCAGCGTTGTTGGTGCTACGACTACCACCTCCTCCATATGAAGAAGTAACTCCCCGAACATCGTATGAATAACAAACATAACCGGCTGCGGCCATGGTAGGGGCGTAGAAATTATCGTAAATGTCGGAAGTAATGCTTCCTCCGTGAGCCATAACAACAGTGGTGTATTCTTTTGAAGGATCGAAATCAGCTGGATAGTAGAACCTTCCGAAAATTTGGTCTTCGCCATCGGTGCTTTTTGCGAAAGAAACCACTGAATATGCACCATTCGCAAGTTCTGTTTTATCTCCTTCTGCAGTTTGTGCATGCACTGGAGTTGAGTTAAAAACTGTTACCATGACGAATAAAATCGCCATAGGAACGACCGTGATCAATTTTTTGAATGTTTTCATTTTTTCTGATTTATTGAATAGTCGATTTTATCAACTTAACTGGTCCCATTAAACCTGAAGGAAGTAATGGACTATTGGCCTGATATTGCTGTTGGCTTGTATAAGTGATCCGTTCTGTAACATCTGGTTGTTCGTCGCCCACAACCCTGTTGACCCAAAGGTTGGTAACCTTGATCTCGATCTCGTTATCGCCTTCTTTCAGATAGTCGGTTATGTCTGTCTTGAAAGGAACTTTCCAAACGATTCCTGCTGATTCGCCGTTAACAAATACTTCAGCCAGGTTCTTAACTTCTCCAAGATCAATACATATTCTTGAACCATCAGCAAGCATGTCGCTACTGACGTTTATGGTATTCTTATAGGCTGCTGTGCCGGAGAAGTATTTGATACCGTCGTTATTGTTCTCGTTCCATGAAGTAAGGGTTTCGAAAGTAGCCTGTGCTGGCGCACCACGTTCAGCCTGGAATTCAATGTTCCATGGATCGCTAATTTTTGCTATTTGCTGTTCAACAGGTTGGGCAATCGTACGTGAATTTTCAGTTGCCTTGTTTTTGAACATGACGAATACTGCGTCTTCTGATTCAAGGTTCAGTTCAACAGTTGTCGTTTCACCTTTGATAGCGTAGGAAGCTGGTTTGATTTCACCCGTAACAGGATTCCAAATCTCTGCCTCCATACCGGAAACTCTAAACGTAGCTTTGAGATTTTCTTCACGTTGATTACGGTTAACTACAAAATAGTAATCAACATCTTCAACATTTCGGTGCACATAGATAAGGCGTGTGTCTTCATATGGTTTCTCATAGATAAAATCGGGAGTTACACTGATTTGTTTAAGTACTTCCTGAATGGAGTAACCAGCATAGACGCTTCCTTTTCCAACAGTTTTTACGTTCTTGCCATCAGTCCATAGTTCGCTGACTAATGATTCAAATTCTGCTGGATCATCGGTAAGAGTCGGTGTTTTTGAAGGTTTGTCCCCTACAATTGTAGCACCTGCGTTAACCATCTCCCTCAACTTCCGAAGAATGGGAACTGTCAGTTTTTGGCAGTTTTGATCCAGTGCAAGAACTTTGTAGCTCATGCCGGAAGGAGTAATAATGTTTCCATTATTATCAACTGAAAGGACGTTAAGTACGATATCCGGATTTACAAAATCGTATTCGTAACCTTTTGGGACTTCTGGAAGCCTGCTTGAAAATAGTGCCGTAATGTTGTTGTCATGTCCATAGAAATAAGCTACGTCAACAATTGGATTTCCTTGTTGCAACAAGTGTGAACATCTTGTAAGATAAGTAATCCATGGACTTGCTTGTTCTGCCCATGTTTCGTGGCGTGTGAACCATTGACCAAAAGGACCAAGGCTGAAGCCTGGGAACTTGTCGTCCAACGGTTGGTGAACAGAGGTATGAATCACGAAACGGTTCAAACCATTCGCAAGCATCTTGTCGGCTGTAGGTTTGATTGTTTCCGGTGAATAAGAATATGCGTTTCCTCCGGCTGTGAAAGATTCGGCTGCCACGAATTGTTTTCCGTAGATGTGTGATACCGATGCGGATTCCCTGATATCCGGAACGAAATCAGGATCGGTAACTCCACCAAAACCACCATTCATCCAAGTAGCACTCATGGGAACAGTAGCTCTGCGTTTTACCTCCATGCCGTCTGCAATTAATGCTCTTCCATTTTCATGGGATTCTGTATATCTGCCCATTCCTCTTTCACTTAATATGTCAGTCAAGGCATCGTAATGGTATTCAGCCATCATTTCTTCAAGAGTTCTCCTAAAGTCGAATAAGAAGCGGTCGCTAGCTTCTGCACTTTCAATAACATAACCTACCAATACCGGCATCCATGGAGTAATGTCGTACCCTCGCCTGATATTGAATTCTTCAATCATGTTGTCTGTCCAGTTTTGGGCACCGGATTCAAAACTGTCAGTAATCACATACTGTAAGCCTTTTTCACCCATCAAACCACCTGTTGCATCAAGATATTGGTCAAGATACTGTACCCAGTAACTTTTTATATGATCAAGATTAAGTTTATCCACTTCAAAACCTGTTGCTTCAGGAGAAGCTGGATGGTTTGTAGTTCCTAAAAGAGAATAGCCGAACCTAAGTACAATCCATTTCCCTTCGGGTGCTGTCCATGAAAGTGTACCATCGGAAGCCATTTGTGAAGTAAGATCGATGACGTTGTTTTGATCAATAGCATTCGATACTCCCAGTGTAGCAGCTAATGCAAGGTCTGTTGCTGTTGAGAAAGCAGCTTTATCTTCAAACCTGTTTACACGGGCATCTGAATAAAGAACCAGCTCCGCAACTGGTATACCTTGCGGTGCAGTAGTTCCGCCGCCACCAAACATTCCTCCCATACCTGGAAAGCTGGGTGCTGGTTGTGGCTTAGGTGTTATAATGCTGTATCTAAAATATTTACCTACTACAGGGGCAAATGTCAATGTCTTTTCGGATGCAGAGCCACCGGAAATATCAATTACTTTTGAAAAACTTCTTCCATCGCTACTTACTTCAAGTGCAGGAGAAGACGTATTTCCTCCTGAACTGGGGAATCCACCTCTGCTACTGCTGCCTCCAACAACTGTAACAGACTGTATGGTTTGTGGCTCGGAATATTCGAACTGAATCCATGAGGCTTGTCCAACTGGGGCAGAAGGAAGATTTACTGAAGTAGCAACATCTCCATCGGTAAGTTGGGATAGGGTAAACTCACCACCACTTGAAGTAACCTTTGGATTTAGCTTTCCCATTGATGTTGAATTATCATCTGCACGTACTGCAATTACTGCGATGTCTTCATAATATTCAGGCATGGGCTCAGCTTCTTCTCCGCTAAAACCTCCTCCAGATCTTCCACCCATATTCTGGAATGTACCGTTTGTTGTAGGAGGATGGGGAAGTTTTCCTTCAAAAGCCTGGCCTCCCTCAATTCGTGTTTCTGTCCAAACGTATTTTTTCATGGCTTCTTCTGGTTTCACCCATGGGCCGCCGCTTTCGCTCCATCCAGGTGAACCGGCTATGGCCATTTCAAGATTTAAGGAATCGGCAAGTTCAGTAGTAAACCTGAACGCATCTTTCCAATCAGGGGTCATATAAACTAATCGGTTTTCAACAGCCTGAGGTGTTGACATATTGGCATCGAAGTTTTGAAAACCGCCAATGCCAATGCGATTCATCCATTCCAAATCAGCACGAATACCCTCTTTGGTCACATTACCGCTCATCCAGTGCCACCAAACCCGGGGCTTGGCAGTTGCAGGAGGAGTAGCAAATTCTTTTTCCAAATCACGTCCAATTTGCCCGGAATTTGACATGGAACACATTACACCCAAAAAACCTATTGAGGAAATAAGCAGTAGGTTTAATGCTTTTTTAATGAATAGTTGATTTCTTTTCATGTTAGTTATTGAATATTGGTTTTCAATAGTTTTACAGGACCTAATAATCCTGAAGATTTTAAAGGAGATTCTGCCTGGTAAAAAGGCATCGCAGTGTAGGTTAATTTGTTTTTTACATCCGGCTGGGCATCACCAATAAGGCGGTTCACCCATAGATTGGCTATCTGTATCTTAATTTCATTTTTATCTGGGTGAAGTGTATTTGTTATATCAACTTTAAATGGTTTTCTCCATGCAATACCTGCAGACTGACCGTTGACAAATACTTCTGCCATATTTTTCACATCACCCAGATCAAGTATGATATTTGAGTTTTCATTTAACCATTCAGGTGAAACATTGATCGTTTTTGTGTATGTACCTAATCCTGAGAAGTATTTTATTCCTAAATCTTCACTCTCGTTCCAAGGAGTTAATTCCTCGAATGTTGCTTGTTCGGGTGCACCCCTGTCTTTTTGGAAATCAATTACCCATGGCCCTTCGAATGTTGTAAGTACTGTTTCGTGTTTCTCTGGTAGAGTTATGGAGTTTTGCTTTGCATCATTTCTAAATACGATGAATTTTGCATCCTTGCCTTCGAGGTGCACTTTTACTTTCGTATGCCCATTTTCAATAGAGTAGGATGCACCTTCAACTTTACCAGTTTCAGGATGCCAAATTTCAGGTGCTTTTCCTATAATACGACAGATAACTTCCAGATCTTCTGTATTGTCACTTCTGTTATTTACCCAATAATAATCAACATCTCCATATTTTCTGTGGATATACAGCAGTTCTGATTCCGATGATGTTTTTGTGTATGAAAAGTCTTTTCCAATACCTAAGATATTTAATGCCTCACCAATGGTTTTCCCACCATAAACAGCACCTTTCCCAACAGTATTAACTCCATCCTGATTCGCCCAAAGTTCATTTGTAATTGCTGCAAATTCATCTTGGTTGTCACTCAAACTAGGTGTCATCAGTGGTTTATTTCCAACTACAATGGCTCCTGCATTCACCATTTCTTTAATTTTCTTAAGCACAGGGAGGGTCATGCGCTCACAACTTTCATCCAAAGCTAAAAGCCTGTATTTCACTCCAGTTGATGTTGTAATTGCACCATTTTCAACAGAAAGCACATTGACCAGAGCGTCAGCATTCGTAAAGTCATAGTCATAACCTTCCGGAACTGGAGGTAAACTCATCATATATTTTGCAGTGATATTATCATCCTCTCCATAGAAATAAATTACATCTGCCACAAAATCACCTTGCTGCATCATATAACAACTTCTGGCCAGGTAATCCATCCATGCCTTTGATTGTTCCGCCCATGTTTCATGTCTTGTAAACCATTGTCCATAGGGTCCTAACCCTAATCCGGGAATTTTATCATCAACCGGCTGATGTACCGAACAGTGGATTACGTAACGGTTTAGCCCGCTGGCAAGACCAACGTCAGTTACTGTTTTTAAATAATCAGGAGAATACCCCCAGGCCTTACTTACAGCTGTTAAAGATTCGGCAGCAACATACTTAGGGCCATAGATATGAGAAACCGATGCAGATTCTTTAATATCAACAATATTGAAGTTGGCAACATTTTCACCGAACATTGTTGGGCTTGGAGTCCATAATGCCGCCATTGGCACAGCAGCATTCTTTTTGATTTCCATGCCGTCTGCAACAAGGGCACGCCCAGCCTCATGAGCTTCAGAATAACGCCCCATGCCTCTTTCCTCTAATAATTCAGTAAGGAGATCATAGTGGTTCTGTGCAATCAATTCAGCAATTGTCCTGCGGAAATCCCATAGGAACTTATCGCTGGCTTCAGGGCTTTCAACAACATACCCAGAAAGGACAGGTAGCCATGGAATGATATCATAACCTCTTCTTTGAGTAAATTCGGAGATCATATCATCAGTCCAGTTTTGCGTTCCGGCTTCCCAGCTATCAGTGATCATGAATTGCAGTCCTTTTTCGCCCATTAACCCATCTGTCGCATCGGCATATTGATCCAAGTAGTTTGTGAAATAACTGCGTACATGTTCTGCACTCATTTTGTCAACCTCAAGCCCTGTCGCTTCGGGAGAAGCAGGACCATTCTGTCTGCCTAAAAGTGAATAGCCATATCTTATTATCACCCATTCACCTTCAGGTGCATCCCATTCAATCTGACCATCTTCCTTCATTAAGGAAGTTAAATCAAATACGTCATTCTTATTAACTGCACCAGTTTGATCTGGCATAATTACATTTTCAAGATTAGTTGCAGCAACAAAACCTGATTTTTCTTCGAATTGGTTAACTCTTGCTCCTGTGCTTAATGTAAATTCAGCAACCTGTGCGTTATTTGAAGCATACACAAGCCTAAAATACTTAGCCTTTACTGGAGAAAATGCGATTGTTTTTTGTGGAGCACCTCCATCAGGTATGTCAATAACCTTTGTATAATTAGTACCATCATCACTGGCTTCAAGCATTCTACTGCTGGTCATCTCAGAAGTTCCGGCTCCTGGACCAATCCGGATACCAGCACCACCTGTACTTACAATTCTTAGTGCTTGTATTTCAACAGGGTTATTGAATTTGTATTGTATCCATGCCCTTTCGTTTGCTGTTAGATTAGTGGAATTGGTGAGATCATCATCGGTGAGATCATCTAAATTGAATTTACCACCACTGGAAGATATTTGAGGGTTTAAATCTTTTAATGAAATATCATTAGAAGGAACTTTAAATGCAATTACTGCTGCATCTGCATAGAATTGTGGTGTATCTTCTCTGGAACTTACTTCACCATGTCTCTCTGTTCCTAAATTTTGAAATTGCCCAGTATTCGATGGAGGAGAAGGCAAAATACCGATGAATTTTTCGCCTCCCTTAACCCTTGTTTCGCTCCATACATATTTTTTCATACCTTCTTCCGGTTTCACCCAGGGACCTCCACTTTCGCTCCAGCCAGGAGATCCTGCAATGCCCATTTCCAGACCAAGAGAATCGGCAAGTTGAGTCGTAAATTTAAATGCATCTTTCCACTCGGAGGTCATGTAGACAAGCCTGTTGTCAACAATTTGAGGAGTCGTTAACCCTGCATCGAAATTTTGAAAGCCTCCAATGCCGATGCGTTTCATCCATTCCAGATCTTTCGTAATTCCATCTTTCGTAACATTGCCATTCATCCAATGCCACCAAACACGTGGTTTTGCTTCATCCGATGGATTTTGAAAACCGGCTTCTAGTTCTTGTCCATAGCTTCCAACTTTATTATTACAATTAATAAATAGCACACTTAAAACGACCAGTGTCATTACTTGAAGAATCTTGAACTTATTATACATACTATCCTTATATCGATTTGATTAGCAATTATTCAACATAATAGAAACCTAAATGTATTCTTATGGATAAAATGACATATACTCTTGTTTCAATTAAAATGCATGAAACTAATGACGATGCAGAATTGCCTCAACTCATGCCCCTTCTCCGCCAAATAAAACCATAAGTATTTTTTGATCTTTCTAATGATCTGTAGCAAAACTATCTCTTAAACATGGGTTTGCAAATGCATAAAATGATCTTTAATTTGTACTTTATGACACAATAAACACGGAGGGAAAACAAACACAAATAATGCACACATAGCACTATTAAACAGATCATTACATGCATTACGAGACCATTACTAGCTAGTTACAGTTGCATTATATGACCATTACTAACTCTAGCCAGAGCACCTAGTTTTTTAAAGCGATTTCAATTAGAAAGACGACTTCAAAACAGCTCTTTGAGTGGCCTTGGGCAACACATCCCCTTCAACAAAACAATCAAGAACATCATGCTTGATATATAAAATAGGAATGAAATATCAGAAAGTACATTCAATTGCATTATTGGCTACAAAACAAGCAGATACCCCTAAAGAAAAGGACTCGCAGATGAGTAAAAAAATGCGACTTTAAGCGATTTAAAGTATTTATTAAATCACAGTATATATTTTATCAAAGGGAAAAAAAGAAGTTTACAAAAGCGGGGAAGACCACACTCAAGGAAACTATCTCAAGAGGATTTATAAATTACCAATAGCATCACCGAACAGATATATGCTTTCACAATCAAAAAAACTATTAATGAGAAATTATGAAATTAATTGATCAATAATTTTAGGAAATTGTTCATTCCTTCTTATTTTATAAACATTACAAAACTGCTCAAACACAGCACTTGCTTGCTTATAATTATTCTGAGCAACAAGTGACCTCAATTTATATCGTAGCGCATTTTCGTTAATCGGGTCATATAACATTACCAAATCGGCAAGTTTTATTATTCTTTTAAAATCTTCATGAACAGAAGTCAGAGATAAATAATTAAGCACGATATCAACAATAGTATTACTAATATCTGCCCTCAACGGCTCAAGCCAAACAAAAGACTCATCCTTAAACACTTCACCCTTAATTATTATCTTGTAAAAACGACTAAAAAACTCATTGTTTATTTCACTCTTCTCTTTTACCAAAGCGAGAAAATCAACATAATCACAATGTGCATTATTCAAAAGCTCCAGAGACCACTTCCCTGATTCAAATTTAACGACAATTCCATCCATGAGGGCAAGCACATTTCTCAACCTACTCATCGTTGCTCTTTTGGAATTTAATCCATCCTTTAGAACATCCGCGCCCCACAAAGAATCAATTAACTCTTCATTTGTGATACCAGCACCGTCTTTATTTGATGAAACTAAAAGCACCAAAAATAGCTGTCTTACTTTTTTCGAAAATTTATTTGTGATATTTTCACCATACTTACCATAAACTTTAAAGCCACCAAAAACCTGAACATAATTCTTAAAGCCAAGTTCAGAACCATTTTGGGGCTCATTTTTATTTTTTCTCAACTTATTGGCTCCTGTCCCGGGGGATTGTTTATTTTTCTTATTTGAATAAACAAGAGCAAGCACAAACAGCAAACACAACACAAGAACTAATACCAAGAGCTCTCTTTGATTGGCATACTTCTGAACCAACCCATAATCCACCAACTCATCAATATCCGTAGAACTAAGCATCAATATCTCATCATCACTCAAGGTCCTCGACCACACACAAAGGTCATCTATCTCGCCCTCCATATAAAGTAGCTCATGGAATCCCGCCCCAACAAATAGATTATCACTACCCTTATACGAAGGCCTGTTCAGAGCCTTCGCGTCCAACTTGCCGTTCACATACATTGCCTGCTCTCCTGTTGAGCTAAAATACCTCCACACAATATGATACCATTCCCCAGGATTAATGACTGTTTCCCCACTCAAATCATTGTAATAAAAACTAAAAAAAGGTCTGTTTTCCCTGATCAGCAGATGCATGCCTTGTTGGTACAAACTATTTTTTGTTCCAAGAACACAGTAATCCCATTGAGGATTATATTCATCTATTTTAAGCCAGACTGAAATCGTAAAATCATGATCTTTAATCATCAATTTTTGAGGTTCGGGCATTTCTACATTACTCCTTTGGGTAAATACCGCCACCTCCCCCCGAATCGAATCAGTGACATATTCAATATTTTCAGCAATCCCATTATTTCTATTAGAAGAAACATCTGTTGCATTCCCCTCAAAATTATAGTAAACTTCGAGGTTATCATTTAGTCCCAAAACTTGCGAAGTAAACGACACGATGGTATCAGACGCAAACTCACTTATCGCAATTGACCGCGGAACAATTTCATAACCGGGACAATCAGGGGTCAGAACCATACTCCTACCCGGCTCAATAGGGAAACAAAAATTAGCATTTGTGAGACCACTCATGCCATACCAAGCCACCAATTCATCTTTCGAGTTGAGTTGTATTGTACCACTAGCCGACTTAAATGAACGCAAAACCACAACAAACATCTGCTCAAGACCGTGATATTTTTCAAAAACAAAATTTGGCTTTTTCCCCGTTGTTCTCCACGCTTTTAGTATAAACTCAATTCCACCTGTAATAATACTATTTAGGTTATCAAAAGAAATACTTCCCCTCGGCTGAATGACCAGCAAGTCACCTAAAGTGGCATCTGACAATTTTCTATTTTGAAATTCATTAAACAACAAAAGCTCTTTTTGCCCTTTCTCACCCAACCTCAATGACATTTCTTTAAAATCCAATTCTTCACCACCTGACAAATAAGACTCTGTTGCGTAATTCCACACATAATGCATCCATGAAGGATTCCTTAAATCGTCCTTAATTGTAAATACAACCAACCGATCATTAGCCCTAATCATATCAGAGACTATCGGCCATTCTTTTTGGACATTATTAAATAAGTATTCTGAGACATTCGAATTATCAAATACATCAATCAAGAACTCCAAGTCTACATCTGACTCATAATCGACAAAAAGCGTAAAAATCTTTTCTGGATTAGATTCAAGCACATTTTCAATATCAGAAACTACTTTTTCAAACAAGATAAATGAACCATCATAATTTCTAACAACTGGCAAGTTTTGTTTTTGATCAAATTCAATCAACAATTTAATCCCGTCAACATATTGATAACCGAAGTCATACAAAGAGTTTACATTTCCTTCTACAGAATAGTCGAATATTCCAAAAACATTATCGCTATATGATTTCGAGGAACTAAAACCATCTTCTTGTGCAAAAACGGAGAACCCAACCAATAACACTTTTATAAAAGTCAATATTACCTTATAATTAAAACCCATACGTTTTATCCTGCAACTATTTATTTTGAATTCAAAACACAGACAATCAGTCATATACTACAAACACAAAGAGACAAATCTATATTATTAAAAGTCACAATGTACAAATTTCGAACTTCTATCCTGAAATTTCATGTGATAATTATTAAATATTCGAAAGCAAATTTTTATAATAAGACATACAAGGCCCAACGATATGAATTCGCTCAAGACACACAGAAAGCTATCCCCACCCGATTTGCAAGCAAAAATCACGTTAACTCAAGAACGAATATCCCTATTATTCAACTTTACACACACAATAACTAATCAATCCTACTTTTTCGGTTACAGTCAAGCCTATCAATATGCGAATGAATATTCAGGATATGGAGCATTCTAGCATCACACGAACACATAAATATTAAAAAGCACAGTACTTACTAAATCATGTGCTTTTCTCGTTTATAAAAACCTATTCTGTTTTCAACCAAAGTTTATTTCTTTCTCAAAAACTCCAACAACCTCTTTTAAGTACTTAATAATCTCAATATGCTGAGGACAAGTTCTCACATTTTCCACATTCAATACAATCAGACGCTTTTCTCACTATTCCTTGTTCTTCTTTTGTTAACGGAGTAAAATCCTGCACATAGCTGATATTGTCCAACAGTTGATCCATATTTGACATTCCACTTAATACCACTTGTACGCCCTCAAGACTAGCAGCATATCGAATAGCTCATGACGGTGCAGACATGTCCGAATGATAATCTTTAAAATGTTTTTATATGACATATAAAATGAGTGAGCGGATTTAGCCAACACTTCTAATCTTATCATAGAAAGTTTTTATGTGTTTCAACATTGTTTCCAAAGAATCTTCCCCATAACACAATTTCTCTACCGGACACCAATCGGTCTTATCTCGATTAATATTTACTATGTCTTCCATTTGTATATTAATCAAATGAGCTCACTCCACCACGAATCACACACCGAGCAATACGCCATGTCAATTATTGCTATTACCAAAATTAAATTTGAGTCTAAAAATGTATGAAATAAAAGAAATCACAAACATAAATACAAAATTTTAAAATATAATTTAAAGATCACTACACACAATCCCATTTTTATACCATTTTCACTTATACGACAGAAAAAAAAGACAGGCACAGCTATTATTAAATTTAGAACGATCTTATTCGCAGCACCCATCTTTTAGTTTGATTTTCTTAATTTTGCAGCATGGAGAACAAAACAATACGTACTGTATCAAAGTACAATGATGAACTAAAACTGAAAGGGTTTAATGTCTTTCAGATAGACGAAGACAGCAAGGCTGCACGAATTTACAGCAGGAAAGACTTTTATAAAATTTGCCTAACAACGGGCAAGAGTGTCATCCATTATGCCGACAAGAGTTTTGAGACCGAAGGCACAGTTTTGTTTTTTGGAAACCCGAACATACCTTATTCTTGGGAAACACTTTCCTCTTCATATGTTGGTTACACCTGCCTCTTTTCCGAAGATTTCTTTAAGCTATCTGATCGTTCAGAAAGCTTTAAACAATCGCCCTTATTTAAGGTTGGCGGCACTCCCATTTTAACCATTAATAATGAACAAAGAGCGTTTTTAAACAGCATTTTTATTAAAATGACAGAAGAGCAGCAAACCAGCTACTCCTATAAAGACGACCTTATACGCAATTACATCAACCTGATAATACATGAAGCTTTAAAGATACAGCCTTCCGAAAACTATTCGCGAAATAAAAATGCAGCTTCACGTATTACAAATGTATTTCTGGAACTTCTAGAAAGGCAATTCCCCATTGAAAGTACGGACCACCCTTTACAGCTTAGAACTGCTCGTGATTATGCAAATCACTTGGCGGTACATGTTAATTACCTCAATCGTTCGCTTAAAGAGATAACCGACAAATCAACAACTACCCTGATTAACGAAAGAATTGCAAGCGAAGCAAAAGCCATTTTGCAACATACCGATTGGAATATTGCTGACATTGCTTATGCTCTCGGCTTTGAATACCCCTCATATTTTAACAACTTCTTTAAAAGAATGACAGGAACAACGCCTAAATCAATGCGCACACAAGTGATTTGAAATTCATAATTTTTGGTTTGATTCTTATTACTATTCCTTATTCCGGTTTTTGTTCATTTGTATTGTAATTTAGATAGTCAATAATCGCATGCAACACACTACATATGAGCAAAGTAGACAAAGACATTTTTAACAGGTTGCAAGCCGGAGAGTCAGTTCCCTTTAATGATCCTCAATATTCGAGGATATTCGAGATCGTTTCTCGAACCATTAAATTGTCTGCAATGCTAAATGCGTCTGACAGTATTGATAAGATAAGAGATATCCTGAACGAGATAATCGGCACTCAACTTGACAAGAGTACAACTGTACTTGTTCCCTTTCACACCAATTTTGGACAATTCATTAAAATCGGCAAAAATGTATTCGTCAATCACGACTGCACTTTTCTTGACTTGGGAGGAATTTCAATTGAAGATGACGTACTCATAGGACCAAAAGTAAGCCTGATAACTGAAAATCATCCACTGGAACCTGCCAACCGGAAAAAACTTGAGGTAAAGCCTATTCTTATTAAACGAAATGCATGGATTGGTGCTGGTGCAATTATTCTTCCCGGAGTAACGGTTAGCGAAAATGCGGTTGTTGCAGCAGGTGCCGTAGTGTCAAAAGATGTTCCTGCCAATACTGTAGTTGGGGGAATTCCTGCCAAAATCATCAAAGAAATTTAGAAATCAGAACATAAGTCTATTCAAGGAATAAAATAGCACGTACAACTGAAAAGTATTCAAATTTGAAAATAAAACAAAAAAGAAACGATGAAAGATTTCACATTTTACAATCCTACCCGAATTGAATTCGGGAGAGGAAAAGAAGAGAATATTGGAAAATACATTTCAGAATATGGAGTGTCTAAAGTATTGGTTGTTTATGGTTCAACCCGTATAAAGAAAAGCGGATTATTTGATAAAGTAGCAAAATCATTAACCGACAATGGAATAACGATTGAGGAACTCGGTGGTGTGCAAAGTAACCCACTACTTAGCAAGGTTTATGAAGGCATTAATATTGCCAAGGAGAAAGCTGTTGAAGCCGTACTTGCAGTAGGTGGAGGGTCGGTGCTTGATTCTGTGAAAGCAATTGCAGCCGGAGCTAAATACGAAGGTGATGTTTGGGACTTTTTCACCTTTAAAGCTGTTCCAAATCAGGCGCTAAAAATTTTCGATATCATGACCCTTGCCGCTACTGGTAGCGAGATGAACAATTTTTCGGTAGTAACAAAAGACGAAACAAAAGAGAAATTTAGCTTGGCTGGACCGGCTACTTTCCCAACAGTTTCAGTAATAAACCCAGAACTTCAGGCTACAGTTACCAAAGAATACCTTGCCTATTCAGCAGCCGATATTTTTGCCCACAGCTTAGATATGTATTTATCTGCAACTTATTTGCCTGAATTTATGGCCGGTTATGTAGAAAACATTCTGAAAACGGTAATGCGTACAACAGAAATTTTGCTTCAGGACGGAACAAATTATGAAGCAAGAGGTGAATTTGCGTGGGCAGCAACACAGGCATTAAATTTCACAACCTTCTGTGGAGTTGAAAACAACAGGTACGACACCCACTTTTTAGAACATACACTTTCGGCTGAATACAACATTGCCCATGGTGCAGGATTATCTATTCTCATGCCTGCCTGGATGAAATGGCAGAAAAACCTTCTTCCGGAACGTTTTGATCAATTTGCCAAAAATATGTTTAATGTTGAAGGTGCAGATGCCGGTATCGAAGCATTAAAACAATGGTATGTGAAAATTGGAGCACCTGTTACACTTACCGAAGGCAATATTCCAAACGAAGACATTCCTGTTTTAGTTGAGAAATTATCTGCTGTTGCAAAAATGTGGGGAGCAGAAACCCTATATAGCAAAGAAATGATTACTACTGTTTTGGAAAATGCACGTTAGTAACGCATCCACTTAATCCTTTTGTTGATAATCAACAACATAAAGGCCAACTCATTGATTCGATCAAGTAAATTGTAGCAATCAGAGTCCTCCCAATGTAAAATATTGGGAGGTTTTTTATTACCCATGCTTTTGTAACACAGACCATGAATATATAGGCCCGCATTTGATTATGCGCTGGAGGCTTCATGTCGTAAAATACATTTTCAACAGAAATTGTAATATAGAAATTTCAACAATACGCAAACGACTGCCAACATTGTTTGTAAAGACCAAACTGCCATTGCCTTATGACTTATTTTTTCCAATTGTTAAACCTTTTAAATAGATCTTGTATTGCTGATAAAAAGATTAAGTTTGGACAATAATTGACGGAAGATATAATAGCAATGGAATACAAAAATGAATTTATTGGAGAAACTCTTGGGACATTTATTTTAGTCTTATTTGGATGTGGTTCTGTCGCTATATCTATTTTATTTGGTGCGTATGAAGGACTAATGCAAATTGCCTTAGCTTGGGGAATAGGTGTTACATTGGCAATTTATCTGACTCGCCATATTTCATGCGCTCATCTTAATCCGGCCGTTAGTTTAGCTATGGTAATAGCCAAGCGGATGCCTTTACAAAAGCTACCAACCTACGTTTTAGGACAATTTATGGGTGCTTTTTTGGCAGGTCTTACGATCTATCTGTTTTTTGCTCCGTCGATAAGCAATTATGAAAATATTCATGGAATTGTAAGAGGTACAGCTGAGTCCATTAATACAGCAAAAATGTTTGGTGAGTTTTACACAAACGCTGGAAGTTCGGCAATTGTATCAATGCCCCTTGCCATGGGAGCTGAGGCATTGGGGACATTCATACTTATTCTATTAATTTTCGTTCTAACAGAAGGATGCAACATAGGCTGCCAAGACAATGCACTAGCACCGCTATTCATTGGATTAACTGTAACCTCAATTATTTGCTTAATAGCGCCTTTAACGCAAGCAGGACTAAATCCAGCTCGTGATTTTGCCCCGCGAATGGTTGCCTGGATTTTTGGATGGGGTAAAGCCGCTTTTCCTGACCAATCTGGTGGATTTTTCTTCGTTTATATTTTAGCGCCATTAGTTGGCGGAGCAACAGCATCAATGTTTTTTATGAATATGCTTAAACCAGCCATGAAAAAGACAACGGGGAAATGTGGGTGTAATGCTGAAAATTCTAGAAAATAAGATGCGTCTCTTAATTCTTTTAAATTGCTCTCCGATTATAAATCGACGCGAGCGGGAGTACAGCCCCCAGCTGATGTACTAGGTAGGATTGCCGATACTCTTGGTACTTCTGTAGATTTTTTGGTAAACGGGAACACCACAGAAAAAGCACGGAACACCATGAAAGATGCCGAGCTTTTGAAGCAGTTTAAGGCGGTGGAGAAAATGGACGAAAACGACCAGAATACTATCAAAAGCCTTATCGATGCTTTTATTACAAAAGGAAAACTCAGACAACTGATGCTATAACAAACAAAACCCGACCTAGGCCGGGCTTATTGCTTATTTACTTTGAGTATTTCAATTCTTCTAGAATTGCACACTGATCACAGATCAGCGCGAGCGGAGGGATTAAAAATCAGTATTAGTAATAAAAGAAGTATCTATTTCTAGAAATTTGTTACTCATCCAACCCAACGAATAATAATGATTCTCATCATTGCTCCCTGAGCTAAATATTGATTTCTGAGGTACAATGTTGTTATGCATAATAACAAACCACCAAGTTCTTCCACTTTGATCCTGCTTTTCTGATATTGCATAACCCTTAGAGTCTACGGTATATTGAGAAATTACATTACCTGTGATATGTAAGTTCTCATCAACAGTTTCATTATCAATAACAGGATTTAGTCTTAAATAATATAATTCATTTTTAACTTTAAAAGGAATAGGAGTTTCAAAATATGAATCAGACTCAGGCATACTCATTCCTACAATTGAACTATACTTCACAGATGGCATAAATTTAATTTCGCTACCTTCTAAAACTGGGCAAAAAGACTCATAAATAACGGCAAATCCCCCACAACAAGCTTCTTCTTTTAATGTAAAAGCATAAGGAGGCATCTTATTAATTACAGATTGAATATTGGTTAATTCACCGAATTTATCAAATGTCTTTTTGTAATAGCTATAATCAAACTCAAATATAAGAGTCCTTTTTGCATCTGTGCCAGCATCACCAGAATAAAGTATTTCAGGAATTCCATCAAGGTTAAAATCTACAATATGAAAGTTTTCAAGAGCACTTTCAATAATTTTATTATTTTTCAGATAAGTTAATAGTTCATCATTAATATTTTCTATCAAATTCCTCTTATTCTCTGAACTATAGCCTTTTTCATAATTACTCCAATCTATTTTTTCATTGAAAAAATAATTCTGTGTGTACCCAACATTTACAATGCATAGAAACACAAAACATAAAACTAGATTTTTCATTTTTTTGATCTTACAATTCTTGGTATATTGGTTCCATGGTGGTTCTTCCTTCACCTGTCACTGTAACTGGATCTAACTCTCCTCCACTAAATGTCTTTCCTAGCACGTCTGGTGTTTCTTTTGTCGGATGAGAAAAACTAGCTCCTTTTTCGTTATAGTAATCCGTACTATAAGTCTCCCTTACGGCACTCTCTACTTTTGTGCCATCGTTTTTAGTATAGCTTGTTGCATGCAATGTTGTAACTTCATTAGTTTCAGAATTAAAATCTTCAACAATACCTGTATGGCCATCCCATGAAACAATATCTCCAGACTGAGGGGTTATACTTTCTTCAAATTTGGTTACGTCTTTGACCATATTATTTATACCACTTGAAGTTAAATGTTGTACTCCATCAGTTATGCCATCACCTGCAATAACTCGACTTACATATTCAGAACAGTCCATATATTGTAATGCGCTTGCATCAGAACCCGTTCTATATGCTGATCCTGTTTCTTGTTTGTATGAAGTTCCTAAATAACTTTGTGCAATTAATATTCTGTCTTGCGGCCCCATCCCTAACAAATCAATAAACCTTATTGGATTATTTGCAGCATAGGCATATGTAGATTGGAAACTATAATTTTCGGCAAGTGGGTCAATGGTATGGAACCTACCAAGTTCGGCGTCATAGAACCGGGCGCCGTAATCATAATTCTCAAAGAACTCGTTGTTTAACTCTTTGCCGTTGAAAGATACTTATTATCATCCAAATATGATTCTAATTCCGTTATTTCACACACAAAACCGACACGCAGTTTTCAATAAAATTGAAACTACAGTGCCGGTCTTATAAAAAAACTATATTGCCGTTTTAATCTAGTTCTACAGTCAGTTAAAAATTCGACAAATTATTAATCGGTAATAATTGAATTTACACCACCTTTTAAATCATATACTTTTCCATTCCAAATAAATTCACCTGATACATTCTCAGGCAAGCTAATTTCAGCAGTCAAGTTCTCACCATTCATATTGTATTCAACTGCAATATCTCCCTGAGGATGAGGCATTGAACCGCTAATCTCTTTAATGTCACCTAAATTAGGTTCAATTTTTACTTTTGAAAAATACGGTGCATCACTTTCTATACCTAAGATGATTCGGTATGCTTCAATATTCGGGCTTGCTCCCCATGCATGGCAATCAGAGCGAGTCGTTTCTACTTCTGAAGTTTCTCCCCAGGTAGTAAGTCCAAGATCAATATTTGTACGCCAAATGTCTAGCCAATCCAGATAATCGCCACCCATGCCTGCTTGCGCAAGGGCTAAATGCAGGTAATATTTGAAGTAGATTGTAGCTTGTGTTAGAGAAGTATCTGACAACATCAACTTTGCAATTTCAGTTGCTTGTTGTTCATCTGCTAAACCCGCTAAAATAGCCATTGAGTTAGTGTGCTGAGAAAACTTATCTTTTTCTGGAGTGTCAGCAAATAACTTACGTGAAGGATCCCAATATTTATTTTTTATGGTTTCCGCCATTTTTTTAGCCAGATTCTCATACAGAATTGCAAAGTCCTCACTGCCTACGTTTCTTTCCAATAATACAGCCGATTGCAGTGCAAGTAGCAATTGCAAATCAAGAACAGCCGCACTACCATCCTCACCTACAGGACCTCTACCCATTTGCCAATCAGCAGCCCAGTCTGTAAAGTTCCATCCCGGAACATTTTTCAATGAACCATCAGTATCAACATAGCTGATGAAATAATTCATAATTTGTCTTGCTCCTAATAATTTATCACTTAAGAATTCAGGATCTTTCCCATACAGCAAGTAGTCTTCTAACATACAAACATACCACATTGAATAGGTTGCAATAACCTGATCCTGAGTATCTGGATAGCGGCTTAACGTATAACCATCAACTTGTCTGGATTGATCCATTAAGTTCAATGCATTTTTTGCCAAACGGTCATCACCACTATTGAAATAAGAAACAAATAGCTGGATTCTTGCATCACCAATGTATTGTAACCGCTCATAATAAGGACAGTCCATATATGTTTCAACAGCACATGACCGGGCAGTTCTCCAACCAATTTCCAGAATCTTGTCAAGTTCTGCATTATCAGCATCAATGCTTGCATTCATTTCAAATGGATACCCGGTAAAAGTTCCGTAGAAATCATCAATTGTAAGTGGAGTATCTTTTGTTTCAACCATTAGCTCCACATAACGATAGGTTCTCCAGTTAAGGGCTGTGAAATTCTGATTATCAGACCCGTCTGAAGTAATCATGTCCTGTCTTCCGGAAATAGCTTTCCCTTCAATTTCATTACGGTTATTTTTCGCACCATCTTCATCATATAAGCCTTCAGCATAAGTAATTGTGATATTACTATTTTCACCACCACTGAATATTAAAGTAGGATATGCATTTGTATAGAAATCCTGATCTAATAAGATCTTAGCAGTTGTATTTGCCGGAATTTCAAAAGCTTCTTTTGCCACAGGAAATTTCGTAGGAACGTCAACTCCCTCAGCTTTTCTCATTGTCCCCATCCTTTGATAAGTCAACTCTCTTTGAGGTAAAATAGATGCTTGCATTGTTCTGCCACCAGAAGCACTACCTCCCATTATTCCATATCCACTTGCTCTAACTGGCACTTGAGCTTGTTGCCATGAACTATCATCAAAAGATAAAGCTTTCCATCCTTTAATTTTAAGGCTCATATCAATTTGATCACCAGCACCAGCGGCATAGTATCCACGAACAGTCTGACTAATTGGAATATAACTCTCATCCTCAATACATTTCCAGGTATCATCTGTATTCAATGCTTTTGTCGCATCATCAGTCCCTTGGACAATAAAACCTGTTTTTAACGAAAACTGGGAAACCGGAGTAAAATCTCCCTCATTCCAAACTTCACCGGCAATAACATTGTTACCGGCTGTTAAATATGGAGCAAGATCTAAAGTCTCATAGTTCCAATGATCAAGATCACCTAAGGCAGGACCTATTGACACCAATTGTTCATTTACATATAATTTAAAATGATTGTCACCAGACACATAAACTTTAAAAGTTTCAGGTTTTGAATCCAGTGATAACGTTTTTCTGAATAAATACAGGCCAGCATCCGTTTCTCCGGCTCCGGGAACAGAGACCCAACTTGCGTCCCACATGTTGTCCCGATTAGAATTACCAAACTGGGCAGATGTTGTAATTGCCAGTAATAGTAAAATGATAGTTGTTAGATTTCTCATATGTAGCATTTTTTTTATAATCACACACATTCTCTCGATGATGTAACTTTCTTATAAATTGAAAAAATTATTAGCTGAACCTTATTCTTTATTGGATAGCCTTTTCACTATAGTTTATTCGAACGCCGTAATCGTTAACAATAAGGTTCAGTCCCAACATACCATTTGGATTTTCTTCACCTTTCACTTTGCCCGATAAAACATCTTTACTTAAGGTTATCATATCATCAACTCGCTGCTTTGTCTCTGCATTTGCACCAAAATAATGCCCGGGATAAAGGGTATTGATCCCATATTCTGTCATAATAGAACTCGTCTTTTCGCAAGACGCTAAAAGCGTAGAAAAATTAGTGGTTAACAGCAAGTTACCTGAACCAAATGAATCTCCACTAAACCCATAATGAGCATCGCTATCAATAAACGTAGTAGAACCAGGTGTATGCCCCGGTGTAAACACGACCTCTAATTGCCTTCCACCTAAATAAATAATTTCTCTGTCTTCCAAATATTTGACTTCACCTTTATAGTCAGGCATAAATTGTGGAATTCCAACCGTATCAGCCGGATTAATGTATAGTTCAGAGAAATAGTCAATTGACGGCCCCGTATGATCCGGATGCACATGTGTTGCAACAAGCATAACCGGTTTCGTTGTAATAGAAGCCACAATTTTATCCAAATCGACAATATTAGTCCCGGCATCAATTAACACCGCTTTATCGTTTCCTTCTACGAGGTACAAACTCTCATTGGACATCAGATGCCCTGTTCCTACCCAAGTATGCTCATCAATCTGATGAAAAACAACATCATCACCTGAGTAAACTTCTTCTCCCTCAATCTGCACACCTCCCATTTGAGCAAAGGATGCAAATTGGAAAAAAGCTAAAAGCAAAATAGAAAATAGTATTTGTTTCATTTTGTTGATTTATAGATGGTTTAATTATAGTTTCCCAATGGATCTCCACATATCAAGTTCGATTTTAAATCTGTCATTTATTATTTCACATTCCGTATCAATTCGCATGGTTGGTCTATCTACCAAATTATAGGCAGCCCATTCAGGTACACCTTCTGCTGTAGGAACACCAGTCTTTGCAAAATTTGTCCACAACTCTGCCATATTGTGAGATGCCTGGCAGCTTTCCGGTGAACTGTCACCAAACATTCGTGGCTGATCTCCTTCTTTAGCTGGAACTACGTTATTGAATTTATAAGAGATATCCATAGCATGAGGAGTTCCCATTGGAAAATCAGTCCCCGGGATTTTCATGCCCGATTTATAACCAAAGTTGTAAAGGTAAACAGGTGCTCCATTTTGTTGGGCTTTCTTCTCAGCAATTTCCACAGAGCCAAGTCCCATTAATGTGATTGATTGAACGGCTACATAAATATCAGGAGCTGTTGCATTAGGCATGGCTTTCTTGTAAGCTTCAATAACTTTTGATGTATCATCTCCAAAGATTGGCTCAAATTTCCCTGGCAGCTCATCAAATCCGATTTTTAATGAATCGAAGTCGTTCCTCTCCATAATGAAGAAAGTATATTCATCCTCGTTCCATCCTGTCATTAAAGGTTTATCACGTGAGATATCAGGCGCAGTAGGATCGAATGGGTGATATGGGAGTACAACTCCATCAACCACTGGTCCAAAGCCATTCATGCCTGGCATATTTAGTTCTTCCTGAAAAGGAGGAATAAACATAAACTTATTTTGAATTGCCAATAAGTCTTCGGCAGAAACATCAAGTAGTTTTCTCCAGTCTTTATTCGCAATATTCAGTTCTTTCAATAGCATTTCGGTAGTTTCAGCCGCTAGCTCTTTTGTTAGCATACGAACTCCCGGTCCACTTTCGATAGATGCTTTATTGAAATAAGGTGAAGCTTCTGGCATGGCATATATACATGATGTTTTTCCGCCACCACCTGACTCACCGAATATCATGACATTATTAGGGTCACCACCAAATTCGGCGATATTTTCATTCACCCATTTTAAACCTGCAGTAATGTCCAAAACTCCCATGTTTCCTGATCCGGCATAATCTGAACCGGCAATTTCATCCAAATAAAGGAAACCTAGCAGCCCTAAGCGATGATTGGTTTCTACCACAACAACATCGAAGTTTCGGGCTAAATTTGCTCCATCTTGTCCGCCTGAACCACCAGATCCGCTAACGTAACCTCCGCCGTGACTATAAAACATGACCGGGCGTTTTTTATTATCATTTGCTGGTGTCCAAACATTAAGGAAAAGGCAATCTTCTGCTGGCGCAGGTTCTCCACGTCTTGGATTCTGCATGGTTGGAGCACCCAATTGCAGCGCATCACGGACACCTGTCCATGGTTCGAGTTCTGCTGGTCTTCGGAACCTTCTATCGCCTGAAACACTCCCGGCATAAGGTATACCTTTAAATGTATTTACTCCCTCTACACGGACTCCTCGAAGTTTACCATGCGCAATATCTACATTAATATAATCTTCGGCGTTAGCTTGTCCTGCTAGATATCCAGTTGCTGAATATCCTAAATTTGAAAGTGCAACTGTCCCGGCAAGAGACAATGACATTCTGTTTACAAATTGTCTGCGGTTTAAATTTCTCATTTCTATCTTTTTTAATTAATCCGATTTCATTAATACAGACAACGACCGGTATTAATTATTTTGGCTGTTCCTACGTTGAAGGGGATTGCTTGATTGGTCTGGGAAAAGACTAAAGATATACTCCCCAACCATAAGGTAATCAGCAATCCAATTTTATTTATTTTCATCATTTTCGTTTCATCAATCTTGCCTAGTTAAATATCCCGACAAAAAACAATGTCGGGATATTTGGAAACCAAACCTAATTAACTAAAATACTAATCGTTTATTTTGCTAAAAATACTTACAGACCCCATTAATCCTGAACGTCTCAATGGCGAATCAGTCCTATAAAATGGATTGGAAACAAAAGTGATTTTTTCTTTCATTTCAGCTTGTTGATCACCAATCAACCTATTTACCCAAAGATTTGTAACCTGAATTTCCAATTCATTATTTCCTTGAATTAAACCATCCGTAATATTTACTTTAAATGGTTTCTTCCAAACAATACCCATTGACTTTCCATTCACAAAAACTTCAGCCAGATCCTGAACTTCACCCAAATCAATCCATACTTGCTCACCTTCTGCAAACCATTCACTACTCGCTACAATTGTTTTATTATAGCTGGCTGTTCCTGAGAAATATTTAATTCCCGGATCATTGTTCTCATTCCATGGAGTAAGTGTCTCGAAAGTTGCTTGTGCCGGAGCGCCTCTTTCAGCCTGAAATTCAACAGCCCATGGCCCTTGAAGCTCTACAAGCTTACTTTCAGTTGTTTGAGGCAGGCTCACAGAATTAAAATCAGATTCACTTCCAAAAACCACAAATACGGCATCATTAGGCTCTAAATGCAATGGAACAGTTGTTAATCCATTTGCAATATCATATGAAACAGCTTCTGCGACTCCCGTTTCAGGATGCCATACTTCAGCCTCTTTTCCTGATACTCTAAAAGTTGCATCAAGATCAGTTACTCCATCACTACGATTGTTAACCCAGTAGATATCAACATCACCAACTTTACGGTGCACAAAGAACAGTTGAGTATCATCATTGGGTTTTGTATATGTAAGATCAGCAACAATACCTTGTTGATCTAAAACTTCTTTTAATGTCAGTCCTAAATAAACTTTTCCTTTACCTACCAGATTTACACCATTGTCCGTAGCCCAAAGTTCGTTAACAATGGACTCAAAATCAACAGGATCGTCGCTCAAGCTCGGAGTCATAATTGGCTTCGAACCGGTAATCGTTGCACCTGCTTCAACCATATCTTTAATCTTTGTAAGAACAGAAAGGGTCATATACTGGCTGTTTTGATCTAAAACCAAAACACGGTAACTCATATTGGTTGGAGTAACTATTTCTCCGTTTTCAACAGATACCAAATTCACAACGGCATCAGCATTGATAAAGTCATAACTATAACCTTCAGGAATATTTGGAAGGTCTCTCCCTCTCCTCCTACTGAACAGTGTCGTAATATTATTGTCTTCGCCATAGTAATAAGCGATATCTGCAACATATTTCCCTTGCTGAAGCATGTAGCTGCTACGAGAAAGGTATGATGTCCAAGCTATTGCCTGCTCTGCCCATGTTTCGTTTCTCGTGAACCATTGACCAAATGGGCCAAGGCTCATTCCAGGAACTTTATCCATTAAAGGCTGGTGCACAGATGTATGAATTACAAAACGGTTCAACCCGCTAGCCATGATATGATCGGCAATAGGTTTCAATAATTCGGGTGACCATGCCCAGTCTGATCCCATTGCTGTTAAGGATTCGGCAGCAACGTATTTCTGTCCGTAAAGGTGAGATACAGATGCCGACTCACGAATATCAGCCTGATAAACAGTAGCAAATCCACCTTCATTACCACCAAATCCACCTGGAGTCCAACCGGCTCCCATTGGCACATCAGCCATTTTCTTTACTTCCATACCGTCACCAATAAATGCACGACGGGCTTCATGAGATTCAGAATAACGCCCCATGTTACGTTCCTTCAACAAAGTAGTAAGCTGGTTATAATGATTCTCTGCAACCAGATCTGCCAATGTTTTTCTAAAATCCCACAAAAATTTGTCACTGGCTTCGGCACTTTCAACAATATGACCTGTCAATACCGGCATCCAGGGAAGCATATCATAACCACGTCTATTCTGGAACTCAGAAATCATTTCATCTGTCCAGTTTTGTGTTCCGGCCTCCCAACTATCTGTGATTATATATTGTAAGCCTCTATCACCCATCAATCCACCAGTTGCATCTTTATATTGATCAAGGTAATTTGTGAAATATGACTTAACGTGTTTGGCACTTAATTTATCCACCTCAAAACCTGTAGCTTCAGGAGATGCCGGAGAATTTTGATGACCTGTTAATGAAAATCCCAATCGAACAATCATCCATTCACCATCATCGACTAACCAGTTAAGGGTTCCATCAGCTTGCATTAATGATGTAAGATCAATCACATCATTTTTAGCCACTACACTTTCATCTGAAACTTCGGGAGTAAAAACTTCATACAAATCAGTTGCTCCCGAAAAAGCAGCTTTATCTTCGAACCGATTAACCCTACCTCCAGTATGCAATACCAATTCGGCAACTTCAGTCCCGCTTGATGCAGGTGCACCTCCGCCAAAGCCCATCATTGCAGAGATAGCTGGATCAACCACTACGGGTTGTTTTTCCCAAACAACCCTAAAATATTTCGCTTCTGTTGGTGGAAATGTTAATGTTGATTCGCTGACTGAACCTGTTGGAATATTAATTATTCCTGCAAAGGTTCTACCGTCATTACTAGATTCTAATGTGCGTATTGCCCCTCCTGATGAAAACATACCACCAGATCCTCCACCTACAATGGTGATGGCTTGCATCGTTGTTGGTTCTGAGAATTCATACTGTATCCAAGATGTTTGTGCATCAGGAAGTATCGATGATTCAACTAGATCACCATCAGTTAACTGAGCTAAAGTAAAGTTTCCACCACTTGAGGTAATTATTGGATTTAATTCCTCTAAAGAAAAATCGGTAGCAGGTAAACGATATGCAAAAACAGCGACATCTTTATAATAATCCGGAACAGAACTTTCAGAACCTCCTCCCATCAGACCACCAGATATTGCAAGATTCTGAAATGGACCCGACACTGATGGCGGTTGAGCTAACTTTCCACTATAAAGTTTGCCTCCTTCAATACGTGTTTCGCTCCATACATATTTTTTCATGGCCTCTTCGGGCTTAACCCATGGACCACCACTTTCACTCCATCCGGGAGATCCGGCAATAGCCATTTCAAGGCCTAATGAATCTGCCAAATTAGTGGTATAGCTAAACGCATCTTTCCATTCGGGGGTCATGTAAATTAGTCTCTCTTCAACAACTTGTGGGCTATTTAACCCAGCATCGAAATTTTGGAAACCACCAATGCCAACACGATCCATCCACTCAAGATCAGCTTGAATACCTTCCTTTGAAACATTTCCGTTCATCCAATGCCACCAAACCCGGGGTTTAGCATCATCAGGAGGAGTTTTGAAGTTTGCTTTTAAACTATCAATATTAACCTCCTCTGTTGTTGCTGAACTCTCACATTTAATGAATAATCCGACAGATATCAGAATCATCACAAATGGAAGAATTTGCTTAAATCTTGTGACTAATTTCATTGTGTATTTATTTTTGGTCTTAATTGGTTTTATTTGAAATAAAAATGGTTGTAAGAATCATTTGACAATTCGACTTCATATTACATTTGTGAACTAAATTCATATGTTCCTGAACCTACCGTAAATACGGCAAATCCATCTTCCATTCCTTGAATATTTATTTCACCTATTGATTCAACATCAACTTCGCCTTCTGTTATATTTTCAATATTAGATGCAGGTAAATACAGAGTTGCTGTACTACCAACTGGGACGGTTACATTCAGGTTGAATCTGCCTAAATCTTTTTCCCATTTAATAGACGCATTTCCATATTGTGTTTCATTTGAATAAGAAGCATAAGATACATCTCCAGCAGGCTGAGGTTTGAAAATAATATGTTTATATCCGGGCTGTGAAGAATCAACTTTCATACCAGCCAACACCCTGTAGAACCAAGTTAAACCACCTCCAAACATTGGATGGTTACGTGAACCTTCTCCGTTCCATCGCTCCCAAGTAGTAGTTGCACCTTGTTCAATCCACCAACCATATGAAGGATCAGTTCTTTTATTCATTGCATCAAATGCGAGTTCATTTAATCCATTTTCGGCAAGAACTTCAAAGAAAAATTGTGTTCCGAAAATACCTGTATCTAGATTTCCTCCATTTGCTTCAATATCAGCTTTTAGTGCAGCTATCACATTGGTATATTGGTCATCTCGCACACCCATTACTAACGCAAAAATATTTCCGCCATCGGGGCCATAGCTACCCGTTTCTTCATTATAGAATTTACTTTGAAATCCATCTTTCGCTTTTGCCGCAAGTTCTTCATAGTGATCTGCTTCCTCATTAAATCCAAGAACACGAGCTGTTTTAGCAGTATAGTCAGCAGATCTCCAGAAATAAAAAGTATGAACCATATCATCAGCAGGTAATTCATCTGGCGTACACCAATCTCCTAGGTTCATCCAATAAATTGGATTATCTGCATCTGGAGCCTGAGAGAGCATAATACCATTTTCATCGGTCCATCTCAACATGTAATCGACATACCCTTTCATGCCTTCGTAATTGTTCTCAAGCATTTCGATATCCCCGTACTGTTGATAAAATTCCCAAGGCATTATATTTAAAGCAGCACCCCAGGCAACACCACCGCCACATCCGGGCTGCCATGGAGCACCATTAGGCACATAGCCCGTTTCAATATTTTGAGAACCTAGAATATCCTGAATCCACTTTGTGTAGAATGAACGTGCATCAAAGTTGTGCATTACAGTAATACATGCCACCTGTCCATCACCTGTATAAGGAGAGCGTTCACGATGTGGACAATCACTGGCAATACCGCCATGCATATTGTCGGTCTGACTACGCCACCATATTTGGTTTATTTGATTGAAAAGTTCATTTGAAGTTTCAAATTTGGCTGTAGTTTTTACATTTGAGTAAACAGCTTCGGCCGTGATTTGATCGGCACTCAGATTACTCTCCGGCCAATTGCTTATAACAACCTGTCTGAAAGTGAACCATGTGAAACGTGCCGCATATGTTTCAGACTCTCCTCCTTTCAGCGTATATGTATTATCTCCTGTAGCAGATTCACTTATATACTCGATATCTATTTCATGACCTGAATCACCCTGAAAATTAGCTAAGCGTATCCATCCTGAGATTTCCTGACCAAAATCCACATAGTATTTACCATCTCTGTTTTTGACTATTGTTACAGGTTTCAATTGTTCCATCACTTTATCTGTTGGCGACATGTGTGCCTTCATCTTACCCACAGGAGCTTCGCGTAAAGCAACATTTTCCCATTCAGAATCATCAAAATTTGAAGTACACCAACCCGGTTGTTCTAACCTAGCATCATAATGTTCCCCATCATAAATCTGATCCATTACGATTGGGCTTTTTGATGTTTTCCAACTTTGATCAGTAGAGATTATCTCTTCACTACCATCATCATATGTGATATAAATTTGACTAATAAAACGTGGAGAGCCGTATGATTGTGTCCAACGGCTATTTACATTGTAAAAACCATTTCCAACAATGGCTCCAACAACATTATCTCCCTTCGCTAACATTTCCGTAATATCGTATGACAAATACATGACCCTGTATTCTTTAAAGTTGTCTTCGACAGGAATACCGGCATTTTCTAATCCCTCTCGTTTTCCATATGCTGTAAGGTTCGGAACCAAAACGTCATCTCCGACTTTTTCACCGTTAACATACAGTTCAAAAAAACCAAGACCTGTAACATAAGCACGAGCAGAGGTAATTTCTTTATTTATTTTGAATGATTTCCGTAAAAGGGGTGCGGGAGGTGGAGTTGGAGTAATTTGTTCGGTATTTGTACCAGGTCTTTGAAAAATAGGCTTAGGCATTGGTTCTTCACCTTGCCAAGGTGCTCCTATCCATTTCGCAACCCAATCTTTTGGATTAAGTAAACCCATATTCCAAAAGGCAGGGGTGCTCCAGTCAGAGACTTCACCATTTTTATCCCATGTTCTTACTTGCCACCAACAATTTTGTCTTGATGTTAGTGCTTTTCCCTCATAGTGTATATTTATTGATTTAGAAGTGGATACTTTACCACTTTCCCATAAATCAATTTCTCCGTTTTGTAATTTTTCTTTACTTCCTGCAACACGAATTTCCCAGGCACTTTGCATTTGGCCTCTCTCTCCCTCATCAGCAATATTTACCCATGATAAACGTGGAGTTAATACATCTACAACTTCTGGATTTTCAAGGTATTCACATTTTAGTTGAGTCGGTGTAATCCCTGCTTGAATAAATAAACTCTTGATCCCCATCAGAGCAAACAAAAGTATTAATCTCTTCATCTGTAGTTGTTTTTTATAGTATTATTTGAAGAAATAAGACTGCCATTCCTGCAAGAAATTCCCGGCAGCCTTATTTCAACAACTAAAAACTAATTTATGAATAGAATTATCTTAAAATCCTAGAAGAAATCACTATACAATGATTCATCAGCTGGCAATGGCCATAACAATTGAATGTTTGTAAATGCAGCTGCAGGTGCAGAATATCCTTCAGGGAAATAATAATCCTGAGGGTTATCTTTAACACTCTGTCCATATGCTGACATTACTTCCATCGCTTTACCCGTACGTACTAAATCAGGCCATCTTTTATTCTCGAAAGCTAACTCAACTCTTCTTTCATTAGCAATAGCGACTCTTACTTCATCTTGAGATGTAGCAGTAATTGCAGCTAAACCTGCTCTTCCACGAATACTAGCAGGGCTACTACCAACTGCATCATTAATATAAGTAAGGGCTTCAGTTGGTCTATTTTGTTCATTAATAGCTTCAGCTAAGAATAACAATACTTCAGAATAACGATAAACCGGCCAGTTGTCATCTGCATTTTCTAGTAACTCATGTTGGTGAGTATATTTCACACAGAAAGGACTTAAAAATCCTCTACTCGTTGTAACATAACCAATAGTAGCATCAAGTCTTAAATCACCTGTTTCGTATGCATTAATTAAATCCGGAGAAGGAATATTGTACCCTTCACCAATAGTTCGTGCATTAGGATTACCAACGCCTGTCAATTCAGCCATGGTTTCAAGGCTCAAAGGAGTAGGTAAGAAACTGTAAGGGAATGTACTGCTATATCCATCAGATCCTTGTCTGTACTGAACTTCAAAAATTGATTCAGAGTTGTTTTTATTTGCAGGATCAAAAACATCTGCATAATCAGCCATTAAGCTGTATTCTCCTGAATTTACAATTTCTTCAAGCAATGTTTCAGCACTAGCATAGTCCTCTTCAACCATATATACATTGGCAAGAAGCATTTTTGCTGCCCCCATAGTTACTCTGCCAGGTTCAACATCACTTTTTTCTGACAGTAAATTTGAGCTAATAATGGCATTTAAATCTGTTTTAATCTGACCATTAACAACTGATGCCTCAGACAAAGGAAGAGCTGTTTCTTCAATCGTAGTAACAGGTTCTAAGTGCACAGGTACTGAACCAAAGGTTTGAACAAGATTAAAATAGCTGTAAGCTCTTAAAAATAGAGCTTGACCTTTGATGTTATTCTTTACGCTTTCGCTAGAAAATTCAACATCATCAATCGTTGCAATAATCTGGTTTGCTCTTGCAATAATTCTATAGTTAGTACGATAATACCCGGTTGAAATACCATTTGATGCTTCAAAAATAAAGTCAGCAACATTTTCTTGATCTAATGTTGCACGATAATCCGGATTGAATAAATACCTTGAATTATCAGAATGCATCTCATTTAGAGTCCAAGCACCATTATCCCCATTAAACATACCTCTTAAAGGAGAGTACGCAGCATTAATAGCTGAAGCAAAGTCATTTTCAGTTTGAAAATATATTTCACTTGTAAGTGAAGTTTCTGATGGTACATTAAGGAATTCTTCGCCACATGATGTGAACAATAATCCCAGAATACCAATAAAAAATATTTTAGATTTCATATTTACAAAATTCATTTTTTGTTTTTCAAATATCTGTTTTAGACGCTCTTATAAGTTTAAATTTAAACCAAAAGATACTGTTCTAGGTACAGGATAACTACCAAAGTCAGTTCCCATATTAAGTGCACCAGTAGATCCTCCATTTGTAGTTCCACTAACTTCAGGGTTAACACCTGAATATTTCGTGAAAGTATATAATTGTTGTACACTCATGTATAAGCGTAAGCTAGAGATGCCTTTAATCGTATTTTGAGGAAATGTGTACCCTAAAGTTACATTTTTAATAGTCAGATAACTAGCATCTTCTACCATTCTGGTATGGAACCAGTCACGTTCATTTGAAGTTCCACCAGTAGTTTTACCATATAACCCAGCTCCTGGATTTTCCGGAGAACGCCATCTGTCTTTAACTTCAGTCAATACGTTAAATACACCGTCTAAGTTTGCTAGACCAACTTGAGTTAGGTTTGCAACATCGTTTCCATAAGCACCTGACATTACAACTGAAAGGTCCAAGTTTTTATATGCAAAAGTGTTCGTTAAACCGAAAGTAAAATCAGGAGTTGGATCACCAATAATCGTACGGTCATCATTATCACCACCACGAGTAATAACACCGTCAGGAGCTCCATCAGCACCACCACCAACATCTTTGAATTTAATCGTACCTACTTCTGATAAAGTTGCTTTAGGTGAACTGTCAAATTCTGCCTGGTTGTCATAGACACCATCCTGAATAAGACCATAGAATAGACCTATTTTCTCACCAACCTTTGTGATATTTGTTTGCATAAATCCGGTATTGATTCTATCAATTCCACCATAAAGTGCTTCAACCTTGTTGTCTGTAAACGAGATATTGAAATTTGTATTCCATTTTAGATCACCATCAAGGTTTCTGGTATTCACCATGAACTCATGACCCCAGAATTTCAAGTCACCAATGTTTCCATTGAAGCTGCTGAAACCTGATTCCTGAGCAACATTTACACTATACAACAAACTTTTAGAATTTCTCACATAATAATCATATGTGATAGAGATTTTGTTATCGAAAAGACCTAGGTCAAATCCGGCATCGAATTCAGCTGTTTGTTCCCATGTTAAACCTGAGTTAGGAAGCTGAGTTACTGCACTACCACTTCCAAGAGCTGATCCGAAGATTCCATTGTACTCACTGGCACCACTACTAACAGTTGCATATTGAGTGTAGTTACCGATATTATTATTACCAACAACACCATAAGAAGCACGCATCTTAAGTAACGATACAGAGTTTAGATTTTGCATGAAATCTTCGTCAGATGCAATCCAACCAAATGATGCAGAAGGGAAAGTACCCCATCTGTCGTCTTTACCAAAACGAGATGAACCATCAGCACGCATAGCAACAGAGAAAATATACCTGTTTTTGAAATTATAATTGAAACGTCCAAAGTATGACATCATTGACCATTCATTGATGTTATTGAATGTATTATTGGTACCGGATCTATCTATATTTGCAGATGCACCAATTGTAGAAATTCTGTCATCAGGAAAGCCAGTTACTGCAATTCCCATATTTTCTCTTCTATATCTCTGAAGTGAAATACCACCTAAGACTTCAAAGTTGTGATCGTTAATCGATTTCTTATACGTTGCCGTATTTTCATTTGACCAAGATACATACTCATCATTTCCAAAGCTTGCACTTGATGTTGTAGGCAATACTGCGATGAATCCTGTTGATGAAGTAGAAGGTGTGATATTTGTCGTTTTAGTACTACCGTAATCGTAGTTCAAAGATGTTTTTACAGTCAAACCTTCTATTGGTTCATACTCCAAATAACCAGTAGTTATTACCCTTGATCTTTTAGTTTCGTTAGTAATCTCTGTAGCACCCCTTATTGGGTTAGGAGATGGGAAAGCTGATACTTCAGGATCCCAAATATTCAATGGCATAGTTCCATCCTCATTTACATAAGGGAAAATTGGCCATGCTAATAATGAGTTATAAACGATACCTCCAGCCCAGAACATACCATCTGTAGATGGGCCATTACTTACGGAATACGTTGGAGCAACATTAAATCCAGCTGTAAGTTGATCCGTAATCTCAAACTGATTGTTTAGACGGATTGAGAATCTTTGATAATCAGAATTCATTACAACACCTTCTTGATTCAAATAACCAACAACTGCTGTAGTACTAAACCCTTCCTTACTTGTACTCAAATTAACACTATAATCCTGTATTTCAGCCGTTCTCAACAAAGCATCGTAGTAATTATAGCCTTCGCCATATTGCGTTGGATTTTGAAATTGCACAGGAACTGCCACACCAAGATCTTCAAAAGATTCTTTTTTAAATTGAGTGAACTCAGTAGCATTCATTACATCAGGACGCATCTCTTGAGGTACCGTTTGCAATCCATAACTTGCAGATACACCAATAGCTGTTTTGCCCATTTGAGCTCTTTTTGTTGTTACTAGGATTACTCCGTTCGCTGCTCTTGAACCGTAAAGTGCAGTAGAAGAAGCATCTTTCAACACAGAAATACTTTCAATTTCATTTGGGTTAATGTTACTAATGTCTCCTGAAATTGCAAAACCATCAACAACATAAAGTGGATCATTCCCAGCAGTAAGAGAAGCTTGTCCCCTTACACGGATTTGCATACCACCACCTGGCGTACCTGTAGTCTGGTTAATTTGAACCCCTGACAGTTTACCTTGAAGTTTTTGTGCTGTAGTAGAAACAGGCATGTCTGCAAGTTCGTCTGTACCTACAGACTGGATAGAACCAGTTACTGTTCTTTTTGATTGTGTACCGTAACCTACAGCAACAACTTCATCAAGACCAATAGTTTCCTCTTCAAGTGTAGCATTAACAGTGGTCTGTCCATTTACAAGAACTTCAACTGTTTGCATACCTACAAATGTAAAAACTAAGGTACCGTCAGTTGACACATTTGACAATGTGTAATTTCCGTCAATGTCTGTAATTGTACCTTGTGTTGTGCCTTTAATAACAACCGTTACTCCAGGTAATGACACCCCCTGGTTATCAACAACCTGACCAGTAACCGTTAATGATTGCTGAACAGAATTAGTGCTGGTTCGCTCTGATTGATTAGAAGCTGCTCCAGCCTGAGCGATACTTAAAATCAAGAAAATAGCAAATAGTTGCATCATTTTCCTTGTTTTAGACTTGATGCATAATTGTAATGCATCTCTAAACGATTTTTTTTTCATAAATTTGAAACATTAAATAGTTTAACAAAAACTAAATTAACTCAGTTAATTTTTGAAAGGAGAGTACCGCAAGCACTCTCCTTTCTCATTTAAAGGAAGTCATCCTTTTCTCATCTAACTGAATTAAAATTTTTCTTCTTTGATATGAGTTAGTATCAGTTAAGTCTCTTGGTAATTCGTCCCAGCTTATGGGAGCTGCAATAGCAATAAGTTTCAGTACTTCATCAAGTGTTTCATCCTCAAAAGTTGCCCTGAAGTTGTAGGGGTACATTCCATCGTTCTCAAATACAATATCTGCATTGTACCACCTTCCCAATCGTTCTGCAACCTGGCTAAGGTCCTCATTCCTAAAAACTAATTTCCCTTCTGTCCACTCAGTGTATTCTGATGCTTCAACAGCATTAACTTCAAATGTATTTTCCTCTGTATTAAGAACTAATTTCTGATTGGGAGTCAATACATTAAATACTTCACCGTCAACGGAACGTAATTCAACCCGCCCACTGCTTAACACAACTTCTTCTTCGGGGGCATCCGAATAAGCAGAAACATTAAATTTTGTTCCCAATACTTTTACCTGCATATTATCTGTATGGACAACAAAAGGGTTTGACTCATCATGATAAACATCGAAGTATGCTTCGCCGGTAAGAACAACATTTCTTCCATTAGAGAAACTTATTGGATATTTTAATGATGATCCACTATTAATGAACCCAGTGGTTCCATCAGGGAGTTTAAAGCTGGTGCGGGCACCCATAGGGCAAAATATTTCTACGTAGGCCTCCGAATTGGCATATTCAGTATTGTCATTATCGAACTGTAAGTATAAAACAGTGAAAAATGAAAACAACAACGGAACAATCAGAATGGCAGCCACTCGTTGAAAAACACTAATGAATTTCAATTTTCTGTCATTATTCTCTTCAAGTCGTATTCTATGGTGTATTTGATGTAGCAGGTGGTCTGAATCATGTTTCGAAGAGTTCTCAACTTCAAATTCATTCCAGTGTTTTTTTAAGTAATTACTCAAAAATAGACTCTTACTATAATTGGTAAAAATCGATTTTATGTCATGGTACTCTCCTCGTGAGTATTTACCATTGAAAAAACGTTCTAATATTTCTGGTTTAAAGTCCATGTAATTATATCGGTGTTCAAAAGATATATGGACAAAGTACCAAAACCCCCTAGAGAAAAGACAAAAAAATTACAGAATGCAATCTTTTACATCCATAAGATCTTCTATATGTATCTATAATATTACGAGGGAATGGATTAATGAATAAAGGATGCAAACCTAATGATTTGCATCCTTTATTCATTTTTGAGATTATACGTTTAGTGTTTTGTAAGTTTAAAAATATGCGCCTATTGTTTTGCCTGCTCCATAAGGTCAAGAGCCGTTGATACAATCGCCTTTTCAGCATAACCCGGCTTCAAGCTAGAACCAATCACTTGGAAAGTCAGGTGATAGCTCGCGTCATTAGAATAAATGTAGCCTGGTCCCCGTGGTCCGCTTGCAAGAGTAACGAGTATAGTTTTAGTTGCCGGAGATTCAGCTTTAAGGCGCAGACCGATATCGGTATATACCTCGCCGCTTACAGTAACAAGATTGATATCACCGATCTGAATAAGTCCCATACCGATGGTTACATCTGGTCCATCCTCGTAGCCGGGATCATAGTTTTCACGCCCTTCTGTGTCTATCCGAATGCGGCCAGGACAGATAACGTTCTGTTTTTCGCCCCAGATACTTGCTTCTTTTTCATACTTCGTATCATAAAGCATAACCTTAACTGCACTATTGCCAAGCATGGTTCCTAACATATGAACGTAATCACTTTTTCTCGCAATTGTTTTTTTATGAGCAGCAATATCTTCTTCGGGTATCGCTCCTTGTCCGCTGAATGATGGTTGACTACCAGTTGCAGGAACATCGTGTGGAGGCAACACTCCTTTTATCTGTCCATCCTGAAAAATAGATGTGTAGGCCATCTTGGGATTCTGATCACCTGATGCGCCCTGACTAAAAAGTGCCACTGTTTTATTATCAAACATATCTTCGATGTAAGCAGTCGCATCCCCTGGAAAATCCGCACTGACAACTCCACTCATAAAAAAGTTAACGGGGTGCATGGCATAGTTCATGTATACCGCGATAGGTACGTCATCTTCACCGAGAAACGTGACTACAGAAAGAGTTTTGTCTGAAACGCCATCCCAATCTGCCGTCTGACGCCACTCCATCCATTCATTGAAATTATCACGGTTGACATTCAGATCTACCTGTGTAGTTCCATATCCAACGCTCGCAGGTGCCACTCGTGACTTTGCCATATCTACCGACGAGATAATCGCATTAGCTATTGTTTCATCTGTAGGTGCTCCTCCAAAAAGTCCTCCGGTGTTGCCACTGTGCGTGTGAGTTCCGGTAACCACATAGTTTTCAACAGGACATCCAGTAGATGCTGAAGATTTCATTAAGACTGAATCAATGTTGTGTACTCCGCCCGCATCAACCGAAATAAGTACTGCGGAATTCGATCCGTTTTCCATGAAGATAGCGCGTACATAGAGATGATCGCGAATGATATCAGTTGAATTCTGCAAATCACTTTGATCCGGCGTAATATCAACTTTGGCTGCCCCCACTTTCAACCCGTTTTGAGCAAAAGCCGGACAAGTAACAAGAACAATTACGCTAAACACTATTAATTTAATAACATTCATATCTTTAAAGTTTTAATTGATGAGGCTAATTAATTATTGAGTTTATTATATCCACTGGGCCAATCAATCCGGCTGGCATCAACGGAGAATCAGCTCTATAAAATTGACGAGTAGTCAATGTCACTTTATCTTCAACATCTGGTTGTTCATCACCTATTAAGCGATTTACCCATGTATTTACTGCTTTGATCTCAATTTTATTAGAACCGGCAGTTACAAAGTCGGAAATGTCCACGCGATAAGGAGGTTTCCATGTGGTTCCGGCAAGTTCATCGTTCACCCAAACTTCGGCCAGATTATTCACCTGTCCCAAATCAATAATTACATCTCCTTTATTAATTGCTTCTTGTGCCAGGTCTACATTTTTTATGTACGTTGCAATTCCTGAAAAATACTTTATACCAGAATCTGAGCTATTGCGCAAATCGATTAACGCATCAAAAGTTGCTGATGCTGGTGCTCCACGTTCAGCCTGAAATTCAACCTGCCATGAACCACTCAATTGTTCGATCAATTGTTCGGTTGGTTCAGGAATACTCAATTCGCTTACTTTCGTTTTTTCTCGGAAAACTACAAATACAGAGCCCATACGGTCAAGAGGAATCGTGATATTCGTACGCTCGCCATCAAACACATATGAAGCAGGACTAATTTCGCCTGTTGATGGATCCCAAAACTCAGCTTTAAAACCACTAATGCGGAAGCTAGCTTCAATAGTCTCTTCTTGATCTTTTTGACTTGCCACAAAATAAAGACCTCCACCATTATTCAAATTACGGTGTATGAACATCACATTAGTGTCCGACATTGATGAGTCATAAGTAAAGTCTGGCTCAAGACCAATTGCAAGCAAGGCAGATGCTGTTTCATCTGTATTGAAAACCTTACCATTGCCAACTGTTGCTGTTACTTCTCCCGGCCAAAGGATATCTAATATTTCTTTTACTTCATCAGGATTATCAGAAAGGCTCGGCGAACCTTCAGGTCTTGTACCAATTAACACAGCACCTTGCTCTACGAATTCCAATAATTTTCGCAGAACTGGGAGTGTTACTTTCGAAGCACCCCGACCCAGGAAAATCGCTTTATAGTTCATGCCTGTCTCTGTCGTTAATGCACCATCTTCTACTGAAAGCATATTCAATACAACATCAGCACTTACATAGTCATAACGATACCCTTCAGGTATATTGGGATAATCACTGCCATAAATAGCAGTCATTGCTGATTCTTCGCCATAGAAAACAGCTATATCATTTGCTGCTTTTCCAGCCTGAAGCATATACGATGATCTTGATAAGTAGTCCAACCATACCTTTGATTGCTCTGCCCATGTTTCGTTACGTGAGAACATCTGACCAACACCAAGCGTCACGCCCGGTCCTCTTGTTATCGGTTGGTGAGCTGAAGTATGAATTATGAAACGGTTGGAGCCTGAAAGCAAGATAGCATCGGCAGTAGATTTCAAATCCCATGGAGCAGTACCGTATCTCGGCCCCCCGGTAAATGACTCTGTTGAAGCAATATTTTGCCCATATATATGAGCAACTGAAGCCGACTCCTGATTATCATTATAATACATTCCTTCCATCTGACCTGGTGTATTATGCATCCACATGGCTCCCATCGGAATATCAGCTGTTTGCTTCATCTCCATACCTTCTCCCATAGTTGCAAATCCGGCTTCGTGTGCTTCCCCATAACGGATCATGCCAATATCATGAAGATAGTCTGTCAGGAAGTCATAATGATTTTCTTTTAACAGAAGTTGGATTGTACGGCGCCAGTCCCAAAGGAACATATCCGTTTTATCAGGACTTTCAACCACATAACCGGCAAGTGCAGGCAACCATGGCACTGGATCGTAACCTCTAAGTCTTTCAAAGCCTTCAAGAATTTTTGGAGTCCAGTTTGCAAATCCAGCTTCCCAACTGTCGAACATGAGTGCATGTAAACCGTTTTCTCCAACAAGACCATTAGCAGCATCACGGTACATATCAATGTAAGTATCCATATAGCGTTTTACAGCGGCACTGTCCAGTTTATCCACTTCCAAACCTGTAGCTTCAGGAGCCGCAGGTCGATTTTGTGCACCGGTAAGGGAATATCCCATGCGAAGAACAAGCCATTGTCCTGCAGGTGGAGTCCAGCTTAAAGTTCCATCTTCATTTAATTGATCGGTTAAGTCAAGGACTTCAGATGATTTAATTGAAGCCTCAGTTCCTGCTGATCCACTGGGCAGATCAAAATAACCACGATCTGAACGTTCTGAAAAGAATGCTGCCTTCATTTCAAATGAATGTACAGTGGGCGTACCTACTAAAGAAAGCTCAGCAATATCAATACTTTCTGGTGGCGGTGGTGTTTGTCCTCCCCAACGGCTCCATCCACTTGGTGGTGCTGGCGGTTGTTTTACACTTACTAAACGAAAATATCGTGCATTTACATTATCAACAGAGTTTGTGCGGACTACTGATCCGCCTCTAATATCTGCATCTGTATCCACCCAGGTTGAACCATCATTACTTGATTCCAGTTTGAAAAAGACAGGACCGCGTGACTGATTCGATAAAACCAAGCCTCTTACTGTAACCGGTTTGCCATAGTCAAACTGAATCCATGAAATACCGCCCTCTTCCTTCGCAGCAGGAAGACTTAATCCTGAATGATCATAAAAACCATCGGAAAGAATTTGTTCATTAACCCTACCTCCACTAGATGTGATTACAGGAGTTGGCAAAATTTCATCTTCTTTGATTTGGAAAGCAATTACTTTCTGGTCTTTATACAACTGAGGCTTTTCTTCACCCATATTTCCCTGATGACCAGAGCCGGAAGTACTGGTTTGATAGACACCTGTTACTGTTGGTGGCTGATTCAAAACTCCTGTAAAAGGGGTTCCTCCTTCAACATAAGTTACGGCATAAGACAGTTTTTTCATGCCGTCTTCAGGTGTAACCCAAGGCCCCCCGGTTTCACTCCATCCGGGAGAAGCAGCGGTTGCAAATTCAAGACCCAGAGAATCAGCATATGCAGCTGATTTCGCAAATGCATCCTTCCAGCCATCTGACATGTATGGATAATAATTATCTACAACAGATGTCTCTGGCCCCTGCCCCATCCCGGCATGAAAACATTGCAGCCCGGCAATTCCAACTCTTTTCATCCAATCCATATCTGCTTTGGCACCTTCCCAAGATACATTTCCCCCCATCCAGTGCCACCAAACACGTGGCTTGGCTGCATCAGGCGGATTTAAAAATCCTTGTTCAAGTTCTACACCTTCAGTATTATCTGAATTCTTACATTCTGTAAATGATAAGAATATTGCTGCTATAAGCAGGCTTGAAAAAAGAAATGACTTTTTTCTGTAAGGTTTTAAAATTGGTTTCATTTGAATTGTATTCATGTAAACATTTAGTATCTAAATAGAAAGACTGATTAATTATCAAAAGAGTGTAGTATTTGCACTGGTCCCAGTAATCCGGAAGGCACTAGTGGAGAATTAGCTCTGTAAAATTGGCGTGTGGTTAATGTGATTTTTTCGTCCACTCCAAGCTGTGCATCTCCAATAAGTCGGTTCACCCAAAGATTTACAGCTTTAATTTTAATCTGATTAGTTCCGGCAGTAACTTCATCTGTGATATTTACGCGATATGGAGGTTTCCATGCTGTTCCGGCAAGTTTGCCGTTTACCCATACTTCTGCCAGATTATACACTTGTCCAAGGTCAATCCACACTTCTCCTCCCTGTTCTGCTAGACTTGTCGGAATTTCTACTTCTTTTGAATAAGTAGCAACCCCTGAAAAGTAACGGATACCAGGGTCGCTATTATCGCGAAAATCCATTAGCTGCTCAAATGTTGCAGAAGCAGGAGCTCCACGTTCCGCTTGAAATTCAACCTGCCATGGACCACTTAGTTCCTCAACAGTATTCATTTTTTGAGAAGGAATATTCAGGCTTTTCTCTTTGGTAGGTTCACGGAAAACTATAAATACCGAGCCGAAACGATCCATCGGAATAGTAACATTTGTGCGATCACCATCAATACGATAAGATACAGGGTTCATTGTTGCTGTTGCCGGATCCCAAAGTTCAGGTTTGTAGCCAGTAACCCGAAAAACTTGCTTCTATCACTTCTTCCCGATCTACTCGGTTAGCCAGGAAGTAGATATCACCCTGAGAAAGATTTCGGGTGGATAAACATGACATTGCTGTCATCCATTGGTTTGGTGAAAGTAAAATCAGGAGTTAGTCCGATTTCATTCAATACAGCTTCGCCCACTTCTGTTGAGTTGAAAAACACGTCCATCGCCAACAGAAACAGATGACTCACCTGTCCATAATTGGTCCAAGAACTTCTTCAACTTCGGCAGGATCATCAGCAAGGCTCGGAGAAAACCCGTCAGGTCTTGTCCCAATTAAAACAGCACCTCTTTGAACCATCTCCAGTACTTTTTTAAGAACAGCCAACGTTACTTTCTCTGTACCTTCACCAAAATAAAGGGCTTTATAATTCATCCCTGAAGCAGTTACCATGTCCCCATCTTTTACAGACAACATATTCAGTATTACATCAGCATTTACATAGTCGTAACGATAACCTTTAGGTACTGCAGGATAACTATTCCTGTAATGAGAAATTACAGGTGACGATTCACCGTAAAATACGGCAATATCATTGGCTGCTTTTCCTTGTTGTAGCATGTAAGATGACCTCGAAAGGTAATCAACCCAAGGTTTTGCTTGTTCTGCCCATGTTTCATTTCGGGTGAAATATTGGCCAACTCCCAGTGTCATTCCGGGTCCTTTTGTGATAGGTTGATGTGTTGATGTGTGAATAACAAAACGGTTGGAACCTGCTAGCAAAATAGCATCCGCAGTCGTTTTTAAGTCCCATGGAGCTGTGCCATAGGCAGGTCCGCCCGTAAATGACTCAGTTGCAGATATATTTTGCCCGTAGATATGGGCTACTGAAGCAGATTCCTGATTATCGTTAAAATATACTCCTTCAATTTCTCCCGGTGTATTAACCTCCCACATGGCTGCCATTGGGATATCTGCCGATTTTTTCATTTCCATACCATCACCCATAGTAGAGAAAAGCTCTTCATGTGCTTCACCGTATCGAATCATACCGATGTCGTGAAGTATTTGGGTCAATAGTTCGTAATGATTTTCTTTAAGCAGCTGCTGAATTGTCCGGCGCCAGTCCCAAAGAAAACCATCGCTTTTCTCAGGACTTTCTACGACATATCCGGCAAGGGCAGGTAGCCACGGAACAGGATCGTATCCACGTAAACGTTCGAAATCTTCGAGTATTAAGGGTGTCCAATTTGTATTACTAGCTTCCCAGCTATCAAACATCATGGCATTTAATCCATGTTCACCCATCAGTCCACCAGTAGCATCGTCATACATTGAAAGGTAAGTCTCTATATATCGTCTTACAGCAGCACTATCCAGTTTGTCAACCTCCAGCCCTGTAGCTTCAGGTGAGGCAGGCCGATTCATGGCCCCAGTAAGAGAATAGCCAATTCGAAGAACAATCCATTGTCCCTCTGGTGCATTCCAATTAAGCTGACCATCTTCCTGCATTTGGTCGGTTAGATCAATAACTTCAGTTGCTTTAATTGCAACATCGGTACCTACAGATCCACTAGGTAGTTTATAATACCAACTATTATTGGCGAAAGCTGCTTTTTCTTCAAATGAGTGAACAGTAGCTTCGCCACGTAAGACTAATTCGTTAATTCCAATACTTTCAGGTGGAGCTCCTGCCGGACGTTCAAAACGTCTTACAATTTGATCCTCAATTGGCGGTTGTTTTATACTGACAAAACGAAAATAACGAGCGTTCACATTGTCAATTGAAGTAGAGCGTTCAGGTGCTCCTGTTTGTATTAATGCTTCTGTGTTTTGCCAATTTTCACCATCATCACTGGCTTCGAGCCTAAAAAGAGTTGGTGGTGTTCCACTACGATATGAAGGTGTTAGACCGTTGTAGTATGCAGCATAAATGCTTGAAGATAAAATGAGTCCCCGAATGGTTACCGATTGCCCATAATCAAACTGAATCCAGGAAAGACCTCCTGTCTCTTTCGCAGCAGGAAGATCAATCGCAATTTTCTCAAGATCACCATCAGAAAGGGCTTTAGCATTTAAAACACCTCCACTTGAAGTAATAATAGGGGTAGGTAATATCGCATCTTCAGATATTTGAAAAGCGATTACCTTCTGGTCTTCATATAATTCAGGAGGATCTTGTCCATGAGCCCTTCCGCCAAGGACACCTCCTGCTGTGCTGTTTTGAAAAACGCCTGTTGTTGTCGGTGGTTTCGGTAAAGTACCGTCGAAAGACTTTCCACCTTCAAAGTAAGTAACGGACCACACCATCTTTTTCATGGCATCTTCTGCAATAACCCAAGGACCTCCTGTTTCGCTCCATCCGGGAGATGCTGCAATACCTAGTTCCAGACCAATTGAGTCTGCATAAGCAGCAGTTTTTCGGAAAACGTCCTTCCACCCATTAGTCATATATGGAAGGCGAACATCAACCACTTGTGGAGTGGTCATCCCGGCATCAAAGCTTTGAAGCCCACCAATACCGACACGTTTCATCCAGTCCATATCAGCTTTGGCTCCCTCCCAGGTAACATTTCCATTCATCCAATGCCACCATACACGTGGCCTTGCACTTTCAGGAGGAGAAATAAACCCCTGCTCGAGTTGCATTGTATCAACCTCGGGGGAATCATTACATTTTACGAATAGCAAACATGTTATTGCCAAGGGTATTAGCAATAGAAAGTCTACTCTTTTTCTATTAGGATTAACATTTGATTTCATCAGGTTATAATTTTCAGGTTCGTTTTTATTTTTTTTCGTCTCAATAGTTTCTAAAAAGTTCTCATCCGCTAGAGAATGATAAGCTCTGTGTTACATTCACTAAAACGGCCTCTCCTATCTCTCAGGGATTCATTTATAATTAGCCCGTTAAATGATTGTATCTAAATCATTTAATAGCCAAATGAATTACTTGATAGATTACTTCTTGTAACATTCAGTGTATACGTTTTGGTTGAATTATCAGAAGCCTCCACTACGATAGAAAAACTATTTTTTCCTTCAACCAGACTAGCTTCATATGCAAGTCCTGATTCTACAGGTATTCCATTGACTGTGATGCTATTGTATTTTTCTGCTAAAACCTCAGGAGTAATCGTAATTGACTTCGTGTTAGAATCAACAGATGCTGAGTAGTATGCTGTGTATGGAGCAAAATTGGGTGAAATTGGTCCACTGCTTAATCTTAAACTACGCAGTGCCCCTTTAATTTTATGAATATTATTAAGGTTGTGGACGATTGTTGCTCCCCCAAAGGTTGCATCATAACCAAGTGTCATTTGTCCGCCAATTGTTCTCCGGTAAGGTTTACTTGTAATTGTGCCATCAACCAATCCTTTTGCACATGCCAACATTTGATGAACATACTCTTCGGTTAATGGACTGCGATTTTCTCCAGAATGCCCCCCATAAACTCTTAATTTGTTATCTCCTATTTTATCTGCAAGATGTTGTACTGATTCTATATAATCTTCAACTGAAAGAGCCGAGCTTCCTAACCAAGCATCACTTGAACCAATTGCATCTCCGGAAAAGAGATTATCTTCCTGCCAATATGCTACACACCCCCAAGTATGTCCCGGAATACTTATAACTTCTATTTCCTCGCTATTAAAAGGGATTTTATCGCCGTCTTTAACAAGTATCACTTTATCTGCATCAGACCCCAATAACCTTTTTACTGATTCACTATCATCTTGATGTACATAAACATTTTTCAGCTGTGATGATCCTAAGAAACTTGTTAATCCTACAATATGATCAAAATGATTGTGCGTGATAAGAATATCCAAGTCGATATCTTTATTTTCAAGAACTTCATTTCTTATAAACTGAAAGATACTGGTTTCGCCTGCCCCAGCATCAATAATTATTGCCTTGTCTTGTCTCTCAACTACATAAACGGTTCCTAGTGAATAATCCCAGATTTGTTTAACACCATTCCCCAAATCACGTGTAGTAAAAAAAGTAGTTGGTGAGATTTTGCCATGTTCTGTTCTTTCCAGATTTTGTTCAAATAACCAGTTATAGATTACTTCATAATTGTGAAAAGCAGGATACCATGCATCATGTGCCGGCACGACACTGCCCAAGCCCCAAATGCTTGTATTTGCTCCTACACATTGATTACCTGCAGCTCTAAGTGCTGCAATGGCATTATTAGAACCGCTTACCGGACTAATAGGATCATCGATAGAATGAACCACTAATACAGGAAGGTTTTTAAGTGCCTCAAATGCTTGGTGATTACCCAAAAAGTTATCGGCATTTCCACTAATTGGCATTGCTGCCGCAAATAGTTCCGGGTTCTTTAAAATCATGTTCCAAACCCCTGTTCCACCCATTGAGAAACCAACTATGTAGATGCGGTCTGAGTCAATATTTGGATGATTCTCAATAAATCCACGAAGAAGGTTAATAACATTGCTATAAACAGGTTCCATTGCCCAGTCAGTGCCCTGAGGAATTTGAGGGGCAATTACATATGCAGGGTTATTTGCTAGGTGATCAGGTTCAACCCAGATGGTTGCACATTCTGTTGTAACTAATTGATAATCATTATCAGTTCCTCTTTCATCTTCTCCGTGTAGATATAAAATCACAGGATACTTTTGGGAATCATTACTTTGTTCAGAGGGCTCAAAATAACGATAAGGCAATACATTCCCTGAACTATCCTGATATTTATCGGATTTAAATAATGGAGCAATTTGGGCAGCTTCGGTACTGATATCTTTGCCGGAATCTACATTTACTTCCGAGCACGATGTATTTATTATCACTAATAATATTGATGATAATATCAACGACCTTATTGTTCGTTTGAAATTTGATTTCTTCATTTTTGATTAGTTGGTTTTTTGCAATCGAAGTTGCGATGTGTGCCATTCATGTTTACATAAAAAATTCATACCAGATGGGTTGACCAGATAATTTGCGATAAAACACTGATTGGCTAAGATTATTAAAAGCTAATGCTACCTCAACCTTCGTCTGCATTAGATCTAAAACTACAACCAACTCCAGTAGAGAGAATTACAGAACCTTCAATTTCAGTTGATTCTACCTCTATATTTTCTTCTGATATTATTTCATCCATATTTTCGAGTGCATTTCCACATACAATTCCCATTGAAACGATTACACATACTATTGCAAGTAAATTGATAGACTTTTTCATTTATTTGAAATTAAGTGATCAACTAAATGCACAGAGAAAATAATATGATGGTAAATAGTAATTTCACAGCCATGTCTTAATTAACAATGAATATACTTTAACACAATAGCCTACTTCTCTTCTACAAAATCTAAAGCTTTCATGAAGTTGAATAGGTTTTCAATCCATTCGTTCCATTCTTTACCATTATATTGCAACCCTTCACCATGAGAAGCATCATGAATAAATTGCAATCCTGTAGGGACACCAGCAGCTTTCCAGTTTAAGTGCATATATAATAATCCTGTTGCGGGAAGACTAGCAGCATCATATACCGGTGAGCATAAGAATAGTGGCATTGGATCAGGGATTGTATTCGCCACGCCCCTGCCATATATAAAAGCTGCAAGATCCGGACGTGTTGTTTCGTCATGAGTATAGATAACATCAGATGTTAATACAGCTCCAGCCGAGAACCCCATTAAACCAACCTTTTCAGGATCAATCCCAAGTTCTTCAGCATGCTCACGGACATATTTTAAAGCCTGACGGCCATCATCACCCTGAAGTGTTGTTTCGATTTCAACAGGCTCAGGTGCTTCAAAAACAATTTCATTATTATTACCATTGCTGGCGGTTGTAGAAATTGCAGCAATGTTTCTAAAAGCTTCTTCAATTTCTTCCTGCGTGCCGGCCTGATTGGTACGGTACTTGAGGACTATGCCTGTCACACCGTGGCGCTGGAACCATTCGGCTACGTTTATACCTTCTTCAATCCATGTGAGGAAATTATTGCCACCTCCCGGGGCTATAATCATTGCCGCACCTGTATTGATATTATCATTGGGACGGTATACCGTAATTGTTGGTTCTGTCACATTGTAAATAAGTGGATTACCACTCCATGGGGCAGGAATTGTTACTTCTAAATCTGTCCATGTTTCACTTCCCGGAGCTACACCATCATAAAGATTATAGACCTCTTGTGCAAATACTCCTGTAGATACGCATACAAATACTAATAGAAAGATAATTTTCTTCATCTTTTATGAAATAAAATATTGTTTACACACATTTCACTTATTGATTAAACACTAAAAAACAGATCCTTATAAGACATATAAAATAAAAATATCCTATATAATTAAAATCTAATTTCGAGTAGAATAAATAATCTGAATCAGATTATTTATTGGATACGGTAACCATTTTGATTATGGCTACCGTATCTTTTAAATAATTACTTAGAATATACTGCTATTAATCCCAATTTGGATTTTGCACCAAGTTTGGATTTAAATTTCGTTCATCCTGTGGCATTGGGAAAAGTTCATCACGCCCTGCAACATAACCTACTGCACCTGCTATAGGTGTTTCAACAACATTATAATCAGTTGTACCTTCAACATAACCATAAAAAGAGTATACATTAAAACCTCTGTCTGTAAGAAGAGAAGAGGCATCTCCCCATCTTATCAAATCAAGATAACGTTCTCCTTCATAGGCAAGTTCTGCCCTTTTCTCATCCTTTAAGTCCTGAAGAGAATACGCCCCAAGAGCATCAAGCCCAGCTCTTTCTCGCACATCGTTTAAAGCAATAAGCCCTTGATCAATACTTGAACCTGATTGCACACATGCTTCGGCATAAAGAAGTAGAACCTCAGCATATCTCATTCCTGGCCAGTTCACTTTAGAGTGAATTTCCTGAACTGCAACCCAATCAAACAAATCAGATCTCCATGGAACCATTTTAATTCTGAAATACCCCTGACAGTTAGACATATTTGGTACAGAATTCCAAAATTCGCCTAATGCCTCTTCTCTTGTAGTTGCCAGACCTAAGTCGATAAATTTATCCTGAATGTCTTCATAGTCCCATACCGTGCCGAGGTAACGCTCACTTTTACCATCATGAGCAATCATGAAATAATAGAAGTCTTGATTAAAGTCAGCACCTCCATAACCCTGAACCGTAAGCCCGCCGGGCACAGTTACATTTTCAGTTCTCCATGTCAGGTTAATAGCTCTGGTATCACCTTCATTCAGGTAATTTGCCACATCTGCATCATCCATGTTCCACTCCCACATATACTCATCACTATAGTCAGCTTCAATATGGTATAATTCACTAAAATCAGGGTGCAACTCATATAAGCCTGAGCTAATAAGTGGTTGAAGAGTCGATACAGCAGCAACATAATCACCTCTGATCACCTGAGCTTTACCTTGCAATGCTGTAGCTGAGCCTTTTGTTACACGACCACCAATCACACTCTGTTGTCCAAGACCTGGTTTGGCAGGAAGCAAGCTATATGCCTGTGTCAAACTGTTGTCCACATATTGCCAAAGCTCAGCTGATGTACCATTTGCTGGCTCCAACTCATCAGCACCAAGAACGTGGTCCACAAGTGGTGGTGTCCCCCACATACGAATTAAATTCATATATGCCCATGCTCTCCAAAAATATGCTTCACCAATTACCTGACTTTTCACATCAGAGTCATTGGGCAAATTTTCAATTATTAGATTACATAAATAATTTACCCTGTATAGGTCACCAAACAATCCATTCTGTCCATGATTTGCAGGAGTAATATTAATATTTGCATCTCCTGCAACTGCATCATCAGAATAGTTATTTAATGCACCATACCAGTTTGCAGTACCATAATTTGATCTGTAGATCTCTGTTATTAATTGCTCTGCTTGCCCATCTGTAGCATTTGCATAATAACTACTAGGGTTTAGAGCTCCATGCTGCTCTATATCGAGCAAATCCTGATTGCAGGAAAACATTAAAAACCCACAAAAGAATACTATAAGAATTGATTTTATCTTTTTCATAATTGATATCTCCATAAATCTATTTTATTAAAAGGACACATTAATACCAAACGTAACCTGCTTCATCGCTGGGTATTGAACCCTGTCTACCCCCATACCTCCACCAAGTGAAAGTCCACCGGGTAAAGTAGTTCCATCTTGTGTTCCCGCCATGGATTCAGGATCGATACCTGGATATTTTGTGAATGTAAAGAAGTCTTCCAGAGATACATTTATCCTTAAAGCAGAAATATTAAGAGGACTAATCAGTTCTGTAGGAAATGAATACCCAAACTGTATTTCTTTGATTTTAAAGAATGAATTATCAAAAACCCATGCATCTGATTGAGCATACCGTGCTATACCACCAAAACCTGTTGCATAGATAGTTGGAGAAGGTTGTATGGCATTCACCGAATTTTCTGGAGTCCAACGATCGTTATAAAGGAATGAAGGCATATTAATCAATGGAAGGTCTGGACGGACAATTCCCCACATTAATTCGCTTCCACTTTGTCCGGAACCAAAAATTCGCATATCAAACCCTTTATACTCTGCTGTTAAAGTAATACCATATGTAAAATCGGGTATAGATGAACCTACAGGAGCCATTCCATCATCAGTTCCCAGCTCTTCAGCTGTTTTGTAAATTGGCTGCCCATTCGTTTCATCAATATGATCAATGATATTGGTTCTTATATACCAAATTGGATGACCTTTTTCAAAATAAGTACCACCTGTGAGGAATCCTCCTCCTCCAGCCTGACGCCCGTCGCCATAAGGGCTTTCCAACACTTCATTATGTAAGGTTGAAAAATTTCCGGTAATACTGTAGTTAAAGTCACCGATTTCATCTCTCCAACCAAAATCAAATTCAAGACCACTGTTTTCAATTTTACCTGTATTCCTCATTACAGAACTAGTTCCGGAAACTACAGGAGCAGGTCCGGAAGCTAAAAGTCCGTCTGTAATCTTATGAAAGTAATCCACACTAAAATTCAACCTGTTATTAAAAAAACGAGTGTCAATTCCAATGTCGGTCTGTTTAGATTTCTCCCATACTAATTCGGGGTTTGGAAGTTGATCTGAAGGTGAGGCAGCAGAAATAAGTTGGTTAGTAAAACTATAATAATTTTCACCCAACGATAAAGAAGGCGAATAAGGGTAATTATCTAAAACATTTACATTACCATTTATACCCCAGGATCCACGTATTTTAAAATGAGAAAGGGCATCAAATCCAGACTCTTTTATGAAATTCTCATTAGAGATGGTCCATCCTGCTGATGCTGAAGGAAAATACCCCCAACGATTTGTTTGCGACAGTTTAGATGCATCATATGCATCAGCACGAAAACTTCCCTGAACCATATAACGATCATCATAGTTCCAGTCTAATCTTCCAAAGTAGGCAATGCTACGTCGATCAATATTATCTCCCAGAACATTATCATTAGCATCTGCTGTTGAATACTCTAGGAAACGATAATTCTCTGCTTCGCTATCCAAATGATCAGTTTCACCACCAACATTCGTATTATTATTACTTGTATACTGCATACCTGCCATTGCAGTAATATCATGATCAGCTAATGAGAATGAATAATTTGCAAAGTTTTCCCACTGGTAATAGAAATTGTGAGACATTTCCGCATCTAAACCTCCATAGGCCAAGCTTTGGTTGTTATTGTGATAAAAAGGCTCTGAATAATTTGAAGTAGAGTTAGTTCCAAACCGGTAACCTACCCTTGACGTGTAAACTAATCCTTCAATAGGTTTGAATTCAGCATAAGCAGTACCATTAATGTTAGACCTCCATTCTTCATTTGTATAGTTGTCAATCATTAAATATGGATTCCATAAATTGGACTGTAATAAAAGAGATCCGCCATATAGTTGGCCTTCGCTATTGCGGTTAACTGGAAAACCATTAGCTTCTGCCTCGAGCAAACCTAAACTTGAAGGGGCATCAGCATCATTAATATAATTTGCAGGAACTGTAGGATCATAAAAATAGGCACCACCAACAGCACTACCTGAAGCAGTAAAGTTATTCTCGGAAACACTAACTATTTTAGCTCTTTCTATTGAGTTTGTTGTACCTACTTTCATCCATGAGTTCACCTGATATGAGGCATTAACCTGAACAGCTATGCGTTCATAAGTATCAGAGTCCCCTACAATCATCCCATCATCTTTATTATAGGTCAATGCTCCATAAAAAGATGCTTTTTCTGAACCACCTTCAAATCCTAATGTATGGTTTAGCCTCATCCCATCTTCAATAATCAGGCTATTCCAATCCGTATTGCCATTTTGAAATGCGGTTTCAGGTTGCCCCTGCTCCATCCAAAAAGTTTTATACTGGTCAGCATTCATCATCTCCAGTTTATCACGTTGAGATTGGAGAGTATACATCCCATTGTAGAAAAAACGACTTGTACCAGCACTCCCAGTTTTTGTTGAAATAAGCACAACCCCATTACCAGCTTGTGCTCCATAAATTGCTGCCGATGCAGCATCTTTCAGTACCTCTATAGAACCAATGCTTGAAGGGTCAAGGTAAGCGATGTCATCTACTTGCAACCCATCAACAATATAAAGAGGATCAGACGTACTATTGTTTGAATACCCCCTAACACGGAACTCAGGACTTGAACCTGGAGCACCTGACATGGATACAACCTGAACACCTGAAATTTTACCCTGTACGGCTTTTCCCACATTGTTTACAGATCGGTTTTCCAACTCTTCTGTTTTAACAGAAGCAACAGCACCTGTCAGGCTACTTTTCTTTTGAACACCGTATCCAACGGCAACAACTTCGTCAAGACCAATAGTTTCCTCTTCCATGGTCGTGTTAATCGCTGTTTGTCCATTAACAGGAATTTCAACGTCAAGCATACCAACAAATGAGAAAACTAATGTTCCATCACCTGATACGTTGGGTAAAGAATAATTTCCATCAAAATCAGTGATTGTACCTTGTGTTGTGCCTTTAAGAACAACAGTTACTCCAGGTAATGACACCCCCTGATTATCAACAACCTGACCAGTAACCGTTAATGATTGCTGAACAGAAGTAGTACTGATTCGCTCTGATTGATTAGAAGCTGCTCCAGCCTGAGCGATACTTAAAATCAAGAAAATAGCAAATAGTTGCATCATTTTCCTTGTTTTAGACCTGATGCATAATTGTAATGCATCTCTAAACGATTTTTTTTTCATAAGTTTAGAACATTAATTATTAAATAAAAACTAGTCTAACTCAGTTGTTATTTAGAGGAGAGTGCCGCAAACACTCTCCTTTTTTATTTAAAGGAAGTTATCCTTCCCTCGTCTAACTGAATTAAAACTTTTCTTCTTTGGAATGTATTGGTTTTGGTTAAGTTTCTTGGTAATTCTTCCCAGCTTATGGGAGCTGCAATAGCAATAAGTTTCAGTACTTCATCAAGTGTTTCATCCTCAAAAGTTGCCCTGAAGTTGTAGGGGTACATTCCATCGTTCTCAAACACAATATCTGCATTGTACCACCTTCCCAATCGTTCTGCAACCTGGCTAAGGTCCTCATTCCTAAATACTAATTTCCCTTCTGTCCACTCAGTGTATTCTGATGCTTCAACAGCATTAACTTCAAATGTATTTTCCTCTGTATTAAGAACTAATTTCTGATTGGGAGTCAATACATTAAATACTTCACCGTCAACGGAACGTAATTCAACCCGCCCACTGCTTAACACAACTTCTTCTTCGGGGGCATCCGAATAAGCAGAAACATTAAATTTTGTTCCCAATACTTTTACCTGCATATTATCTGTATGGACAACAAAAGGGTTTGACTCATCATGATAAACATCGAAGTATGCTTCGCCGGTAAGAACAACATTTCTTCCATTAGAGAAACTTATTGGATATTTTAATGATGATCCACTATTAATGAACCCAGTGGTTCCATCAGGGAGTTTAAAGCTGGTGCGGGCACCCATAGGGCAAAATATTTCTACGTAGGCCTCCGAATTGGCATATTCAGTATTGTCATTATCGAACTGTAAGTATAAAACAGTGAAAAATGAAAACAACAACGGAACAATCAGAATGGCAGCCACTCGTTGAAAAACACTAATGAATTTCAATTTTCTGTCATTATTCTCTTCAAGTCGTATTCTATGGTGTATTTGATGTAGCAGGTGGTCTGAATCATGTTTCGAAGAGTTCTCAACTTCAAATTCATTCCAATGTTTTTTTAAGTAATTACTCAGAAATAGACTTTTACTGTAATTGGTAAAAATCGATTTTATGTCATGGTACTCCCCCCGTGAGTATTTACCATTGAAAAAACGTTCTAATATTTCTGGGGCAAAATCCATATCCTGTTAACAACTTTAAATGCAATATGAACTATACGTTAAAAACCCCTAGTGAAATGTTAACAATTTCAAATATTAAGTTGTAAAACACATATAATTGCTAATCACAATAGATGACACACGCGTAATAAACATAATATATAAGACGATAGGGATTATGCTGACTAACTAGAATTAAACGAGTAAAGCAGTGGAGACTATATGTCTATGTTAAATCCAAACGAAATTGTTCTTGGAACAGGGTAAGATCCATAATCGAGACCTAAATTTAATGCACTAGCAGATTGTCCGAATGCGTTCATAGAAACTTCTGGATTTAATCCCTTATATTTTGTAAAAACATAAAGCTGCTGAACACTCATATAGAATCGTAATTTTCTAATATTAGAAAGGAAAGAGGGATCATGGATAGAATATCCGAATGTAACGTTCTTGATAGTTAAAAAGCTTGCATCACTTATAAATCGACTATGAAACCAATCCCGTTCATAAGCAGTACCTGAAGTCGTTTTTCCATATTTACCAGCACCCGGATTTTCGGGAGAACGCCATCTGTCTTTTACTTCTTTATAAATATTAAAAACGCCATCTAAATTAACTAGTCCCTGTTCTGACATATTAGCAACATCGTTTCCATACGCACCTGACATCACAATTGAAAGATCAAAATTTTTATAGGTGAAAGAATTCGTAAACCCGAATGTAAAATCTGGTGTTGGGTCACCTATTATTGTACGATCATCGTTGTCTCCACCATGAGTGATAACCCCATCAGGAAGACCATCAGGGCCACCTCCAACATCTCTGAACTTAATCGTACCAACTTCAGATAAAGTTGCTTTTGGTGAACTGTCAAATTCTTCCTGACTATCATAAATACCATCCCAAATCATTCCATAGAAAAGGCCTATTTTTTCACCAACTTTTGTTATGTTAGGTTGCATGAATCCATCGTTGATTCTATCAACTCCACCATAAAGTGCTTCAACCTTATTGTCTGTAAATGAAATATTGAAATTTGTATCCCACTTCAATTCACCATTCATATTTTTGGTATTCACTTGAAATTCATGGCCCCAGAATTTTAGCTCCCCAATATTTCCATTAAAACTTGAAAAGCCTGACTCCTGTGCAACACGAACACTGTAGAGGAGGCTCTTTGATCTTCTAGTATAAAAATCATATACAAAATTGAATTTATTATTCAGGAAAGAAATATCAAGACCCAAATCATATTCAACGGTTTGTTCCCAAGTAAGACCAGGATTTGGCAGTTGTGTTACAGCACTACCGCTTCCAAGTGAAGATCCAAAAATTGCATTGTACTCACTACGTCCACTACTAACAGTAGCATATTGAGTATAATTACCAATATTATTGTTCCCAACAACACCATAAGACATTCGAAGTTTTAAAAATGAAATTGGTTTTGCCTTTTTCATAAAATCTTCATCTGACAATATCCATCCAAAAGAAGCTGAAGGAAAGGTACCCCATCTGTTATCAGTTCCAAAACGAGAAGAGCCATCAGTACGAATAGCCAGAGAGACAAGATATTTGTTTTTATAATTATAGTTTAAACGTCCAATATATGACATCATACTCCATTCTTGAATATCATTGGACGTATTGTTATCTGTTCTGTCAATGTTGTTTGCCGATTGTATTGTAGCTAACCTATCATCGGGGAAACCCGTGACAGTTATTTGCAACTGATCAGACCGGAATTTCTGCAATGTTACTCCAGCTAGTAAATCAAAGTTGTGATCTCCTGTAGACCTTTTATAGGTTAGGATATTTTCATTCAACCATGTATTATACTGACTGTTTCGAAATATTGCCCGTGAAGTGGTAGGCAGTAATATCGCAAAAGTAGATATTGAAGTACTTGGCTGAATAGAAACAAATTTCGTGTTTCCATAATCATAGTTTAATGATGTTTTCAAATTTAATCCAGCTATTGGCTTATATTCCAAAAACGTATTTGCAATAATTCGCGATGTTTTGGTTTCGTTCGTCAATTCTTTTGCAGCTCGATATGTATTAGGAGTAGGAAATGTCCCAAGATCTTCATCCCAAATCATAATTGGAAGAGTGCCATCTTCATTTTTATAGGGAAAAATGGGCCATATTATTAATGCATTATTCATTAAGCCACCAGTCCAAAACTGACCATCAGTTGTAGGAGTGTTGTTTACTGAATGTGTTGGCGCAACATTTAAGGCTGCTGTTATTTTTTCGCTAATATTATATTCTGAATTAATTCGAACTGAAAATCTATTGAGATTTGAGTTTAACACAACCCCATCTTGGTTTAAATAACCAAAAACAGATGTCGTGCTAAAGTTCTCTTTATTTGCACTTAGGGTCACCGAATAATTCTGAATTGAAGCATTCCTGAGGATTGCATCATAATGGTTGTAACCTTCAGCATATTCTTCAGGATTCTGAAAGATTTCTGGAACCTCTAATCCCTTGTCTTCATAAGACTCTTTTTTAAACTGGGCAAACTCAGCACCGTTCATCATATCAGGTCTTTTATTTAAAGGAACCTGCTGAATTCCATGATATGCACTTATACCTATATTAGTTTTACCTAATTGTGCTTTTTTTGTCGTTATCAAAATAACACCATTTGCTGCTCTAGAGCCATATAGTGCAGTTGAAGAGGCATCTTTCAAAACAGAAATATTTTCAATCTCACTTGGATTAATATTATTGACATCACCTGCAATTGGAAATCCATCAACAACATAAAGTGGCTCATTCCCTGCCGTTAATGATGCTTGTCCCCTCACCCGAAATTGCATTCCCAACCCTAACCGTCCTGTCGTTTGATTAATCTGAACTCCTGAAAGTTGTCCCTGTAGCTTCTGTGTAATGGTAGAGACTGGTATATCAGAAAGCTCTTCGAATAATAAAGATTGAATTGAACCAGTAACATCCCTTTTTAGCTGTGTACCATAACCTATTGCAACAATTTCATCCAGATTAATTATATCTTCAGTTAATGTTACATTCAATGCTGTTGAATCATTTATCGAAATATCCTGGCTCTTCATACCAATATGGGAAAATTTTAACACCGCACCTTCCGGAACATTTGAAATAGTATATTTCCCATTACTGTCAGTTATAACTCCATTTCCTGTCCCTTCAATTATTAGAAGAACACCTGCAAGTGGATTTCCTTCCTGATCCCGAACAAAACCAGTAATAACATTATTAGCCTGTACTGAATCATTATATGTCGTTAAAACAATTTGCTGATTTTCGATCACATAATAAACGTCTGTCTCTCTAAATAATTCATCTAAGACTATATCAACTGACTGATCATCAACGGTGATAGAAACAAGCCTGTTAATATCGATAATATCTTGGTTTAATAAGAAGTAGAAGTCTGCCTGTTTCTCTATCTCATCTAAAATATCACTCACTTTTGCATCTGTCATATTTAAGGTAACTGTAGCTTCTTGAGCATTAGCCCCCTTCGAATAAAACAATAATAAAAGAAATAATAAATAAAGAGAATAATATCTCATATACAGTTTGTTAGGTTTATTCCTTATTAAAGGACTACTAGTCTAGCACTAGACTAAATTTAAAGCCTTATTTAAATCGCTCAACCCTATCTTCATCCATCCTTATAATTATCTTTCGTTTTTGGTATGAGTTATTTTCATTTATATCTCTTGGCAATTCTTCCCAACTTACAGGAGCTGCAATAGCAAGTAGTTTTAAAATTTCATTCAATGTTTCATCCTCAAAGGTTGCCCTAAATGGATATGAATACATCCCTTCATTCTCAAAAATTATATCTGCATTGTACCATCTGCCTAATCGTTCTACAACCTGGCTAAGATCCTCATTCCTGAACACTAATTTCCCTTCTGTCCACCCTGTGTATTGCGATGCCTCTACCGTATTAACCGCAAATGTATTTTTCTCTGTATTGAGCACTAGTTTCTGATTAGGTGCCAATACATCAAGCATCTCGCCATTAGTAGTACGTAATTCGACCTCTCCGCTACTTAGCACAACCTCTTCTATTGTTTCGTCAGGATATGCGACAACATTGAATTTTGTTCCCAATACTTTCACCTGCATGTTATCTGTATGGACAACAAAGGGATTTGACACATCATGAAAAACATCGAAATATGCTTCGCCGCTGAGAACAACACTTCTTCTATTCGAAAAACTTACTGGGTATTTTAATGATGATCCACTATTAATAAAACCAATAGTTCCATCGGGAAGTTCAAAACTAGTGCGGGCACCCATAGGGCAATAAATTTCTACGTATGCCTCAGAATTGGCATATTCAGAATTATCTCTATCGAGTTTTAGATATAAAACGGTGAAAAAGGATAGCAACAACGGAACAATCAGAATTGCAGCGATTCGTTGAAAAACACTAATAAATTTCAATTTTTTGTCGTTATTTTCTTCAAGCCTAATTTTGTGATGTATTCTATGAAGTAGATGGTCTGAATCATGACAATCAGAGTCTTTGGCTTCAAATTCATTCCAATGTTTTTTTAAGTATTTCTCAAGAAATTGACTTTTACTATAATTGGTAAAAGTAGATATTACATCGTGGAAATCTCTTCGTGAGTATTTACCATTAAAAAAACGTTTTAGTATTTCTGGGTTAAAGTCCATATATGTCTTTTATACTACCATATAAATATACATATACGATTTCAAACCCCAAATCCCCTAGTTGGAACATCAGAAAATGATACTATTTTTTATTACCTGTTGATTAGGTCGTTATGAAAATATGGAAAAATAGCATTGCTGAAATACTATTCTCACCCAATTGTTTTTTCAAATTTTTTAAAGCTTCTGTCAAATGGTTTTCGACAGTTTTGGGGGTAATTCCAAGCTGCATAGAGATATCTTTCACCGATTGTCCTTCAATTCTCTTCTTAACCAATACTTCTTTTTGTCTTGTCGGTAATTCGTCAATAATCTTTTCAACTTTTTCAAGAAGTGCTTGATAATTTAATTGCTCTTCAAGTTCAGGACTAAAAACTATTGCTTCATCAATAAGTGTGTCTTTATAAGCTTGTTCCCGTCGAACTTTTTGAAAAGTCTCAATAATTAGATTGTAGGCTATTTTGAAAAGGTAGGCTTTAAAAGACAAATCAGGTTTTAAGTCTTTTCTATTTTTCCAGATGCGTATAAAGACTTCTTGAACAACTTCTTCCGCATCTTCTTTCGACTTTAAATAACCATATGTAAAATGATAAATACGACTTCCATATTCTGAAAACAAATTATCAAAGGCTTTAACATCACCTTTTTTTAATGCTTTCACAAGCATTATTTCATCTTCTTTTATCATCAATTCGTTTAGTTTAGCCTAATAAACAGGAAAGATAGAAATTGAATTTTTAATAACCCGAATTTTTAAAGAAAAAAATTCAACCCAAAACTAAGATGCAGGGCAATGATGAATTGCCCTACATCTTATACATTATCGGTATTTGAGACAGTGTGGTATTAAAACAATCTTACACTAACTTCTCTATCCGTGATCGTAAATTCAAAAGTCCCAGATGTCAATTCATACTTTGCGACTGAAATTCCATTTCTAATAGTCATACCGGAAAATGAAGCACCTTCGACAGATTCCATATTATTTGTACCATTAATTACGGGCAAATAAAGCGAAGCTGAAGTGTTGGCTGGAACACCCGCAGTATAAGATGTCATGAATCCCTCACCATCTGCTGTCCAGCTACTTGAAATCGTACCGTAATTTGAATCATAACTTCCCGAAAGTGACGTATATAATCTTCCTGCTTGTGGTTGCAGTACAAAATGCTTGTAACCTGCTTCACCGTTTTCATGATCGGTTGTAATTCCAAGTTGGAATTCATACATCCATTGCCCAACAGCACCTAATGCAAAATGATTAAAAGAATTCATACTATTCTGATTATTCTCCTGAAAAGCAGCTTCGTAGCCATTCCAACGTTCCCAGATTGACGTAGCTCCCATTGTCACAGGATATAACCATGATGTATAATCGGTACTGGTGAACATTTGATATGCCTCATCAACTTTCCCTGCCCTACTCAGCGCCGGAAGGATATTAGGAGTTCCAGAGAAACCTGTTGTAATTGTATATGGCAAAAAATTATTTGCAGGTGCGGCACTACTTTCACCTAATCCACCAAAGGGACCACCACCCTCATTCAAATAAACGACCGTTGATCCATCAGGATTTGTATTACTTGATGACGGATTAGCAGCAAGTTCAGCAAGATATTCCTCTGCTTTTACCTTATTCTCATGACTAAAAACATTGAAATTAAGAGGTGTGGCATAAGACGTTTGTGAATGGACAATTATCCCATCATCATTTCTTGTTCTTCCTGATTTAGGATCCACATATACTTCATTCCATTCTGCTTTTGCCTTACTATGTCGTTCTTTTAAAATGTCTGCATATTCATTTTCTCCTATTGCATCAGCCATAATTGCCGTTACTTCCATCAAATAAATATAGATGGCATTATTTGCCAATTCAGAAGGAGTATGACTATCCATTGCCAGCCAATCAGCCAGTCCACCCGTTTTTGATGAAAGATGAGTATATTCTTTACTGTAATCATAAAAATCCATTCCATTAAGCCATTGCATCATGGTTTCTATATTCTCTTTAATAATCTTTTTATCTCCATACTGAATGTACATTTGCCATGGAACCATGCATACCGCTCCCGCCCAAGTAGTACCATTGGCAAAACTAGTAGCATCTGAGGTATTATATGTTGGTACTGTACTTCCAATGCCTCCAGTAGCTTCGGTATCACTTCCTACTCCTTGGTCATCTCTTAACGCAACCATCCACTGGCGATAAAAATTATGTGTGTCTGAATTATAAATCCCCGTCCGAGTATAAGCTTGGGCATCACCTGTCCAACCCATTCTTTCATTTCGTTGAGGACAATCTGTTGGTAATGTAAAGAAATTACCCAACTGGCTTCTTTGTATATTTTTAAAAAGCTGATTCACAAGATTGTCAGTCGTTTCATCATTGGTTGTCACTTCATAAGTCCCGGTTGAAAGGTTATCTGACGAAAGTACCAATCCTTTCACATTATTAAGCGGTAGTGCTCCCTTTTGGTTAGGAATGGTAATCTGAATATACTGGTAGCCACGAAAGGTGGTTCTTGGTTGAATAACGACTTCTCTGCTGTCTTTTGCTATGTAAAAATCCGTTGCAAATGCTGCCCTGTAAGTTTCTTTCAGAATACGCCCAGCAACAGCTTTACCTCCTTCATATCCATAAAGGTCAATATATTCCTGATTATCACCCGCATACCCTGGATATACCTGCTCTCCATAGCACATAATCACAAGATCGCCTTCATTGAGCCAACCTGCAGGAATGGTAATAGAAGGAACACCCACCATATTCAAACCCATATTATAGGTATAGGTATGCCCTTCTTCGCTATGTGTATCTAACACCTCTGTAGCTTGCAATACTTCTGCAATACGTACAGGTTGGTCATAACGAGCCACAATATCAAAATTGATCCAATCTCTCGGTTCTACAATTTCAGAAGCAGCCCAATCACTATCATCATAGGCTGTTGTTGCCCAGCCATTAACATTACTTCCAACCGAAATTACAGCCTCCTTTAAAGCATTGTACCGTTCCCCATTAAAAAAACTTCCATATTCGATTGGGCCATCTTTGCAAACCTTCCAAGTAGCAGGATCTGTAATAATAGTTTCCTCTGTACCATCGCTATATGTTATAACCAACTTTGCCAGAAGAGCTTCTGTATCACCAAAAAACTTAAAGTTACCTGGCGTGTAGGTCATGTAATCACTATACCATCCCGGAATTAACAGTGCTCCCATACTATTCTCTCCATTTTGCATCATGTCTGTAACATCATATGCATAGTAACCAAGTGTTTCTCGAAATTGACTCGCTCCCGGTGCAAACCAATCCTCACCTACACGTTCGCCATTAATATATAATTCATTTGACCCCATAGAAGTAGCATACAATTTTGCTTTAGAAACAGATTTCTCCGATGCAGTTGAGAAGTCTGTGCGAACCATACTCAATGATCCATAACTTGGATCGGCATATCCGACAATTGTTTCATGCGAACTATTCCCAACCGTAATGGAAGTAGCATCATCCCTAACTGTAACACCCTCCAGTTTTTCAAAAATTACATACGTTGCGCCATTGTTAGAACCAAATACGATATTATTATCAGGATTACTTCGTCCGCCATTCAATATTTTATAATTGGTAAAAACGACCTCATCTCCCTGATTACAGGCAAAACCCACCGAATTTAAGTTAGGATAAGAATTACTGTTGCCCCCAGTGCTATAATTACTAATCGTAATTGAAGACCCGCCACGACCTCTGAATCCTTCACTAAAATTATTTTCTTCTTGTGGAGAAGAAGTCTGTAAAGATTGTCCGTCAATCGCGAATGTAATATTACCGGCCTCTACTGAAATACTCATATTGTGCACCTCATTCTTATTCTCTTCGGTAATAATCTCATTGATATTGGTTTCCGGATAAAGCTCTGCTGAGATTATTTGATATGCTGTGTCTGCCGAATCATCTTTCCCATAACCTACACGATATATGTTTAATACGACACCTTTCTCCTTTCCTGCTCCTGAAATATCCAGTTCAAAACGAATATAGTTCTCTCCTTCCACATTTTCAATATTCTGAAAACGATCATTAAACCGAAAATCATTAGCTCCAAATACAACTGAAACCGCATCTCCCCGAAGTATCTGAAAATCTGTATTAATTTCAAATACGAGAGCTGAAGATGCATCTAATGTAAGGGAATTGACACCTATAAAACGAGCGCCATCCCATGCTGAAATATCAGGATTCATCAATCCAGTTTCAAACCATGAATTTGCCATATAAGATTGCTCGCTTGCATCCCATACTGTTACTTCCCAAGAATATTCCATTTCAGGTTGCAGCCCAACTCCTACATAGCGTATATTATTAGACAACCCACTCTCAACTTTATTACTATTCCAAACCACTCGTTTGTCTGTTTCTCTGGTAACAACAATCTGATAAGCGGTCTGTTTTTGTCCTGTTTCGGTAGATTCCATTTGCCAACTAAAATATGGATGCATATCCTCAACAGCCATTGGCGTGACAAGAGACTCAACCCTTAGATTAGAAATCACTGTTGCTGAATAACTTTTAAATGGCACCAATAATAAGATAACCAGCCAAAGAAAATTTACATTCACTTTGTAACAACACTTTTTAGTTCTCATATTTTCAGGTATTAGAATTTTGACATTGTTTAACATATTTAATTTTCAAATGCAGATTTATTAATTGAAGCTCCTAGCATTATTGGTAATAACATTTCAATTAATGTTCTCATTTAAATGTGGGGTGCCGAAAAAAACAAAAAGATTTTTCCCTCCTATACTACCACACCCAATTTAATATCCCGACATAGAAACAATGCCGGGATATTTGTAACCAAACCAAACGAACTAAACTACTAATCGTATATTTTGCTTTTTAAGACTCCCTTTTATAAGGCAGTCACAACATAAGGCGTTACAATAACAGATCCACCAAGTCCGTCCGTTGTACTCGTACCTCCGGAACCAATTAGTCCATAATAATCGACTGTTCTTCGTTCAACATTATACAAATCTTTCAATCGATTATTTAGGGTAGTTGCTATTTCTACTTCAACTGTGTTTGTTCCTGATTTCAAGAATGGGCCTATATCAATACGTGTGTTTATCTGGCTTGCATTAACTTCTTTATCATTAATTTTTAGCTTATAACTAAAATTAACGATCCCCAGATCCATATAAGCCCCAACACCTTCATCCCATCCTTTTTCCATCTCAAAAGCTGTTGAATATGTTCCAATACCAGAAGAACTCTTCAGTTTATCAATACTTTTCCAAGGTTTAAGATCTCCTAAATCGATATAGATAATTTCTTTTTTTGTAGTAGTTGGTGTATCACCAGGAGTCCAATCTTCAACCATAAGCATCCAGTTATCCAACTCAACCGACGATGGGACATCTGCAACTACTACTTTTTTCAAAGAACCATCACTTAGCTTAATGCTATACTCTCCATTACTTGCAGATTTTATAGCCAGATTTCTATTAGCACCATAAAATGCTTCATTTCCATCATCTGATGTGATAAATAAATCATTATGATTATCAAAAATATTTGCATTATCAAATGCGATAATCGTTGATTCATTTCCTCTTAAAGATAAAGGAATAGTTATATAGCCATCAATTTTGACAAAGCTTGCAATTGGTGTAATTTCACCTGTCCAAGTATTTAAAAGATAAGGTGTACCTGTAGCTGTAAAAGTCACTTCAGTTGCAACATCAGGAATGGTTTGTTCTTTTACCTCACCATATTTCCATCCGTAGTTATTTCCACTATTCTCATTAAAGCCTCGATTATATAAATAGAAATAGTCAATGTCGTCAGCCGCTCTGTGGATATTAATCAATTTAGACTGGTCTTCATTTAACGTATAGTGAGCATCTGGATGTATTCCTAAACTGCTAAGTATTTCTGGTACATCATTAAATGTTTGTGCTTGTTTTACATTTTTCAAATCCTTAAGTTCAGCCATTATTGATTGAATTTTCTCATCGACAGATTCCTGTTCCCCCGGATTTAAAAATGTATCTTTTACAGGTGTCTCGCCAATATAAACAACAGGAAATCCAGCTTTGGCTAATTCCAATATTTTTTCAGCGGCTTCAACCCCTATTGATTTTGCATCAACTGCTACTTGAGCATTAGAAGTATTAAGAGATTGATCTAAAATCAATGCTTTATATGCAGGCCCTCCGGAATCTAAACGACCTTCTGTAACAGTAGCGTTTGGCAACTTAAGATTAGGCAGTCCTACGAAATCATAGGAATAACCCATGTCTTGCAATAGACCATTATCTTTATACCACATATCTCCATCTGTTGTAGTAAATGAAGCATTGTCCCAGAAAGACTCCCTAAATATTGCTAAGTCTATTTTGGCTTTTCCTTGTTTTAAAATAAACCCATTTCTTGCCATAAAATCGAAATAGAATTTTGCATGTTGCCATAATGGCTCTGTGCCCCAACTATTGGAATAACCATCTCTACCAAAACCTTCCCAGCCTGGCCATAATACTCCAGGAACATGTCGATCTTCATTTCCAGAACCAGAAAAATTACCAGCATAATTATACCCATGAAGAGTTGTATTATTAACCCCGGCAGCATAAGTTCTTTGTATAAAAAACAATAAGTTTTCCCAGCTTTGAGCATGGTTTTTACTTCCTTCAGCCTGTAATTCTGCATTATATTCTATTTTGTCTGTCATGTGCACTGCTCCAGCCTGTGCTCGAATGTTATCAAAAGCATCCCTGATCATCATCATTTCACCTTCAGGAATACCAACATGCATAGATGTGCTGGCTTGCTCCATATGTTTTCCATAGGCTGTTTGATAACGCAGGTTTTTCCCATAACCAGCCAAAAATTCCTGAATAGGTTTTAAATGATTTTCATTGAACAAATAGGTAAGTACATCATAGTAGTCGTTTAGAACTGAACTACCCTGTCCCCCATATGATTCTTTTCCAAATCCACCACCGAAAATACCGCCAAATTCAGCGTCTCCAGCTTTCATTCCATTGTTTATTGCGGGTAAATAAGGAACCAAATCGTATCCTTTAAGCTTTTTAAATGTTTCAAGTAATGTAGTAGTCCAGTCTACATTGGATCTATATTCTAGTGAATCACCAAACAAGCCACTTAAGTACTGCAAAAGGTTCATTTGATCGAATATGGCAAATACTGTTTTATAGTAGTCAAGAACAGCCTGCGTGCCGTCCATACTAAAATGATCTACAACATAAAAACCACTTTTAGTTTCTCCAACAGGTTCGCTCCAATAAAAATACAATGACCATTGCCCGCTATTGTCTATATCTGACCAATTTAAGGTGTAAGTTCCATCTTCATTCCCGACTACTGTTTTTGTAAGATCAACCATTGTGTCAAAGTCTAATTCTGAATCGACATCAACTGACATCCTTTTTCCAGCGACAACTGCCACTAATTCAGATGGGACTCCATCTCTATTAATATTTCCTGTTACCTCTCCATTGTATATGCTTTCCAAAACATCAACCTTTGAACATGCTAATTGGACTTCAACACCGGGAGATGACTTTGTTAAAAGAGGAGAAGCTACAGGCCAAGCAGGACCTATCGTAAACGTAACTTTAACACCTCGTTTACCAGCCTGATCAAGTAATGTTTGCATCGTATTAGACCAGTGCTCAGTTCCCCAACCATAATCTTCAGTGCTTACTTTTGGTGTTTGAGGTTCCGCTGGTTGACCAAAACCACCATAACCCATACCTCTTTCAATATCAAAAGCGACCAATTCAATATCGCCTACTCCTGCATCTGCCAAATCATCAATTTGTGCCCTTAATATATTTTCGTCAATAGCAGCCTGTGGAATCCACATTCGCATGTGTGGCCGATATTGGGCACTAGGCTGTTGAAATGTTGATTTTACATTACTTTCATTATTGGCATTTGCAGAGTCTTTACTACAGCTTATCGTTGACAATCCAATAATAATTGTGAATAAAATTGATTTTATCAAGGTCAATTTATTGTATTGCTTCACTATACTAATTACTTTAATCATAACAAGTTGGTTTATATTTTTCTAATCTAACAGCAAATCAAGAATTATTTAAAAAACTCCTCAATTCAGAAATATTAATTCATTATAAAAACAGATTGCATGTAGCAAAAAGCCACATGCAACCCTTAACTTATTATACTCAAATTAATTCCATCCAGGATTCTGACCCAAATCAGCTTCAAGATTCGCCTGAATAACAGCTGTTGGAACAGGGAACAAGGTCCATCCTATCGCAAAGCTATTATATGGGTAGTCAGCTATGTATTTTGCATTGTTCTCTAATTGATTATACATAACTTCATTTGAACCGCCATTGAGGCTACTCCCCATTCTAAGTAGAGTAGGCCATCTGCGTTCTTCATAAGACAATTCACGTGCACGCTCGTCAAGAATTGTATAAATATCCACATCTCCATCTGTGTACATTTTAGTAGCTTGAGCACGAGTACGTACTACATTTATTGCACTTGCTGCTTCGCCAGGATTTCCAGCACGTAGGTACGCCTCAGCCAGAATAAGATACGTCTCTGCGGAACGCACAACATACCAGTCACGACTGAACTGATCTTTATGAAGATTTTGTGAAGAATGCCAACCCCAACCGTCTTGCATGAATATTTTCGACCTCATAGGGCCTAACATACTTGGAACGGTTAGATCATTCGGATCAACTATTTGTCCGTAATTGGGATTATCACGGTCAAGTATGCGCCAATTGCGATAAATATTTATTGTATCATTACGCATGTCAGTTGCTAGGTCGTCTGCCCATACCTTATCTGAAAGGTATTTGGTTTCTGTGACTATTCCGAAACTTTCTCCTCCAAAATATGAGCTGCTTGCTCCACCTGCATATTGTATTATCGCCCCATCAACGTTACCTGAGAATGGACATGAATTTGCTCCAGCAGGTGTATTTATCAAGTTCATATTTCTAAATACTGGCCCTACATATTGAGTCAAACTATAAAAATTATAGCTTCCGGAATATCGGGTAAAGTCGCTGTAAGAAAGGCTTGCTGTATACGCATCGTAAGAGGCGGCTTCCGTTGTCCAAACTGATTCAGTATTCCCTTCACTATAACCGTAATTGCCTATCTGAAATAAATCATAATATACATTCCCCTCTGGTTTGTAGTTAGGCACACCATTATTGGTTCCAGTATCTATTGAATTTGCGCGTGATCCAAAACGAGCTGTCATTAGGGGATGTAATGCAATGGTTTGGTTTGCTGCGCTAATTGCATTTGTGTAGTCAGTACCGCTTGAATTACTTGTTTCAACTCCTAATCCAAGGTAAGCCTCAGCAAGAAAGTGAAATGCAACGCCTTTTGCAACACGCCCATCCTCTTTAGGATAGTCAGGAAGTGCAGCTGCTGCAGCTTTAAGATCTTCAATTGCAAATTTATAGGTATCCTCACGACTAGCACGTTCGTAATCTAACTTCAACGATTCGATTACTTCCTCAACAATAGGAACACCACCAAACATCTCAGCAAGTCGTAAATAAGAATACCCTCGGAAGAATTGAGCCTGCGCAATATCGTATTCCTTATCAGCTTGATCATCCCATTCAACCAGCTCTGCACCCTGTAAGGTAAGGTTTGCATAACTGATCATTACATATAGTCTATTCCATGTGTTTTCAAAACGTCCATCTGTGGCTAACCACTTTGAATAATTAGAAGTAGCATTTGCTGCAGTACTGGCAGGACCATTACCAACATCTCCATTATCCAGAACATCTGATCCCATTCCAGCCATAAAGGTAGCGACATTATTCAGGTCTAATCCATTTATATTAAAAGCTAGTCTGTATGCAGATACCAATTGGGCATCTACCTGACTACTCTTTTCAAAAGCAGTTGACGTTGTATAAATGGTCTTTGGCTCCTCTTCCAGAAAACTATCGTCGTTGCAACCTACTATGGCTGTAAAGAGGAATAAGCTGCTTATAATAAATTTTATACTTTTCATATTTAATCCGTTTTTAGAAATTAAAGTTCATGCCGAGTGTGAAAGATCTAGAAAGTTGAGCTGATGAATAGCTTCGAACTTCAGGATCGCTGCCTTCCCACTTAGGTGCAATAAAACAAATATTCTTACCAGACACATACACTTTAACGCTCTTAATATTCAATTTTTCAAGCAATTGCTTCTCAAAAGTATATGATAGTATCACGTCCTGTAGCCTCACAAATCCGTATGACTGCAAAGCATTGAATTTGCTATCGGTAAATGCAACAGAAGGATATGTTTCACTTGGATTAGCCTCTATCCAGAATGGGTGGTCTAGGGTACTGTGAGCGTTATAGCCATCACTTGAGAGATAAGCCATATTATTACTATCTACACCATAATCGTTTCCGCTAAATATGCCATTCAATAGCACATAAAGTTGCAAATTCTTGTAGTTGACAGTATTTTGAAAACTTAAGCGAAAATTCTCTTTGCCATAACCAAGAATGGTACGATCGTCTGGAGTAATTGCCCCGTCTTCACTACCATCAATATTTGCATACATAGCATCTCCTGGCTTGGCACCTGTAGCTGCTATATATTCGGTATCTGAACTTTGCACAATACCTATCCATTCATAATCATAGATTGCGCCCAATGACCGTCCCAGAAAAAGAGAGCTATTAATATCATCTTTACCGTCACCATAAAGTTCAACAAGCTTATTTCTGTTAAGAGAAAAAGTTAAGCCAGAAGTCCATGAGAAATCGTTGCTTTTAATATTGGTACTATTAATTATAGCTTCTACCCCCCAGTTGTCGACTTGCCCCATAGTGGCATCCTGTTCACTGATACCAGCCCCCATAACAGGAATAGTACGGCTAAAAATCTGATCAGTGGTTTTTGATTTGTAACCATCCAACTCCAGATGAATCCTGCTCTTTAAAAGATCAGATTCAGCTCCAAAATTGAATGAAGTTGTAGTCTCCCACGCTAAGCTAGAGTTACCCAATGCGTTAATATTCTGACCAAAATAGATCTGGTCGTCAAAGAAATAAGCCTGAGCTCCAGATTTGCCAATATTCAAAGTTGAGAGCGTCCCATAAGGAGCAAGTGATTGGTTACCATTTTTACCCCATGAAGCTTTTAATTTAAAGTTGTTTATAATGTCTTTACTAGATTTCATGAAAGACTCGTTCGAAATGGTCCACGCAAGACCTACAGCAGGGAAAATCCCCCATTTATTGTCTGCCCCAAACACTGAACTTCCATCACGGCGTACCGAAGTGTTGATATGGTATGTGTTTTTATAGGAGTAATTCCCACGTGCGAGATAACCAACATCAGAGTGCAATGTGTATTCGAGAGCTGAAATTGTTATAGACTTCGCATTGTTCAAACCATAAAATCCAAGGGCAGTATTACCAACATCTGCATAATTTGTCCCGGTTACCGTATTTGAATCCAACTTCTTTGAGTCACGCGTATAAACCAATGTTGCATTGACATAATGATCTCCGAAGCCTTTGGCATATGTTAGAATATTATCTAAAACATACGATTTCACTTTCCTCTCGTTTATATACCCGCTTGCCTGATCGAGATATTTGTCTTGCTCTGCAGTTGTATATCCGGCATCACCAAGAGACAAATTAACAAAGTTTGTCTCGTGAGTAAACGATCGAGTAGTGGTGGTATTCGTAGTATATGAACCTGTGATCTTGTAACTTAAACCATCAATCCAAGGTAGCTTGATTTCAATATTTCCTCCCATAACATTTGAATTACCTCGGCTCTCTTGTTCCCTTCCGTTATAAGTATCCCATAACGGATTTAAAGTTGAAGATTCAACCCCATCGACATATTTTCTCATACTCCCATCAGCAAGTTCAGGTTCAGTCCAAGGCGAAAGAGTAACAGCAGATCCATACGAAGGCCTCACTCCGTCACTCTTATTAAGTGCCTGATTCATATTAGCCCCGATAGATATGTATTTATTAATTTGGGTGTTAATTTTTGCGGAGAAGGTGATTCTTGAATATTCATCGCCTTCAATAAAGTTTTTATTATCCAAAAATGACGATGAAATAAAATAGTCCATTGCATCACCAGCTCCAGATACGTTTAACGAATAGTTTTGTTGAACACCTGTACGAATGATGTAATCATACCAGTCTGTAGGGGTACCTGCTTCGTAATTGGCCCTTTCCAAATTCGTCATCCAAGTAGGACTAGTTGTTCCTGCACGTGCATTTCTCAACTCAATATAGCCATCTCCATCTCTCAAATCAGGACGAAAATTGGGGTTAGAAATGGTTGTATTGGCAGCAACACTAATCATAGGCTTACCTTTTACACCTCTCTTTGTGGTTATCATGATTACACCGTTTGCAGCCTGAGAACCATAGGCAGCCAAAGATGTAGCATCCTTCAGTACTTGCATACTCGCGATACTTGACGGGTCAATAGAATTCAAACCACCACTAAAAATTACCCCATCAACGACATAAAGAGGAGTAGAACCACCATTAATTGATTTCTGTCCACGAACTTGAATATCGGGAGTAGAAGATGCTTCACCACTTTGAGACAATGTAACACCAGTAGTAACACCACTCAATAAACTTAAAGGATTGGTTGAATTAGTTAAGGCCTGTGGAGACCCTTCCAACTTTAACTCTGAAACAGATCCGGTAAAGTTCTGTCTTGTTGTTGTCCCATAACCAATTGCCACAATCTCATCTAGACCAATTGTTTCTTCTTCTAATGTTACATTAATCGCAGTCTGAGTTCCTACTGTAACGTCTTGTGACTTCATTCCAATAAAAGAAAATTGAAGAATATCTGAAGAAAGTACATCTGAAATAGAATAGTTCCCGTCAAAATCAGTAATTGTTCCATTTGTTGTACCTTTCACCATTACAGTTACACCGGGCAATGAACTACCTGTAGTATCAGTAACCTTCCCTGTAACACTTTGCTGCTGTTGTTCAACTTCATTTTCAGCATTCTTCTTTTCTGGATAGAGTAATATTTGTCTATCTTTTATGTCATAGACAGTCTCTGTTCCTTCAAAAAGTTCGTCTAAGATATTTTCTATTGATACTGAATTAACATCAAGATCAACTTTTCTGACAACATCTACATCTTTATTATTATACATAAAGAAAAACTCCGATTCTTCTTCAATCTCATTGAGAATTGATTTTATATCAGTATCCTGATAACTGAGATTAAGCTTCGTTATTTGAGAATAACTTACTGAAGCATTCAAGGACAGTGTTGCAATAATTGTAAGAAACATTGTGAGTCTCATAATTCTTAAAAGTTTCTTCATTTCAGGATTGCTCCTGCAAACACACATTAGTTTTTTTTTCATAATTTTGCATGATTAGTTAGTGAACATGTTATGCTCTGATTTTCATTTTTTCATATAACATGTTCGGATTCAAAAATTAACTATATAATAGCAGGAAAGGGTCTAGACTTTCCTGCTTATTATTCTTTACTCTTAATTTCTACTTTATCTCCATTTATCTCATATTCAATAGGACTGATTACAGAAATTAAACTTAAAATCTCGCTAAGACTTTCAGTTTTTGCTTTGAAAGTATAATACTGGTCGCTAAGAAATGTTGTATCAAGATTAATAGTTACACCATACCACCCCTCAAGATACTTAGCCACTTCTACAACTGATTGATTATCGAATACTAGAATATCCTTTGTCCATGCAGTTATTTGATCAGTATTATCAACCTCTTTAATTTCAACGTTACCAATGGAATAAGTTAGTTGTTCATTAGGAACCATATATCCAAGTGGATAATCTGCTACATCAGACACTTGAACGCTACCTGTAACTAAAGTCACTTTTGTTTCTCCACGTTCAATATTCTCACGTACATTAAATTGAGTTCCATACACCTTAACCATTAATTCTGAAGTATGTACAATAAATTGATGTTCTTGGCTTTTTATTACATCAAAATAACATTCCCCCTTAGTGAATACTTCGCGGTTTGTTTGTGTAAATGCAGACGAATATTTTAATTCTGCTCCAGAGTTCAACCATACTTTTGTACTATCAGGTAAAACAACCTGTGTTCTGCTTCCATTAGGGGAAACAACAGTTGTGTAGTATTCCGGAATTTCTTCTTCGGAGTCGTTAGATTGATTATACCAATTACCTGAAAGAAAAACTAAAATCAAAATTGCTGCTACTGCTGCAACCTTTATCGTATTATGTAAAAAGGTAATTCGGCGATATTTATGGCCATCAATTCGTTTAGTTAATTTTTTCCATAAAAGTTTTTCTTCTGGCTGATAAGAGTTGAGATCACTTCTTGAAATTTGCCAAGCTTTTAATATTTCGTCTAGAATAACAGGGTTGTCAGAAGAAGATTTTAACCACTCCTTTAATTTCTGTTTTTGTATATCATCTGATTCTTTATTTAAGAATGCAGATATATCATCCCAAGGTATATTTTGCTCCATAATTATATGCTACTATTATATATGTCGCAATACCTTTAAGAATCCCTCAATGAAAATCGCTGTTTTTTTACTTTGACAGTAAAGCCAGACAAAGAATCAATATTTCTTCATAATGAGGCTTCAGGTTATTTCTCAATTTTTTCAATGCTATACCAACATGATTTTCAACTGTCTTAGGACTTATTCCAAGTTTTGATGCTATCTCTTTATGCGACATATTCTCTTCACGGGCCATTAAATAAATTAGTTTGCTTTTTTCAGGAAGACTCTCAATTGCTTCATCAATAATCTTTCGTAATTCTTCTACTTCTAGAGTATCTATATTTACGTCATCCCCAACCTCGAGGGTTTCTTGATCATTTAGCTGTGTTATTATATTATTCCTTTCTTTACGCAAATGACTTATGGCTCTATATTTTGCAGATTGAAATAAATACCCCTTCAATGAGTTATTTATATTTAATTCTTTTCTTCTTTCCCAAAAGTTTGTAAAAATGTCAAGAGCAATTTCTTCAGCAATAAATTGGTCATTAACATACATCCTTAAGAACTTACATAAATCAATAAAGTAATTGTCAAAAAGGTAACGATATGCATTTAAATCTCCATCTTTTATCTTGTAGAGAATTGTTAAATCATCTTTTAAGCCTGTCTTTTTCATTAAGCTATTGTGTCAATTACTTGTTGTAACAAGTACAATATTAGAAAAAATTTAATGTAAATATTTTCAAAAGTCAGAATAAAGGACACATTGATAAAACTATCTATAATATCTACCTTTGTCCTTGCTTAAAAAATATAGTGTTCTTTAAATGTGAAACTGTCAGGAATCAGTAAAAAAAACGCACAATATAAATCACGAATAAAAAAGCAGATAATAGCCCAAACCTCAATTTCAACAGTAAATGAAAAGGAACTAAAATTTCATCTAGCTACTTTTTTTGTATTACAAAGAATAGTTCCTCTGAGAGAAAAAAATTATGCCTTTGATTATTGCAAATCAAAAATGACCAAAACCGTAAATGAAATGAATATCGAAAAAGAATTAATAAATCGTAGTGGATCTAAATGCGAACTATGTGGAGCCAATGACAACCTAAAAGTTTACCTCGTACCACCCAAATCAATTGAAAATACTGAAAACTGTATCCTTCTATGTGACAATTGCCTAAAACAAATTGAAACAAAAGAGGATATTGACATCAACCACTGGAGATGCTTAAACGACAGCATGTGGAGCCAGATTTCTGCAGTACAGGTTATGGCTTGGCGCATACTTAATCGCATAAAAGCTGAAGGATGGCCACAAGACTTACTAGATATGCTTTATCTAGAGGAAGATGTTTTAGCTTGGGCCAAGGCAATGGGTGAAGCTGACGAAGATAGTGACACGGTAAAGCACATTGATAGTAATGGCGTTTTATTGCAAGCAGGCGACACTGTGGTTCTCATTAAAGACCTTGACGTAAAAGGAGCCGGATTTACCGCAAAACGCGGAACTGCCGTTCGAAATATTTCTCTTGTTACCGATAATCCAGAGCACATTGAAGGCCGAGTAAACGGACAGCACATTGTAATCTTAACTAAATTCACGAAGAAATCAAGCTGAACATAACAGATTTGTCTTCTTAACAAAAGAAGACAAATCTGTAAATACTATACTTTACGATGCATTTGTGGCTAACTTAGTTCAGCAATTCACGAGCAGTTTCTCTGGTAGTATCGGATGCAAGATCGCCACCCAACATTTGAGCAAGTTCCTCTATTCGCTCATCACCTTCTAATTGACAAATTGAGGTCAAAGTCCTTTCTCCTTCATCATATTTATAAACTTTGAAATGATGGTGCCCTTTCGCAGCTATTTGAGGTAAGTGCGTAATATTAATCACTTGTATATTTACCGACAATTCCTTTAGAATTGTACCCATTTTCATAGCAACTTCTCCTGAGATACCAGTATCTATCTCATCAAAAATAATAGTTGGAAGTGATTTGCTGTCAGTAATTAACGTTTTTAGAGCCAACATTAATCGAGATATTTCACCTCCTGATGCAATTTTTGAAATATCTTGAAGCTCAGAACTTTTATTGGCTGTAAACAGAAAATTGACTTCATCGAATCCGGAGGGACCGGCTTCTTCTAATCTCACAAACTGAATCTGAAAATTTGCATTCAGCATACCAAGCTTTTGAAGTACTTCTATAACAGAAATTTCAATTTTTGAAGCAACGGCCCTTCTGCGTTCAGTGATTATCTCTGCGTGCTCATTTATTTGATTGGAAAGAGATTCGACAATTGCTACATACTCTTCAATTTCCGTGTCGTACGATTCTATTTGTTGGATTTTTTGGTCAAAATCATTTTTCAACTCAATTAATTCAGCAACTGTATTTACCCTAAATTTTTGTTGAAGAGAATAAATCATATCCAAACGATCATTGATCAATTGAATTCGCTCAGGATTAAGCTCAGACCTGTCCGCTAAAGAGGCACTCTCTTTTACCAAATCCAATAACTCAAGATATGTTGATTCTAAACGCTCTTTTATTTCCCCGGCCTCAGGCAAAAATTCAGTCAATTTACCAATCTGTGATAGGTTCACTTTCAATCTGGACAATAGTCCTAAGTCCTCCCCTTCCAAATCATTTATCAATTGCCCAAATACCGACCCAATTTCTTCCGCATGCTCCAATGTGCCTTGCTCTATCTCCAGCTCACTCTGTTCATCCAATTGCAATCCAGCTTCGTCTAATTGTTTATGCTGAAATTGAAAATAGTCCAAATCAGCTTTCGTTTTATCTGATTCATCTTGCAATTTGGACAATTGCTTCGTCTTCGTCTTCAGTTCCTGATATATTTGGGAATACTCAACAAGATTAGCCGCATTTCCAGCGACTAAATCGATCAATTTTAGCTGAAAAGAATGGTTTCCTAATTCCAAATTCTGATGCTGTGAATGAATATCAATTAGCAACAACGCAAAATCACGCATTGTTTTCAAAGTTACTGGGGTATCATTTATAAAAGCTCTTGATTTTCCTGAAGGAGTTATTTCCCTTCTCAAAATCGTTTGCTCCTCGTAATCCAGTTCTGCCTTTTCAAAAAATGATTGAAACTGATAGTCCTTAATAACAAATGTACCTTCAACCAAACATTTACGATCTTTTACTTGTAATACACTTAAGTCAGCTCGCTGCCCCAGCATAAGCCCCAACGCTCCTAAAACAATGGATTTACCAGCACCAGTTTCACCAGTAATGATATTGAACCCATGATGAAAGTCGATTGACAACTCATCAATTAGCGCATAATTAGAAATATATAGTGATTGAAGCACAATAACTCTTTTTAGGAATGATCAATTAAAGGTAGCATCTTCCTCTATCTTTTCATATTTACTTCCGTTTGACGGATCAACTTCATTTAAAATGGCTAAAACTCTATTTTTCTCATCAGGATAAGATTGAGCAAAAACATTAACCATTTCATCTACCTTTGCATCAAAGAAAACTTGCAATATATATATTGAAGGCCTTGTTCTAAATACCTTTTGAATTAGCTTTAACGATTCGGCCATCGCTGATCGTCCTTCCTCAATTCTCTCACTCATCAAATCCAGTCCTAAGCGATGATAGCTGTATATACATTGGCGATATGATGAATATGATCTATTTAATAGGTTCTCAACCAACCAATATCTATTCTTTTCACTTTCATATGCCTTCCACCCTGATTCCCGAGCATTTTGAGAGTTGTTTACAATCTGTTGGGCTTTTTGATAATACTCTGTCCCTCCCTCTGGAGAAAAAGAATCATAATCCATTCCGATAATAATATATGCATAATAAGCCATCAAATTTGTGAGATTATCACTGTTCGATGTTTCATTAAATTCCAAAGATTGGTACTCGGCAAATTTAGCTTGAAAGTCTTTGTCCTTTATGTTCAGTAATGTTGATTCATATGATGAATTATAGATAGGACGTTTAAGTTGCACGGTCATTGACCCCTTAAACTCATTAGAAGATACTTGTTCGTCAAGTTGAATGAAAATATTACATTCTATTCTTTCGTCTTGTGAATAAACATCATCTGTCCATTTCCGATTATTCATAAATTCATACAAGTCGGCTTGCATGGTCCGGAAAACATTCTTATTGGCACCCTGAATTTTTGCAGCAGAGACACTAATATTGCACCGTAATTCTTGGGCAAATGAAGTAGAAAAAAATGCAAAAATGATAATTAATACACTGCTTAGTTTCTTCATAGTAATCAGCTACATGTGAAGTAAAATTAAAATAAATATTCGGAAGTCTTAAATACAATCAAGTTCTTCAATCAATTTTCCAACAATATCACGAGCAACTTCTTCCTTCATTTTTAACTCGAATTCTTGAGCTTTATTGTCTTTTGTAAGAATGGTAATTTTATTGGTATCATTCCCAAATCCAGCACCCTTATCCTGAAGTGAGTTTAAAATAATAAAATCCAGATTTTTCTTCTGCATCTTACCTGTAGCGTTTTTCAATTCATTTTGAGTTTCTAGTGCAAACCCCACCAATAATTGGTTCTTGGATTTAATACGTCCCAAATTCTCAGCAATATCATCTGTTGCTTCTAGTACTAAGGACATTTCTGACTGAGTACTTTTAATTTTTTGGTCAACTTGCATTTTAGGGCGATAGTCAGCCACAGCAGCACACATAATTGCACCGTCAACTTGAGGGAACACGTGCATGCAGGCTTCTTTCATCTGCAGTGCAGATTCGACATTAATGCGTTCAATTTTCAAATGGGTTACCTCCAAGGAAACAGGCCCAGTAACTAACGTTACTTTTGCTCCTTGTTCAGCTAATTCTTCAGCAAGAGCAAAGCCCATTTTACCGGAAGAATAATTACCGATAAACCGAACAGGATCAATCTTCTCAAAAGTTGGACCTGCCGTAACTAAAAAATGCTTATTCAGAAGTTTTTTTTTTGAATTGAAGAAACTGACAACCTCTTCAACAATCTGTTCAGGCTCTTGCATACGACCTTTACCATGTAATCCACTAGCCAATTCTCCTTCTCCCGGCTCAAGAAGAATATTCCCAAATGAACGAAGCGTATCCAGATTTCGAACATTTGAGGGATGTCGAAACATATCCAAATCCATTGCTGGTGCAATCATTACCGGGCACTTTGCAGACATATATGTTGTTACCAATAGATTGTCAGCAACACCACTCACCATTTTCCCCATGGTTGCAGCTGTAATAGGAGCAACCAACATAAGATCAGCCCATTGTCCCATATCAACATGGGAATACCAGGTACCATCATTTGCAGCAAAGAACTCTGAAGCAACAGGATTACCAGATAGTGCACTCATGGTTACCGGAGTAATAAATTCTTTTGCAGCAGGAGTCATAACAACTTGTACTTCTGCCCCCTCTTTCACAAGTAACCTTAAAAGATAAGCTGCCTTATAGGCAGCTATGCTTCCGGTCACACCTAAAATGATATGTTTTCCGTCAAGCCTCATAAAGGCTAATATTTTATTGTAATCCTTTGCGGTTTTCCTTTGCCGGATTACGATGATAAATCTGACCTTGTTTGAACTCCTCGTAAGCAATTAGCGCTGGTTTTGGCAAACGCTCATAATATTTTGAAATTTCAATTTGCTCACGATTTTCAAAAACTTCTTCTAAATTATCTGTGTATGATGCAAACTCCTGCAACTTTTGGTTTAGTTCTTCTTTCATTTCAGAAGCGATCTGATTGGAGCGCTTAGCAAGAATCATTACCGTTTCATAAACATTACCTGTTTGCTCTTCCAAATCAGTCAAATCCCTTGGAATAGTTGTAATTTCAGCTTTTGTTTTCTTAAAGTCCATATTATTAATTAATTAGATCTTCATTATAATTCAACAATTTGGCAGTCACATCATAAAACTTTTCTGCCTCTTTACGGTGTTCACTATTGGGAAACTCATCGACAAAGGTAAAATATTCATCTAAAGCTTCACTTAATCTTTGATCTTTTTTAGATGCGACACTATTTGTTGCCAATAAATATTTAGCCTCTAAAAGCATAAACATTAGGTCTTCTTTGTATTTTGTTTCAGGATATTCTTTGATGCAGTTAGTCAAAGCGACAACTGCCGCTTTATAATTTTTCATATCGTAATAAAGCTTTCCGCTTAGGTACGATTTATAAACCAATTTGTCCCGCAATTCAATAATCAACCGATTAGCTTCTTCAACCTTATCACTAGCCGGATATAAATTAATAAAAAGTTCTAATGCATCAATTGCATATTTTGTTTCTGTCTGATCCAAGCGGGGTTTCGGAGAATCCATGTAATAACAATAGCCACTCATAAATTGAGCCTCCTCTACATATTCACTCCTCGAAAACTCTTTAACAAGATTTCGGAAATATTGCCCTGCCAATAGATAGTCATTCATTCCCATAAAGCTTTTAGCGTAATAGTAATAAATATCATCAGCTTGACTTGTCCCCCGATAAACATTAACAACCTCCTTCAATAAAGTCGCTGCACGAACATACTCTCCTGCTTCGTAATACTCAACAGCCTTCTTATATTTAAATTCATAGTCAGTGCTTTTTAGGATTTTGTTATAGTCCCCGCAAGACGTTAGAATTAAAAGAAGCAACAAGCTTATTGTTCCAATATTTCTTATTCTTATTAACATGGCGCAAAGATACATTTTTATTAAAATTATAACTGCAAAGTAAGCAAGAAAAGTCTTTTTACTAATTGGTTTAATATAATTTAACAAATTTGCAGACTTCTTAAAAAGAATTACATTTGCACAGTTAAATTTTAAAGCTAAGAGAAGTGGATATTTTTGAAAAATTTCGGTCTAACAAAGGCGATCTCGGCCAGTATATGAATCAGGCTCATGGCTACTTTGCATTCCCAAAACTAGAAGGTGAAATTGGTGCTCGCATGAATTTCAAAGGCAAAAATGTTTTAACATGGAGTCTGAACAACTATATTGGATTAGCTAATCACCCAGAAGTTAGAAAAGCTGATGCTCAAGCAGCTAAAGATTGGGGACTTGGATATCCCATGGGTGCTCGTATGATGTCGGGACAAACTGATTATCATGAGGAACTAGAACGCAAACTTGCCGCATTTGTTGGGAAACCCGATGCCTTTTTGCTTAATTTTGGCTACCAAGGAATGGTATCAATTATTGACGCTATCTGTGGCAGGAATGACGTTGTTGTTTATGATAGTGAATCTCACGCCTGTATTTTAGATGGCGTTCGATTACATATGGGTAAACGCTATGTATATGCACACAATGACATTGATAGTCTAAAAAAACAACTTGAACGAGCCACAAAACTGGCAGAAAAACAAGGTGGAGGTATTCTTGTCATAACAGAAGGTGTATTTGGCATGTCAGGAGACCTTGGTAAACTGGATGAAATTGTAGCCTTGAAAAAAGACTTCAATTTCCGTCTTTTAGTTGATGATGCTCATGGTTTTGGAACAATGGGTAAAACAGGAGCTGGAGCAGCTGAACATTTTGGAGTAATTGACGGTGTTGATATTCTATTCTGTACTTTTGCAAAATCAATGGCAGGAATTGGTGCTTTTGTTGCTTGTGAAAAAGATATTTGCTTTTACTTACGTTACAATATGCGTTCACAAACTTTCGCTAAGTCGTTACCAATGCCAATCGTTATTGGCTCATTAAAACGCTTAGAGTTATTGAAAAACGAACCAGAACTTCGTGAAAGACTTTGGACTGTTGTAAATGCTCTTCAAAGTGGATTGAAAGAAGCTGGCTTTGATCTCGGGCGTACAAATTCACCGGTAACTCCAGTATACATGAAAGGTGGAGTTGGAGAAGCAACGAACGTCGTTTTCGATCTTCGTGAAAATTATAATATTTTCTGTTCAGTAGTTGCTTATCCTGTAATTCCTAAAGGCGAAATTATTCTTAGATTGATTCCTACAGCCATGCATACTGTGGAAGATGTAAATTACACAATAAAAGCGTTCAAAGATATTCGTGAAAAATTAGAGTCTGGAGAATATAGTGGAAAAGAAATGCCACAAATGGGCACTATGTAAAAACTATTCTGTTACAATATAAGACACTGTTTATACGAGATATACTCAATATAAAAAAGCAGTAGGAACTCCCTACTGCTTTTTTATTTCCGTACAAAAAGCATTTCGACAAGTCCGAAATGCTTTCCTAAAAATATTTTAACCCAATTCCTATAAGCTCAAATCGTCAAATTCAACACTAGTATAATCTTTTGCCATAACCTCTTCCATTTGCTCAACTTCATCTTCGCTTTTAACAAACTCAGATTCCTTCGAATCCTGATACTCTAATACTGGTTGATTTTCTGTAATATATCCGACAACTTCACTTAATCCATCAGCAAATTTTTCGAAATCTTCTTTATACAAAAAGATTTTATGCTTTTCGAAATGATATTTACCATCTTGATCAAAACGTTTTTTGCTTTCAGTAATCGTCAGATAGTACTCATCCTTTCGGGTTGATTTTACATCGAAAAAATAAGTTCTTTTCCCAGCCCTGACGGCTTTTGAAAAAATTTCTTGTCTAAACTTACTGCCAATCTCTTCATTTATTTCATCATTCTTGTCAAAGCCTTCCATCGTAGTTTATTTTGGTTATTAGTGTTTATCAAAAATAAAAAATAAATCCGATAATATTAAAAAAATGTTAACAAACAGATTAATGGTAGATTGCTGGCTATTGGCAAATTACTGTCCTTGATAAACCTGCAATGCTTCAGGCATAAGTTTTTCAAGTACTGAGATGCGGTTTGCATCAACAGGATGGGTGCTTATAAACTCAGGCATTGTAGATTGGTTGCTTCCAGCCATTCTCCTCCAAAAAGCGACAGCATCTCTAGGATCATAACCAGCCATCGCCATAAAAATTAGCCCCATTTCATCAGCTTCATACTCGTGTCTCCGTGAAAACGGAAGAACTACACCAAGCTGAGTTCCCACCCCATATGCTGTTGCAAAAATAGACTGTGTTTCTTCAGGCTTTTCTTTTATCGCTTCTGAAAGTGCAACCCCACCCATCTCGAGCAACATAGACTGGCTCATACGTTCATTTCCATGGCGAGCCACAGCATGTGCAATTTCATGCCCCATAACTACAGCAACTCCTGCATCATTCTGTGTGTAAGGCAATATTCCTGTATAAAACACGACTTTACCACCAGGCATGCACCATGCATTAGGGACATCATCATCAACCAAATTGAACTCCCATTCAAAATTTTCAATATAGCTTTCAAATCCATTCTCTATCAAATACTTTTCAACGGCAATTGATATTCTCGCACCAACACGGTTAATCATATCTACTTGCTCTTGATTTGTTGACAGCTTATTACTTCCAATAAACTGATCATAACTGGTAAGCCCCATTTCCACCATTGATGCTTCTGGCATTAAATTCAACTGGCTCCTCCCGGTTAAAGGAACAGTCCCACATGCTTCAACCATCAATAATCCAACAATTAAGACACTTTGAGCAATTCTTGTTTTTAAATATTTAGCTTTCATGTTTTGAATATTTATTTGTAATATAACAAATACAAACAAAAAAAGGTGACTCGTTGGAGTCACCTTTTCAAAAATATTTACTGTAAACTATTTGTAAATGTTCTTTTTAGAAGCCAAAAGAGTATTTTTCAGTAATGATACTCTGGTCATTGGACCAACTCCACCTGGCACAGGAGTAATAAACGAACATTTTGAAGCAACTTCATCAAAAGCCACATCTCCTTTCAATTTCCACCCCGATTTAGTTTGATCGGATTTTACACGAGTAGTACCAACATCAATTACAACAGCACCATCTTTCACCATATCTGCCTTAACAAATTCAGGTGAACCGAGGGCCGTAATCAAAATATCAGCTTTGGCACATAATTCTTTCAGATTCTTTGTACGGCTATGAGCAACAGTAACTGTTGCATTCATTTCCTTCTGAGACATTAACACGCTCATTGGACGACCTACAATATTGCTCCGACCAATAACAACGCAATCTTTACCTGACGTTTCTATGCCATGTCGTTTTATAAGTTCAGTAATTCCATAAGGTGTTGCTGAAACAAATGATGGCAATCCAATTACCATTCTCCCAACATTAACAGGATGAAAGCCGTCCACATCCTTCTTAGGATCAATAGCTTCAATAATTTTTTGTTCGGAAATATGTTTTGGTAAAGGAAGTTGAACGATAAAACCATCTAAGTCTTCGTCCTTATTGAGCTCATCAACCTTAGCCAGAAGCTCTTTTTCAGTGACATCATCCTCATACCTATACATTGAAGATTTAAAGCCCACTTCTTCGCAATCCTTTATTTTATATGCAACATACGTTTCACTACCACCATCATGACCAACTAGAATTGCAGCAAGGTGAGGCGTTTTTCCACCCTGAGCTTTGATCTTTTCAACTTCTATCGCAATTTCAGCCTTCATTGCTGCGGCTGTCTTTTTTCCGTCAATTAAATTCATTCTTATATTCTTCAGATTATCGTCTTGATAAATTCCCCATCATCCGATTCATATTTTTCCCTTGAGAAACCATACGCATCATTTTTCTCGTTTCATCAAATTGTTTAATCAAACGATTAACCTCCTGTATATTCGTTCCTGATCCTTCAGCAATCCTCTTTTTTCTAGTTCCATTTAATACCGTAGGATTCTGTCTTTCAGTTGGAGTCATTGAGTAAATAATAGCCTCAATACTTTTAAAAGCATCATCATCAATATCTACATTTTTCATTGCTTTTCCCATCCCAGGAATCATGCCTGCCAAATCCTTCAGGTTTCCCATCTTTTTGATTTGTTGAATCTGCGATAAGAAGTCATCAAAACTAAACTGATTTTTTGCTAACTTTTTCTGTATTTGCTTGGCTTGTTCTTCGTCAAATTGTTCTTGTGCTCGTTCAACCAAAGAAACAATATCCCCCATCCCTAAGATCCGATCAGCCATACGCTCAGGGTGAAAAACATCTAAAGCCTCCATCTTTTCACCTGTCCCTACAAACTTAATTGGTTTATCAACAACCGAGCGAATTGACAGGGCTGCTCCACCACGGGTATCACCATCTAATTTTGTAAGAACAACACCTCCAAAATCAAGTCTTTCATTAAACTCTTTTGCGGTATTTACAGCATCCTGACCTGTCATCGAATCGACAACAAACAAAATCTCATGTGGATTGACTGCAGCTTTTACTGCCTCAATCTCTTTCATCATTTCTTCATCTATTGCTAAACGTCCAGCTGTATCGACAATAACCAAATCATGATCATTGTCCCGAGCATACTTAATAGCTGCTTTTGCAATTTTAACGGGCTCTTTGCTGCCTTCTTCAGTATATACTGGAACTGAAATTTGCTCTCCTAAAACTTTCAACTGATCAATTGCAGCAGGTCGATATACGTCGCCAGCGACTAGAAGAGGCGATTTCCCTTTCTTGCCTTTTAGATAATTCGCAAGCTTCCCCGAAAAAGTGGTTTTTCCAGATCCTTGTAAGCCCGCAATCAAAATTACTGTTGGATTACCATCAAGGTTAATATCGACAGCAGTCCCTCCCATTAGTGAGGCCAACTCATCATGGACGATTTTAACCATCAGATCACCTGGCTTTAGTGCAGTCAACACATTCTGCCCAAGTGCTATCTCTTTAACTTTCTCAGTAAATGATTTCGCAATCTTATAATTTACATCAGCATCAAGCAATGCACGACGAACCTCTTTTAAAGTCTCAGCAATATTAATTTCAGTAATTCGTCCCTGCCCTTTCAGCAGCTTGAAGGATCGTTCTAACTTCTCATTAAGATTTTCAAACATAGTTGAAGTGTAATTGAATTTTTATAGCTCGTGCAAAAATACAAAAATATTATAAAGAGAAATTTCTTAAAATCAGAAAAAAAAGAGAAAACGAGGGTAACCAAAGTCAATAAAATTGGATTAACTATTGAGAAATCTTATAAACTGGCTTAAGAGTGATGTAGCGGTATGGTAAAAGAAGCTTCAAGTTATTACGGATTGATGTTTGAGTGTCCAATGAATTACGAGGTTGACACTTGTATTTTTAAAGAAATTCGAAAGATGAGTATTGTTGATAGAATTCAATACATCAATACTCTTTCGAAGGATGAAAGGTCATCTTTAATTTATCGTCACAAATGCTGCTTATCAAGCAGAGAAAATAAAGTCCCTTTTTCACGAATCGCAATTTTGTAGAATTACTGGGGGTCATTCTGACCCCCATTTTCTTTTCACTTACATTTTTTCAGGTACATTTATTCCTAAGAGACTCATTGCCGACTTTATTATTTTAGCTGCACTCTCTGATAATAATATGCGAAAATCCCTAGTCGATTTATCACTTTCAACCAAGATGGGATGATCATGATAAAACTGGTTGTATTCTTTCACTAAATTATAGACATAATTTGCAACAACTGCGGGGCTATACGATTCAGATGCTTCACTAATTGCACTTGGAAATAATGAAATATTCTTGATAAGTTCTTTCTCTTTATCTGTAATAACCAAATCTCCCGATAATACGTCTGGTTTAATTCCCTGTTCTTCTGCTTTTCTTAACACCGATCGTATACGGGCATATGTATACTGAATAAAAGGCCCAGTATTACCATTGAAGTCTATTGATTCTTCAGGATTAAAAAGCATATTTTTCTTAGGATCGACCTTCAAAATAAAATATTTTAACGCCCCCATAGCTATGGTTTTATAGGTTCTATTTGCCTCTTCTTCCGTATAGCCATCAAGCTTACCAAGCTCTTCAGCCGTTTTTTTTGCAACCTCAACCATACCCGCCATAAGATCATCTGCATCTACCACAGTGCCTTCTCTTGATTTCATCTTCCCATTAGGAAGCTCAACCATCCCATATGAAAAATGATGTAAGCCTCTACCCCATTCAAATCCTAGCTTATCCAACAAAATGGAAAGTACCTGGAAATGGTAATTTTGCTCATTCCCAACGACATAAACCATCTTGTCTATTCTATAGTCGTTAAACCTTAATTTTGCCGTTCCTATGTCTTGAGTCATATAAACAGAAGTACCATCACTTCTGAGTAAGATCTTCTGATCCAAGCCTTCATCCGTCAAATCAGCCCAAACAGAACTGTCTTCTTTCTGATAAAAAACATTTTTTTCGAGACCTTGTAGAACCTCATCCCTTCCCTCTAGATATGTATCTGACTCATAGTATATTTTATCAAAATCGACACCCAATTCCTTATATGTAATATCAAATCCAGCATAGACCCATTTATTCATTTCTGACCATAGTGCGAGAGTCTCCGGATCTTTTGCCTCCCATTTCCGGAGCAAATCTCGAGCTGCAACAATGGATGGCGCCTGATTTTCAGCATCTTCTTTGCTCAGCCCTTTCTCTATTAAATCTGATATTTCCTGTTTATAATTCTTATCAAATAAAACATAAAAATCACCCACCAAATGATCACCTTTTAGACCTGTGTTCTCTGGGGTTTTACCCTCGCCCCATTTCTGCCAAGCATACATTGACTTACAGATATGAATCCCTCGATCATTAACGATATTCGTTTTTACAACCTTTTTACCATTGGCTTTTAATATTTCACCAATAGAAAACCCCAATAGATTGTTTCTGATATGCCCTAAATGCAAGGGTTTATTCGTATTTGGCGACGAATACTCTACCATCACTAGCTCAGAATTTTCTGTTGCTGTCGTAAAACCATACAATTCATTTGCTGAAACTTCTGATAGCAAATTAATCCAATACGAAGAGGAAATAGATAAATTTAAAAATCCTTTAATTACAGAGAACTTTGAAACCTCACTTACATTCTTTTTCAATAAATTCCCTAGCTCATTTGCTGTTTGCTCAGGTGATTTTTTTGAAATGCGTAAAAAAGGAAATACAACGACTGTAAAATCGCCATCAACATCTTTTCGTGTATTTTGAATTTGAATACTTTCTTGACTAATTTCTTGTCCGTAAAGTTCAAATACAGCTTGTGCAATCTTTTCTTTAATAATTTCTTCGATAAGCATATCCATCGTTTTTTAGGAAGGGCAAAGATAATAGATTCCATAAGAAAATTGGCTTTAAACAAAAGCAAAAAAGCCCTGCCTACGGCAGAGCTTCTTGCTAAGTAATATTTATAAAGCATTCTATTTGCTTACTTCAAATTCTACTCGTCTATTCAACGCACGACCCTCGTCTGTTGCATTAGATGCTACTGGCTTAGACTTGCCATACCATGCAACATTCACAAGACGTTCTGGTGCAATTCCATTATCTATCAAATATTTACGGGCAGCTTTTGCTCTCTTTTCTGAAAGCACCATATTATATGCTTCTGTTCCTTTCTCATCAGCATGACCTGAAAGATCAATAGCCATATCCATATCTTCCTTCATCTCTTTTATCAAAATATCAAGCTTAGCTATTGCTGCAGGCTTCAAATTGCTCTTATCAAAATCGAAGTAAATGTCATCAAATTCCATCACTTTGATTGGACACCCCTTGTTCGCAATAGGACCAGCCTCTGTTGGACAATCATCTTCTTCATCAACTAATCCATCACCATCAGAGTCAATAGGACATCCATTAGCATCTACTTTATATCCTTTAGGAGTATCGGGACATTTATCCTTATTATCGGGAACTCCATCACCATCAGTATCAGGGCAGCCGTTAAATTGTTTCAGGCCCTTAACATCGGGACATTCATCATCTTTATCAGCGACTCCATCGCCGTCTCTATCCGGACAACCATTAAGAGATATAAGACCAGCTTCTGTCGGACAATCATCAATATAATCAGCAACACCATCACCATCAGTATCAATAGGACATCCATCTTCATCTACAGAAACGCCCATCGGAGTGTCTGGACAATTATCTTTTCTATCTGAAACACCATCGCCATCAGAATCTTTTGACTTACCAAAACTAAATTCAATTCCGCCTATAACCTTCCAAAGATCCTCTCTAATGTTATTTCCCGGAGTTTCCTCATACTCTAAGCCACTAATATAACCGCCTTCAACAAACAAGGCAGTATTTGGTGTAATTGAAAATTTGGAACCTAGCCCTGCATCATAATTGAATCCATTTTGACCATTATCAATTAAATAGCCACCTCCGGCATACATATAAGGCTTAATAACACTACTCTCCGAGATTAGTTTTCCGTTATAAAGTTTGTATCGCAAATTCAGCAAAAAGTCTGACAAGTCAAGATCACTTGAAACTTTCGAATTAAATAATCCAAAATCACCTTGAGCCATAACATCAAAAGAGGGACTTAAATATCTACTTAGATAAAGTTCTGGCATAAAACCCTGACTGTTATCCTCAAGGTTTCCATAGATCCCAGCTCCTAGACCGAGACCCCATTTTTTATCCGCAGTTTGAGCCTGCACTATTATTACAGATAAAAGGAAAATAAACAGCAATAATACTTTTTTCATAATGTAGATTTTTTTTATTGAGTTACAAATTAATACTTTTTTTGAAATTTTTAGTTGTTAATACTAGCTTTGATGTGTATTCTAAAAATACAATTGCTTAACAAAAATAAGGATATTTATGTTCTTGATCACCCTTAAATAATTAAAAATGTACTGCATCATAGACATCGAAACGAACGGAGGAAACAAAAGGAAAGGAAAAATTACCGAAATTGCGATATATGTTCATGATGGCAATAAAATCATTCGATCATTCTCCACATTAATAAACCCGGAATGTAACATCCCATTACACATTACCGAATTGACAGGAATTGACAATAACATGGTAATTAATGCTCCGAAATTCTATGAAGTTGCAAAAACAATTGTTGAATTGACTGCAGGAAATATATTCATTGCTCACAATGTTACTTTTGATTATCATTTTCTTCAGGAAGAATTCAAACGACTAGGGTATGAATACACCCGAAAAACCTTGTGTACAGTAAAATTAAGTCGAAAGTATTTACCTGGTCATCCCTCCTATTCATTGGGGAATATTTGTCGTGATCTAAACATTATAATTGAAGGACGCCATCGTGCTGAAGGCGATGCACTAGCCACCGTAAAGCTCTTTGAGTATATCTTGAATAAACAAAATGAATCTGGACTATTTAATACGGCTCATAACCACAACCATTTATAACTGACTATGAATGCGCCATATGGTAAAACAACATAGGAATCATTTATCACTAAAAATCTTTAGAATTCAAACACCCTCAAAATATATTTTTGAATGAGTTAAAATGAATAGCCTAGACTTATTCATTTTATAAAAAAAGTAGCCTATTTTAGATGTCAAATCTAATTAATGAACCAACAACAAGTCAAATATTATCCGACTATCCTTGGTGCGATCCACCTTGTCATTCTTTATATTTTCATTCAAGCTATTATTGATTTCCCCCTAGCTGTTTGGGATTATTACCATGGCTCCGAGTTACTTTACAATCCGATAAAAAAGATTATTCTTGGCATAGGATCAGTAATGTTTATTCTTTTTTATGGATACAGAAAGGCAAAAACGAAGATTTCAGAACTTTTCCCGGCAAAATGGTTCAATCCATTGATTTTAATCCCAATGCTCTTGTTTTTAATAGCTGCCCAAATATTTCTGACTGAGGTTAATGAAGAAGTAATGATGCTCATACCTGTGCCTACTTGGTTCTGGGAGCTCTTCGATCGAATTTTCGAGAATGACTATGGAATCTACGGAGCATTCATGAAAGTTGTAATTATTGCTCCTATTGTTGAGGAGCTTATTTTCAGAGGGATTATAATGCATGGATTTATGCGGAATTACCCAAAAATCATCGCAATAATTATTTCAGCCTTGCTATTTGCCTTATTTCATTTAAACCCGTGGCAATTCCCTGCTACATTTTCATTAGGTCTTTTACTAGGGTGGATTATGGTAATTACGAGAAACATATTTGCGTGTATTGCAGGTCATGCTATCAATAACTTACTCGTATTACTGACAATTCAATACTGGGAAGAGATTCAACGATTTCCCATCTTTATGCTTGATTCGGCTGATCAGTTGACGCTCAGCTATTATGTTGCAGGATTTAGCATTGCTTTAATCGGTTTATTTAGTGTTTTCAAAATAAAAAAAGCAACGTAATGGATTATATACTAATTGGGTTTGGTATTGTTTTAATACTACTAGGAGTTGCTGGAGCCATCATCCCGATACTTCCCGGGCCTCCACTTAGTTACATTGGAATTATTTTACTTCACCTCACAACGAAATATCAATTTACCAGCAAATTTCTTATTATTTGGGCTGTATTAACAATTGGTGTTTATATACTTGATTATTTTATACCTATTTGGGGAACAAAAAAGTTTGGAGGCAGCAAACGTGGTGTTTGGGGAAGCATCATTGGATTAATTGTTGGTATTTTCTTTTTTCCTCCTATAGGAATAATTATTGGTCCATTTATTGGCGCAGTTTTAGGAGAATTAAGCGTCGGTAAAAACTCAAAGGACGCTTTAAAATCAGGGCTTGGGTCTTTTATTGGTTTTTTAACAGGGACACTTCTCAAACTAATTGTTTCCGGAATGATGGCCTGGTATTTTTTTGTCAAAATATTTCAATAGACGAATCAGATTAAGGCAGGACAAATATCTAGCGAAAAATTATTTGACGTATAATATTGTTCCCTGCCTTTTCATTTAAACGTTTTCTAATTTCCTCTTTCATCATCATTAACTCATTCCGCAAAATAGGCGATGTTGTTTTCACAAAGAGAGTTCCATTTTGAATCCTCAATTCTTCCGTATAAGACGCGACTGTTTTTCCCATAAGTTCTTCCCATGAAGACACAATATCAACTTCAGCCAGCTTATGTTCCAATTTGTTATCCTTCACATAGCTGCGGATAACATCGCTTAATTTTTCTGTATTACTTTTCCTCATGTGCCCCCTCTGTAACAGCTCCGTTGTTTACTTCAAATATTTTAGAATCGGCATGTACTTCATGCAGAATTCGATCTAAATGCTCCCGATTTGTATCTGTGATAAAAATTTGTCCAAAATGGTCATCAGCCACTAGCTTTACTATTTGCTCCACCCTATTCCTATCCAGTTTGTCAAAAATATCATCCAACAATAATATTGGAGTTATCCCAGACATTTCTTTTACAAAATCAAATTGCGCAAGTTTCAATGCCACTAAATATGTTTTCTTTTGTCCTTGCGACCCTAGTTTTTTAATCGGGTATTCTCCCAAATTAAATAAGATGTCATCTTTATGGATTCCAACAGTTGTATATTGTAGAATTCGATCTTTGCTTAGACTCTCAGATAACAATTCGGCAAAATTAGCATCATACAATTGTGACTGATGAATCATGCTAATTTCTTCCTTACCGGATGAAATCAAATTATAATACTCTTGAAATATAGGTTGTAAACGCTTAACATACTCCACTCGTTTTTCATGAATCAGCGCCCCAAAATGTACAAGCTGATCATCCCAAACCTCAAGGCTTTCTTTTATAAAGTTTCGTTCTATTGCAAACTGTTTTAATAATTTATTTCGCTGCAAAAGCACTCTGTTATATCGCATCAAATAATCCAGATACTCTGCATCATATTGTGAGATCAACGCATCTAAAAACTTTCGCCGATCTTCACTCCCCCCCATAATCAGATCAATATCTGAAGGGGTAATGATAATCAATGGCAACAATCCTATATGTTCTGCTAATTTTCTGTATTCCTTTTTGTTTCGTTTAAACTGCTTTTTATGGCCTCTTTTTAAACCACAATAAATATCTTCATCCTGTTCTTCCCGAAGATACTTCCCTTGAATAACAAAAAACGGTTCGTTATGCCGAATATTTATTCCATCTACAGAGTTTAAGAAACTCTTACAAAACGACAAATAATAGATCGCATCCATTAAATTGGTTTTGCCAGCTCCATTATTGCCAATAAAACAATTTAAGTCTGAAGAGAAGGTCAAATTAGCCTCCTCGAAATTTTTAAAATTGAATAAAGTCAAACTCTCAATATGCATAAAACTCGGTCTTTACTCTGGCAAAACTAGTAAATTTTAAAATGAACATTCTATGAATTGTGTATAATGCAGAATGAATATTACCTTGCTGTTCATTAATATTAAATTTTATAGTGACTTTGTGGCTTATATTTTATAAAAAGATATATTTTTGCGTCACAAATTAGGAATAACCTTATTACAAAATGGCAAAGAATAAAGACTTAAGCAAAGAAGACAATCTATCTGAAGTTGAAAACGCATTGACTAGATCGGAACAGTTTATTGAAGATAACCAAAAAATCTTGACAATAATTGTTACAGTTGCAGTAGTTATCGTTGCTGGATATCTAAGTTTCACAAAACTGTATATCCTTCCCAAAGAGAATACGGCACAAGAGCAAATGTTTATGGCCGAAAATTATTTTGAAAAGGATTCTTTCAATCTTGCAATAAATGGCGATGGTAACTATTTGGGGTTTTTAGATATTATTGACGAATATGGAATTACCAAATCTGCCAATCTAGCCAAATATTATACCGGCATATCATACTTGCACCTAGGCCAATATGAAGAAGCCATTGATTATTTAAATGCATTTGAAACAGAAGACTTGCTTCTTGCTCCAATTACAGTTGGTGCTAAAGGTGATGCCTACGTTGAATTAGGTGAAAATGACAAGGCATTGGCTGCATACAAAAAAGCATATGCTTTCGAAAATGAATTGACCACTTCAATATACCTTATGAAAGCAGGTAAATTGTTGGAAACAGATGGCAAGTTGACTGAAGCACTTCAGTTATATGAAAAAGTAAAGAATGAGTACTCTGAATCAACCGAAGGAGCATCAATTGACAAGTATATTGCCCGGGTTGAAACAAAAATGAATAAGTAACTTTATCTTATAAAATATTCATATTAAATCCCCTCTTTGAAGGGGATTTTTTATTTTTGCAAAAAAAACAAACAAAATGGCTACAAAAAATCTATCACTATACGACTTAAAATCAGTACCGTCTGCAAAAAACATGAAATTCGGTATTGTCGTGGCTGAATGGAATTATGAAATTACCGGAGCGTTAGCACAAGGATCAATTGACACTCTTGTAAAACACGGAGCAAATGAAGATGATATTATTCTGAAACATGTCCCAGGAACCTTCGAGCTAACTCTTGGTGGACAATTTATGGCAGAATATTCACAGGTTGATGCAATAATACTTATTGGCTGTGTGATACAAGGAGACACACGTCACTTTGACTTTATTTGTGATAGTGTTACTCAAGGAACGACTGAATTGAATATGAAATATAACAAGCCATTTATTTTTGGTGTACTTACGACTAATGATGAGCAACAAGCCTTAGACAGAGCAGGTGGAAAATTAGGGAATAAGGGAGATGAAGCAGCTGTTACTGCAATTAAGATGGTTGCCTTTCAAAAAGAAATGAAATAGCAAGAATACTTCCAGACATCATCCTTCATTAATATACAATTGCAAGAAAGGATTTTCATGAAAGCAATGATTTTTGCTGCCGGATTAGGAACAAGGCTCAAACCACTTACAGATAATAAGCCCAAGGCTTTAGTCGAAGTTGATGGCATATCATTGTTGGAGCGAAGTATCAACTATCTCAAATCACACCAGATAACCGAAATTGTGGTTAACACACACCACTTTGAGAAACAGATCATTGAATTTATTCAGTCGAAAAGTAATTTTGGAATTAATATCCATATTTCAAATGAGACAAACGAATTGCTCGATACGGGAGGCGCAATTTTAAAAGCAAAAAATCTACTGTCCGGAAACGAACCAATTCTCTTGATAAATGTAGATATTTTGACAAACCTCGACTTGAACACACTTCTAGATTACCATCTTAAAAATGAAGCATTAGCTAGTCTGGTGGTTAGAAACAGAGACACCTCCAGATACTTATTATTTGATGATGCGAAACAACTTGTTGGTTGGAAGAACTCAAAAACAAACGAAACGAAGATTTGTGGGAACTCCTTACCACCTTCCTTTGCGCCATATGCTTTTAGTGGAATTCAAATTATTCAGCCTCAATTATTGACACAAATAACAGAAAATGGGAAATTTTCTATTATTGACCTTTACCTTCGTTTGGCAAAAGATGAAAAGATAATGGCTTTTATTGACATGCAATCTATCTGGATGGATTTAGGGAAATTTGAAGAATTTGAAGAAGCAGAAAAACTGGCAAGGCAAATTTCAAATAATTGAACCCAAACATCAAAGCAAAAATACTATCATAATATTTCAAATTTAAAACCCCGTTTCTTATCCAGAAACGGGGTTTTAAATTTGAAATATTGATTTATTTAGGCCTTACTCGCAACCTTGTTAACTTTAGCGTTCTTCAAGATATGCTTCATAAATCTTTTTTTGATCTGCATTTAACAATGCCATAATTTCATTGTGACGAAGTGTTGAACTGGCTTCCATCTGGTCGCGTCTGGCCTGTCTTTCTTCATCAGTCATCGATTCAGAACTCGCCTGAGAACCCATCTGGCTACCCAATGTTTTCTCATAAATTGCTTTTACTTTTTTCACCTGATCGCTCGTCAGCGATAATGATTCAGTTAATGAAGTTACTCTACTTTCAATGATCTGGGTCGGATCCATCTGACCTCGAGTACCTCCTTGAGATGAACCTCTTGTTCCTCGTTGAGACCGCTCTGCAAGATACGCCTCGTAAATCTTTTTCTGATCTGCATCTAACAATGCCATGATCTCATTATGACGAGTAGTACTGGCTTCTTCTCGTGTCTGATTGCCAATATCACTTCCTAGTGTTTTCTCATAAATTGCTTTTACCGCTATTACTTGAGCACTAGTAAGCGATAATGATTCGGTTAACGAAGTTACCCTACTTTCAATAACTTGAGACGGGTCCATTTGCATTCTTTCACTATTGCCTCCTTGTGTCCCTTGAGCATGAGCAAATGCAAAAACACCCAAACACAAAATGCTCATTAAAAAAACCTTTTTCATAATATTCTATTTTTAATGATGTAACCTCATATATGTCAGATGTATGACTACTTTTCAATGAAATAGTTTAACGATCATTAAAAACCAAAAACATTGAACTCACAAATACATACGTATGTTGAAACAATTGCAATATTTGAAAAAATTAGTATTCAGAATCTCAAAAATGAGGTATTCTAAGATTATGATATCATGAAATAAAAAAAACCGTTCCTCTACAGAAACGGTTTTTATATTATTGAATTGCAATTTTTAGTTACCTGCAGGAGGAGTACCTCCTGGGAAACCTTGCCTATTTTGCATTTGCTGCGAACGCTGCTCCAAATATGCATCATATTTTGTTATCTGCTCTGCAGTTAGAACAGCTTTAATTTTGGTTTGCTGCTCAGCCATTCTTGCTTGCATCTGTTCTCTCATTTGCGCCATATCTTCTTCAGTAAATTCAGCTTGGGCTCCTTGAGCACCGCCCTGCATACCTCTGCCCCCGATCGAGCTTTGCATAATTTCCTCAATTTTAGCAACCTGATCATCTGTCAGGGTCAATTGCTCTTTCAACTGCTCTACCTGATTTCCACCTCGAGCTCCTTGAGGTCGAGTATTTGCTTCTGATGGACGTTGAGTGCCACCTCTTTGAGCCTGAGCCAATGACATTACGCCTAAAAACATAACCATTATTAACAAAAACTTTTTCATTTTTTTCTTAATTTATGAATACTTTCTTTCCATTCTTTGGATTAGACAATTTTACTGTGCACAGGTTTAAAATTAAATAAAACCTTTTTTTATTTTTTTTAGCTCAAAAATTATTGCTCCTGCTTTAAAGTCACGCTATAGTAACTGTCAAAATTGAAATACCTTTTTGTGGCTACTTTAATTTCCTCCACAGTAATTTGATCAACAATTTCATTGTAATTTGCAAAATCACTAAAATCTCCATTTTTGTATAAGTATCCATTATTAAGTATGTTTAGCCAGAACCTATTTTCTCTCATACTCGTTTCTCTTTCACGGCGCAATTTTTCTTTTGCTTTCAACAGATCTTCATCACTTGGGCCTTTCTCTGCAATATCCTTAATTTGAGTAAAAACAGCTTGTTGTATTTCATCGACCTTCTCTGGATCAGTTCCATAATAAATAACGATATTATATTCTGGTTTTGGCAATCTATCAACTGAAGGACTGGCTCCGATGGAATAAACACTACCCATTTCTTCCCGAATAACTTCAAGTAAACGTGTCTCTAAAATTTTACCAACAGCATTAATCGTAATTAAGTTTTCTTTGCTGTATTCAAAGTCTCCATGAAAAATAGAATAATGGGTACTTCTTGCTTCCTGTCCTTGATACACCATTTTTTCAACAACACCATCAGGTGCTTCAATTTTCAAATCCTTCCACATTTCATTCTTGTCAGTTGAAGGAATACTGCCAATATACTTTTCAATAAAAGATTTAAATGTATCCTTATCTATATTTCCAACAAAGAAAAATTTAAAATCTGCAGCATTCGTATAGCGTTCATGAGCAATTGCATTAATATCATCCAAATTAACCTCCTCTAGAATTTCGGTAGTCATAGGTCGTTTCCGTGGGTGATAATTTACCGAAACTGCCTGAAGGGTATCACTAAAAGCAGCATCCGGAGATGCTTTCTTATTTTCGAGAATGGCACTTAATCGCTGTATGTAGGAAGAAAATGCTTGTGAGTCAACACGAAGATCAGTAAAGTAGAGATAAAGCATTTGCAACATGCTTTCTAAATCTTGAACAGATGAGCTACCACTAAAACCTTCTGTTAAATCACCCAAATATGGCGAAATTGAAAACACCTTATCTGACAACAACTTCTCAAGAGACACATTATCAAATTCACCAATACCACTCATGGAAACAATAGTTGCTGCCATGTCTGCTGAGATGTCCATATCTTGTCCATATTGAGAATTTCCACCTAAGCTATAAGATGTAAATAGGATTTCATCATCTTTGAAATCGGTATCTTTAAAAACCACGATCGCTCCGTTAGAGAGCGTCCACTCTACTGCACCAACCTCAGTCAATTGCCTTTCGGCAACAATGCTTCCTGGCTTAATCTCCTCCTCAATCAAAGGTCTGTCAATTGTAACATCCTCATAGGCAACCAAATCACTATTTTCAACATCACTCAACACCAATAAAATATCCTCTTCCGTAGGTATTTTCACCCCTTCTATTTCAGGAGCAGTTATTATGATTACGCGATTATGATCAATAATCCATTCATTCGCCAATGCATTAACTTCCTCTAACGTAATTCTAGGAATGAATGACTGGTAATACATATATTCATTTTCAATTCCAGGGAAAGGCTCCTCTGTCATTAAAAAATTCCGTGTATATTCTTCGGCATAGCTATCCGACTTCTGCTTATCTCTCTCATTATATGCTTTTTCAATAGACGAAAGCATTGATTTTTTCGTCCGCTCAAGCTCGGTTTCTGTAAAGCCAAAGCGTTTTACACGTTCATTTTCTCCAGAACTGCTTTCAATCCTTGTTCGATTTGTCCATTTTGGCAATAAGCCATGGAATAATATACACTGGCAGGTCCAAACAACTCATCATAAGCAGAACCTCCTGCTATGAAAGGAGGATTTGCAGACTGAGTTAATTCTTCAAGCCTATTATTTATCATCCCATTAAACAAGTTTTGTTTTATTCCACTCCGATAATCCTCAAGTGTTTTATTGACTTTTAAGGGATGTTTGTAATAAATACGAGCAATGGGGTATTGAGCCTCTTCATCAGTAGCAATTGAAACCAAGGTTTCGTTATGTCCAGGAATATCAAAATACTGTTTTTCTCGAGGATTTACGGCTTCAGGAATTTGCGAAAATTTCTCTTTAATCCGAGCAACCATTTCTTCCTGATTAAAATCACCCACTGCAATTATCGCTTGTAGATCTGGCCGATACCAGTCATTTCGATATCTTCTTAAAGCATCGGGAGAACAATTATCCACAATGTCAATATCACCAATTGGCAGCCGTTCTGCATATCGGCTCCCTTTTAAAAAGACAGGTAACCATTGCTGCATCAAGCGTTCGCTCGCACCGCGTCCACCTCGCCATTCTTCATGAATGACGCCTCGCTCTTTTTCAATTTCTTCGTCGGAATCAGTTGTCTGACATGCCCAGTCATACATCACCTGCAGCCCCTTTTCTACAAATTCGTCCTGCTCAAGAGGTACTTTAATCATGTAGACAGTTTCGTCAAAACTAGTATATGCATTGACTTCCGGACCAAATTCCATTCCTATAGATTCCAAATAGCTAATTAATTCATTTTTGGGGAAATTCTTCGTTCCATTAAAGGCCATGTGTTCCGCAAAATGTGCCAGTCCCTTTTGATCATCATCCTCATCTACAGAGCCTGTACGCACAACAAGATAAAGATCTGCACGATTTTCAGGCGTACTGTTTGAACGGACATAATAGGTCATCCCATTGTCTAATACTCCCTTACTAACTTTAGGATCTTCTGGAAGTTGTTCTTTAAGATTCGTCTCAGATTGAGCAAAACTCAAAGTCATCACAAACAAAAAGATGAAGCTTAATAGATATTTCATGTTGTATTTTTTATGTTCCCAAATATAAAGTTTCTGCACTAAAGATGCTTCTTAACGCTAACACTAAAAGCACTTTGTTCGTTACTCAGTGTAGGTCTGTATTTTTCTTTCAGCTCTTCCGGACCATTATCAACGATATATGAAATTGAAGTAAAGTCCAGTAAATCCATATCATTATAATCATTGCCAATGCTTAATGTTGCCTCTGGCAAGATGTTCATGTGCTGGCATAAAAAACGAATGGCATTGCCTTTTGAAACAGATTTATGGAAAATTTCCATCCAAACGTAACCCGTGTCCAAAGGCGAACTGGCACGAACAATTTTGATGTTTTTAATCTGCTGTTCCAACTCATTCTTCAGCTCTAAAAACTCTTCCGTTTGTTCAAACACAATTAGGAATTGGCACGCATCACTCTCAACCACCCCATTTGATGGAAGTTCTTCTGAAAATAAGTTATGGATACCAAAGAAGCGTTCAAATTCGTGGCAAATCTTATCTCCCCGATAATACCAAGAACGAAAATTTTCCGGAATACCACGAAAAAGATAAAAGTTCAGGCCATGATCCATTAAGTGCTTATTAATCTGACTAACTGTTTGTTTGTCTATATTTTGATAATGAATCAACTTCTTATTCCTGCAATCATATATTCCTGCACCGGAAGAAAATGCCACATAATCAATCGGCACATCGTCAGAAATCACCTCCTTCACTTTTCGGAAGTTCCTCCCGGTTGCGACAACACGTAAGATATTCTGCTCCCCCAAATGTTCAAGCATTTTTAAATCCTCTACACTTATAGATTTGTCGTTTCTCAAAAGTGTACCATCCAAGTCTGTAGCCACTAATGCTAGTTTATGCTCCATAATTATTGATGCAATAATTGATTAACAGCAAAGGTCCATTCAACGATATTAGAATTCCATTGCCTAGAATTTTTCATCCTCCTAAATTCTAATAAAACTACAAAAGTTATTAATACAACAGATTTTACATCCTTGATGTTGGATTAAATTTCCTGACTAGCCCAAAAACCCATTTTACAGATATTTATAAGCTGTTTATCGAAAAAAGGAAATCTGACAAGTAGGCAAATGATAGTTTTATGCTGTAATTTATATCTTTGTAAACCTTTATAAGATTGTTTAATGAATTGCTGAGTTTAATGCTTTCATTTATACCTTATAAACAGACAAACAAATACACCATTTTTGGTAATTAAGAATTTAGCTACATGAAAATTGCACTGATCGGGTATGGAAAAATGGGTAAAACCATTGAGCAAATTGCCCTGAACCGCGGACACGAAATCGTTTTAAAAATAGACATAAACAATCAGCACGATCTTACGATAGAGAACCTTCAAAAAGCTGATGCAGTAATCGAATTCACCATCCCGTCATCGGCCATTTCAAATTATAATATTTGCTTTGATGCTGGCATTCCGGTTGTAAGTGGAACCACCGGATGGCTTGACAGAAAAGACGAAGTTGTTGCTGAAATAAATAAGAAAAATGGAACTTTCTTTTACGCCTCAAACTTCAGTCTCGGGGTCAATCTGTTTTTTGCTCTGAATAAAAAGTTAGCCGCATTAATGGCAAATCGCCCGGAGTATAATATTTCAATGGAAGAAGTTCACCACACCCAAAAACTGGACGCACCAAGTGGAACGGCCATTACTTTGGCAGAAGAACTCTTTGACAATCATCCGGAAAAAAAATCTTGGACACTGGAAAATCCAACATCCTCAGACCAAATGCAAATTACAGCAATACGCGAAGGACAAGTACCCGGAATTCATCGCATTAAATATGAATCAGAAGTTGATTATATTGAAATTGAACACAGTGCTAAAAGCAGGCAAGGGTTTGCATTGGGAGCTGTTTTGGCTGCTGAATTTTGCTATGGCAAAAAAGGACTATTAACAATGAATGATCTTTTAAATCTCTAATAGAATGAAGGAAATATTGACCAACAAATGGTTTAAATTTATCACAGTTGCCCTATTCTATTGTTTATGGGTAATCTGGCTAGAAAATTACTGGTGGGCTATTGGCTTGGCAATCATCTTTGACATGTACATTACTAAAAAGGTGAACTGGGCATTTTGGAAAAAGAGAAACCCGCCCAATGGAAAACAAACAAAAACTGTTGAATGGGTAGACGCCATCATATTTGCTGTTATTGCATCAACATTTATCCGCATGTTTTTTATTGAAGCCTACACGATTCCAACTTCTTCAATGGAAAAATCGATGTTGGTTGGCGACTACTTGTTTGTCAGCAAAACATCGTACGGGCCAAAACTACCAAATACCCCCCTTTCTTTTCCTTTTGTTCACCATACCATGCCAATGACGACCAACACAAAATCATATGTGGAATGGATTAAAAACCCATACAGAAGGATGGCTGGCTTTGGAGACGTGAAAAATAATGATGTTGTTGTTTTTAATTTTCCAGAAGGCGATACCGTAGCAACAAACATGCCCTCACAAAGCTATTATTACTTGGCTCGAAACTATGGGCGAGAACGCATTTGGAGCGACAAAAACACATTTGGAGAAATTATCAGCAGACCCGTTGATAAAAAAGAGAACTACATCAAACGCTGTATTGGTATTGCGGGAGACGAAATTAAAATAATTGATGGGCAAGTTTATGTAAACGGTAAAGAGCAGGATCATTATCCGGGTGCTCAGTTTGATTATATTGTTACCACAAATGGGACACAAATTAATAAACTCACCCTTGAAAAGATAGGCATTTCAAAAGCAGACCAACAAGTAATGAACGGCTCTCAATATTTGTATCCAATGACAGTGGAACAAGTTGCAGAAATAGAAAAGCTGAATAACGTTACTTCCATTAAGAAAGTAAACATGCCCATAGGTAACTGGGATAAAAACATATTTCCTTTTAGTGAAGACTACCCATGGAATGTTGACAATTTCGGCCCGCTTGAAATTCCGGAGAAGGGAGAAACAGTTAGTTTGACAACAAAAAACCTTCCCATATATGAAAGGATAATTGATTTGTACGAAGATCATGATCTTGTAGTAAAAGACAGTACCATTTATATTGATGGTGTTGCCACCGACAACTATACATTTGCTATGGACTACTACTGGATGATGGGTGACAACCGACACAACTCAGCTGACTCACGTTACTGGGGATTTGTTCCTGCAGATCACATCGTGGGAAAAGCCGTCTTCATTTGGATGTCTTTAGATAAAGAAAAAAGTTTTCCTGCCAATATACGTTGGGATCGTATTTTTAGCGGTGTAAATTAAAAACGTCTACAATAGAATTTGAAAAAGGATAATGTACAATTAAATTAAGTTCGTTATCCTTTTTTTTCTTATTTTTCCTAAAACGATTATTATGTCTGTAGGAATCATCATCTTATTAATTCTGGCCTTGTTACTGGTTATTTTCACATTGCAGAATTCAGTTCTTATTAGTCTAAAGCTCTTTATTTGGGAACTTAGCGATGTCCCCTTGGTATTGGCTTTGATCGTAACCCTTATTCTGGGATTTTTGGTAGCTGGCTCCATTTATTACCCAAAAATATGGAAGCTGAAATCAAAAATTAAAGAACAGCAGAAACTGATTAATGAAAAGGAAATGATTGATCAGGAAGGAATACATCCGGAAGGAATAGAGATTAGTGGTGGTTCAGACAAGGGCTTTTTTAACGATCAAGATTAATGACAGATCAAGACATTCTTTTAAGCACCGCCTACCTGCCTCCTGTTCAGTACATGTCCAAATTCCTAACCCATCCGGTTGTTTGGATTGAAACGCAAGAGAATTTCATCAAACAATCCTTTAGGAACCGATCTGTAATATTAACAGCAAACGGCCCTGAACCCTTAATTATTCCAGTAGAAAAAGGTCGCAGCCCAAAGCAAAAGATTAATGACCTGCGCATTTCGTATGATACGAACTGGCAACATATTCACTGGAATGCGATTGTTTCTGCTTACAACTCCTCTCCTTTCTTCGAAATATTGGAAGCTGATTTCAGGCCTTTTTATGAAAAGAAATTTGAATTTCTGTTTGAGTTCAACTTGGAGCTTATAAAAGTAGTTCTTGATATTATAGAAGTGACAACGGAAATAAAATTCACCAAAGACTTTGAAAAAGTCTCTACAAACTTTTCAAATTGCAGGGAAGCAATCCATCCGAAACCAGCGAAAGCCTCCGATGATCCTACTTTTGCCCCGGAAGCATATACTCAGGTATTTGACGATAAATTTGGATTTGCACCCAATCTAAGCATCATAGATCTTCTCTTTAATTGCGGCTCGGCAAGCTATGAGATCCTTAAGAAGAGTTGTCGACAAACGCCTCAATAACCTCTCTCTCGGTTATCTAAATATCGTAAGGAGAAGATAAAATGTATTCAATTGGGATGTGATTTCACGTGATTCATCTCTAATTTTATTTCATCAAACATTTATTCTTCCGAGGATTGCATTATTACTCTAATCCCTAAATCAAACTTCTCGAAAGATCTTCCCGCAATGAGGGAAATAATGAGTTCTTAGTTTTGGACACTAAATTCAAACTAGATAAGACAACCTCAATTTCAAAAACGCCAATAACAACAGGCACAATAGCTTACAACAAAACGTTAAAATTGAAATTTAGATTGAATAAAATCTTTTTTAACTAAACATTGTTATAAATTAGGAACAAATAGACTGATTGGCAAAGCTAGAGTTCTCATATTGAACTGAAGAAAGATTAGACAAAGCAGAAGTAGTCGATAAAATAACAAATGATGACCAGAATTATTGATTTAATTGATTTTGAACTCGTTGACACACTCCTAGAAGGTTTCAACAAATCAACTGGATTTGTAACTGCTATATTGGATCTAGATGGGAATGTTCTTTCACAGTCAGGATGGAGGCGAATATGTATTGAATTCCATCGTGTAAATCCTGAAACTTCAAAAAAGTGTACCATAAGCGATACCGTTTTAGCTGGCAAATTAGCCAAAGGCGAAAAATATCATGCCTATAAATGTTTAAATGGATTGATTGATGTAGCAGTACCAATTACTGTTAGAGGAGAACATATTGCCAATTTATTTTCAGGTCAATTTTTCTTTGAGGAACCAAACCATTCGTTTTTTAAAAAGCAAGCCCAAAAGTATGGTTTTAACGAAATAACTTATCTGGAAGCTCTTAATAAAGTCCCCGTTATCTCAAAAGAGAAAGTTGAAGTCGCAATGGATTTTTTGCGGAACATGACTCAGCTAATTAGTGAGATGACTTTTCAGAGACTAGAGCAAATAGAGTTAAATGATGAATTAAAAAAAAGTGAAGAGCGTTGGCAATTTGCAATTGATGGAAATGGAGATGGACTTTGGGATTGGAATGTAGAAACCAATGACGTATTTTTTTCCAAACAATGGAAAGCCATGCTAGGATACACCGATTCTGAAATAGAAAATAGTTTCGAAGAATGGGAAAAAAGAGTTCATCCTGAGGATTTAGACAGAGCCCTCGGGATCATTCAGGACTATTTAAATAACAAAGTAAATATTTTCTCTGTACAACACCGGTTGAAATGTAAAGATGGACACTATAAATGGATTGAAGGCAGAGGTAAAATAATTTCAAGAACAAAGGAAGGGAAGCCACTTCGGTTTATTGGCACCCATACTGATATTTCTGACCGAAAAAATGCCGAAAAGTTACTTCTTTACCAACAGGAATTGCTCAAAGAAATGGGGCGCGCTGCAAAAATTGGAGGATGGGAATTTAATGTTAAAACCGGAGCAGGAACATGGACAGAGGAGATTGCAAGGATACACGATATTGATCCAGATGAAGAAACAAATTTACAACTTGGGGTAAGTTTTTATGAAGGAAAGTCAAAAGTTAAAATTGAAAACGCAATTAAAGAAGCGATCGAAAATGGTAAATCCTATGATCTTGAACTTGAACTGATCTCTGCAAAAAATATTCACAAGTGGGTTCATTCTATTGGACGCCCTGTTATTGAAAATAAGAAGGTCGTAAGCATTCGTGGGTCATTTCAAGACATTACGGAACGTAAGTCGGTTGAAGAAGAAATTAAAAAACTAAACGAAGAGCTGGAAATACGTGTTAAACAAAGAACAAAAGAACTTGAATTGGCAAATAAAGAACTTGAAACATTTACGTATTCAGTGTCTCATGACTTGAAAGCCCCTTTGCGTGGAATTGATGGATATAGCAAACTCTTGCTTGAGTTATATGCCAAGAATCTCGATGATGAAGCACAAGGTTTTATTGCTACAATAAGGAGCTCAACACAACAAATGAATCAGTTAATTGAAGACCTTCTAAATTATTCCCGTCTTGAACGAAGTCAGAAGGATATCAAAAAGATTAACATCCAGAAGCTAATTAACTCAATAACCACATTTTATAAAAATGAGTTGGATCTCGGAGGATATTCTTTAGAAATAGATATTCCTGACATTGAGCTAACCACTGACGAGAACGGACTTACTATTGCTTTTCGCAATATTCTCGAAAATGCTATTAAATTTACTTCAGAAAAACCTGTCCCAAAAATTGAAATTGGGTTAGATGACCAACCTTCTTCTTGGATCATTCGAATAAAAGACAATGGAATAGGTTTCGACATGAAGTATCATCAACGAATTTTTGAAATCTTCCAGCGCTTGCAACGTACTGAAGACTTCCCAGGGACTGGCATTGGACTTGCAATGGTAAGCAAAGCAATGCAAAGAATTAATGGGAAAGCATGGGCTGAAAGTTCTCCGGGAATTGGCTCAACTTTTTATCTAGAAATACCTAAATTAATTCAACATGAAAACAACGTATTCCAATAACCCAATATTTATCGTTGAGGACAATCCTGTTGATCTGGATCTCACTCTTCGTGCTTTTGCGCTGAGAAAGCTCACCAATACGATACTTGTAGCAAGGGATGGAGAAGAAGCACTGTCATACATACCAAAATGGGAACAGGGAGAGCCCTTACCCGTAGTAATCCTTCTCGATCTAAAATTACCAAAGGTAAATGGGCTGGAAGTTCTTCAAGCAATAAAATCTCATCCTGTTTTAAAAGCGATACCTGTTGTAATACTAACAACCTCGGCTGAATCAAATGATGTTAAAACAGCATACGAACTAGGAGCAAACTCATATATCGTAAAACCAGTAGATTTTGACAAATTTATCGAAGTCGCAAAGAATATCGAATTGTATTGGAATGTTTTAAACAAGCCCTTGTAATTCTTCATTCATGAATTCAGAACTATGAATATATTACTTTTAGAAGATAACAAGACTGATGCGGACTTGACTTGCAGGGAGCTCACTCGTTCTATTCCCAATTGTAATATTCAAGTCGCTCAAACCTTGCAGCAGGCGAAGACGATACTTCAAAGTGGTCTCAATTTCGGGATTGCCTTACTTGACATGAAACTGCCAGATGGTAACGGGCTAGAAATACTGATGGAGATTAAGCAGTCAAAATCAGACATGCCTGTTCTAATCTTAACAGGCTCTGGCAATGAAGAGGTAGCAGTTGTTGCGCTTAAAGCAGGTGCTAGCGACTACATCATTAAGCGTAAAGATTATATTTCAAATCTTCCAAAAGCAATAAACTCGGCAATAAACAATCATCAGCACAACAAACTACTGATGTCCGAAATTATCAATGTATTGTATATCGAGCATCATTCATCAGATATTGACCTTACTCGCCGGCATTTAAGTCAGTTTGCTCCAAACATTCATTTATCTGCAATTTCCACAGCCGAAGAAGCACTCAAAATACTACCTCAACACAACTCTATTACATGCGATTACCATCTAATACTTTTAGATTATCGCTTACCGGGGTTAAATGCACTGGAATTCACTAAAATCATTAGGCAAGAACGGAAACTTTTAGTTCCCATCATTTTAGTTACCGGACACGGTAATGAGGAAATTGCGATTGAAGCTCTCAAGTTTGGTGTAAATGATTATTTGGTAAAACGTGAAAATTATTTACAGAGGCTCCCTTCATTGATATTAAGCATATATCAGCATTATGAGTTAGTAAGAAAACAATTAGAGTTAGCTGAAAGTGAATCCAAATACCGGTTACTTGCCGAAAATTCTGCGGATGTTATTTTCACACTTAATTTAGACCTTAATTACACCTATGTTAGTCCATCCATTAAAACATTAAGGGGATTCATACCAGAAGAAGTAATATGTGAAAATATTGCGAATTCATTAACGCCCAAATCATACGAAAAAGCCACTAATGTAATTTCAAGTAAACTCAAAGAAATTAATGCGTCAATATTAGATGTAGATAAGCCAGTCATCATTGAACTTGAGATGGTGAAAAAAGATAAATCTACGGTATGGACAGAAGTAAAGGCGACTTTTCTGTTGGACGAAAATAAAAAGCCAAAAGGGATATTGGGAGTAACACGCGATATCTCTTCAAAAAAGCTTTACGAAGCTGAATTATACCGTAGCCGGGAAGAGTACAAGCAATTCTTCGAAGACGACCTGACTGGAGATTATATTGCAACTGTTGAGGGAAAATTATTGAATTGTAATCCAGCATATCTTCAAATATTAGGAATTAAATCTAAAGAGAAAGCCTTAAGTATAAATCTCTTTAAGACCTACAAAAACCCAAAAGATAGAGAAGTCATTTTGGATCTATTAAGAAAACATGGTCGGTTAATTAATCATGAGTACGAATTGGTCAAAACAAACGGTGAAACGGTATATGTTATTGCAAACCTTATTGGACAATTTAATTCTCAAAATAAGTTAGTATCGACTAAGGGATACATCATTGACAATACCAAACGAAAACTAGCTACTGATTCTATTCGAAAGTTATCTCAGGCTGTTGAGCAAAGCCCCGTTTCAATTATTATTACGGATACTAATGGGAATATCGAATACGCAAATTCAAAAGTTTTTAAAATTACAGGGTATAAAAAATCTGAGATACTCGGAAAAAATCCACGGATTTTTAACTCAGGTGAGAAATCTAGCGAAGAATACAAAACGCTATGGGATACTATTTCTTCAGGTAAAGAATGGTTTGGCGAATTTCATAACAAAAAGAAAAACGGTGAACTTTTTTGGGAGTCAACATCTATATCTCCAATTATTAATGAAAATGGCGAAGTTTCAAGCTATGTCGCAGTTAAGGAAGATATTACAAATCGTAAACTAGCAGAAGAAGAACTTATACAAGCAAAAGAACAAGCCGAAGAAAGCAATCGCTTAAAATCAGCTTTTCTAGCCAATTTGAGCCACGAGATTCGAACACCCATGAACTCCATTATTGGTTTTTCCAGCCTTTTACCAGAAGAAAAAAACAAAGAAAAACGTATCAAATTTGTCAATACAATAATTAGTAGTTCGGAGCATTTATTACACATCATCGATGACATTGTTTTCTATTCCAAATTACAAACAAAACTCGTTTCGTTCGATCCAACAATAATAAATGTACACCAGCTATTCTCAGAAATAGAACAAGAATACACACTTCCCGAATTTCAAAAAGGAGTAACGCTAAAAATTGAAATAAAAGCAGAGAAACCTGTCTTTATTAATGCTGACTACGACAATTTGAAACAGATATTGAACAACCTAATCTCAAATGCCTTTAAGTATACCAATAGCGGAACAATAACCATTGGTTACTTAAAGCAAAAAGATAGCAACCTATTTTATGTTAGCGACACCGGTATAGGCATCCCAGTAGATGAACATGAAAAAGTATTCGATCGTTTTTATCGGGGTAGTAATGTGAACGACAGCCCAATTGGTGGAACGGGGCTTGGCTTGAGCATTGTAAAAGAACTGGTTGAATTACATAACGGTGAATTTTGGCTGGAAAGCAAAATCGAGACTGGAACTACATTCTATTTTACTATTCCTTAGTGCTTGGTCATTTTTTGCAACTCACCAGGCTATAGATCCTGCTAAAGATTATTAACACAAAGAGCAATATGCTCTTACAACGCATAACACAACTAAAAAAGCCACCATCCGAATGGATAGTGGCTTGGTATTTATAGCAGAAATAGTATTTATTCCTCAGTAGAATAATTCATGGCTGCATGACGCTTATAGGTTGCATAACGCCATTTCGCATTTTCCTCAGCAGCTGCAAACAACTCTGCAGCAATTTCAGGGAACGACTTTTTCAATGAAGTATAACGAACTTCACCATTCAAGAAGTCTTGGAATTTACTCCAATCCGGATCTTTGGAATCTAATTCGAATGGATTTTTACCTTCGGCTTCCAGCATTGGATTATGACGGAACATTGACCAGTACCCAGCTTCTACCGCTTTTTTCTCTTCAGCTTGTGAAGCTCCCATGCTGGCACGTAATCCGTGATTAATACATGGAGAATAAGCAATAATTAGAGATGGTCCCGGGTAAGCTTCTGCTTCACGGATCGCTTTCAGGTATTGAGCCTGATTTGCGCCCATTGCAACTTGTGCTACGTAAACGTAACCGTAAGTCATGGCCATCATACCCAAATCTTTCTTACGTATTTTTTTACCTGATGCAGCAAATTTAGCAACCGCACCAACTGGTGTAGATTTAGATGCCTGTCCACCTGTGTTTGAGTAAACTTCGGTATCCATAACCAATACATTTACATCTTCACCAGAAGCTAAAACATGATCTAAACCACCATAACCTATATCGTAAGCCCATCCGTCTCCACCGAAAATCCAAACAGATTTTTTGATCAGATATTTTTTCAATCCGATGATATCTTTCGCATAAACGGCATCTTTCCCTTCAAGTATCGCAAGTACTTTTGCTGAAGCTTCTTTAGAAGCATCTGCATTATCCTTACCATCTATCCAAGCCGTGAAAGCAACTTTTTCATCTTCAGAAATACCATTTTGCAATGCTTCTGTCATGATTGCTTCAATACGGTCGCGCTGTGCATTTACACCTTCAGCCATACCAAAACCATATTCGGCATTATCTTCAAATAATGAATTTGCCCAAGCTGGTCCCTGTCCGCTTTCTTTATGCTTACAATATGGAGTTGCAGGAGCAGAACCACCATAGATTGATGAACAGCCTGTAGCATTCGCAATCATCATACGCTCACCATATAGCTGCGTAATTAGTTTTATATATGGTGTTTCACCACAACCGGCACAAGCTCCGGAGAACTCGAATAATGGCTGTGCAAACTGTGAGTTTTTAACTGATTTGTATTTGTCAACAACAGTTTCCTTATAGCTCACTTTCTTGTCCATATATTCCCAACGGGCAACTTGATCTTCCTGAGTTCCAAGAGGCTTCATTTCTAAAGCTTTAGTTTTTGAAGGACAAACATCAGCACAGTTTCCACAACCTGTACAGTCGAGTACTGAAACCTGAATACGGAAGTTCAATCCTGGAAATTGTTTGGCTGGTGTTGCTGCTTTCACATCTGTGTTCTCAGGAGCATTGGCCACTTCTTCCTCAGTCATAAGGAACGGACGAATAGCTGCGTGAGGACAAACGTAAGCACATTGGTTACACTGAATACAGTTATCACCAATCCATTCCGGAACATTTACAGCAATACCACGCTTTTCAAAAGCAGAAGTACCTTGCTCAAACGTACCATCTTCACATCCTGTGAATGTTGAAACAGGAAGACTATTTCCTTTCTGAGCATTGATGATATCAACAAAATTGCTGATGTATTCCGGACGATCAGTTGCTGCAACTTCCTCTTCCAGTTTTATCGTTTTCCATTCGGCAGGAACTTCAACTTTGACAACATTCTTACCACCTGCATCTACAGCAGAGTAGTTCATATTTACAATCTTCTCACCTTTTGAGCCATATGATTTCACAATCGCTTTCTTCATGGCCTCAACAGCCATCTCAAAAGGAATTACACCTGTAATTTTGAAGAATGCTGATTGCATAATGGTGTTGGTACGCGTTCCAAGGCCAAGTTCTTCACCTAATTTCGTACCGTTAATGATATAGAATTTAATTTCGTTTTCAGCCAAATAACGTTTCATATTGTTTGGCAAACGTTTTTTGGTTTCTTCTTCATCCCAAATTGAGTTTAAAAGGAATGAACCACCTTTTTTAAGACCTTTTAATACGTCGTATAAATTAACGTATGCAGGAACGTGGCAAGCCACAAAGTCAGGTGTTGTAATCAAGTATGTTGAACGAATTTCGCTATCACCAAAACGTAAGTGAGAACAAGTAAAACCGCCCGATTTTTTTGAATCATACTCAAAGTAACCCTGACAATATTTATCGGTAGTATCACCAATAATCTTAATAGAGTTCTTATTTGCACCAACAGTACCGTCAGAACCTAAGCCATAAAATTTAGCTTCATAAGTTCCTTCTGGTGAAACTTTCACTTCTTCTTTTAAAGGAAGAGAGGTAAATGTTACATCATCAACAATACCTAATGTGAATCCATTTTTAGGCTCTGCTAGATCAAGATTTTCGTACACTGAAAGAATTTGTGAAGGTGTAGTATCTTTTGATCCTAAACCAAAACGGCCACCAACAATAAGAGGAGCATTTTCTTTTCCGTAGAAAAGATCTTTAACTTCCAAATACAATGGCTCACCATTAGCTCCCGGTTCTTTACTGCGATCTAAGATTGCAATACGCTTAACCGAGGCTGGCAATACGTTCATGAAATATTTAGCACTGAAAGGACGATACAAGTGTACAGATAACAGACCCACTTTTTTGCCTTGAGCAGCAAGATGGTCGATTGTTTCTTTAATTGTTTCTGTAACAGATCCCATTGCAATAATGATGTTCTCAGCATCAGCTGCACCATAATATGTGAATGGATGATACTCACGTCCTGTAATCTTCTTGATTTCCTGCATATATCCTTCAACAATGTCAGGAACCGCATTATAAAATGAATTGGAAGCTTCTTTTGCCTGGAAGAAAATATCAGGATTTTGAGCTGTACCACGTGTTAACGGAGATTCCGGATTTAAAGCACGATCGCGGAATTCTTGAATTGCGTCATAATCAACCAATGGTCTGAAGTCCTCTTGGTCTAAAACTTCAATTTTTTGAACTTCGTGAGAAGTACGGAAACCATCGAAGAAAGAAAGGAAAGGAACACGAGATTTTAAAGTTGCTAGGTGAGAAACACCTGCAAGATCCATTTCTTCTTGTACAGAACCGGCAGCTAACATTGCAAAACCTGTTTGACGAGCTGCATAAACATCTGAATGGTCACCAAAAATTGAAAGCGCATGACCAGCAAGTGCGCGGGCACTAACATGGAAAACCGTTGGCAATAACTCGCCAGCTATTTTATACATATTAGGAATCATCAGCAACAACCCTTGTGATGCTGTATAAGTAGAAGTTAAAGCTCCCGATTGTAAAGCTCCGTGAACAGCACCTGCAGCGCCACCTTCACTCTGCATTTCAGCTAAACGTACCGGACGACCAAAAAGGTTCTTTTTTCCATTTGCAGCCCATTCATCCACATATTCTGCCATCGTTGATGATGGTGTAATTGGATAAATACAAGCAACTTCGCTAAACATGTAACTCATATACGCAGCAGCGTAATTTCCGTCACATGTAATGAATTTTTTTTCTTTTGCCATTTCTATTCAAGTTAATTTTAAATTTATTTTTTCTTGTCTCTCTATTTTATCATTCAAATTCAATACAAAAAACCAAATAGCCAAAGTGGAATTATATTCCCTTTGCCTTCTTCTATCATATCTGCAGCAGCATAACTCGATTCAATAGTTGGCTCAGTATATTTACCTCCTACAGAAAAAGTATATTTGCCATCGATTTTAAAATCACCAATTTTCGAGCTTTTCACTTCATATTTATAACCTACCTGATTATAAAAAAATGTAGTTCTCAAATTTCGGTTACTTAAATTTTCAGGATCTACAGCATATAAAATATTTGTGTTATGCGCATAAACCAAATCCGGCTTTTTCATTTGCTCTTCATCTCCATTAATATAGAGCAGATTAATCAACCGGGCATTTTTCAGATAGCGTAAGTAGTTCATGATTGTTGCTCGCGAGGCCTCTACATCAGCACTTATTTTACTCACATTTGGTGTAAATGGAACTTGATTGCAAACAACTTGCAAAAGTTTTCTGAGTTTTGGCAAATACTTTAACTCTATCTGATTGAGATAAGTAACATCAATTTCCAAAGCAAGATTTATATGCTTTAAAAGTGTCTCCCCATAAAAAGGTTCGTTATTTAAAAAATAGGGATAGAACCCTGTTTGAAGATACTCGTGATAATAGGCCAATGGTTTAACCTGCTTGGTAATCTCTGCTGAGATATCAATATGATTTGATATCAGCTCATCCAGACTGTATTTCCTGAATTTTAAATTGCTCTTAAAATTGAGGTATTCACGAAAAGAGAGTCCTTCAAGATGATAAACTTTTACAATCTCTCTAAGATTATCATGCCCCTCAATAACCCTCAAAACAGGTGAAGATGAAAAAATAATCTTTAATTCGGGAAAACTATCATAACAGGCGCGAAGCTCATCTGCCCAATCCGTGTATTTATGAATTTGATCAAGAATTAGAACTTTTCCACCTTTTTTATAGAACTCATCCGCAAAATTAAAAATTTTACGTTTTGTAAAATAAAAGCTATTTAGATTGACATACAGACAGGATTTATCTTCAGGATACTTCTCAATAACGAGATCTAACAGGAAAGTTGTTTTTCCAACTCCGCGAAAACCTTTGATGCAAATCATCCGCTGAGACCAATCAATTTCATCAATGAGTCCCCGACGAATGTTTCTCTCGGGTTATCAACTAATGCTTGATGTATCTGAAACAGATTATCCATCTTTTTCGTTTTTGGTGCAAACAAAAGTAGACAGAAAAGTTGTTTTTTTGCAATCCAGAGATAACAATCTAGCTCAAAATATGCAATTTATAATTAATAAAAATAAGGATTAATTGTTATGCGTGTTTTCAAATAGCATCAAAACGTCAACCAAACACATCCAGCACAATAACCTTAAATAAAACACATTAGCACACAAAAAGGTTAATAATATAATTTCAAGCAATTATCAATTATTATTATTTGTGTTTCAAATGTCTCAGGAAAGTCTTTGGGCATGAGAGCCAATAATAATCATGGAAGGCATTGGGGGGTCAATTTCGGATAACAAGCGGGTTACCTCCCCCAAAGTCGATGAGTAAATTTCTTGATCGGGGTGCCCAACCCTACTTATAATTTGAAGAGGAAACGTTGAAGGAACATCTCTTTTCAATAGTTCTTCACTTAAAAAAACCAAATTCTTCAATCCCATATAAACCATAACCGGAGCAGCTGTTTTTAAAACGGAAGCAACTACATCAATATCTGCGAATCCACCATCACGCTTATGTCCAGTATAAAAGAGGGTCATACTATTTATCCCACGAAGCGTTACCGGAATATGAAAACAGGTAGCAGCAGCCAATCCGGCGGTAATGCCGGGTATTATTTCCACGTTTAGGTTCTGTGAAAGGCAAAATTCGAGCTCTTCTGCTCCACGACCAAAAATAAACGGGTCGCCTGCCTTAAGCCGAACAACTCTTTTCCCTTGATCTGCAAATTCTTTCATTTGGCGATGAATATTATTCTGACGTTCAGTCTGGTGCTGCCCATCCTGATAATGCTTGCCAGCATAAATCTTCAGTGTATGTTTTTCTGCGAGTTCAAGAATTTCGTCACCATGCAAAGCATCGTACAAAATTACTTCAGCCTCCCGAATACGATTAACGGCCTTAACCGTTAATAATTCTGGATCTCCAGGGCCAGCCCCAACGATGGATATCAAATGTTTATTTGTCATTTAATGGGTTTTCGGGTTTTTATAAATATCAGATTATTGGCAGGAAAAAGCGCTTATTTATTAGCCTTTCAGGTAGTCCATCGGACTTCTATATTTAAACTGAAAATTAATTTCTTCAATTAACTTACTACTGTCCACTATCTTATAAGACTCGTTTCCTTCATAAAAATCAGGCGTGGGTATGCCTGAGACTTCTGATGCCCTCAGATAAAACTCTTTGCGAGTTGGATGAACCGGGCAACAAGCGTTAAAAATTTCACCCCATACATTGTACCGGATAAGTTCAGAAACGATACTTAAACAATCGTCCTGATGGATCAGGTTTACTGGCTTGGAACCATCTATTGCTTCCTTCTTATTTATGAGAAACCGGGCAGGATTACGTTCAGCTCCAATTAAACCACCGAAACGCAATACCGTAGTTCTAAAGTTATTATTTCTAAGCAATACTTTTTCAGCCAAAACCAAAGCTTTCCCAGATGGTTTATCTGGCAAATAAACATCTTCTTCACGCACTATTCCCCCTTCTGCATATACTGAGGTTGATGAAAAAAACAATACCCGAGGAACCTGATGCTGTTCAATCATCTTACCCAACGTCCTAATTTCCTTTGGGTATACTTGCTCAATATAAGGGATTCTTCTTGGAGGAATTGATACGATAACCAGATCAGTATCAAAAAAACTCGAATCATTCATTTCAATATGGTCTGTCCCAACGGTCAACTGATATGGCCATATACCAGCCTTCTGCATTCGTTGCAATTTTGAAAGTGTTGTTACTGATCCTTTCACCTTGAACCCTTCTGCAATTAGCTTTTCAGCCAGAGGGAACCCCAACCAACCACATCCTAATATTGAAATTGTTTTTATCATACTTTATTGTAACAAACCAGAGGTAATCCTGTTGAAAACGAGACATACAGGCATAACTCCACTACATACTGTCCATATCTTCTGTAGGGGCAGGTTCATTTATTTTTTTCATGAGCCTGTCAACCGAAAATTTCACAAACGATAATTCTTCATGGTCATAAGACTGGTTCACTGTATTGGGGAAAACTGTCCATGCCCTGCGGGCTGTACTTTCGCCAACGGCCATAATAATGCCATTGGGAGCAGGAAAGTTGCCGGCAGCCTTATAACTCTCTATCGCCGTCGGACTAAAAAACAAATAGGCATCAAATGCTTCATTAATCCATGTTTCAAATGGCGTATTTTTATACACTTCTAATTCATGAGTATGAATTCCTTCCGAAAATAAACGTTCATACAAATCGTTTAATGCTTTGTCTCCACGCAAATAAATTGCCCGTTGCCCGCTGCTTTTGTCTTTAATAAGCTGAGCTAAAGAGAATGTATTAGGCTCTTTTGCCAAATGAATTTTCAATTGAGTATTTTGCAAAATATCTCGTTGCTTCTCCGAGAGGCAAAAAACTTCGTATTTGATGTGAGTTCCAAAATACTTGTAAAAACGCATCAACCAATGAGCTGCATAAGAACTGGTTACAACTAAACTCACCTGCTCATCTTTTAGCGATTGTAAAAACTTCACATTTGGCTTCCTATATTTCACATGTGAAATTGGATGCTCAATAAAACGAATCGGTTGTTTTTTAAGCCACCGACGTGTTGCTGACGATAAACTTCTTCCTATAAAAATTGAAGGTAATTCCATCTTCTAATGTTTAAAATCTTTCCCTTTAACTGTTTCCTTCACATAATTTTTCCGTATTACAAAGTCGCCAAGGCCTTCTCCCTTTTCCCTATTTTGCGAAAAATCAGCAATAATAGGGCGAAGTTCAGCCAAGATTTCCTCTTCGGAAAGTGTTTCTTTGTAGAGGGTGTTCAAACGCGTGCCGTTCAAATTTCCTCCCAAATAGAGATTATAATGTCCAAGTGATTTCCCAATTAACCCAATCTCTGCCAGATATGGCCTGCCACAACCGTTTGGACAACCGGTCATACGAATCACAATTTCTTCTTTCAGCAAACCATTTTCATCCAAAATACCCTCCAGTTTAGTCATAAAATACGGCAAGTACCGTTCAGCTTCAGCAAAGGCCAGGCTACATGTATTTAAGGACACACAAGCAATTGAATTCTGCCGCAAGCCAGAAAGCTGAACAGGCCAAACACCATACTTTTTCAATATACGATTGACTTTGTCTTTATCATTGGTATTGGCAATTATTAAGTTTTGGTTCCCGGTCAGGATGAATTGTGCATCAACTTTTTCAGCAAGTTCACGCAAGGCTGTTTTCAGCTTTAGCTCGTCGGTATCTTTTACACGTCCACCTTCAACAAACAAGTTTAGGTTCCACTTGCCATCTGTTCCTTTCAACCAGCCAAAGCGATCTCCATTACGTGTGAAATGATATGGTTTTGCAGGCAACAATTCATAGCCCAGATATTTGTTTACTTCTTTCTTAAACCAGTCCAAACCCAAACGGTCAATCGTATATTTTAGCCGGGCTTGCTTACGGTTCTGTCTGTTCCCATTATCTTTCTGCACCAATAAAATTTTCTCGGCCACATCTACAGCTTGCTCTGGAAAACAAAACCCAATCACGTCTGCAAGGCGTGGATACGTTTCGGGCATACCAAATGTTGAGCCGAAGCCACCTCCCGCAACTACATTGTACCCGATCAATGTCCCTTCGTCCTGTATCGCAATAAACCCCAAATCCTGTGAAAACACATCCACATCATTATAAGGAGGAACGGCCACTCCTATTTTAAATTTACGGGGAAGATATCGGTCTCCATAAATTGGTTCGACATCCTGTTTCCCATCAATAAGTAATTTTTTGTCGAGCCATATTTCATGGTAGGCAGTTGTTTGTGGAGTAAGATGTGCCGAAATTTCACCTGCCAATTTATAGGTTTCAGCATGTATCTCCGACTCAGTCGGATTTGCAAAAGACATCACATTACGGTTCACATCACCACAGGCAGCAATCGTGTCCAATAATACATCATTGATACCCTGGATGGTAGGTTTTAACTTTTTCTTAATCACACCATGAAGCTGAAAGGCCTGACGGGTAGTCAACTTAATCGTCCCATTGGCATGCTCATCTGCCAGCCTGTCCATTTGTAGCCATTGCTGCGGAGTTGCAAGCCCTCCGGGTAATCTAACCCGAATTAGAAACGAGAAAGCAGGCTCCAGTTTTTGTTGTTTTCTTTCTTTCTCCAAATCTCGATCGTACTGCTGATATATCCCATGGAACTTAGACATTTGGGTGTCACCATCGGCTATTGCTCCTGTTACCGGGTTAGCCAAACTTTCAGCTAAAGTTCCTCGCAAATAATCACTATCGTATTTTAACTTCTCAACTTCGGAGAGCTTGCTCCAATCTATTTCGTTGCTCATACTATATCAACTTTTTTATTGTCTTTCTGAACTTGGTTCAGTATCTGTTTGTAATTTATAGCTGCTGAAACAAGTTCAGCATGACGGTGGATCTCGATAAACTACGTCAATACACATCTGCCTGAAAACGTTTTTCTTTTTTCAACTTTTTAAAATATTCTCTGGCTTTTCCCTCACTCATACCTCCCTGTGATTGTATGATTTCTAATAAGGTTTTCTGCACATCTTTAGCCATATTTTTCATATCACCACACAAATAGAAGCTCGCTCCATTTTCCAGCCAATTATAAATTTCGGCTTGCTGCTCGGCTAAGCGATGTTGCACATACACTTTTTCATTCTGATCACGAGAAAAAGCCAGATCAATTTTTTCGAGGTAACCTTTCTTTAAATATTTCTGCCATTCAAGTTGATACAGAAAATCCGAATGGAAATGCCGTTCTCCAAAGAACAGCCAACTTTTCCCTTTCATGTTGTTAGCTTCCCTTTGCTGAATAAATGCACGAAATGGAGCAATACCGGTACCTGCGCCAACCATTATTATAGGTGCTCCGTTTTCAATTGGTAATCTGAAACTTGGATTACGTTCAATATAAATTGGAATTTCATGATCTATTTCTATCCGATCTGCCAGATATGTGGAAGCTGCACCCTGACGTTCGCGCCCCTTACTATTATATTGCACTTTTGAAACGGTAATGTGAACCTCATCGCCAACAGATTCCTGACTTGATGAAATTGAATACAGACGAGGAGGTAACGGACGAAGTACATCCACCAGATCCTGAGCATTTAAGGGAAATGGGAATTCCTGAATTAAGTCAAGAACATCATGTCCCCATAGATATTCATCCAGCAGCTTTTCATCATCCATCGTTTGGATTAAGACCTTGGAATCCGTCTTCTCCGCATATTTTTTAAGCACATCACGAGTAAGCACCGTAATTTCAAGATGATGGCGTAAAGCATTTAAGACACTGAACTCACCTTTTTTTATGATGATGGGAGCTTGCTCGTCCAATTGCAATTTGCGAATGATCTGTTCAACCAACAATGGCGGATTATCAGCCAAAATACCTAACGAGTCACCTGGTTGATAGGAAATCCCTGAACCATCCAGAGCTATTTCTACATGATAAACTTCCTTATCAGACTCTCGCCCGGTAATTTTTGTTTTATCCGAAATTACTGCCCGAAAGGGATTCTTCCTGTTATAAACAACAGTCTCCCTTTTAGCACCTCCAGAAGATCCTGCAATTGCTGATTCTGGAGCCTGCTTCACCAACGTACTGGCAACGTTCTCCATCCACAGTGCCGCATCGTCTTCGTAATCCACGTCACAATTAACGATAGGAAGCAATTCTGTTGCTCCCGCATCTTTTAGAGCCTTGTCTATTTCGATTCCTGTTTGGCAAAACAACTTGTAGCTTTTATCTCCCAATGCCAGCACTGAATAATTTAGGTTGGGTAGTTTTGGTACCCGCTTCCCTGTAATAAACCGATGAAAATCCTCAGCCATCAACGGAGGTTCGCCTTCACCATGTGTACTCACAATTACCAGAAGGTTTTGCTCCTTTTCAATTTGTTTGATGTTGTAATCATCCATCGATATTACATCTGCCACAACAGATCTTTCTTGCAATAAAACTTTAAACTTTTTCGCCAGCCCTTCACTTCTGCCAGTATGCGATCCGAATAAAATGGTGAGTTTTTGAATATTGGGGGTAGCAGTTTGCACAGCTTGACCCGGCAAAACAGAATTCAACTTACTATTTGTTATAGTTCCTACTGTCAACCCCTGAAAATATCCACTCAGCCAAATCAATTGTTGCTGGTCTGCACCGTCCAGCAACTGCTCAAGCGCCTTTGAATGCACTTCACTTAAAGGATTAATTCTAATACTCATTCGTTTTTCTTTTATTTTCCAGATAACTTTCTATTTCATTTCTTAAACGGATTGATTCAAAGACATTTTCTGCATTTGAACTAACTGCCACTCGTAGATTTCCCTGCTGATAAATGGCTGGTGAAACAAACTGACACAAATCGGGCTGATCATGAATATTGACCAAAATCCCGGCATCTCTCCCATCCTGAGCTATTTGCTTGTCTAGCTCCTTATTGTTGGTGCACGAGTAAAAAAGGAGGTATCCCTGTAAATCGTCTTTCTCATAAGACTTTAATGTGTATGGAACTCCACTATTTTTAATCTCATCACAAACCTTCTGTGCCACAACTTCCAGATCTGCGTTAAAGCGCTTTAGAATTACTATCTTTTTCCATGCACTTTGTCCCCCTCCAATAATCAGGATCTTTTCATTGGCTATGTTTATAGCTATGGGCAAGAAATTTTTCATCTATCAACATTTTTTTGCTTAATCGTCAACTTAATTCATCATGCTTAAATTTGATACTCAATATCAGAGCTATCCACTTTTCCTAGCTTAATTTTGTTCCATGTTCTTTCATGCAAATAGTAAAGAAACATTTTTGTGAAAAGCTCAATACCACCAATTGTTACGGCAAAATCTAATTTTCCGGTCACCAACCATGCAATTATCATCGTATCTATTGTTCCTACTGTTCTCCACGAAATCGTTTTTACAACGCTTCTGTATGGTTTCTCTCTCATCTTGAATTTTCTGTTTCATATTAATTTTCTGTTTCTCTAAAGAATTGGCTAAAACGACAAAAGCCCTTCTGCATATGCAGAAGGGCTTTTGTCGTTTTATATGATATATTATATCACCTCTAACTCATATTCCTCTGCATAAAAGAATTACTACACATACACATCATCATGTTTGCGTTTAATAAATTCAATATTGCAGAAGTCATTTTTTTCATTTCAGATATTCTCGTTCTTCATTATTAACGTTGCAAATGTAGATAGTAATTCGACATTTCCAAATACTTCGATATGTTTTTTTTATTAAATCTAAATAAGAAATAACTAATGCGTTCATTTTCAGGAAAAATAATTAGAGGAAATCCAGACGATTTTTTTCGTAATATATTCTAAATGTTATTTTTGTGGCAAAATATTTTACAATGAAAGACGCAAAGTCCTGCAACAGCATAGAGGATGTAAGAAATGAGATTGATCGAGTTGATCTGGAAATTTTAAACCTACTTGCAAAACGACAAGAATATGTATGTGAAATCGTTCGTTTTAAAACGGATGAACAAAGTATTGTTGCCCAAACAAGACAAGATCAGTTATATAAGCAACGACGTGAATGGGCTGAAAAATTGAAGCTTTCACCGGATATGATCGAGGAGGTTTATAAAACAATGGTTCATCACAATATTCAAAAGGAATTTGAACTCCATAAAAAGATTAAAAAATAATTAAACCAACCTATGTATAAAAAAGACATTAAAGTAATGGATTGTACAGTTCGTGATGGCGGGCTGATGAATAAATGGCAATTCGATGACAAATTCGTAAAGGGAGTCTATGACGCCTGTGTTGAAGCCGGTGTTGACTATATGGAGATCGGCTATATCAGCAGCGAGAAAGCTTTCGACCGCAATGAGGTTGGTCCATGGAAATTTTGCTCTGATGCTGATTTGCGCCGGGCTATTGGAGATAACAATACTAAGCTAAAAATATCTGCAATGGCCGATATTGGCCGGATTGAACTCGATGATATCCCTCTTGCAAAAGATAGTGTGATCGATATGATGCGAGTAGCTTGTTACGCTCATCAAATAGACAAAGCCATAGAGCTGGCCCATCATTGCATGGACAAAGGCTATGAAACGACAATTAACTTGATGGCCGTTTCAAAAATAAACGAGCTAGAACTAGATCAAGCACTAGCAGATGTGGCAAAATCTCGCGTTCCTGTATTTTATTTGGTTGACAGTTTTGGAAGTATGCACTGTGAAACGATAGAATACTTGATGAAAAAGTATAAAGCAGCACTGCCCCATAAAGAAATTGGCTTACATGCACACAACAACATGCAGTTGGCCATGTCGAATAATATTACGGCATTAATGAATGGTGCAACATACCTTGATGCGACTTTGCTTGGCATGGGACGCGGAGCGGGAAACTGCCCAATTGAAATACTAATTGCTTTCTTGAAAAATCCAAAGTACCGTTTATTGCCTCTACTGAAATCGATTCAGGAAGATATTTTGCCATGGCAGCAAAAAATTGACTGGGGCTATCACATTCCGTATTTGGTAACAGGTGCTTTAAATGAACACCCAAGAAGTGCAATGGCATGGATGGATTCTGAACGCAAAAACGATTTCGTATCATTCATGAAAGAAATGCATGACTATGAATTATTAGAGTAAGCGAAACATTCACTACTAAACGCGAAACAAATACTTAGCATATTAGAAAAGCTCCGGAAAATATTCGGAGCTTTTTTATGCTTTTGAAATTTATATTATATAATAAAGTTTCAATACCTCAGAAATATAGAATTCATAAGAATAAGAATATTAAATTTGAGTCTCTAAAAAATTTGACTTTTGGAAATATATTTTGACCAATCATATTCTCTATTGCTCATTCTTCTCTGTTTAATCAGTGCCGGGTTAATTAGTTATTTCGTTTATCGGGGCAAACAACAGCAAGCGATTTTCTCATCATTTCAAATAAAATTACTAATAGGATTAAGGTTCATTGCTTTTTTCCTAATTACTTTTTTGCTGCTTGGTGCTGCAATTCAACGCTTCAAACACAACAAATTCAAACCTCTGTTAATTTTTGCAATTGATAATTCGCAATCACTTCAGAATTTTCAAACTCAGGCAGACGAAATTCTGAATCAAGCAAGGAACCAACTGCAAAACTTTGACGTTGAATTCTGGACTTTCGGAGAAGAAGCACGACAAAATAGCACCATTACGTTTAATGAAAACAGTTCCGATTACAGTGAACTTTTGCAATCAATTTCTGCGAATTACATGCCTTCAGGTATTGGAGGATTAGTCATACTTGGAGATGGTGTCTACAATTCAGGAAATGATCCGGTTTATGAAAGCAGATCTTTACCTTACCCCATTTATACAGTAGGAATAGGTGACACCACAATCCAAATGGATGCCGCTATTCGAAATGTAAAAACAAATCAGACAACATTTTTGAATAATTATTTCCCAGTGGAAATTGATTTATCCTTTAGTAAGGCTGATGGTGAAACCACCAAATTATCTGTTTTAAAAGATGATAAAACGGTCTATGAAAAGTCCGTTACCATTTACGGTGACCAATATTTTCAACAGGAAACCATTCGATTACAGGCCGAGGCTTCTGGCATTAATAATTACTCTGTGATTTTGGAGAGCTTGCCAAATGAAGATAATACGATAAATAACAAATTTGACTTCACAATCAACGTCACCACTCAAAAACAAAAAATACTATTTCTAACACATGGATCACACCCCGATCTGAGTGCCATCATTCAGACGATTGAAAATAGCGACAGCTATGAATGGGACATACGTTCTGTATCAGAATCTCCCATTTCGTATAGCAACTACAGTCTGGTAATCGCTCATCAATTGCCAGATGACACACGTGAAAGCATCCAAGCTTTTGAAAGCCTTCAAAAAAGTAAATGTCCCTACCTCCTTATTATTAGTAGTGGAACATCACTGCCCAGACTCAACAACTTGCAAACCGGTATTGATATTCAACAAACGAAAACTCAAGAAAATGCCGAGCCTGTTCTAAATAAAAATTTCAACTTGTTTGCACTAGATGAGAATTTGGAAGAAACAATAAAAAATTGGCCACCGCTAAATGTTCCCTTTGGAGAAATCACTCCAAATCAAGAACTGCAAACATTAATGAGCCAACAAGTTCAAACAATTCAAACCGGATATCCGTTGATAAGTTTAGGGCGAATAGATGGTGTAAAACGTGGTTTTATTATTGGTGAAGGAATATGGCGATGGAGATTATATAATTACCTATATGATGGTTCGCACCATACCTTAGATGAACTCATCCAAAAAACAATCAATTACCTGATATTAAGACCAAATGAAGATAATTTTAACGTTTATTTTCAAACTGAATATGCAGAAGACAGCCCGGTGCTCATGCAAGCTGAGCTTTTAAATGATAGCTATGAGCCAGTAAATGAACCCGAAGTTTCGATAGAACTAGTTTCAACCGACAACAAGAGTTATTCATTTATTTTTGATAAAAAAGATGACCAATATGAATTAGATATGGGAAATATTCCATCTGGCACATATTCTTTTGAAGCAAAAACCATACTTGGCGAAAATGAATACACAGAAACAGGAACTTTTTTAGTGACCAAATTACAAATTGAACAGGCTGTAAGTTCTGCAAATTTCCAGCCATTGTATCAAATGTCTGCAAACACCGGTGGAAAATTCTTCGACATGGAAAACTGGGACAAACTAAATGATACATTAACTGAAAATGAACAATTAAAAGAACAAAAAGTGAAACAACTTGCTTACCAAAAGTTCATATCAATTAAATGGTTATTTTTCTTAATCCTGATTGTAATGAGTTTGGAATGGTTTTTGCGAAAATTTTGGGGCTCATATTAAACAAAAGATAATGAACTTTAAATTCCTAAAAATAATATATAGAGTATTACCACTCTTACTTCTTCTTGCATCTTGTACTTCTTCCTACAGGTCAATATCTATTGAAACCTCTCAACCATCAACAGATATGCTATCTAATGACATTAGTAGCTTAACGTTGATGAACCATGGGATTTCGAAAGAATTTAAACGGTATGATACGGATAGCCTTCAAAGCTATTTCTATTCTAAGGATTTCAATATTGAAGCTGTTGTTCTTGACAGTATTGCGGCTGATACAACCCTGAAGGTGTTGGGTGAATTATTATTTGAATCTGGCAGGTATGACATAGTGATTCCGCAAGACCGATATATAAACCGTGATTTGGCGTTTTACAGAATTCCAAGAGAATTAGAATGGGATGAAGTTGAGCAAATTTGTTCTGAATATAATACAGACGCCCTTCTGGTTATTGAACGATATTACAATAAACTATCCACCACCTATTCGACCTTCCCTTCCATGTTAGGGTATGAATCTTATGGGGCTGCGTCTATCGATTCAAAATATAATGCAGTTGTAAAAATATACGATCCTGTAAAAAAGGAAATTGCCAAACAAATCGTAGTAGATGACACCATTTACTGGTATGATTCTGACGTATCCACACAAAATATTTTCAATAAGCTGCCTTCGATTAAAGAATGTCTGATTCAAACCGGCATTCAGGTTGCACTAGAGATTGACAGTAAATTATCCCCTCAATGGGTTCGGGAAAACCGGTCATATTACGTTCTGGACAAGAAAAACGCGTCACAAATAGCAAATTATATTAGTAATGATAATTGGCAAGCAGCGTATGATCATTGGCTCCCCTACTCTTCATCACAAAAAACAGCAGAAAAAAGTAAGGCTGAATTTAATTTGGCACTAGCTAGCGAAATGCTTGGGGATATTAATTTAGCCATTGAATGGGCCAATAAGGCTTATTTTACGCAATACCGGAAACAAACAGAGAACTATTTATACAAGCTTAAGGAGAGGAAAGAAACAATTGCCAGATTTCAGAACCTGATAAATCCGGAATAATTAGAGTAATATTTTTTAAAATATTTCCTTCCACGAATTAAGGCTCTTAGGAATAAATAACTTCAGGCTTTTTCAAGGCACGAATAAGCAAAAATAAGCCTCCAATAATGAATGGAACACTAAGCCACTGTCCCATATTTAAAGACATGGTAGCTTCAAATGCCTCCTGATCTTCCTTAATAAACTCAATCAAGAATCTTGCGAGGAATATCATAACGAAGAATAAACCCAATATAAAGCCCTGCCGATTTCGTAATTTGGTTTTCCAATAAACAAAAAGCATGGTTCCAAATGTGAGCAAATAAGATAATGCCTCATATATTTGGGTTGGATGTTTCGCGATCGTTTCTCCATTTCGTTCAAAAATAATCCCCCATGGCAGACTGGTTCCTACTCCATATATTTCAGAGTTCATCAAGTTACCCGTCCGAATTAACGCAGCAACTAAAGCAGAGGGTACAACCACACGATCCAAAATCCACAGGACAGATCGCTTCGATACTTTCTTACTCCAAAATATGAGGGCAACAATAATTCCCAATACACCACCATGACTGGCTAATCCACCATGCCAGATCTTAATTATCTCTACAGGATTTTGGGAATAGTAATCCCAACTATAGAAAAAGACATGCCCTAAGCGAGCACCAATGATCGTTGCAACAAGCAGATACATAAACAAGCTTTCAAGCCATCTTAAATCAATCCCTTCAAACTTGAACATGCGCTCACCTTGATAATAACCAGATAAAAATCCGATAGCAAACAACAGTCCGTACCAACGAACAGAAAAAGGACCCAAATGAAAAATCTCGGGATTAATGTTCCAGTGAATGAAAGCTAATAACTGCATGAATATTATTTTTTATTCGGAGTCTTTTCCGTGACAACTCTTATATTTTTTCCCACTTCCACATGGACAAGGCTCATTTCTCCCCACTTTCTTCTCAACACGTACTGGTTGAGCTTTTCTCTGTTCCTTCTTTTCAGCCTGTTCTCCACTCTGCGAAATTCCGGGCATTTCTGACTTTTGGGTTGAATATTTGCTCATATCAGTACGCTTGGCAGTTTCTGCCTCACGAACCTGATTTGGATCAGAAATAGGAATGTGTCCTTTCATTAGAGTTGAAACAATATCTTTGTTCACCTTCTGAACCATGATTTTGAACAAATTAAAAGACTCAAACTTATAAATCAATAGTGGATCTTTTTGTTCATAGGTTGCATTCTGAACCGATTGTTTCAGTTCATCCATTTCACGCAACTGTTCTTTCCATGATTCATCGATTGTTGTAAGCACAATCTGCTTCTGATAAGATTTAACCAGTTCTTTCCCTTTATTCTGGTAAGCTTTTTCCAAATTAGTTATAATCTGATAAATTCGTTTACCGTCTGAAATAGGAACAACAATATTCTTATACATATGTGACTTATTCTCGTACACATCCTTAACAACAGGATAGGCTTGTTTTGAAATTGCCTCTACCTTACGAGTATAAGATTCGATCATTTCTTTGTAAATCGTATCTAGAATACCTTCAGGGGTCATCTTTACGAATTCATCCTTAGAAATAGGGGATTCAATGGACATCAACCTCATCAATTCAAGATTAAAATCGTCAAAGTCACCTCCATGATATTCATTAACAATAAACTCAATTGAGTCGTACATCATATTCAGCACATCAACTTCCAGACGTTCTCCAAATAAAGCATGTCGACGTTTTTTATAAATAACTTCACGTTGTGAGTTCATTACATCATCATACTCAAGCAAACGTTTACGAATTCCGAAGTTATTTTCTTCTACTTTCCTTTGTGCTCGTTCAATCGACTTAGTAATCATAGAATGCTGAATCACTTCACCATCTTCTAATCCCAGGCGATCCATAATACCGGTTATTCGTTCCGAATTAAACAAACGCATCAGATCATCTTCCAAAGAAACAAAGAACTGTGAACTACCCGGATCACCTTGACGACCTGAACGCCCTCGTAACTGACGGTCTACTCGTCGAGAATCATGTCGTTCAGTACCAATAATGGCTAAACCTCCGGCAGCCTTAACTTCCTTCGATAATTTAATATCGGTTCCACGACCGGCCATATTGGTTGCAATGGTCACCATTCCTGCAGTACCGGCATCGGCAACAATATCAGCTTCACGAGCATGCAATTTTGCATTCAACACATTGTGTTTTATACCCCGTAATTTCAACATACGGCTCAACAATTCTGAGATCTCAACAGAGGTCGTACCCACCAAAACAGGTCTTCCTGCCTTGTGCAAATCAACAATTTCGAGAATTACCGCGTTATATTTTTCACGTTTTGTTTTATATACTTTATCATCACGGTCTGATCTAACGATAGGTCTGTTGGTTGGAATAACCACAACATCCAATTCGTATATATCCCATAATTCTCCAGCTTCAGTCTCGGCTGTACCTGTCATTCCCGAAAGTTTGTGGTACATCCTAAAATAGTTCTGAAGAGTAACAGTAGCAAAAGTCTGCGTAGCAGCCTCAACCTTAACACGTTCTTTTGCTTCAATGGCCTGATGCAATCCATCGGAGTAACGACGACCTTCCATGATACGTCCGGTTTGCTCATCAACAATTTTCACTTTATTGTCGATAACCACATACTCCACATCTTTCTCAAACATGGAGTAGGCCTTTAGTAACTGATTTATAGTGTGTACACGCTCAGATTTTACCGCATAATTCTGAAGCATAATGTCCTTCTTCTCTAAACGCTCTTTACTTGATAGCGAACTGTCATTTTCAAGCTCTGCAATCGAAGAGCCAACATCAGGCAGAATGAAAAATTCAGTATCATCCATATCTGATGAAATCAAATCAATCCCTTTATCGGTAAGCTCAACTGAGTTTTGTTTTTCTTCAATAATAAAATATAGGGGATCAGTAACGATATGCATGTTCTTACTATTATCCTGCATATAATAGTTTTCCGTTTTCTGCATAATTGCCTTTATTCCTTCTTCACTTAAGAATTTAATAAGGGCTTTTGTTTTTGGCATTCCTTTTTGAGCACGCAACAATTGAATAGCTCCTTCTTCTTTCTCTTCTTTTGTTGCATCAGATTTATTTAGAAGACGTTTTGCATCAGTCAGACATTGGCTGGCATGAGCTCGTTGTGCCGAAACCAATTTTTCAACCTTCGGCATTAGCTCATCAAATTTCTGATTCTCTCCTTTTGGAACAGGACCTGAAATAATTAATGGGGTACGTGCATCATCAATCAATACCGAATCGACCTCATCAACAATAGAATAATGATGCTTCCGCTGAACAAGATCACGAGGATTAATGGCCATATTATCACGCAAATAATCAAAGCCAAACTCGTTGTTTGTTCCATAGGTAATATCTGCATTATATGCTTTGCGCCTTGCATCCGAGTTAGGCTGGTGCTTATCGATACAATCAACACTTAACCCATGAAACTCAAATATAGGCCCCATCCACTCGGAGTCACGTTTTGCCAGATAATCATTTACGGTAACAACATGAACACCCCGACCTGCCAACGCATTTAGGAATACAGGCAAGGTGGCAACTAACGTTTTTCCTTCACCAGTAGCCATCTCTGCAATTTTCCCAGAGTGGAGAACGATACCACCTATAAGCTGCACATCGTAGTGAACCATTTCCCAGGAGATTTCTGCTCCTCCTGCAATCCATTTATTGTACCAAATTGCCTTTTCACCATCAATTTCAACATTATCTTTACTAGCTGCTAAATCTCGATCAAAATCAGTTGCAGAAACAACCACTTTCTCATTTTCTGAAAAACGTTTTGCTGTTTCTTTTATTAAAGCAAATGCAGCTGGAAGTACTTCATTCAAAACTTCCTCTATCTTTTCATTGATACGTTCTTCAATCTTATCAATTTCCTGATATAATTTTTCACTCTCTTGTATTTCGACATCCTCCGCTTGGTTTTTCAACGAAGCGATTTCATCCTCTTCAGGCTTAATATTCTCATGAATGATATTCTTCAACCGAACAGATTCAGCCCTTAGGTCATCTGTCGTAAGTTGGGTAATTCGTGTATATTCTTGCTTAATTTTTTCAAGTACGGGAGTAACTTCTTTAATATCGCGATCTGATTTGCTTCCAAGAAACTTCCCTAAAACTTTATTGATAAGTGCCATTGCTAAATGCTTTTTTTTCAGTTTCAACTTAACGCACACAAAAGTAATTATAATGTTCTATGATATAGAAGTGCACGTCCTTTTTTTTCTATAATAATCGTGCCAACTAAATTCAACCTCAAAACAAAGACAGATTAGCAGTTAATGGCTATATCCTTGCCATTTTTGCCAATGTGTCGACAAAGAATATTTGTTTAAAAATATACTAACTTTGCCCCCTCAACTTATTATAATGAAAGATTTTAGCTCAATTTGCTTCGTCTGTGGAATTTCAGTAAATAATGAATCCACTGAAAAGAATAACGAACTGAACCTCCCTGTTTGCAATAGTTGCAAAGGTACTGATAAAGAAAAAATGGCCGTTTCGAACCTTACTGATGATCTGGCTGAGGGTTTCGTTTGTGGTTGCATATAAAGAAAGCCGCCTTCTGGGGGAAAAGCGGCTTTTGTCGATTTCGAATAATTATTAAAATTACGAGGTTATTAAATTCTGATATTTTGTATTTACCAAATCAGGCAAATAGCTTGCAATAAGCCCCAAGGCCACATCATCATCCAAATCACCTGTAGTAATCAAATATTGATTGGACAATTCTGTCATATTAATCACCTGACTTGTTAATTCAGAAGGAAGAACTCGATCTGAATCCTTCACGTTTCGAGCACCAAATCCACTTCTATTACAAACATAAGCCACCTCAAAAAGGGAAGTGCGTACAACATAAGTTTTTGAATTCTTAGATTCCAAAAGACAAATGGTAATTGGAGCTCCAGCCTCATTATAAACAAGGGTCCATGCACATTCAACCCCTGTTTCGAGGTTTTGTTCTTCCACTGGAGTAATGGTATAATTACTTCCTTCATCAGCTCCTGAAGCAACTCCTACAAATAATGTGAAGATCAAAAAAGTTACGCTTACTAATAGTTTTAACACCTTGTTTTTCATGGCATTGATTTTAATGGTTAAACTTCGTTGTAATAACATTTAAATCCTAAACGAGAAATTAATCCCTATAAGTTGTAACCAATAAGACTGCAAAAATTAGAAAGTATTACACTTTGATCAAGCAGATTCGACAAACAAGGTCAATAGAATGGCATACATGTAGTTTCTAGCGTCAAAACGGCATGATTAATTACATATTAATATTTTAATTCCCGGATATGTCAGTCTAATATCTACTTAGATATTCCTCCAAGCGGATCAATCCTTCCTTAATATTCTCGATGGAGTTGGCATAAGAAAACCGAAGATAGCCTTCTCCCCCCGGGCCAAAGTCAATTCCAGGAGTAACACCAACATGAGCTTTCTCTAGAATATCAAATGCTAGTTCATATGAATTTTCAGACAGATGAGAAGCATCAACAAAAACATAGAAAGCCCCTGTTGGTTCAACCGGAATTTTGAAACCCAGCTCACGAAGCCGTGAAATCATGAATTTTCTCCGGTCACCATAAATGTCACGCATTTTCACGACATCATCTTCACCATACTTTATGGCAGCAATTCCAGCGCGTTGAGCAACAGAACTTGCGCAAATAAAAAGATTTTGCTGAAGCTTTTGCATTGGACGAATATACTTTTTGGGGGCAATCAAATATCCCAAACGAAGTCCAGTCATGGCATAAAGCTTTGAGAAGCCATTCAGCACAAATGCATTATCAGTATATTCGAGTATGCTATGCGCCTTTTCTCCGTAAACCAATCCATGATAAATTTCATCAGAAACAATAGGAACTTGTAGTGTAGCAAGTTCGGTCAGGTTTTGAGGGGTCAGTAGATTACCAGTGGGGTTCATTGGGCTATTTATTAGTATAGCCTTCGTTTTATTGGTGATTTTTTCACGGATTGCATTTGCATGTATCTGAAAACCATCAGAAGCAGAAACAGGTACTCGTACTGTATTTGCCCCTACATAATGAATGAAATTTGGATAACATGCATATGACGGATCAGAAACAATCACCTCATCACCTTGGTTACATAAAACTGATAACACCATCAATATGGCAGGAGAACTTCCCGATGTAATAATAATTTGATCAGGGTCTACATTTACACCATATTCTTTCAGGTAGTTTTCGGCAATGGTATTACGCAACTCCGGATCACCCAAACTGTGCGTGTAATGTGTTCGTCCTTCTTCCATTGCCAAAATACTGGCTTCCTGAATACATGCTGGCATTTGAAAATCAGGCTCGCCCACTTCAAGATGAATAATATGCTTACCCTGTTTTTCCATCTCTACAGCTTTTTCAAGCACTTCCATTACAATAAAAGGAGATATATCCTGAACCCTTGAAGCAGTCATAATAAATGTTGTTTTTTCAGAAACGAAAATACAGCAATTATCTATCAATTCTAGATTAGCAAAGCTCGAAGTTTACACCTTTCAACTCATCTAAAATTAAAGCAGTGATAATCAAATAAATTAGGAATAAATACAAATGAATTAGAAGGCATTAAACTAGTACGGATCGTACCGATTGGAAACACTAACACTTCCGCTAATTCTAAATTTTTCTGAGATTTTATATTGCAAAAACATGGAAGCCCCTTTTATGGCCATATCAGCAATATTTGTATTCAGTGGTTCAGGACTAAATACAGAATTGGAAGAAAAGCTATTCCCTCCCAATATGACCTTTTCACCGAGACGATATTCATCAAAATTATTTATAGAGTATGAACTAGCAAAGGGTTGTAAATATGTATAGTTACTCGTTAATGTGATTCTTTTAAAAGAATTTAAAGGGTTGAAATCAATAACCAATGGATGACTTTTACTTAATTTCGGCAATATCAATGGCGCTTCTAACTTTATCGGGGTTGTTGCCGGACTAAAATTTAAATCGATTGGAGCACGATAGATGTAATCGTCCGGTTCATCCATTATAATAGAAACCGAATCTATTTGCCCAAAGCTGGAAAAACTCAATAACAACAGTATTAGTCCACTAATTATTGATTTCATGGGTCAACCCATTTTTATAACAACTTAATGCCTAGCGAAACTAAAAATGTCTTGCTTTTTTCATCGCCAGAACCGCTGTATATATCTCCAAAACTATTCTCAGCTCTTACATCAAGTGAAAGGAACAAGAAATCAATCCCTGCACCATACTGGTATCCAAAGAAATTATCTTTCAAGTCCTTAGGATCAAAAGTCTCTTCATTATTCGTTTCTTTTTTTGTAAAGAAAGACAATACAGGACCAGCATTTACGCGAAGATTAAAAGGGCCTTTCTCAATAATTTTATATCCCAATAAAACAGGGACATCAATAGCTTTCAAATCAAACGAATTAACTGTCGCTGTTGGTGACTCAACAACTTCATTCAGCTTACCACCTTTTGAACTAAAATACGCTTCAGGTTGAATATAAATTTTCCCGAGATTAAGACGAGCAAATGCACCGGCAAAATAATTACTGACACTTCCTTCATTAAATTGCTCCAGGTTTGTTTTAATTTGAGAACTGCTATAACCTGCTTTCAAACCAATATTGATAGGAGATTGAGCATTTACAAATTGAAACGCTAAAATGAGTGATAGAAATAAAACGATCTTTTTCATGACGTATTTAGTTTATTGTTTCGTGACAAAATAACGAAAAACTCAGCAAAGTATTATTCTAATGATACAGGAAAGACGTCAAAAAGAATTCACCACAACTAGTAAAGGCCTGATTTATATCCATCCACAGATTTTATAATAACCTAAAGCGATGAGCTCCCTCGCCACTAAAATTTCATATTTCAAGTGATTCCAAAACTGGTAACGAAGGTTTTTGCTATGACCAATATCTGGTGTGAATAATTTATTTTCACCAAGCAAGTCATCATCAAAACTAAGATCTGCCTCCAGAGTTCCCTCAAACGCTGGCAAAGCGTTTACTCTAGTAAATCCGACTTCTTCAAAACACAAAACCGAACGCCGCATATGCTCAGGTGATGATACAATAAGAATTGGCTGATCAATTAAAAAAGAAAATACAGATGAGCTTAACCTTAATGCCTGAGATCGGGTATTGGTTCCTTCATTTTCAAATAAAATCCGGCTAGCATCTACTCCTCTGCGCTCTAACTCATCTGCCAGTAAATTGGGCGATGATGATTCTTCTGTTAGATCTCCAGGCAAAGCAATAATTATCTTGCTGCTGGAGAATGTTTCAGCAGCCCCGGCTACATAGAATGCACGTATCAGGTTCGATTCACTAGGCATCCCTCCTCCCCCCATTAATACAATATATTGCGGCTCTTCACTAATTTGCGAAAGACTTGTACCCAACCAATGGTATAAGTAAAAAGGGATAGTCGTAAATCCCAAAAGAAGAAAAAAGAGAAATACGCCACCCTGGATCAATAGTAATCTCTTCAAATATTTCAAGAAAATAGCAATAGATTTCTTCATTTATAATACATAATGATGGCAAAGTACAAAAAAGCCCATTCTGAATCAAAAGCCATCATCTTATTTAATCTGAAAGAGCCATTAATTTCTTTTATATTTGTTTTCATTAAAAAGAAAATATTTTGGATCTAAAAATAAAAGAAGAGCTTATCCGCTTATATGAAAGTCATTTTATTGAAGAAATGACTGCCTTTGAGGTATTACCTGGATCTGGTTCATATCGTGAATATTGTCGTATAAAAAGCAATAGTCATCAGGCAATTGGAGCTTACAACAGCGACATCAAAGAAAACATTGCCTTTCTTGAATTCGCAGAACATTTTTTCAAAAAAGACATCTCTGTCCCTGAAATCTTCAAGGTGAATGATGAAAAAACCTGTTACATACAAGAAGATCTGGGTAATCTCACCTTGTTTGACTATCTGAGTAAAACCCGTGAGTTAGAAGGCTTTTCGGAGAAGATAACCAACGTTTACAAAAGAGTTTTACGAGAATTACCTAAGATTCAGATATCTGCTGGCAAAGAAATCAAGTACGAGTATTGTTATCCGAGAGCTGCATTCGACAAGCAATCGATGATGTGGGATCTCAATTATTTCAAGTATTACTTTCTGAAACTAGCCAAAATACCATTTGACGAACAAGCGTTGGAAGATGATTTTCAGGCCTTTTGCAATTACCTCCTAACGGCCGAAAATGAGTATTTTTTGTATCGTGATTTCCAGTCAAGAAATATCATGCTACACAATAATAGAGTTGCATTTATTGATTTTCAGGGTGGACGAAAAGGCGCATTACAATATGATCTGGCATCATTACTTTATGATGCAAAAGCAGACATCCCTCAAGCAATCAGGAATGAATTGCTAGAATTTTATCTTGATGAACTGGATAATTTCAAGACAACTGATCGCACTGAATTTAAAGCTTATTATACCGGTTATGTTTTAATTCGGATTATGCAAGCAATGGGTGCCTACGGATTTCGTGGTTTTTACGAGAAAAAAGAGCACTTTTTGAAAAGTATTCCATTCGCACTTGAAAACCTGAAATACATCCTTCAGAACAATAATATTACAATTGCTCTTCCGGAACTATTAAAAGTATTGGAAGCTGTTAGCCAATCTGAGTTTTTAAAAGAAATTGGAAAGGAAACAGGCACCCTAACTGTGCGTATTACCAGTTTTTCCTATAAAAAAGGCTTGCCGGCAGATCCTTCTGATAATGGAGGAGGTTATATCTTCGATTGTCGGGCAATTCATAATCCGGGACGATACGACGAATACAAACAACTTACAGGTAAAGATCCGGGAGTAATTCAATTTTTAGAAACACGATCAGAAATAGCCGATTTCCTTTCAAATGTATTCGCGCTTGTTGACCAATCGGTGAAAGTATACCTCGCCCGAGGATTCAACCACCTGTCGGTAAGCTTTGGCTGTACGGGAGGACAACATCGCTCTGTTTATTCAGCCGAAAAATTAGCAAAATATCTCAAAAACAATTTCCCTGTCAATGTTGTTCTTTCCCACAGAGAACAAGATTTTTAAAGCGAATATGGGAAAAACAGCATGTAAAAAAGAGGATTATAAAGATTCGGAAAATCCAAAATACGTTTGTAAAAGATGTGGGGCAAAAACCAAGAAAGAAGATAAAGTGTGTAAACCTAAGAAAATCAAGAAATAAAGCCATCAAATCATATGAAAAACGCGATCAACTTTATACTGCTAAGTTTTTTCTTTAGCCTTACGCTCAATGCACAAGATGTCAATTCTATTATTCAGCAAGGGGCAAAAATCGAAAATATTGCTTCCGGCTATTCTTTTACTGAAGGGCCTGCGGTAAATAAAAATGGTCAGATTTATTTTACAGACCAACCTAATAACAAAATTTTTATTTGGGATGAAAATCAAGGCATCAGCGAATTTGTCTTAGACGGAGAAAGATCCAATGGGCTTTACTTTGATGCAGAGGGGCAATTGCTTGCCTGTGCAGACTACCGTAATAAACTGATTAAAATAAGTATGGACGGTAATAAAACGGTTCTACTCGACAACTACGATAACAAACACCTGAATGGGCCAAACGACCTTTGGGTTCATCCAAACGGTAATATATATTTCACTGATAGTTATTACGAACGTCCTTGGTGGCCCGAGGGTCAAATACAAGCACAGGATTGTCGAGGAGTATATTGCTTAAAATCAACAGGTGAAATAATTCGTGTAATTGACGATTATAAAATGCCAAATGGAATCATTGGAACACCTGATGGCAAAACCCTGTATGTGGCAGATATAAATGATCAAAAAACATGGAAGTATAAAATCAATAACGATGGAACACTTTCAGAAAAGACATTTTTTGCCCCTGAAGGCTCAGACGGCATGACCATCGATAATGTAGGAAACATATACCTAACAAATAGTGCTGTTTCCATTTTTGCACCCGATGGACAAAAATTAGGACAACTTGAAATCCCTGAAATCCCAGCAAATATTTGCTTTGGCGGAAAAGATAGAAATATCTTGTTTATTACTGCACGTACTTCCATCTATACGATTAAGACAAAAGTTATCGGAGTTAATTAACCATTTAGTCTTCAAATCTAATATTTATAAAAACTAATGGGATCTGAAATTATACTCGAAAAACTTGTTTCGGGTAAGATATTTCGATCAGTAAAAACAAGCTAACGATAAATCAAAACCACCCTTCAATAACTCTCACTATCAGGCATATTGACAAATAAGACAAAAAAGTATTAAATTGCTGTTTCAATAGTAAAATATGGAGTCAGCAGAAAATTTTGTTAGATATTTCAATAAGTCCTTTATTCGAATTTTAAACGAAAAAAGGAGTCCAGAAAAGAGAAATAATTATTTCTTATCTGAATTTGTTGAGTTAATACCTAAAATTACTCAAGAGATGCAAATGCATCTCGATCAACGTCAACTTTCATCATTCTATCTCAAACTAAACAGCCTGAAATACCTTATTGAATACTCGGACGACTTAAATAAATATTGGTTTTTATTACGTGCATATTCCGGAGGACTAAAGCGATTAACTGACGTCCAGACTTTAGAAAATGCCCAAAATGTTTATTTGTATTACCGTCAAAGGTATGGCGATAGACGAATACTTAAAGATGAAAATTGGTTTGAAGAAAAAAGATGGCATTTCTTAGATCAATTGATTCGTGTTGAAAATGACGATTCTCTTAGATTATTTATTGACTCATCAATTAGGACTCTAAACGAATACTTCTTTATTTATAAAACTGAATTACTCAACTTTCGTAATGATGTAGACAAGTTGATACATCATATCTGATTTTACAATACGAATGGTCGAAAAATTCAGAAATCAAATAAATGAAATATGCACTTGCCATTATAACACTTATCTTGAGCTTTACCATTGGACAATCTCAACCACTTGATGTTTCCAAAGATAAACACTACTTAATCGACAAATCGGGTACTCATTTTTTTTGGTTAGCCGATACCGCATGGGAGCTTTTCCAGAAACTCAGCCTTGAAGAATCTGAGAAATATTTATCGACCCGACAAGAACAAGGTTTCAACGTAATACAGGCAGCTATACTCTACGAAAATGATATTGATTACCCAATAAACCGAGATCTAATCAGCGATCATATTTTGAGCGAATTAAATTCAGATACCAATAATATTATTCAATCTGATTTTAATTATTGGAATCATGTTGAAAAGATCATCAGGCAAGCAATAGCAAAAAAAATGAAAATTGCGGTATTACCATGCTGGGATGAATATGTTGCTACAGATCTAACACAAGAACATTTTTTAAACAATCCTCAAGCTGCTTATGACTACGGCTTTCTTGTTGGATCACGACTCAAAAAGTACAAAGATCATATTATTTGGATGATTGGTGGCGACAGGCTTCCAGAGGAACATAATTCAACAATACCCATATGGCAAGCGCTTGCTGAAGGAATTACTGATGCAATTAGCGATAAACCATTATTTGACAACTCTGCAGATTATCAAAAAACATTTATGACCTTCCACCTCAACAATACAGTTGATGAATGGGCACGAAATGAAGAATGGATAGATATGGTAATCTGGGGCTCATACCAAAATAAAAGAAATGACGGTAGTGCCTATCAACTTGCAATGGTAAACTATGAGCAAAAGCTTACCAAACCAACCTTAAATAGCGAGGCATGCTTTGAGCTTATGCCAATAGGCTATGATTGGGAAAGCTATGAACAAGGTTATTTTGATGAAATTGATGTCAGAAAAGCAGCATACTGGTCAATTTTCTCTGGGGCTTGCGGTCACACGTATGGATGTCACCCCATTTGGCAAATGTACAATGCCAATGATGCCGTTTCTCCAATGACCAAAGCAAATTTAAAGATATGGAGTGATGCTCTTTACGAACCGGGAGCTCAACAAATGGGAATCCTCAAATCTTTATTTTCCAGATTTTACCCAGAAATATTTTCGCCCATAAATATCATCAATCAAGTTTCTAACGATCCTAAAACACATCAATGTGCGCTATCTTCCAATAAAACATGCTTGGTGTACACACCATATGGGTTGATGGTTCAAATACTAATGGACAAAATACCTTTTGAAGCCACTAAGGCATATTGGTTCAATCCACGAAACGGCAATAAAATTAAGGAAAAGTCATTTAACAACAGGCTTTTGGTCTTGCTGTTAACCCCGCCGGGCTCATTAGACAGAGATAATGATTGGGTATTAATAATTGAGTGATTCAAGCAAAAAGCTATTCCACCTGACCAATTAAATCAAATTCAGTGGAATCGTTAATTTTTACGTTATAAAAATTGCCAATTTTAATTTTGTCATCTTTCTTAATCAGCACTTCGCCATCCACTTCAGGAGAATCATATTCTGTACGTCCAACGAAATAATCAGCCTCTTCTCTGTCAACCAATACTTTTAAAAGCCTACCAACCAACTTTCGGTTTAAGTCCGCTGAAATATCTTGTTGCATCTCCATCAACTCTGCTGCACGCAAGTCTTTCACATCTTGAGGAATGCTGTCTTCATACATCTTATAAGCATAGGTATCATCTTCACTTGAATAAGGGAAAACGCCCATTCTGTCAAACTTAAATTCCTGAACAAAAGATTTTAATTCTTCAAAATCCTCATCAGTTTCACCCGGATGACCAACCAAGAAAGTAGTACGCAAGGCAATGCCCGGAACTTCTTTTCTTATTTTATTAATCAGACGGATAGTTTCGTCTTTATCTATTTTCCGACGCATCATTCCCAGCATCCGATCTGTAATATGCTGAAGTGGAATATCAAGATAATTGCATACATTTTCGCGTTCACGCATAACCCGTAGTACATCGAAAGGGAATTTCGAGGGGTAAGCATAGTGCAAGCGAATCCATTCCAACCCTTCTATATCGGCCAATTTTTCAACTAATTCAGCCAACTTTGACTCACCGTATCTATCAATCCCATAATAAGAAAGATCCTGAGCAATAATCAACAGTTCTCTCACTCCTCCTTCAACAAGGTTTTGGGCTTCTTCCAGCAAACTCTCAATGCTACGTGATTTGTGGATTCCGGTAAACTGAGGGATGGCACAAAATGAGCAATGTCTGTTACAACCTTCACTGATTTTTAAATATGAAAAATGAGCCGGCGTTGTTTTTACGCGGTGATACATTTTCTGCTCATAGAATTCCGCTTTTAAATCCTTCACTATTTCCTTGAAATCAAACTTACCATAGAACTTATCTACCTCTGGCATCTCTATGGTAAGATCCTCTTTATAACGCGCAGACAAACACCCCATTACCAATAACTTATCTAACTTCCCAGATTTCCGATCATCTACAAAATTCAAAATAGAGTTAATGGATTCTTCCTTGGCATCGGCTATAAAACCACAAGTATTTAGAATAACGATATTCGCATCATCTTTAGGACTGTCATGAACAACTTCGTACCCATTCAAATCCAGTTGATTAAGCAACATCTCCGAATCAACCAGATTTTTGGAACATCCCAGCGTTATTATATTAATTTTTTCCCTTTTCATTTTCTTATCAAATTATCTCCCACTATAACAATCTCGCTACTGGTTCCGAAAGAAAAGTGTCTAATTGGTCTTTGTGTTTATGAGAAAAGTGAGTCGACAAATTCTTTACGGCGAAAAATCTGTAAATCTTCCATCTTTTCACCTATGCCTATGTATTTGACTGGTATTTTAAATTGATCGCTAATTCCGATAACAACTCCACCTTTTGCTGTTCCATCCAATTTGGTTAGAGCCAACGAGCTTACTTCTGTCGCTAATGTAAATTGCTTGGCTTGTTCAAAAGCATTTTGTCCTGTTGAACCATCCAAAATAAGCAATACTTCATTAGGCGCGTCTGGCACTACTTTTTGCATTACTTTTTTAATTTTTGAAAGCTCGTTCATCAGGTTGATCTTATTATGCAAACGTCCGGCAGTATCAATAATAACGACATCAGCGCCTGTAGATTTTGCAGAAGTGAGCGTGTCAAATGCCACCGAAGCAGGATCGGAACCCATATTTTGCCTTATAATTGGCACACCCACTCTTTCAGCCCAAATTTCAAGCTGATCAATGGCCGCTGCCCTAAAAGTATCTGCAGCACCCAAAACGACCTTCTTCCCGGCTTTCTTAAAATTGTATGCCAATTTCCCAATAGTAGTAGTCTTTCCTACACCATTCACGCCAACCACCATTATCACATACGGATCATCTCGTTTCGGTAAATCAAAATCAGAAACATCTTCTGTATTATTTTCCTCAAGTAAGGCTGCAATTTCTTCCTTCAGTATCCGGTTTAGTTCATCAACACCCAGATATTTATCCTTATCAACGCGCTCTTCAATACGTTTAATAATTTTTAGAGTTGTATCAACACCAACATCAGAAGTAATAAGGACTTCTTCTAAATTATCAAGTACTTCATCATCAACTTTTGACTTACCGGCAACTGCACGCCCAAGTTTTTTAAATACGCTTTCTTTTGTTTTGGAAAGCCCTTGATCAAGACTTTCTTTTTTTGCTTTGGAAAATACTCCGAAAAGACCCATAACTTTCAAATTTTGAGGGGCGCAATTTACAAAAATTGACGGATAATCAGGCTCAAAACCAATTAATAAACAGACTTTACATAAATCAAAAAAACACGAATTGCCCTTTCTTATTTTTATCCAAAAAAAATGTTTCCAGTTATGCCTCACATTTTCTCAAAACAAAACGCACAATGACAATTCCGAATATTTAATGTTATTTTTGCGGCAAAATAAAACTCAGATGGCACAAGAAAAACCAGAATTACTTCTCCCTGCCGGTAATGCAGAATCATTACGTGCTGCAATTCGTGGTGGAGCAGATGCTGTTTACTTAGGCTTAAAACAATTTAATGCCCGAATACGTGCCAATAATTTTCTCGACAAACAACTTCCGGCTATTTTAAAAGAAGCCAAAAATCATCAGGTGAAAATATACATCACCTTAAATACCATCATAAAGAATACCGAGATTGAAAAATTGCTGGATTTTCTCTGCTATCTGGACAAGGTAAAAGTAGATGCCATTATCATTCAGGATTGGGGTGTTTATTATTTAGCAAAGAAATATTTCCCAAAGCTCCAGATCCATGCCAGCACACAAATGAGCAATCATAATTCTTTGGGAGTAGCATATTCCGCAAAACTTGGAATATCAAGAGTCGTATTGGCACGCGAATTAACGCTATCCGAGCTAGAAAAAATATCATATGAGCCAGCTTGTGAACTGGAGTTATTTATCCATGGAGCTTTATGTTATTCTTTTTCGGGGCTATGCCAGTTTAGCAGTTACATTGGTGGACGCGGAGCAAATCGTGGGCTATGCAGTCAACCATGTCGCATGCTATACAAGGATGGACAACAAGCCAAATATATATTCAATCTTAAAGATAACCAACAGCTGGACAACCTTCAGAGACTAACCGATATGGGCATCCATTCGCTAAAAGTTGAAGGACGCATGAAGTCGGCAGATTACGTTTATCAAGTCGCAAGAGCATACCGAATGTCCATTGATCATCCTGAGAGTATTGATGAGGCAGAACAAATGTTAGCCTTGGATTTTGGTCGTTCAAAAACAAACTATTTCCTAGGGAAAGAGGTGAAAGATGCTATTGCCGAAAACTCGAACACAGGAATATCTGTAGGAAATATCATTCGCGTGAATAATGACGAAGTTGTATTTTCATCAAACACCGAGCTGAAAAATGGAGATCGCCTCCGGGTGCGAAATTCGCAGAAAGACAGCACTGTATCATTGAAATTAGAAGATGTCTGGGAAGAAAACGGTCGGTATTCATTCATACATACAGGACAAGACAAACTTTTTGCAGGTGACGAAGTATTCTGGATAAGTCGCAAAACCGAGTCCTTCCCCTCACGCTTGCTCAATGTTCCTGCTCCCAGAGCAAACATGCCTTTACACGAAAAGAAAACGATTATTCAAAAACTGGCTTTCAGCAAAAAAAATAGAAATGTAAACTTATTTGTACGTATTGATTCTCCGGAATGGCTTGCAACTGCAAAAATGGATGAGGTCGATCATTTAATCCTGGCATTCACTAAAAATGAGTTTGAGACGTTTGATTTCAAACAAGATTTCATTCAAAAAAACCGTCATAAAATTCATGTAGAACTCCCAAAATTTATTGCAGAAGGTCAAATTTCACAATGGGAAAAGTTGATCCGCAAATTAGAAGAAAACGGTATCGTTCGATTTTTCATCAGCCACCTGTCGCAAAAACTATTATTAACACCCAACAGTCTGATCAGCAGCAATGAGCAAGTTTATGTTTTTAACGATGCGGCGGCACAACTCCTTCAGCACCAAAACATGCAAAATTTTTGCTATCCAATTGAGAATGATTTTGAGAACCTAAAGTCAATGCAAAACAAGGACGGAATTGTCTTGCTTCATTCTATCCCTGAGCTATTTTATTCTCGTATGCCCGTTAAAATCAATTCTGACATTGATCAATTCAAAGACGATTATAACAAAAGCTACAAGCGACATACTCAAGACGGTATGACCATTGTTACTCCCGACAGGCCAATGAACCTATTTCATTATAAAGAACAGCTCATTAAATTAGGGTTCAGCAGTTTTATGATCGATCTGAAACATACCGTACCAACAAAAAATGCATTCAAACAAATAATAATCAAATACAAACAAAACAATCAGGTACAACCATCAACGATTTTCAATTTCAAGAAAGGCTTACTTTAAAAATATCGCTTCATTTTATTAGATCAAAAGAGTATTGTTTTTCACTCACGATAGTGAATCAAAAAAAAAAAGGATTCTCGCTTGCTACAAAAAAACAGTCCGTTTTTCATTGTGACTTTGCAGGCAGGCTTCCAAAACGATTAAACCATCACGGCTTTCTTCAGGCTTAACCTTCAACTCAGCACCATTTACCAAAGCATCATAAATATTCTCATAATATGCAGCATAGTTGCCAGGAATGGTCTCCACTTTCACGGTGTTTGAAATGCCATCCTTTTCAGTTTTAATACTCCCCCAGAATTCAGAGTTATCACTCCCCCAGCCTTTTTCATTAGGAAAGCCACCTGCCTTAAGAGCATCTTCCTGCGGATCGAGCCCCCACTTTTGAAACGACCCCAGAATACCATGAACTCGGTAGCGTGGCCCTGGCTCACACATTAGATATGAACATTTCAAAATAGCGGCAAATTGATCGTACTGAAGGCGAATGTCATAATAATCGCGAGCTTTCCCGTTATCACGAAGAACAGCCAGATGAGCCGTGACAGATTTTGGCATGCCGAATAACAAAAGCGCTTGATCCACCATATGGGATCCAATATTGTATAAAACTCCGCGCTTCTCATCTCCCTCCTCTTTCCACGAACCTTCTCTGATTGAATTCCTGAAGCGATAAAAACCGGATTCAAATTCAACCAAACGCCCTAATTTATTTTCAGAAATTACTTTTTTCACAGTTTGAAAATCGCCGTCCCATCGTCTGTTTTGGTATACGGTTAGCATTAATCCTTTTTTTCGTGCAAGCTCTATAAGTTCATTTGCATGTTTTACTGAAAGCGTAAAAGGTTTTTCAACGACCACATTCTTCCCAGCTACCAAGGCCTGCTTGCACATTTCAAAATGCAGATAGTCCGGTGTATTTACAATCACCAATTCAATTTCCGAATCATCTAAAATCGATTTAAATGATTGCACAACAATAGCTTCTGGATAATCTTTTTCAGAAAGTCTTTTTGAACGTTCAAGGATTTTTCGAATTTCAAAATTTGAATTCACTTTCAATGAAGGCCCGTGAAAAACCTGTCCAGACATACCAAATGATGCCAATCCCACGCGTATTAGTCTGCTCATCTTTTTTCTTTTTAGCGAAGGTAAAAAAGAATTATATGTTTTGTAATCTTGTTTTTAAACATTACTAAATTCGGGTATTTAAGAACATCTTTATAGGTATGGTTATAAGGCGATTTGTAGATTTGTTACAATTGCAACAATAGAAAAACATACTATGAAAGAATTCTTAAGCCAGTACATTGACCCATCTCGGGAAAAACTACTCCCTTCAAAATACCCAGGTCCTGTTATTATGATTTCAAGAGAATGTGGCTGTTCTGCAAAACGAATTGCCACTAAACTATCAAAAATTCTTACAGGATATAGTTTCCTGTCTGACACAAAAACAGATGTGGAATGGAAATGGGTAAGTAAAGAAATCATTGAAGCTGCAGCAATTGAGCTGGAAATGGATCCAGAGAAAGTAAAAAGTGTTTTTCTTACCGAAGCAAAGATTAGCATTCAGGATGTAACAACTGCTTTCTCGACAGACAAAATTTACGATTCGGAAGACCAGGAAGTTATTGACACAGTTCGCAAAATAATACATCGTCTTGCAGAGCAGGGCAATTATATCATTGTAGGTCGTGCTGCAGGGATGATTGCTCAAGATGTTTCTAGAAAACTCAGTATTAAACTGCAAGCACCTTTGGATTGGAGGATTAACAGAATTATGCAAATTAGCACCTTATCACATGCCGATGCTCAGGAATATGTATTAGAAATTGATCGCCAGCGGGAGCTTTTCATTGAGCATGTTGCAGGCAGAAAACCGAACAACAACGACTATGACATAATCTTCAATTATTCAACAATGAATGGTGACCACATCGTTGAAGCCATCGTGAATATACTAAAGAGCAAACGATTTTTAGCAGAAGAAGATGACCAATAATTTATCTCCAGCATAAAAAGAAAAAGCCGTCTGTGTGTGAAGCAGACGGCTTTATTATTTGTTTGGAAAAACGTTTAAATCTGTGTGTGTGTAAAAATTATTATTCTGAAACGACTTCAAAATTGAAGTCTACAATCACCTCTTTATGAAGTTTAATTTTTGCAGTATAAGTTCCAATTTCTTTGATACTATCTTCAGCAATTCTAATTTGCTTACGCTCGATCTCGAAACCAAGTCCCAATTTGCTAATTGCTTCTGCTAACTGAATAGAGTTAACCGAACCAAAAATCTTACCAGAAGTACTTGTTTTTGCACCTATAACAACACCTTTACCTTCAAGCTGAGCAGCCAAAGCCATAGCTTCTTCTTTCAACTTAGCTTCTTTATGTGCACGTTGTCTAATGTTTTCGGCCAAAACTTTTTTGGTCGAATCATTGGCAACAATAGCCATTTTCTGTGGGATCAAATAGTTACGTCCGTAACCATCTTTCACTTTGACGATGTCATCTTTGCTCCCCAGAGTTTGAATATCTTGTAATAAAATAATTTCCATTTTTCTTTCCTTTTACTTATTTCATCATATCTGTAACGAAGGGCAGCAATGCTAAATGACGAGCTCTTTTTACTGCTTTAGACACTTTGCGTTGGTATTTCAATGAAGTACCAGTAAGACGACGTGGAAGAATACGACCTTGTTCATTCAAGAATTTTTTCAAGAATTCAGGATCTTTATAATCCACATACTTGATTTTATTCTTTCTAAAACGGCAGTACTTTTTCTTTTTAATTTCAACCGTCGGGGGTGTTAAATACCTGATTTCACCTTGATTGTTTGCCATAACTTAGTTCTCCTTTACAGTTTTAGCTTTCAAATTATTTTTTCTTTTCTCACTGTACGCAGCTGCATATTTGTCTAATTTGAAAGTCAAAAAACGAATAATGCGTTCATCGCGTCTGTACTGGAGCTCTAACGTTTGAATTAATTCAGGTTCTGCTTTGAATTCAAACAAATGGTAAAACCCTGTGCTTTTTTTCTGAATGGGATAAGCTAATTTACGCAATCCCCAGTTCTCTTCATTGATCATCTCTCCACCATTTTCGGTGATGATGTCCTTGAATTTAATTACCGCTTCCTTTACCTGAGTATCAGATAAAACGGGAGTTAAAATGAAAACGGCTTCATACTGGTTTTTCATAAAACTTCTAATTTATTAATCATTAAAAAATTACACCTATATAATAGGACGCGCAAAATTAGGAATATTTTGGTTTTATACAAAACCTTTTAATCCTTTATTTCAGAGTTACATCAATACAAAAAAAAACACCAATATCATTATCCTCAAACCAGTTAGGGTTCAGTAACCAGATAGGTCTGAATGCACTTTCTTGAATTCTAGCTAAAAATGATTAATACAGGACACTCGCAAAGCTCCTAATGTTTCCTGTCATCGCAATAAAATAAGGAGCAATAGGGAGTCATAAATCACATATACTCGCTCAGTATTGAATAACGATCAAATTCATTCCACCACCTTTAACATTACCCTATCATTCTATTCAACGAAAAAGATATTTGAAGTCATCTCGTAATAGTTTCTATTTTTGCATGAAAATAGAGAAGAATGAAGATTGAGAAACACCCACACGCAGAAGGCCTGATTTTTGATTTGGACGGAACCCTTTCAGATTCAATACCACTGCACTTACATACCTGGCAAATTGTATGTAAGCATTACGACTGCCACTTCGATGAAAATATTATTACTGAAATAACCGGAATGCCTACCATTCGTTTTGCTGAGCGTGTTATTGCTGAGAATAACCTTCAGGGGGTTGATCCGAATGAGCTTGTTAGCATGAAACAACAAGCATTTTGGGATAGATCTGACCTACTAAAACCGATCCCTGTTGTTGTTGATTTGGTTCATCAGTATCATGGTAAGATTCCCATTGCAATTGGCACCGGTGCAAGTAGACAAAGCGCAGATGTTCAACTAAATGCTCTAGGTCTGGATAAATATTTTGATATTATTGTTTCGGCAAACGATGTATCCAATCACAAACCCGAGCCGGATACTTTTTTGAAATGTGCCGAATTAATGCAGGTTGCGCCTGAAAAATGTCAGGTTTTGGAAGATGGTGTTTTGGGAATGCAAGCTGCCAAAACAGCTGGCATGTATCTAATTGATGTTCGTCCGTATTTATAATTCAGACATGCAAAACTATTGGCTTTCATTTACAACCGTAGCACCGCTATTTTTAGTTATCCTGATTGGGGTGATCTTTAGCAAAACCAAATCATTCAAAAAAGAATGGATTGCTGTATTAAATGATTATGCTTTGTGGATTGGTTTCCCAGCCTTGATTCTGTCAGCCATGTTTAAATTGTCCGGGGCACTATCTACACATCTGGAATTGGCCGGCTGGAGTTCAGGCTACATCATCTGCAGCATGTTGCTATCATTTCCAATTGCACGAATATTCAAGCTGAAAAAACGGATGCTTCAAACAATTATCCTTATGATTTCTTTTGGGAATGTCACTTATTTGGGATTACCCGTTTTACAAAATGCATATGGTGAAGGAATCGTACCGGAGGTTATTTTACTTTCGGCTGTTTATCTATTTTGGCTTTTCACCCTTGGCATTATTTTGGTTGAAATTTTAGGAAGCAAACAGTTAAACCTTTTGCGGATTTTAAAAAGCCTGGCTACAAATCCTCTTTTAATCACCGTTTTTATTGGTCTTTTTATATTGATATTAAAGATTGAGGTGCATCAAATACTAAAAGAGAGCATTAATTTGGTAGGGAATTCAGTAACTGCGGTGGTATTATTTTCACTTGGTTTGTTTTTAGGCTCGCATCCCATCGGGAAATTTAAAGAATGGCTACCGGCACTAGCATTCTCAATGTTAATCCTAGCAATCTTACCCTTTCTGTTTAAAACTGTCATCAACATCTCCGGATCTGAATTCTCATACAGAATAAGCATCATGGAAGCAGCCATGCCCTTGGGCTTAACCCCTTATGTTTTAGCTGTAAAATATAATTTGGAATCTGTATTTGCGTCAAAAGTTCTGGTACTAAGTACACTATTGTCTGTTTTCACGCTGCCACTATGGATGATCATCATCAGATAAGTACCTTTCCAGCTCATAGGCAATACGCTCATTGTCAATTCCGACACCAATAAAAACCAGCGTATTCACTTTTTCTTCGCCAACAGCGATAAACGATCCAGTTTCGTAAGAAGCTGCCCCTCCAACCGATTGCACAATGACTTTTTCCGGTTGATCTTCAGGATACAAAATACCTTTTATCCGATATATCTGAAGCTGATTAATTGCAACAAAATAATTGAACCAGTACTGAAATCGTTTTAGGTTTACACTCCCTTTAAACTTATGCGTAAAGGTGGTAAACTTTTGCGATTCAATGAGGCGGAATATGAGCGGTTCCGCCATTTTTTTCTCGAGTCTCCCCTGAACAAATTCGCCAAAATACTCGATCTGAAAATCATCAAGTCGGGCATAGTCTGTCTTCTGAACTGCAGCTGAAGAGTTGTAAGCAAGCAGTTGTCTTTCGATGACAGGCAGACGCTCTATAGCAATCTCCGAAGTCTTATTTATTATCAACAAATCACTCAAAATAATTTGCATCTGCTGATCTGTTCCTTTTAATTGTTCTTCGTAATTCACAGCATCAACTAAGCATATACTCCCTTGCAAGCTAAATCTCTCTTTTAGTTCCTCATCAGCATAAAAAGGACGAACAACATTCGACAAATTGGCTACTCCTGTAGTTTCTATTAGTAAATAGTCAATCTCACCTGCCTTTTCTGCCAATTCGATCAATGCCAACGAAAACTCATTTGAGATACTGCAACAAATACAACCATTGCTTAAATCAAAAATGTTCTCACTTCGCATCCCCACAATCAAATCCTGATCGATTGAAGTTTCGCCAAACTCATTTTCAACCAACGCCAGTTTTAGATGACGATGAGATTTTATGATTTCATTTATGAAAGTAGTTTTACCGGCTCCCAAAAAGCCGGTAATCAAAATAACAGGTATTTTCGTATTCTTCGTTTCCAAATTAGAGCAGTATCCTAATGTTTTAATTTAAAAAATGAGTGGTGAGAATAAAACGATCTCCAAATTAACTTCACGTATGGGGTTATTCAGAGTCTGCTAAAAAAAGATCCTGAAATAGATTCAGGATAACTTTGTGAATTGCAATTCTACCACTCCTTACTATATCAATAGTAACAAACAACTGTCAATATGTTTAATTCAGCTATTCATTAATATTCATTCTGGCAAAAGGCACAGCATCTTGACCTATAAACTCATTTCTCTGATATTTATAGAAACCTGTAATTGCAATCATAGCGGCATTATCCATAGTAAATGCAAACTTAGGTATAAACACATTCCAATGGCGCTTTTCACCCTCATTCCGAATAGCATTTTGCAAACCCGAATTTGCTGAAACACCTCCTGCAACCGTCACTTCACGAATACCTGTTTTCTTTGACGCCTTTATCAATTTATCCATTAAAATATCGATAATGGTTTTTTGGAGTGAGGCACATAAATCGGCTGTATTCTCCTCAATAAAGTTTTCATTTTCTTTAATTTGGTCGCGTAAGAAATACAGAAAACTGGTTTTCAACCCACTAAAACTATAATCCAAATCTTTAATACGTGGCTTCGAAAATTGAAAAGCATCGGGATTTCCTTCTTTCGCAAGTTTATCAATAACCGGACCTCCCGGATAAGGCATGCCCATAACCTTGGCACATTTATCAAACGCCTCTCCTGCTGCATCATCAATTGTCTGTCCAATCACTTCCATGTCCAAATAATCCTTTACCAAAATAATTTGAGAATTGCCGCCACTAACCAACAAACACAAATGTGGAAATTTAGGAGCGCGAAACTCAACCTCTTTTTCTTTTATAAAATGAGCCAAAACATGGGCTTGCAGGTGGTTAATGTCAATCATTGGAATACCCGAAGCAAGTGCAAAGCCTTTTGCAAATGAAGTGCCAACCAAAAGTGATCCCAACAAACCTGGGCCACGCGTAAATGCCACTGCACTAATTTCATCCCTACTAATCCCTGCCTGCTTAATTGCCTGATCGACAACAGGAACAATATTTTGCTGATGAGCTCTTGATGCCAATTCTGGCACAACTCCACCAAAAGCCTCGTGAACTTTCTGGCTAGCAATAATATTCGACAACAAAAACCCGTTTTTGAGAACAGCAGCAGAAGTATCATCACATGATGATTCAATTGCTAAGATGGTAATATTGGTTGATTTTTCCATTGAACTTTTAAATCCAAAATTCATTTAAAAATTACAGACAAAGCAAACGAAATCCATCGATTTTAGTTTATTTTGTCAATAATTAACAGAGGGCAAAATTATTAAAAAAACATTCAAAATAATACTTTGGGTTGGGAGTCTACTTTTTGTACTTCTGCTCGCTGCTTACATTGCGCTTCAAACAAGCAAAGTACAAACTTTTATTGCACAAAAAATAACCGGGCATCTTTCAGAAAAACTAAATGCCACCATCAGCGTTAAAAGTGTTAATGTTGCCTTTTTTGATAACGTAATATTGAATGATTTCTTAGTTGAAGATCAAAATGCTGACACATTATTTTTCGTAGAAAAGCTCATTGCATCAGTCGATCTTTTTAAATTTCAGCAACGAAACATTTCGCTTTCATCTGTCTCATTTTTAAGCACAAAAGTTTATTTTTCGCTTGACGAAAAACGTTTCCCGAATTACAAATTTCTCTTAGATGCTATTCGAACGCCAAATAAACAATCGGAAACAAAACCGTGGGATGTAACATGCCAGAACTTTATTTTTAAAGACACCCAGCTGGGATATTCATATTACCAAAAAGACGATATTAATTTAATTGACTTAAAGAACATTGAACTTGATGTATCTGATTTGATTTTAAACAAGGATTCTATTGCCCTAAAAATAAACCAGCTTAGTTTTGATGACAACAAGTCATTCACCTTAAATGACTTAAGTACAGAAGTCGTATCATACAACCATGTCATTAAGTTAAATAACCTGAAGATCTCCACACCCTATTCCAAAATTGTAAATGCGAATTTCACCATTGACCAAACATCGCTAAACGAAGAGAAAGATTACACAGACTCAGAAATTGACATTGACCTACAAGAATCAATCATTCATCTTCAGGATGTATCTCAAATTGTTCCAGCCTTAAAAGGGATGGATCTACAAGTGAATTTATCGGGACATGTTTATGGGACAATTGCCGACTTAAAAGCCAAGGAACTTGCGTTAAGCTTTGGTGATCACACCCAGATCCTCTGTGATTTTTACGTTAACGGACTTCCGGATCTCGACAATGCCTTCATAACAATAGACCTCAAGAATTCAGTAACAGACTTTTTAGATATCGCAAAAATAAAGCTTCCTAATTCCTCCGAAGAAAGATATTTGAACTTTCCATCCATGCTATATGACGCAGGAATTATTCAATACAAAGGAAACTTCACCGGCTTTTTAAGCGATTTTGTATCCTATGGAACATTGCAGTCAAATTTTGGATACCTGAACACAGACCTTTCATTTAGTCCGGGGAAAAATAAAGCTTTGGATATTAACGGACATCTAAAAACTGTAAATTTTAAGATCGGCCAGTTTTCACAAATTAATGATCTGGGTAAAATAACTTTTAATGGACAAATTGATGGAAGCTACAACCCAGATAAACGATCATTTTCTGCAAACATTGACGGCCTGATTGACAGCCTATTATATCGGGATTACCAATATAAAAATATCATCCTCGATGGCTTGGTTGATGATCAAAAGTTTGAAGGAAACCTAAGTATTGATGATGAAAATCTAAATGGCAATTTTGTTGGAAAAGTTGATTTTAACCAGGAATTCCCGGTTTTTGATTTTGAATTACTTCTCAATAAGGCTAATCTGGTTGTATTAAATATTGACAGGACACACAAAGAATCGAATTTGGCTATTGACTTAAAAGCAAACTTCACTGGAAATACCATTGATAATATCAATGGTAATATTTGGTTTGAAGAAGGAATCTATTCCAATGAAAACAATTCTTTCGTTTTAAACAGCCTTAATTTATCAACATTTGATGATAGCCTAAAAAACCTGCAATTAAGTTCTGATTTTCTGGATGTTAGTGTTAGTGGACGTTATTCATTTCGATCGATCAAACAGAGTTTTGAAAATCTAATTTATCAATACATCCCGGCTTCCGGAATTGAATTCGCACCTACCTTAGGGGAAAACAAATTTAATTTTGATCTGGATATCAAGAACGCAGAGCCAATAACTCAAACATTTCTCCCAAGCCTCTCGCTTAGTCCCGCACAGATAATTGGCTCCTACGACGAAGCAAACAATAATCTCGATTTGTATTCCGATGTTTCAGTCATTAAGTATAACAACCTAACGCTTAACAATTATTCACTGGCATTGCACACGAACGACAAATTGGAAATTGAAAGCACGTTAAATGAGCTTCAATTTGGTGAAAACCAATCCTTACACAATTTATCCTTACTAACAGATGCCACGAATAACGGAATTAATACAAAAATTGTGTGGGACAATTATAAAGAAGAAGAATACAGTGGAGAACTCGAAACAGAGATGAGATTTTCCCGCTCAGACACCGGATCACCTCACCTTGAAATGAATGTACTTCCTACCAGTTTCATTTTGTCAGATTCGCTTTGGAATATTCACCCTTCAACAATTTCAATTGACTCAACCCGGATTGAATTCAATGACTTAAAAATATCAAATAGTGTGCAATTCTTTTTATTGAGTGGAGCAATATCAACAAATAGAGAAGAGCAACTAGATATCTCCATTAACAACTTTAATCTGAACAACATTGATTTAATTTCCACAAAAAAAATAAATCTTTTTGGCGAACTTAACGGCACTGTTAGTCTTTTTGATGTATACAAAAAAGCCTATCTCGTATCGGACATTAATGTCACTGATGTTAATTACAATGGACAGGATGTTGGGGACATCAGTGTCCTTAGCAAATGGGATAATCCATCCGAATCTCTCCAATCTGAACTCATTATTACAAACGATAGTATCCAGACCATCTATGGTTATGGCAGTTATATCCCAAGCAAAGACAGCATGGATTTCACGGTTCATGCTGACCGTTTGCCTCTATCACTACTCCAATCTGTACTAACAAGTAGCTTTCAAGACATCCATGGCTTGGGAACAGGTGAAATAAAGATATACGGAAGCCCGAAGAATATTTTATTTCGAGGCGACATATTGGGAGAAAACACCGGACTCACTCTAAAATTCCTTCAGGTTGGCTATGAATTTAATGACTTTGTAAAATTCCGTGGCGACTCAATTATCTTTGACAAAATAACCATTTTCGATCCGGATGGTAATCAAGGGATTTTTGACGGCTCCATAAGACATGATAATTTTAGCAATATGGATTATGATCTATCATTCTCTTCTCCGAAAATTTTGGCCATAAATACGACCATCCGTGATAATGAACGTTTTTATGGGAAAGCATATGGGAATGGCATTGTTCAGATTACCGGTCATGGCAAAGAAATATACATTGATGGATCAGCGACAACAATGAGCGGTACTGCAATCGATATTTCTCTGGATTATGAGGAGGAAGCTCAAGTTTATGATTTTATCCGCTTTATAAATACAAACGAACCAGAAAAAAATACACTAACACGAAAAACAAATACTTCAAAATCCAAAGTATATATGAAATTTGATGTTGAGGCAACTCCTGATGCCAAATTTCAATTAATTTACAACTCACAAATTGGAGATGTTATCAAAGCTCAAGGCTCTGGAAATGTACAAATATCAATAGATCCCAACTTTGACATCTCAATGTATGGCGATTATAGGGTTGAACGAGGAGATTATCTATTCACGTTACAGAATGTCATCAATAAGAAATTTGAAATAGAAGAAGGAGGGACTATTGCATGGAGTGGAGACGCCTATGATGCCAATATAAACATCAATGCTCTATATCAATTAAAGGCCTCGTTAAATGAATTATATGCAGGTTCCGACAATAGTGTTGATTACAACCAACGAATCCCGGTAATCTGCAATATAAAACTAACGAACAACCTAAGCAACCCAACTATTAATTTTGACATTGAGTTCCCCACAACCGAAGACCGTATAACAGATGAGGTTAGTCAATTTTTTACAACTGAGGAAGACATGAACAGGCAAATATTGTCGCTGCTAGTGCTTGGTCGTTTTTATACTCCGGAATATTTAAGAGGGTCGTATAAAGCCTCAAATACGAACATAGTTGGTACAACTGCCAGTGAGCTATTTTCAAACCAATTGAGCAACTGGCTTTCTCAAATCAGCAATGACTTTGACATAGGTGTTAATTATCGCCCCGGAAATCAGATCAGTAATGATGAAATTGAATTTGCTCTTAGTACTCAAATTTTTAATGACAGAGTTACTCTAAATGGAAATATTGGAAACAATGGAACGCAAACTACCACAACAAACAACAATAATATTGTTGGAGACTTTGACCTTAGTGTAAAACTCACTAACAACGGAAATTTGCAATTTAAAGCCTACAACCATTCCAACAACAACATCATATACGAGACCTCTCCCTATACGCAAGGCATTGGGTTAAGCTACAGACACAACTATAATACATTTAATGAACTGTGGCAAAAAATGACACAATTATTTAAATGGTCAAAATAACATTAATAAATCCTTTACAATATCGTTTTTCATATGTGTCGATAATGAAAAACTCGTTTCTTCTTCTATCTTTGAGAGTCGTTTTTTAAACTATAATCAAAACCTAAATACTATGTTTATTCTAATGGTGGTTGTATTTGTGCTAGGCTATATGGCAATTGCACTTGAGCATCCAATTAAAGTTGACAAAGCCGCTTCTGCGCTAATAATTGGAACCCTTTGCTGGGTTGTATATATTATGGGCGGCGAACAAATTCTCAATTTGGGCTTCAGCCCTGCTTGGGAAAGTTTTATCAGTGGACATCATGAGTTGGGCAACATAACAGAGTCCATCCAAGAATTCATTGTTCATGATCAAATCATTTACCATCTGGGTGAAATTGGTGAGATCTTATTTTTCCTTCTTGGTGCTATGACAATCGTAGAGGTTGTTGACCAACACTCTGGCTTCAAGGTCATTACAGACAAGATCGAAACAACCAACAAAGTGAAGTTACTTTGGATATTAAGTATCCTCACTTTCTTCATGTCTGCACTCCTTGACAACCTAACAACTACAATTGTACTGGTTGCCTTATTACGAAAACTAGTTGATGACAAAGAAACGCGTTGGTTCTTTGCAAGTATGGTTGTTTTAGCCGCCAATGCAGGTGGAGCCTGGTCTCCAATTGGAGATGTAACAACAATTATGCTTTGGATTGGTGGGCAAGTTTCCGCTATCAAAATTATTGAAGGAGTAATCCTGCCAAGTATTGTTTGTATGGTAGTGCCTCTAATCATCGTAACCTTTTCAATGAAAGGTGATATTAAGCGTCCTGAGATTGGAGATGAAGATGTAGATATTACAACACCGAAAGAACAAATATTATTCTTGATTTTAGGTGTTGCTGGATTATTATTTGTCCCTGTATTCAAAACAGTAACCCATCTCCCTCCATATATGGGTATGTTGCTGTCTCTAGGTGTTATTTGGGCAATTTCTGAAGTTCTCCATAAAGATAAACCTGCCGAAATAAAAAATAAACTAAGAGTAACATCTGTATTAAGGAAAATCGATACTCCAACGGTTCTCTTTTTCCTCGGAATTCTTTCTGCAGTAGCAGCTCTTCAATCAGCAGGACAATTAAACTTATTGGCAGAATTTCTAGATGAAAAACTAGGTAATATCTACTTAATAGACTTGGCGATTGGGGTATTATCATCTATCGTAGACAACGTACCGCTTGTTGCAGGAGCTATGGGAATGTATCCTATTGCAGAGGCTGGCACAGCGGGCTACCTTTCTAATTTCGTGCAAGATGGTTTATTCTGGGAATTCTTGGCTTATACTGCCGGAACAGGTGGTAGTATCTTAATTATTGGTTCTGCAGCTGGTGTTGCAGCCATGGGACTTGAAAAAATTGATTTCATTTGGTATATGAAAAAGATTTCATGGCTTGCATTTGTCGGGTACATATCCGGAGCAGCTGTGTATTATCTTATGTTTGGAATGTAAGCTACTTGAAAATATTACTTATTTTTACGAGGTATAATAATTTGTATTATACCTCGTTTTTTATGTGATCCAATAACAAACATCAGATCTATGCTAAACTTTATTTTACTACAAGCATCAACACCGTTGACTGAAGGTGCAGAATCTCTGGCTCAAAGCACTCAACAAGAAGGAATTGTCACTAAATTCTTTGACTTAGCAATAAAAGGAGGGTGGATTATGATTCCCATCCTCGCATTGTCGCTAATTGCTGTTTTTATCTTTTTTGATCGGTATATGGCAATAAGAAAAGCAGGAAAAGTAGACAACTCACTTCTTGAAAAGGTAAAAGACTATATTCTGGATGGCAAAATTGATTCAGCCCTAGCTTTATCCAGATCACATGATAACCCTACATCGCGGATGATTGAAAAAGGAATTACCCGCATCGGTCGCCCAATGGCAGATGTTAATGCCGCAATAGAGATTGTAGGAAACTTAGAAATTTCAAAACTAGAAAAAGGATTACCGGTGCTTGCCAGTGTTGCTGGAGGAGCTCCAATGATCGGTTTTCTTGGAACTGTAATCGGTATGATCCAGGCATTTTACGATATGGCAAATGCAGGAAATAATATTGATGTAACACTTCTTTCATCTGGTATCTATCAGGCAATGGTAACTACTGTTGCGGGGTTAACTGTCGGCATTATTGCCTACTTTGCGTACAATATCCTGGTTTCTAATGTTGAGAAAGTTGTATTCAAAATGGAAGCAGCCACTTCTGAATTTCTAGACTTATTGAATGAACCTGCAAAATAAAAACAATGGCTTTAAAACGAAGAAATAAGGTTGATGCCAGTTTTAGTATGTCTTCCATGACAGACATTGTATTTTTGTTGTTGATCTTCTTCATGGTTACATCGACATTAATTGCCCCAAATGCGCTAAAATTACTATTGCCTCAAAGCAATAACCAAACTGCGGCTAAACCAGTTAGTTCTATCTCAATTACTGCAGACCTTAAGTATTATCTTAACGTTGATGGCGATTTAAAACGAGTTTCATTCAATGAAATTGAACCTAGTTTGAAGCAAAGTATTGGGAACAACGAAGAGGCTTACATATCGCTACATGCCGACAAATCAGTACCAGTTGAGCAGGTGGTGAAAATCATGAACATTGCAAAACGGAATAATTATAAAATGATACTCGCAACTGCAGCTGAAAATTAATGAGTTATATTTCAGAACATAAAGAAGGTTTTTGGGGAACAATCATTGTACATGCAATTGTTCTCATTTTGCTATTAGTACTGGGCTTCTTCACACCACTTCCCCTTCCCGGCGAAGAAGGGATTCTAGTAAACTTTGGAGATTCAGAACAGGGATTTGGAGCAGAAGAACCTGCTCCAGCAAGAGAAAGTGCATCAACACCACCAATTGTGAGAGAAGAGCAAAACCAATCGGCTCAGCAAACCCCAACTCCTGTTAGTTCACCAACTCCGTCTCCGGCAGAAGAAGAGCTTCTAACTCAGGACATTGAAAAGACAGCAGCCATCGAATCAGCAAAACGTAAAGCAGAAGAAGCCAAGAAAAAACAAGAGGAAATTGATAGCCAAAAGAAGATAGAAGATCAAAAAAGAATAGACGAGGAAAAACTCCAGCAAGAGAAACTAGAAAAAGAGCGCCTTGCGGAAATTGCGCGTCAAAAGAAAATTGAAGAAGAAAGATTGCGGCAGGAAGCTGAAACAAAACGGATCGCCGAAATCAACTCTCGTGCAGCAAATGCTTTCGGAGCTGGAGGAGCAGGAACTAGCAACTCGGAGAGTACCAGTCAAGGAATTACCTACCCTGCTGGCAACCAAGGAAACCCAAATGGAGGATCCGGTTCAACCAATTATGGGGATGGAGGAAGCGGTAGTGGTAACTCAGGAAACGGACCTTCCTATAGTCTATCTGGCAGAAATGCCCTTTCTTTACCAAAACCTGAGTATCCAGGAAATGAAGAAGCTGTAGTTGTGGTTTCAGTAACTGTTGACAAAAATGGGAATGTTACAAAAGCCGATCCAGGAGCACAAGGATCAAATACAATAAATGCAAACTTACTTGCGGCAGCAAAACAAGCAGCTCTTAAAGCCAAATTCAATGCAGACGACACCGCAGCCACTCTTCAGAGAGGAACAATCACCTACCGTTTTGTATTAGACTAAATATTTTACATTATTTATTTTTCATAATGCTGTGAAATAAGTACTTTTATTTTTCAATAAAAAGGATTATATTATACATCAGAATGTAATAATTTGATTAACAATACCCTATGTGTTTATCAAAAATTTAACAACATTCGATGCGCTTATCTATTCGTACTATTAGTCTCTGAAAATGAAAAATGAACAGAAAAAAATAAGCCAGTTTTATAATAAATCAATCCCCCATTACCATCTCGAAACACTAAGCCTAGAGCCTATCGTGGAGGAATCATTAGGCAAAATAAAAGCACAACACTTATTATCGAGGTGCATGTTTGGATGCACAAAAGAAAATATAGCATTCATTGCTCAATTATCCATTGAACAAGCCCTCAATCATTTACTTGAGCCACTGGAATCCCCCAATCCACCTTTGGGAATAGACAATAGAGATGATGCAACATCCGTTGGTGAAACATGGGTAAACAACCCATATGACAGTAGAGCAAATATATACAGGCAATACAGCCTAAATGCTTGGTGGATCGGACAGCTATTGAATCAACCCATTTCCCTAAAAGAAAAGATGGTTCTATTCTGGCATAACCTTCTCGTTGTAAAAAGCGATGCTGTAAACGATGCCGGACTACTTTTTCAATATAATAAATGTTTGCGGGATAACGCTTTTGGAAATTATCAACACTTAATTGAAGAAATTACGATTTTACCGGCAATGCTAAAGTTTCTCAATGGGGAGAATAATGTTGCTTCAGCTCCAAACGAAAATTTTGCTTGCTGCTTACTGGAACTTTTCACGATTGGCCAAGGTTCACAAATTGCAGAAGGTGATTATACCAATTACACGGAGAATGATATAAAAGAAGCTTCACGAGCATTGACAGGATGGCAAATCGATTATGATTCGCAAACAGCCACATTCAATGCTGAAAATCACGATAATGAAACAAAAAACTTCTCTGTGGCTTTTAATAATGCTGAAATTGAAAATACAGGAGAAGAGGAATACAAATCTTTAATTCAATTAATCTTTGCACAGGAGGAAACTGCGTATTCTATCGTCAGGAAACTATACCGATGGTTTGTCTATTATGCCATAGATGAAGAAATTGAAACCAATATTATAGTTCCACTAGCTGCGGCATTAAGAGAAAACAATTATGATCTTGAACCTGTCTTAAGGTTGCTTCTTTCAAGCCAACATTTCTTCACATCTGACTTGCAAGGTTGTATCATAAAAAACCCAGTAGACTTCACCATTGGGACATTAAAAAATGTATCCTTTCCTTTCCCTAACAACAATCAGTTTATTAATCAATATTCCATTTGGAACTATTTTTATCAACAGATATCCGAATTAGGAACTGAATTAGGAAACCCACCTACTGTTGCAGGTTGGGCTGCAAATTATCAAGAACCTCAATATCATCAACTTTGGATTAATGCCTTTACCATTTCCCAAAAAGCTAAACTGAGCAATTTGATCATCTCTGAAAATGGGATTTCGAAAAACGGGAACACCTATATTACCGATCTAGTCAATGTGGCAGAATCTACATCAAATCCTGAAAATGCCAATTCTCTAATCAATGAATTAGCTAGCATATTCTTTCCAAACTCAATATCCCAACAACAAAAAGAGGGTCTGAAAGAAGTCTTAATCCCCGGTCTTCCAGATTCAGAATGGACAAATGAATGGAATAATTGTATGGAAGATCCAACAAACGAAACTCAACGAAATGCAGTGGAGCGAAAATTAAGAGAGCTGCTTCAAATAATGTTTAAAATGGCAGAATACCAGTTATCATGAAACGAAGAAATTTTTTACGAAACAGTCTATCTGCCTTGAGTATTCCATTGATTTTTAAAGGACAAGCCTTTGGAATCGTTAAAGACGATTTATTTCTAAAATCGCTCTTAACAAATAATAAAACACGAAAATTAGTCATCATTCAACTGGATGGAGGTAATGATGGATTAAATATGTTTTTCCCCATTACCCAATATCGAAATTTAGAAAAAGCTCGTCCCGACATAATTATACCGCAAAACAAACTGCTAAACCTGACTGATGCGTTGATGCTACATCCATCCATGACAAATTTCAAGAGGATGTATGACGCACAACAAGCACTAATCATCCAAAATGTTGGGTATCCAAATATGAACCTATCACATTTCCGGTCAAAAGACATCATTGCCACTGCATCAGATGCTGAGGAAGTTCTTCAAAGCGGCTGGATGGGGAGATATCTTAACGAGCAATATCCTGACTATCCAAATGAGTATCCTTGCGAAGAAGTACCAGACCCTATTGCAATAACAATAGGAACGTCCAACACACTTACAACGCATGGATCTGAATGTAATTTTGGAGTAGTTTTAAAAAATACAGACACTGCATATTCACGCCCAAACACAGAAGAAACAAGCTATCCTGAAACTCCCTTCGGACACGAATTAAAATTCATCAGCGACACGATGGCAGCATCAGAATCCTACCTAAATACCCTGATCGAAAAAGTTGAATCAGTTGAAAATCTGTCCACACTTTATCCGGAATCCAAGAATCCACTTGCAGACCAACTCGCATTAGTTGCCCGATTAATTTCCGGTGGCGTAGAAACTCAAGTCTACATGCTAAGTTTGGGAGGATTTGACACGCATGCGAATCAGGTAAAAAGTGACACTGAACCAGAATCAGGAACTCACGCTGACTTATTAAAACAACTTTCTGATGCCATACGAGCTTTTCAAGATGACCTAATATTAATGGGAAAAGACGACGAAGTTATTGGATTGGTTTATTCTGAATTTGGGCGTCGTATTAAATCAAACGCACAATTAGGAACCGACCATGGAACTTCGTTCCCGGTTATCATGTTTGGCTCGCAAATAAACCCCACAACTTTAGGAATGGTTCCTGAAATTTCTGACGAAGTTGAGCCTGATCAAAACTTAGATATCGAATTTGATATCCGCTCAATTTATGCATCAGTATTTAAAGAATGGTTTGAGGCCAATGAAACAACAATAAGCGAATTATTAGCTGCTGAATACGAAACCCTTCCGATTCTAAAATCATCATCGGAAAGTTCATTCTATGGCAACAGCAATTTGAAAGTAACCATCTATCCGAACCCGGCAACAGATTACATTAATCTGGAAATATTCAATGAAGAGCCACAACTTGAAATTGTCTTATTTAATGAGTTAGGGCAATTATCACATACTTTCTTTAACCAACAAGTTGAAGGAAATCATCAAGAAATTACATTGCCAATTGATGCGTTCCCCAAAGGAAATTACATACTTCAAGTTCGTTCTAACAACAAATCCGTAACAAAAAAAATAATCTTCAAGGATTAAACATATCGGGTGTATAATATCCTAAAATTGCATTTGCCATGTCAATCTGCGTTTGCACACCCGGATATTCTGAATCTATTTCCAAAACCACGTGAAATTGGTTGATTGCCTTCCCCCACTCCTGTCTTTTGTAAAATATTTTAGCCAAAATGAAATGAAAATCTGCATCATCAGGATATTTTAAAATAGCAGCATTTGCCATTCTTTCAGCCTCTTCCAGCTGGCTAGAATCGTACAATTGAACTATTCCCTCTACTTCTTTTTTCATCCTTCAAACATAAGAAATTAATATTTCTCCATGAAAACATTTACAATATTGAAAAAGTTTATATGACATAGTCGAATTAACTATTTCAGACAACAATACGAATACATTTTTTGCGCTTAAATAGACCGTAATTAATAAATATTTTTAGGTAGTTTAGAACTTATTACTATATTTGCACACGCATTTAAATACGGGTGTAGCTCAGTTGGTAGAGCACTGGTCTCCAAAACCAGGTGTCGGGCGTTCGAGTCGCTCCTCCCGTGCAAAGCTGTTCTTTTGAACAGCTTTTTTTGTTTTCAAAACCATCCATCTTTTTAAAAACCTTACTTTTATATTCCCACAAGAATAATGTTGAAACAATTATTCAGAGAGATTGTCTTTCAAACTTTTTTGTACCAGTTATTCCAAATATCTTTATGCAAATTTTATAGAAATGACTGTCGACTTATTTATACCCTGTTTTATTGACCAACTATATCCTCAAACTGCTTTTAATGTGATCAAAATATTAAAGAAAGCAGGTGTACATGCAGAATATAACCCGGAACAAACCTGTTGTGGCCAACCTGCTTTTAATAGTGGCTACTGGAACGAAACAAAAAGTCTGGCTAAAAAGTTAATACACGAATTCAAAGGTGAAAGACTCATTGTCAGTCCATCTGCATCATGCAGTAGCTTCATAAAAAATTACTATTCTGAATTAATTAGTAAGGACGACTTGGAATATGAATTAAACCTTCAATTAAAAGACAGAATGTTTGAGTTGACAGATTTTCTGGTAAATAAGATTGGCTTTACTGATTTTGGTGCCATATTCCCTCATAAAGTATGCTACCACGATGCTTGCTCAGCCTTGCGTGAATATGGTGTTAAGAAAGAACCACGTTTACTTTTATCAAAAGTAAACGGACTGGAGCTTGTTGAGATGGAAGAAACGGATACCTGCTGTGGATTTGGGGGTACTTTTTCTGCAAAATTTAAATCGATATCTTCTGCAATGACCGAGCAAAAAGTAGAAAATGCATTAAAAACAGGTGCTGAATATATCATTTCAACAGAATCATCGTGCCTCATGAATCTTGAAGGATACATTCAGAAACAAAAACTCCCAATAAAACCAATTCACATCGCTGATATTTTAGCAAGCGGCTGGGAATAATCGAAATGTTTTTTGCTTATAGGTGTATTTTCTGGGCTTTAATATCCTGCCCCAGAAACTGCTTAACTCTTGCTTCAAAAAGTTCAACTTGCTCAGTCGTATAATACTGAACGGCTGATCCCCTTGAACATTTTGCATCAATTTCAGGGTGTCTCTTTAAATAGTCAGTCAACTTTGCAGAAACAATAGCTCCTTGCTCAATCACTTTAATATTTGGCCTAGGAAGATATTCTTTAATACTATCAATCAGAAGTGGATAATGAGTACAGCCTAAAATTATTGTGTCAATTTCTGGATCTTTTTCAAATAGTTGATCCATATCCCTTTTTATAAAATAATTTGCACCCGGAGTTCCAATTTCATCATTTTCAACTATAGGAACCCACATTGGACAAGCTTGCTGAGTACTCACTTTCACTCGACCCCCAGACCACTTTTCAAGCTCTATTGGGTAGGATTGAGAAGCTACAGTGCCAAGAGTGCCCAAAATACCAACATGCCCATTTTTTGTCGTTTCTGAGGCAATTTCAACGCTAGGCCGAATGACTCCCAACACCCGATTCTCCGGAGCAATTAATAGTAAATCTTTCTGCTGTATAGATCGTAATGCTTTGGAAGATGCTGTATTGCAAGCAAGCACAACCAAGTGACATCCCATATCAAACAATTTCGTAACCGCATCCAAAGTATATTCATAAACCACATTAAATGATCGTGTCCCATAAGGTGTTCTGGCGTTATCTCCCAAATACACAAAATCATATTCTGGCAGATCTGATATAAACTCCTTTAATACGGTTAATCCGCCATATCCAGAATCAAATACGCCAATTGGATGAAACTGCTCTGACATAAAAATGTTTTTAACAAAAATAAAAAAAGCCATCTGAATCAGATGGCTTTCGAGGAATAATTATTTTGAATTCCTATTCAATTCCAAGTTTGGCTTTTACCAATGGTAATAAATCAGTGCTTTCGGCTGATTTGTATAGTAATGCACTTGCATCAAAAACGTAAACAAAACCTTGCTCTTTAGCCACTGTTTCAATAGCCTCAGTTGCTTTGGCATAGATTGGTGTCATTAACTCAGTTTGCTTATTCGTCATTTTTGTAGAAGCATTTGTGTTAAAGCTTTCAACACGACTTTGCAAGTCTTGCAACTCTTCTAATTTTGTTTCATTAACAATATCTGTATTTGATTCAAAATTATTTGTATACTCGGTATACTTTGTATTTAATTCTTTCTGCATTGTATTGTACTGCTCTTGCAATGCTGCAGATTGCTCTTCTAAAGTACCATAGGCCGCAGTAGTTTCAGGCATAGCCTCGATTAGAACATTTGCATCAATATGGCCATACTTTTGAGTTTGTGCTTGTACAAATCCTGCAGAAAGGAGCAAAACAACTAACAGACAAGTTTTAAAAATACTTTTCATGATCTTTTTGATTAAATTTTTTCACTGACAAATATAGAATATTAATTTTTATAACCAAGTTTTTGAAGTACCTGGTCACTAAGGTCATATTTTGGATTAGTATATAGCATAGTAAGCCCTCCCGCCTTATCAAAAATCACGACATAACTGCCTTCATCCGCAATATCCTGAACGGCATTAAAGATGTCATCCTGTATTGGTTTAATTAAGCTTTGACGTTTTTTATAGATGTCTCCATCTGTCCCAAAATATTTTTTCTGAAGGGCTTTATATTCCTTTTCTTTTGTAATAATAACATCTTCTCTTTTACGCTTCATGTCATCTGACAGAAGAACAGATTCAGCTTGAAAGTCTTTATACATTTGTTCAATATCAGCGTAAATCTGTTCAAGTTCTTTTTGATATTGCTCAGAAACCTGATCCAACTGTTCTTGTGCAGCCGTATAGGCAGGAATATTATCAAGAATATACTCTGAATCGACAAACGCATATTTCTGTGCCATTGCTGCATTTGCACCAATTATTAGAAAGGCAATTAATATGATTTTCTTCATCTCTAAAAAATTTTAAGTTCAAACTGGTGTATGAAAAACAAATACCAAGCCAAAAATTTATTATTAGAATGATTGTCCCATTGTAAAGTGAAATTGGCTACCTCCAACAGTAGTATCGCCATTGACTGCATCAAAACCATATCCCCAGTCAAAACCCATTAAACCAAACATGGACAAATAAATACGAGCTCCTAGGCCGGCAGACCGTTTAAGATCAAACGGATTATACTCATCAAAATCCATCCATGCATTACCTGCCTCTAAAAATCCTAACAAATAGATCGTAGCCGAAGATTTAAGAGATATTGGATAACGGATTTCCATAGTAAGCTTATTGTACATGTTAGATCCGGTGGTTGGACTAAGACTATAATCTTTATATCCTCGAAGAGGGATTATGTCTGCTCCGTAGAAATTATACCCAGACATTCCTGATCCACCTACGCGGAAACGTTCAAACGGAGAACGTCTATTCTCATTAAAATATCCAAGGAATCCGTATTCGAATTTTGTATGCAATACCAAATTACCATTAGAAGAGAGAGGTGCAAACCAAGCTCCAGAGAACTTCCATTTATGATATTCAATCCAATTATACCGTTCTTTACTAGACATATCTGAGTCACTATAGTCCTTCCCATTAATCAAAGAAAAAGGAGGAGTTATTTGTGCAGACAAAGAGAATCTAGATCCCCTTCTAGTATATAGTGGATTATCAATCGAACTCCTTCCAAATGTTGTATTGAAGCTGAGATTTTTAAATTGACCACTTCCTCCGGTATCTCCATCATCACTTAGGAAGTAATAATAACTGGCCATATTTTGAAGGTTATAATGCTCAAAAGAGAGTGAATGCGTTACCGTAAAATAATCATCTGGCCACTCAAGGCGGTAACCATAACCAATAGAAAAAGCGGTGGTTGTCTGTATTTGATCCTCATCAGTATTACTACTATTATAACTATAGTAATCTCCGGCATCATAAGAAGAGCCATACCCACTATAGTAGTTACTATAAGGTGAATATGAACCGTAACCACCATATGAACCGTAGCCTCCATATGAGCCATAAGACGAACCATATGGGCTAGACAAACTATTGTAATAACTGTTTGCCGAATAGTTAACTCTTGACCGGGAGAAAGAAATTGAGAACGAATTTGGTTTTTTCCCACCAAGCCAAGGTTCTGAAAATGACACACTATAAGTATTGTAAAACTTTCCACTTGTTTGGGCATTAATACTAAGTGTTTGACCATCTCCGGAAGGCAATGGTTTCCATGCTTCTTTATTCAGTATATTTCTGGCAGAAAAGTTTGCAAATGTTAGTCCAACAGAACCAATAAACATTTTTGCGCCCCAACCACCAGACACAGTAATCTGGTCATTGGCTTTTTCCTCCAAGGTGTATTTTATATCAACCGTTCCATCTTCTACATTTGGAATGGGAAGTGGATTAATAGTCTCTTGGTTAAAGTGCCCCAAATTGGCCAATTCAGAAACAGAACGAATAATTTTTGTTTTACTGAAAAGATCTCCTGGATATGTGCGCAATTCCCGACGAGCTACATGCTCATGAGTTTTAGTATTTCCTTCAATAATAACTTCATTGATTGTGGCTTGCGTGCCTTCGTATATTCGCATTTCGTAATCAATAGTATCACTCTCAATATTGACTTCAATTGGCTCAAGGTTAAAAAATAGATACCCCTGATCCAGATAAAGATTACCCACAGCATCATCGTCAATATCCAATCGTTTATCGAGTAGCGACTGATCGAATACATCGCCTTTATTGATGCTCAATACAGCTTCTAAGTACTCCGATGGATATACTGAATTCCCCATCCATTTTATATCTCCAAAATAGTATTTTGATCCTTCTTCTATCCAAATATCCAAGCGTACTCGACCATCTTCAACCATAGTAATAGAATCAGAAACGATAGTAGCATCACGATACCCTTTCTCATTGTATTTGGTTATGATGTTCCCTTTATCTTCATCAAACTTTTCATCCTGAAATTTCTTTGTCTGAAAGAAGTTTTTCAGTTTTCGGGCATTTGTCTTTTTCATAGCCCGGTCTAGTACAGATACTTTCAAATTCTCAACACCATGAAAAACAATTTCCTCAATTTTTACCTTCTCTTTCTTATCAACAGTAATATCAAGAATTACGCTGTTGTCCTGAGAAACATCATCGCGCTGTACAACAGAAACTTCTGTATTTAAAAATCCTTTTTCCAAAAACATATTCTTAATAACACGCTCAGCACTTGTCAACTGGTTATCAGTCACCTGACTCCCTGTAATAAAAGCAACTTTACTTGCGATATCGTCTTTCTCAGATTTACTTACTCCTGAATAATTTACAGCCGTTAAACGAGGTCTTTCCTGCAAATGAATATTTAACCATATATCATTTCCTTCGACCTTGCTTGCTTCAATTTTTACATCTGAAAACATCTGGTGCATCCAAAGCTTTGAAATAGCATTCGAAATATCTTGTCCGGGAATATATATCTGACTTCCCACTTCCAGACCTGAAATCTGGATCAAAACATTCTCGTCTAAATAACGGATTCCGATAACCTCAATACCGGCAATTGTGTATTCCTGTGGATTTGAATATGAAATTGTAAAATTTGTTCCATCTTCTTGAGCAAATGTCCCCATGCTCAATAATAACAATACAATGAAAATCTTAAGTCTTCGCATCATTTGTAAAATTGATTAGCTAACTACTTGTTGGCTTGTTTTTCCAAACCGTCTTTCTCTGTTTTGAAAATCGCAAATGGCCTTAAAAAGGTCTTCCTTCCTAAAATCAGGCCAAAGGGTTGGTGTAAAATAGAATTCTGAATACGCAATTTGCCAAAGCAAAAAGTTACTTATTCGATTTTCACCACTGGTACGAATAAGCAATTCTGGATCTGGTATTCCGCTAGTCGTGAGGTATTTATCAACTAATTCTTTTTGAATTTCGTTATTCCCTAATTTCCCACTTTCCACGTCACAGACTATCTTTTTTATGGCCTCTGTAATTTCCCATTTGGAACTGTAGCTTAACGCAAGTATAAGTGTAAGTCCACTACAATTTTTTAATTCATTGATTGACCAGTTTAATTTTTCTTGAACTTCAGCAGGTAGACTTTCAAAATCACCGATCATCCTTAGCCTGACATTCTGTTCTTTCAACTGATCTGTTTCATTATTGATTGCATGAACTAAAAGTCCCATTAGTGCATCAACTTCATCTTTTGGCCTGTCCCAATTCTCAGTAGAGAAAGCATAAAGAGTCAAGTATTCTAAACCAATCTCTCCGGCACCTTCAACAACGGACCGGACTGATTCTACACCATGTTCATGACCATAGGTTCGCTCATTACCGTGCATTTCAGCCCATCTCCCATTGCCATCCATAATAATGGCAATGTGCTTTGGTAATTTACTTACTATGATTTTATCTTTTAATGTCATTCAATCTAGTTTATATTCTCGTACACTGGACATTCGCGATTTCCACGGAAAAAGCGATAAGTTAAATGCAATCCCAAATGAAATGTCCAGTCATTATTATGAATCGCGTCACTATATTCTGTCCAATATGAATCGTTTGGATCTACCGAATCAAACGTGTAAAATTTTCTAGGATCATCCAATCCATCTAATTTATCATTAAAATACTTCCGCATTTGAGTCTCAACTCCCAATCCCCAACGTTCGCCAATATTAAACTTAAACCCAAAGCCGAGTGGCACATTTAATGCATACACATTTTCATTGTATCCCACTGTAACTGAGGAATAATTGACAGGAACTGGACTTGGAGGAACATTGTTTAAATATCCAACAACACCTTGCAAGGCAGCAGGATCATAAGAATATGGATAAAGGCTTACACCAACACCACCCAATATGTAGGTTGATAAAGTATACCGTTTACTCCCAATTATATATCTGAAAAAATTAAATTCTCCCATTAACGACAAATCAGTAACCGACTTACTAAATCCCCATGTGGCTGTTTCAAACTCACCAACAGCTTCTGACGTTCCGGTCATTACCGTACCTCGCAAGCTATACCTTGAGTTGAAATTATACCGAAGGAATACTCCATATGCCGGTTTCAAAGAACTACTGTAATCAACTTGGGTCATATCTCCGACATAACTTCCTACACCACCCCAAATCCCAATATCAGCATTTTGTTGTGCTGATGCCAAGCCAAAAATCAAAAAGCTAAATGTGATTAAAAACAATCTTTTCATTGACTATCTTTTTCATGAAAGGTTGATAACAAAAAGACAGTAAATCCCATCATGACGGTATCAAAAAACACGATAAAAATAACACCTTTCAAGTGGTACAAATGTAATATAATTATCAAAACATCATGCTTACTGCCTATTATAAAACCCAAACAGAGGTTAAAAATTGTTAAGCCTAAATTATTAATTCCGGCGGTCAGCCCCCCACATTAATTTACTGCGCAAGGTACTGAAAAAACTATGTCCAGCAAGCCTTAGTGTTTTAACATGGAAATCGGCTTTGCTGATAAAAATCTCACCGGGGAAACTAACAGCTTCGGAACGGGAATCAAGAGACGCAAGGAATTGCTGCCCACGCCCTTCAACCCTCAATGTCAACTTATTAGAATCAGGAACAACAATTGGGCGCATTGTTAAATTATGAGGAGCAATTGGAGTAATTATTATGCTTTTTGAGTCCGGCGTAAGAATAGGGCCACCAACGCTCAATGAATAGGCAGTAGATCCTGTCGGTGTTGAAATGATTACACCATCGGCCCAGTAGCTCGTCAAGTATTCATCATTCAAATACGTGTGGATATTAATCATGGAAGAAGTATCCAGTTTTGTGACCGTAATTTCATTCAGAGCATAATTAAAATCACCGAAGAGATCAACCAACCCGTCAACTTGCAAAACAGACCTTTCTTCCAATTCAAATTGTTCATTCAGAATATTATCAATAGCCTCATCCATGTCATGCCGAGAAATGGCAGATAAAAATCCTAAACGTCCCAAATTGATTCCAATCACAGGAATAGACTTGTTCTTCAACGTAAGTATTGATTTCAGGAAAGTTCCATCTCCACCAATACTGAACAAAAAACGAACAGAATCTGGCAAGTCTAATCCGGAAGAAAAAGTGCCAACAATTTCAGGCTGAATGTTACATGTTGATTTAACAAAATCATGAAAAGGCTTATACAGAAATACCTTTATCTGACGCTCTCTTAGCAATAAAAAAAGCCTGGCTAGATCAGGCGAAAATGAAGGATCAATACTTAATCCAAAAATAGCAATATTCATGCTTTAAATATTCAAGTATTTCATTAATAGTTCAAAACGGTCATCATACATATGTTTCAAAATAGAATCATCCATGAACACTGCTTTTATGACATAATCATACCTCACAAAGGTCTGTATTATAGGTGTTAAATCAATAATATTAACCTTTAGCGTAACATCTATTTCCTTTGAGTCTCCTGGCTTTGAAACATATAAGCTCAATATCTTGGCATCGTTCCCTTCTACGATCTGAGCGATCTGAGCAAGAGAATAATCAATAGGGTTTAACTCCAACACAATAACACCTCCAGGTTCACTCACAGCAACCAGATCTGAAAATTTCTGAGCTAAATCGGCTACCGTAATAACTCCCAAATAGACATGTTTCAAATCCAATACAGGCACTACTGATATTTTCAAGGAAGAAATCAAGGCAACAACTTCATATATATGCTGATTTTCATGAACATGAGGTTGTAGCAAACCTTCGTTACAATCAGCCATCAACTTCTCATTTAAATTAAGGTCATAGATTGACTTGTCTGAAATTAAACCGACATATTCATGGTTATCAACGACAGGCAAATGTGAAATGCGAAATATTTCCATCCAATTCAGTGCCTTTTGCCCATTGTCTGTCAACCTAAGAGCAGGTATTACTTCCGATATGAGTTCTTTTGCCAACAAAACTTTTCGAGTTAGATTTTCCCTTGTTTCAATTGTAAATCGTAACTTGCAGGCCTATTTTATATGCAATGACCAGACTAAGTGTAAATATAAACAAAATAGCAACATTAAGAAACTCGCGAGGAGGATTTACGCCCAGCGTTGTTGATGCTGCAATAAACTGTCAAAAATTTGGTGCTGAAGGCATTACAGTGCACCCACGCCCTGACGAGAGACATATACGGCGACAAGATGTTTACGAGATTAAACCCTACATTACTACCGAATTAAACATTGAGGGATATCCAAGTGCCGATTTTCTAAAACTTGTTATTGATGCTAAAGCAGATCAGGTAACATTAGTCCCTGATGAGCCAGGGCAACTTACATCTGATCATGGCTGGAACACTCTCAAACATGAATATTTTCTAACTGATGTTATCAGCCAATTGAAATCAGAAGGAATTCGGACTTCAATTTTTGTAGATCCAAACATGAAAATGGTTGAAGGAGCAAAAAAGATTGGAACCAACCGAATTGAGCTTTACACTGAACCATATGCAGCCATGTATATGACTGATCCGGAGAAAGCAATAGCTCCTTTTTTATCGGCAGCAAAACTTGCAAAGAGTATGGATTTGGGCATAAATGCAGGACACGATCTTAATTTAAAAAATCTCAAATACTTCACGGACATGATTCCTTATATTGAGGAAGTTTCCATAGGTCACGCATTAATTGCTGATGCGCTTTATATGGGACTTCGGAATACGATTAAGGAATATCTCGAATGCATTAAACCTTAGTTGATGGATTTATTTTTCAGGGAAGAAGGAAATCAAGGAAAAAACATTGTTATCGTTCACGGCCTTTATGGTTCGTCTGACAACTGGATGACAGTTGGAAAAAAATTAAACCACAACTATCATATATATATGATAGACCAACGAAACCACGGACGATCTCCAAAAGCAGATATTCATTCATACGAAACAATGAAGGAGGACCTGGCTGAGTTTTTCGAGCAACGCCAATTGGATAAAGCCATAGTCATAGGTCATAGCATGGGAGGTAAAACTGCCATGTATTTTGCAGCTGAATACCCTGAAAAAGTTGAGAAACTAGTCGTTATAGATATTGCTCCAAAAGATTACTTCCAAATTCAAGAAGGAAGCCAATATTATCTACACCAGCATATTCTTCAGACGTTAAAAGAAATACCAAAAAATAATTTCAATAGCCGAAAAGAAATTGCAGATTTTTTAAGCCTTAAAATTGATGGGGCAAATCTGGTTCAGTTTCTTCTTAAGAATGTATATCGGGATAAAGAAACAGGTAATTTTGAATGTCGCATAAATGTGAATGTATTGTATGATTCTTTGGATGAGATAATCCGAGGTATGAACTACCGCTCTTTAGCCGACAGAAAACCAATCCTCAATTACCCGGTACTCTTTATTAAAGGAGAAAATTCAAATTATATTTCAAATGAGGATGAAGTATTAATCAAGGATATTTATCCTAATGCACTGATTGAATCGATTCCCGATGCTGGCCATTGGTTACATGCAGAACAACCACAATTATTCATGAACCTGCTAGAAAGTTTCTTATAAATCACAAAAATAGGTCTATTACGAAAAAATCCCGAGCTACTTGCTCCGGATTTAAAATATGTTTTCCTATTTTTTTGAAGGGCACAGATATAAACACAACGTCCCCTTTCGACCATCCTCAACTATAAAAAATAGCATTACTCATAAAATAAATCATGAGTAATGCCCCCTGTTGTTAGATAATCCCTTCACTCACAATCAATCATATTCATCATATTCAGCATCTGGCTCAAATCTCCATACATCATCAAAATACAAACTACTATTCCTGCCTGTTGCTACATATCCTACTCCATTAATTGAAAACCCAACGGCCTCCATGCGATTTATTCCGCCTTCCATTGACGTTTTCTCTTCCCACAAATCGGTAGAAGGAGTATATTCCCAGACATCGCTCCCTGTTGAGTTTTTACCTCCAGAGCACAGATAAGCCTTGCCATTTGATACAAAGGGTGCAGCATTCGTCCTTGTAATTACATAATCATCATCAAAATCTTCATCAGTTGCATCAGAAATACTGCGTAATTCTGTCCACCAACCTGTTTCAGGATTATACTTCCAGAAATCATTTTCATAACTATTGCTTACACCCCCGCATACATACCCTTCTCCATCAATAACAAAAGCCATGGCATTCATTCTTTTTGAACCGGCATCAGTAATTTGCGTCCAAGTATCAGTGGTTGAATCATACTCATAGTAATCTTTTAGGTAATTACCATCAAACCCAGCACCAATATATCCCTTGTCTCCAATTGCAAATGCAACAGCACCATATCGGCCACTTCCAAGGAAATCTGCTTTTTGGGTCCACACATCTGTCGCTGGATCATATTCCCAGAAATCATTCAATTTATTGGTACCGTCAAAGCCAGTCCCAACATACACCTTTCCATTAATTGCAAAACCTACCGCCCCTGCTCTGGCAACACCCGGAAAAGTATTTTTTTTCAGCCAATAATCATGGACTGGATCATACTCCCAAATGTCATCCAACCAATCGTCACCATTATAACCAAGTGCAATGTAGGCTTTATCATCAAGGCCCACTGCGACTGCAGATGATCTGGGTACTCCATTAAATTCGTTTAACTCAACCCAGTTCCCCACTAGATCATCACTATCAGAACTATTACATGAGAAAAATGGCATAAATAATGCCAACACCCACACAAATCTTATAGTCTGGATGGGTTTCTTTTGATCAATTAATTTTTTTTGGATCATTGCTTAATATTATTCAGTTTTCGGAGCAAACATATGAGCTTCACGACATCGAAAAAAGAATGATAGACATTTGACTGTTTTCTATCGATATTAGCACTACTTATCTATATATGAGTGATTTTAATCGACGAAACGCATGATTTTTTTTACAATATTCACTCTCATTAACCTTTTTTAATCGACATACAACGAATAACGACTGATTGTCGTGAAAACAAGTCACCTCAACTCCTAAATGCAACATCTAGTCTATATTTCTTTTAGGACTAGCAACAATATAATTGCTTTGCATGCATTGTTTCCCTTTTATATAGTACACATATAAACTACCACACCCTCTATGATAAAACATAATATTATAATCCTAGTGTTACTTGCCTTAGTATCATGCAATACTGATGTGGGGAATTTTCAGATTGGAGAAGACCTAGTTGAAGCAAAGACCAGTGTTGTAATGATCGACAGTTTCTCCATAAAGTTATCAACTGTAATTTCGGACTCAATTTCAACGTCAAGTACTGACTACGCACTTATTGGCAAATATGACAATGAAATTGTTGGCTCAGTTGAAGCAATGCATTATCTGAATTTTGAATTAGACGGAAACCAGGATCTAATTACAGAAGATGATATATTTGACTCAATTACTGTCTCCATGCAATATTCAGATTACTACATTGGTGATACGACCAAAATTCAAGAATTTAGCATGTACCGTTTAACGGAAATTCTGGAGTCGGATAAGAACACGGAAAGTGATTATCTTTATAATATTAATTATTTCGAACACGAGTCCTCTCCTATCGGAACACATCGTTTTTACTTTTACCCTCAAGTATCAAAAGACAGTATAGAATTTAGAATTGATGACTCACTTGGCTTAGACATCATTGATTTAGTGAACAATGATGCGACAGAGGTGTCGAGCAGTGAAAAATTCCTTGACTATCTGAAAGGATTTGCAATAAAATCAACTTCTAATGAAAATCTAGTTATAGGTTTTGATACGGATACTTCGGCGATACACCTCAACATTTACACGCACAGGATTGGATATACAGCTGTAAATAAGAAATTTGGATTCCCCATTTCATTAGAATCTGCAAATTTCAACGGAATTACAGCTAACAGGTCTGAAACAGATTTTGCAACATTGGAGACCCAGAGTGAAGAGCTTCCTGCAAGTGAGACAAACAACATTTCATACTTACAGGGTAGTGTAGGCGTAATGACCAGAATTGATTTCCCAACAATAAACTCAATATACACTTACGATGATAAAATATTAGTTAAAGCAGAATTGGTATTGAGGCCATCAACAATAAATGAAAAAGATCTCATGCCGGAAACACTAAATTTTTACACTACAGGCCGAAAAAACAAATTTGGGGACAATCTAGTAACAACAAGTTCAGATGGAACCGAAACAACCATTTATGCTAACCTTATTCTTGATGAAATGTACCCCGAAAATTCATACTACCGGGTAGACATTACAGAATTCATGCTAAGTGAGCTTTCGGGAAATTATTACGATACAAATAATGGGCTATTAGTAACATTGCCTGTTACAGATCTTCAAAATACTATTGATTTGCTCATTTTGAATGGAAGTGGTGTCAGTAACTTAAAATCAAAGATGAATCTATATTTCTTAAAATATGAATAAGTCTCAATCCAAAATATTTATTCTGGCTATAGCTAGAATATTTCTGATAGGGATAATCCCTGCAATCGCTCAAAACAATACAAGCAATCCATATTCAATGTATGGGCTGGGCGAGTTAACAACTCAAACAAGTCCGATAAACTCCGGCATGGGAAATACCGGCATTGGAGTATCCTCAAAAAACTATCTAAACACAATAAATCCAGCAGCCTACAGTAGCATTGATAGTCTAAATTTTAAATTTGAAGTTGGGGCTGACAGTAAATATTCGACATTTAAAGCACAAGGAAAAAGTGCAAATGCACATGATGCAAACTTCAGCTACCTTGCATTAGGTTGGCGAATAAATAATTGGATCGCAGCAGGCATTGGCGTTAATCCCTACAGCACTGTTGGTTATGAAATAAATCTAACCGAAAACGTGGGAGGTACTATGGTGAATTACCCCCTAGATATTATTGGGTCGGGAGACATTAGCAGGGCATACCTGACCTTAGCCATTTCTCCAGTAAAAAATCTATCTGTGGGATTAAAACCATCCTTCTTATTCGGATCGCTAGAGCAAAATCAATATCATGATCTCACAAACCTTTCAGCAGGGTCAATCAGCAACGTTACAACAGATTATTTTCACAATTTCTATTTTGAACTTGGGGCTCAGTATACTTTTCACTTAAACGAAAGTAGCTTTACTCTAGGAGCCATTTACACTCCTGAGCAATACTTGACCACTACCAGAGAAAATTACTCATACAACTCAGGAGGACTTGTTTTCGAGAATACAAACGAAACGAAAGACAACTTTATCATACCTGAGGAATACGGCATTGGCCTGTCATATAGTAACAACAAAAACTTCATGTATGCCCTAGATGCAGGAATTCAAAAATGGGGCAATTATAATTACGATTTAGACGGCGTAAAATTAAATGACAATCCATATTTACGTACTGGTATTGAATTCACGCCATCTAAAAATAATCTTGCAAAATTCTACAAAAAAATCAGCTATCGATTTGGTCTCAGGTATGCTAAATCATACCTCAATGTTAGAGATACACAAATTGATGAAAAAGCAATTACGCTAGGGCTTAGTTTCCCCATAAGAAGTAACCAAAAATCGCACATTGACATAAGTCTCGAAGCCGGACAGAAAGGGACACTAGGAAACAAGCTAATACAAGAAAATTACTACAAATTGAAAGTTGGGTTTTCACTTAATGATTTATGGTTCCAGAAGTCGGAGTATAATTAATTCATAATACTAAAGGCATATAATCCGGTCAACTCTCAAGGATTATATGCCCTTAATGTTCTGTTTTGTCATATAGGCAATTACTGAATAATAGAAAATATAACAGCCCCACTATTGAAATCATGAAATTTTCGATATAACCAAGGTGCAACAACATTGGGCTAATAGAATAATTCCAAAAATATTCAAATATACCCCTACCTCTTCTTTTCGTTTTCTTTTTAAAATACAAATTCGCTGGGAATACTTCTTTTCACATTCCTGTTATAGCACCCCCATCAATGTGGATAAAAGTGAAACATCCACAATATATTCACACCAAAAACCAGAATAAAGCTAACTTCCTGAACAAAAAAAGCTAACTGAAATACATTTCAATTAACTTTTCTCAGGGATCAAATACTTACGAAATATCATTTAAATAACGGTTAGTCAAAACACACGAAAAAACAGTAACGAATTGCTTTACTACAAGGTAAATTTATTTATTACAGAATTCTGAAATTCAGCCTTGTAATTATCGCCAACGGGGATCCATCGATCTTTAATAATTATCCGATTTTTAGTAACCGATTTAATTTTGTTTGTATTCACAATGAATGATTTATGCACACGAAGGAAATGGCTTGGAGGTAAATTCTCAGTCATCTTCTTAAGCGAATTTAATGTTATCACAGGCTTATCCTCATCCTGAATGTATATCTTCACATAATCTTTCAATCCTTCAATAAACAAGATCTGATTAAGCTGAATTTTCACCGATTTATAATCAGCCTTTACCATAATAAAATCTTGTTCGGAATCTGAATTTTCAGATATTTCGTCTCTTTTTGTTTTACGGCTTGAGGTAAATATCTGATAAGCCTTATTTGCAGCTTTCAAGAACCTTTTAAATGAGATTGGCTTAAGCAGATAATCAACTGCATTTAAATCAAAAGCTTCAATAGCGTACTCGGAATAGGCTGTCGTAAAAATAAACATTGGCTTCTTGTCTAAACTGCTAATAAACTCCACTCCTGAAACATTTGGTAAATGAATATCCAGAAAAATCAAATCTATATTCACTTTTTGAAGTAAATCCAAGGCCTCAAACACAGAACTGCACTTCTTTTCAAGTTTCAGAAATGGAACATGACTGATATGATCCTCAATAATTTGCTGTGCCAACGGCTCATCCTCAATGATTATACATTTCATATTGTAGTTGTATTTAGTTTAAGTTCGACTTTATGGTGTTGATCTGACTCAGTAATATTTAGCTCATGCTTATTTGGATATAATAACTCCAACCGTTTTTTAATATTCTCTAGCCCAATTCCCGATTCTGAGGAATTCGGTTTCTGTTTCTTTTCAACAATTGGATTCTTTGCCATAAACTTCAATTCCCCTTCATTTATATCCAGATTAAAACAAATCTCACACTCTTTTGAGTAATCAATTCCATGCTTAAATGCATTCTCAACAAAAACAGAAAAAAGCAAGGGTTCTATCATGATATTTTTAGAATTTCCGGTTACCGTATATTTGACATTTACAATATCTGTCAGCCTCATTTTTTGAAGATCAATATAATTGGCAATATGCTTTAATTCCTTTTTTAATGGAACTACCGGCTCGTTTGCATCATAAATGATATACCTCATTATTACCGAAAGTTTCATAATAACCTCAGGTGTTTTATCAGACTTTTGGATGGCAAGCGCATAAATACCATTCAAAATATTGAAGAAAAAATGAGGATTTATTTGAGCCTTTAAATACGATAGCTCAGCCAACAATCGTTGATTCTCATTTTCCCTTAGCTGATTCTCATTTTTGAACCACTCTGAAGTAACTTTAATACTGGTACTAACAGCAAAAGATATTGTGCTTAAAATCACAATCCCATAGTTGAAAAAGAATGGTTTTCTGGGAATTGAAGAAAGTGGGGGCATATTCTCTCTAAAGCTTTCATTGCCGAGATCATGGAAAGCGTCACCAAGTGGTTTTGCAGTATAAAAACTAACAATAAAAATTACTGCTAAGGTTCCAATAATAGATAAGCCGTAGAGTTTAAATTTTCTTTTCGAAAGAAAATTAGGGATAAGGATATAATAATTGAGATAATAAACAACGGTCATTATCACAATGGTATTAATTAACCTGACGTAATTTAGACTCTTTTCATCGGGGAATCCTGAGACATTATAAAAAATAAATGTGAACATAATCCACAGAAGAAAATTAAACAAAATCCGCAGTGGTTTATATTTACTTCTAACAACCATAAAATTCAATTGGAATTACTACTATACACGGAGACACAAAGATACCACCATGGTTTAATCTGAACCGTTAACACATGCAAAAATTTAACATTATAACTACAAATCAAACCTTTTTATGCTTTTTTAAGGTTGTTTACCATTCGTTATTAATGCTTCATTTACACAACAAGCATCGCTTTTTTCGCATGTATTATTACTACAAACCGAGGAGTACTGATTCTAGCGTTTTTCCATCCGTAACCAAGCGATCAGGATGTTCAATCAGCTCCTTTATTTTTAATAGAAAGCCCACAGAATCCTTCCCATCAATAATTCGATGATCATAAGAAAGCGCCAAATACATCATCGGACGAACAAGAACTTGTCCATCAACAGCAACAGGCCGTTCAACAATATTATGCATTCCCAAAATAGCAGACTGGGGAGGGTTTATAATGGGCGTAGAAAGCAAAGACCCAAAAGTACCACCATTGGTTATGGTAAATGTGCCTCCCGAAAGTTCCTCAACGGATATCTTTTTTGAACGGGCTTTTTCGGCCAACTCTTTAATTCCCAACTCAATTTCAGAAATCGACTTACTTTCAGCATTCCGAATTATAGGCACCATCAATCCTTTTGGGGTTTGAACTGCAATACCCACATCAACATAATCAGGAGCAACAATTTCTTCTCCATCAATCATAGAGTTAACTGTAGGATGAAACTGCAAGGCTATTGCAACTGCTTTGGTGAAAAAAGACATAAATCCAAGCTTAAAACCATTCTTCTCCACAAACATGGTCTGGTATTCTTTTCGGATTGCCATAACACGACTCATATCCACTTCATTGAAAGTAGTGAGCATTGCCGTTTCATTTTTTACAGCAACTAAACGAGCACTAAGTTTTCGTCTGAGCATACTCATTTTTTCACGTTTCACGCTTCGCAATGAAGGTTTCTTGTTACTACTCCCAACAATCATTGAATCGGAGATGCCTAAAACGGCCTCAACTTCCTTTTTACCTATACGGTGAAGACCTTGAAGAACATCATCAACAGATAAATTATTTTCATCCATCATTTTTTGTGCAACAGCCGTAGTCCTTATTTTAGGTTGTTCTTTTTCAACAAGAGATTCAGACACCAATTCTTTTACTTTCCCCTCTTTTGCTTGAGGTTTCGTCTCCTCTTTTTTATTAATTTCTTTAGCAAATTCAGTATCAATAGTACTCGCAATTGATCCAACCTCAACGGTATCTCCCTCGTTTACTTTGATGCTTATTTTCCCAGCATCAGATGCGACTATCGTCAATGTTGCTTTATCTGATTCCACCTCGGCTAATTCTTGGTTTTTTTCAACAATATCTCCATCCTCAACAAGCCATTTGCCAAGTTCTACTTCGGTAATTGATTCTCCGGGTGTTGGTATTTTAATCTCAATGATCATATCTTGGTTTTTATTCGTTTAGGCTAGTACTTTTAGATCAAAAATGCTGTTTAAAATCTTTTCAAGCCTTAAATTATGTTGCTTCATTAATCCTCCAGCGGGGCTGCTACTTTCTGAGCGAGAGACTATCTCAAAATTCAGATGTCCAAGTTTCCTCGAAATGAAAGGCCAGGCCCCCATATTTTCGGGTTCATCCTGAGCCCAAATAATACGTTTTGCTTCTGAGTACTTTGACAATATCTCCTCAATTTGCTTTACCGGCATTGGATATAGTTGCTCAACACGTACAATTGCTGTTGAATCATCACCCATATCTATCCGTTTTTTTATCAAATCGTAATACAACCGCCCATAAGTAAACACAACTTGTTTTATCTTTTTTGCATCTGAAGTTGCTTTATGGTCATCAATCACCTCATGAAAACCACCTTCAGCCAATTCTTCTAGTGTACTATTTACCATTGGGTGGCGTAAAAGGCTCTTGGGCGTAAATACGATCATTGGCATTCTTGTCCCCCACTTCATCTGTCTACGTAAAACATGGAACAAATTACCAGGTGTTGTAGGCACAATAACCTGAAAGTTATTATTGGCTGCTAATGTCATAAATCGCTCTATACGACCACTTGAATGCTCCGGCCCTTGTCCTTCAAAACCATGTGGTAAAAACAATACAAGGTTATTCATCATCCCCCATTTTTCTTCTGCAGAAGTAATATACTGATCAATAATCACCTGAGCGACATTACTAAAATCACCAAACTGAGCTTCCCAAATTGTCAAGGCATTTGGCTGTGCCATTGCATAACCATATTCAAAGCCCATAACCCCATACTCTGACAGGTGTGAATTATAAATGTAAAAAGGAGCCTGGTTCGGAGATATATTTTTTAACGGAAAATATTTTTCATCCATGTCTTCAACAACAAAAACAGCATGCCGATGAGCAAAAGTTCCCCGTTCAGTATCCTGACCGCTAACCCTTACCGGATGACCTTCATCAAGCAAACTAGCGTAAGCCAGGAGCTCGGCCATTGCCCAATCCAGTTTATCATCGACAATCATCATTCTGCGATCAGACAAAATCCGGTTTATTTTATTGAAAAATGCTTTATTATCAGGAACCGAATTTACCCTTTCGGCCAATGCGACCAACTTGTCCCGATCAACTCTTGTATCAATCTTCTGGGTGAGATCAACTTTAGATGGTTTTTGATAGTTTTGGTACTCTTCAACCAAAAATTTCTTGATTTTCAATTTATCAATTTTTTCAGACTCTTTATATTTTGACTCTAAAAACTCATCAAAGGCAATAACTTCACTTTTCGATTCCTCGTCTGTCATTATCCCCAGCTTTGCCAATTTTTCAGCATAAATATCTCTTGAATTTTTATGTTTTGAAATCGCTTTATACAATAACGGTTGGGTAAATCGAGGTTCATCTCCTTCATTATGTCCGTATTTTCGATAGCATAAAATATCGACAAACACATCTGAATGAAACTGCTGACGGAACTCCATCGCCAGTTCAATTGTGTAGATCAATGCTTCAACATCATCTCCATTTACATGAAAAACAGGAGAACGAGTAACCTTAGCTACATCGGTACAATAGGTACTTGAACGTGCATCGAGATAGTTTGTCGTAAACCCAACCTGATTATTAATGACCAGATGAATTGTACCACCCGTCTTATACCCTTTCAATTGCGACATTTGTATAACCTCATAAACAACACCCTGCGCAGCAATAGCAGCATCGCCGTGAATAACAATGGGCGCAATTTTATTATAGTCACCTTGATACAAAGAATCGGTACGTGAACGAGACATTCCCTGCACCAACGTCGCTACTGCTTCCAAATGAGAAGGATTTGGGACAAGACTAAGCTTTATTTTCTTACCCGTATCCGATTCAATCACATTTTCAAATCCCAGATGATATTTTACATCACCAAGCGAAATCCCTTCTTCGTATTCTGTCCCATAAAATTCTTTGAAAAGACTCTCATATGGTTTATCCATGATATTGCCCAACACGTTCAATCTCCCTCGATGAGCCATCCCTATAATATATTCTTCAATCCCAAGCTTTGCCCCTTGTTCTATCACAGCATCCAAGGCAGGAATAAGAGCCTCAGCCCCTTCGAGTGAAAAACGTTTTTGTCCAACAAACTTTTTATGGATAAAACTTTCAAACCCAACAGCGATTTTCAAATGATAAAAAACATGTTTGCGTTCCTTGTCGGTAAATGGCTGTGAATTTTTAGTACTCTCCATCTTCCGTTGAAGCCATTGTACTATCTCAGGATTTCGCATATAGATATACTCAACTCCTATTGAATCACAATATGTTTCTTCAAGGTGAGAAATAATATCTTTTAGCTTAGCTGCACCAATGCCAATATTGTTTCCAGCCTGAAAAACGGTGTCAAGATCTTTTTCACTTAACCCGAAATTTTCAAGACCCAATGTTGGGAAATACTGTCTTCTGGCTCTTACCGGGTTTGTTTTAGTAAACAAATGCCCCCGCAGACGATAACCATTGATAAGGTTTATTATCGCAAATTCCTTATCAATATTGCTTTGCGAAACTGCAGAAGCACCCTGATAATTTGTTCTTGCCAGTTCAAAACCTTTAAAAAAGTTCTTCCAGCTTTCTGCTACACTATCAGGATCATTTAGATATCCCTGATAAAGTTCATCAATAACTGCAATCTCCTGATTGCCTACTTGCGAAAACTTATCCATAATTATGACAATAGGTTAATCGGTATGTAATGATTAATTATAGAATCTTTAACAAATGCCTTTTTCTAAAGTTTATGGTGAACGCCCAATTTGACTGTAATAATTGGGTTGCACCTCCCATTCGAATAGAAAAAACAAACAGATTGAAAATTTACTTAATTAACCTCTATTAAACAACTAACACAAAACACTAAATTTGTACTTTTCACGAAGAAACTGAGAATCAACCAAAGAAGTAAAACTAAAGGAAAAATTGCCCACATGAAGAAACTGCACCGAAGACTAATTATATTACTCGTAATTCTAATTGGCATGAATATATTTTATTTTTCAGGATCACATCCTTCAAAACCAATATTAGACAATACGCTGCCTACAATAACAGTTGAAGTGGATCAACTCGATCAATTTATTGCAGAAAAGGAATCTGCATTTCCAGTAAAACAAGATAATGAAAGTAAGATAGTATGGGATAATGATAGCTTGAAAACCAAAACAGAGTATTGCCTTTTATATTTGCATGGCTTTTCAGCCTCGGGATATGAAGGCTACCCCACACATGTAAACTTTGCCAGTCAATTTCATGCCAATACCTATATCCCCAGAATGGCCTCCCATGGCCTTGGTGTTTTAGAGCCCTTACTTGACATGACTCCTGACAATCTTTATGAATCGGCAAAAGAAGCTTTACAAATTGCTCGCCTTTTAGGCGACAAAGTGATTATTATGAGCACATCGACAGGTGGAACGCTTTCTTTAAAATTGGCCGCAGAATTCCCTGAATTGATAAATGGACTTCTCATGTTTTCACCAAACATACAAATTAACAATAGTGCCGCATTTTTACTTTCAAAACCGTGGGGTTTAGAAATCATCAGAAAAGTCTACAATGGGAAATACCGTTATATGAACGAGAATTTGCAAGATGAGGAATGTGATTACTGGAATTGCTTTTATCGACTTGAAGCCATTGTTTACTTACAGCAGCTCATTGAGGCAACAATGACCACGAATATTTTTAATCGAATAAAAATTCCCGTTTTTCTAGGCTATTACTATCTTGATGAAACACATCAAGACGAGGTAGTCCGGGTAGATGCAATGCTGGATATGTTTAACCAGCTGGGGACCCCGGATAATTTGAAACAAAAGCAGGCATTTGATGCGGGAGCTCATGTGATTGGCTGCGAAATGTTCTCAAAAACTCAACCTGAAGTAGAACAAGCATGCATTGAGTTTGCAAAGAATATTATTGGCATGTAAACAAACTCACTTTAAAATAAAGATGGCATAAGTTTCAATATTTCCATCAGCTCTATTAAAAAATCTTATTTTTGCAGCTCAATTTTTTACTATGGGCTTTTTAGAAGAAATAAAACGAAGAAGGACTTTTGGGATTGTTAGTCATCCAGATGCCGGAAAAACTACACTAACGGAGAAATTATTGCTTTTTGGTGGAGCAATCCGCGTTGCTGGAGCTGTGAAAAGTAACAAAATAAAGAAAGGAGCCACTTCCGACTTTATGGAGATAGAACGCCAGCGTGGTATTTCAGTTGCAACTTCTGTTATGGGCTTTGAATATCGAAACTATAAAGTAAATATTCTAGATACTCCGGGGCATCAGGATTTTCAAGAAGATACCTTTCGCACACTGACTGCTGTTGATAGCGTAATAATTGTAATTGATGCAGCGAAAGGGGTTGAACCACAAACAGAAAAGCTCATGAATGTTTGCCGGATGAGAAAAACTCCGGTAATTGTTTTTGTCAATAAATTAGACCGTCCGGCAAAAGATACTTTTAGCCTGCTTGATGAAATTGAAGAACAACTAAAAATAAAGACACGCCCTCTAAGTTGGCCTATCAATAGTGGCCCCGACTTTAAAGGAGTGTATAATATTTACAATAAAAGTCTAAACCTTTTTAATGCCAACGTACAGGAAATTGAAAAAGGATTTCTTTTTGAGGACATCAATGATCCGAAACTTGAAGAGCATATTGGAGACGATGCAAATGAACTCCGTGAAGAATATGAATTGGTAGAAGGCGTTTATCCTGAATTTGATGTGAATGAATACCTATCAGGCAATCTTGCTCCAGTCTTTTTTGGAAGTGCTCTTTACAACTTTGGTGTTCAAGAATTGCTAGACACCTTTGTTGAAATTGCCCCAAGCCCAAAACCAAGCTTCACTGAGGAGCGAGAAATAAAACCAGAAGAATCTACCTTCAGCGGTTTTATCTTTAAGATACATGCGAACATTGACCCAAATCATAGAAGTAGGCTTGCGTTTGTAAAAATATGCTCGGGGAAATTCGTCCGCAACAATGTATACAAACATATCCGCTCCGGAAAAAACATACGAATATCAAGTCCTACAGCCTTTATGGCTGATCAGAAGGAAGTGATAGAAGAAGCTTATCCTGGCGATATTGTTGGGTTCCCAGACACTGGAAATTTCATCATCGGAGATACAGTAACTTCAGGTGAGGAGATCCATTTTAAAGGCTTACCAAGTTTTAGTCCTGAATTATTCCGGTATATTGAAAATGCCGATCCAATGAAGTCTAAACAACTCGCAAAAGGAATCGACCAGTTAATGGAAGAAGGCGTTGCCCAATTGTTCACAAACCAATTCAACGGGCGAAAAATTATTGGCACAGTCGGTCAACTTCAATTTGAAGTTATTCAATATCGTCTGGAACATGAATATAATGCAAAATGTCGTTTTGAAAACCTATCAATGTACAAAGCTTGTTGGATAGAATGCAATGACGATAAAATGCTACGCGAATTTAAAAAGCGTAAACATCAAAAAATGGCCACTGACAAACGAGGTCGAGATGTATTCATGGCAGACTCATCCTTTATACTACAAATGGCACAAGATGAGTTTAAAGACATAAAATTTCACTTTTCAAACGAATTTTAATTCGGTGATTATTTTTTATCTTTCGTAAAAATATTGAAGAAATGGCTGATTTATATCAATCCGATTTGTTTTCATATTTAATACTACCTCTACTCATATTCTTTGCTCGAATAAGTGATGTAACCATTGGCACTCTTCGCATTGTCATGGTTTCCAAAGGTCAAAAACTGATTGCTCCGCTTCTTGGATTTTTCGAGGTAGTTATCTGGTTGGTCACAATGAGTAAAATTATACAAAACATAGACAATTGGGTTGCCTATATTGCTTATGGGGCAGGTTTTGCCACAGGAAATTACATAGGCCTAATTATTGAAGAAAAACTTGCTGTCGGAATCATAAAACTACAAATTATTACACGGGCAAATGCAGATAATCTAATTTCGAAACTGAGAGAACAAGGCTACGGAATAACATATCACGAAGCTTGTGGCGCAAAAGAGAAAGTTGCTGTAATATACTCTATTATAAAGAGATCAGACATGAAACAAGTGGTTGATATTATCAGCACATACAACCCTAACGCATTCTATTCAGTTGAAGATGTCAAGTTTGTGAGCAAAGGAGTTTATCCCTCCGTTACTCCTATGCAACATTGGAAGAAAGGGAAATAAAAACGTTAAGTTCAGCACTTATTATCTATCCCTATATGGGACTAACGATCTCATCTGGTTATCACTAAAAAAAACTAGAAACACGTGCCATTTCTTAAATAAAATTGTGATCTTTGCCCCTAGTAAAAGCCTCTCATTATTAATGCCATCATTACATAAAATTATAGCATATGTTTAAGATTCAAACCTTAAATAAAATCGACCCAATTGGGTTGAAGAATTTCGAGTTAGACAAGTATGAAATCGCTAGTGAATTTCAAAATCCAGATGCAATAATTGTTAGAAGCCAGGCCATGCACGACATGGAACTCCCTAAGAGCTTAAGCGCTATTGCAAGGGCTGGAGCTGGAGTAAACAATATTCCTATTGATAAATGTACCAATAGTGGAATTGTTGTTTTCAATACCCCCGGTGCAAATGCTCATGCAGTGAAAGAACTTGCAATTGCAGGATTATTACTTTCATCGCGCGGTATTGCTCAATCTATTGAATGGGCTAAAACATTAATCGGAAAAGGAGATGAAGTTCCTGCGTTGGTTGAAGCTGGCAAAAAGAACTTTGGGGGTAACGAAATTCGTGGAAAAAAACTTGCTGTAATAGGACTAGGAGCTATTGGAGTACTAATTGCCAATGCAGCCCAAGCTTTAGGCATGGAAGTATTAGGGTATGACCCATACATTTCTGTTAAACATGCATGGAAACTTAGCCGTAACGTAAAAAGGGCTGAAGGTATTGAAGTGCTACTTTCAAATGCTGACTACGTTTCAATAAATATCCCTCAAACGCCAGAAACCAAAGGCTATATCAACAAAGATAAGTTGGGTATGATGAAAGATGGTGTTCGTATTCTAAATTTCGCTCGTGGAGGTCTTGTCAATAATGCAGACATGAAAGCGGCTCTTGAATCGGGAAAAGTTAATTGCTATGTCACCGATTTCCCAGATGAAGAAGCGTTAAAAATGAAGAACGTTATCGCCATTCCTCATCTTGGTGCATCAACCGAAGAATCTGAAACAAACTGTGCGATCATGGCCGTTGATCAGGTTCGCGATTACCTTGAAAAAGGGAATATCGTAAACTCGGTAAACTTCCCTGAAGCAGAAATGGAACGCAATGGAGGTCCACGAATAATTATTGCAAACAAAAACATACCGAACATGGTAAGTCAAATCTCCAGCCTACTTGCTTCAGAAAGTATTAACATTGCAAACATGTTAAATAAGAACAAAGCAGATATTGCCTATAACATTATTGATATTGACGGTCCGATTCCTTCGAACCAACTTGAAGAAAAACTCTTATCTATTGAAGGAGTTATTATGGTTCGGATAATCGCCTAAAAGGTGATGAGAAATATAAAAAAGAATACCGACTACGTTAAGCATTTTGCTAAACTGGTCGGTATTCTTTTTTACGACCTACTTTTATTTGAAAAATTATATTTTTGCAGACAATGTTTTTGAAAGATTCATTTCTTATAAAAAATAAAAAATCATGAGTAACAAGTTAATTGAAAAAGCAGCAGATAATATTCGTATTCTCTCTGCGGCAATGGTTGAACAGGCAAATTCAGGTCATCCCGGCGGTGCAATGGGCGGTGCTGATTTTGTAAGTGTATTATATTCAGAATTTCTGAATTATGACCCAAGTGATATGACTTGGATTAACCGCGACAGGTTCTTTCTTGATCCTGGTCACATGTCTCCAATGTTGTATTCAACTCTGGCCTTAACCGGAAAATACAGCATGGAAGATTTGGCAAACTTTCGTCAATGGGGAAGTGTAACTCCAGGTCACCCGGAAGTTGATGTTGAGCGCGGAGTTGAAAACACATCCGGTCCACTTGGGCAAGGACATGTAATGGCAGTAGGTGCTGCAATTGCAGAACGTTTTCTTGTAGATCGTTTTGGAGAATGGATGGCTCACAAAACTTATGCTTTTATTTCTGATGGCGGTATTCAGGAAGAAATTTCACAAGGAGCTGGTCGTATAGCAGGATTCTTAGGCTTAAATAACCTAGTTATGTTTTACGACTCAAATGATATTCAACTTTCCACTGAAACACAAGATGTTACAAGCGAAGATACCGCGAAAAAATATGAAGCTTGGGGATGGAAAGTTATAACCATCGAAGGAAATGATGTTGCTGCAATTCGTTCAGCTATTCAAGAAGCCAATGCAGAAAAAGAAAGACCTACCTTGATTATTGGGAAAACAGTAATGGGCAAAGGGGCTGTTTCTGAAGCCGGAGAAAGCTACGAGCGTAAATGCTCTACACACGGACAGCCATTAAGTGCAGCAGGTGCTTCGTTCGCTAAAACTGTTGAAAACCTAGGAGGTAATCCAGAAAACCCATTCGTCATTTTTAATGAAGTTCAGGAATTCTTCAGTACAAGAAAACAAGAGCTAATCAAAGCTGCAACGGTTAAAAAAGCTGAGCAAGCAGCTTGGGCAAAAGCAAACCCTGAATTAGCAACTAAACTTGAAAAATTCTTTTCAAAGGAAGTTCCAGCATTTGATTTCACTAAAATATCTCAAAAAGCAGATAGTGCAACACGTGGTGCATCAGCAACCGTATTAGCTGCATTTGCCGAAGGAATTGAGAACATGGTAGTTTCTTCTGCCGATTTATCTAACTCAGATAAAACTGATGGATTCTTGAATAAAACTACAGCCTTCAAAAAAGGTGATTTCAGTGGCGCATTCTTCCAAGCAGGTGTTTGTGAATTAACAATGGCTTGTATCATGAACGGAATGGCACTACACGGTGGTATAATCCCTGTTTGTGCAACCTTCTTTGTATTCTCTGATTACATGAAACCTGCTATTCGTATGGCTGCACTAATGCAAATTCCTGTTAAATATGTGTGGACTCACGATGCATTCCGTGTTGGAGAAGATGGACCAACCCATCAACCAATTGAGCAAGAAGCACAAATTCGCTTGATGGAAAAACTTCAAAACCACCATGGCGAAAATTCAATGTTAGTGTTACGCCCTGCAGATGCTGAGGAAGCAACTGTATCTTGGAAAATGGCATTGGAGAATATATCTACACCAACCGGACTCATCTTTTCTCGTCAGAACATCAAAAATCTGCCTGCAAAGACTGACCGTTACAGCGAAGCATTGCAAGCTGAAAAAGGTGCATATATCGTTACCGACTGCGAAGGCACTCCTGACATTATCTTATTAGCAAGTGGCTCCGAAGTAAGCACATTGGTGGCTGGTGCCGAGTTACTCGAAAAAGACGGAGTAAAATGTAGAATTGTATCAGTTCCTTCAGAAGGTCTTTTCCGGAAACAGTGTACAGAATATCAATCGAACGTTCTTCCTGCAGGAGTGAAAAAGTTTGGTTTAACTGCCGGATTGCCTGTTAATTTAGAAGGATTAGTTGGTGCAGACGGTAAAGTATTTGGCCTTGATTCATTCGGATTCTCTGCTCCATATACTGTTTTAGACGAAAAACTTGGATTCAATGCACCAAATGTATACAAACAAGTAAAAGAAGTATTAGCATAGACTATCTATACATTATTGAATAGGCTGCTTATCGATGATAAGCAGCCTATTTTTTTGCTCTACCTCTCCCATTATCAACTTTTTCCATAAACTAACACAACCATCTTTTAACAGAGTTTAACAAATTTTTACCCTATTTCACTGATTGTGAACGTATATTTGTAATACGTTTTTTTTCATAAGTTTAGGTTTAGTTAGGTTAGTTAGTTTAGTGAGAAAAGGTAGGTCAGAGGATCTACCTTTTTATTTTTATATAATTCCTCAACATTCACTGATTACTAAAGCAACATTCCTTCTTATAATCTTCTTTAATTGCCACCCGCTTCAGTTAAATCATTATGAACATTTTGGCAAAAATCGACAACACACCTCTATAAATCAAGCAATTCGACTATTTTTGCGCTTAGAAAAACAATAAAAATGCAAGTTTGTATTTTTAACATTTTATGGACATATTTAGGCTGATTAATATTGCATTCACTGGGAATGGGAGATTCCAACAAAAAAACCATCTCGGTTTAAGAAACTCCTATAAATTATATGAGATAAAGAGTTGGAAATGACAAAATATACGAATGAGGAACTCCTTCATGGAATTCTAAGAAACGACAATTTAATTCTTCAACACGTTTATAAAAACTTTTTTTACAAGATTAATTTCTTCATAAAAAAGAATAGTGGTGATGATGAAGACTCTAATGATGTCTTTCAGGAAGCAATTATTATTATATATCGCAAACTAAAAGCAAATGATCTGGTTCTTGACTGTTCATTTGAAACTTACCTTTATTCCGTCTGTCGTTTTTTATGGCTCAAACAACTCGAAAAACGAAAAACTGAACGCGAAAAAATACAAGACAATCACGATTTCAATGATGACATTTATGACAATAGTTTTGAAACAACTGTTGACATGAACGAAAAGTACAAGCTATACCAGAAACATTTTAAAAATTTAGGAAAGGATTGTCAAAAGATATTACAATTATTTTTTGACAAGGTTTCATTAAGGCAAATTGCCCAAATGATGGGCTACCAAAGTGAAAAGTACGCAAAAAAAAGGAAATACAAATGCAAAGAATACTTAGTAAAAAGTATTAAGCAAGATATAGAGTATAAAAAGATTTTAGAAGATAATTAGCCTCGGCTTTAAAAGTTGAACTTATTCTGGAATTTTGTAGCACTTTGGGTATATGGAAAATCACTTTCCTTAATCTCTCCCAAAACATTTCTTACTAATTTCTTATCATCGATTACTCACTACTGAGTTGACGATTTCAAACGTGCATATTTTAGCTATCTTTGCGCCATCAAAAAAAACAGATTCATGCAAGAGAAAATCCTTATTCTTGATTTTGGTTCCCAATACACTCAGTTGATTGGACGCCGTGTTCGCGAGCTAAATATTTATTGTGAAATTCATCCTTACAATCACTATCCGGAGATTGACGAAACAGTAAAAGGTGTTATCCTAAGCGGAAGCCCATTTTCTGTCCGTGATGAAAATGCACCCAATCCTGATTTGTCAGCAATAAAAGGCAAATTACCCCTACTTGGCGTTTGTTATGGAGCCCAATATTTGGCTCATAAGTTTGGAGGTAAAGTGATGCCTTCTAATACCCGAGAATATGGTCGTGCAAACTTGGCATATGTTGATCACAATAATGAATTATTACAGAATATAAGTCCAAACACACAGGTATGGATGTCCCATGGAGATACAATTGAAAACTTACCTGAAAATTACAAAGTTATAGCATCAACTTCTGATGTAAAAAACGCAGCCTATAAAATTAAAGGTGAAGCGACGTATGCTATACAGTTTCATCCTGAGGTTTACCACACAACTGAAGGAATCGAATTACTTAGAAATTTTGCTGTTGACATATGTGGTAGCAAACAAGATTGGACTCCAGCCTCATTCGTCGAAACCACAGTCAAACAATTAAAAGAAAAGTTAGGCAACGATAAAGTAGTACTTGGATTGTCTGGAGGCGTTGATTCGACCGTAGCAGGAGTTCTTCTGAATAAAGCTATCGGCGAAAACCTCACTTGCATCTTTGTTGATAATGGACTTCTTCGTAAAGATGAATTCGAGGGAGTTTTGGATTCATACAAAGACATGGGACTTAATGTAATAGGAGTAAATGCCAAAGAGAAGTTCTGGAATGATCTTAAAGGGATAACTGAACCAGAGCAAAAACGAAAAATAATTGGTCGAGACTTCATTGAAGTTTTCGATGTTGAGGCTCACAAAATTAAAAATGTTAAGTGGCTTGCACAAGGAACAATTTATCCTGACGTTATTGAATCGATTTCGGTAAACGGTCCTTCCGCAACAATTAAATCTCATCATAATGTTGGTGGTCTTCCAGAAAAGATGCACTTAAAAGTAGTAGAACCTCTAAACTTATTGTTTAAAGACGAAGTTCGCAGAGTAGGCAAAGCTCTTAACATTAGACCTGAACTACTTGGACGTCACCCTTTCCCGGGACCGGGTCTAGGAATTCGCATTTTAAGTGATGTAACACCTGAAAAGGTTCGTATACTTCAAGAGGCAGACTCAATTTTCATAAATGGATTAAAAGAGTGGAACCTTTATGATGATGTTTGGCAAGCCGGCGTCATGTTATTACCTGTTCAATCCGTTGGGGTAATGGGTGATGAACGAACATATGAAAATGTAGTTGCGTTACGTGCAGTAATGTCAACCGACGGAATGACAGCAGATTGGGTACACCTCCCATACGAGTTTCTGGCAAAAATGTCAAATGAGATCATAAATAAAGTTCGCGGCATAAACCGGGTAGTTTATGATATCAGCTCAAAACCACCTGCGACAATAGAGTGGGAATAAAATTTACGAAAAAGGGAAGCAATTGCTTCCCTTTTTCGTAAACAGTTAATAGCTAGCATTATTTTGCCTAAAGGTTGAAATTATAATATCTTTAACTCTTTATTAATTAACTACACGATTAGATGAGCAGTAGATTTAAAATATTAGGGATTGGATTCATATTATTTTTCGGGTTGTTTACTATAGCACCTGTTATCCAAGCACAGGAGGTTCAAACAAATATGATGAAATTTGGACGTTTATTACGTCTAATCGAAAGTTTCTATGTAGACACAACAAACATTGAACAGCTAACTGAAGATGCTATTAATGAGATGTTGACAAAACTCGATCCTCATTCAGTTTATATTTCAAAAGATGAAGTAGAAAAAATGAATGAACCACTACAAGGAAGTTTTGAAGGCGTAGGAATCTCTTTTAACATCTTCAAAGACACATTGCTGGTAGTAACGACTATCCCCGGAGGCCCATCGGAGAAAGTTGGGCTGATGCCAGGAGATCGAATTATATACATAGATGAAAAGCCAGTTGCAGGGATTGGAATGAAAAATAGTGACGTTACAGATATGCTCCGTGGGAATAAAGGCACAAAGGTGGAAGTTCGGATCTTAAGAAACAAGAATAAAAACTTACTTGACTTTACAATAGTTCGTGATAAAATTCCAATAAACAGTTTAGATGCTTCCTACATGCTTAATGATGAAACAGGCTATATAAAACTGAACCGTTTTTCTGCAACAACAACTGAAGAATTTTTAACTGCCATTACTGATCTCAAAACAAACTACACACTAAATAATCTTGTTCTTGACCTTCGGGGAAATGGGGGTGGATACCTGAACACTGCGATTGAATTAGCTGATCAATTTTTGAAAACAAATCAATTAGTTGTTTATACTGAAGGAAACCATGATCAACGAAAGGAATATATAGCATCTCCTTTAGGAGTATTTGAAGAAGGTAAATTGATTGTTTTAATTAATGAAAACTCAGCTTCTGCAAGTGAAATTGTTTCTGGAGCGATTCAAGACTGGGACAGAGGAATTATAATTGGACGTCGGTCGTTTGGTAAAGGTCTAGTGCAACAACCATTTATGCTAAATGATGGATCAATGGTAAGATTAACAACCGCCCATTATTATACCCCAAGTGGACGATGTATTCAAAAACCTTATGAAAATGGGGTTGAAGAATACCGAAATGATTATATCACACGACTTGAGAGCGGAGAACTATTTGAAAAAGACAGCATCGAGTTTGATGAAAATCAAATTTACGAGACACTAAAGAATAAACGAATTGTTTATGGTGGCGGAGGCGTAATGCCTGACATTTTTGTCCCAATGGATACTTCGGCAAATTACATGTTCTATAATCAACTTGTCCGTAAAAATATACTTTACACTGAAGCTTTAAACTACTTAGACTCGAATAGAGAAAAGCTCACCAGAAAATATATTGATTTTGAATCATTCAACAACAAGTTTGAAATTGAAGAAGAGGTTATTGAGATGCTAAAAACAAAAGCGGAAAAAGATGAAATTGAAATGAATATGGAAAGTATTGAATTCTCCCTACCTTTCATAAAGCGGCAGTTCAAAGCTCTTTTGGCACGCGATTTATACAGTATGAGCCAGTATTACCAAATTATGAATCAAGATGAAGAAATCATTCAAGAAGCACTTAGTGTGCTAAAAAACTCATCTGAATACGAAAAACTCCTAGTAGAAAAATAACAACATGCTTAACATCATTTTTAGTTGGCTTACCGCCAACTATATTGAAATATTGGGTGCAGTATTAGGATTGGTATATATTTTTCTCTCGATCAGACAAAATATATTCACTTGGCCAGTTGGTCTCATCACATCAGCACTTTACGTATATGTTTTTTTAGTTTCTAAGTTTTATGCAGATATGGCCTTACAGGGCTATTATGTTATTGTAAGCATTTATGGTTGGTATCATTGGTCAAAAGGGAAAAGTAATTTAGGTAAAAAGGAACAACTATTAGTATCCCCCACCCCTGCAAAATTCTGGATCCCACTTGCTATTGTTACAATCTTTCTTTTTATCATCATTGCTTTCGTACTAAAAAACTATACAGATTCTCCAATACCTTTAGGTGACTCACTAACGACAGCGCTCAGCTTAGTAGCAACATGGATGCTTGCCCGAAAATATCTTGAACATTGGATTATCTGGGTATTTGTTGATTTTCTATCAGCGATACTATACGCCTTTAAAAACTTATGGCCTACCGTTATTTTGTTTATTGTTTATACGATCATGGCTATTATTGGCTATATCCGTTGGCGAAAAGATTTAAAGGAAAGCCCCGAAGGAACTATCTCAAATTAACCTAGCATCGCTTAAAGAAAGAAAGAAAGAAAGAAAGAAAGAAAGAAAGCTCAAATGAAGAAATTTATTGCGATAACAGGCCCCGAGTCAACTGCAAAAAGCACCCTAACCAAGGAACTTTCAACGTATTTTCAAGCAGACTATTATCTAGAATTCTCTCGAGAATATTTAGAAAACAAAGGGTGTAAATATAGCTATGAAGATGTTGATTATATTGCAAAAATTCAGGTTGAGCAATACGAAATGGGAAAAACCAAACAAAGCAATTTAATTCTTTTCGACACCTGGTTGATCATCACAAAAGTTTGGTTTGAATGGACCTTTAAAAAAGTACCCGAATGGCTTGAACAAGCAATTAAAGAATGTCCAATCGATCTATATTTACTTTGCAGACCAGACATCCCTTGGGAACCGGATCCGTTACGTGAAAACGGGGGCAAAGAAAGAGATCACCTCTACCTTATTTATAAAAATGAATTGATTTCACGAGGGTGTTCATTTGTTGAAATTGAAGGCATTGGAGATGAGCGTGTCCAAAATGCAATCAATGCTGTCAAATCAAATTTATGATATTTTGAACCTCCCCTTATTTGTATTTCAGATAGAAAAAGAGGACTTTTGCTTTAGATCAAATTAACAAGTTTTTCTATAATGAAAATAGCCTCTGATATTACAATGCTTATTGGCAATACGCCTTTGGTTAAATTAAATAAAGTAACCAAGGGTTGTAACGCAAGTGTTTATGCCAAATTGGAATACCAAAACCCAGGTGGTTCTGTAAAAGACCGTTTAGCACTAGCTATGATTAATGCAGCAGAAGCAGATGGAAAAATCAATCAAGAAACGATCATTATTGAGCCAACAAGTGGTAATACGGGCATCGGATTAGCATTAATATGTGCAGTTAAAGGTTATAAATTAAAGATTATTATGCCCGAAAGCGTTTCAATTGAAAGACGACTCATTTTGAAAGCATATGGCGCAGAACTAATTCTCACATCAGCAAAAGGCGGAATGAAAGAGGCTATTACAAAATCAGAAGAGCTGTCGCAAGAAATTGATAACTCTTTTATTCCCATGCAATTTGAGAACATGGCAAATGTGGAAATGCATCGCAAGACAACAGCCAAGGAGATTTGGAATGACACAGATGGCAAAATTGACATTTTCGTTGCAGGAGCAGGAACTGGGGGTACAATTACCGGGGTATCTGAAGAATTGAAATTAAACAAGCCTTCTCTACATAGTGTAGTTGTAGAACCAAAAAATTCAGCGGTATTATCTGGGAATCCAGCAGGATCTCATAAAATACAAGGAATTGGAGCAGGATTCATCCCCAAAGTGCTGAATACCAAAATTTATGACGAAATTTTTCAGGTCGATGATGAAACTGCATTTAAACAAGCTCGCATTTTAGCCAAAGAGGAAGGTATATTTTGTGGTATCTCATCAGGTGCTAATATATATGCCGCCCTTCAAATAGCCAAGCGAGAAGAAAACAAAGGCAAGCACTTGGTTGTCATTGTATGTGATACTGGTGAAAGATATTTAAGTACAACTTTATTTAATGATGAAAAAGATGCAATCTGAAAACTACATAATTAGCAAAATAAACAAAACAGTCAATCAGCTAGCAGACCCGAAGACATATGATATGGTTTGCCACGAACACCGTTTAGGAGAACCAATCCCATCAACCGAAAAATTGGCAAAGTTTGTCAACATGGTTCGTGAGATCCTTTTCCCTGGCTATTTTGGAAACACGAGTCTTCGTCCAGACACAATACATCATTATATGGGTGTTTATGTTGATGAGTTATTTGAATTGCTTTCTGAACAAATATTAGCTGGTCTATGCTTCACTTGCGATAATCCGGAACAGGTTGACATACGTGAACGCAATCAGCATGCACAAAAGCTGGCAGTAGAATTCATTTCCTTCTTGCCGGAAATTCGCCGCCTTCTAGTAGCTGATGTTGAAACTGCCTTTTTAGGTGATCCAGCAGCAAAAAGTCGAAGTGAAGTTATATTTTGCTATCCGGCAATACGTGCAATATCAAATCATAGAATCGCTCATTGCTTATTAAAATTGGAAGTTCCTCTAATTCCTCGGATTATTGGAGAGATGGCTCATTCAGAAACAGGAATTGACATTCATCCACAAGCCCAAATAGGAGAATCATTCACGATTGACCATGGAACCGGTGTTGTAATAGGTTCTACTTCTATAATTGGCAATAATGTTAAGCTATACCAAGGAGTAACTCTTGGAGCAAAAAGTTTCCCTCTGGATGAGGAAGGCAATCCGATTAAAGGTGTGCCTCGCCACCCAATCGTTGAGGACAATGTCATTATTTATGCCCAAGCTACTATCTTAGGGCGAATCACTATCGGTAAAAACTCTGTCATTGGAGGAAACGTCTGGGTGACTAATAATTTACCCCCAAATTCTAAAATTGTACAATTCAAAGCCAGAGAAAGTGCTTTTAACAATGGCGCTGGCATATAAATAATTCTTTAATTATGATTGGAAATAATCAATTAGTAGCTACAACCTATGCTGGTCTTGAAGAGGTTTTGGCACAGGAACTTATTGCTTTAAATGCAGAAGAAGTTCAGGCTGCAAGAAGGGCAGTATACTTTTCTGGAGATACCGAAATGATATATAGGGCAAACTTTTCTTTAAGAACAGCCTTAAAGGTATTGGTGCCAATACGAACTTTTAAAATCTTCAAAGCTGACGACTTATATCATCAAGCTTCAAAAATTAAATGGGAAGATTACTTTGATGTTGATGCAACATTCGCTGTACAAAGCACAACTTTTAGTGATTTGTTCAAAAATTCGATGTTCGCATCACTAAAACTGAAAGATGCCATTGTAGATCGGTTTCGCAAAGAATTTGACAAACGACCTTCCATTAACCCTAGGCAACCCCAAGTTCTTATAAATCTACACATCACCGAGAATACTTGCACAGTATCTCTTGACAGTAGTGGGGATTCATTACACAAACGTGGATACCGCATTAATAACCATGAGGCTCCCATTAGTGAAGTTCTTGCAGCTGGAATGATAAAAATTGCAGGATGGAATGAAAATGAACCACTCTACGACCCAATGTGCGGTTCAGGAACCATTGTTATTGAGGCTGCCATGATTGCAAAAAATATTCGACCAGGAGAATTAGGGAGGAAATATGCTTTCCAAAATTGGAAAAATTATAATCCAGATCTATTTGAAAAAATTAAAAATCAGAATGATCATCGAAAAGTAAACTTCAAAATTTATGGCTCAGATATCTCTAGAGAAAATATTGATATGGCATTTAATAACACTGACAAGGCAATGGTTAATGATATTGTAAATTTAGAAATTCTTGATTTTAAGACGTCAGAAAAGAAAGAAGATTCCTCATTTTTGCTATTTAATCCACCTTATGGGGAGCGAATTGAATCTGGAGATGCTGACTTTTATGCAATGATTGGAGAAAGGCTAAAACATCATCATCCCGGCTCTGTGGCATGGATCATTAGCACAAATGAATGTTTTAAATCAATAGGACTAAAGCCAGCTAGGAAAACACCTCTTTTTAATGGGGCACTACAATGCAGTTTTCGAAAATACGAACTATACAGAGGTTCAAAAAGACAATAAAGAACTTTACTACAACAATAGCCAAAGCCCACATAATGAGCTTTGGCTTTTTTTAACCATTATCTTAAAAAACTTTATTTGCATTTTCTTGGTATTCAAAATTCCTCTTGAACATTAGGATAATTAAGAATTATATTTTGAATACCAATTAATAATGAGTGTAACAAATAAGGAAAACTGAACAAAGGAACATGGAATTAAGGAATTCTCCAGTATTTACGTTACAACTTTTCTGCTAACTATATTTTATTCTAAAAATTCTAACTTTCTAAGTATTGCTGCAGCTTTCTCGCTGTAGTAACTATTGCTATCAACTATCTTTTTAAATTTTTCGTGTGCTTTCTTCCTGTTGTCTGTTTGAATATAGCATAAGGCTGTATACCACTCGGCCTGCTCTACAAAAAGATTATTTTTTAATAGTACAACCTGTTGATAAGAAAGTATCGCCTTATCGAACTGATCTTTCTCTTGGTATGCCATACCCGCATAGAAATTACCAACGGCATTAGCCTTGTCTACTGAAAGAATCTCATCAAACAATATGAGTGCTTCATCATAATTCTTCGAATTGAATTCATTTAAAGCCAAATTCACTTTATCATCTAGAGTTACGCTTCCAGATCTAAATATACCAGTAGCAGCATATGTCTCAAAATATTCACTATAAAGCTCGCCATCATTGACTACACTGTTTCTATTAAGAAGTCCTGCAACACTGATGAATAGTATCAAAGATGCAGCAACTGCACTAACGGCAAACCTTGATTTTACAAACTTAATCGCAAATGATCTTTCTTTCCGTTTCTCAATAAAAATACCTTTACGAACATCTCCCAACTTGTCGCGCAAACTAGATATATCTTTTTCAATAATTGCGGCATCAACCTCCATGTGCAAATTCAATTCTGCAGCTAAATCTGGGTTATTCGTTAATTCATTCTCAAAAGAATTCAACGCATCCTCATTCAACTCATGATTCAAATATTGATCTATCTCTTCAACTTTTCGAGATGTAGAAACTTCGATTTGCTGAATACCCTCAAGATTCTTTCTAAGATCGATGATATCTGTCTCAGCACATGCGTTATTTATATCTATATGTAAATCTAGATCCTGAGCTAATCCAAAATTCATTTCTAGTTCTCTTTCAAACTCGGAAAGAACTGAATCCTCCATTTCATGATCAATATACTGCTCTATCTCTTGTGTAGTTCTCTCGTGAGAAGGAAGGTTAGTCGCAATTTGTTGTAAATTGCACCTTAAATCAAGAATATCTTTTTCAGCCAATGCATTTTGCACTCCTTCAAAAATGGCATTTTCCTGTGATGTAAAATCTAATTCATCATCTAATGAGGCTGTTTTACGTTGCTGTTCTTTGTAGAATTGGTGAGTATTTTCTTTTTCAGCAATTTTATGCTGGGCTAAATGTAAAACAGGTAAGCTTTGTTCGAAACCCAACAAATCATTTTTCGTAACAGGTTGATTTAATTCATTGAAAGATGAAAGATCTTCGGACAATTCAAAGCTAAAGTCTTGGAATACTTCCTCAAGCATAAGTTCATTTATTTCTTCTTGCTCTTTATTAGCTACAATATTGTGTAGCTTCTCTCTTAAACTTATAATATCTTTCTCGTGAACAGCTTGCTCAATATCCTGAAGAAGTCTTATGTCTTCTCCTATATCCGGATTTGCAATTAATTCAGCATTGAATTCCTTCAACTCATCGTCATTCAACTCATGACTAAGAAATTTATCAATGTATCCTATATACTCTGACTTACGTATCATCATTCATTTTTTTATCAATTCCACACAACACACAAAAACTTAATTTTCACGAAAAAATCAATGATTTTTTCACACTTTCAGTAATATATACTACTGTATAAAATTCTCAATTATGTGCTCTTAAGGCAAGGAAGCAAATATCAATGCCCTTTCTCTTAAAACATAACCTCTCGCGATGCTGTTCGTTATACCCACAAGGTAATTAATATAAATTAATATTACGTAATTCAAATTTGAGAAGTTATTCTGCAAAAACAACGTTGATGTTAAATCAAACTATTGTATTATATTCAAGCACCTTAATCTAATAAAAAGAGATTACAAATGACGCTACAAATTAGTCTTCTGTAATCCATTCATCAAGATCACGCCCAATAGGACCGCTTCCTTTTACGGAACTTAATTCTTCTTTTGTTAAAATTTCAAATGAATCAAAAATGTTAGTTTCGTTGTTAGCAAATAAAGTTTTCATTACTTTTAGTTTTTAATGGTTAAATACTTTTAAATTCCTTAATTATCCTTTGTTCGGGTTTTTATCCTGAAAAGTGGAAAAAGGTAACCCCATTAAAATTTCACAGCAATAAAAATCGCCTCACAAACACGACATATGACACTCAACAACAAACCATTATACAAATACATTTTTATTCTTATTTTTTTATTTTATCAATGCATGCATGCAGAGCTAGCCATTTCAGCGAAGCTAGAAAGCGACAGCTTATTAATGATTGAGTACAGTCAAAAAGGGTTTGATGCAGGAAGAATTGGAGACTTTGAATTGGCTAAACTATATCTCACGAAGGCACTAGAACTCAGAAAAAAAAACTATGGAAGTAATTCTATTCGTATGGCAAGCATCTTAAACAACATTGGCGTATCGAATAAAAACTTGGGAGAATACAATGCGGCTATTAAAAACTACTCTCAAGCTGAAAGTATATATATTAATGAGTATTCAGAAAATCACCCCAGACTAGGTTCAGTATACATCAATTTAGGCATCATCTATAAATTAAAAGGAGATTACTTAAAATACAACGAATATATAGAAAATGCCATCAGAGTATTATCCTATGATCCTTTGACTTTAAAAAATTCAATTGAAACAGCAGAATACAATCTTGCTGAATCATTTTATTTATTGAAACGCTATGATAGTGCAATCAAATATTGCGTTCAAAATATCGAGAAAGTACCAATCAATGTTAAATCATACTACACCAGTTTGTTGGCTCGAATATTCACAGAGACAGGAGACAATAAATCAGCAGATTTATACTATAAGAAAACCTTTGAATTAATTACAGAATACTATGGGAAGGATAGCTATGATTTGGGGCTAGAGTATTTAAATTATATCTCATTTCTGCTTTCAACGAATAGATATGACGATGCTCTAGAGTTCAACCAGCTTGCAGATAAAATAATTGAGAAGTATTACACAAAAAAAAGCACGTATTATAGCGAGGTAATGTTGCATTATGCTGACTATTACTTCTCAAGGCAATCGGAAGTCAGTGCCCTCGCCAGCTTCAACCAGAAGAAAAAAGAAGACCTCCAGAAAGCCTTGAATTATTATCAACAAGCAATTATTGCAAATAGTGAATCATTCTCAGATATAGATCAATTTTCGAACCCACAAGCAAACGAAGCAATATCTGAAATCCAGACGTTAGAGATACTAAAGAAAAAAGCGTTGTGTTTTGAAACCTTGGGTGATTTAAATTTGGCTTTTTCAAACAAAGAAGAGTCTCTTCAGAATTACCAAGCTGCCCTTGATGCAATTTCAATTTCCACGGAATTGATTCATCAAATCCGCACAGGTTTTATTTCTGAAGACAGCCGTATATTTTTATCTGAGAATCAAGAATCAACATTTTTTGATGCCGTTAATATTTGTTACAAACTTTTTGATCTTACATCTGACGTAACATATGCCTTCAAAGGGTATGAATTTACAGAAGAGAGCAAATCTGCCAGTTTTTTAGCTGCAGTAAAAGATTCAAAAGCACAGCAGTTTGGTGGAATTCCAGATAGTTTGATGAACAAAGAAGATGTACTTAAACTAAATATATCGAACTACAAAGAAATGTTATTCGATGAGAATCAACAAGATGAACCTGATCCAGAAAGAATTGAATTGTACAATTCAAAGGTATTTCAGTATTCAGCACAATACAGCCAGTTAATTACTCATCTAGAAACGTACTATCCTAACTATTATTCATTTAAATATAAAAATGAAATTATTGACATTAAATCTGTTCAAGAGAAACTGAAAAAACAGGACGCCATTGTCGAATACCTGATTCAGGAACCTGACGAAAGAAATAATTCAGGTAAGTTGTTCCGATTTGTTATTACTGCGGATGAATTTGAATTCTCGGCAAACAACATAGACAATACTTTTGTCGAAGACATCGAAAATGTTTATCAGTTCCTGACCGATCCTGCGTATTTGCATACAGGACTCGATGATTATAAAGGTTACTCGATATCTGCATATAATTTGTATGCCGAATTGTTAGAAAATTCTATCGACAAGTTAGCAGGGAAAGATCTTGTCATCATACCTGATGATAAACTTTCATATATTCCTTTTGATGCTCTGCTTACTGCGATGCCCGATACTTCAAAAATGAACTTCAGAAATCTACCTTATTTAGTTCAAGATTTTGCTGTAAGCTATACCTACTCCACTACTCTTCTTTATAACTATTTCGAAAAAGATAAAAAAGCATCAAAAGAGTTACTCGCTTTTGCTCCAAATTACATCAATGACGATAGAGATGAAACAGATATATCCACGTTTCGGTCTGGTCTTTCTCCTTTACCTGCCGTGGAAAAAGAAGTTGAATACATCAGCAAGTTCGTTACTAGCGATATTTTTAAAGATGAATTTGCTCAAGAAAAGGACTTTAAAGAGTTGGCTTCAGATTATGACATCCTTCATTTGGCCATGCATACAATACTTAATGATACTCTACCAATGTATTCCCGTTTGGCTTTTGCAAAACCGACTAAAGATAGCGATGATGATGGATGGCTAAATACTAGTGAAATTTACAACATGCAATTGCAAGCAAGAATGGCGGTACTAAGTGCCTGTAATACAGGATCCGGCAAACTTCAAAAAGGCGAAGGAGTAATGAGTTTGGCACGCGGCTTTTTATATGCAGGTTGCCCCTCAATTATTATGACATTATGGGAAGTTGAAGATGAGTCGGGAGCCCTAATAATGAAAGATTTTTACCGAATGTTATCCCAAGGAAAAAGCAAGGACGAAGCTTTACGTCTTGCAAAACTATCTCACATAAAAAGTGCAGATCCGTTAAAAGCACATCCGCATTACTGGCTTGGGTATGTTGCTGTAGGTAATTCAGAGCCACTATTCACAAGCAAAGATTTATATTTCATACTAGCCTTATTTGGAATCATAATTCTAATATTCATTGATCAAACTTATCGTAAAAAGAAAAAGGCAAAATTTGACCTCAATAAACAATAGATTCTCGCTCTCATAAAAATAGAATAAATACAGGCATTTGTATATCGATTTTGATTGCTATACAAATGAAACATTGAACCATCAAGCCTAAATAATAAAGAATATTCTATAACTATAGAGTAGTACAAACCGCCCCAAAAAACTAACATTAAAGAATTTTGATAATTACCGAAACTTTAAACTATCTTTATAACCAATACATTAGCCGCATAAGCAAGCATGATGATTTAAGAAGTGAAAGATTGAATTTTAAAAATGGAATGTTTGAATTTCATTTTTCACCAAATAAGAAGCACAAATAATTCGAATAACAGGATGGAAGCCACAAAAAAACATCATTTATACATAAAAAACATGGTTTGTCCCAGATGTATCCAATCTGTTAAAAGCGAAGCAACCAAAGCTAACCTAACCATCATTTCTATTAAATTAGGAGAATTAATCATAGATAAAAATTTCTCGGAAGATCAACTAAATCAATTTAAGTTTGGGATCGAAAATAATGGTTTCGAAATCATTACAGCTCAAAAAGATAAGATCGTTGAAATGATTAAGACTGAAATTATCAATGTCGTTCAATACGAGAAAAAAATCCCTGGCAATAAAAACTTTTCAGATTATATTTCAAAAGAGATTGGCAAAGATTACTCATACTTAAGCAATCTTTTTTCATCTGTAGAGAAGACAACAATAGAGAAATTTATTATCCTTCAAAAAATAGAGAAAACGAAGGAATATCTAATCTACAATGAACTCACATTAAGTGAAATATCTCAAAAATTAGGATATAGCAACTCACAACATCTTAGTGCTCAATTCAAAAAAATCACAGGAATGAGTCCATCTCAATTTAAGAAACTGGAAGAAAAACCCCGTCAGTCTATTGACAAAATTAATGGAGGTAAGACAAAATAGTCTTATTAACAATGTTTTTAAAAACTAAAATTCTCAAACAATCTTTTTATCAATCAAATACTTATTTCTATCTGCTGAATTTCTGGATACCAATTCTCCTATAAAGCCGGCAAGAAATAATTGAGTGCCAATGATCATAGCAGCAAGTGCCAGAAAAAAATACGGACTTTCGGTGACGCGCGGAGCTACAATATGTTTAGATACTGCTATTAATTTGCTTATTCCAACCCAAGCCGCTGCAAAAAACCCAATAAGAAACACGAAGGTTCCCATGATACCAAAAAAATGCATGGGCCGCTTGCTAAATCTCGCAATAAAAATAACTGAAAGTAAATCGAGTGGACCACGGATAAATCGCTCAAAGCCAAACTTCGTGACACCATATTTTCGTTCCTGATGCTGAACGACCTTCTCCCCTATTTTATTAAATCCAGCCCATTTAGCAATAATTGGAATATATCGATGCATTTCACCATATACCTCAATACTTTTAACTACCTGCCTGCTATATGCTTTTAAACCACAGTTAAAGTCATGAATCTTTATACCAGAACTTCTTCGTGCAATCCAATTATAAAACTTACTCGGAATATTTTTTGAGAATAATGGATCGTATCTCTTTTTCTTCCATCCGGATACCAAATCGTACTTTTCCTCAATAATCATGCGGTACAATTCAGGTATTTCTTCCGGATTATCCTGTAAATCAGCATCCATTGTAATTACAACATCACCTTGTACAGTCGAGAATCCAATTTGAAGAGCTGCCGATTTTCCATAATTTCTTCTAAACTTGATTCCCTTCACCAGCGGGTTCTTGAAATGAAGATCTTCAATAATTTGCCAGGATTTATCACTACTTCCATCATCAATCAGTAGGATTTCATACAGAAACTGATTTTGATCCATTACTTTTTTGATCCAAGAGACCAGTTCGGGCAATGATTCTTCCTCATTTAATAAGGGTACAACTACCGAAATATTCATAAGTTCTTATTCTTCAGGTTTCACCTCGTCCATTACTTCATCAAATACATTTTCATCATCTTCTCTTTTCACAAAAATAGAGGTCACCAAAGATATAAATAACCCAACAAGAGCATATGCAAACAATCCAGATATTGCAAGAACAACTGGTTTTAGTGTTATATCTAGCATTTCACTCATCATTTCAATTTGATCTTCCGAAACACCCCTTTCCAACATAGCTTCTTCCTGCAAAATTCGAATTTGATCCAGAATAGAGGGATCAATGTAGCGCATCAGGATAATTGAATATAAAGACAACAGAACACTTGCAAATACCATTACTGCAACACCAAGTCCTAAAGCCCGGCTATAACTAATGTATCCTCCAAGTTCCATGTCTCTGTATATTTTCTGGGAATAGAATATTCCTCCAGCCATTATCACATAGGATACCAAGCTAAGGCTATTGTTCAAATTCTGACCAATAGCATATAAAATTGCACTATATAGAACTAATACAATGCCAAGATAGAAACCATAAGTCATTGCACTCTTCCAGTAAGTAGATTTTTGTTCCATGGTAATTTTTTTCGTGGGAGTTTAGAGCAAATATATCTGATTTTTTATTCGCAGAAAAATTATTATTGAAAGTACTGGTACTTTAAATCGCACTAACGAATCAACTATTACATGGCTATTGAGGATAGAATATCTGCCCTTTCAAAAAAAAATGAAAAAAATATTTCAAATATTTTACTGAAGATTAATTGATTAGTAATTCAGAACGAAGAAAAGTTCAGAGAAGGCTCATATTTCATTTGTAGGGAAAACAATTTTTTCTACTTTTGTCGGCGGGTAAGTCCTGTACGACTAGCTCCCGCTGAATCCCCCCAGGGTCGGAAGGCAGCAAGGGTAGGTGGTTGTAGCAGTGCGATACAGGTAGCTTACCCACTTTTTGTGATTTTTTTGCCGAATTAGCTCAGTTGGTCAGAGCACGTGATTTGTAATCTCGGGGTCCTCAGTTCGAATCTGAGATTCGGCTCGAAACAAAAAATTGAATTCCACACTTGGCACGTTTTAAGCGTGGAATTCAATAAAAAGAAGTTCTATTATTAGTTGGGGAGATACCAAAGTGGCCAACTGGGGCAGACTGTAACTCTGCTGGCGTACGCCTTCGTAGGTTCGAATCCTGCTCTCCCCACCATGTGTCAGATCACGAAACTCAATTTCAGATTTTCAATTTCGAAAAGAGAATTAAGATTTGTCATAATTGCGGGAGTAGCTCAGCTGATAGAGCATTAGCCTTCCAAGCTAAGGGTCGCGAGTTTGAATCTCGTCTCCCGCTCAAAACTAAAGCCATCATTTATTTGATGGCTTTTTTTCATTTCTTGCCAGCCTTCCATATTCCGATCATCGTCTATACACCATCATTATTATCTATCTACTTTAAAAAAACAAGTACTAGGTTGGTGCTGTTGAAATAACTGCCAGCTCAATTTTATTGAGATGAGCAATGGAAAAACAAAACATTTATCATGAGGACGAATAATCGGTTTCTACATATTATCAACAACAAGAAGCCTGTATTGGTAAATTTTCATGCAGACTGGTGTCAACCTTGCAAGCAAATACAACCTATCATAAAAGAGATAAAAGAAACATTAAAGCACAACATCCGGATATTGCAAGTTAATGTTGATGACAATATGTATATTGCAAAGACTCATCAAATTAGTAAAGTCCCCACACTAATTTTGTTTATTGAGGGGAAAATAAAGTGGAGAGGAGAAGGAATTTATGGTGTAGCTGAACTTACAAACATTCTCAAGGAATATATTCCGGATATATAGTCCACATGTTTGAATTTCAATTGGCGCTATTTATATTTACAATCATATACAACAAGTATGAGCATACAAACAGACCCTTTTGCAAGAGAACCTCTTGATAAAATACTTGAGAGCAAAGCAGCAATTGAGAACATCAATTACATCAAAGACTTATTGTCCTCACTTTCATCCATCATTTGCATTATTAACGACAATAATCAAGTGGTTTTCTCGAATGATGTGATTATAACAAAATTTGGATTAAATATTGAAACCGACATATTGGGTCTCCGACCAGGTGAAGTATTCAATTGTGTAAATGCGACCAATGACACCGGAGGGTGTGGGACTACCGAAAAATGTAAATTTTGTGGGTCTAATCAAGCTATAACCAAATGCTGGGCAGATGGTGAGAAGACAGCGAATGAATGTCGCATTATTAAAAACGACGGACTTCATACTTCACAGCTTGATTTAGAGATAATGGCTACTCCCTTCTTCCACAAGGAAAACTACATTATCCTGTCGATGACAGATATAACAGAGAAAAAAAGAAAAGAATTACTCGAAAAAATATTTTTTCATGACATCATTAACATCGCTGGAAGTCTAAGTGGTGTATTACAGCTGTTCCCCCACCTTACAGAACCGGAGAAAGAAGAATATATGCAAATCGCATCCTCTTTAAGCAACCAAATAATCGATGAAATTAAGGATCAGCAACAAATGACGAAGGCAGAACGTGGTGAACTAGCTGTAACCTCAGAACCCGTTTATCTAGACGCATTTCTAAAGAAAATTGCAGATCAGATTCGTTTTAACAGTGTAGCCATCGACAAGAAGATTGAAGTGAATGATCTAACCGATAATTTTTGCATAAAAACCGATGAAATACTTCTGACACGAGTTCTCATAAACATGGCGAAAAATGCCTTAGAAGCTATCAGTCCGGGGGAAGGGATTCGAATTACAGCTCTGAAAACGGATCAGAATATAAAAATTGAAGTATTCAACAATACATATATAAAGAAAGAGGTACAACTTCAACTCTTCCAAAGATCATATTCAACGAAAGGGAAAGACCGGGGAGTGGGCACTTACAGTATGAAACTAATTGGTGAGCGTTATCTGAAAGGAATTATCGACTTTGTGAGTACAGAAAGTGAGGGAACAACATTTTTCATACAGATACCAATAGAAATTTAATTATTGATTACTTCAAACCGACTACATTATAGATGAAATATCCTACTTCGAACCAAGAGCAAAAACAGTAATCCCCTCGAAAATATCTCGTAGAGGCTTTAAAAAAGTATTGGTCGTAATAGACAAAAAATTGATGACGTTTGGTGTTGCAGAAAAAGTAACCACCATCCTTTCCAAAGCAAACATCCCATTTGAAATTTATGATGAGATATTATCCATCTATAAAAAAGCTTTCTAATTCGCAGAATTTAAAGGTCAAGCGTTAACTAGAATACTCGCAACGTTAGTTTACTACTATCTCACATACTGTGTAAATAGGAAATACCGGAGATTACAACCTCCGGTATTTTTTTGTTTAATTTGTAAACTTCAAACAACTATAAAAAAGAAGATTTATTGAATGTATTTAGTTTGTATAGCTAGTCAAATTTCTACGCAACTACGAGTAGGCACAGGTGGGTATAAATATTATCTTTGACTAGTAAACAAGAATAAACGATCAGTATTGCTAATCCTTAATTTTCATATAAGCCTAACCTCTTAAATTATTGCAAAAAGGTAATGAGATTTTGCTGAGCTTAGTAAGAATTTTACCTTCTGCCGATAGTGAGCAAACGAAAGTGGTCTACATGAAGATATTGAATCAAAATAATTCCCATTATTAAATAATGTGAATTATAAAAACAGGTAATAGCAATTACGAATAATGCCTATTCAATGAAAAAAAAGAATATAATTATAAAGCACACAGAGACACAGACAAGTAATTCTCAAGGCAAGATTTTTCCTCGCGTGCTTTCTGTATTAATACCAATTGTATTATTAGCGGTGTTGGAAATAGCCCTGCGAATTTTTGGTTATGGTGTAAATATGGATCTCTTTTCGGAATATAAATTGGACAATAGTTTCCTGATAATGAACCCTGAAGTTTCCAAGAAATATTTTACAAATAGTGAAGATGCCACACATGGGCTTGCTGAAATATTCAGAAAAGAAAAATCTCCGGAAACCTTTCGTGCTTTTGTTCTGGGAGCATCAACTGGTATCGGTTTTCCTTACACATCAAATGGTTCATTTTCCCGATGGCTTAAGTACCGGTTGATGAATGAATACCCCGACAAAGAAATTGAGATCATAAACCTCTCGCTTACTGCTGTAAATTCTTATGCTGCTCTTGATTTTACAAAGCAGATAACAGCATATAACCCTGATGTTGTTTTGGTGTATTTGGGTCATAATGAATACTACGGAGCCCTTGGTATAGGCTCTACTTCAAAACTGGGTAATAATATTCGTTTAGTCCGATTTTTAACCAATATCAGAGAATTACGAATCGTTCAGCTTATTAATAACATAAACCAGAGTGCAAATACGAGCGAGGATGAATCAGGTGCCAATGAAAACCTGATGGTAGAAATGGCAGGAGACAAGGATATTGCCTTTGGGTCTGAAAAATATCAAATGGGAATTGAACAGTTCCGATCAAATATGGATGCTATTTGTCAGATACTATCAAATAAAAATATTCCTACAGTAATTAGCACTTTAATAAGTAATGAGAAATCATTAACCCCATTTATTAGTGACACAATAAATTCGGAATTATCTGCAGAATACTACTTTGAACTTGCAACTGAAAATTATAATAATGGGGATTATGGAAATGCAAAAGATCAGTTTGTGAAAGCTAAAGAATTGGATATGCTCCGGTACCGTGCACCGGAAGAAATGAACAGGATCATCAGCGATCTTGCCAATAAATATTCCGATGTTTATATGGCTGATACGAAGAAAATATTTGCCGAACACTCAGAACACGGCATTCTGGGAAATGAAATGCTCATGGATCATGTACATCCATATTTATTTGGTCAAGGATTAATTTCTGATAGTTTCTATAATACACTTAAAAAGAATAAAATCGTTCCCGGATCGAATAGTATTGAAATGACTTTTTCTGAATTACTGGAAGAAATGCCGTTAACTACTGTTGATTCACTGAAGGGAATATTCCTCATGGATTTATTTTTAAAAGAATGGCCTTTTAACCGGACAGATATACCAGAACCCGATACTGAAAATTCTTTTGAAGCAAAACTAGCCAATCAAATAGTATATGATGGTAGCCTATGGTTTCAGGCAATGGATGAACTTTCAAAATACTATCAGCAAAATGAAGACTGGGCAGATGCCCTAAAAGTAGCAGAAGCAAGCATGCTGGAATTTCCATACGAAGAAAGCTCGTATGCTGCATCTTATCAAATGAGTTTGAAATTGAACAATCTTAAGAAAGCCGAATTTCATCTGCACAAAGCCTTTCAATTAAATCCAGAGACAGATAAAGCAAGAGATTTATTTTCTCTTAATATGGATATTGATGATACCGAAAAAGCGAAAGGATTTCTAGCCTTTTTGATTGAAAACGACCAGACTAATTCTGTTGCTTATTCAGCGATGAAAGGAAATTTAGAGTTGATTAATACTTTAAAAACAACTCTTGAGATTTCACCGGACAAGATTGACCCCTTAAATGCTCTTGCTGGCATTTTTCTGAAACTTAATTATAAAAATGCAGCTATCAAATACATGGAAATGGCGCTGAAGGAAGACCCTGACAATACTCAAAGTCTAGAACTTCTGGAACAGGCAAAAGCCCTTCCTAACTTTTATAACTAAACTCCAAATAGAATGCTTTTTAATTCTATAGATTTTATCATTTTCCTACCAATAGTCTTTTTGATTTACTGGTTTGTCGTTAATAAAAACCTGAAGCTTCAGAATCTATTTATTGTACTAACAAGCTATGTGTTTTACGGGTGGTGGGATTGGAGATTCCTATCACTCATCATATTTAGTACAGCTGTAGACTATTCAGTAGGGCTAGCACTTCTAAAACAGGGAAATATCACAAAACGCAGGTTGTTATTATGGACAAGCATAATCATCAATTTAGGTTTCCTTGGATTCTTTAAATACTACAATTTCTTCCTTGATAATTTTGTAACTGCATTTACATTTTTCGGGAAAGAGATTGATGCTCAATCATTAAATATTGTATTGCCTGTTGGTATTAGTTTTTACACTTTTCAAACACTTAGCTACACCATTGATGTATATAAGAAAAAGCTTGAGCCAACTAAAGATTTTATAGCTTTTTCGGCTTTTGTGAGTTTTTTCCCACAATTAGTGGCTGGTCCTATTGAACGAGCAACAAACTTACTCCATCAATTTTACGGTAAGCGAACATTTAATAAGAAAAATACACTGGACGGACTTAATCAAATGCTGTGGGGCTTCTTCAAAAAGATTGTTATTGCAGATAATTGTGCCAGATATGCCGATCTTATTTTTAACAATTCGGCAGATTATTCCGGAAGCACATTAGTGCTTGGTGCTTTGTTTTTTACGTTTCAGATTTATGGCGACTTTTCCGGGTATTCGGATATTGCCATTGGTACAGCCCGTTTATTTGGCTTTAATCTGATGCAGAACTTTGCATTTCCCTATTTTTCAAGAGATATAGCCGAATTTTGGAGACGTTGGCATATTTCATTGAATACCTGGTTTCGCGATTACCTGTATATTCCACTTGGTGGAAGTAGGGTAAGCACAGCAAAAAAAGTCAGAAACATCTTTGCCATATTTTTAGTCAGTGGTTTTTGGCACGGTGCCAACTGGACCTATATTGTTTGGGGTGCATTGAATGCTATATTATTTTTGCCCCTTATTTTAACGAAAAAGAACCGTAAATATATAGATGAAGTAGCACATGGAAGAACTTTCCCAACACTAAGGGAATTCATAAATATGCTAATTACATTCAGCTTTATTGTTCTAGCCTGGATATTCTTTAGGGCAGAAAATATTTCTCATTCAATAAGCTATTTTGCTGGTATTTTCTCTCCTTCACTCTTTACTGCGCCATCATTTACAGGCGTTAAAGGAGCTTATTACTTACTTGCTGTTATTCTGTTTTTCATATTGATTGAATGGCACGGAAGGAATAAACAATATGGCATTCAACAGTTAGGTGTAAAATGGAGGAACCCTTTTCGAAAGGCTATTTATTACATTATTATTTACGCTCTTTTATACCAAGTCATTACAAACGTAATGGGAGCTGGAGGAAATGCTCAGCAGTTTATTTATTTCCAATTTTAGATCAATATTTCGCATGCCTGTAAGTTGTTGATCTTAAATTACTTCAACACAAACACTACAAGTTTCGCTATTTAGAACTATCCCTTAATTATATATTGGCAATGATCATTTATTGATAGCAGCCTGTTAGGTACTACAGCCTTTAACCTTTTGTCAAAAATAGAAAAGGCTGCCCAGTTGAGCAGCCTTTTGCATAAAATATAGTCTAAAAACTAGTTATACATTAATCAATCCCATCCCGGGTTTTGTTCAATTACAGCACCAGAATTGACACCAATGACCGCATCCGTAGGAATTGGCAACAGATCCCAGTCAATAGTACCTGTGAATATAGGAGTAGGAGCATCTGCAACAAACGTTGCATTGTTCATTAGCTGATTTTTCATTACGTCACCACCAATGCGAAGAAGGGTAGCCCAGCGGTGTTCTTCAAATGATAATTCGCGGATTCGTTCATCAAGAATAGTATAAATATCAACCTCGCCTTCTGTGAATAATTTTGCGCTGTTTGCACGTGTGCGCAATGCATTTAGATCATCGGCAGCCTCATCAGCCTGTCCGTTGCGCAAGTATGCCTCAGCACGAATAAGGTATGTTTCAGCAGAGCGGACCAAATACATATCACGTCCGTATATACTTGCACTACCTGTGCTAAGAGTTACTGCCTCAAATCCCCACATATCTTCGCGGTTAAAGACTTTAGCCGACATGGGGAAATACTGGTTGAAACCACCTCCTCTTTGAACAATCATGTCATCAGTTATAGGCTGAAGGTACATGCTGTGGTTCTGGTCTAAGCAAAGATGAATACGCGAGTAGTTAAGCTCACTGTTACGCATATCGTCCCAGTATTCACTTGTTTCTTCATTACCCCAAACTTTGTGTGCCAGATAATTTGTAGGAGCAAACCTTGCAATACTAAAACCACCACAATAGTAACCAGTAGCTCCTCCGGAATATTGGCTCTGGTCTATGCTTCCACTCCATGGACTTGAAGCAGCACCATCTTCCATATATTCATCAGACCAGTAAAGGTCACGGAACACAGGAGCAGCATTGGCTCCAACAGTAAACACAGGAGCATCAGAATTAGGACCAAACCAGCCTTGACCCGTGAAGTAGTTCATGAAACCATCATAGTCAGCGGATTTTGCCACCCATACAGATTCTGTGTTTTCAGCTGCATCGTAATTCCCCTTGCGGAAAAGATCATAAAACACATCACCATCAGCCCTGTAATTGGGAGCCCCATTGGAAGTACCGCCATCGGCTGGGTTGGCGCGTACACCAAAACGGTCGGTCATTAATGGGTGAGCATCGATTACATCAGAAGCCGCATCAATAGCGTCTTGATAATAACTTGCATTGCCGGTTTCAGTACCCAATGCCAGGTAAGCTTCAGCCAGAAAGTGGCTGGCAGCACTCTTAGACATACGTCCTGATTGTGCAGGCGCTTCTGGAAGTCCGGCAATAGCTTCAGTGAAGTTAGTTACTGCAAACTGATAAGTCGCTTCCCTTGTTGCCCGGGTATAATCCAATTTTAGTTCTTCTGAGTATTCTTCAACAATAGGTACACCACCAAATAGTTCTCCTAAACGAAGGTAAGCCCATCCGCGTAAGAATTTTGCCTGTGCAAGCTCATACGCTTTATCACTTTCGGATGTCCAGGTAACCTGATCTGATCCTTTTATTGCCAGATTGGCATAACTGGCAATTTGATATAAGGTATTCCATTGTCCAGCAAAGTCATTTGTAGTCCATGATGCATAATTAGATTCACCTGTAGCTCCAAAACCACATTGATAGTCTTCCACATCAAAGTTATCGGCACCTAACCCCAACCACCAGGTGTCGGTATAGGTTTCTGCCAGTGCCAGATAAGCGGTAACAAGCTGGTCATCTACCTGCTTGCTTGTCGTAAATGCATTGTCCGGAGTGAATATTGTCTTTGGATTCTCTTCCAAAAATTCGTTGTCCTCGCAACTTATTAGTCCTACAACTGAGAAAAGAACCAATAATAGATATAGTAATTTGTTCATAATTTATCAATTTAAGTATTGTTAAAATCCAATGTTAACACCCAATGTAACTTGTCGTTGAAGTTGTGCACGCTCCCAAGACCTTACTTCAGGATCCGAGAATTCCCAGTCAGGAGCCCAGAAACAAAGGTTTTTGCCTGCTACGTAAACAGACAAGGAATTGATACCCCAGTCTTTTACTAAAGATGACATGTTATAAGTAAGGGAAACATCTTGAAGCCTTACAAAGGTGTATTTTTGAAGACCCTGGAATTTGTCATCGTCCTGATAATCGTTTCTTGGATATTTATCACTTGGATTTTCTTCTGTCCAGAATGGGTGGTTTAGCTTGTTGCGAACAGCAAACCCGTCGAAGCTAAGGTATGCGCCCCTGTTTGCAGCAAGGCCATAACCATTTCCGCTAAATACCCCATTCAGCATAAAATATAGCTGGAACTTCTTGTACGTAATTGTGTTGCTTAAGGCTAAACGAAAGCTCTCTTTTTGATAACCTAATATCTTACGATCAGCAGTTGTGATCTCCAAATCCCCATCAAGGTCAGCATACATAGCATCTCCCAGTACTGAAGAATTTGCTGCGATGTATTCTGTATCGTCTTCCTGTACAACACCAATCCATTCATAGCCATAAATAGCACCTAGTGAATTATTTAAAAACAAGCTTCTAAAAGTTGGATCACCTCCATCTATAAAATCATTTCCACTACCATCAATCTCGCCTAATTTGTTGCGGTTTAATGAGAAAACAAGCTTAGAGCTCCATCTGAAATCAGCTTTCTGTATATTTACGGTAGTTGCGTTTACCTCAATACCCCAGTTATCAACCTGTCCCATGGTTGAATTCTGATTTGTAATACCAGCTCCCATTACAGGGATTGTACGGCTAAAAATCTGATCCGTTGTTTGTGATTTATAGGCATCAAATTCTAAATGAAGTCGGTTTTTCAACAGGTCTGCTTCAAAACCTCCATTGTACGATTTTGTAGTTTCCCAAGCCAAATTAGGGTTACCCAATACTGTTAACTGCTGCCCATAATAGTAATCGCTACCAAACATATAGATCTGTGCGCCACTTCTACCCATTGCAATCTGTGAAAGAGTTCCGTAAGGAGAAAGGGCCTGGTTCCCATTTATACCCCAGGAAAATTTCAATTTCAGGTAATCAATAGCATTCAGGCTATTCATGAAATTTTCGTTTGAAATGGTCCATGCAACACCAACTGCGGGGAATGTACCCCATTTTTTCCCAGATCCAAATACAGAACTACCATCACGTCTTACTGAAGCATTGAACTGATACTTTCCATCATAGGAGTAAATAACACGCCCCATATAAGCTGCATCTGATTTTTCCAGATAGTCAATTTCGTCATTGCCATACGCAAAGTTCTTTACTCCCGCATTTGGAAGCCCGTATACTCCAAGGATTGTATTACCCAATCCAGAAAAATCTGACCCTTGCAAGTAAGAAATGTCTGTGACCCGGTTACTACGGGTATATACTAGAGTACCATTAAAAGAATGCTTGTCAAAATCACGGGCATAAGTAAGGATATTATCATACGTATAATATCTGGATTCATTATTTAAAATTGAACCATTCGCTTGTGATAAGAAATTCGAATATTGAGCGGCAGTATAAGCATCTTCACCCAAACTAATGTTTACCCAGTTGGTTTCATGGGTAAATTCTTTTTCATTGGTATTGTTAACACTGTATGTACCCGTTAATTTATAGCTTAGTCCCTCTACCCATGGGAGTTTAATATCCAAACTACCACCTAAAATGGTTGATTTCGTTAAGGTCTTGCTATCGCCACCTTGAGAGTAGTTCCATAGTGGGTTTTCAGAAGTTTCCTCTTTCCCATCAGGATACTTACGCAAAGTAGTTCCATCTGAAAGATAAGGTGAAGCCCAAGGGGACATGGTTACGGCTCCATTGTAATTTGGCCTTTCACCGTGTGTTTCCATGAATCCCTGATTGAAATTACCACTGATAGAAATATAGTCATTGATTTTCGTGTCAATCTTTGCGTTGAACGTTGTCCTTTGATAGTTGTCGCCAACAATAAATGATTCCTGGTTGTTGTGCATGGCTCCAATCAAATATCGGACTTGCTCAGTACCACCCGAAACATCGGCTGAATAGTTTTGAGTTACTCCTGTTTGCGTAATCATATCATACCAATCAGTAGATTTACCTGCTGCGTAATTTGCCTGCTCAAGATCAGTCATCCAACTTGTAACATCAGAACTTTTAGTCCGGGCATTCATCAATTCAACATACCCATCACCATCTCTTACGTCGGGTCGGTAGTTTGGCGTAATTAAAGTAGTAGATGTTCTTACATTAATTACAGGTTTACCAATGGCACCTTTCTTCGTTGTAATCATGATCACCCCATTGGCTGCCTGTGAACCATACGCAGCAAGCGAAGTCGCATCCTTTAAAACACTAATATTCTCAATAATACCAGGGTCAATACTCTCAATACTTCCATTGAAAATCACACCATCAAGAACAATTAGTGGATTGGCGGCAGCCGCATCTAATACTGCATCACCTGTACCAATTGATTTTTGTCCACGAACAAGGATGTTAGAAGACGCACCCGCTTCACCTGTTTGTGAAAGCTGAACTCCTGTTGTTACTCCGCTCAGCAAATCCAAAGCACTGGTTGTTTGAACCTGACTTAATGGCGAATCACTAACACTTACATTAGTAACGGCACCGGTAAAGTTTCTGCGCGTTGTGGTACCATAACCAATGGCAACAACTTCATCTAAACCAATTGTTTCTTCTTTCAGAGCAATATCAATCTGTGTTTTACCGGCAATAGTAATTTCCTGGCTTATCATTCCAACAAAAGTGAACGTAAGCGTTGCACCTGCCGGTACATTACCAATTGAGTATAGACCATCAACATTCGTTATGGTTCCGTTTGTTGTGCCTGTGACCAAAACCGTTACTCCAGGAAGAGGTTCTCCGTTTGTGTCGGTTACTGTACCAGTAATCGTGCTTTGTTGCTCAGATTGAGTATCTGCAGCATAAACACTAGTGCATAAAACTGCATTGTTAACAATGCTCAAAGCGACAAAAACCATTAAGATTCTTGTTCCTTTAAATAATTTTGATTTCCATAAAGAGGTCAGTCTAGAAATCAACGAATAATGAATTCTTTTCATAAATTTGTTAGGATTTGTTAAAAATCAATTTGTTTTAGTGTGTCACACAGTAAAGAATTGACACTTTAAAAGCTACTTTACAAAGGAGGTGTTACAGCATCTCCTTTTTTAGTGGGCAATAAATCAGTCTTTAATTTTCATTCATAGGCAAACTATATTTTATTTAATACCAAACTCCATTAAACCATATCTTAAAATCTACTACAATATTCTATTTCTAGCATACAAACTTTTATTTTAACTATCAAAAACTTGCATACTCAACTCTCGCCACCCACGAACACAAAACCAGTAGGTACTAGTCTGTAAATCTATTTAAAATGGAATAAATTCTTTGTATAAAAGAAATGTTTATAAACATACTTGTATACACATGTTTTCAACTTTGTGTACACATGCATAATCCATAATAACTTATATACTAATCCAATAAATGACACTTACACAAACACCTATATGTATAAGTAACACAAAGACTACCCAAAAATCAATGTAATCACAAAATAAAAAACTGCTTCAAAACTCAATTTAAAGCAGTTCAATAATATAATAGCCGTTTCAATCTTCTATTTAAAAATTCAGCAATAAAGAAAATTAGAGGTCTTTGTATTTTACACGAACTTGCTGGTCATTCCCTTCGATATACAATTTGTATTCATTATCCCCTATTTTTTCAATAGTTCCAATATCAGCTTTTGGTGTATTATTACTTTTGAATATCAGATAACCATTCCCTTCGGTAGCACTTACCGTAATCTCATTTTTGTCAGCATAAACTTTGATATCTCCATTAGGTGTAGGAACACTACTTTCAAACCATTCTAAACCACCCAAAACGGGTTTAATTTCAAATTCTTCATAACCAGGCTTAATCGGTTTTACTCCTACATAATATTTACCTAACAGATAGATTGGACTGGCACCCCATGCATGACATAAACTTTTTCCAAAAGGACGACCATACATTGCATAATGCTCCAATTCGGTATGCTCAGGATTATACTTTTCCCAGAAAGTAGTTGCGCCAAGATCTAACATTCCTCCCCAATAATCTTTTATCTCATCGAGCACATAACTCTGCTCACCAATTGCACACATGGCTTCCAGTTCGTAAAAGCGCATATAAGGAGTTGAAATAGCAGGAATTTCATCATTTAAAAGAACCGAATTCTTTATTTGCTCTTTTTGTTGATCAGTTACATAGTTGTTAAAAATGGCAAACATATTTGCGTGCTTTGTAACCTCTTCACTCTTTACCCCATCTTTACGATTGAATACGATGGCTTGCTTTTCTTCATCCCAGAAATCATTCAGCTTTGACCTTACATTTTTTGCCAAAGAATCATACTTCGCTGCTTCACTCTCTATTCCCAAGATGTTAGAACACAGTGCCATTGTTTCAAGACTTTTACAAAAGACTATTTGTTCAAAGCTCACTTCTCCGGTAATATCAACATCATTGTCGAACCAGTCAATATAAACCCAATCACCTTCGAGTCCTTCAACCAAACCACGCTCGTTAGTTCGTTCAAGTACAAAGTCCATTAAAGACTCCATCTTTGGATAAATTTGCTTCAAGAAGGCTTCATCTCCTGTGTACAGGTAATAGTCGTAAATACCCATAAACCAGTAAAATGAATAATCCAAAATATTATTTAAATGCACCATTACCGGATCAGAACCACGAAGTGTGTACATGGTGCGTTTTGTTATTTCCTGATCAAAAAACATGTAGTAATTCATCAGGTAACTTTGATAGGCATCACCCGACCATGCCCAGCGGTCACGCTTTATACCATCAATGAAAACTTCTCGGGTTGTTAGTTGAAGTGTGTATCTTCCAACTTCCCATATTTTATTTAGTTCCTCATCATTCGATTTGAAAGAAGCACGATACTCAAGAGGTGCATATTCATACATTAATGAGACATCAGCGTATTCCGCATTTTCTGAAACAATGAAAACATACCTTAAGGCATTTGAGTGCTCCACAGTTAAGTCTGCTTTTACTTCAGGCACATCAAACGTGTAGAATGTTTCGCAATGTTCACTATCCAACGCTTCTTCTGCTGTTTCACCATATTGAATCGTTATTGATCCAGATCCTGAAAGATTATGAAACTTGATAAAACCAAAGGTTTCTTTTCCAAAATCGTACAAATTGCCACCGTCCATTTCTGTCGCTTCCACATATTCCATTGGTGTTGTTTCAAGCTTAAATTCAGAAGGTTTTACAGTCGGATCGTTTAAACGCCCTGACCCGGCATTCATGTTATAGCCTGAAGGTGAATCCGGATGCCTCATGTTTACCGTAATCCGTTCCTTTTCCAAAGGACTAGTCATCCATGAATTATCGGATTTTACTGTCTCCCCGTTCACATAAATTGCTGGTACTGTAGTATAATTTACAACAGTTACCGTCAGTTCAGTTTCACCTTTAGGTAAAGTGATTTTTGTTAGACCACTTTCATCTCCGTTTTTAACCCGTCGACCTCCCAGACTGATATTGTACTGGTCACCTTCTACATAAATTTCAACTTCTTCTGGTTTCTCTAAGTTGATACCTTTTGTAAAGATCATAAGAGGTTCATGGCTATCCAACTTCCATTGTACTGGAATATCAATCCCTCTCTCTGTTCTTCTGTTGTTCATTTGATTTCCTAGCCAGTTCTCATAATCGCCCGGAAACCATATCCAGGTTTGAGCAGAAGTCTGGAAGCCAATGATGAGCAACAGGAATAAAAATCTCAGTTTTTTCATGGTATTAGAATTGTTTATGTAAGCTGTAAGATATCTGCTTTGTTAGAATACCCCAAGAGGTTATTAAAAAGTAAGACGACATGTCATCCTGAACTTGTTTCAGGATCTTAATCAATTGAGAAACAGATCCCGAAACAAGTTCGGGATGACTGATTCCTATAAATATACCTTTTCAGACAACCTCATTTATTTTATCAACGTGCTTCCCCAACAATTGGAGGAACATCATATTTTGCTGTACGTTCGTCCTGAATTACACCAGACCAGTTTAAACCGAATGCGAAATCGTAAGTGTTGTCGTCGCTATCAACATGGCATTCCATGTCTCTTGGTACATCCTCGAATTGCGCCTCTACTGTTTCCATATTCGCAGGCATTTGTAGTGGCAGTAATCCTGATGGTTCTACCTGACCTGTAATAACCTCAAGGAATGCACTTTCAGGTACATTGTCAGCCCTGTTTCCACCAAACCCTACCAGAATCGCATCAACTTCACTTTCGAATTCCGTAAATACCATTGGGTTGGCCATATCCAGAATAACAATAATTTTATCAGCCGCAGCTGCGGTGTTCAGCACAAGATCCAGATGACCCTCATTTGTGATGATTCCTGTTTCGCCGAAATATGATCGGTTCTCTTTAACCAATTTTGTAATTCCATTTTCAGTCACTTCGATCATATCCCCCCCAAGAGTTTCTCTAGGTACAAATTCTGAAGTTGCCGTATAAGGACGATATTGCAGAGAGATAGGCAGATAAGTATATGACTGACGCTCATTTTCAACGTTCGTGTTTTCATTACCGTCATCTCTCATACCTCCGGCTTCAGTATATGTTGGGTTTCCGTTTTTCGGGTTGTTTATCCTTACAATAGCAAAATCACATTCAGCTATTTCTTCCTGGGATGCACGAATGATGTCATCTTCCGAAAGTGTTGGGTTGCCCTCATTATCAGCTGGCCCTGTTAAGATTTCAGCAATTTTATCAGTTAGTATATCGTAATATTCCGAGGCAGCTTCAAGGTCTAACCCAGGATTAGCCGATGCCGGGGTCCTTGTCCATCCACCCGTAGCCGGAACAAATACCCTTGGGATATAGACCTTTGGCTTTTGAACTCCGACTGTTGCTTTATGAATAATGCCATCGCTGTTTTTCAACATTACAATGGATTTCAGGTGAGCCTCAAATCCAGCTGCTTCGTGCTCTGGTTTGTTGGCGGTTGATTCGGCAACTTGATAATCAAGGTATGGATTGTCCACGACACCAATATTGAAGTGCGTTCTGAGCATCCTTTCAGTCGATTTATGCATGATTTCATCCATTGCAGCCTGACCTAGTTTTTCAACCCCAAGCTCATAAGATTCCATAGCTAAGTCAACACATTCCTGACCTTCGCCTCCTTCACCACCAAAGGCATCACTTCCAGCTTCAAGAATAGCTAATCTTTTTTCAGCAGGTGATAAATCCTCAACACCATAGTTTTTATTGGTTAGAATACCGAAGTCAGTTAGGATATAGCCATCCCAGCCATACTCTTCCCTTAGCAACTGGTTTATTTTGTATGTGCTATAACTTGAGCCGAGGCGTTCTCCACCTACTGGCGTGCCATCCGCTTCAATTCCAATAGAATAGTTTGTCATGGCAGCCGATACGGTTTCGGTTTTTCCAGGCAAGTCCATACAAGCTAAAAATGGAAGTAAATGCGTGTAAAACTGACCACCAGGAAAAATGTTGTACGCTCCATCACGCGTGTGGGACTCACGGCCACCTTCGGCAGCACCGTCTCCCGGGAAGTGTTTCATCTGGTTGTTTACGCTATGAATGCCCCAACCCAAATCATTTCCATTTTCATCGTAAGTAGATTGCCAACCGTTGATTACAGCCTGAGCCACATCCATTGATAGTGCAGGGTCTTCGCCAAAGGTTCCGGGAATACGTTTCCAGCGTGGTTCTGTTGCCAGATCCATTTGTGTGGCGACCTGCATAGATACGCCCATTGCACGCCATTCTTCAGACATCATACGGCCGAATTGAGCCCCAACTTCAGGATCGAAAGTTGCTGCTAAACCAAGGTTGCTTGGCCAGCTTGAAACATCTCCTGACCGTGGGTCATCTATCCAAACTGCGGGTAAGCATGCAATATCTTCAAGGCCTTCGATGTATTCCTGCACCATGTTGTTCCAATTCACTTTTGTCCTTGCATCAAACATACTACCACTTCTAGGCGCACGAAGCTGTCGATAAGCCAGGTCCAGCGAATTTTTTATGGTAGCATCCAATGAATCTGCATTAACAGTCCAGCCTCCGAATGGATTCATTTTCATACCCATCATCTGCTCAACGGTAAATTCATCTACCATGGCTTTTGACCTTGTTTCAAAGTCAACACGCCAGTCTTCAAATTGATCGAGCATGTTATTCCTGTTGAGATCCTTGAATGCGTAACCGTCTACCTGTATTAACTGAAGTCCGGAACTCTTTGAATAACCAAGGGTAGTTCCATCTTCGTTTGTTACTTTAGTCCAACTGTCGGGAGTCTGTGATTCAGACCATTTTACACTGCCAGATCCAAGAGCCTCTGGTGTTACAGGATATTCTGTGGTTTTTTCGCAGCTAAAAAATAAAGTAGTAGCACCTATAAGTAGAACCAAGAGGTACATGTAGTTTTTTATTGATGCAATTTTTCTAATTAAGTTCATAGGTTTATGTCCTTTCTTTTTGGTTTTATGGGAGTTTTGTATAAGCATGAGATAGTCTGTCTATTAATTAATTATTTATTCAATTTTTGAACATAAGGAGCAATTGAATAATTAAACGTTGTTTCTTCCGGGGAAATAATATACCTATCAATAGTTCCAGGGCCACAACTACCATTACCCAAGCCCCTTACCGCTGTGTCTATAGTTAAGATCGTATTGTCTATTTTTGTTAATTCATAAGGATGTGCTGCTACCGAAAGATCTTTGGGAGTATAATGCAAGGCACTAAAGTTCATTAAATCAGGCGATGAAACAAGCATCCCGTAACCTGAATGGTTAGAAATTGAGAACCAACGAACATCTGCCCTATTTCCACAATCCTGTGGTTTTATGTATGGGACAAACATATCATCAACAGTTGTGTCATAACGTCCAATAAAGGCGGCGCTTTTTCTATCAACATAATTTTCAAACGGGCCTGCACCATAGTATTCAACATTTTCATAACCCGGACATAATTCGGAAATTAGTCCCAGTTTAGGGAGGCTAACATCTGAATTCTCTGGTAAAAAGGTTGTTTGAATATCGACACTTCCATTCCCATGAACGGTGTAAATTGATTGCGTCGCAATATAATATCCGGCTGTAACAGATGATTTAGCATCAATTTTTATTTTGATGGTTTTATCATTAATCGCTTCAACTATAAATTCTGTTACTTCTGTAGAAAGGTTCGCTAGTTGCTTCCCGATTTCAGAAAGCCCTACAAAGCCTTTATCATTATCTGTAGGTGCCCTATATGCATTTAACACTGGACCACCAATTCTTTCATATTCAACTTTAGGTTTTTCATTACTAACAGATCCTCTCCCTGACATTCCCATTTGTGGAATATCTCTTTTTGCAGATTCAATAATTTTACTTCCGTAATACTCCAAATAAGTTATTGTTCCGGCACTTTTCCCAAAAACCATTTTAAAGTTAATCCCTGAAATTGTTACATCTTCATCACCTTCTCCCAATTTCAAAGGAGACATATCTTCCATATTGGCTGTTTCTGCCATGTAACTACTACCTGGCAATTGCATTTGAGATGATGCTACTACATGCCCAGCCTCAGCCCATATTTCATCCTTTTTAAGCGTGAAATAAAGGTTGATGAAATATTCAGCATTTGAAGAGTTCACAGAATAGGGAACAATAATTTCTTTTGAAGTTCCCGGTGCAATTTCAATAGAACCAAGTGTTCCATTTTGAACTTGTTTACCGTTACACATCAGTTCCCATGTTAACTCATATTGATTTAGGTTAATAAATAAGTTCCCATTCTCAATACTAATTTTGCCTGTGCTTAAATCAACAGCCTCAAAAAATACATTTTGATATACTTTTTTCACTTCCTCCATTTTAGGTGTGATTTGCCTATCGGGAGTAGTCAATCCGTTTATACAGAAGTTGCTCAAATTTGGCTGATCGCCATAGTCTCCACCATAAGCATAGAAGTATTCACCTTCTTTGCCTGGTATTTCTTTTGCCAGCCCCTGGTCAACCCAATCCCAAATACATGCACCAATAAGTCTGTCATTATTATAAATCAGATCCCAATATTCCTGAAGATTTCCGACTGCATTCCCCATAGCATGAGCATACTCACAAATAAAGAATGGTTTAGAGTCATCACTATTCGCTTCTTCATCAACTCTTACTAAGCTAGGGTACATTGTTGATTCAACATCAGCACATTCACTATACCCCTCATAATGAACAGGTCGACTACTGTCAATTTCTTTTACAGCTTCAGTACAGGCCGTGAAATTTATACCACCACCGGCTTCATTACCATGTGACCACATAATAACCGAAGGGAGATTCTTGTCTCTTTCAACCATCCTTACAACACGATCAACATGAGCCTTTTGCCAGCTTTCTACACGTGCCAATGAGGCTTCACCAAAACCCATACCATGAGATTCAACATTAGCCTCATCAATCACATAAACGCCATAGATGTCACATAATTTTAAGAAATCGGGATCATTTGCATAATGGCTCGTGCGTACTGTGTTTATATTAAATTGTTTGAAAAGTTCTACATCACGGATCATCGTTTCCAGGGTAACAGTTCTACCTGTAACAGGATCGTGTTCATGGCGGTTAACACCTTTTAGTTTTACACTTTTGTTATTTACCCATAACTGTTGGTCTTTGATTTCAATCTTTCGAAAACCGTAGTGTGTTGAGATTACTTCGGTTGTCTCTCCCTCAGCATCTTTTAAAACAAAAACAACTTGGTAAAGATTGGGGATTTCAGCAGACCATAATTCAGGACTTTCAACCGTTACCGTTTTTGAGATATCTAATCCGTTCTTTGCTGACACCTGTTTTATAGGGATCGTAGCAATGACCGAATTTCCATCTGGCATTTGCCCGTATTTAGTCAAGTAAACGTCACAAGTTTGAGAACCTTCTCCACCATAATTTTTCAGTTCAAGGTCAATAGTAAGATTGGCTTCAGAAAGATTATCATTAAAAGTAGATGTTAATGAATAGTCCCAAATATGAATTTTAGGAACAGAGTACAAATAAACATCACGATAGATTCCGCTTAATCTCCAGTAGTCCTGATCTTCCAGGTAACTACCATCACTCCATCGGTAAACTTCAACTGAAATATTGTTTTGTCCTGTTTTAACGTAGTCTGTAATATCAAATTCTGCAGGTGTGCAGCTCCCTTGGCTATAACCCACTTTTTGACCGTTAACCCATATGTAAAATGCACTCTTTACTCCTTCAAAATGGAGCATAATTTCATTGCCATTCCATGTTTCAGGGATTGTAAAATCACGTTTATAAGATCCCACAGGATTGGGCTCTTCATTTTGTGTGTAAGTTGAAGGTGGATTACCCATTACGTAAGGTGGATTCTGTTCGAAAGGGTAAGTAATATTCGTATAAATTGGAGTGCCATACCCGTTTAATTCCCAACATGAGGGAACTGTTATTTCATCCCATGCCTTTGTGTCGAAATCATTTTTATAAAAATCAACAGGTCTTAAGTTTGGATGCTTTACCCAGTTGAATTTCCAAATACCATTCAATGCAAGGTAATTGGGCGAATTTTCTTTTACATCGTCTATGGCTTGCCCTACTGTGGCATAAGGTACATAATGACTATGCGGATCTTCTTTATTGATGCCGATTACTTGTTCGTTTTCCCAGTCATGTTGGCCAAAGGCCAGTAGGAAAAGGCAAGAAAATAAACTGGTAATAAGTATTGATCTCATGTTCGTGTTTATTAGGTTGATTTCGCTGTCAATTTATGTGGGAGGATACTGTTCAATAATGAATGTCATTCCGAACTTGTTTCGAGATCTCTATCAGATAACGTTATGATCTGCTTTACACAGATCCTGAAACAAATTCAGGATGACTTTTCAAATTATCACTCACATTGGAACAGCATCATAATTTTTCTAGTAATGGTACATTTTCACTTTTAAAGCTCCAATACTTGAGCTGTCGAAGAATACGTTTTGCTCGTCGCCGTTTAGCAATCGTCCGGGGATAAATTGATCGTTCTCAAATTTACCTTCCCAAACCTGATCAAAGTCGCAGAATTTAGCTTTAATGCCATCCTTTACAGTAATGTCTGCATTAAAACCATAACCTACGATATAAAAATCATCATTACTAGTTTGAATAATGATACCTCCACCCATGACGGGCTGTTGAGGTCCCTGGTTGCCAAACATAGGCATGGGTGCCGGAGCATCATTCCCCTCATCTTCATCATCATTACGGTTTCTTTCTGCCTGCTCACCTGCTGCTCCCATTACCGCACCAATATCAAAGCCTCTTCTGGGTGAGATGGTGAATTTATAATCGCCAATTTCAAGCACTTCGGCTTCTTTACCGGGATAGATAAATACGCCGCGCATTTTATCCGATCCAAGGTTTGCAGTAATAAGTCCATACATTTCCTGCATTGCACCATATGCATCGGCATAAAGTTTTTGTTCCGCAGATAGATTTTCAGGATCGAAATCATCAATACCGAAAGGGGAAAAGCACAATGCATCCCATTCGCCAATGGCATAAAGAGGTCTTGCTGCGACTGCACCACTTTCAGGAATTAGAATAGGGTTCCCTTTCCATGAAAAAGCCTCACAAATCTGATCTAGTTGCAACATGTATGAATTTGGTGTTAATACATCCAAATTTGGCGCACCGGCAGCATACATGTCGAAAAACTCTGGGATTGAACAGCCATTTCCAAGACTGGCACCACGTGAATTGATGCCAAATACAGATGCATTTACAAATGTGGGGAGCGGGTGGATCTTTTTTCCTTCTACTGAAAATAAATCCAGGTATTTTGCAAATGAATAAGCTGTAAAAATATGTTCCGTGAAGTTTACAATTTTACCACTTTCATCTTTCTTTGTTATGCTTTTACCAAATACTTCGTTCCAAGTTCCCTCTGTTTTGTTTCCATTCTCATCCCATGCTTGTGCAAGATCCGGCTGAAGTGTCGCTTTGTTTTCTTTTAGGTAGCTGATTAATTGCTCTGGTACATCTGAGTCCCATGCTTTTTCAGCTTCTTTTGAATAGTCACGGGCAGCACCGCGCAATCCAGGTTCATTGCCAATTTGCATCATAATCACGGTATGATCTGTGTCGGTTTCCCTAATATGTTTCATTAGCTCTGTATAGGCATTTAAATCTGCTTCTAATACATTTTCGCTAAACAAGCTTGGAAGCTCTAAGTCAGTGCCATTAGGTGTTTGAGAACGAGGAAAACGTTTTGGATTTGTTTTAACCCACGAAGGGGCATAAGTATTAAACGGGTTTTTAAAAGTCCCAAACCAGATTAATGCCAACTTTAGGTTTTCTTCTTTAGCTCCTTCGATTACAGCATCGACAAGTGAAAAATCAAATTGTCCCTCAACAGGTTCAATAAGTTCCCAAGACACCGTTGCAATAACTGAATTGAGGTTAACTGCAGCCATATCTGCCCAAACATCTTTCATGTATTCTTCACTTGAACACGTAGAATTGTGAAGTTCTCCAGACAGCATAACAAACGGCTTACCATCTACCATCAGTTTTGTTGAGTTAGAGTCTTTTCCCAAATAAGGAATTTGTGCAAATGTTGAACTTCCTGCTAATATCAAAAATAGGATCATTAGCACAATTGATTTTCTTTTCATAATCTATGTTTATTTTTATAATTTATCGATCCACTGAAACAAGGGTTGCATCCATTCATCTATAGGAATGTTTATAAAACCATGACCTCCTTCAGGTATTAAATTCATCCCAGCAGGAACATTGTTTTTAATTAGTGCCTGATAAAATCGGATACTATTTTCAACTGGAACCATTTTATCATCTCCTGCATGTGTAAGCCATGTTGGAGGTGTATTTTCGGTTACTTGCATATCGTTAGTATACAAATCAACTTGCTCAACTGTAGGATTTACCCCTAATAAGTTATCCCTTGATCCCTGATGTGTTAATTCCTTTTTCATACTGATGACAGGATAAACAAGAATTAAAAAATCGGGACGTAAGCTTATATTTTCATTGTTCGGTATATATGACTTATTGAAATGAGTGCCTGCTGTAGAAGCCAGATGACCTCCGGCAGAGAATCCCATAATTCCAATTCCATCAGGTTCTACACCCCATTCGTCAGCTCTTTGCCTTACCGTTCTTATAGCTTGCTGAGCATCCTGCAATGGCCCAATCGATTTATCCTTCATAATGGAATCACTGGGCAAACGATATTTCAACACAAAAGCGGCAATTCCTTTTTTGACGAATTCTTCTGCAATTAAAGTTCCCTCTCTGCCATATGTTTCCATAAAATACCCTCCCCCAGGACAAACAATAACCCCCATTCCGGTTGCTTGATCTTTTGCCGGCAAAAAGATTTCCAGAGTCGGTTCTGAGATGTTACGAAAACCGGCCACCTCATCGCCAAACTTCATTGGTTCTTCTTTCATTGTATTTGGGATACTATTGGGAATTACGCCATCATACAATGGAATGACTTCTTGTGCTGATAAGCCAACAGATGCAAATAGTATTATTAAATTTATCAGATACTTCATGGGTTAGTAGTTGGGGATGTTTTTTCAATATTTGGCGTTATTAATCTGAGTGCTTCTTCTGTATTTACGTATGTTGTTAATTCCCTGAGTGAAATTACCTTATAGTCATTTTCATAAAGATAGTTTAGATATTCTCGAAATAGTTCAGGAGGAGTAGTCACCCATGGGTGTTCAATATCAGGAACTCCATGAATAGTAAGAACAACAACCTTTCCGCCCTTTGCTTCTATAAATGCATTCATGATTTGTTCTTTGTTTTTGGCTACCATAGCCCAACTTGGAACTAAAAGAGGATGGTCAACCAGTGGATCATAGGGTCGATCGCCTCCGGCACGAGCAAATGAATAACCTCTATTTTGCAGATAATCAACAATGGTTGAATCTAAGCCATATCCGGGATAAGCAAACGTTACAGGGTTTAATATGCCCATGGAATCACATTTATCATCAATATAACTGAGTTGATATTCAACTTCATCAAAGGATAATTCAGGAAGCATGGGATGGTTTCGTGTATGGTTAGCGATTTCAAATCCCATCTTGTCCAGTTCCTTTATCTGCCTCCAATTCATATACTTCGTAGTGTCGCTAAAGTTTGGGGGAAATTCACAAATAAAAAAAGTAGCACCAAACCCATATTCAACTAAGAGAGGTGCAACAACTGAATATTGGCTGGCAGTTGCATCATCAAAAGTAAAAACCACCAGTTTATCGGGTATTTCTTTCTTTATGATTTGAGCCTTTGTGCCAAAACAAATACTTAAGGAGAGTAAAATTAAGTATGCCGTTCTCATTGTTAAAATTTCATTGCAATTTCACAAATTAGATCTGAGAATATCCTTTACAAGGAATTGGATTTGCCAATCTCCATTCAGAAATCTAAACAGAAATGACAAATCCAATAATTAAACCTTCTCTAAAAAAACTATATAATAAACCAAAACCTACACATACTAAATAATTTATCGAGATTAGTCGGTTGTATATCCATCGATAATTTTAACCGAAAGACTACCATTGTCAGCCTCAAAAAGGTATCCTCCGGAAGCTAGCTCAAATTTTGCAACATCATTACCATTCCGATCTGTTAAACCAACAAATGTCACACCCGAAATAGAATCAAAATCATCTATCAAAATACCATTTATCGGTAAGTATAATGTAGCAGTTGTATTCGAAGGAATAACCGTTTTATAAGTTTTCAAGTTACCTTCATTTGATGTCCAACTCGATACGATTTTCCCGTAATATGATTCGTATTCTCCATCGACTTCCGTGATACGCTCCTGATCATTAAATTGACTCCCAGTATCAATTGTAGGTTGAAGAATTACATTTTTAAATCCAGGGTTATTCTCATCTTTCTGGATACCTGCCATGTATTCAAACATCCATTCAGCTACTGCACCATAAGCATAGTGGTTGAATGAGTTCATACCATTGTCTTCAAAGCTGTTGACATGGCTGTAAGCATTCCATCTTTCCCATGTTGTTGTTGCACCTTGATTAACTTCATACAACCATGATGGTTGTGCGTCCTGAAGCAACAGGTCGTAAGCTGCATTACTCAAACTATTTTCTGTTAGCACAGGCAACAATACATTTACGCCAAGAAATCCGGTTGACAATGTTTTTTCACCTTGTCCTTTACGCACAGACTCATCGACATTGTCAATATTGGTAAGCAAGTTTTTTATGAATGTTTCTTTTTCTTCTTCAGAATTATACAATCCCATCTTTAGCGCCCAGATGATACTTGTTTGTGAGTTGTCCTGGATAATACCAGTTCCCATAAACCCGCCTCCGGTTACATTATCTGCTGTTACTGCCAATACATTTGATTGGTCATCAACATATTTTTCAGCAAGGAAATCCCTCATTCTTTCATATTCAGCCTGATATTTTTCAGCATCGAGTTTTTTGCCTACAGCTTCGGCCATTTTTGCCATGATCATTGCATCATAAGCTTGATAATAACCAGCCATTAAGTCACCAGATGTTGTTTGAAGTGCTACCCAGTCGCCAAATCCGGCGCGAAGTCCTTCTGCCATTATACCATCCATATATGCTGATAACATATCATAATTTTCTTCAAGTACCGAAATATCACCCGTTTGAAGATATAGTGCCCATGTTAAAGTAATACCAACATCTGTCCATCCTGCATTTGTGCTTCCACCGCCAAATCCACCTGTAGAAGGATTATTACCCATACTTTGACCAGGCATTGTTGTACCAAACTTTCCAGCATTATTGTCATTGTAATTTACTGCAATATCCATGTAGTTGTTCATGAAATTGAATGCGTCGAAGTTGTACAATGCCGTTTCAGCAAATACAACGATATCTCCTGACCACCCCAGACGCTCTGAACGGTTAGGACAGTCAGTTGGTATTGTAATGTGGTTGCCCATTTGGCTCCACAATGTATTTTGATGAAGTTTGTTTACATCTTCATTGTTAGTGATAATGCTACCTGTTTGTTCTGTTACAGAAGTCATTGGCTGAGCATAAATATCATGAATTGTGATGTCGTTGTCAGTAGAGATTTCCAAATAGCGGTAACCGTGGAATGTGAAGCTTGCTCGGTAATCCTGCACTTCTTCATCATTTAGATAATACACGTCTGTGTACCAATCGTTTTCATCTTCACGGGCTCTTGTTAAACCAGTTAGGTAAATCGTACCTTTAGGACCACAACTACCATATCCACTTCCTTCATTATTTGGATTAGTTTTCCCATCATTTAACATTTCAGCTCCTTGCATGCGTACCATTGTGCCTGTAGTACCAGATAAAGAAATGCCTGTCACACCTGCAATGTTTTGTCCGAAGTCAATAATAAGTTTTTCACCTTTCTCAAGTTTGATCTCATTTTGAGGGTTAACAATTTCAGGAACTACCTGACCGTATGCCAGACCTGTTGAGAAATCGATATTTTCCGGATCATAAATGAATGTATCTTCGCTTGGCTGGGGGTCAAGGCGTAATTCATCCAACATGTAAGCTGTGTTTTCATCACCACCAACAAACTGTGGGCTGTAACCTTCAAGTTTTGTAACTGCATTCCAGTTTGAATCATTGAAGTTTACATCATTCCAACCTTTAACATTAGCTTCCAAACGGGCATCATAAATCTCACCCATGAAAAAGTCATTCATTAAGATTGGGCCATCTTCAGAAGCAGTCCAATCGTCAGTATTAGTAAGAATTACATCCTGGCTGCCATCTGTATAATTAATAACCATTTTGGCAATTAATGCAAGCTCATATTTATCATCATCTCCGATACGTCCATAATAATCTTCACCGATTATACCTGAATACCAACCATTTCCAATTCTTGCACCTAAAGCTACCTCATTGCCATCAATGTAGTTAGTCACATCGTAAGTGCGGAAATAGATATAGTCGTTGTAATTTGTCCATCCCGGGCTGAAGATGTCATCTAAAACAGTACCGTCATTTTGAAGCTGCATTACTTCTTTTCCATTAATATAGGCATCGAAAACTCCTAATGACGAGATGTACAAACGAGCTGATTCTACGTTGCTTTTTATTGTTTGCTCAGTGCGGAATAACGGCATTGCTGTAGATTCTTCTTCATATACAACAGGCTGTCCATTAAATGTTTTCTGATTGTATATTTCACCACTTGGGGCACCACGCATACCAGGGAACCCACCCATTCCTTGTTGTGTTTCGGGAACAGTTAATCTGATTGTTGAATTGTCTACCTTTTCGCTTTTCCCATCGATAGATATTGTGAAATCATTAAATGTTGCTGATTGAGCAGGATTTAAAACCGTACCTGATCTCCTGTCTGTTTGTGCAGCAGCGGCCATTAAGCTAACGTAAGGTTTTTCAATTGAAAATGAATGTTCAATGACGCTCACCTCTTTATCGTTAATCGACGTCGTAATTGTATTGTCTGTAACACTGATTGAAAGTTCGAAAGCTGTTCCTTCTGACACAATTCCCCCCAGGCTTACTGTTCCAAGCTCAATTGTTCCTGCCGGAGTAACTTTTGTAGCAGTTAAATTGTTTCCGGAGAAGCTCCACACAAAGCGATTTTCTTCGTTTTTAACACCAAAGTATAAGGTGAAGCCATCTTCTTCAATTGTAGGAGTTACATCGATTCTATATTCTTCATTGAAACAATTTTCGACCATCGGTTCATAATAAATCCAATCTGCACCGCTGAAGTCTGTGCCTGTTTCATAATATGCTCTTTCTGATTTGGCAAGTTCTCCATTTGAGCAACCTACTGTAACATCCCAATAATATTGTGTTTCAAAATCTAATTCTGGCCCTGAATAAGGAATTGCAACAGATAAATCACTTGATACTTCCCCACTATCCCAAATTTTGTTTCCACTTTCGTTTAAAACTACAATTTGATAAAACTCCTGAGATAGACCTATTGTTTTGGAGTCCATTTTCCATCCAAAAACAATACCACTGGGTTCTATTCCAATTGGGTCCTCAGCATAATTTACTGTTAAATCACAGATAGTTGTTTCGGTTGCATTTAAGGTACAACTATGAAATATACCGACTAAAACAATTAGAATAAACTGCAGCTTTAAATAGCTACATCGATGGAAGTTAATTTTTACACTCATGTTGAATTGGTTAATTTATATAAAATCACGACCAGAGCCCTAACTACTGGTTGGTACAGGTGGCTAAATTAGTGCAAAAATCACAGAAAAATGAATTTTAATAAAATGTTCTTAAACACACTTGTATATACAAGCTAAATTGGCAGTTTTTAAAAAGAATGCCGAGGGTGTACACCCTCGGCATTTCTATCTAAATTAAAATGTCAGACTAGCCAACATTAATCGTTATAGTTTCCAACCTTATACTTTCTGCGTTTGCACTAATCGTAACAAAACCGCCTTCTATTCCGGCAGGACGAACAAATGCAAGACATCTGCCATACCATGTCCTTCTCTGATATTATGGAAAAGTTTGCGTCAATGCATATTGATTGCTATCTGATTTTTGACCCTTTAACAGCAAAGAACATTAAGTATAAATAATAAATAAAAAGGAAGCTAACAGCTGCTATTACAGATCCTGAAATAGTCTGTACCGCTCCCATAACTGGGGTTAATATTGCAGCTCCAATAACAGAAGTTGCAATTATACCTGAGGCCACATCGGCATGAGGCCCTAAATCCTCCAATGCAAGGCTGTAAATTACCGGCCACATAATTGAATGAAACAAGCCAGTTCCAAGGAATAACCACATGCTTATATTTCCCGTCAAAAGAATACTTCCAAGAAGCATAAATGCTCCTCCCAATACACATATTGAAAGTATCAGAGTAGGTCTGTATTTTTTCAAGATAAAAATCCCAAGTAATCGACCAACCATTAAACCTCCCCAATAGAACTTTAACATATCGGTTGTTGAAGTTGTGATTTCAGCACCTGAATTTTTAGCAAAGTCTGCAAAAAAACTAGGAATCCCAATTTCAATCCCCATGTAGACAAATATTGCCAATGAACCTAACCAAACATGTGTGTATTTAAAAGCACTTGATTTGTGCTTTATCGTACTGGAACCTTCTGTAGCTTCTTGTTCATCTTTTATATTAGGAAGTTTTAGAAAAAACATAATGACAAGAATTACCGCGGTAACAATGCCTATGCCAATAAATGGATTCTTCACAATCTCCTTGATTTCTGAATTTTCCAAAATTTCGCCAGGAGCAAGTTCTGGAGTAACGAGCAATACTGAAACAAATATTGGTGCAAAAACGGTAGCTACCGAGTTCAACGCATTCGTCAATGTTAAACGACTGGCAGAACTTTCAGCAGGGCCCAACGCAACCACATAAGGTGCCGCTGCAACTTGCAAGACAACAACGCCTATTGCAAAAACAGATACTGCACTTAAAAAGCCATAATACCCTATTGCAACACCTGGCACACTCGCAAAAAACCCAATTGCGATTAATCCCAATCCTGTGAAAATTGAAAATCTGTACCCGATTCTTTTAATTAAAAAACCAGCAGGGACAGATAAAATGTAGGCACCGTAGAAAAATGTATTTGGCAATTGTTTTTTAACATCATTCAATCCAAAAGCATTCTTTAGAAATTCAATTGTTGAATTGTTCATTGTGGTAATAAAGCCAAATAAAAAGAACAGCGAGGCCATCACCACTAGCGGAAATAAGTATTTGTTTTTGCTCATTTTTTGAGTTTATGGATTATTGAATGCTTATTAGATATCAAGCTTGATTGAACCTTTCGATCGGATGAACAGGGCATGGCATGTGCCTTTCCCATAAACGTGTTCTAAAGTTTTGATATACTCGTCAAGTTTATCCTGAGGAACAAAGGCCTGAATCGTTCCTCCAAACCCACCACCATGTACTCGCCATGCACCAGATCCTTTCAGTATCATTTCGCTAAGTGCTAATGCCAAAGAAACAACCTGCTCATCTTTGTGAACGACATCAAAAATATTTTGATTGTACATATATGAGCTATAACCAGACTCAACAACCATTTTTAAGAAAGCAGCAAAATCATCGTTTTCCAGAGCAGCAACTTGGTCAACTACCCGCTGATTATCACCCTGAAAATGATAAGCCCGCAAAATAGCACGATCACCAGTTTTTTCGCGTATTTCAGGGATTTTGTCAACGATTTGTTCCAGTGTCACTTCTCTCAACACACTTGCTCCCAATTCCGCTGCAACCGACTTCATCTCGGTAGGTAAAGAGGCATACTCTGCTTGAGATGCAGGGTCATCATGACCTCCACCGACATCAGTGATAACCAACGAGTAGCCTGTAGATACAAAATCGAAATCAACTTCTTTTACAATTGGGCTTGATGGATCTTTAAAGTCAATTGTAATTAAACCACCCACAGAACAAGCTGTTTGATCCATCAATCCACATGGTTTCCCGAAGTAGTTGTTCTCTGACCATTGGCCAATGATCGCATTCTCAACAGCACCCATCTTTCCATCGTTGAACAAATGATTAACGATTGCGCCAATCAACACTTCAAATGAAGCAGATGAACTTAACCCAGAACCCTTAGGCACTCGTCCTTCAATACAAGCATCAAAACCACCTATTTCATAGCCAACTTCTTTCATTCGGGCACAAATTCCTTTTACAAGAGAAGTAGATGTATAAAATTGTGATTCATCAATGCTTAATTCAGAAAGATCAACCTGAAATTCAGGATAACCTGCAGACTTAATTCGGATGACATTACTATTGTTTTTTGCTGCAACTGCAATATTATCAAGGTTCACTGCTCCAGCAAGTACACGCCCATGATTATGGTCGGTATGATTACCGCCAATTTCGGTGCGTCCGGGCGAACTGAATAAATCAACATCTTCATTTTTATAAGTCAAGTTGAATTCATTCATTAAGCTCTGGTATCTATTTGCCTGAGCTTTTAATACTGCAGCTTCTGTTCCGTATAAATCTTGAAATAATGGATTGCTACCACCATTAATCTTTTCAATTAGAGCATTAATCTTTGTCATAGGTAATTATCGTATTTTATCTTAATTATTAACTTTCTTGTAATGAATATTTGGTAAATCACGCAATCTTTGAGCAGCTTGCTCCGCTGTAATATCACGTTGTGGAGTTGCAAGCATCTCATATCCCACCATAAATTTCTTAACAGTTGCAGAGCGCAATAGTGGAGGATAAAAGTGCATATGAAGGTGCCATTCCGGATAATATTGTCCATCTGTCGGAGCCTGATGTAAACCCGCAGAATAAGCAAAAGAAGTTTCAAATAAATTATCGTATTTAATGGTTAGCTGTTTGTAGATATCAGCTAATCCATTTTTTTCATCCTCTGTTAATTCCAAAATACTCGGAACAGGACGACGACTAATAATCATAGTCTCAAAAGGCCATACGGCCCAAAATGGAACTAGTGCAACAAAGTGATCATTTTTAACTAGGATTCTTTCTTCTTTTTGCAATTCAGCATTTAAATAATCACCTAAAAGAGTGGTGCCTTTATTCTCAAAATAAACTTTTTGAGTTTCAGATTCTTTTGCAGGTTCAACCGGAATAGATGATGAAGCCCAAATTTGCCCGTGAGGGTGTGGGTTTGAGCAGCCCATTATAGAACCTTTATTTTCAAATATTTGCACATAATTTATGAAATCGTTACTTCCCAACTCCTTAAATTCCTTGCACCAGACATCAACAACACTTCGAATGTCAGACATCTCCATTTCTGGGATTGTTAAACTATGGTCTTCACTAAAACAAATGACCTTGCAAACTCCACTTTCGCTCTGTGCCTGAAATAGGCCTTCATTAATATCACCAGATGGAGTATCGTTAAGTAATGCACTAAAATCATTTGTAAAAACAAATGTTCCTTTGTAATCCGGGTTTTTATATCCACCAATACGTTCGTTTCCTGCGCATAAGTAACATGCAGGGTCGTATTTCGGACGTTCATTAATCACTGCCTTCTCAAATTGCCCCTGCCATGGTCTCTTTGATCGGTGGGGTGAAACTAAAACCCAATCATTAGTTAATGGATTTAACCTTCTGTGTGGATGGTCTTTACTATTAAATCTTAAATTATCTTTCATTTATCCTTATACTGGTAGGTACTGGTAGGCAAATCTATTTATACTATTTCATAATGAAACAAAAGACAAAGCTGTTATGCAGCATATATTTTAGATGTTATAGAAACAGGATCAATTTATTCTATTGCGGTGAATACAATTAGAAAGTTTTTATGAAGATATAACACAACAATCGAATGTTATGAATTCAACATGCACTTTTATTCCACAGATAAATACCTGAGGGTGTTGAAATTTAAAAAATTGGGGAGAGTAAACTTATTAAAGGGAATTTCGACGAATTAAATGTGATGAATTTCGCAATTGTAATTTCTCTTTATTCACGACCATTTTGGCTAATCTTTTACCCATATCAAAAAAGTCCGTGGATATGGTTGTTATCCCATTCGAAACCACTTCTTTTAAAACCGTATCATTAAATGAAATAATTCCAATATCAGACCCAAGTTCAAAACCAAGCTGGTTGGTCTTTTTGATGAGATGTACTAGATTTCTATCTGAAGCCACCAAATAAGCTTCACCTTTTTTTATTTTTCTGTTTTCTAAGGACTTAATTATCTCAAACGTTTTCCCAAACTCCTCACAGAATCTTATAAACCCGTACGTACGCTCAATTGGTTCTTTACCTCCCGGAAATACCATGACAATCTTCTCATACTTTGACAGTAAGTCCTGACCTGCTAACATATTCTCATAAACATCAGCTTCAAAATCCTGATAAATCACAGGGTAATTCTCAAGATCTGGCTTCAATCTATCTAATATGTATACACGATCCTGTGGTAGAATGGAAATGATGTCTGACGAGCTATCAAATGTTGCCGGCATAATAATATATGACGTGAACTTTCCGGCATTCTCATAAATTAGATCCTTAAAGACTTTATAATTGAAATGATGAAAATATATATCAACAATAATATTGGGATTCAGGCTATTAATAAATGAAGAATACAAATCTTCTTTAAATCCATTTATTTCATCAAATAAAACAAATAATTTTTGTTCAACTAATGTATCTGTACTTTCAATATAATATCCTTTCCCTGGTATTGATGAGATAACGCCTTTTGATTTTAATTCATTAAAAGCCATAAGAACAGTATCTCTAGACAAACCAAATTCTTTACAAATACTATTTATTGAGGGGATTTTATCTCCTTGTTTTAAAATGCCCGATTCTAATCCGGTATAGATTGAATTAATGATTTGTCTATATTTAGGAACTGCTAGAACCTCATCAATATGAAATATATCTTTAGGCATAGTGAATGGTTGTAATAAATTAAAATTCTAACTAAGTTTGCGTACTAGTACCCACCTGTTGGCGAATAATTATTTTTGTAAATATACAAATTATGAAGATCGAAAAAATTCCATTGGAAAAAAACTTTAGGCACAATGATGTACATATGTTTATTCTAAAAGGAAATGAAACTGAAGTAACCGTTACAAATTATGGAGGGATAATATCTTCAATTAAAACTCCAAATAAGGATGGAAAATATGAGAATATTACCCTAGGGTTTGAAAACACATCAAACTATTTAGATGAGTATTATGTTGCAAACAATCCATATTTTGGTGCTATTATTGGCAGATATGCAAATCGACTAGCCAATGGGATTTTCCATATCGGGGAGAAAGAATATCAGCTAGACATTAACAATGGCCCAAATCATTTACACGGCGGACTTTCTGGTTTTGACAAAAAAGTATGGTCAGCCAAAAGTTTTGAGAGAGATAATGAAGTTGGGGTTGAGATGTCATATTTAAGCCCCCATATGGAAGAGGGCTATCCCGGAAATCTCAATTTAAAAGTGACATATTCTTTAAACAACATGAATGAACTGAAGATTGATTATCAAGCTGAAACTGATGCTGCTACCATAATTAATCTAACAAACCATACCTATTTCAACCTGAATCCAGTTGATAGGAATATATTAAATCATGATCTGGTTATTTTCTCGAATGAATACACAGAATCCAACGAATTAATCCCTACGGGCAAGTATTGTTCTGTTGAAGGGACTCCTTTCGATTTCAGGTCTGTGAAGAAAATTAAAACAGATATTGATACGTTAAGTGACGGCTACGATTTGAACTTTGTTTTAAATAACACAAATGGAGAACTGAAAAAAGCAGCTAAATTAACCGAGGAAAAATCAGGAAGAAAGGTTGAGGTATTTACAACTCAGCCAGGAATACAATTATACACCGGATATTATATTCCTGAATTTAATTATGAAGGGGAAAAACGGCATGGGAGATATTCAGGTGTAGCTTTAGAAACGCAACATTATCCGGACTCACCCAACCACCCAGATTTTCCGTCAACACAATTAAACCCAGGGGAGAAATTCGGACAACAAACAGTCTATAAATTTGGTCTGGCCTAGTTTTAATATATTCCAAATATAGAAACAGATTAAAGGTGAAATTTGATTATAAAAACTGGAGAAATGAAACAAAAGATATTGGTTACAGGAGGAACGGGATATATTGGGTCTCACACCGTAGTGGAGCTTCAAAATTCAGGATTTGAGGTAATCATTGTAGACAACCTGTCAAATTCTGACAGAAAAGTCATTGACAACATTTCCAAAATCACGGGTAAAAAACCCATCTTTCAGGAGCTTGATTTAACGAATGCAGAAGATACTGATGAGTTATTTAAAAATCATCCGGAAATAAATGCCGTTATTCACTTTGCGGCATCAAAGGCCGTTGGTGAGTCTGTTGAAAAGCCATTGCATTACTACCAGAACAACCTGGTTTCTTTAATTAATGTTCTATCCTCGATGATAAAACACAAGGTAAATCATTTCGTGTTTTCATCGTCATGTACCGTTTATGGACAGCCGGATAAATTACCCGTATTAGAAACAACTCCGAGGAAGGATGCAGAATCACCCTACGGAAACACAAAGCGTGTTAATGAGGATATTATTGAAGATACAGTCAAAGCGAATCCTCAACTTCAAACAATATCGCTCAGATATTTTAATCCAATTGGCGCACATGAATCAGGACTAATCGGTGAGTTGCCATTAGGTGTTCCCGGAAACCTGGTTCCATTTATCACCCAAACAGCAGCGGGGCTAAGGGATAAACTTAGAATTTTTGGCGACAATTATAATACGCCAGATGGAACTGCTGTACGCGACTACATCAATGTAGTTGATTTAGCGAAAGCCCATGTGTGTGCTATAGTGCGGTTACTGGAGAAAAACAACAAATCAGGCTATGAAGTTTTTAATCTGGGAACTGGTATAGGAATCTCTGTTATGGAAATTGTAAAAAGCTTTGAAAAAGCAACTGGTGTAAAGTTGAATTACGAGATTGTTGAACGTAGACCTGGAGATATTGAAAAAATATGGGCAGACACAACCTATGCAAACAATGAGTTAGCCTGGAAAACAGAAATTGGACTGGAAGAAACTCTTTTGTCTGCATGGAATTGGGAGAAAAACATAAGAAATATAAAAGAATAGATTCTTAATTTATAATGCTAAGAATTTGTTTTTGGCAAATCAATTATCACTCTTCCGATTAATAAAAAAACTGTTATAATGGAAGATTCGCAAAGCATTGTTTTTAGTTAATTTTTCGACTATTTTTTTTTGATTTATTTAATCTGAGAAACAGTTAAGTGGGATGAATCCCAGATTATTTCTGGGGTTCATTATTTTAAAATCTATATTTCTGTTGCGACTTTCATCAGATATGGATAATAACGAGCTACTACAACTAAATTCACAAGTCATATCTATTTTAAAAAAAGTGGGTAGCTGGAACAATCAACCAAGAGAGCTAAAAGAGAGCCCTATCACATTGACTTCCGGTTCCAAAACAATCTCAAACTTTTTAAATACCGATTGCCTGATTTTTTCTGCCAGTTGATATATCTGCTCTCCGGTTGCACCACCATAATTTACTAATACCAAGGCCTGTTTTTCATGCACACCGGCATCTCCTTCACGACTGCCTTTCCATCCGCATTTATCGATAAGCCATCCTGCTGCCAATTTACTCTTTCCTCCATCTGCCGGATATACGGGGATTTCAGGAAACTCTATTTTTAATTCATTTACCTTCTCGTTATTGACAACCGGATTTTTAAAGAAGCTCCCGGCATTTCCTAATTGTGATGTTTCGGGTAGCTTTGACTGCCGTATTGCAATTACAGCATCCCGAACATTGTGCAAACTCTCTCCTCCCCGACTATCAACCTCTGCTTTCAGTGCTCCATAATTGAGCTTGTAATCGGCAAATTTATCAAGCCTGAAAATAACAGAAGTTACCACAAGCCTGTTTTTCCATTGATGCTTAAATATACTGTCGCGATATGCAAAACCACACTCAGAAGCGGGGATTTCATACTTTTCAAAAGTCTGCAAATCAAAGCCTTTCACTACATCCACAAAATCCATCACCTCAACTCCGTATGCTCCTACATTTTGAACAGGAGCAGATCCCACATTTCCGGGAATTAACGACAGATTCTCGAGCCCATAAAACTCATTGCTTACACAATACGATACAAATTCGTCCCAGTCCTCTCCAGCTCCAACCTCCAACCAAACATGGTTCCGGTCTTCTCTAATCTCCTTTATCCCTGGAACATTACAATGAATAACCAATCCGTTGTAATCCCCAGCAAACAACATGTTGCTGCCTCCTCCCAATAACAATATCGGTAAGCTCTTCCATTGCTCGAACGAACTAAGGAATATTGGCAAATCTTCCTCTTCTGTAAAATCAAAGAAGTAGCGGGCTTTGGAATCTATACCGAATGTATTGTATTTTTTAAGGGAAAAGTATTCTTCGAAACGAACCATAATTGATTTTTTTGCTAAAGATAATAGAAGCTCGCTCAATTTCGTTTATTTTGCTGAAAAGCCTAACGCATGCCTCAGCAAATCGACATTGTGGTCATAAATGATTTGGTAACCGACAACCGGATACACAAGGTTGCTATCAGCCTACAAAACATGGGTTTTTCACCAAAATTAACCGGGCGAAAATTAAAAAGCAGCATTACACTAGAAAAACGGAGTTACAAAACACACCGTATGCACCTGCTATTTGAAAAAGGACCACTTTTCTATGCTGAATTCAACATCCGTTTATTTTTCAGTCTTCTTTTCTCAAGTGCCGAAATTATTCTCTCAAATGATCTGGACACATTACCTGCAAGCTATCTGGCAAGCAAAATAAGAGGCAAAAAACTCGTGTATGATAGTCATGAATATTTCACTGAAGTACCGGAATTAATTAATAGACCGGCAATTCAAAATACATGGAGAAAGATCGAAAAAGCAATTCTCCCCAATTTAAAAAATGCCTATACCGTTTGCGACTCCATTGCCAATGCTTACCACCAACAATATGGAACATCTTTTCAGGTCATTCGCAACCTGCCTTTTCGAAATGATAAGATTGTCATTCCTCAAGATAAAATAATACATAAAGAAGGAGCCAAAATCATTCTCTACCAAGGGGCTCTCAATTTGGGCAGAGGGATAGAATGTGCCATAAAAGCCATGCAATACACGAAAGGGGCACAGCTTTGGTTAGCTGGAGATGGGGACCTCTCAGATAAATTAAAACATTTGACCAACGAGCTTGGCTTGAACAACAACGTGAAATTTCTTGGGCGCATTCCATTAACCGAGATGAAATACATTACTGCGCAAGCGGATTTGGGCATTTCCATAGAAGAAGACCGCGGATTGAATTACCGCTTTGCACTTCCCAACAAACTATTTGACTACATACAACAGAAAGTGCCGGTTATGGTTAGCAATTTGCCCGAAATGAAAAAGATTGTTGAAAATTACAAAGTAGGGGTAATCCTTGAAAAGCATGATCCCAAAATAATGGCTGATCAGTTTCAGCTAGCTCTTTTCGACGAAAATATCAGGAACGAATGGTCATCAAATTTAGACAAAGCCGCAAAAATATTATGCTGGGAAAAAGAAGCAATCAAGCTTGAATCTATTTTCAAAAATCTGGGGAAATAGGAGTGCTCACCCATGAAAAATCACCCTAACTTATTCTTTGAGCAAGTCCTTGAAATCAACATTTTCATTTGAACTTACAGGATCTGACACCTTTTGATCCGCACAAACCAATGTCCTTGAAGCATATTTATTTAATACAATATAGTCGTGAGTTGCCATTAAAATGGTTTTTCCCTGACTATTAATCTCTTTGAAAATCTCCATTAGTTCTTCAGAAGTATCTGGATCCAAATTACCGGTAGGTTCATCTGCCAAAATAATTTCAGGATCATTTAAAAGGGCACGGGCAACTACAACGCGTTGTTGCTCACCCCCCGACAGTTCATGGGGCATACTATTCAGCTCTCCGATCATTCCTACTTTTTCTATCACTTCCTGAATGCGAGACTCAATGGCCTTTTCATCTTTCCACCCTGTTGCTTTTAACACAAAAGACAGGTTATCATGCACATTACGATCTGCTAACAAACGAAAATCCTGAAACACAATTCCTAATTTCCTGCGCAATGCAGGAATTTCTGATTGTTTGATATTCCCCAAACTATATCCTAAAATTGACGCTTGTCCTGTAAAAGATTCCAGCTCGGCATACAACACTTTCATCAGACTCGACTTTCCACTGCCCACTTTCCCAATCAAGTAAACCCATTCACCTTGGTTAATATTAAGCTGAACCTGACTAAGAATTAATTTGTCTTGCTGATAAATGTCTACTCCATTTAGAAATATAGTTGGCCGAATATCCATAATATGCGTTTTGATTGCCTCATACAAAACTAATTTTTTTTGCCTCCCCAAATAATAAAGCAATGAAATAAACAGTTTTTTGTTCAGAAGTCTGGAAGTGGAATCTTAAAAAGACTATACTTTATCACTATTTTTATCCAGTATTATTTCAACTTAATAGAATACGCGATGACAGATAATGCCCTAGAAATTAACATTTGTGGCAAATTGTTCTCGTCGAAGGATTCATGCATTACTATTGAAAATAAAAACTTAACCGTATGAAGATAAGACTGCTCCTATTCATCGCTCTAATATGTTGCACATCAACCGTTAGCTTTTCACAACAAACGGTTTATTACCAATCCATTTCGGCAGAACTACATCAAGCGAAGGAACTCTATCTGAAAAATAAATTTATTGCAGCACAAAATCAGTTCGCATCCATTGCTGATAAAAGTAAAAAAGGGACTGGGATTAACTCAGAGGCCACTTTTTATCAGGCACTTTGTGCTTTAAAACTTGAAAGCGGCAATGGGCAGGAACTCATGCAAAACTTTGTGGATAATAATTCAGAGAGTCCCTATGCAAACAGGGCTTGGTTTGAGCTAGGGAATACGCTCTTCAATAATAACCGTTTCCCCCAAATGCTGCGCGCCTATCAAAATCTTAAAACAAATTCACTTTCAAAAGAAGACCAATCGAAAGTGACCTATCAAAAAGGATATGCCAATTTTCAATCCGAAAATTATGTCGCAGCGGAGAGGGAATTTGCCAGGATTAAAGATTCTAACAGCAAAATGGCAGCCCCTGCAAAATACTATTGGGCGCACATTCAATATCTGAATGAAAAATACGAAACAGCTCTTCAGGTATTTGATGAACTAAAAAGCAATCAGGCATTTGCCTCAGTTGTTCCTTATTACATCAGCCAAATTTACTACAAGCAAGAAAAATACGAGCAAGTGGTTGAATATGCTTTCCCATTAATGGAAACAGCGGACAAACAAAACAAAGCAGCAATCGCTAAAATACTGGGGAACTCCTATTTCCACCTCAACAAATACAGCGAAGCAATTCCCTATTTTGAAGATTACTTTCAGGAAAGTCAAAGCCGTCAGCCAGACGAGAATTACATGATAGGATATTGCTACTACATAACCCAACAATACCACAAAGCCATTGAGCCACTTGAGATTGCATCTCAGGGTAAAGATGGGCTTGCACAAAATGCATACTACCATTTGGCCGATTGCTACATCAAAACAAATGACAAAAGTAAAGCCCGGGTAGCTTTTGAATCAGCCTCAGGCATGGATTTCAATGAAAACATCAAAGAAGATGCTCTTTTTAACTATGCAAAAATCACTTACGAATTATCCTATTCGCCCTTCAACGAAACCATTAAGGCATTTGATGAATACATAGCACTTTATCCAAACTCGGAACGAAATGATGCCGCATATGACTATTTGGTAAAAGTGTACATGAGCACAAACAACTACCAAGAAGCAATTACCTCCATTGAAAAGATTCAAGTAAAAAATGCATCCATAAATAAGGCTTGGCAACGGGTTACATTCTATCGGGGGCTAGAGCTTATCAACAATCTGGAATACCAATCAGCCCTTGAAAACTTCAACCAATCATTGGCAAATGGCAACCATGACCAATCGCTAAAAGCTGCTGCCACTTTCTGGAAGGCTGAATCCCATTACCGAATGGACAACTACGACCAGGCAATTATCGGCTATAATCAATTTATAAAATCTCCGGGAGCTAATGCCCGAAGCGAATACCAAGTGGTTCAATACAATCTGGCGTATGCCTATTTTAAATTGAAAGAATACGAACAGGCAGCTGAAGCATTCAACCAATATATAAGTAAGAATAAGGGCGACAATGACGAGAAATTAGGGGATGCATACAACCGTTTAGCCGATTGCTACTATATTAATCGAGACTATACAAATGCAATACACAACTATCAGCAATCTTACGACCTTAGAACCTACGATTCTGACTATGCTCTTTTTCAATTGGCTCAGTGCTTCGGACTTCAAAAAGAGCCGGCTCTGAAAATCAGCCAGCTGCGCAATTTATTAGAAAGCTTTCCGAAGTCGGCATTTGCAGATGATGCACTCTATGAGTTAGGAAAGACATTTGAACGCACCAACGATTCAAAATCAGCCATCAACTACTATGAAAACATACTAAAGGAACACCCTCAGAGCAGCTATCAGCCCAAAGCACTGCTTCAATTAGGGCTGATCTATTTCAATCAATCGGAGTACAACAAATCACTACGATACTACAAGCAGGTTGCAGAAAATCATCCCAACAGTGAAGAAACACAGTCAGCATTGCTAGGGATAAAAAACAACTATGTTGAGCTAAACAATGTTGATGCTTATTTCTCATATGCGAACAAGCTAGGTTCAGGCACTCGGGTTTCTGTGTCAGAGCAAGATTCTTTAACCTACCTATCTGCCGAAAAATTGGTCATGAACAACGACTCAAAGGCAAGAGCACAACTGGAACGATACTTAAAGCAATACCCATCTGGTAGTTTTAGCATGAATGCCCATTTCTATCTGGCTGAAAACAAATATGCATCAGGAGAATATTCCTCAGCATTAAGCGACTACGAACATGTACTTGATAAGTCTGATAATATTTTCACAGAATCGGCATTGGCAAAAGCGGCGGAACTACAATACAACTCAGCAAATTACACAAAAGCACTCCCCTACTTTGAACGACTGGAAAAAATCTCAAACACGAAATGGAATTTGTTAAAAGCCCGCGCCGGAAAAATGCGATGTTACTACGATCAGGGTGACTACAATTCCTGTATTGATGCAGCAACCATTTTACTCTCATCAGACAAGTTAACAGATGAGATGAAACGTGAGGCCAACTTCAAGCTATCCAAATCTTATTATTTAACCAATAGCTATGAAAAAGCACTTCCATTGTTGGGTGAACTCGCAGAAGACACAAAATCTGAAGAAGGTGCCGAATCAAAATACTTGCTTACAGAAATTCTGGTTAGCCAAAACAAATTGGATGACGCCGAAAATGAAGTCATGGATTTTATTTCGAAAAACACACCTCACCAATATTGGTTAGCAAAAAGCTTCATTTTGCTTGCTGACATCTACCTCAACAAAGGAGATGAATTTCAAGCGAAGCACACCATAAAAAGCATTGTTGAAAACTACCCCGTTGATGATGATGGCATTTTGGTAACCGCCAAAGCCAAACTTCAGCATTTGGAAGAATTGGAAGCACAGCAACAACAAGAGAAAGACAGTCCATTGCAAATTGACATCAATCAACAGTAAATAATATTGATCATTATGAAAAAATCATCCTCTGCATATATTCTACTGATACTGATCTCCATTTTTGTAGGCCCGGCAGCCTTAGCACAAAGAGACAGCACCGAGCTGCGAAAAGAAGTTAAAGTAGTAAAGGCCTACGAACCAAGTATTTCAGACGCCTACAAGATCAACGATATTCCGAGAATAAATCACGAAGATTCAGACAAACCAACATTCGACTACCAAATTAATTCTCAGCCTGTTTTTTCAACCTTTACCGTTGATCCGGTCGAAGCTGCACAAATGGCTAAAGAACCCAAAGAGAAACTCGGAAAAGGATTGATTAAAGGAGGAATTGGAAACTACTTAAGTTCGTATGGCGAATTGTTTTTCAATGCAGAAACAGGGCGAAGATCAACTTTCGGCATGCATTTTAAGCACTTGTCATCTAATGGGAAAATAAAGCTGCTAAATACAGACAAAGTAGACGCCCCACAAAGCGGTGATGCGGCTGAGATTTTCACGAAACATATGTTCCGAAAATCAACCCTTTCAACGTCTATCTATTTCGACAGGAAAGCGTTTAAATACTATGGCTATACAGGAGACACTCTATCCAACGAGAATAAAGAACTACTACTCCCCTATTGGAACGCCAAACAATCCTTCTCGAAAGGAGGGCTGAATATTAAACTGGCAAGCAACAACGGAAACTACGACAGCTTTAGATACAGCACATCACTCAACTACCAGGTACTTGGAAGCAAAACCGGGCAAATGGAACATCTGGCAAAGCTAAACGGCCTTTTCAATAAAGAATTCGAATCGTTCTGGGGGCAATTAGACGCCGGGCTCACATACTTACATACCGACAGCATTTTCAACACAACGAACAACGCATTCGGCATCAAGCAACAAATTATTCTCAAATTAAACCCCTCCATGTTGCTTGAAGGTGATATGGCAAGTTTACGAATAGGCATCAACAGCTACTCCGTGATGGACGATGACCTTGAAGGCGAATACCTGCTTACACCAAATGTTAAAGCCTCATGGTCACCTATTGAAAACACACTGACTCTTTTTGCCGGTATTGATGGCTACCTGGAACACAACCACTATTCGGCCATTGCCACAGAAAACAGGTATGTCAACCCATATCAGGATATCCAAAATGCAAAATATCAATACATATTGAACGGCGGTATTCATGGCAAATTCAGCCCTCAGGTAAACTACCGCTTTGAGGTTGCTTATTCATCCATAGCTAACCAGCATTTTTACATGCTCAAAGAAACAGAAACACTGGGAAACCTGCCAACAGAATATGAGATGGTTCGCTCGAACACTTTCGATGTGTTGTATGATGACTGTAACGAGCTGACTATCGGTGGGGAACTGCACTATGCCGTATCAAACGAAATCGACTTCCTCCTAAATGGGAAATATTTTTCATACGACATGAACTTGCTCGAAACAGCTTGGCAAAAACCAAACTATGAAGTTTCAACATCGGTTAATTTCAATCCGGAGGGCCCCATGCATTTTACTGCCGACATTTATATGATTGGTAAACGGAAAGCCCTCATACAAACAGACACATTCAACCCGTTATTAAGCTCTACAACTCCCGAATCAACAAGCAACACCATTGTAGACATGGATCCAATCATCGACTTAAATCTTGGTATAGATTACCAATATTCTCCAAAACTTAGTTTCTGGGGGCAGGTCAACAACTTTTCATTCAAGAAATACGAATATTGGGCAGGCTACACAAACCAAGGCTTAACCATTCTGGCAGGTGCCAGTTATTCATTTTAATATTGAAAATTAATGATTAATATTTTGCTTACCCCTTGCTTTCATTGCACAACTTAACGGTTTGATTTTCTGACATCTAATTTTTAATATTTTGTTGAAAAAATTAACCAGCAATTGACTCAAACAGGATCGGGAATCGCATATTTTTGTTATATTTGCATGTTACACAAAGGAGACAAAAAATATCCACAAAATAACTGAAATTCAATAAGTTAGAAAACACTAAACCAGTATCTATTTGAATATTGGCAAATATTTTCTAGGATATACCCTCCCTTTGCAAAACATTATTTTTTGATTATTAGATTTTTGAATATTTTGAACGAATCAAACAATATATAAATGAGTGAGTTAGAAAATAATCCAGCAAAAGAAAACGGAAACGGCAATTATTCTGCAGACAGTATTCAGGTACTGGAAGGATTGGAAGCTGTACGAAAACGCCCTGCCATGTACATTGGCGATGTGAACGAAAAAGGGCTTCACCATTTAGTATACGAGGTGATTGACAATTCCATTGATGAGGCATTGGCCGGATATTGTTCAACCATTGAGGTTTTCATTAATGAAGACAACTCCATCAGAGTTACAGATGATGGACGTGGAATTCCAACAGAGATCCATACGAAGGAAAATAAGTCTGCTCTTGAGGTTGTAATGACTGTGCTCCATGCCGGTGGTAAATTCGACAAAGACAGCTACAAAGTATCTGGCGGTTTGCACGGCGTAGGCGTTTCATGTGTGAATGCGTTATCCTCTCATCTAACAGCAGAAGTTCATCGGGAAGGTAAAGTATGGATTCAGGAATACAGCATTGGAAAGCCTCTTTATGCCGCAAAAGTAATTGGAGATACAGATAAGACAGGAACGTATGTCACGTTCACGCCTGACGCAAACATCTTTCTAACAACAACATACAAATACGAAATTCTTTCAGCTCGTTTACGCGAACTTTCATTTCTAAACGCAGGAGTTAGACTAACACTCACTGATTTGCGAGAAATAGACGAGGAAGGCAACCCAAAATTTGAAGAATTTTTCTCTGAAGCGGGGCTTAAGGAATTTGTTGAATATCTTGACGGAACGCGCGAGAAGCTAATCGAAGAGACCATTCATATTACTTCAGAGAAAAGTGAAGTACCAGTTGAAATTGCACTTCATTACAATACCTCATTTACTGAGAACATACACTCATACGTAAACAACATTAACACAATAGAAGGTGGAACACACTTAACCGGGTTCCGTCGTGGACTGACGCGTACACTGAAAAACTACGCTGAAACTTCAGGCATGCTTGCCAAATTGAAGTTTGACATTAGTGGCGATGATTTCCGTGAAGGATTGACCGCTGTAATTTCAGTAAAAGTTCAAGAGCCACAGTTTGAAGGACAAACAAAAACAAAACTTGGTAACTCAGAGATAAGCCTCCCTGTTGACCAAGCTGTTAGCGAAATGCTCTCAAACTACCTCGAAGAAAATCCAAAGTCTGCAAAAGCGATTGTTAACAAAGTAGTTCTTGCGGCGCAAGCCAGGCATGCAGCACGTAAAGCCAGAGAACTCGTTCAACGTAAAAATGTATTAAGTGGTGGCGGTCTTCCCGGAAAATTGGCTGACTGCTCCGAGAAAGATGCAGCTCAATGTGAAGTTTATCTTGTCGAGGGAGATTCAGCAGGGGGAACTGCAAAACAAGGACGAAATCGTCGTTTTCAGGCAATTTTGCCGTTAAGGGGTAAAATCCTGAACGTTGAAAAAGCCATGCAGCACAGAGTATTTGAGAATGAAGAAATCAAAAACATATACACCGCATTGGGTATCACCATTGGAACTGAAGAGGATTCAAAAGCGGTCAATCTTGATAAGTTACGTTACCACAAGGTAATCATCATGACCGATGCCGATGTGGACGGAAGCCACATTGCCACTTTGATCATGACTTTCTTCTTCCGCTTCATGAATGAACTAATCACACAAGGTTATTTATATATTGCCACTCCTCCACTCTATTTGATTAGAAAAGGGAAGAAACAAGCCTATGCATGGAGCGAACAACAACGCTTAAGATTAATTGATGATTGGGCCGATGGTAAAGAAACAAACGTACACATTCAGCGTTATAAAGGTCTTGGAGAGATGAATGCAGAACAACTATGGGAAACCACAATGGATCCGGAGCGCAGAACATTGCGTCAGGTAACCATTGAAAATGCTGCTGAGGCCGATCATATCTTCAGCATGCTTATGGGAGATGAGGTTCCACCACGGCGTAAGTTTATTGAAGACCATGCGGTATATGCAAATATCGATGCTTAAATAATTCAGAATGTCATCCTTGCGGTGACATTCTTCTTTTATACAAGTTTGTAAAAATCCGACAACATGAAGATCTGCGTATTTTCTTCTTCTAGCAATGCAATTGCTCCTGTCTATATTGATGAGGCTGAAAAACTATCGCTTCTTATTGGCAAAAATAAACAGACTCTGGTGAATGGAGGAGCAAATGTCGGGTTAATGGAACGCATGCTGGAAATTGCGACACAGGCAGGCGCTAAAACCATTGGCGTAATTCCAGAAAAATTAAACGGATACAAGCTCGTTTCAAAAAACGCACAAGAAATTATTATCTCTAAAGACATGATGGAACGCAAAGCCATTATGCGAGAGATGTCTGATGCCTTTATAGCCCTTCCCGGAGGATTTGGCACACTGGAAGAGATATTGGAGGTTATCACACTCAAGCAACTTGACTATCACAACAAACCAGTTGTTTTCATCAACACCAATGGTTTTTATAACGACTTGTTCTGTCAGTTTGAAAAATCGTTTGATGAGAATTTTGCCAAAACATCATATCGCGAGCTGTACCATGTAGCACAAACAAGCGATGAAGCCATCAATTACCTAAAATCATACACACCTATAGAAAAGGAAAACAAGTGGTATAATGTACCCGAAAAATGATTTTACAAATCCGCTGAAATAAAAACACCAAGAATCATTCTAAGAGAAATGAAATTTGTAATCGACAATAAAATACCATATATCAAGAATGCGTTAGAGCCTTTCGGAGAGGTTGTGTATCTATCCGGAGACAAAACAACACCGGATGTTGTGAAAAATGCTGATGCCATTATTACACGTACACGCACTATTTGCAACGAAAAGTTACTAAAAGGCTCAAACGTAAAATTTATAGCAACTGCCACCATTGGCTTTGACCACATAGATACAAATTACTGCGAAAAAGCCGGCATTGAGTGGACAAATGCCCCGGGATGCAACAGCAAATCGGTAGAGCAGTATGTAGCTTCAGCCTTATTTGTACTGGCCCAAAAAAAAGGATTTCAGCTTAAAGGAAAAACCATTGGCATTGTGGGTGTCGGACAAGTCGGTTCGAAAGTTGCAAAAGCATGTGAGATTTTGGGCATGAACGTTCTGCTCAACGACCCTCCACGTGTGAGAAAAGAAAAACTGAGCGGCTTTGTAACACTGGATGAAATTAAGAAAACGGCAGACTTTATTTCATTACATGTGCCCCTCAATATGAAAGGTGAAGATGCAACCTACCATCTGGCCGACTCAGCGTTTTTTGATAGTCTGGGCAAAATGCCAATCATCATAAACTCATGCCGGGGCGAGGTAATCGACACTACTTCAGCAAAAAAAGCCTTCGCACAAAAACGAATTTCAGGATTAGTGCTTGACTGTTGGGAAAATGAGCCGGATATTGATCTTGAACTTGTTGCAATGTGCGATATTGCCACACCACACATTGCCGGTTATTCAAAAGATGGGAAAGCCAATGGAACTCAAATGAGCATTCAATCGATCAGTCGGTTTTTCAATTTAGGGATTGATGATTGGCAAGCAAAAAACATAGAACTTCCCCAGTCTACAATTATTGATATTGATGGCTCCGGGTTGTCTGAAGAGTCGGTTTTTGCAAAAGCCATTCTATCCACATACAACATCCTTACAGATGACTCTGCTCTGCGGAAGAATCTATCGGAATTCGAGAAATTACGAGGCGACTACCCTGTAAGACGAGAATACCCGACATACACCATCAAACAAAAAAACATAAACCCTAAAACAATTTCAAAATTGAAGTTGTTGGGTTTTAATATTGAAGAATAAAAATTTTATTGAAAGCTCACATAATATAATCGCTATGAAAAAATTAGCAGACATTGGTTTAATTGGATTGGCCGTAATGGGCGAAAATCTGGTTTTAAACATGGAAAGCAAAGGCTACACAGTAGCTGTATATAACCGCACCACAACAAAAGTTGATGATTTCATAAAAGGCCGTGGAGCAAACAAAAATTTTATTGGGGCACACTCTATTGAGGAACTGGTTGCCGCACTAGAAAAACCACGAAAAGTGATGATGCTCGTGAAAGCCGGCGATCCGGTTGATCATTTCATCGAACAACTTATTCCCCACCTCGATAAAGGCGACATTATTATTGATGGTGGCAACTCGCATTTCCCGGACACCATACGCCGTACAAAACACATTGAAAGCAAAGGCCTTTTATTTGTTGGCACCGGCGTTTCAGGTGGCGAAGAAGGCGCACTTTTGGGTCCCTCAATGATGCCCGGCGGATCACCTGCCGCATGGCCATTTGTGAAAGATATTTTCCAGTCTATTGCTGCGAAAGTGGAAGATGGCACTCCCTGCTGCGATTGGGTAGGCGAAAGCGGTGCCGGACATTTCGTAAAAATGGTTCACAATGGTATTGAGTATGGCGACATGCAAATCATTAATGAGGCCTACCATGTTATGAAAGGCCTTTTAGGCATGAGTGCCGATGACATGCATCAGGTTTTTAAGCACTGGAATACCGGGGAGCTTGACTCTTATTTAATAGAAATTACTGCCGACATTCTGGCGCACAAAGATACGGACGGAGAGCCTTTGGTAGAAAAAATATTGGACACCGCCGGACAAAAAGGCACCGGCAAATGGACGGGCGTAGCGGCACTCGATCTGGGAATACCACTTACCCTTATTGGTGAGTCTGTTTTTTCACGCTGCCTATCCGCTCAAAAAGACATTCGCGTTCAGGCTGCCAAAGTTATAAGCGGGCCAAAACCAACATTTAAAGGCGACAAAACGCAGTTTATCGAAGACCTAAAAATGGCACTTTACGGTGCAAAAATTATCTCCTATGCGCAAGGCTACGACCTAATGATGGAAGCCGCTAAAGAATACGGATGGAAGCTCAACTATGGCGGTATTGCACTCATGTGGCGTGGTGGCTGCATTATACGCTCAGCCTTTTTGGGCGACATTAAAAAAGCATTTGACAACAACCCATCGCTTCCAAATTTACTGCTTGACCCTTTCTTTACAGAAAAAATTGAAGCAGCACAAGAAGGATGGCGCAGAGTATGTGCAACGGCCATTACCAACGGCATACCGATACCTGCAATGTCTTCGGCATTAGCGTATTTTGACGGATTTAGAAGTGAACGTTTGCCTGCAAATTTACTGCAAGCCCAACGCGATTACTTTGGTGCACACACCTACGAGCGCATTGACAAACCACGTGGCCAGTTTTTCCACACCAACTGGACAGGCCGCGGTGGCGACACCGCTTCGAGCACATACGATGTATAAAAACAAACTTCCCGACATGGCAACCCGCTAATTAAAGCAAGCTGCCATGTCGGGAAACTACCACCTACCCTTCGTCTTATTCGACATTCAACTCGTCTTCCAATTCATCATTGAGAGAATCTCTAAGCAGATAAATAAGGATCTGCCCAGAAAGTAGAAAAGTCTTTAATAAACGTCATCCCGAACTTGTTTCGGGATCTGTTTCTAAGTTGACAAAGATCCTGAAACAAGTTCAGGATGACTCATATCTTTACTTGTTGGACAGCTATCACCCTCACCAAATGAACTTTTGTTGAAAACTTTGAAATAACAGAACAATACTTTTGCTCCTTGTTTTGTTAACTTGCATCCTTGCTAATCGCAAATTATGAGAAATATATAGAAGACGAAAAGTGACACAGACACGCCCCCAGAGTGAATAAGTGTACCTTTTAGTGCATGCATAAACTAGTTACCCAACATTAAAAATAACCAATGAATTAATGACGAAAGAAGTAACTATATATTTTGATAGTCCAATGGACTTTACTCCAAAAAACATAAGACCTCTCAATGGTATAACTGGCTTATATTTTATTTTTAGTCAGTCTATAAATATTAATTACCCGTTTGACACTTCTAAACTCTTATACATTGGGATGAGTGAAAAAAAAACAAACAGTATAGGAAGTAGGCTAATCGGTCACCATGATGGTAAATCTAAGAATGTCGGATTATCTAATTACAGAAAACAAGAACCATTGCTATTTACCTACATAAATTTTGAGATGCTAAGAAGTGTTTGGGAGTTTAGAATTGAAGACTTAGAAAGCTACTTTCTTCTAGATTTTGTAGATAAATATGGCGTGTATCCTATTTGTAATAATAAGACAAGTTCCGAGATTTTAAAAAATAAATTAATCACTAGCTTCCGAATTAACTGGGAGTATTTTAATTAGAAAAAATGAGCAACGAAGTAAGGTCTGGTCAAGAAATACTCGACGACTTCTTTGAGACTATTGAGTCCATAGAAGGTGTAGATTCTAAAATATCCAAAATGATATCAGAGCTCTATAAGGAAGGTACACTTACCGAAGCTAGAATTAAAAACGAATTACAGCAATTACGAATTCAAGAAAAGAAAGAGGATGAAGCTTAAGCAAATTGATATAAAAGGATTGCGTGGGATAAAGGAGTCTCTTTCTTTAGAACTTAATGGTAAATCTATTGTGGTATATGGAGACAACGGAATGGGTAAAAGTAGTATCTCTGATGCTATAGAATGGTTTTACACAAATAAAGTAGCTCATTTGTCGGGTATTGAAATTGATTTAAAAGATGCTTTAAGAAATGTATCCTTAGAAGATGATTTTGTGTCAGTAGCAGCTTTGAAATTTATTAAAAAAAGTGACTTTGACACAGGAAAAACGCTGTTTTATAAAAGAGGGAAATTAGAACAAGACTTTACCGTAAAGTCCGATGCAATACGCGACTACATTTTACAGTCAAAAGAGGAAAATTTACAACTACGCTATAAAAGTTTAAATGACTTTGTCGAGAATAATAAAGGTGATAAACTTAAGTATCTTTCAGATATAATTGGGTTCTCTGAGGTTACTAAAAAGAAAGAAGTACTTAGAAAGGCCTTCACTTCAATTAAAACAGAAATAAGGAATCAAAATTTTGAAGGACAGATTACTGGCCAAAAGGCGATACTTATTGATAAAATTGGCGCAGCAGTTAGTCAAGAAAAGGACTTATTTGAAATAATAAAAACAAAAATAGCTCCACTGAAATTAAAGATGAAAATTGAGAGTATTGAAGATGTCAATACACTTTTAAAATATCTGAAATCTGCAACGAATGAAAAACTATTAAAAGAAAACACCTTTTTAGAAAGAGTTCAAACTGGACTAATCGGGCTTCAAGCTGAGATAAATGTTATAAATACTAATTACGATACTTACCATGATGAATTTCAAAAGATTGCAGCCGATTTAGAAAGTATAATGAAAATTTACATTGGAGAGCTTTTAAAATCAGGAGATAAAGTAATTCAGAAAATTCACAAAGAAGAGAGCTGTCCTTTGTGCTTGCAACCAAAAAATAAAGATGAATTAAGGAAGGAAATAGCAGAACGTTTAAAGGAAATTGAAGAATCTGAAAAGAAATTGATAGCTTTTCAAAAAGCTCAAGAACTTATTAAAAGTACTAGCGCAGAGAGAATAAGACGAATAGACATCCTTCTTTCTGAGCCACTGTTTAAATTCACAGAAAATGAGAAGTTGAAACAAAATTTAGAATCTATTAAGGATAAGCTTAAGTTGATGGAGGCAGCTAGCCTTATCAAGCCTTCTACTGGTGATAAAATTCAAGATTCTAAAAGCATAGCATTAAACGCTTCAGACTTTCTTTTTCTAGATGGTTTAGCTGTAAGAATTAAGAAGTTAAAAGAAACAATTAAGAAAGATAATATCACAGAAATTTATGCAAATATATCTGCCTCTAAGGATGCTTTCATAAAAATTAAAACCTTTGAAAAAGAACGAAAAATACTAGAGACACAAAGTGCTTCATTATCGAATATCTACAATGAGTTTGTTAAGGTTCAAAAAGAAGGGTTAGAAAACTTTATTGATTCGTTCTCGACTAAAATAAACGAGTATTATCAATATATGAATCCTGATGAACCCTTTCAAGAAATTAAGATAGTAACAATGGGTGAAGATGATGAACTAAATGGAATAACTATAGAATATAAATACAATGGCAATTGGGTTTCTCCACCACAGAAGTATTTTAGTGAGTCGCATCTTAACTGTTTTGGAATATCATTTTTTCTTGCGTCAGTTGATGCTTTTAATGATGTTAATGAATTTATAGTTTTAGATGATGTAATATCAAGTTTTGACTCTAACCATAGAAAACGATTTGCAGAGTTATTATTTGAGAAATTTTCAGATAAGCAGATCATTTTACTAACGCACGAAGAAGAATGGTTTAGAAATTTTGTAAAACCACTGGCTAAGAAAAAAAACTGGTTAGTCAATGAAATAAAATGGACGGCAGCTAAAGGAACACACTTTGATGAGTCACAAGGAGACATAAAAACTAAAATAGAAAAAAAGCTATCTGAATCTGAGGTTGATGGATTAGGTAATCCCATTAGACAGTACCTAGAGTCATTTCTAAAAGAAATCTGCATGAACCTTGATGTTAAAGTCAGTTTTAGACCAAACGACATTAATGAAAAGAGAATGCCAGATGAATTAATTAATGAGTTAAAATCAAGAATTAAGTCTAAGAGCAAAGATTTAAAAGAACATTATCCAACCATTGAAAGAGTTGCGAACTCGTCAATTTTAGGAAATTTACTTTCTCACGATAATCCGTTTAATCCTAAGATTGGTGATCTCAAAGCCTTTTGGGCAGATATTCAGGAAATGGAACACATATTCTATTGTCAAGAAGATAATTGTAGAAAACCTGCAGTTTCATTTAGAAATATTGACACAGTTACTAACGAGATTAGATGCGGAGGATGTGGTAAGACAAAATATGATTGGAAAAATAAAAACGTTGGGTCGTCGAGTAGGTAAAGGGGAATCTCATCCCTAATCCTCTCCCAGAGCCATACTTGATTGTAGTGTTCCAGAAAAGAAACGTAACCGTATTCTAAAAGGATCCGATCTATTAAAAAGATCGGATCCTTTTAGATTTAAATCGGCTCGATAAAGATCAAAAATTAAGTGCTTCAAATCCCGCACTACACACAGTTCCCCCTGCATGCAAGGCTAAAGAACAACCTTATGGAGAATCCTGCAAGAATAGAAAATCAGAATCATGAACAATGTTAATACGACAAAACATACGCCTCCTAAAAACGACAAGCATTTATTGCTTATCGGCAATTATTTATTAAATTGCGGCATAGGTTAAATTAACAAGATCATTATGAAAAGAATTTCAATAGTATTTCTTCAGGCAGTTATCGTGCTTATAGGCATTGTGGCGCTTGGCATTTTGATTCGGGTTCCCTTAACCGAGGGACGAGCCACAAACCTAGACTTGCTCAACATATACTTTGACCCGTTTATCTTATATGGATACGCAACATCAATCGCTTTTTTTATTGCGCTTTACAAGGCGTTCAAATTACTTGGATACATCGGACAAAATAAAGTATTCTCATCAAACGCTGTTAATGCTTTAAAGAGCATAAAGTATTGTGCTATTGTACTAAGTATTTTAATTGTGACGGCAGGACTGTACATAAAAATTGCACACAACAAAGAGGACGACCCTGCAGGTTTTCTTGCCATTTGTATTGTGACTACTTTTGCTTCTATCGTAGTTGCAACTGCTGCTGCAATATTTGAAAAATTATTGCAAAATGCCATAGATATGAAATCTGAAAATGACTTAACAATTTAAGCTATGCCAATTACAGTAAACTTAGACGTGATGATGGCAAAGCGAAAAATTTCTCTGAATGAACTTTCGGCCAGAGTTGATTTGACATTATCTAACCTTTCAATATTAAAGACAGGGAAGGCTAAAGCAATTCGTTTTAGTACCTTAGACGCAATTTGCAGAGCATTAGACTGCCAACCGGGTGACATTTTGGAATATGTAAATGAAGAACAAAAAACAACGAACCGCTAACAAAGTGTCGTATTTAATGCGGAATTAAGCGTGTATTCCAACCACAAATATTCGTTGCAACACCGCCAAATCGAATTAGATAAATTGACGCAAAATTTGAAATACTGAATAAACGAATATGCATAAAAGAGACATCAAAAACGCCTTTCGTTAAATTTGATTTAAGCAAGGGTACCGGGTTAATTCTAGGCCGATCAATTCCTGAAAATAGCATTGAATTCTATCTCCCAATACACATTACCCAATATGATGGAGAAACACTTCCCGGGCATAGTAATACCTAAACAAAAAATGCGACCTCCTCCGTCAATTGCGAGGAAGCACGACTTAGAACAAACTATTGAAGCATTATGGCACTGACATAACCGCTAGGTGGAAAGTATGGCTTGGGGAGATTTTAATTAGACAATAAGTACAAAAATCAGGAATTATTTTGAGAGAATATCAATAATTAAATTGAGGTCATCTTTTAGTTTAATTAAATCATCAACCTTAAGCTTTCCAGTTAATAAATGGCTAGCCAGCTCTTCAGGAATCAGAGAAGCTTGTTTTTGCAAAACCATTCCCTTTTTAGTTAAACAGACTATAACCTTTCGCTCGTCCTTTTTTGAACGTTCACGCTTTAAAAAACCCTGTTGTTCCATTCGCTTTAGGAGTGGAGTAATTGTGTTGGTATTGAGTATTAGTTTTTTAGCAATGTCATTTACCGGAATATTATCATTCTCCCATAATATCATCAATACCAGGTATTGCGGATAGGTAATGTCTAACTTATCTAAATGTGGCTGATATGCTCTGGTAATCAACCGAGATGCTGCATACACAGGAAAACACAATTGATTTTCTAATTTTAATTGATCATATGACATAGTTACTTTGATGTATAAATTTTAAATAGCAGGAACTGAACCACAAATATATTTAATGATTTTATCTCCCGCGATACAAATTCGTTAATCGTTCAGTAATTTTTGAACAAACTTGTCTATGTCCTTCGGTTTTGTAGTTGGAGAAAATCTTTCTTGCGGATCTCCATTGGCATCGATCAAGAATTTCGTGAAATTCCATTTTACCTTGTTTCCAAATGTGCCTTTTAATTCGGCTTTTAAATACTTAAAAATTGGATGAGCACTTTCACCATTTACGTCTACTTTAGAAAACATTGGGAAAGTAACACCGTAATTTATCAGACATCCTTCCGAAATTGATTTCTCATCGCCAGGTTCTTGTTTGGCAAATTGATTGCAAGGAAAACCTAAAACAATAAAGCCTTTATCCTTGTACTTTTTATAAAGCTTTTCTAATCCCTCATATTGAGGTGTAAAGCCACATTTACTAGCCGTATTAACCACAAGTACAACTTTACCCTTGTAGCTTTCCATACTTATTTCTTGTCCTTGAAGACTCTTTGCTTCGAACTGATGAAAATTATTCATTTCATTAAAATTTATGTGATTATTATTTATGTCTTTCCCGATATGCTTTAAATGCTCCTGTTGACCACAATGCCCATGCAACTAATAGTGGTTGAAAAAATAAACGAATTAGTCTTGCTTGGTCTGTATCCAAACCAAAGGCATCAATTTTATTTATATATTGTGCTATATTTCCGGGAAAAATCAAGACAAAAAATATTGCCATTGCCCATCCAGCCAAAACTTTCCATTTTGGTAAAAACACGAATAAAAATCCCAATACGATTTCTCCAATACCCGATAATACAACCACAAAATCAACTGGTAAGGGAATCCAACGGGGAACTTGTGCTACAAATTCCAAACGCGATATTGTGAGATGACTGATTCCTGCATACAGCATTATAACGCCAAGAAGGACCCTGAATATACTCTGAAACAAATTTGTTTTTGAATCAAAAAACCATTTTACATTTTCCTTATTATCCATATTACTTTCTATTTCATTAAAAACATTTATCGTCTTCATGTTTATGTCGCAGGCGATACAAATATAGTGCAATAAATTTATATCGCAAGTGACACTTTATTTTTTTTGAAAATATGGTTATCGTTTTTACCAGAGGTAATCATGACTCAAAAAACTTCACTTTTTAAACTTTCTGGAAAATTTGTTTTACCTGCAATTAAATAATACGAAACACAACCATCGGAATAACTCAACTACCCTTGTTTTGCAAACACATAGACTCAGTCTTCCAACAAACAATACGCCATGCTTAACCAATGTCAAATACTAACGCAGCGAAGCAATCTCTCCCCAAATAAAGTCAAAATAAACCTCCAACGTCATTGCGAACGCAGTGAAGCAATCTGTCTCCTAAAATGAACAAATCTGATCCTCCCCTCCCCAACCAACTGAACTTTTGTTAAAAACTTCTAACGAACATAACAATACTCGTGCTCCTTGTTTTGTTAACTTGCATTCTTGCTAATCGCAAATTTTGAAAAATATAAATAACACTATAAGGAAACAATACACACCCCCAGAGGAAATAAGCGTCACTTTTAGTGCATATATAGACGATTACCTGTAATTTCAACAGAGCCAACAACATAGCTAAATTACAATGAAAAAATTAACTCTTTTAACCTTATTAATCCTATCATCGACAATTCTATTTAGTCAGGAAATAAAGCTCGGATTTATTGATTCAATAAACTCGAAAGAATTGAATGAGAATAGAAAAATCATAATTAAACTGCCCAAAGGATACGATGAGACAAAAAAGTCTTATCCTGTCATTTATCGACTTGACGGCGACATTGACTTATTTTCTGAAACCATTGGGACAATCAATAGGTTAGCTTACATTGATGAGTTAATACCAGAAATGATTGTAGTTATGATTGAAAACACAAATAGGAACAGAGATATGATGCCGACAAAGACTGGCTTTTTCGACACAGAACCTGATGCTGAAAAATTTAAAAATTTCATCGACAATGAGTTGGTTCCATATATAAACAAATCTTTTCGGACAACCAATGAGAAAATTTTATGTGGACAATCTTTAAGCGCAATTTTCACATTGTATCATTTTTTGACAAATACTAATTCTTTTGATTCGTATATTGTATGTAGCGGAGCATTTCTTGATTGTGGAGAATATTTCAACGACTTAACGACTAATTTTTTAAGAACAATAGACAATAAACAGACAAGAATATTTTTAACACATGGACTAAAAGATTTTCTAGACCCGGATGGAATTAATAGAAAACAACTATCAGATTTTGGCCAAAAAATAAAATCCAAAGAGAATGTTGTATGTGAGTTGAAAGTTTATGAAGACGAAGGACACGTTCCTTTTCAAAGCTTATATCATGGGTTAAAATTTATATATACATCGGATAAATGAATAAAAAAACAGCAGGTAACAAATTGTGTATGTCGGGCGGGCGGGGGTAGATTTAATTTTGAAAAAAGAATTGCAGCATAAACAACTATGATTATTTCTGATAGTATCAAGAATTTAAACGATGAACCCACCATACGAAATAACAGGTAAAATTTTAAACTTAATTGCTTCTATTTCAGAAAAATTGGAAAAGTAAATGCTGCTCATTTAAATAAACCTCCGACAGAATTAAGAAAAAGAAATCGGATAAAAACAATTCAGTAATCACTCGAAATTGAAGGAAACACTCTGACTGTTGAACAAATTACAGACCTGCTGAACAATAAAAGCATTCTTGCTCCGAAAAAGGATATTTTAGAAGTCAAAAATGCAATCAGAGTTTATAATCAACTCAATAAATTCAAAGTCTACGATTTAAAATCGTTGTGTAAAGCACATGAGATTTTAATGAAAGATTTGATTGACAATTCAGGAAAACTTCGAACAAGTTCGGTTGGAATTGTAAAAGGTAGCGACATTGCCAAAACATTGCACCTCCTGGAGAAATGGTTTATTCGGGCTTAATAATTCTCGGATTTTTCATTATTTGTTCCGACAATTTCGCAAAATTTTTATTCCACGAATTTGCAACCATGATAAATTGTGATTTATCGATACTGCCTGCTATCCGGTAAATCAGGGCATATTTATCGAGTGTAAAAGAGTCCAGATCGTCAACCACAAACATTTTTATTTTGGGAAGAGGGATTCCAGTTATATTTACCAATTCGTTTAAACGTTTAGGTGTTCCAATAAGCACATCCAATCCTTCATAAATCATATCTTTCTGATATTGTATTATACCCTGATCAAATACGGTGAATGTTCTTAAATTGGTATGCTTGCCAAGAATTCCAAATTGTGCTTCTAACTCAAACGCTTTGTCTTTTGTAGCTGCCATAATAATGGCTCGGGGAGCTTCTTCGAATGCCTCTTTTAGCTGCTGAATAATACCAATTACAATGGCGGTTGATTTACCAGATCCCTCGGGCGAAACAATAAAAAGATCGGCTCCTGATTTAATTTGAGGGATACTCGCACTCTGTATTTTTTTTGGGTCCGTATCAAATCCAGCATCATTCAGTCCAGATACTAATTCGGGAATTAGTTTTTTTAAATTCATCGATATTCTTTCGTTTTAGGCATATCCTTTATAAGGCTGCAAAGCTAGTTAAAATTTAATCTTTTGAACCTTTCAATGCTGAATCAAGATGCCCTATCAATTTACTCGTCATTGCGAACACAGTCATCAATCTCGTCATTGCGAACACAGTGAAGCAATCTGTCTACGAAATAAAATAGATCGCATCCTTTTCTATTCACCCCCAACCAACTGAACTTTTGTTGAAAAAAAAAACTATTCCTTAAAGAATTAATCATTCAAACAAACCTTTTTTAATTAAGCTTGTTTCTATTTTTAAGCATACTTAAAATAATAGAATGTCTGTATCGACTGAAAATTTTTTAAAAACAATATACAATCTAGAAAAGGGCATTGGCAAGGACACAAAGCCCGGCACTATTGCGAACGCTTTAGGTATTACAAATGCTGCGACTACGGATATGGCACGCAAGCTCGCTACTCGGGGATTGATAAATTACACGAAATACCAAAAACTCACGCTTACACCTGCAGGTCAAAAAATGGCATTATCCATTATTCGAAAGCATCGACTTTGGGAGTCGTTTCTATTTCAAACCTTCAACTTATCCCTTCATGAGATACATAAAGAAGCAGAGATGTTAGAGCACCAGACATCCGATTTTCTCGCAGAAAAAATCAACATATTTCTGGATAATCCAAAATTTGATCCACATGGCGATCCAATACCCGATTCGGAAGGCACAATAGCCCCGGGAAACCATGGGGTTTTACTTTCAGATGCGAACGCGGGTGAAAACTATTTCATAGCTCGCATATATAATTCAGACGATGAAATTTTCGAGTTTTGTGAAGCAAACAACCTCAGCGTAGGGTCGCCTCTAAAAGTTGAAAAGCAGTTTAAAAAAACCCATATGACAGAAATTAATATCGATAAAAAGAGACTCATTCTAAATAGAAATTTTACGAATATCATTTATCTCACAAAATAGCAAACGATGAAAATTCCATTTATAAGTCTACTCCTGTTAATTACAATAATGGGGAAAGCACAAAATGACACACCGGATTTAATAACAGACCGACCTGACCAAACAGAATCGTCAACAACAGTACCCCATAAAGCATTACAAATTGAAACGGGTTTTGTAATCGAAAATATCAAGACTGAGATTATCTCTCAAAAGTTGTTCGCCTACAATACAACATTGCTGCGTTATGGGTTGCTCGAAAATTTTGAGATTAGGCTGGGACTAGAATATTTGGGAGACAAAACCGTAATCAGAAACACAGACATTGAAAATAAAATTTCTGGATTGAGTCCGCTTTATACCGGGTTTAAAACCAAGATAGCTGATGAGGATGGCTGGAAACCTGAGATTGCTTTTTTGGGAGGGCTGATTCTTCCTTTTACAGCGCATGAAGACTATAAAACGAGCTATACCGCTGCAGATATACGCTTTTCATTTGCTCATACACTTTCAGACAGACTTTCTCTGGGGTATAACATTGGGGCCGAGTGGGATGGCGAAACTGCTGTCCCGGGTTATTTTTATTCTGCTGCCTTAGGAGTTGGAATTACGGACAATGTTGGATTTTTTCTGGAAAGTTATGGTCTAGTATCCGAAGAAGGTAATGCTGAACATCTGCTGGACGTAGGCATTACTTATTTAGCTTTACCAAACCTTCAATTCGATATTTCAGGTGGAGTTGGTATTAACGAGCATGCGATAGATAATTTCATTAGTTTTGGATTAAGTTATCGTTTACCAGAGTAATTTATTTTAAAAGACAAAAAATGGATTCAGGAAATATACTATTTGCTTTAGGATTAACTGTTTTTGCCGGATTAGCGACTGGCATAGGAAGTATCATGTCTTTCATGTCTAAGAAATTCAACCCAAAATTTCTTGCAGGTTCACTTGGATTTTCGGCAGGCGTAATGATTTATGTTTCGTTGGTTGAAATATTTGTCAAAGCAAAAGATTCCCTTTCAGCAGCTCATGGCGTTAAACTGGGGCATATATATACTGTAATCGCTTTTTTTTCAGGAATAGCACTTATAGCAATAATCGATAGGTTAATTCCTTCTTTTGAGAATCCTCATGAGATAAAAAACATGGATGAAAAGAAGTTGAACCCAGAGAACAATAAGAAATTGCTGCGCATGGGTTTATTTTCGGCTCTCGCTATTGCAATCCATAATTTTCCGGAAGGACTTGCAACGTTCATGGCAGCATTATCCGACCCCTCTCTTGGAATAAGTATTGCAGTTGCCATTGCCATTCATAATATTCCTGAAGGAGTAGCAGTATCTGTGCCAATTTACTATGCAACCAGAAATAGAAGCAAAGCATTCTGGCTGTCCTTTTTATCCGGACTGGCAGAGCCTGTAGGTGCAATTTTAGGATATTTTATTCTACGCAACGTTTTTAACGAATCTACATTTGGGTTAATATTTGCAAGTGTAGCCGGTATAATGGTTTATATCTCACTTGATGAACTATTGCCAACTGCCGAAGAATATGGGGAACACCATATTGCTATTGGTGGTCTTATTGCAGGCATGGCGGTAATGGCAATAAGCCTAATATTATTCATCTAAATTATAATGTATTCACAATTTATATTGGAAAATAAACCCGACATAAACCATGAATTACTAAAATTAAAATTGAGTTTATTCGCGTAATAAACAGGTGGCAACAAAAAGAGAAGTACAAAGGTATAAAACGTTAGATAAGTATATATCCTTGTTGGGCTCAAAACACATACACCCTCTTTTTAAAGCACATAAACAGTCCTACCAAAGGGCGTCATTACTTTTATCACAATTTGCCAAACCAAACGGATAGTTTAAATTTGCACCAAGAATACATTCCTTTTAAAAAATAATAGTAGTTTTGCGCAATTTTTTAACCCAAATAGCTGGCATATCATGGCAAAATACACGAATGAAGTATCAAGAACTTTTAGTGAGTACCTGCTAATCCCTGGTCTAACAGACAAAAACTGTAACCCGTCAAACGTATCGTTAAAAGCTCCTCTGGTAAGTTTCAAAAAAGGTGAAACCCCGGCACTTGAGTTGAACACACCGTTTGTTTCGGCAATCATGCAGTCGGTATCAGGAGATAATATGGGTATCGCTCTGGCAAGAAACGGAGGACTATCTTTCATTTTTGGTTCTCAACCCATCGACACACAAGCGGAAATGGTTAGGAAGGTGAAAAAGTTTAAAGCCGGATTTGTTGTAAGCGACTCCAATCTTACACCTGATCACACATTAAAAGATGTGCTAGACCTAGTTGATAAAACAGGACATTCAACACTTGGTGTTACTGAAGACGGAAGCCCAAATGGTAAGCTTTTAGGGATTGTTACCGGACGTGACTACCGCCCAAGTCGGGATCCGTTGGATAAAAAGATTATTGAATTCATGACCCCTTATAATAAGCTTATTAAAGGGAAATTGGGAATGACCTTAACAGAAGCAAATGATGTTATTTGGGACAATAAACTGAATAGTCTACCCATTATAGATGAAAATCAGAAATTACATTTCTTTGTATTTCGCAAAGACTATGAAAGCCACAAAGAATACCCGATTGAGGTACTCGACAATAGCAAACAATTATTAGTTGGAGCCGGAATTAACAGCCGTGATTATAAAGAACGTGTTCCTGCCCTTATTAATGCAGGAGCCGATATTTTGTGCGTTGACTCATCTGATGGTTTTTCAGAATGGCAACGTGAGTCTATCGAATACATTAAAAAAGAATACAAGGGCACTGTGCGTGTGGGAGCGGGCAATGTTGTTGACAAAGAAGGCTTCCTTTATTTGGTAGAAGCTGGTGCCGATTTTGTAAAAGTTGGTATTGGTGGTGGTTCAATTTGCATTACCCGTGAGCAAAAAGGAATTGGACGCGGCCAGGCAACCTCTATTATTGAAGTTGCTGCAGCACGCGATGAATACTACGAACAAACAGGAATTTATGTGCCTATCTGCTCTGACGGTGGTATTGTGCAGGATTACCACATGGTATTGGCTTTGGCTATGGGTGCCGATTTCTTGATGATGGGACGCTATTTTGCACGTTTCGACGAAAGCCCAACACGCAAGCTAATGATAAACAACCGCTACGTAAAAGAGTATTGGGGCGAAGGCTCAAACCGTGCTCGTAACTGGCAACGCTATGACATGGGTGGCAGCGAAAACCTTAAATTTGAAGAGGGCGTTGATAGCTATGTTCCATATGCCGGAAAATTAAAAGACAACTTGGACATTACTTTGGGAAAAATAAAATCAACCATGTGTAGTTGTGGTTCGGTTTCAATTCCTGATTTAAAAGAAAAGGCAAAAATAACACTGGTTTCAGCAACAAGTATTGTTGAAGGCGGTGCACATGACGTCATATTAAAAGACGCCAATATGTAGTTCAACAAAACCATTATAAAAATCCCGGCTTAATTTATTTAAGTCGGGATTTTTTCTGTCCTATTATTTTGGTCGCATTAGTTCTTTGTAAAATAGTTTTTTGTTGCGTTGCATAAAGGACACCGATAGTCTTCAGGCAAATCTTCAAAAGGAGTACCCGGAGGAATGCCCATCGTTGGATCACCTATTGCCGGATCGTAAATCCACCCGCAAATGGCACAAACATAAGAGTCCATCTCATCTCCATCTGCCTCTTTCCTCTCATCTAAGCCAGATTCAATTTCACTCCTCCCCTCATCTTCCAGCTCTTCAGCCACTAGCTTATCACGATCAATGTATGTTGGTGAATTTTTAGGCGAAAGCATTTTATATTCTTCTCGATAATAAGCATACGATAACGGATCATCATCCGAAAGCAGATCACTTTCCAACACTTCCCCAATTATTAGCAGGTGTGTTCCTAAATCAACTTTCTCCTTCACCTTACAATCAAACCAGGCAACTGCATCATTCAATACAATTGGGGCTCCGGTTTTTGCCGTTGTCATCTCCACATGCTGAAATTTATCAATCTCGCTGCCTGACATAAATCCAAAATCGCCTATCAATTTTACGTCCAGCTCCTTCTTCAGTACTGACACTGAAAAAACGCCTGCTTTTTTAATGACTTTCGTGCTTTCATTTTTTTTATGGCACGAAATGGCCAGCAGAGGCGGTTTCGAAGTGACCTGAAAAACAGTATTCGCAATATAACCGGTCTTTTCCCCTTTATACTCAGATGCAATAAGGTACAGTCCGTATGACAACTTGTGAAATGCATGCAGTTTCATCGTCTTCTGGTTTTATAATAATTATGTTTGAAGTTGCTAATAATTTATCAATCTGCAAACTTTGAATCATGATTTGTTAGTCGGATATTTCCTGACCTTTCTCATGGATTACTTCCCATAACTTTATCTTCTTTAGCACTATAAATACGGAATGCTTATATTTGCTTTTATGCTGAAAACTAAAAAATTGAAGAATGATGATAAAGAAATTTAGTTTCCTATCCCTTACCATTTTGCTTATTGTTGGACAGTCAATAGCCTGCACCAACTTTCTAATAACCAAAGGAGCTTCTATTGATGGATCAACCATGATTACATATGCTGCCGACTCGCATACGCTGTATGGCGAGCTTTATTACCAACCGGCAATGGATTACCCAGCCGGAACAATGAGAGATATTCATGAATGGGACACCGGGAAATTTATGGGTCAAATTCCGGAAATATCTCACACCTACAGTGTAGTCGGCAATATTAATGAGCATCAGGTTGCTATTGGAGAAACAACATACGGAGGGCTGCAGGAATTAGGCACACAAGAAGGTGCAATTATGGATTACGGCAGTTTGATGTACGTTGCTCTTCAACGCGCAAAAACGGCAAGAGAAGCTATTCTCGTAATGACCGACCTTGTGGAGAAATATGGGTATGCCAGCTCTGGTGAGTCATTCTCCATTTCTGATGCTGAAGAAGTATGGATACTGGAATTGATTGGCAAAGGCGAAGGTCAAAAAGGAGCTGTATGGGTGGCCATGCGCATTCCTGATGGATACATTAGCGGACATGCCAACCAAGCCCGAATCACTACTTTCCCTCTGGATGACCCCGAGAACTGCCTTTATGCAGAAGACGTTATTTCTTTCGCTAAAGAGAATAATTGGTACAATGGCAAAGATCAGGATTTTAGCTTTTCGGATGTGTACGCGCCCATCGATTTTGAAGGAGCCCGGTTTTGTGAGGCTCGTGTTTGGTCAGGATTTAATAAGGTAGCCGATGGAATGGATCAATACTTTGAATATGCAAAAGGCACAATTAAGCATGGCGGAACAAATAATTTTGCATCTAACCGAATGCCACTTTGGATAAAGCCAGATAAAAAGCTATCTGTTAAAGATGTGATGGAAATGATGCGCGACCATTTTGAGAACACCGAACTAGACATGGCTGGCGACCTAGGAGCTGGCCCATACAAACTACCCTACCGATGGCGAGGATTAACATGGGACGTTGATTCTGCAACATATTGCAACGAACGTGCTGTTTCAACACAGCAAACAGGCTTTTCTTTCGTAACCCAATCACGCTCTTGGTTGCCCGACCCAATTGGTGGCATCATTTGGTTTGGTGTTGATGATACATACAGCACCTGCTATGTTCCGATGTATTGTGGAATAACAGAAATACCTGAATGTTTCCGCGTTGGGAATGGAGACTTGCTCACCTATTCAGAAACATCAGCATTTTGGACATTCAATGCAGTAACCAACTTTACCTATTTACGATACGACAGCATGATTAATCATGTACGCCAGCTACAAGCTGAACTTGAAGCCAGCTTTATAGCGTACACCCCAGCCATTGACAAAGCAGCTCAAATGTTGTATGAAAATGAAGGAGATGAAAAAGCGCGTCAGTTTTTGAATACCTACTCCGTGAATGAAGCAAATAATATGACAGCAGAATGGAAAAAACTCTTTCAATATCTGTTGATTAAATACATTGATGGCAACATCAAAATAGAAAAAAACGGAGAATTTGTTCGAAATGAATGGGGCATGCCTGAATTTCCCGATCAACCTGGCTATCCGGAATGGTGGTATGAAGCTATTGTAAATAGTACTGGTGATCATTTTAAAGTGGAAGGAGCCTCCGTACATTAACATTGAGTTGTAACTACTTTATTCCAATTTAATTAGGTATAAAGTTTTGCACACATATAATTTTTATTACTTTTGCGCAAAATTGATGCAATCTCTTACACACATAAACGTGTAACATTGCCCTAAAAACACACGAAAATGGATTTAATTAAAGTAGCTGAAAATGCTTTTGCCGTAGAAACTGAACTTCCAAAGTTTGGTGCCGGCGATACTATTACTGTTCACTATAAAATTAAAGAGGGAAACAAAGAACGTATCCAGGATTACCGAGGAGTAGTAATTCAGGTTAAAGGTAGTGGAGTTACTAAAACCTTCACTGTTCGTAAAATGTCTGGAAACATTGGCGTTGAGCGTATTTTCCCATTGTCTTCACCATCTATTCATGGTATTGACATCAACAAAAGAGGTAAAGTACGTCGCAAACGTATTTTCTATCTACGCGGTCTTACTGGTAAGAAAGCAAGAATCAAAGAAAAAAGAATGTAATCTTACATCTCGATATAAAAAAGCCTCCAAAATTGGAGGCTTTTTTTTGCTTAAAACTTTTAGGCTTAATTGTTGATTCACAGCTATTTTCGGTGGACTATTTTTTAAACGCATAAATTTAATTCACCTTATGTTAAGACTGCGAATTCAATTAAATACCTTTCAATCTGTTTTTATAATGAGAGGTGCTGTTTCCCGAAACAAATACTCTGGTTGTCCCTTTTTTATTTGTGGATTAACTTCAACCGTAATTATTAATGGTAAAGCCCCTACTTCAACGCTAGGTGAAAAGCATGGACTAGGAAGGTTTTGATTAGAAAACAAGGGCGAAAATCAGGGGGTGGAACTGGTAAGCCATCCTGTTTGAGGAGGAACGACGAGTTGGATTGCGTGGTGTTTTCAATCCGTAGTCTTCTTCCAAAAGGTCCCTCAGCCTTGACTTTTTTTGTTTCCGTTTTTTGGGTCAAGCCAAAAAATGAAATCCCGTTCGGAAGAACAGCCAAATCAGGGAATACGCATTACGTATTTATCTTCATACAAACTTGCGAATTGTATCCGCTACAATAAAATAAATTGATCTTATTTTTCTAATCCACCTGATTTTTCAATTGATCCTTAATGATCCCTCCAATTAATTTGTGATAAAAGTCAACGGTTAATTCGCCAGACTGCCGTTAATTTGTTTAAAAATTGGCAGTTATGAATCTACTTCAGAAAGAAAAGTTATTTACCCTTAAATGGTTTAAAGAATATAGTTTTATTACTATCGGTTCGTTCATTTTAGCCATAGGCTATGTCTACTTCATTACGCCACATCGAATTGTTCCGGGTGGTGTTTATGGCATTGCCATTGTGGTACATTACCTGTCTCAAGGATTTTTCTCATTTTGGCCCGATGGAATCCCAATTGGTTTATTTGGACTGATAATGAATATCCCCCTAACAATTGCCGGAATAAAAATTTTGGGCACACGCTTTGGCGTTAAAACAATTGTAGGTTTTGTTTTATCATCCGTTTTTATGGATCTGATAACTTATGCACGAGTTGATGGAGATGCTCCCTTGGTTACAGATGTTCTTCTTTCTTGCGTATTTGGGGGAGTACTAATTGGTTTCGGACTCGGATTGATTTTTAAGTCACGTGCCACTTCCGGTGGTTCAGACATAATTGCGATGATTATTGCAAAACATACCGGATTACAATTAGGTCAATTATTGATTTATGTTGATTCTGCCATTGTATTGTTAGGGTTAGCCGCCTTTCAGGATTGGCAAATTCCGCTGTATTCATGGTTGGTTATTTACATTACAGGAAAAGCAATTGATACAACCATTGAGGGTGCAAACTACAACAAAGCCCTATTCATTATTTCGGACAAGCATGAAGAAATTAAACAAAAAATATTGGTAGACTTAGAGCGAGGTGGCACCTATTTTAAAGGGAGTGGAATGTACACGGGAGATGAAAAGCAGATAATCTACACCGTAGTTAGTCGTCGAGAGGTAGCTATACTGGAGCAGTTCATTGGGCAGATTGACCCCAATGCCTTTATTACAATAATGGATACTCGTGAAATTTTAGGAGACGGTTTTCAATCATTAAAAATGAAAGTGGAGGACTAAAAATTAAATCAACTGATTATCATCTGATTATCATCTGATTTTTCTAAATTTGGTTATTGCATATTTCTGCAACAAACTGAATTTGCCTGCGCCATGAAACGAATCTTCTCCATTCTTCTATTACTGCTTTTCATTGGAGAAACATCTGCTCAAAAAGTTAGTCTGGTACTTAGTGGTGGTGGCGCCAAAGGGTTGGCTCATATTGGTGTCATTAAAGCACTCGAAGAAAACAATATCCCTATCGACTACATTGCAGGAACATCAATGGGAGCAATCATAGGGGGCCTATATTCGGCTGGGTATTCTCCTGATGAAATAACTGAGCTGTTCAAGTCCGAGCAGTTTAAATTCTGGTCAACCGGCAAAATACAGGAAGAATATCGGTACTTTTTCAGCAAGCAGGAAGACACCCCCTCATGGCTTAGTCTAGATCTCGAAAAGCGTGAAGACAAATTAAAATTACTCTTGCCAACAAATATCATCCCCGAAGAACAAATGGATTTTGCATTTATGGAAATGTTTTCCACCACCAATGCTGTTTGTGACTATGACTTCAACAAGCTATTCGTTCCATTTTTATGCATCGCAACAGATGTTTACAACAATACGGAAGTTGAACTCAGGTCTGGTGATTTGGGCGAAGCTATTCGTGCATCCATGACTTTTCCATTCTATTTTAAGCCCATTGTCGTAAATGGCTCATTAGTTTTTGATGGTGGAATTGTAAACAACTTCCCAGTCAAGAATGCCATAGAAGCTTTTAATCCGGAAATGATTATCGGCCACAAAGTTGCCAACAATGCAGCAAAGCCAGATGAAGACGATGTGATGGCTCAGGTAGAAAACCTGATTATGCAAAAAACCAGCTTTGAAATTTCTGAAGACAAAGGAATTTTACTTGAAACATCTTTCAGCAACATCAACCTACTTGACTTCAACAAGATTGACATGATCATCCAAAAAGGATATAATAACGCACTAAGTATTATTGATAGCCTGAAATTGCGTATTGACAGAAAGGTTTCGATGGAAGATATTCAATTAAAGAGGCAACAGTTCAATGCTAAAAAGCCCGAACTGCAATTCCAGAATATACAGGTTGAAGGTATCTCTGATGCCTTGCAACGAAAATTCATCATTCAAAGTATAAAACGCAAATCAAATACAATAGGACTTGATGACCTTAGAAAAGAATATTTTAAACTTGTTGCTGATCCTCAGATTAAATCCATCAGACCAGTATCTCTGTATAATCCCATAACCGGGAATTTTGACCTTCATCTAAAAGCAAAACTTGAAAAACCTCTGGAAATAAAATTTGGAGGAAATGTATCTACTAAACCTAGCAACCAAGGATTTCTAAGCCTTGACTACCGTTTTTTCAATAACAGAGCATACACCTTCAGTTCCAATATTTATTTTGGTCGCTTTTACAGCTCGATTGATTTAGGCGGACGCGTAGACTTTCCAACAAAGCTGCCGGTTTACTTATCTGCAAACCTAACCTTTAACCGATGGGATTACTACTCAACTAGTAGTGAATTTTTCTTTGAAGATGTTTTGCCTCCATACATCATTAAAGATGAAACGAACATGCGCATGGAGATGGGATTTCCCTTAGGCACGAGGGGGAAAATTGTTCTTGGCTCAAGCTATTCTTCATCTTCAGACGATTACTACCTAACAGAACTAGTTAGCAAAGCCGACGACAATGACCAAACCAACTTCGATGCATTTGCATTTCAAATCCGATTTGAGGAAAACTCATTTAACTACAAACAATTCCCAACTGAAGGTATTTCAACCTATTTAGGGGCTACTTATGTTGATGGAGTAGAAGAATTTAACTCAGGGACAACAACATTAATACCCGATTACGAAACAAATCACCAATATTTTATTCTGAAGGGGAATTATGACAACTATTTCAAAATAAGCAAAAATGTTACGCTGGGACTTATGTCTGAAGCTGTTCTTACCGACAAAAATTTGTTTGGCAATTACAGAGCCACAATAATTGATGCTCCTGCCTTTACGCCAACACCTTATAGCCAGACTATTTTTACTGATGGCTTTAGAGCCAATAAATATATTGCTTCCGGTCTAAAAACCATTTTTAAGTTTAACGACCAATTACACCTGCGACTAGAAGGATATGGATTTGTTCCCGTAAAAGAAATTTTACAAACAGCAGATTTTCTTGCGGAATATGAGAGCAACAGCTATTCAGACATCAGGCTTATGGCATTGGGTGGTTTAGTTTATCACACAGGCTTGGGGCCTGTAAGCCTTACCTTAAATTATTTCGAAAATGAAAACACCAAGATGCACGTTGTTTTTAGTTTTGGATATGCCTTGTTCAATAAACGTGGATTCTAAGTCGTATCTTTTTTATGATTTGCCATGTCTTTTGGAAGCTCAAACGAAATCTCAACCACTCCTCTAAACTCGCCTTTCTCCATCCATGGTGTTTGAATAATCTGCTTTTTTAAGCCCTTCTTTTCAACAGTGTAAACATGACGCTTGGGTTGTTTTAACATCTCCTTCAACATCGATTTTGAAGGTTCAGGATGGCAGTCAAGCAAATTTTTACCGAGCAGTTTACCTCCTCCATTTTTCCTGAATTGTGCTTTTGAGTTTTCATTCATATAAACAACAATTCCTTCGCGATCACAAATTGTAATAGCGCCCTCAAATTCATCTGCCCAATTAAACATGTTATGATTTTCGCTGATAAAAACGGATCCAATCAATATCAAAACGATGAGGAAGTTCAGAGATCTGATCAAGAACAATCGTACTAATATTTATACTCATAGACTTGCCGGGGACATTTCGGCTTGTTTCAAAAATCAATTGATTGTTTATTTTCCAGCTCACCTTATTTTCAGACCATTCCATGCAGAAAATATAATATTGCCCGGCTTGTAGCCCGGAGATAGATTCATATTGATTCTCTTTTCCTGAGGATAGCCCCATTCTGTTTACCTTGCCACTTTCCACCAAGGTTAAGCGGGTTTCATTATTTTCATCTGTTAGGTAAAACACATCAACCAACTGCTTTTTCGGAGTATATTTTATTTTGGCTTCGAGTATTCCATTCTTTGCATGAAAGGCCTCACCGGTTGTTAACAGACCAGCAGAATAATCCATTTCAGAGACAGTTAATCCCATTGAGAAATCCCAAACCATTGTGTCGGTTTTCTCTTTCTTTACGGTAAGACGAAGGTGATTATCTGTAAGTTCAATATTTCCACCATCAGTATATGCCTGCAAATCACCCAATTGAGATATATTTTTGCCAATCGTTTTTTGCGCAGCAACAGGAATCGTTTGCCATTTTGTAAGATCCAACTTCCCATTTTCAAAACGATCTTCAAACACCAACTCCCAATTCTTGAAAAAGTCAAAGGCATTTGTTCCTCTATATTTTACGTAATTGACAAAAAGAGCTTCCTCCTTCATTGCTAAATAGTCAACTTCCTTTTGATAGGCTTCCGTTTTTTCCCATTTTTTATCATCTTCCAGATAAGATTTCCGCTCAAGGAAACTCTCCGATTCAATTATCGTTCGCAATTCCTCAAACCTATTTAACAAGGAGGAACCGCTCACTTTTTTATAGGAACGATATGCTCCTGATTTTGGAAATTTCTGCCACAGAATAATATCTGAAGAAGATTTTAGTCGCTGGTATTCCTGGTATTTCTTATACGCTTCAGTTTCCTCAAATACCAACTGATCGTCTTTCTTTTTATCCTTATCAAACAAGGACTTATCCTTTTTATAGCTCTTATTCTCTACATAATTTTTTAAGGCTACAAAATGGCTCACTTCTTCACTATCCTTTAAGGTATTATATCGTTCCAAATCTGAGGAAGACTGCACTTGATAAAACCCCTTGAGTTTCTTATTTGTTCCAAGCTTCTGGAATTCCTTGTATTGCTTTTCCTCAGAGCTTCCTTTAAATATTGAAGCCTTGATTTCCTTTTTATTTTTTATAAACGAATCAGAGTTAACTTCTTTCTCTAACTCCAGAAAGAGTTTTAACTTTTCAGATTGTTCAACTTTTATAAAATCCTGATAATCCTTCAATAAATTATCAAATTCAGTTTCAACCTTGTAAGTATTCTTTAATCCCTTGAATGTTTGGAGGAAAAACAGTTTAATTGACATCGTTCTGACGTTTTTATATAACAAAAGCTAAAATAACAATAAAAACAATACTTCTTTCCGACTCACAAAAAAAAGATGTTAACTCACCTTGAACGATACGAGGATCAATTTATTCTAACAGAATAGAATTCGCTTTAGATAATCATTCATCTTTTCAAGCCTGCTTTATAGGTTTCTATTGCTCGAGCCCTAACCATATTATGGGCAACAATTGGATCCGGATATTCAGTCGTTCCATATTCTGGAACCCATTTTCGCACATACGTTAAATCAGGATCAAACTTCTCCATTTGAAGCGTGGGGTTAAAAACCCGAAAATAGGGGGCAGCATCGCAGCCTGATCCGGAAGCCCATTGCCATCCACCATTATTGGAAGCGAGTTCAAAGTCCAACAGCTTTTCTGCAAAATAGGCTTCACCCCAACGCCAATCAATCAGCAAATGTTTACACAAAAAGCTTGCTGTTATCATACGTACCCGGTTGTGCATATACCCGGTTTTATTGAGCTGTCTCATACCTGCATCAACCATCGGATATCCGGTTGTTCCCTCACACCATCTCGCAAAATGTTTTTCAGAATTCAACCACTGAATATGGTCATACTTCGGTTTAAAAGACCGTTTTTCAACAAATGGGAAATGCCATAAAATATCGATATAAAAATTTCGCCAAATGAGTTCATTCAAAAAAACAGACGAATGCTTATTAGCCAAAGCTGTCAATTTGCGAATACTTGTTGTTCCAAACCTCAAATGCACTCCTAAATGAGAAGTCGCGTCCAAGCCGGGGAAGTCTCTATTTTTTTCATAACCCTTCAATGTTTCCTTATCGATAAACAAAGGAGGAAAACTAAAATCCCCGGGTCGAAAGCCAATATCCGAATGATGATACTTTTTAAGAGGTGTCACTTTTAATAATTGACTCAAGTGCTTTTCGGAAGGGAAAGGTTTTAGGTCTGCATCCGTTAATTTAGACAACCACTTTTTACGATAAGGAGTAAACACAACATAAGGCCTCCCATCAGGTTTTAAGATGTCATCCTTATGAAAAACAACATGGTCTTTAAACGAATGGAAATTAATGCCCTCTGATGTCAGATACTCCAATATCTCTGAGTCTCTATCTCTTGCACTTGGTTCATAATCCATATTTGTATAAACCGATTCAACTCTATATTCAACCAATAATCGTTTAAATGCGTTTAATGTCTTTCCGTAATAAATCCACAATGTGCTTCCTTGCTGCTCAAAGAAATCCTGCAATCGCTGCACTTCCCTCAAAATAAAACTAACTCGCGAATCCTGATGTTCAAGATCGTTTAGAATATCCGAATCAAAAATAAATACCGGCAATACTGACTTATCAGATGTGAGTGCCTGATATAGTCCATGGTTATCGATCGCCCTCAAATCCCTTCGAAACCAAAAAATATTTACAACCTGTTTTTCCATTTCGTTATGTGCCTGCTGTATAAAACGATAATTATAGACGAAAGGTTGAGGTTTATGCAGGCCAAATCTCAAATCAATAATTACTATGCTAATAATAAACGACTTGCTTCATGGTTTTTATTGATATAAATTGAATTTGAATTCAATTTTCATAAGTTTGATGATTAATAAATGACACATCAAATGAATAGAGGATTTGCAAGCGACAACAATGCAGGGATTCATCCCGATATTTTAAATGCCATTGCCGCAGTCAACCAAGGACATGTACCCGGATATGGGGGTGATTCGATTACTGAAAAAGCAATTACATGTTTTAAAAAAGAATTCGGCAATAATATTGATGTTTACTTTGTTTTCAATGGCACTGGAGCCAACGTCATTTCATTGTCAAGCCTAACCAACAGCTACCACTCTATTATTTGTGCAGAGACAGCTCATATTCAAGTTGATGAATGTGGAGCACCCGAAAAATTCACAGGAAGTAAATTGCTCCCCATAAAATCCGTCAATGGAAAAATATTTCCGGAAGAGATAAACAAACACCTACATGGATTTGGCTTTGAGCATCATTCACAGCCCGGCATCATTTCAATATCGCAAGTTACTGAGTTAGGAACAGTTTATTCGGTTGAAGAAATAAGGGCTATTACAGATTTAGCACACCAACATGGTATGTACGTCCATATGGATGGCGCAAGAATTGCCAATGCAGCTGTTTCGCTCAACCTACCATTCAAAGCATTCACTATTGATTCTGGAATTGATGTGCTGTCGTTTGGTGGAACAAAAAATGGAATGCTCATGGGAGAAGCAGTTGTTTTCTTCAATCCTGAACTTTCACGCCAAACAAAATACATTCGCAAGCAAAGTGCTCAACTCTTTTCAAAAATGCGCTTCATAAGCACTCAGTTTATAGCTTACTTTGAAAATAACCTATGGAAAAGCAATGCTTCTCACGCCAACAAAATGGCTAAATTGCTTTGCCTCGAGATTTCAAAAATTGAAAGCATCAAGCTAACAAGGCCAACTGAAGCGAATGGCGTATTTGCCATTGTTCCGAAAGAAATAATCCCTCAACTCCAAGAGAAATACTTTTTCTATGTTTGGGACGAATTTATTTCTGAAGTACGCTGGATGACCTCATTTGACACTACAGAAGAAGATATTCGTGATTTTGTAAAAACACTAAAAAGACTTCTTTAGCCATGCGTTTGTTCCACTACTTCCCAAGCAAAGACGAAACTGATGCTGAACTTGACAAGAAGATTTTCAAGTACAGCATGGTCATTCCCGGACTATTTTTATTGTGTTTTTGGTTAGTCTTTTTAGTTGAAATAATAATTGAACTTGACTTTTCCCGATTTGGAATACACCCACTTCATACGGAAGGTCTTATTGGAATAGTATTGTCCCCATTTATCCATAGTGGGTTTAGTCATCTTGCAGCAAATTCAATTCCCTTTTTTGTACTTTCAGTTGCTCTCTTTTACTTCTACCGAAAACTTGCCTATCCTATATTCTTCTTAATCTATTTCTTGTCCGGCATTTGTGTTTGGCTGGCAGGGCGTGAGGCTTGGCACATTGGAGCCAGTGGAATTATTTATGGGTTAAGTGCATTTTTGTTATTCAGCGGTATTTTCCGAAACGACGTTAAATTACTTACTGTTTCCATCATTGTTGTCTTTTTATACGGCGGAATGTTCTGGGGAATCTTTCCAATTGAACCTTCCATTTCATGGGAAAGTCATTTATGGGGCGCTGTTAGCGGAATATTACTAAGCGTATATTTTCGCAACCGAGGACCTAAAAGAACGTACTACGAATGGGAATATGAACCAGATACAGATGATATAGACGAAATCGGCAATGATATAGACGCGACTGATCTGAATAAAAATGACACAGATCCTGAAAAAACTTGAGTATGTTGAAAAACAGCAACAGAAAATTTTTAACTTTGCCCCCCTCAAAAGATAACTAGTTCTAAAACAATGATTAGCAGAAGAATTATCCGTATTAAAGTATTACAGGTGTTATACGCCTATTATGCATCGCCGGACAAATCCATTAATAATACCGAGAAGGAATTATTTTTCAGTATTCAGAAGACGTACGATCTGTACCATTATTTGCTTCAACTCACAGTAGAAATTGCTAATCATGCAGAATCAGTCATTGAGCTTCGCAAGAAAAAGCATTTCCCAACTGAGGAAGATTTAAATCCAAACAAACGGTTTGTCAACAACCAAATGATCCATCAATTTCGAATAAACGAGGCATTAAACAAGCAACTTTCTCAGTCAAAGTTAAGCTGGAAGGATGAGCCGGAATTGATAAAAAAGCTATACACCTCACTTATCGAGTCCGATTTTTTTGCAACCTACATGTCAGCCAAAGAACATACATATCAGGATGACAAGAAATTAATCGAACATCTATTTGCTGAGATTATCCTTCAATCGGAAGATGTATTTCATTTGCTGGAAGAACAAAGCATATACTGGAATGATGACATTGACTTTGTCGTTAGCATGATCATCAAAACGCTCAAGAAATTTAAAGAATATTCGAGTGAGAGTCAGGTACTCTTACCAATTTTCAAAGATGAAGAGGATCGTGATTTTGCAAAAAACCTTTATAGAAAGACCTTGCTAAACCATGATGAGACCAAGGCTATAATAGAACAACATACTGTAAATTGGGATATTGAACGAATTGCGTTCATTGATAATTTGATATTAGAATTAGCAATTTCTGAATTTTTATTTTTCCCATCAATCCCGACAAAAGTAACGCTTAACGAGTACATTGAGCTTTCAAAGTATTACAGTACCGATAAAAGTAGAAATTTCATTAATGGCATACTAGACAAATCACTAAAAGCCTTAAAAACAGAGAATAGAATAACCAAGGCAGGACGAGGATTAATTGGAGAAGATGGCGTTTCTGAATGAAAAAGCTCCTTTCAATATTATTTTTAATAATGACCTTTGGTTGTCAAAACCCTCCAAATAATACAAATAATCAAAGTACTATAGATCAAGGGACAACAGAATTTGTCTTTCAGGAAGAATTGCATAATTTTGGGTCTTTGCAAGCTGGTGAAATTGTTGCTTATAGTTTTCAATTCAACAACACAGGAACTAAAGCATTAAAAATTGAACGTGCAGAAAGTGATTGTGGATGTATCACTGTTGAATTTCCTTCCGAAGAAATAAATTCGGGAGAATCGGGATACGTTGAAATAATTTTTAATTCGGCAGGAGAAGTAGGTAAGATTTATAAGGAAATTAGATTAATTTCGAATGCTGAAGACAAAGAGGCAATACTCGCAATAACAGCAAATGTTAAGAATGAGTTGATAAATATTTATACTAAAAATTAAATAGTCAAAAAAATGAATTACTTATTAATGGTTCAACAAGAGGGTGCAGATGCGAATGCACTAACTTCATTCCTACCCCTAATCCTGATCATCGTAATCTTCTACTTTTTCATGATCAGACCACAAGTAAAGAAACAAAAAGAGCTGAAAAAATTTCGTGAGAGCTTAGCGAAAGGTGACAAAGTAGTTACTACTGGTGGTATTTACGGTAAAGTAGCTGAGTTGAAAGACAACTTTGTTATGTTGCAAATTGATGAAAACGTAAAAATACGTGTGGACAAAAGCGCTGTCATTAAAGACATCGCCGACATGCCTCAACAAAAATAAAGACATTCACAGAAATACGAAAGGGCCGGCATATAATAGTCAGCCCTTTTTTTTTATCTTTGATTTCGTGGAAAATAAATGGTTTAATAGTATTCAATCCCTCTTCAATTTTATAACGATGAAGAATGACCGCAAATTGGTCATTTATCTTATTTGTGTAGGTTTTGCAACCATTTTCTGGTTTCTGAACGCATTGAATAAAGAATACAGTGTCGAACTTACATTCCCGGTCAAATACACCAACCTCCCAGAGAACAAGATTTTATCAAACACTCCCCCCGATCATTTTACGCTCAAAGTAAATTCCTTTGGCTTCACTATTTTACGCCATAAATTAAGCATGGCCTTTTCTCCATTAGTTTTCAATGTAAACAGCTTTACTAACAGAAGAATGGAAACATCTGAAAATGACAGCTTTTCATTTATCTCCAGACAATTTATAACACGATTATCTGAGCAAGTTACTAATGAACTTGAAATTACCGAGATTCTTCCGGACACACTTTACTTTCAATTTGATCGGATTGTTTCACGTAAGATTAAGGTTCAGCCCAATGTTAGCTATGAATTAAAAAAGCAACACTACTTAAATAACGACATTACAACAAAACCGGATTCAGTACTTGTTTCTGGCCCTGAGTCAATTTTGGATACCTTAACCTACATCAACACAAAATCGCAACATTATAAAGAACTTGATCAGAACACAATGCGAAATGTTTCATTGGAAGAATTCGACAACTTGAACTACACCCCAAAGCGTGTTGTCTTAAATATTCCTGTTGAGGAGTTTACCCAGAAGCAATTATTTATTCCTATTACAATTACTGATTTGCCCGATACTGTGAATGTTACCCTATTCCCAAATAAAGCAAAAATAAATTTCATGACTCCGCTCAGCCAATTTTCAGAAATTCTACCTGAAGACTTCTCACTGAATGTATCATACGAAGAAATTCAAAACAAAGAAGAATTGCTTGAGTTGAAATTATACGCAGAGCCCGCACATATACTTTCCGTTTCGGTTACTCCTGAAAAAGTTGAATATTTGATTGAAAAGAAAGATGATTAAAGTTGGGATAACAGGAGGAATAGGTAGTGGAAAAACAACCATTTGTAATTTCTTCAGGATTTTAAACGTTCCTGTTTTCGAGGCGGATATTGAAGCAAAGCAGATATTGAACAATTCACAGATTGTTAGGAATAAAATTAAAGCCATTTTTGGTGATGACATTTACCTGCCCAATCAGACCATTGACCGAAAAAAACTAGCTCAACTTATTTTTAATTCCCCACCTTTGCTCCAAGAAATAAACGCAATCATTCATCCTGAGGTGCGAAAATATTTTGATGAATGGTGCGATATCCAAAATTCATCCTATATCGTTTATGAAGCAGCGATATTATTTGAAAGTGGATTCTACAAAATGCTGGATTTTACCATCTTAGTTACATCTCCTGAAAAAGAAAGAATTAAACGAGTAATGTCCCGTGAAAATACAACCGAAGAAGACGTAAAAAGCCGAATTTCGAAACAATGGAAAGATGACGAGAAGATGAAATTAGCTGATTACACATTAATTAATAACAACAAGGAACTTCTTGTTCCAAGACTTATAGAATTGGATAAAAAATTTAAGACATATGGCTAAATTTGGGAAATGGGTTGCCGGCGGGTTAGGATGGGCGTTTTTAGGACCAATCGGTGGAATAGTAGGATTTGTAGTCGGCTCAATGTTTGAAAACGAAAAATCGTTTACCACAGGTGGTGCAGGACAAGCAACAACAAAAACAACGACAGGCGGATATGTTATGAGTTTGTTGGTTTTAGTTGCTGCAGTGATGAAGGCAGATGGTAAAGTTCTAAAATCAGAATTAGACTATGTCAAGAATTTCTTTGTACGCACATTTGGTGAAGCTTCTGCGCAGGAAGCAATAAAAATGCTACGTGATCTGCTCAATCAAACCATTCCGGTAACGGACGTTTGTCTCCAGATCAAGACTAATATGGATTATTCGTCACGCCTGCAACTACTGCATTTTCTATTTGGAATTGCACAAGCTGACGGAAAAGTGGACACAACGGAACAAAAACTCATCGATCACATTGCCACAACAATGGGTATAACTTCGAAGGATTTCGAATCTATTAAATCCATGTTTGTGGCAAACACAGATGCCGCCTATAAAATTCTGGAAGTTGAACAAACTGCAAGCGACGAGGAAATTAAGAAGGCCTACCGAAAAATGGCGATGAAATATCACCCTGACAAAGTAAGCTACCTAGGAGAAGATTTTCAAAATGCTGCAAAAGAGAAATTCCAGAAGGTAAACGAAGCATATGAAAATCTAAAAAAAGAAAGAAATCTGGTTTAAACGACCTCCCTTAATCTTCACATAAAAAATCATGCAATACATAAAAGTATCTTTTTCCCTCAATCCGGATAATGAGATTAACCGTGAGATTTTAACGGCCTATCTTTCTGAATTGGAATTTGAAAGTTTTGATGAAACCTCAGATAAATTAAATGCCTTTTCCCCTAGCGGAAAAGTTAAAAAAGAGGAAATCCAACAAATTCTTGTGGAATTGCCTTTTTCTGCAAGTTTTGAAGAAGAGGAAATGCCAGATATTAATTGGAATAAAGAGTGGGAAAAAAACTACTTTAAACCCTTACTTATTTGTAATGAATGTTTGATTCGGGCCCCATTTCATAAGGAATATCCAAGTGCAAAATATGAGATTATCATTGAACCAAACATGGCATTTGGAACAGGAAACCACGAAACCACATCTCTAATGGTTGAGCATTTACTTGAATTAAATATTAAAGGTCAATCGGTTCTGGATATGGGTTGTGGCACTGGAATACTGGGTATTTTCGCATCTATGCTAAACTGTAAGGACGTATGTGCAATTGACATTGACAACTGGGCATATGAAGGCACATTGGAGAATGCAAAGCGAAATGCCATCACCAATCTAGAAGCACATATTGGCGATGCGAAGCTACTCGGAAACAAAAAGTATGATATTATTCTGGCAAACATTCAGAAGAATATCATCTTGCAAGACATTGAAAAATATGTATCCGTTTTAAATGATGATGGCATTCTCATCCTAAGTGGATTTTACAAAGATGACCTTGAGGATATCATGGGGCGTGCATCGGAGTTGTATCTCAGAAAAATGTCGATTAAAGAAAAAAACAACTGGATAGCTTGTTCTTTTGAGAAATAGGATGATGAATTTAACCGGCTGGGAGAGTTTATGTATTCGCGTTGAAGCACATGTCACGTTTATATTTTTATTGCAACACCAACCAAAATGGCAATTGCAAAACTTATTAATGTTCCAATTAATACATACTCAGATAAAATACGTGCATTGACCTCGCTTTTTACCGAAATTCGCAAAATTGATTTTGCGGCAATTAAAAACCCAATGGCCTGATATTGAGCAATAAGTATAAAGGTAAGCACCAGTACCCGCTCCAATATCCCAATCCATTTACCAGCATTTACCAAATTGGGCTCCATGCTCTGATTGATTTGTTTTTGCCATCGCTTAGTAGCAAGGTTTATAACAATCATAGAAGGCCAAATCATAATAAAATAAGCCAACGCATAACCCAATATCAGCTCATCTGAAATGACATCCTTAGCAACATCAATCATAGCAGGCATTGACCCTTCAACCCAAACAGACAGAAAAATAATTAAAAGTAAATGCACAAACTGATCCAACAAAAACCAAATTAAATTATTAACTGAAGTCGGTTTTAAATGTATTTTCCCGAGATCAATCAGGTAATGAAATCCAAATATAAATACAGGTATTTCCCAAGTGAAGTAATCGAGCGTAAAAAGAACAGACAGACATGTAACAATCAGAATATGATAAAATAGTTTCACAGACTTTATTCCATACTGATTTTTATGCTTTACCCAAGAATTTGGTTGGAACAAGAAATCTGCGATTAAGTGAGCAAGAAGTAGTCGAAGAAATAAAATCATATCGATCAGACTTTTTCAATAATTTCTAAAAACCGCTTATTCATCTTCACAATCAAATTCCACTGTGCAAGCTGAATCCGGTTACTTACTGAGGGTTGCGAGAGATTCAACTTTGCTGCAATCTCTTTTTGCTTAAATCCCTGAACAAGATAATAAATAACTTCAGCCTGAGCCATAGTCCAATTGTCAAATATGTTTTCAAGAAATGAACATGCTAGTTCCAACTCTTTATTATACTCTGCATTATTTGTTGTTAATATGAAGGATTGCCGTTTAGCTTTCATTTGATCTAAAGCTCTCCCCGACAAAACAAATGGTTCAGCCATTGTTTTACCTATTTCCTCAGGAATATGGTCTACATTACCAATTGCCATAGAAATCCTGATATCCAAAGCTCCTCCCTCAGAATTGTCGATATATTCTGCTTCCGTTTTCTTAAAATATGATTTTAGGTAGATTGCTTTCATGAATGAATCTTTCAGGTCGGTTATCATGATTTGCAAACTGTCGCCCCTGCTAGCTAATATCTTTTCCCCTCTATTTACAAGATAATTACCAGAGGGCTCTTCCAATATATTCATCGTACTGGAAAATGATTTCTCTAAGTATTTTGAGGAATTAATTATGTCTGCTGATATAACGGCTATTTTATCCACACATCAAATATAAATCATTTAATCTATAAAAACAACATATAGTCTAATTAAGTTATTTTTGCACAAAATAGACCAATCAATTAAAATTGAGTTCTTTCAAACTCCAATACTTCTAAATCACGGATATTTTGCTTGTCTATAGTAAAACGAACTGCGGTACAAATATTATGAAATCCATTTCTCCCCGAGGCTCCAGGATTCATATGCAAACAGTTAATTTTTTTGTCATGAATAACTTTTAAAATATGTGAATGCCCACTAATAAAAAGCTGAGGGGGATTTCCATAAATTTCGTTTCTTATTCGAGCATCATACCTACCGGGATAGCCACCAATATGGGTCATAAAGACTTCAACTTCTTCACACCAAAATCGCAAATTTTCCGGAAACATTCTCCGTAGAATATGACCGTCTATATTTCCATATACTGCCCGCAGTAATTTAAATTCAGCTAATTCATCAGCTAATTCAACTGTTCCTATATCTCCGGCATGCCAAACTTCATCAACATTATCTAGAAATTTAAGTGTGCGCTTACTAATTGCACCATGTGTATCCGAGATGAGTCCGATTCGTTTCATGAATAATTATTGTTTTTTCTGAATGCCAAAATTAACTTAAATTAGCTCAAAATATAACTCCAATGAAACGTGTAGTAATTGTCAGGCATGCAAAGGCAGTTCCGTATGGTTACGATGATGACTTTAGCCGGAAACTAACAGACAGAGGTAAAGCTGATGCGAAACTGCTAAGCTCAAAACTTTTAGACCAAAATATTTTCCCGGATCTCATTATTTCCAGTCCGGCAAAACGTGCATTAAAAACGGCGAGAATTTACGCTGAGATATTGAAATACCCAGAGAATAAAATCCTTATTGAAGAAGAGTTATACGAAGGAGTAACAACACAAGAGTTTATAGATATTCTGGCAAATTTAGATGCAAAGGTGCAAACGGTATTTGTTTTTGGGCACAATCCAACAGTTCAATATTTAACAGGAAACTTACTTACATCTTTCAATGGCAGTATGCCAACTTGCTCAACGGTTGGGATTAATCTTGAAATTGACAATTGGAATGAGGTGTCTGCACGTGAAGGTGTTGCTGCTTTTCATTTACATCCAAAAGATTTTAAATAAAATGAAAGATACCCGTTTCAAGCGGGCATCTTTTTTTACAAGTCTATTTTTATGTTAATTCCGGGGAAAACTTTCCCAAAATTATTGGGAAAATACAACTGCCCTACTAATTCAATGTTCTCACTTATTTTTCGGTGAACTGAAATACGCCAGGTATCATCATCAAAAATGGTTGATTTCTTTCGTAACAGGTACCCTACTGACAATCCGTACCAGTCTGCCTTCGTTGGTGTATTTGAAAAATTCCGCATATATCCAAGGCTTAAGAAATGTCCTGATTTGGGTATCATTTTACCTTCTTCATCAACAAAATCGTACATGAATTCTAAATCTGCGAAATAGTTGTTCTTATAAATACCCTTCTTTGAAAATATTAATGCCATCCGAAAATTGAAGTTTGGTAATAATTCTTTTTTGAAGGTGCTAATTCCTACTCCTGCAGTTAATTGTAACTGATCAAGGTTAGTTGAACTTCTTGATATTGAAGGTTCGTCAACAACAATACCCGACTCAAAATTCCTGCTGTAAATAGTCATCATTTTAACTTCCCTCATCTTACGATCATTCATCAACGTATCTATCAGTACTTTTTGCGCAAGTTCTGAAATCTCTGCGTCCCATCTGGTTGAAATAAATTTCAAAATTTCCTCTAAATTTTGAAAATAGATATCAATGACAACTCCATCCCTTTTTCTCAATTTTAATGTTTGAAGCGACACGTCAGAATCCGTGCTAATCTGTTCTGGCAAAATGATAATCGATTCTGATCCCTCTTCAAGAATAAGAGCCTCGTTGGTGTTTGTTTCGTCAATTTTAATAGATAACGGTTCTGTCTCACTAGAAACCACTTTGTTTGACAGCACCTGAAAAACTGAAGGCGAAAGGATATCACTACCACTCGTAAGTGTTTCAATCTCTGAAATCGAGTGTAGGCTAAATCGAATGCTAATATCATTTCCTGCGTCATACCATAAAGTATCCGGCAAATAATCGTTTTCCGCAATTGCTGCAACGGACCAACATGCCAGCAAAAGGGCTGTAAAAAGTTTAATTGTTTTCATGTTTTTAGAATTTACTTTGAGAAGAAATTAGTTTCTGATTTATACACTGTTTCTGTTGATTTGCCATTTCCAAAAAACTTTATGCTGAGTCCCTTTGGTTGAACTGAGGTCTTTTCTAGAGGAGGGCTAGTCAAATAATATATCCGGGTTGATGTCATGTCTGCATCGGGCAGTTTCATTTGCATTGCACTTGTATCTGTAATTTCCTCAACAACATTGGTTGACTCTATATATTCCTGTTTTTTCAGCACAAGGAGCTCACTCTTCAACTCATTCATTAGTTCCTCACTTTCATTAAGTTCCTTTTTCAATGTTGCAATTTCATCCTGCCCTCCTTCAGGCTTTTCCTCAACTTTTACGAGACGAGAAACTTCGGCATCAAACATTCCTTGCAGACTTTCAATTTGCTCATCTTTCATTTTTATCTTCTGTTCCAATTCATTTCGCAGTAAGTTATTTCCTTCTTGCATCGAACGTATTGATTCTTTCAACTCCCGTGTTTCGAGCTCTTTCTCTTCTTTATATTTTTCATTGCTCAAATACTGGGCAACCGACCATCCAGATGACAAAAGAAAAAGGAAGAAAACAGCAGCAGCCGGCCACCACAAAACCTTTCTGCGAACTGGAGTCATTGAATTTTCTATCCTCCCCCAGAGTTCCTCTTTTCCCCACAAGGCACCACTGCTTTCATTCTCCCGCATGATGGCTCGTTTTCTAATTTGCTGATCAAACTCTTTTTCAGTCATAATCAATCTCGTTTTGTATTAATAATTGCTGCAATTGCATTCGCGACTTATGTAGTTGCGACTTTGAAGTACCTTCTGAAATCCCAAGTAAGTCTGCAATTTCAGAATGCGAATAACCTTCAATCACATAGAGTTTAAAGATCATCCGATAGCCTTCAGGCAGGGTTTCAATAATCTTCAAAATATCATCGTAGAAAATGCCCGTTTCAGCTAATTGATTACTTAATACGGGAGTCTTCTCACTAACAAATTCCGGAATCAGCTTTCTCCTCCGTATCTCCATTAGTGACTCATTCACCACTATTCGCCTCAACCATCCTGCAAACTTTGCTTCATTTTCATACTGAAAGTTATCCAATGATTGAAATACGTTCATGAACGTTTTTACAATAATGTCTTCAGCCAGAAACCGATCTTTTAAATAGGTCAATGCAACTATGTAGAGTCTATCAGAAAAAGTATCATATAACTCTCGCTGAGCTAACCGATCATTCTTTATGCACTTTTTAATAAGGTTCTCGAGTTTCAAGTTGAGTTGTTTTTTATAGGATAATGTAAATTTACGAAACAGGGTTGCCTGCATACCTCATTTTTTTGATATTTTTGTTCACAAACCATTTACTCATGCATCTTTTTTATACTCCCGACATTCAAGGAAATCAGTATACCTTAATCGAAACTGAATCGAAACATGCGGTTCGTGTATTGCGTTTAGGAAATGGCGATTTTATCAACCTTATTGATGGAAATGGGCATTTTTTTGAAGCCGAGATTATTGACGCCAATCCCAAACGATGTTTGGTTGAAGTCAAAAATAAGGTAAATGAATTTGGTAAACGAAGCCATTATTTACATCTGGCTGTGGCACCAACCAAGAACATCGACCGTTTTGAATGGTTCCTTGAAAAAGCCACAGAAATAGGAATTGACGAGATTACCCCAATCCTTTGTGATCATTCAGAAAGAAAGGTGATTAAAAATGAACGGCTTGAAAAAGTGATTGTCTCTGCAATGAAACAATCGTTGAAAGCATACTTGCCAAAACTAAATCCGCTTACGCCACTGCATGAATTGCTAGAATCTCCATTTGAAGGCAAAAAGTTTATTGCCCATTGTTATGAGGAAGATAAACGGGTGTTGAAAACTGAAATTACAAAAAGCCTGTCAAACCTGATACTAATAGGGCCTGAAGGGGATTTTTCGGAAAAAGAAGTCATGCTATCCCTCAAACAAGGCTTTATACCTGTAAGCTTAGGTGAAAGCCGACTGCGCACAGAAACAGCAGGAGTTGTTGCCTGCCACACAGCCAATATTATTCTTGAGTAAAGGAGCGATTAAAGATGCTCCAACGCCTGCTGGATATCTACCATTAAATCATCCGCAGACTCAATGCCAACAGAAAGCCTCATCATGGTGTCCCGGATTCCCATTTCACTTTTTTCCTGATCTGAATACTCCGAATAAATTGTGGAGAAAGGATGAATGATCAATGATTTATTATCGTTCAAATTAGTAGCCCGACGAATAATCTGTAGTTGATTCATAAAAGAAAAACAAGCTTTTTGAGATTCCAGATCTATTGTCATTATTGTTCCCGGCCTGCCATTAAATTGCTTTTCAGCCAACTTAAAATTATCCGATGATTTTATGCCCGGGTATGTAATTTGTTTCACCTTCGGGTGATTTTCAAGAAATTCACATAAAGCCATGCAGTTTTTAAAACAGCGGTCAAAGCGAAGTTCAAGTATATCAAGTCCCATAATCTGGTAATGCGCAGCGTGTGCTGTCATTGCACCTCCTGTATTCCGATAATAGTTCTTTCGTAATCTTGCAATAAAAGCATCCTTTCCAAACATCTCGACCTGCTTCTTTAAATTTGGATTTTTTGCCCAATCATAAATCCCATTGTCCAAAATAATACCGCCAAAAGAAGTTGCCCCTCCTGAAATATACTTGGTAGTTGACATCACCTCAACATGAACCCCCAAAGCTTTTGAGTTAAAAACCACAGGAGGCGTGATTGTGCTGTCGGCAACCAATAAAAGGTTATGCTTATTGGCTATGGTAGCCAGTTTTTCAATATTTGCTATCTCTAACTGAGGATTAGTAACCGTTTCAAAAAAGATTAGTCGTGTTTTTTTGTCAATTGCTGCCTCAACCTCTTCTGCCTTTGTTGTATCAACAAACCTTGTTTCCAAACCGTAATTAGATAAGCTTTGATGAAAAAGCGAAAAAGTATGTCCAAACAAATGGTTTCCGGAAATAATGTTGTCTCCAGCTTTACAAAGCGACAATATTGTGTTTGAAATTGCAGCCATGCCCGAAGCAACCGCCAATGCCTGATAAGCACCCGTTAGTGTTTTCATTTTCTTTTCAAAATACTCAACTGTAGGATTACTCGACCGAGAATAGGCATGGGCTGCAAATTCACCCCTAAAGTTTGCGGAAATCTCTTCAGCCGAAGAAAATTCAAATGCAACAGACTCGTATACAGGCATATCAAGAGCCCTGTGTGGATCTTCCTTCGTGAAAGGGATATTTAACGATCGAGTGGTAAAACTTTTTTGCATGGTGTTTTTATTTGAAACACTAAATTAACAGGTTTATGTCAAAATAGTTACAGATTTTGCATTCAATTCCACTTGCAACGCAGATTTATTAGGTGTAAATGAAATACAAAAGGATGTCATCTATTTAAGGAGACATCCTTTTGTGTTTCATTCGCCGTACTGCCACTTTCTTATTATCTTTGAATTTCAATTTCTGAAAATGAAAAAACGTCTGGCCATATTCTTCCTTTTTGCTTTTTGCTTTTCTGTTACGGCCCAAAATAATGAGCTAAAAATAGGATTAGTGAAATACAAAGGGGGTGGTGACTGGTATGCCGACCCAACTGCTTTGCCTAACCTCATGCGCTTTTGTAATCAGCAATTAAACACCACTTTTGCTGAAGAGCCGGGAACGGTAGAGCCAGGTAGCATTGAGCTTTTCAACTACCCAATGATACATATTACAGGACATGGAAATATCATTTTCTCGGACGATGAAAGCAAAAATCTTCGAACATACTTTGAGGCAGGTGGTTTTTTATATATTGACGACAATTATGGATTGAATGAATACATTCGTCGCGAAATGAAAAAGATTTTTCCGGATCAGGATTTTGTCGAGTTACCATCTGAGCATCCCATTTTCCATCAAAAGTTTGATTTTGATGACGGACTTCCGAAAATTCATGAACACGACAATGATCGTCCGCAAGCATTTGGGTTATTTTTCGAGAACCGGTTGGTTTGCCTTTATACCTTCGAATCAGACATTAGCGATGGATGGGAAGATCCTTCAGTACACAATGACACCACTGAAGGAAGAAGAAAAGCACTGGAAATGGGAGCGAACATCGTATCGTATGTGTTTAGCAATTAAAAAGATTTAAAAATGAAAATATTAGGAATAAACGGCAGTCCTCGTAAAAATGGGAACACAAAAATATTACTCGAAACAGTTTTTAAACCCTTGCAAGAAGCCGGTCACGAAACCGAACTATTTCAAATTGGAGGGAAACAGGTACATGGATGTACGGCTTGTGGAAAATGTCGGGAGATAAAAAATCAACGTTGCCATATTAAAAACGATGCAATTAATGAGTGTATCCAAAAAATGATTGAGGCAGATGCAATCATTCTTGGGTCGCCTGTTTATTTTGCAGATGTAAGCACCGAGATGAAAGCATTAATTGATGTAAGCGGATATGTAACCCGTGGGAACGGGCATCTTCTAAAAAGAAAAGTTGGTGCAGCAGTTGTTTCAGTACGTCGAGGCGGACAGCTGCATACTTTCGAAACCCTCAATAACTTCTTTCTGATTACTGAAATGATCATTCCAGGATCAAACTACTGGAACTTTGCATTTGGAAAAGATGAAGGAGACGTATTAAATGATGATGAGGGAATGCAGGTCATGAAAACGTTAGGAGAAAACATGTCATGGCTACTAGATAAAATTCACCAATAAAATTTCAAACTTTAAATTCTCCAGCTTGTTTCTTACTAAACTTACATCAAAATAATCAGCAATATTGATTATTCGTTTTCATTCATTTTAAACCATTTACACTTTTCTTACATCTAAATGGTTAATTTATTTTGTCAACTTCAATATTGTAACGGAAAGGGAAGGATGGCATAAACCGCAAAAAAGGCATATCACGTTTATGGGCAATCAGAAAAAAATAAAATTCCTTCTTAAAAATTTGCTTCGTGGATTAATCTACACTTTAATCATTGCATTAGCCTATATTCTTTTCAAAGAATTTCTTATTGATGAAAATAAAGAGATCTGGTTGGAGCGCTTTTATAGTAATCCTTTACTAATCTATCTTATCTATATCGGATCAGAAATTTTCTTTGGGATATTTCCACCTGAATTTTTCATGCTCTGGGCATTCCACAAAGACGGATTAGCTCATTACATATTAAACCTCGGTTTTTTTGCAGGCGTTTCATACGGTGCAGGGTGTCTGGGTTTTTTAATCGGACGCTTTTTACACCGAGTTGTATTTTTTCGCTATATGAGTCGAAAATTTTTCAAGAATTATTGGCCATTATTCGAAAAATACGGATCAGCTCTCATTATCGCAGCAGCACTCACACCCCTACCCTGGACCACTATCAGCATTCTGGTTGGTTCAACGGAATACTCCATGAAACGATTCTTGTATCTGGCCTTGTTCCGAATCCTTCGCTTTATTATATACGGGTATATAATTTATCAAACACACCAATTTTAAAACTATTCGCATTCCTGCTTGTTTAGCTACAAAGAAGAATTAGACAGGCATGATAGAGAAATTAAAACAACGTTGGGAAATAGAATCAACCCTGCAAATAATAATCATCTTCATCGTATTCTCCATTAGCGGGAGTGCCACACTCTTTATTAAACAATTCATTTTTGAGTGGATTAATTTTGATAAGGAATGGCCCTTTTTACTAAAAACAACCATATATATTTTAACGATAGTCCCTATCTACCAGATAACACTATTAAGTATTGGAACATTGCTCGGACAATTTGAATTTTTCTGGCAGTTTGAAAAAAAGACATTGAGGAGATTTGGAATTAAAATTGGCAGACTATGAAAGGGAAATTACTTATTATACTCATTATTGCTATTAGTCTAACAACTCAGACTAATGCACAAAATAAATCAGAAGATATGGAAACTGCAACAATTGCCGGTGGTTGCTTTTGGTGTACCGAGGCTGTTTTTAAAGAACTTAAAGGTGTAAAACACGTAACGTCCGGTTATTCCGGAGGAGAAATTGAAAACCCAACATACAAGCAAGTTACAACAGGACTAACAGGCCATGCCGAAGCCATAAATATAGAATTTGATATTGAAGAAATTTCATTCTCTGAGATTTTAGAAGTGTTTTTCAAAACCCATGACCCGACCACCCTCAACCGGCAAGGAGCTGACAGAGGCACTCAATACCGGTCAGCAATTTTTTATCACAATGAAAAGCAAAAAGAAATCGCCGAATTAATTATTGATGAGCTAAATAAGGAAGGTGTGTATAATAAACCTGTGGTAACCGAAGTCACCTTATGGAAAAACTTCTATGAAGCAGAAGAATACCATCAGGATTACTACGAATTAAATCCTTATCAAGGATATTGTCAGGCAGTTATTGTTCCAAAAATGGAGAAGTTTAGAAAGATTTTTAAAGATAAACTGAAAGACTAGGCTAAACGATTTGTATCTGATGCAACTTCGATGTAGAATTATATCTTGACAGAAAAGCAGCCCGAGAAATCAATCATATGAATTTATCCCATTTCAGATCTCGGCACCTTATTTAATTCAATTTCAGTTCTTTCAAAATATGAAGAGATAATTCAAGAGCAGGCACGACCATTCCTACGTGATCAAAACCATCTAACTCATACAGGTAAGTGCGCTGATGACCAACAATTTTCATCATACGATACATGTAGGCAGTTTCTTCGTATCGACCGAGCATTTCCAACTCTCTATTTCCAGTTATCAAATACAAAGGAGGGGCATCGTTTCTCACATGAAATAGTGGGGCAAATTCATCAACAATAGCTTGTGTGCCAGGAATTCCACGTTCTTCGCGAACAATAAAATGGGTAATCGTATGACCACTAAACGGAATTAAAGCCGCAATTTGATTGGCATCAACTCCAAACTCAGCCAAATAATGTTTATCCAATCCAATCATGCTGGCTAGATAACCTCCGGCAGAATGGCCGGAAACCACAATCTTTTCTGTTGAACCACCAAATTCTTCAATATGATGAAACACCCAAGCTACCGAAGCCGCTGCATCTTGAATATATTCGGGACATTTTACTTTTGGATTTAAGCGATAATTGACAGCAACAACTGCAATTCCTTTATTTTTCAATTGTTCAGGAATCGATTTCTCACCTCCAGTTATTCCTCCCCCATGAAACCAAACGAGTGTTGTGAAATTTTCTACGTTTTCAGGATAGTAAATATCAAGTTTACAGCGTTCTTTCATATAGTCTGTCATTTCTACATTTTCATAGTATGACAGATTTTCTTCAATTTTATAAGCATCCTGTGCTCTTGTTGAAGTTGATAGAAAGAGTAAGATGAGAAGTGATCCTAAAAAAAGACGAATAGAGTTCATAGGTTATTTTAGTTTGGTTAAAAAGTTAAATATACACAAATTAGTTTTTGACCAGAAAACAAATGCAATAAGTGGATACTACATGATTCTAAAACACCTGCATTTGGTGCAATTTCTTGTAACGTCCTCCTTTGGCAATTAGCTCTTCATGGCTTCCCATTTCAACAATTTTTCCTTTATGAAGCACACAAATTACATCGGCATTTTTTATGGTTGAGAGACGATGAGCAATCACCAGTGAAGTCCGACTTTTCATCAAGTTTTCCAAAGCTTCCTGAACCAATTTTTCAGACTCAGTATCTAATGCTGAAGTTGCTTCATCTAAAATTAAGATGGGTGGATTCTTAAGAATGGCACGTGCAATAGATAAACGTTGTTTTTGTCCGCCTGATAATTTATCACCCCGGTCACCAATATTCGATTGGTAGCCATTCTCTGTTGCTATGATAAACTCATGAGCATTCGCAATTTTAGCTGCATTTACCACCTCTTCTTCTGTGGCGTTTTCAACCCCAAAAGCAATGTTATTAAAGATTGACTCATTAAATAATATCGGCTCTTGATTCACATTACCCATCAAGTTGCGTAAATCGTGTAACTTGATATCCCGAATATCATCACCATCAATTAAAATATGGCCTTCTGTTACATCCCAAAAACGAGGGAGCAAATCAACCAAGGTCGTTTTACCGGAACCTGACTTGCCTACAAAAGCAATAGTTTGTCCTTTTTTAATGGTTAAATCAACCGCATCCAAAACCTTCTCATTCACATATTTGAAACCAACTTTCCGGTATTCAATTGTTGCCTGAAAGTTCGCTTTATCTTTCGCGTCAGCCTTATCAATAATGGTAATATCTTGCCTCAATATTTTATCAATTCGGGTCATGGAAGCTAGCCCTTTCTCAATGCTGTATAGTGCTGTAGAAAATGCTTTTGCCGGATTAATAATACTGTAAAAGAAAACCAGATATGTAATAAATGTAGCAGCAGATAACGAACTTTCATTTTTTAAAACCAGGGCTCCACCATACCAAAGAACAATAACAATTACTGCCGTTCCTAAAAACTCACTCATGGGATGAGCCAAAAAGCGACGCCACATCAGCTTATTCATGATATTCAAATAAGCATTATTTTCCTTATCAAAACGCTTAAACGCTTTCTCTTCGGCATTAAAAGCTTTAATCACACGCAAGCCAGAAAGGTCTTCTTCAGTAATCGATAAAATTTCCCCCATTTTATCCTGCCCTTTCATACTGGTTCTTTTTAAGCTTTTTCCGACCCAGCCAATAATTCCTCCCGCAATAGGGAGTAACACAAAAACAAAAATGGTGAGCGACCAACTCATGTAGAGCATGGCCAACAAGGAGATAATAATAATCACTGGATTTTTGAAAAGCATTTCCAGCGAGTTCATCACTGAGTTTTCAACCTCCTGAACATCTCCAGTCATACGGGCAATAATGTCGCCCTTACGTTCATCGGAAAAAAAGCCAAGAGGCAATTTCAAAATTTTCAGGTACATCTGTGAACGAATATCGCGCACAACACCGTTTCTGATATACACCATTACAAAGCTGGCAAAATAGGTAAAGCCAACTTTCAACATTACCATTATAATAATGAAAGTACCAATATAGATAAGTGCACGCTCCTCACCCGATACAATAATAACCTGGCTGATATAATAATTAAACAAATCCAGACCAACATCCAGATTGAAAGAATCAACAATAGGTCGCTGTACAACAAGCTCCTGTGTTTTAAAAAGAATACCAAGTGCCGGGCTTAACATCGCAAACGAAAAAGCCCCAAACAAAGCGCCTAAAAAATTGAAGATAATATTTAGAATTACCTTTCCCTTATAAGGGGGTACAAACCGCTTGAGCAGGCCATAAAGGTCTTTCATGTTTTTTTATTAGTTTTTTGAATGCCTAGAAATTAACTAGAAGATTCCGGTATAATTTTGAGGTGTAATCTTTTTCAATTCCAACTTTAAATTGTCATTAACTTCCAACGTATCAATAAACTCGTGTATTACTTCCTGGCTCATTTTTTTATTGGTACGTGTTAAGTTCCTTAATGCTTCGTATGGATTAGGATAAGCTTCGCGTCGTAAAATAGTTTGAATTGCTTCAGCAACAACGGCCCAGTTTTTTTCCAGATCAGCATCAATTGCTTCTTCATTAAGTAACAATTTACCCAAGCCTTTTAAGGTTGAACTGATTGCAATTAACGTATGTCCTAAAGGCATTCCGATAGCTCTTAGCACCGTTGAGTCTGTCAAGTCACGCTGTAATCTGGATACAGGCAATTTAACAGCCAAATGCTCATACAGAGCGTTTGCAATCCCAATGTTACCTTCCGAATTTTCAAAGTCAATTGGGTTTACTTTGTGTGGCATGGCTGATGAACCAACCTCACCTGCTTTAATTTTTTGCTTAAAATATTCCATCGAGATGTAAGTCCACATATCTCTGTCTAAATCCAGAATAATGCTATTAATACGCTTCAATGCATCAAAAATAGCAGCATGATTATCGTAATTCGCAATCTGAGTAGTGTACTGAGCTCTATCCAATCCGAGGTAATTTTTCAGAAAGTGGTTACCAAATGCTTTCCAACTAATTTCAGGATAAGCAATCTGATGTGCATTAAAGTTTCCGGTTGCGCCACCGAATTTGGCATCGCAATTAATTCCCTTTAATTGCTCCAGTTGAATTTTTATACGTTCAGAAAAAACACGGATTTCTTTTCCCAAATTGGTTGGCGATGCAGGTTGTCCATGTGTTTTTGCCAACATGGAAATATCTTTCCATGTTGTTGCTAATTCATCCAAAGTATCTACCAAGTCATTAATAGCAGGGTAATACTCATTATCCAACGCATCATGAATCGATTTTGGCACAGCCGTATTATTAATATCCTGCGAAGTAAGTCCAAAATGAATAAACTCTTTGTAGGCTTGCAACTCCAATTTATCAAATTCTTCCTTTAGAAAATACTCAACTGCCTTCACGTCGTGATTAGTCACCTTTTCAATGTCTTTTACACGTTGAGCATCCTCGACAGAGAAGTCTGCAACGATTTGGCGCAATTTGCCAAATACACTTTTATCAACCTCAGCCAATTGTGGCAATGGCAACTCGCATAATGCAATAAAGTATTCAACTTCAACATACACCCGATATTTAATCAGTGCATATTCAGAAAAGTATAATTGTAAGTTTTCAACTTTTGAACGGTAACGGCCGTCAATAGGCGAAATAGCTGTCAGTAAATTCAATTCCATAGTTCTAATTTTTCGAGCCGTAAAGTTAGCAAAATTTAGTAATCCGGAGAATAGAGATAGTGAGGGATTCACTCAAAGTGAGGCTCCCTTTTGATTAATTCGAAAGCGACTTTATGCCATTCATTGGCTCAATTGAAAAATCTGGGAGGGGGAGGTAGAAAAAAAAGATCAATTCATTCTATTATGACGAATACAATTATCATGTGTGTATGAAGATAAATACTTAATGCGTATTCCCTTGATTTGGCTGTTCTTCCGAACGGGATTTCATTTTTTGGCTTGACCCAAAAAACGGAAACAAAAAAAAGTCAAGGATGACCGACCTTTTGGAAGAAAACTACAGATTGAAAACACCACGCAATCCAACTCGTCGTTCCTCCTCAAACAGGATGGCTTACCAGTCCCACCCCTGATTTTCGCCCTTGTTTCCTGATCCAAAACCTCCGTAGGCCATGCTTTTCACCTGACGGCGAAGTAGGGGCTTTACCACTAATAATTACGATTGATGTTAACCGCCTAATAAAAAAAGAGACAGCCAGAATATTTGTTTCGGAAAACAGCTCATCTCATTATAGAAGCAGATTGAAAGGTGTCTGATGGAATTAGCAGTCTTATTTAAGGTGAACTTAAGCATAAAAAAGTTAGTCCCCCAGAAATATCATTTGATCCCATTCATTGAGAAATAAACTTTTCATCGACTCGACTTGTTTAAGTATCACGAAAAAACAATAAACAACAATATGAAAATTCTACTACTATCCGTATTCAGTATTTTGGCACTGCTTGGATGCCAAGCCGAAAAAACGATCATCGACACAAAAACTGTAGATCAGCTTGAGCTGAACAAATACCTTGGTACATGGTACGAGATAGCCCGATTTCAGCATTCATTTGAGAAAGATTTAGTTGGCGTAACAGCCACTTACAACTTACGCGACGATGGCAAAATTGAAGTCGTTAACTCCGGCTATAAAAACACGCTGGATGGAGAATACACACAAGCAACCGGCAAAGCAAAAATACCCAATACTTCAAAGCCGGGGCAATTAAAGGTTGCCTTCTTCCTTTTCTTTTATGCGGATTACAATGTTTTGGTGCTAGACTCGGAGAACTACCAATATGCGTTAATTGGTAGTTCAACACCCAAATATTTATGGATATTGAGCCGTACTCCACAAATGGACGAAGCGACATACAACATGCTGGTTGAAGAAGCCAGAAAAAGAGGCTATGATACCGGCTTGCTTTTTAAGGTTCCTCAGAAACAATGAGATTATAGCAACAAAGCCCACTATTAAATTAGATAAAACCGAAGGCATTATTGAATGATAATGCCTTCGGTTTTTTATTGGGCAACCATTTATTAGATATAAACAATCTGCGATACAGTCATTCATTTAAACTTATGTTGAAAATTTTCATCAATTGTGCCATTAACCTTGCCATAGATTTTGATAACTTACAGGTCGGAATAATAAAACCCCAAGAGTAAACAATACAACTTGTTTTGAAGATGCAAGTTTACTTTTTGTACATATATAAATTAGTTAGGCATCATTAAAAATTATGGAAGATTCGATATTTAGAATATCAGTTGGCGATGAACAAAAATTGTTTGATGAAGGTCACGTAGTTTTTGACTCATCAGCGTTATTAAGTTTCTATGGCTATACGGATAAAATATCCGAGGAATATTTTAATAAGGTATTCAAAGCTTTAAAGAATCGCCTATGGTTACCTGCTCAGGTAATATATGAATTTGAAAAGAATAGGAAAAAAGTAATTAATAAACCTAAAGGAGATTATCAAAACTTAATTAACAGCAACAGTAGAAAAGAAGGTGGATTCTTGGATTCAGTAAAAAATGCAATAAGTATAATCCGAAAGAATTTTGGAAATATAAATGGTCAAATTAATGCCTTGTCTGAAAAAACAATAAAAGACGATAAACATCCTCATATCAAACAGGATTCAATACAGGATTTTAAACAAAAAATGACTGATTTTGAATCTTCGATTGATACAATTAATTTGGCATTTGAGACTCTTTTATCAAACACAAAAGAACAGATTGATTTCAAAACAAATGAGATTGAAGAGAATTCAGTAAATGATAATTTACGAGAAAGATTAAATACTTATTTTTCTATTGGAGAACAATATTCGTATGAGAAAATGCTAACTATTATTCGTGAAGGAGCGTTTAGATACGAAAATGAGATTCCTCCAGGTTATAAAGATGAGGAAGACAAAATAGCTTTTCAAATGTATGGCGACCTTATCCTTTGGTTTCAAATAATAGATTATGCGAAAGAAAAAAAATGTCCAATAATTTTTGTTACAAATGATGTAAAAGAAGATTGGTGGCATCAAGAAAATGAGAATACACCTAGACACGAGCTGCTTTATGAGTTTAAGGACAAGACCAAACAATCTATATGGTTTTATACAACAGACCAACTTATTTATAAATCAAATCAGTTCTTGAAAACGGATATTTCTGAAACTGTAATTGAAGAAGTAAAAACAGCAAATGTTAATGCAAATGAATTGGAATGGTTAGAGTTGTTACAAGATGCTCTTGACAATAATGAAACTGTAAAAGCAAATCATCGATATAAATATAAAGGCAAGTCATTAGGAACTTTTCTGGTAGGGGTTGCACAGCGAAATAAGGAAGGGAAAAAATTAGAATTAAGAGCAGAAATTGAAGAAATTGGATTTGATTTTGATTTAACAAGTCGCACTCCAGAGGCATCAACAAAGAGATTTATTAGACAATTATCGTCTGACCAATCACCAAATAAGATGAATTATCAGAATTCGTTTAATCAAACAATTGTACCTAAAAAGGATAGTTTATCAGAGGATACAATTAAAGAATTAGATCTTGTTTGGGAACAGAAATTCGATGAACCTAGATATTGGAATATTCCTTCAAAAATTAAAGACAGAGTTGATGAATGGAAAGAATTTAGGTATGATTCTGAAATTAATCCAAGAGGGAAATGGTCCACTAATGATAAAGAGATGGGAGACATTTATCACTGGGTCCTTAAACGAAAAAAAGATTACGACTTTATGAGTCTAATTATTGATCAATTTGATGAAACAGAAATAGATGAACTTAGAAATGAAGGATTTCCTGTTTAATAACGAATGCCTAATCGAGTATACGGCCGCTAGACTAAAAGCCTAGCGGAGAACCGACTCCATCTTGGCGGATTACTGTTTTATTAAAACTTTAAACATTTAATCAAACTAAATTATAACCTGATACAAAAGTACCCCGAAATCTCCCAACGCCTATAATTAACACCGTCCTATGTCATCAAATCATCGACCTAAGAAATAGAAAACAATATGAAGAGATGAAAATTTACTTTCAACACATACTAATTTTGACTTTAATATTCTCTTCCTGCACGAAAGATAACATGTGTATTGAAGAGCCCCCACCCCTGTCTGATATTGAGTTAATGAAAAAAGTACAAGAAGATGTTTTAAAGTATTTCTGGAATTACGCGCACATAAACTCTAAGTTAGCAAGAGAACGGTTACATGAAACTGACTTGTATTTTGACCAGAATACCGTCACAACAGGTGGTTCAGGGTTTGGCTTTCTTAATATATTGATGGGGATAGAAAATGAATACATAACTAAAACTGAAGGAATAAGTCATCTGGAAACTGCTCTAAACTTTCTCGAAAATGCAGACCGTTTTCATGGTGCATGGCCACATTGGATGGATGGAAATAGTGGCGAAGTAATCCCCTTTACCACTTTTGATAATGGAGGAGACATAGTGGAAACTGCATTTCTATGTCAAGCCTTAATTTGTATCAGAGAATATTTTAAAAGCGGAAATACAAGAGAACAAGAACTGGCTCAAAAAGCCGATGAGTTATGGAAAGGTGTAGAATGGGATTGGTATACAAATGGCGAAAACGTCTTATACTGGCATTGGTCTCCTGATTTTGAATGGCAAATGAATTTTAGAATAAATGGGTACAACGAAGGTCTCATTGCTTACATAATGGCCGCATCTTCACCAACTCACCCAATTACGGCCGATACCTACCACAATGGATGGGCAAGAAACGGAAATATTTTAAGCGGAGCTACGAAATATAATATACCTGTTATTTTCAATCACAATGGAGCAAATGACAACGTAGGCCCTTTATTTTGGGCTCAATATTCTTATTTGACACTTGACCCTCGCGGACTAACAGATAGCTATGCCAATTATTGGGATGTTGTAAAAAATCACACACAAATTATTTATCAGCATTGCATCCAAAACCCCAATGAATATGATGGTTATAATGAAAAATGCTGGGGTTTAACAGCTAGCTATTCACGCAATACTGATGGGAGTACAGGCTATGCTGCCCATCAACCAAACAACGACAAAGGAGTGATTACTCCAACTGCCGCACTATCTTCAATCCCTTATACTCCGGAAAAATCCTTAAAATTTTTACGTTATTTATACGAAGAAATGCCAGATGAATATATTGGCATAGCAGGTCCTTATGATGCTTTTTCTCTGCATTATCAATGGAAAACGCCAAGATATTTGGCAATTGACCAAGGAACAATTGGACCTATGATGGAAAATTACAAAACACAATTGTTTTGGAACTTATTTATGAATGCTCCTGAAATTAGACAAGGATTAATAAACTTAGATTTCTCATCCACTCAGCATGGATTTTAATAAAGAAATATAAATTAGAAAAAGGCAGCCGATAAAATTTCATATACGTAATGGCAGGGAAAGTGCTAAACACAAGTGTCTGTAGCCTACTCAAACTTCATCACTGTTTTGACAGAAAAGTGCCACGAAACCTTCCACAACTCATGCAATTTACCGTCCAAAGGTCTTGTCCGGTCCTAAAGTATACCCACCTAAAATTTGCAGGTAGGTTAGAGATGATGGAAGCATCGCGGATACAAGTATTGTCGTTTACTCAACCGTCATATTCGCCCCTGCTTTTTGCGTTGGCTCACAACCTGAGGATCAAATAAATAATGAATTTGGGGGTTGTAAATTCTTTTGAATTTTATGCTGCTACGTCTGCATTTTTTTATCTTTGACATACCTAAACTAAACTGAACACCATGAAATTGTACTTACTTGTCTTTTTCATCTTTCTTTCTATTTTTTCATATTCTAACGCGAATAAAAATCCGTTTATCGACGGACAGAAAGATGATCCCCCTGTAAAAAGAAATAATGCAGATGTAGTCCTTCATATAAAGAAGACTGCCACCCCAATTAAAATCGATGGACTAATTAGTGAAGACGAATGGGCAGATGCCGAGAAAGCCGACAATTTCATTCGCGTTACCCCTGTCGATTCAGGAATGCCGCAATCGCCTACGGAGGTGATGATGACTTATGATGATAAAGCTTTCTATTTGGGAGTGACCATGTTTGACACCATTCCCGGAAAACGAATTTTTGAATCATTCCGCAGGGATTTTGGATTTCAGAATAATGATAATTTTATTGTTTTCATAGATCCATATTTGGATCAAACCAACGGTTACGCATTTGGCACATCAGCATCGGGTGCAGAATGGGATGGAACCGAGTCAAATGGCTCTTCCGTAAACCTGAACTGGGACTGCAAATGGTATTCAAAAACAACTCAGTATGCCGATCGTTGGGTTTCCGAAATGCGAATTCCTTTTCGGTCTGTGCGATTCAAATCAGGGACTGATAAGTGGTACATTAATTTTAGCCGGAATGATCTTAAGACTAACGAAAAATCGGCATGGGCCCCTATCCCACGCCAATTTACAACAAGCAACCTGGCTTACACAGGCATCTTACAATGGGATGAGCCACTCCCTGAATCAAAAATGATGTTCTCATTTATTCCATATGTTTTTGGAAGTATGGCGAAAGACTTTGAGGCAAGGACAAATACATCTTACCGTAAAGATATCGGGTTTGATGCCAAGTTAGGACTAAGCACATCCATGAACCTGGACCTGACTTATAACCCTGATTTCTCACAGGCAGAAGTCGATCAGCAAGTGACGAACCTTGATCGTTTCGAACTTTTTTTTCCTGAAAAGCGCCAGTTCTTTCTCGAAAACAGCGATCTTTTTTCGGGTTACGGATCTTCTGGAATTACACCTTTCTTCTCGCGAAGAATTGGCCTAGATGCACCTGTTTTAGGAGGAATGCGTTTAAGTGGTAAACTTGGGACCAACTGGCGCCTGGGACTTTTAGATATGCAAACAGAAAGGACTGGAGAGCAACTATCCCGAAATTTCATGGTTGCTTCTATTCAACGTCAACTATTTTCACGTTCAAACATCGGGTTTATATTGGTGAATAAGGAATATATGGACGAACCTGGAGCCCAAAATTTCAATCGTATTGCAGGTGTCGATTATAATTTGGCGAGCAGCAACAATGCTTGGATTGGAAAATTGTTTTATCATCGTTCTTTCAGTCCGGAAAATCCGGGGAAACAATACGCACAGGGAGCATCACTTTCGTACAACACCCGCCAGGTTCATGCCTCAATTGCACAAGCCAGTGTAGGCGGAAATTATAATGCAGAAGCTGGCTATGTTCGCAGGGTTGGTTATAATTTAATAAAACCGGAGTTTGGTTTATTGTGGATTCCAAACAAGCAGGTTGTTTCTCATGGACCAACCGCAAGTGCCAATTACTATTTTGATAAAAATAACAAACAGCTTGATCATGAAGTTTCACTCAAATATAAAATTGAATTCAAAGATCGATCGGTTTTTGATGTGGGCATGAAAAATTCATACATCAGACTTAACAGAGACTATGATCCGATACATCCAATACATAACAGCAGCCAACCAGTGCTGGAAAACGGAACTGAATATTCAACAAATGTTGCTTTTATAGATTATTATTCGGATGCCCGTAAAATGGTTAGCTTCTCCGCATCGGCTACAAAAGGTGGTTTTTACAGTGGAGATATAAGCACTGTTAAGGGGTATGTTACCTGCCGCTTTCAACCTTATCTGAATATGACACTTAATTTTTCATACACAGATCTGGATCTGCCCTCTCCGTTTGAACGCTCCCGCTTCTGGTTGCTTGGACCTAAGTTCGATCTGACTATGAGTGAAAAAGTTTTCTTTTCCTCTTTTGTGCAGTACAATCAGCAAACCGAAAATCTGAATGTAAACATGAGGCTACAATGGAGATACCAACCTGTTTCCGATTTGTTTATTGTGTATACCGATAATTATTACACCTCGGATTGGGGACCAAGAAACCGGGCGCTGGTATTAAAATTATCGTATTGGTTTAACTAGAAATCAAGGTGAAAAAATAAGAGCATCTACTTTGTGGAACTCCGACTAAGCATAAGTGTAAAGTCAAGCCAGAACAAACAGCGATATTCGATTCTTCTAATAAAAGAGGCTGTCTCAAAAGTGCAAAACACCGCAACACAAGTCATTGTAAGCGAAGCAATCTCCTGACTAACAGACTGCTTCGCTTATGTCGCAATAACGCTTCCATTGACTTTTGAGACAAACTCAAATTAGAACACACATAAATTCTTCGATCCTGGGTACAGAATTCTATTCAGAAATTACCATGTGATATCTTACTTCGGATCCACTAAATGATCCTCCGTTTTCACTAATCCTGATAACAATGTTATAAACACCAACATCATCTTTTGTTGAAGTACCACTTATAATTCCATCTTTGAATGAGAAACCTTTGGGTAATTCATCACCTTTAGAACTCAAAGTGTAGTTGTAGCTTTCAACTGTACCTCCACTAACTGACATCTGCAAATTGAATGATTCTCCAACAGTAGTCATAAGTTCAGATTTGTTTGACGGATATATCGTCAGGCTTCCTTTAATGAAAAGAGGAAGGCTTCTAATTACTTGGTTATTTTCTTGATCCTGCACTTTTACATAAAGGTTGTAGTACCCAAAATCAAGACCTGCAGGTGTCCATGTTATCCGACCATCCTGACTCAAAGACAATCCATCTGGTTGATCACTATCGGCTGTTAACTCAAAACTTTTCTTTCCAATTCCTCCAACTGAACTAATATTAGCCGAGTAAGGTATATTTACTTCTCCATCAGAAAGCTGAGCTGTTGTAATATCAAGTTCAGCATCACTTCCATTGGTTGCAATAATTTGATAAGGCACTTCAAAGGTAATTGGGCTTCCTTCAATTTCCACAAACACTTTAAAATCAAAAGTCCCGGAAATTGAGGGTGCTCCAGTAATGGTTGTTCCAAAGTAAGAAGTGCTAATTGCTATCCATTCAGGAGCATCAACAAGACTAAAAATATAGGTATCGTTAAAGCCTGTTCTGCTTGCCGAAACCCCAATGTTGATAGTGTTGTTAACCTCAGCATTTGTAATTGGTGTTTCTGGAGTGAAATTTACGTTTATCACGTCTTCTACAGTTAATGTGTATTCTTTCTCTGTTAAATGCCCATTACTATCTGTAACTTTGACGGAAAACCCAAATTCACCTGTCGCAGCAGGTGTCCCAACAATTTTACCATTTGATTTAAGAGAAAGCCCAGCAGGTAAGCTACCTTTATTTATCTCAAAAGTAAAAGGATTAGCACCTCCAAGAACCTCTATTTCTTGAAATTGTTTTTCAAAATCCATTTCCAACCGTGCTACTGGGAATTCATATGTAGAAATGGCAATATTATCAACAATTAAAGAAAGTTGTTTTGTAGCAGTATTACCTTTGTCATCTTCAACTTTTATAGTCAGGTTATAAGTACCTACTTCATTGGATGTAGGAGTTCCGGCAATTGAACCATTACCATTCAGTTTTAATGATGAAGGCAGTCGATCTCCCGATTCATCTAATGAAATGATATATTTTGAGGTTCCTTCGCTACCAGTTACAATAACAGGGTTTACTTTAATTGACGAATAATCCATACCAACAATGGCAACAGGCAATTGTGTTGTAAGGATTTCAAGCTTGTTGCTCATCTGCATTTGCAGATTATACTGGTTGTTTGCGTCAAATGCATTTTTGCTCGATAATATAGTTTTCAGAACATTCGCGGCATTACGCTGAAGGTCATTTATTGTAACAGTCTCGGGCTTTCCAGAATATTCTTCAGCTACTCCATCATAAATTTGAACAGGAATACTAAACCTATTGTGATATCCAGACATGATCATGTCATTGCCACCTTTCATTTCATCAGCAGCATGAGGAATCTCATCAAAATCGCCCCAGTCAGTAACCACATACCCATTATAACCCCATTCGCCTCTAAGAATATCAATAAGAAGTTCTTCACTGCTTGCACAATACTTGCCATTAATTTTATTAAATGCCGACATAATACACATCGGATTTCCTCCCTTTACAGCCATTTCGAATGGTTTAAGGGTAATCTCACGTAAAGCCCTTTCGCTGGCAATGGTATTGGCTGCATCTTTATTTATTCCTTGCGCTTCAGAAGCCGTAGTATGAAGTCCTCTTCGATACCATTCCTGATCGTTACCTGCAAAGTGTTTCAAACATACAGTAACGCCATTTTCAGCAACTCCCTTAGCAACCTGAGTAGCAACCTTACCACTTAAAATTGGATCTTCAGAATAATATTCAGTATTACGCCCATTCAATGGGTTTCTATGCAAGTTGATACTTGGAGCCAGCCATATATCAACATTAATCAATCTCATCTCTTCTCCAATTGCCTTACCCCATAAGTATTGTAACTCAGGGTTCCAGGTGCAGGCCATTCCGGCAGCTCTTGCAAAACCAGGATTTTGATCGATCCCTAATAGACTTGCGGTATTTGCTCCAATTGAAATGCCTGCTGAACCATCGGCATAAGTTGCTGATGGAATTCCTAAACGGCGAATATTGCGTGATGAACCTGCACCACCAACATACCCTTTGCTTGCTGCTTTAGAAGAGAGATTATTGATTTGAATAGCTTGGTCATCGCTGTAAAATTGGTCTGAACCTCTAGTTCCATAACCACCAGAAAGCAGGTTTACCAATTCATCTTTGGTTAACTGAGCTGTGAAATCTTCAAGGCTAATATCTCCATTTTTCACAGCAGCTAAGGTTGACACCTGATTGAAAGGAGCTTTTCCTTCGATATAAGCTGTGCTGTTCGAAGAATTGTCAATGAAATCTACAAAATCATTGTTAATGGCAACTCTCTTTGCCTTTTTCAGTTCTTTTTTATCATTCGTGTTTACATAGCCTGAAATTGCAGGATCTGAAGGATTGTTACCTTTAGTTGAATACCTTAATGAATTATACACCGATTTATTGTCTGCTTTTCCTGTTGGATCTGCACCGTTTAAGGTCAGTTTGTTTGAAAGCTGTTCAACCAGTATTTCTTCGTCTACAGATACTATACCAGCGATATGGGTATTTCTTGAGCTGTTACCTACACGAATAATGTAATCACCTTTCTCAATAATGTATGCCGCTTTTTCTTCATCGTAAGAGGCAAGATCAGAAACAGGAATATCCAGAGTGATTTCTTCTTGCTCTCCCTGATCCAATTTATTGGTTTTATTGTAATCAAGTAATTTTTGGTAAGGTTGTTCAAGTTTGCCTTCAGGAGCACTTACAAAAACCTCCATCACTTCTTTCCCTGCTGGTAAAGATTTGTCTTTTGACACATTTTTAATTAGTGCAGACACAAAAATCACGTTACCAGCTTTGCTGGCATCAACATCCATATCTTCAAATTTATAATCGTTGTATGAAAGTCCGTATCCAAAAGAATAAAGAACATCATTGGCAGCGAATGTGTCGAAATAACGATATCCCGTAAAAATATCTTCTTGGTACAAATAGATTGGATCATCCTTACCATTTAAAGAGTTATAGTCATTGTAGTTAAGACCTTTATCTGCATATGATTTGTAATGGAAGTTGTCTTTTGTAGGATGTACATCGTAAGTTTTTGTCATGCTGTCTGCAAGCTTTCCTGTAAAATCTTCGTCGCCATACAATAGCTCAGCAACAACCAACCCATGATACGAACCTGAGCCATAGGTCAATACCAAGCCTTTAACTTTTTCCGCATATTCCCGAGCATCAGCCTCTGTAATAGTACCTCCATCATTATAGTCAGAATCGTTAGCTAACCATTCAAAATCCATCCACGACAAATCCATTGAGCCTGATGTATTCAAAACAACAACAACATTATCAAAATCACGTGTAACCTGTTTTAAAAGTGTATATTCAGATGGGTTCAAATACCAGTCACTAGGCTGATCAAAACGATCCATCTCTTCGGTTCCCACACCACGCGTGATATATACAATAGCTGTTTTATCGCTGCTAAATTCTGATGCAATACTTACTAAGTCATCATCTAATCTTAATTCAGGACTAGATATTGGAGAATTCCTGTTCCATCCACTATTTGAAAATCTGGATTCTCCCCATTTTTCTTGATCTGAGGTATCCCAATCATGGTTTATACTTGACATCGAAAAACCATACATATATGTTACCGTAATGCTATTTGCATAATATTCAGGAATTGACTTTTCATATTCGACACCAATTGATTCTAATCCGTCAAACAAATTATAAGTAAATCCTCCAGTTACAGTTCCTGAGCCTGAACTTCCATTGGTTGGAGCAAATGCACCGTTACCAAATACAGCAATTTTATTTTGTGAGGTTTTACTAAGTGGTAAAAAACCATCTTTATTTTCAAGAAGAACGATACTTTCTAACTCTGTTTGTTTTGCAAGCTCATAATGTCGCTTCCCCATCTCTGTTTGAGGTTCGGGATCAATTGAAGCGTATGAGAATTTACCTCCCGTTATAAAAACCAATACGGAAAGAAGAGTAATTAATTTGTTAGATGATACTTTCATGTGCTTTAGTTAATTGTTTTCTTTTTCTGTTTTATCTTATTTCTGATCTACAACTTTTATATGCTTTTCCAGTTCCAGAAGGCCTTCATTTGTGCACATTCCTCTAAGAATTATTTCAACAGAATTTCTAAAAATCTCTTCCTGCGAGCTGTTGATTTTCTGAAATTGATCTGACCGACCGATCCTGTATACCAAAATTGAGATTGACTCCAATACCAATTCGGTATTAATACTTTCAATGAAAAAACCTTCTTTAATCCCATTATTAACAATTGGTTTAATCTTCTCCCAAAATTTAATTCCAAAATCAACGGTAATTTTTTGTTCTAATTCAGGATAATAGTAATGTAAGTCTTGAAAGAACTTGTTGCTTACATTGTACTCATGTACAACTGCATTATGCCAAATATTATAGAAAACCTGTATTGAGTTGAAGGATGCATTTGGGTTTTCGAACACCCTGTATTGTTGGCGATAATACATATGCAATACGTTTCCTACAAGCTCTTCTTTGTTACAAAAATATTTGTAGAAAGTTTTTGAAGACATCTTTAATGTCAATGCCAGCTTTTGGATTGACATGTCACGAATACCGTGCTTTTTAAACTGGTCTAATGCTGTCTGTAAAATAATATCCTTCATTTCAGAATGATGTGGAAAATATTTTTTAAAAAATAATTTCCGGCAAAAGAATAGAAAATATCTACAATAACAAACTTCCCCAGTTGTTTTTTCTATTTGCAAGTTGACATTTAATAAATAGATAAATATCCTTCATGCCTTAAATGCTACATGTACAATAGCGCATACTGTAAATTGGCTTATACAATACGTGATACTTTCTCTAGCAAAATTCATTAACTTTGATTTGCACATAAACTAAGCATTATGAAGGTTCGCTATCTACTCTCTTTTTTATTATTTATTACAGTACTATTCTCCGGGAATGCCCAAAATTCATCCCACACCGAGGGAAAACAACTTGTTTACAAGTTCAACATCAAACAAGATATTGCACCAGCCGTTTGGCGGCAAACCCAACAAGCATTTGCTGAAGCGGACAGCCTAAATGCCGATTTAATGTTGATTCACATGAATACCTACGGTGGAACGGTACTCGACGCAGATTCCATTCGCACAAAAATCATCAATAGCCCTCTTCCCGTTTATGTGTTTATTGATAATAATGCAGCTAGTGCAGGGGCACTTATTTCCATTGCCTGCGATAGCATTTACATGCGCAAAGGAGGATCAATTGGTGCAGCTACCGTGGTTAATCAAACAGGGGAAGCAATGCCCGACAAATATCAATCTTATATGCGTTCCATTATGCGCGCAACAGCTGAGTCACATGGCAGCGACACCATTTTCAGTGGGCAGGATACGACCATCCGTTGGTTCCGCAATCCTTCAATTGCCGAGGCAATGGTAGACGAAAGTGTATACATTGAAAGCATCATTGACACTGGGAAGGTATTAACATTTACCCCTACCGAAGCCATAAAATATGGGTACTGCGAGGGTATTGCAGAAAATGTGACAGAAGTGCTAGAGCAAATTGGCATTGATAACTACGAAATAGTTGAGTATAAACCGACAGCCCTTGAGAAATTTATTGGCTTTTTGGTTAGTCCCATTGTTTCCGGAATTCTAATCATGATTATTTTGGGAGGAATATATTTTGAAATGCAGACACCCGGCATTGGCTTCCCAATTGGTATAGCCATTTTAGCAGCATTTGCCTACTTCGCCCCTCTCTACCTCGAAGGGTTGGCTGCAAACTGGGAAATATTACTCTTTATATCAGGCCTTATACTTATCGCACTTGAGCTGTTTGTTATTCCCGGCTTTGGCATAGCCGGAATTCTAGGTATCACATTTAGTTTTACAGGTTTGGTATTAAGCCTTATTGGAAATGTAAACTTCGACTTTGATGGAGTTAATCCTGAAAAAATAACAACCGCACTAACAACAGTTGTTGTTTCTACATTTGCCGGATTCCTTCTTAGTATTGCCCTCAGCAAAAGAATGTTTTCTGCTGATTCTGGAGCTTTTAAAAATCTCTCCCTTCATTCCACACAAGAAATAAAAAAAGGATTTATAGGTATTGACAGCAAAATCAAAAACCTCGTTGGGAAAACAGGTACAGCTCACACTGTTTTAAGACCTTCAGGAAAAGTTCTTGTAGAAGGGAAAATATACGATGCCGTTGCAAACATAGGAATGATTGACAAAGGCGACCCTATTGTAATCGTTAAGGATGAAGCGGCACAGCTGTACGTAGAAAAAGTTGATAATTAGATATCCACTTTCATTTCAGGGTCTGCATTCTGAAGTATTAAAATTCGAATACTGGTTCTAGTTAAATTGTTTTCTTGCTTTTAAGCCAGAAAAGTCAAGAATAAATACCTTCATTTAATAAAAACATCCAAATAACTGTATATTTGCATACTTATTGCTTGAACTTTTTGAAAGTTCAAGCATTTTAATAATAAACAGATGTGTGATGAAAGACTTTGTATTAGATTATATCTCAGAATTAATATACTTACTTAACGAAATGGCTCCCTGGCTAATATTGGGACTTGTATTTGCAGGATTGCTGAAAGTGTTTTTTCCGCAAAACAAAGTGCAAAAATACATGGGAAAGCCAACTACCAAATCAGTGGTTAACGCTTCTTTTTTGGGTGTGCCAATGCCGCTTTGCTCATGTGGTGTTATTCCAACCGGCATTTCATTCTTCAAAAATGGGGCCTCAAAAGGTGCTACTAATTCATTTTTGATATCGACCCCACAAACAGGTATTGATTCTATTTTTGCGACATACTCAATGCTGGGATGGCCATTTGCGGTGTTGCGCCCAATAGTGGCATTTATTACCGGTATTGCCGGAGGAATATTAACAAACCTATTGGTAAAAGATAAACCTGCTGCACCGGCAAATAAGTTTGCAGGACTAAAAATTGATGCCGCAGCATTTGGCAAAAAAGAGGATGCAGTAAACTGCAATGACGATTCATGCGGGTGCCACGAAGAAAAAAAACCGAAAGGCAATGTTTTCGTCCAAGCCACACATTATGCATTTATTGAATTATTGCAAGACATTGCCAAATGGCTGATCATTGGCTTTCTGATTGCTGCCCTAATTTCGGTTATTTTGCCGGATGACTTTTTTAGTTCTTTTCAGGGATTAGGCGTTCTTGAAATATTGGTTGTTCTGGCAGCATCTGTGCCTATCTACATCTGTGCAACAGGTTCCATTCCAATAGCTGCTGTTCTTTTAATGAAAGGCGTATCACCCGGTGCGGCACTTGTGTTTTTGATGGCTGGCCCTGCAACCAATGTGGCTACAATGACTGTTTTAGGAAAAACAATGGGACGAAAATCATTATTCGTTTATCTGGGAACAATCACTGGGGGTGCAATTTTATTTGGCATGCTTACCAACTGGTTTATTCCTGCTGATTTTATTCTAAGTAAAGTCATGCACATTCATGGTAATGGAGAACACGAAATGCTACCTAAGTGGCTGCAAATTTCATCGTCAGTATTACTAATTGGTTCGCTCATTTTTGGTTACTTTTACGAACGCTTTGAAAAATCTAGAAAAACAACAATTCGTATGGACTTTAAAACATTAAAAATTGAAGGAATGACTTGCTCCCATTGCGAAGCGAGTGTTACCAGAAATCTATTGAAACTAGAAGGAATTGATGAGGTTTTGGCAGATAAAAACACATCAAACGTAAAAATATCGGGTAATAAAATTGACCTGAAGGAAATTGAGAAAATCATAACCGAAATCGGCTATCAATTTAAAGGCGAAGTATAATGAACCTTATTCAAACGGGGCTAATTGTACTTAGTGGATTCCCCATTCTGGCAACAGCAGCATTGGCTTATCAATTATTGCGAAACGGACAAGGTGCTTTTGGAAAACCAACCATAACCCCTGCCCTATTTTATCCTGCAAAAATGATTGCTGCAATTGCCTTTGTTTTTCTGTTTTTTGGAAGCCTGCAAGCTGATTTATTCTTGCATTTCCCCATGCTTATTCAATCCGAAATTGTGGATGTGCAGAAATTACTTGCACTTGTTTTTTTGCTAGGAGGAAACCTGTTGTTGATTCCTGCCTACTACACCATGAGCATATTTACTCGCGTGGGGCTTCCTACCAGACCACATGCCCTACAAACTGATGGCGTGTACAAAGTGAGCCGAAACCCCATGTATGCCAGTTTCTTATTCTTTTTCACAGCCTGCTTTTTACTTATCCCAAGTGTTTTTCTGGCACTATTACTGGTATTTTCACTGATAACGCATCACTTCATTATAAAAAAGGAAGAGCACTTTCTTGCTTCAGAATTTGGCGAAGACTATCACTCCTATAAGCAAATTACAGCTCGGTATTTATAATACCGACCTTCTTTAGTTATAGCGATCTGAAGTCTCCACAAAAGGTACCGCACTTAACAAGCGAGACATCGATTCTTCTCTGCATTTCTACACAAACAAGTAACGATGGATCAATTGAGAAATCAGGTAATACGATCTATTTATTCTATTATGCCAAATACAAATAGCAAGTTTGTATGAAGATAAATACTTAATACGCCCTTGATTTGGCTGTTCTTCCGAACGGGATTTCATTTTTTGGCTTGACCCAAAAAACGGAAACAAAAAAAGTCAAGGCTGACGAACCTTTTGAAAGAAAACTACGGATTGAAAACACCACGCAATCCAACTCGTCGTTCCTCCTCAAACAGGATGGCTCACTAGTACCACCTCCTGATTTTCGCCCTTTTTTTCTAATCAAAACCTCCCTAGGCCATACTTTTCACCTAACGGCGAAATGGGGACTTTACCACTAAAACTTACAGTTGGAGTTAACCCACCTAATAAAAAAAGGGACAGCCAATATGTTTGTTTCGGAAACGTCTTATCTCATAAAAGAGATAATTGGAAAGGTATTTCATGGAATTTGCAGTCTTATTTAAGGTGAACTAAAATCTATGCGTTAAAAAAACTAGTCCACCGGAAATAGCAATTGATCCGTAAAGATTCCCAAGAATCAAAATCATACTGCCCCAATAATTATTGGCGTGTTTAAAAATCTTTCAACTTTCATTGAGAGCAAAAAGACAACATCCTTGTAATTTCCCGAATAGATAAATATCAGAAGCATTACATGTTATGTTGAAAAGCTCTAATAAAGTTTTGTTAACTGTCTAAATATATTGTTTTGTAAAATGCCTAACTTGAGGCTTGAAAATATAAAACATGAAATGTTAGATATATTCACCACTACTGGGATAAGTATAACTTTTAGTGAGTGTGTAAAATAGTTTAGGGACAAGCAAAACAAGACAAAAAGATGACTGAACCACTAATAACCGATTGGATTAATTCTATCGCTGCTTTAATTGGAATTCCCATTGTTGTTTGGGGAATAATTAAACTGTTTATTAAAGATAAGAATCAAGAAAGAAAACTTAGTTCTTTGGAAAAGCTTGCTGTTTCTCAAGATGAGATGATAAAGAAAATGACAGAACAAATCAATGAATTGTCAAAACAAACATCTGAATATCAATTCCAATCGGAATTAATGAAAGAATCTAATAATCTAATAAGTAAACAAATTGAATTACAAAACGACATTTTCCTTCACAACAAAGGAATTGAGGATAAAAAACTTGAAATTCAAGAAATCAAAAGACGTAGCGACATCAAACCACATTTTATCAATAATGGTAGTTCTAATAATTCGTCGAAGATTTTAATTAAACTTAAAAATAAAGGAAATACTGGCAGAAATCTCAGTTTAAATAAAATATGTGGAGAATTCATAACCTTTAGAATAGTGAATCCTGAAGCAGAAATTGACAATGGTAAGGATATTGAAATAAAAGCAAATATAACTTCGTCTGAGAGGTATCAAGACAATGCCAATAGATATTACGAAATTGATTTGCTTTATGAGGATATTGATGGAAACAAGTACAAACAAAAGATTGAAAATAGGGGAATAGGAAATCCAGAATTGATAAAAAATTAAAAACCAAGGGATAACAAAGTACCATATTGCATAGTGGGGTTGGAGGTATGCAAATCGCAGATTCCCGCATGTTTTCTCCGTACATATACGGACAATAAATCATATGCATTCCGCCACGTAACTTATAATTTTTCGTTGTGCCCAATTATGACAAAAAGAGCATTTGTGAAAATTAAACCACAAAATAATTAGATATGACATTTGAATCTTTCACAGCATATTTTTTCGTGTTATTTATTGCAACAATTATTCCTGGACCAAATTCCTTACTAGCAATAAATCATGGAGCAAATCATGGAATAGGTAAAACAATCTACAGTGGACTAGGAAATTTGACAGGAAATCTGTTAATGGCACTAGTATCAATTTTAGGATTAGGAGCTATACTATTGGCTTCAAGTATGGTATTTCTAATTATTAAATGGATTGGAATAGTTTATCTTGTATGCATTGGCATAAAATTGATTATTGAACCAATTACTCCTGTTAGATCAAATAATATTAAAGACAAATCAACTATCACAAAAGGAAAAGATAAATTATTTATAGACGGGTTTTTTATTGCTGTAGGTAATCCAAAAGGCATTCTATTTTTCACGGCCTTGTTCCCACAATTTATTAATATAAAGTCATCCACTATCGGTGGATTTTTGATTGTGTTTATCACATTAGGAGTTGTGGCTTTTGGATGCTATATGTTATATGCAATATTTGGTGTAAGATTGAACAGGTTATTTCAACGACAATCAATTAGAAAAGGATTTAATAGAATAACTGGATCCATTTTTATAGGGACAGGTTTAATACTAGCATTTTCTGAAAAGTAAAAAGAAAGAATAAACGTCGAATAAGCAAAGGCGAATCCCACAATCAAGGGTCAGACAAAAGTTGATGAAAACAGTTGAATGTCGATTTTAATGAATTACTGAGATTATAATATTTTTGAAATCCAGTGAATCCGAAAAATCCCATGAATCATGGTTCAGACAATGGCAAACTCAGAAATTGTACTCAACCCCACTGGTATAAAAGTGAAGTGCTTCGAAAACCCAAATACTGTGTATGAAAAGGTTGCTAAAGTAATGTATTAACCTGCAACCGTATTTTAGGGCTCAACTGGACACTACTTCACAGAGTGTATGCTAGCCATAAAAAAAGAACCATTCTTTTGGAAGAACGGTTCTTTTTCTTTGTTATGCTTTGTGTCTTATCTGCTTATTTAATTTTGTAAGCCATCAGCGCTTCTCCGTGGCGGATATACAACACTCCGTTTGCTACAACCGGGTGTGAAAAATGCTCTTTACTCCCCATTCTAATTTTAAATGTACCACCCTGTGCAAGTTTATCATTTTCATAATTGAACAGACTTACATCACCTGTATTGCCGTAACAAATGAATTTATTGTCGGCAAAAATGAGCCCACCAAATGGAGATCTAATCCTTTCAAGAACAGTTCCGTTGTCCGGATCGAGCATATTTAGGTATTTATTTTCTGTGGTAACAAACAGTTTGTGATCAACTTCGATAAAACCTCCCATGTCATTCTTTACACTTTCATTTGTCCACACTTCTTTCACACTTTTTCCATCAGGTGACAGTTCAAGTTTAATAGCTCCTACGCCGTTGTTGTCATTTGTGATATTGTAAATATAAGGTGCATCATAAACTGGTGTATTGGCGTGATCCCCATCATGATTGATAGCAATTTCGTATTTCCACAGTAGTTCACCATTGTTACAATCCACTCCAAAAATATGGCGGCGCGATGTAGTTACAAATATTTTCCTCAACGGAAGCTCTACAAGTATCGGCGAAACAAAATGAGTTGTGTCGCCAGCTGCCTCTGAGGTCCAGACGGTTTCACCCGTAAAACGGTTGATTGCGGCAACATTTATCTCTTTGCCACCGGGGAAGCAATAAATGTTATTATCGTCAGCCACCACCGATTCGGAATAACTGAATTCATTCATGAAACCACCCAAGTCATTTACCATATCAACAGCCCACAATTCCTCGCCGGAGTTAATATTGAAACAGGCAATTCTGCCGATACCTGATGTAGCATACACCATATCGCCAATAACGGTTGGAGTGGTGCGCGATCCCGGAAAATTTGATGCATATCCAGAACCGACAAACGCTTTCCCATTGGGTGCTTTCCATAGTAGTTTTCCATTCAGGTCGAACGTAAACAATGTGCTGTTCCCATTTTCAACACCCATTACCAGTAATTTGTCGGCAGTTATAACCGGAGCAGCATAACCGGGCCCTATGGTTTCGGTAGACCATAGTAACTGCGGACCTTCCTCGGGCCATTGCGACAACAATCCTGATTCACTGTACTTCCCATCGCGGGCAGGACCACGCCACTGATAAACATCTTGCGCATAAGATAACTGACTTAAAAACAAAACGATGGCCAGCATTTGAACAATTTTTATTTTTTTCATTTTTTCGAATTTTCAAGTTTTTTTTTCTATCGTGTTTATACTGATAACTGCGAATATATATAAAAAATCTCTTCTGCAATATTTAGTGACATTCTGTACATAACTCCCTTTCTGCCAAAATAATAAATGAGGGATACAATAAAAACGAACAATTTAACCGCTTGATCACTTGCTTAAAGTGACGAAAAAACAATAAAAATATTGAATCTCCGGATTGGCTGAATGTCGTTTTAAAAGTAAAATGCTTGGAAAAATCACACTCCACATGGGCAAGCTGATAATCAATAATTACATTACGAACTACAGAATCAATACGCCTTCAATGCGAGCTACCTGCTCAGTAATGTCAATGATTTGATCGGCGCTTTCCATGTTGGCAACACAAGTAATGGATACATGCTTTAGGCTTAATGTATGCTTAAATGAAAATTCACCATGATTCGGTAGTAATGCTTTAATCTGGTCTACCTTTCCCTCGTTGTTGGGAGTAATAAATTTAAACATATATTTCAACGGCCATGTTTCAATTTCCATCAACCTGTAGCGTAAATTCTTAAACTTATCCTGATCCATATACAACTCCTCCACTTGAACTACAAACATATAAAAGCTTTCCATTGTTTGTCGCTTAACCTGTCGTTTTTATCTGCTGATTAAATAGCCAGCCCGAAGGCATATCAGCATCAAGCAAAAAAATACAGAACACTTCTGCCCGTGATTATACAATTTAAGACTATTTCGTACTAATTCTGGAAACTATCAATGCCCTCATCCAAAAATTTCACAAAATTATCAGGATTCAAGTCGTATGCTTTAGGCTCAACAAGTAATTTCTCGTTTGTATCAAGTAGTACATAGTATGGCTGTGCATTTACACCAAATCGTGTAATCTGGAAATCAGCGTATTTTTTCCCAAGAGTTTTTTTCAGTTTCCCATCGTAGGTAGAAGTTACCCATTCGTTTTCGGGCAATGTTGTTTTGTCATCGACATATAGAGCAATGATCACGAATTCATTTTTTAACCGCTCTAAAACACGTGGGTCAGACCAAACGGTAGCCTCCATTTCCCGGCAGTTAACACAACCATGCCCCGTAAAGTCAATAAATATGGGTTTATTTTGAGCTTTGGCACAAGCCATTCCTTGCTCATAGTCGAAGTAGCCTTCCAGCCCGTGTGGCAATTCCAAAAACGCGCTGTATTTGGGTTCTTCACACAACTCATTTGCCTCATAATATGAAATTTCGCCTCCAGATGAGGCAACAAGTTTTACCTCGTCACGAATAATTTCATGCAAATCAAAATCGTGAGTTGTCTGCGGAGGCAAATAACCTGATATTGCTTTTAAGGGAGCCCCGAACATACCGGGAATAAGATAAACGACAAAGGCAAACGACATTATGGCCATCATTAATCGGGGAACCGAAATGAATTTCAACTCACTGTCGTGGGCAAATTTCAATTTCCCCAATAAATACAAGCCTAGCAAAATAAAAATTACAATCCAGAATGCTAAATAAACTTCCCGGTCAAGAATGCCCCAATGATAAGTTTGGTCGGCAATACTCAGAAATTTTAAGCCTAAAGCCAATTCAAGGAAGCCAAGAACAACCTTTACTGAGTTGAGCCAACCTCCTGATTTAGGAAGATTGCTTAACCATCCTGGGAATAATGCGAATAAAGTAAATGGTAATGCAAAAGCCATGGAAAACCCAAACATACCCACAATGGGTTTAAGTACAGCACCCCCGGCAGACTCAACCAAAATAGCACCTACAATTGGTCCCGTACATGAAAAAGAGACCAACACCAGAGTTAAAGCCATAAAAAACGACCCCAGAAATCCCCCTTTATCTACTTGCTTGTCTGATTTATTAACCAACCATCCGGGTAAAACAATTTCAAACATTCCAAAAAAAGAAAAGGCAAACAATACAAAAACAGCAAAGAAAATAAGATTGGGAAGCCAGTGAGTACTTAACCAATTGGCAGCATCGGGTCCGAATAGAACAGCGACCAGAGTACCAACGATTGTATATATTGTAATAATGGAAAGTCCATAAAAAACAGCGTATAACCGAGACTTGGCCTTGGTATCGCCACTATGCATGAAGAATGATACTGTCATTGGTATCATTGGAAAAACACAAGGAGTTAGTATTGCAGCCAGTCCAGCCAAAAAGGAGAAGAACAAGAATAACCAAAGTGTTTCAGTGGAGCCCACCTTACCTTTGTCTGTCATAACTTTCAAGCTTCCCTGCACTGCAGGTGAAACCTCCTCTGCCACGTTAGTTGCTGTACTGCCATTAAATCTGAAGCTAAAGTCAACCTCAGTTGGAGGCAAACACACTTCATCATCACAGCACATAAACTCAACAAATCCGCTTATTTCAACAGGGTCTTCAGTATTTAGCTTGATGGTTTGAATTAACTCAACGCCTTTTTCAAAATAACGGAGTTCCATCATAAATGACTCATCAAACAATTGAACAGGTTCCCGACTCTTTTTCAACTCTCCAATAAACTCAAAATTGGAACTATCGGCGTAATTGATGCTTGTTGGAATTGGACCACCATCCGGCAAGTCAGTATCATATAAATGCCAGGTTTCATCGATGGTTGCTCTAAAAACAAGTTGTATCTCGTCTCCCTCTCGTTTAGAATCGAAAGTCCATTTAACCGGATCGAGAACTTGTGAAAATGTTTGAAGGGTAAGAAGGAATAATCCAAAAAGAGATAGGAATCGTTTCATTATATGTGTTTTTCAATCTATAAAAACAAAGTTATTGAATGAGATTTGATAATAACACAACTGGATAGATTATTGTTAGTTAAAAATTGCAAATGGTCTGTTAACAAGGCTACCAGAAGACAAATACACTCCCATTTTCGAAGTTTCACTAGGCCTACACCCCTAATTTCTTTCCAACCTCTGTATTGAAATTCTGAAAACACCGAAATAATTATCGGAGTCGGATGACTTATTGCTCTTTTAATTTGGTCAATGGAGGGGAAATAAAAATGCCTCACGATAATTCGCAAGGCATTTTATATTTAAAGAATAATTTCTTCAAGATTGTCATCAAAAAAGTGATACTCAAGGAATCCATACGAATTCACACCTTCAATATCAATTTTTCTCATGAACTTAAAAGCCCATTTCCTTTTCAAGGAGATAAATCCTTTTGTTAAAAATGCAGCTACATAAGGATGAACTTTCAAAGCCATACTCTTCTTATTCAAATCTTTAAGAATGTAATTAACTTTATTCTCAAGCTCATCAGTAAAGAGAATCGTAGGTGTTACCTTTCCGGTACCCCTGCATGAAGGACAAACCTCAGCCGTCTCAACATGTTCTTCAGGGCGAACCCTCTGGCGGGTGATCTGCATCAAACAAAACTTGCTCAATGGCAAGATATTATGCTTGGTGCGGTCAACCTCCATCACCTCTCTCATACGGTCATAAACCTTTTGTCGGTTTTCAGCACTTTGCATATCGATAAAATCGATTACAATAATGCCTCCCATATCTCTCAACCTCAATTGTCTGGCTACCTCATCTGCTGCTGAAAGGTTCACTTCCAACGCATTAGTTTCTTGATCAACACCAGCTTTAGAACGATTTCCACTATTAACATCAATAACATGGAAAGCCTCTGTGTGCTCAACAATCAAATAAGCTCCGTTTTTAAACGAAACTGTTTTCCCGAACGAGGACTTAATTTGTTTATCGATTCCATAATGCTCAAATACAGGCTGTCCACCTTTATAATATTTGACCATTTTTTTCTTTTCAGGATCGATAGTCCCAAGGTAATCTGCAATATCATCTGCAACTTCAGAATCATTAATAATGATACTATTGAAGTTAGGGTTATAAATATCTCTCAACAAAGCTGTTGTCCTATCAATCTCTCCAACAATTAAAGAGGGCGTTGTCGCTTTCTTTAATTTCTGAAAAGTAGTTTCAAATTTAGCAACCAGTTTCTTCAATTCCTGGTCTAATTCTGCAACACGTTTACCTTCGGCAACGGTTCGGACAATAACACCATATTTCTTCGGCTTAATACTTTGAATTAATTTCTTCAGCCGGTTTTTTTCTTCAATTGAGCCTATCTTTTGTGAGATACTAACCTTCTCACTAAATGGCATCAACACTAAGTTTCTTCCTGCAATAGACAGTTCAGAGGTTAGCCTTGGCCCTTTTGTTGAAATTGGCTCTTTAGCTATTTGTACCAGAATATTCTGGCCTGTTTTCAGTACCTCCGCAATTTTACCCTCTTTGTTAATATCGGGTTCGGAGTGAATTTTTGACAGTGAAGAAATACGGTTCTTTTTAGAACTGGCAATTTTCATAAACTTATTCAAAGTTGAAAACTGCGGGCCCATGTCGAGATAATGCAAAAATGCATCTTTTTCATAACCAACGTCGATGAATGCAGCGTTTAAGCTCGGCATTATTTTTTTCACTCTGGCTAAATAAATATCGCCAACAGCAAATTTTGCTCCGCTTTTTTCCCTTGTCAGTTCAACTAAGCGCTTGTTCTCTAATAAGGCAATAACGACTTCTGAGGGAGTGACATCAATAATTAGATCGCTACTCACAACGTTATTTTAATTTGAAATTTGTTTTTCGCAAAAGTGCGACTCATAAAACGGATTAAACCTAAAACACATAGTGCTTTAGGTTTAACCAACTAAACATCCATAAGTTTTTACCTACTAGATAAAAACTATTTCTTCTTTTTGTGTCTGTTCTTACGTAATCTCTTTTTACGCTTGTGCGTTGACATTTTGTGTCTTTTTCTTTTTTTTCCGCTTGGCATAACTTTATTTTTTTACTTGGTCTTTAACTTGTGATACAAATGTCTTTGCTGGCTTAAAAGACGGTATGAAATGTTCTGGAATAATGATCGTTGTATTTTTTGAGATATTTCTTGCTGTTTTTTCTGCTCTTTTCTTAACGATGAAACTTCCAAATCCACGCAGGTACACGTTTCTACCTTCGGTTAATGAATCCTTTACGGTTTCCATAAAAGCTTCCACCGCTTTCTGGACAGTAACCTTTTCGATCCCTGTATTTTTGCTAATTTCGTTAACAATATCTGCTTTAGTCATCTCTTAAAATATTTAGTTTTCAATAAATTATATTTCCCTCACGATTGGTGTGCAAAAATAAAAATTATTTAAGAACTATGAACACATCAATTAAATTATTTTTGCAATTCATTAAGATTTTAAAGCACTTATGATGAGTTTGACCGATTTTGGGATCAGATTGTTGAATTGGTATACAATTAATAAGCGTATGCTTCCATGGAGATTTACAAACGATCCATACGCAATTTGGCTATCGGAAATTATCATGCAACAAACTCAAATTAAACAAGGTTCATCATATTACATACGATTTATTACGCAATTTCCTTCGGTTTTTGATCTTGCTCAAGCAAGTGAAGATGAAATATTGAAACTTTGGCAAGGACTTGGATATTATTCTCGCGCACGAAACTTGCACCGTACTGCCATCGACATCGTCACTCAACATCAGGGTAAATTTCCTGAGAATTACGACATATTATTAAACCTAAAGGGAATCGGAGAATATACCGCAGCAGCCATTGCGTCAATTGCCTTTAATCAAGCATATGCAGTAGTTGATGGGAATGTATTCAGGGTACTCTCACGCATTTTCGGAATTTACACGCCTATTGATTCAACAATGGGAAAAAAAGAATTCAACACACTTGCCAATACATTATTAAATATCAACGATCCTGGAACCCACAATCAAGCACTTATGGAGTTTGGGGCTTTGCATTGCACGCCCAAGCGTCCAGATTGCCACAACTGTATTTTCTCAAATGAGTGTGTAGCACTCAATCTGCAACACATCGACAAATTACCCGTAAAAAGGGGGAAACAAAAAATTCAGGAACGATATTTCAACTTTATTGTAATAAGCAACGATGAATATATTTATATTAATAAAAGAACGAAAAAAGATATATGGAAGAATTTATACGAATTTCCAATCATTGAAATGAGTAATAAAACAGAGATAACTGATTTTGGAACACAATTCATAGATCTTTTGGGATCTTATAGAGTTAAAATTAACCATGTTACACCGTGGGAAAAACATTTGTTAAGCCACCAACATATACATTTCCGATTTATATATATAGATGATCCCTCTGAAAAAAATAATCTCCCGAATTTGATAAAAGTGAATAAAAAGGATATTTTTGACTTTGCTGTCCCAAAACCTATCGAGAAGGAATTAAAAAAGATGCTGGGGTGACAGCTCCCAGTTCACATAATAAAAAGTTACGGTTCGTCATACAGACGGGTGCTTTCATGAATTCATGCGAGTTAGCTGATTGTTGAAGTACAGAAAGTCGTAAATTTATTTTTGCTAATTTTAAATTTATTTAATTATGTCTGTAAACAAAGTATTATTAATTGGGAATGTAGGCCGTGACCCAGAAGTGAGGCATTTAGACAAAGATGTAACTGTAGCGAACTTCCCCTTGGCAACATCTGAAAGTTACACCGCAAAAAATGGAGAAAAAGTTACAACAACCGAATGGCACAACTTAGTTGTTTGGAGAGGACTAGCCAAAGTAGTTGAACAATATGTAAAAAAAGGTGATAAGTTATATATTGAAGGTCGTATTCGCACCAGAACATGGGATGACAAAGACGGAAACAAGCGTTATACAACTGAAATTTACGTTGATAATATGGAAATGCTGGGCGGACCTAAAGGCAACGATAGTAATAACACTCAAGCAACGGCCGTTAATGAACCAGCAAAAAGTGTAAACGAGCCTGATTTTGAAACATCAGAAGAAGACGATTTACCATTTTAGTAACTAAAAAAGGAACATTAATTGGAAACTGACCCTTTACCGAATTTTATTTCTCTAAACTGGGATGTATATTTTCATCCTTTTTCATCAAACGCACTTATAAGTGTTTTTCTAATTGTTATCCTATTAATTTCCTCAGCACTTATTTCTGGCTCTGAAGTGGCTTACTTTTCGATAAGTCCGAAAGACAGGCAAAAACTTCGCAGCAAAAAGGATAAAAACACACATCTTATTCTCCAGAATCTGGAGAATCCTGAAAAGTTATTGGCAACCATATTGGTTGCCAATAACTTTGTAAATGTTGGGATTGTTATACTCTCATCCTATACCACCAATATTATTTTTGATTTTTCCAAAGCAAAAACACTTGGCTACATCTTTCAGATTGTTGTAATCACCTTTTTCTTATTGCTTTTTGGAGAAATCATACCGAAGGTATATGCAACACGACATTCTTTAAAGTTTGCAAAACTAATGGCATTGCCTATAAACGTGTTGGAAAAAATATTCAGCCCCATCAACTCGATATTGATATACTCAACATCATTTGTCAATAAGCGTATTCAAAAACAATCTCAAAACATCTCGGTAAATGAACTGTCTCAAGCACTCGAACTTACAGCGGATCACGAAATATCTGACGACAAAGAAATATTAGAAGGAATTGTAAAGTTTGGCAATATAAATGTTGTAGAAATCATGCGCTCTAGGGTAGATGTTGTGGCATTTGAATTATCTGATTCATTCGAAACTGTCATTCAAACAATTAATGAATCAGGCTATTCCAGAATACCTGTCTTTTCTGGCTCTTTTGACAATATTCGTGGCATTTTATACATTAAAGATTTACTTCCTTTTGCCAGCAACCATGAAAACTTTCGTTGGCAATCGATTATTAGATCACCATTTTTTGTGCCCGAAACAAAAAAGATTGACGACCTTCTGGAGGAGTTTCAAAAAAACAAAGTACATATGGCTATTGTCGTAGACGAATATGGTGGCAGCTCCGGAATCGTAACTCTTGAAGATATTTTAGAAGAAATTGTTGGAGACATAGCCGATGAATTTGATGATGACGAAGATTATTTCACGAAAATAGCCGAAAACAAATTCCTTTTTGATGGTAAGATATTATTAAATGATTTTTATAAAGTAACAAATAGCGACGAACATATATTTGATGAATACAAAGGTGATGCAGACACTCTGGCAGGATTGATTCTCGAATTAAAAGGTGAAATACCATTATTACATGATAAAATAACTTGCCGCAATTTCGTTTTCTCAATTGATGCCGTGGATAACCGTCGTATAAAAAAGATTAAAGTTGAAATTAACTGAGACCGTTCAGAACAGAAATAAAATGAAGAACCTTCTTTATATTTTTGGCATTGTATTTCTTTTTGCTTCCTGCAATAATGAGTCAATACCCAAGCCCCGAGGATATTTCAGGATTTCATTCCCTGAAAAAACATATAGCGACATCTCAAAAGATCTCCCCTTCTCATTTGAAATCGCGGATTATTCAATAACAGAAATTGATTCCGGTGCCCATAATGGTTCTGCTTGGGTAAACATTATCACCCCAACAAACAAAGCCGACCTCCACATAACTTACATTGAGCTAAAAAACGATTTGGCCAACCACATTGAAGACTCCAGAGAACTGGCATATGATCACTCAATAAAAGCAGACGCTATTGAAGAACAACTGTTTTTGAATAACGAAGAAAAAGTATTCGGTACGCTATATTCTATTGAAGGCAATGCAGCATCACCTTTGCAGTTTTACCTAACAGATAGCGTAAAACATTTCTTGCGTGGAGCTCTATACATCCGGGAAATACCGAATATAGATTCAATCAGACCAGTTATTGACTTTCTACAACCGGACATTATCCATATCATAGAAACCACAACGTGGACAGACTAAATGCCCCTGATAAAAAAAACATACACAGATAACGGACTTCTTCTCTTGTGGGAATTGACAGAAACATTGGATTCCTTATCTAAAATGATTCCTTCTGAAACCCACAATCCAATTTTTCTGAAGAGGACAAATCCGAAACGAAAAAAAGAATGGTTGGCAGCCTGCCTTTTGCTTCGAGAAATAGATTGTCTTCCAAGTCAAATAACTCATTTGGAAAATGGGAAACCAGAAATCAACCATCCAACATATAAAGGGATAAGCATCAGCCACTCATCTCAAATTGTCGGTGTTTTTCTACATAAATCGAGAAATATCGGACTCGACATTGAAAGCACTGAGCGTGATTATTCTCGTGTTGAGAAAAAATATTTATCATTGGATGAGGTACAGTTGACAAAAAAAACACCTAATGGACACGCTTTATTCTGGTGCATTAAAGAGGCGGTTTATAAAGCCGCAAATATTCCAGGTATTCATTTTGCTAAGCAAATTGTGATTAATTTTAAGGATGAAATAATTTCGGCTTACTTAATCGCAGAAAAAACTCAAACATATCAGGTTAATTACACCGAAATAGACAAGCAAATAATCGTTTTTCTGATTGACGAAGAAGATCTCAATTCTTGATCAATAAAAGGACAAACATAAAATCTGTTTACTTGTTATTTTTTGAAAACAGTTACAATGAAAATTACAAAATCACAAATATTGGTCATTTTTGGTGCATCGGGAGATCTGACCAAACGCAAATTAATACCCGCACTATTTGAACTTTTCACACAAGAACTGTTACCTGAAAAGTTTGCTGTTTTAGGAGTTAGCCGAACAGATCTTTCGGATATTGAATTCAGGGAAAAGATGCTGGAATTTCTCCCAAAAGAAGAAGATCAAAAGCCAAGTATCGACAAGTTTCTAACCTTGGTTTATTACCAATCAATAGAAACTGAGGACAATTACGAATACCCAATATTGAGGGACAGGCTAGCAACTTTGGCCAAGCAAAATAACATTGACGAAAACTATATTTTCTATTTATCTACTCCACCAAAACTTTACAGCATTATTCCTTCAAATTTGGCAAGTGTAGACTTAAATAGGCAGGATGACGGTTTTAGACGCCTAATTATCGAAAAGCCCTTTGGCGTTAATCTAAATTCGGCAATAACTCTAAACAAAGACTTACTTAATTATTTTGACGAAAACCAAATTTTCAGAATCGATCACTATTTGGGTAAAGAATCTGTTCAGAATATGTTAGTCACTCGCTTTGCAAACGGGATTTTTGAACCCATCTGGAACCACAACTTCATTCAACATGTTGAAATAACTTCTGCCGAGAGTTTAGGCGTAGAACAGCGTGGTGGATACTACGATCAGTCTGGAGCTATGCGTGACATGGTACAAAACCACTTAATGCAGCTCGTCGGCATGGTGGCCATGGAGCCTCCTGTTGTAATTGACGCAGATTCAATTAGAAACGAGGTTCTAAAAGTTTTTCGGTCTTTCCGTCCCATCAAAGAAGAAGACGTACCAAAACAGGTTATCCGTGGACAGTACATAGAATCGCACATCAAAAATAAATTAATAAAAGGGTACAGACAAGAAACTGGGGTTGACCCGGAAAGCCGAACAGAAACCTTTTTTGCGATGAAGTTTTTTATTGATAATTGGCGCTGGAGTGGAGTTCCATTTTATGTGAGAACAGGTAAAAAACTTCCAACGCGTGTGACCGAAGTTGTGATTCATTTTAAGAAAACTCCTCATTTTCTTTTTGGGAAAAACCCTGAATTTCAGCAAACCAATAATCAACTGGTTATTCGCATCCAACCTGATGAAGGCATCTTACTCAAATTTGGGATGAAGGTTCCCGGAGCAGGCTTCAACGTACAAACCGTAAACATGGATTTCCACTATGATGATCTGGCAAACACACGGCTTCCATCAGCCTATGAACGGTTATTGCTTGACTGTATGCAAGGAGACGCAACTCTCTATTCAAGAGGCGATGCTGTAGAAGAAGCATGGGAATTCGTTCAGCCAATCCTAAATGTCTGGAAGAAAAATAATGATATTCCGATTTATGGATATCCGGCAGGCACATGGGGCCCCGAAGTTGCAGAAACCTTGATAGACAACAGCAATTGGCGATACCCATGTAAAAACTTATCAGATGATGGCAATTATTGCGAATTATAAAATTTGTTGAGATACTGATTAGCACTTAAACGACTTTATTAAACCCTCAAATGCATAAGTCAAGAGAACTAAAAATTTATAAAGATTCCAATGCTGTAGCAAAAGCGTTTGCCGAAATGCTTGTTGAAATAACAACGAGCAATGAACAGACGATGCACATTGCACTTTCCGGTGGCTCAACCCCAACTTTGCTATTTGACATTCTGGCACGTGAATATTCGAAACAGATGCCATGGAATCGCATTCATTTTTGGTGGGGAGACGAGCGGTGTGTCCCACCAACCGATAACGAGAGTAACTTCAAAATGGCCAACGACCATCTTTTCAGCAAAATAGACATTAACCCAAATCAAATACACCGAGCTAAAGGCGAATTGTCTCCCGAAAAAACCAAAGACTATTATATTTCAGAAATTAAACAAAACCTAGAAACTCAAAACGGCATACCTGTTTTTGATCTGATTATTTTAGGGATGGGAAACGATGGTCACACTGCGTCAATCTTTCCGGATCAGCTCGACTTGCTCAATTCAAATACTATTTGTGCAGTTGCAACACATCCCGAGTCAGGGCAAAAACGAATTACTCTTACCGGAAAGGTTATTAATAATGCGAAGCATATTTCTTTTTTGGTAACCGGAAAATCAAAAGCAGATCGTATTGCTGAAATTTTCAATAATATGGAAGAAGCCCATAAACTCCCAACTTACTACATTCAACCCGAAAATGGAGAGTTGATATTTTTTCTGGATAAAGAAGCCGCAGCCAGTATCGAATATCCCATTTAATCAATCACACCAAGATTGGATTATATTACCAAAGTATTTCTTCCAATACACGTCCTTCAAGATAACCGGGAATTTCGTATCCCAAAATTTCTAAAAGTGTTGGAGCCATATCTATAACATCAACCTGCTCATAAGTTTTCACATTCTTTACAGCCAACCCTAACCAAATCATTGGGATATGGGAATTGTCATTATAGTTTGTGCGTTTGTATTTATATTGAGGCTGCCAACCATCTTCTAAAGTGTAAAGTATATCACCTGATCTCTTAAAATTAAACGATCTTGAAATGTTTGTCAATTGACTTTTTACATAATCTCCCTTTTCAAAGTCCGTTGCCGGGAGTGCAAGTTTAACACCTTCAAACTGATTGATAAAAGTTGCAGCCATTGCTTGAACATCTTCCAGCACTAGCCTTTCCTTTTCTACTAATTCCCGATTTAAATATATTTGCTGATCACCCTCAAATATGATCCATTCTCCTTGCCCATATGTAATGTTCAAATACGATTTTAACAATGCCACAATATTTTCGGGAGACACATATCCCACGGGCATATTAAATTCTTCTTTCAGATAGTCTGCAGGATACATGGCTGAAGAAGATGAAGTGAGAACAACCAACGTATTTCCGGCACCAATATATTTATCAAGATAATTCAGCATATTCCCAATCTCCTGATCTAATCTCAGATAGGTGTCTTCCATTTCAATGGATACTGGTCCAAAAGAACCGTTCTCATAATCCATCGATGAGAAATTCACCGTCAGAAGGTCAGGCACATCGTCTTTTCCAAGCCCCTCTGCCTGGATAAGTGATACTGCGAAGTCTTTAACAAGTGTATTTCCATAGGGAGTAGTCTTTAATATTTTATAACTACCAGCCTCCTTCATTAACTTACTAATCGAATAAGGGAAAGTATTCCACTCCCCATAGTAACCTTTTTCTAATAAATGGTCATCCACCCAACTTTCTTCATAACCAGCTTTGGGGAGCAAAGTAGACCATTCACGACTTGCATATAAACTTGCAAATCCTTTGTTATTAAAATCTAATGCCCACTCCGGGAATTGATCCACAAAATAAGAACTTGAAATCATATTTCCTGTTTGGGAATCCAACCAATATGCTCCGTCGGCTGCATGCCCGGCAGAAAACACGGCACTATAATCATTCAACCCAACTGAAAAGACTTTTGCCTTTCCGCTGGTATTTATTTTCATCGCGTCACCTACTGTCGGGCTCAACAATAGTACAGATGAACGCTGACCTTCCTCAGAATCACTTCCCACAGTTATGTAATACTCATCCTCAATAGCATCAATATCGTCTTCTTTTAAGCGATCATACCAATTTTCACCAACAATGCCATGCCGATCAGGATAAACACCAGTAAAAAGCGTAGGTACACCCACAAACGGCTTTTGCACATGAAGGTTGATGTTTGTATTTGCACAAACTGCCCCTTGGTTAAATAATCGCCGAAATCCTCCTTCCTGAAACTTATCCCAATAGCGGGTAAGGTAATCTGTACGCATTTGTTCCACGTTAATTACAACGACCAATCGAGGAGCTGAAGTTCCTGTTTTTGAAGATCGCTGTGCCGTTACTACGGAACTAACCAAGAAGGAAATAAAAAGGAAAAATATTTTGTACGTAACCCGCATATTCGTATAGATTAAGAGAATTTCAAAAGTATAAAAAGAATATCATTCCTCCTTAAAATAGGCCGATGCATATTAAATTAACAAACGCGAATATTCTCTAATCTGTATATTTTGCAGACAGATTCCTCTGTTCGAGACGGGAATATACAGAAAGTTGATTTTCATCATAATATTTTCAAGATGCAGGGCTGTCGGAGCCGTATCTCTCTTCGCTATTGCGGTTTTGGCGGTAGTTACTAATTTATACTCTCCCGATTTTTGCTACTTTTGAATAACATATTCTTAAACACAAGACCTATGAAAACGATTATCGACCTTTTTGAAACTAGTGTCAGCAAGTATCCCGATAATATTTATCTGTGGGAAAAAACAAATGGAGAATTTAAAGGAACGAGCTATAAACAAACTCGTGATCAGGTATTACAATTTGCAGCTACACTACAAGCCATAGGCGTAAAAAAAGGAGACCGGATAGCACTAATTTCAGAAGGAAGAAATCAATGGATCATTAGCGAACTGGGCATCTTATATGCCGGGGCAATAAATGTTCCTCTATCGGTAAAGCTAGATGCTAAAACCGACCTAAAGTTCCGGCTGATCCATTCCGGGGCAAAAATGGTTATCGTGTCAAAAGACCAGGCCTCGAAGCTGGAAGAAATCAGACACGAGTTGCCAGATCTTGAAAAAGTTATTTATCTGGATGAAAACGAGAATCAAGGAGAAGACGATTTGTACTACTATGACATCATCCAAATAGGAAAGACATTTCTTCGTGAAAACAAGAGTCTCATTACAGACACTTTTAAATCCATACAGCCAGATGATCTGGCCAATATTTCTTACACATCGGGAACAACGGCAGACCCCAAAGGCATTATGCTCTCTCATTATAATTACGCGTCTAATGTTATTCAGTCAAATACATTAATGGACATTACTCCCCAGTGGAAAACACTGGCATTTTTACCATGGGACCATGCTTTTGCCCACACAGCCTGTCTTTACTGTTTCATGTACAACGGAGCAAGCGTAGCTTCGCTTGAAAATGGTGCTACACCTATGGAAACCTTAAAGAACATTCCCAAAAACATTAAGGAGATTCAACCCAACGTTTTGATGAGTGTTCCTGCTGTCGCAAAAAATTTCAGAAAAGGCATAGAATCTGCCATTCGCCAAAAAGGGAAAAAGACTGAAAAACTATTTAACCACGCCTTAAAATTGGCCTACAAATATAATGGAGAAGGACATCAGAAAGGAAAAGGATTTAGCTTTTTATACAAACCAATCCTTGCAATTTACGATCGGATATTATTTTCTAAAATCAGGGATAATTTTGGTGGCAAGCTTGAATTGTTCATTGGTGGAGGTGCATTACTCGACATTGAACTTCAACGTTTTTTCTACGCCATAGGCATGCCAATGTGCCAAGGATATGGGCTTTCGGAAGCCTCGCCTGTGATCTCATCCAATGCGCTACATGCTATTAAATTTGGTTCATCAGGCAAGATCGTTAAATACATGGATTTAAAGATTGTTGACAATCAAGCCAATGAGTTACCGACTGGGCAGAAAGGTGAAATTATCGTTAAAGGCAATAATGTGATGCTCGGCTATTGGAACAATCCTACAGCCACAAAAGAGACAATAATCAACGGATGGCTTCATACCGGAGACATGGGGTATATGGACAAGGATGGTTTCCTCCATGTTTTGGGAAGGTTTAAAAGCTTACTTATTGGTAATGATGGCGAAAAATTTAGTCCAGAGGGCATAGAAGAAGCTATCGTAGAGCAATCAAAGCTTATTGACCAGTGTATGCTATTCAATAATCAAAACCCATATACTACGGGCATGATTGTTCCAAATATTCAAGCCATAAACCGCAAATTAACGTCAAAAGGGATTGCCCCAGGCTCTGAAGAAGGGAATATTGCAAGTCTTAATTTTATTCAGAAAGAAATTGATCAGTATAAAGCTGGTGGCAAATTTCAAAATACGTTTCCTGAGCGGTGGCTACCAAGTACCATCGGCATATTGCCCGAAGCATTCACAGAACAAAATCACTTACTTAACTCAACAATGAAAATGGTTCGTGGTAAGATAACAGAACATTATGCAGATGAACTAGACTTTTTATACTCACCTGAGGCAAAAAACATTGTAAATAGTCGTAATAAGGAGGCCATTGAAAAATGGAATAATATGGCAATATAAAACAATTCAGAAAAGCAATATTCTCAAAAAATCTATTGCCAAATGAAAAAACTCTTACTTCTCTTTCTTCTAATTTTTCCATTTACCCTTTGGGGACAACAACAAACAGATAGCCTAAAATCATTACTAGATGAAGTTTCCGGTTATGCCAAAGCCGAACTGTTAAACCAACTGTCTATTGCCTACAATGAGGTAGACAGTATACAGGCATTATTTTATGCCAATCAGGCATTATCATTATCTATAAGGTCAGGTAATCAGGAACAAATAGCAAATTCATATTTTAATATTGGAGAATGCCTCTATTATTTTGATGAATTAGAAAAAGCCATGCCCAATTACTCACAGGCTCTAAAAATATACACCAAGTTGGATGATAAAGACAGAATGGGCGAAACCTACAACTCAATCGGACTTATTTATCACTTTCAAGGGCAATATGATATAGCTCTTGAACATCAAATTGAAGCTCTAAAATGCCTTGAGTCGTCAAACAACAAACACGAAATGGCTCATGTATACTCCAATATTGGGATGTTGTACTCTCGCTTGGGCAATTATGCTTTAGCCATACATAATTATCAAAAAGCAGCAACAATAAATTCAAAAATTAATGACAAATATAGCATTGCCGTAAATTATAATGGAATTGGAACAGTCTATTACAACACGAACCGATTAGATTCCGCAATTGCCAATTATAAGAATGCAATGCGTATTTTCGAAGAATTAGATGATCAAAAAAATATTGCTGTAGCCCAAAATAATATTGCCAATATTTATGCTGAAAATGTTGACAGTATTCCAAAAGCACTTAGTTACTATCAAAAAGCTATTTCTGTTTTCGATCAACTCAATGAAAACAGATATAAAATTTACGCATTAGAAGGATTAGGCTGTGTTTATAGATCCCTAGGACAATACGATAAAGCGTTACAAACCTTTAGTAATGGCTTATCACTAGCTCATAAATACCGGGATGGATTCTACTTCGAGCAACTATTCTACAAAGATATTTCTGAGACATATGAAAAAATGGGCATGCTTGATAAAGCTCTTTCCAAGTATAAACTATACAAAGTCTATGAAGACAGCCTGCGTAACAATGAGCAAATAAAGCAAGTCATTGAATTAGAGCAGAAATACGAAAATGAGAAAAATGAAGCAGAGATTGCACGCCTAAATGCAGAAGCTGAGATTTCATCTCTGGAGATTCAGAAAAGCAAAGTCACTCTTCTTCTTGGGATCATCACCATTCTACTTTTAACAGCTATAATTGCTTACATTTCATATGCCTACTATAACAAGAGAAAGATTAACTTATTGCTTCAGGCAAAGAATTCGCAAATTGAAACACAAAAGAACGAACTCGAAATTTTAAACGCATCAAAAAATAAGTTTTTCTCAATTATTGCCCATGATTTAAAAAATCCATTCCACACAGTTCTGGGCTATTCTAGTCTACTTGATAAAGAATACGGAAGATTATCAGATACTGACCGAAAGAAATATGCCAATGATATTTTCAAATCCACACACACGATTTTCAGATTACTTCAGAATCTTTTAGACTGGAGCCGTTCACAAACCGGTCGACTAAAATTTGACCCGATTACATTCGATTTCAAAGGGTTATCTGAAAATATTCACAGTCTGTTAAAACCTGTTGCCGACAACAAAAAAATCATTCTCGAATGGGAAATCGCCGAAAAATCGATTGTTTACGCAGATCCAATAATGGTTGAAACTATTCTTAGAAATTTAGTGAGCAACGCCATAAAATTTTCACACGAAAACTCAACAATCAGGACAACAATAGAAATTGGAAAAGATGTAGCGACCATCTGTGTCCGTGATGTTGGTGTGGGAATGTCTATGAATGATTTGCAACACCTATTTCATATTGATTCAAAAGTAAAAAGAAAAGGCACATCTAATGAGGACGGATCTGGGCTAGGGTTGATTCTATGCAAAGAATTTATAGAGATAAACAATGGCACAATCTGCGCACAAAGTGAACTGGGAAAAGGAAGTACTTTTTGTGTCACTCTTCCAACCGTGAAACAAAAAAATGATTAATATGTGAATGATCGCTTAGAATAACTCTTTGCATTATCAACCAAATTGGACATATTTACGACCACAAGAGTGGTTATGAAAAAATTTGTCTTTATTATATTCCTTTTTCTTCAATTTTCATCTCAGGCACAAGAAAAAGCAGATAGTCTGCTGTTGGTTCTAAATGAATTAAACGGCGAAGCTAAAGCCCACGTATACAACCAGCTATCTTCATTATACACAAAATCAGATAGTGCGCTTGCATTTCATTATGCCAACAAGGCATTAACAATAGGGAGTCAAATCAATAATTCTAATATTATTGGTCAGTCGTACATCAATATTGCCGATACATACTTTTCGAATGAAAAGTACAAATCTGCATTAGAACTCTACCTAAAAGCTCTGGATTTACTTAAGGACATAGATGACGACAACATCATTGGAGAGCTTCACAGGTCTTGTGGGGCATCTCATTTGTACCGAAACGAGCATGATCAAGCCCTCACATATTTTTTAAATGCATTAACCTATTTTGAAATAACAGGGAATAAAAAGAGTATTGCTACTACTTACTCAAATATTGGGCATTTATATAATCGTCTTCACGATCTCACTAAAGCATTAGAATATCACAAGCTTGCCTTAAAAATAAGTACTGAGGCTCACCTTGAAGAAAATATCCCTGTTTGCTTAAATGGAATTGCTGCGACATACACATTACGACTAATGCCTGATTCTGCTATGTACTATTATGAGCTATCATTAGAACGATTCAGAGAATTGAACAAAGAAGATAAAGTCGCTGCGGTTTTACAAAATATTGCTTGGTTGTATAAACGTGAAAAAAATTACACCGCGACTCTAAATAACTTTAATGAAGCTCTAATCGGTTTTAAAAAATTTAAGCAAAAAAATCATATTGCAACGGTACTTCATGGCATGGGAGATGTTTATAAATCAATGGGGAATTACAACCAGGCAATTGATATATATAATGAAGGGCTAGAGATGGCAAAGACATTGGAAAAACCCTATTTCAAATTACTAAGTTTTTATGATGACCTATCCTATACATATGAAGAGATGGGACAAGTGGACAAAGCATTTTCCTATTTTAAATTATACAAAGCATATTCAGATAGTTTGTTTGAAGAAGATCAGATAGCTCGTATTGAAGAATTGGAAGCTCAGTATCAGTCAGAAAAAAAAGAAACTGAAATTACACGCTTAAATACAGAAGCAAAAATTGCACAACTTGAAATTCAAAAAAACAAAGTCACTCTTCTTTTCGGCATTATTACCATTCTTTTATTGGCAGCTATCATTGCATATATTTTATATTCCTATAACAACAAGAGAAAGATTAACGTATTACTTCAGGCAAAGAATTCGCAAATAGAAACACAAAGGAACGAACTCGAAATTTTGAACACATCAAAAAACAGATTCTTCTCCATAATTGCCCACGATTTAAAAAATCCATTTCACACAGTTCTGGGCTATTCTAGCCTACTTGATAAAGAATACGGAAGATTATCAGATACTGACCGAAAGAAATATGCCAATGATATTTTCAAATCCACACACACGATTTTCAGATTACTTCAGAATCTCTTAGACTGGAGCCGTTCACAAACCGGTCGACTAAACTTTGAACCGATTGCATTCGATTTCAAAGGGTTATATGAAAACATTCACAGTCTGTTAAAACCTGTTGCGGACAACAAAAAAATCATGCTCGAATGGGATATAGCCGAGCAATCCATTGTTTATGCAGACCCGATAATGGTTGAAACTATTCTTAGAAATCTGGTGAGCAATGCTATAAAATTTTCACATGAAAACTCAACAATCAGGACAACAATAGAAATTGGGAAAGATGTAGCGACCATCTGTGTCCGTGATGTTGGTGTGGGAATGTCTATGAATGATTTGCAACATCTATTTCATATTGATTCAAAAGTAAAAAGAAAAGGTACGTCTAATGAGGATGGATCCGGGCTAGGGTTAGTTCTATGCAAAGAATTTATAGAAATAAACAATGGCACAATCTGCGCACAAAGTGAACTGGGAAAAGGAAGTACTTTTTGTGTCACTCTTCCAACCGTGAAACAAAAAAATGATTAATATGTGAATGATCGCTTAGAATAACTCTTTGCATTATCAACCAAATTGGACATATTTACGACCACAAGAGTGGTTATGAAAAAATTTGTCTTTATTATATTCCTTTTTCTTCAATTTTCATCTCAGGCACAAGAAAAAGCAGATAGTCTGCTGTTGGTTCTAAATGAATTAAACGGCGAAGCTAAAGCCCACGTATACAACCAGCTATCTTCATTATACACAAAATCAGATAGTGCGCTTGCATTTCGTTATGCTAACGAAGCATTAACAATAGGGAGTCTGGTCGGCAATTCCATTATTATTGGTGAATCATACACCAATATGGCTGATGCATACTTTAAGAATGAAATGTACAAGCCGGCATTAGAACTCTACCTAAAAGCACTGGACCGACTTAAGGACATAGATGACGACAACATCATTGGAAAGCTTCACAGGTCTTGTGGGGCATCTCATTTTTACCGAAATGAGCATGATCAAGCTCTCACATATTTTTTAAATGCATTAACTTATTTTGAAACAACTGGAAATAAAAAAAATATTGTTACTACTTACTCTAATATTGGGCAAGTATATTATCGTCTTCAAGAACACAATAAAGGATTAGAATATTACAAGCTTGCTTTAAAAATAAGTAATGAAGCTCAACTTGTAGAGAATATCCCAGTTTGCTTAAATGGAATTGCTATCTCGTACGCAACAAGATTAATGTCTGATTCTGCCATATACTATTTTGAACAATCATTAGAGCGATTCAGACAATTGAACAAAGAAGATAAAGTCGCTGCTGTTTTACAGAATATTGCCAGGATATATAGACACGATGGGAATTTCACAGCTGCTTTAAATAACTTTAATAAAGCCCTTAATACTTTTAAAAAACTTAAGCAAAAAGAACGTACAGCTAGAGTACTTCAAGGGATAGGTGATGTTTATAAATCAATGGGGAATCACAATCAGGCAATTAAAACATATAATGAAGGGCTTGAGTTGACAAAAAAATTGGAAAAATCATACTTCCTAATACTAAGTTTTTATGATGATCTATCTTATACATATGAAGAAATGGGACAAGTGGACAAAGCATTTTCCTATTTTAAATTATACAAAGCATATTCAGATAGTTTGTTTGAAGAAGATCAGATAGCTCGTGTTGAAGAATTGGAAGCTCAGTATCAGTCAGAAAAAAAAGAAACTGAAATTACACGCTTAAATACAGAAGCAAAAATTGCACAACTTGAAATTCAAAAAAACAAAGTCATTCTTCTTTTCGGCATTATTACCATTCTGTTGTTGGCAGCTATCATTGCATATATTTTACATTCCTATAACAACAAGAGAAAAATTAACTTATTGCTTCAGGCAAAGAATTCGCAAATAGAAACACAAAGGAACGAACTCGAAATTTTGAACACATCAAAAAACAAATTCTTCTCCATAATTGCCCACGATTTAAAAAATCCATTTCACACAGTTCTGGGCTATTCTAGCCTACTTGATAAAGAATACGGACGATTATCAGATACTGATCGACAGAAATATGCCAGAGATATTTTTAAATCTACACACACTATTTTCAGATTACTTCAGAATCTTTTAGACTGGAGCCGTTCACAAACCGGGAATATAAATTTTGCCCCAATTGCATTCGACTTCAAAGGATTATCTGAGAATATTCACAGTCTGCTAAAACCTGTTGCCGACAATAAAAAAATCATGCTCGAATGGGATATAGCCGAGCAATCCATTGTTTATGCAGACCCGATAATGGTTGAAACTATTCTTAGAAATTTGGTGAGCAACGCTATAAAATTTTCATACGAAAACTCAACGATCAGGACAACAATGGAAATTGAAAAAGATGTAGCGACCATCTGTGTCCGTGATGTTGGAGTGGGAATGTCTATGAATGATTTGCAACATCTATTTCATATTGATTCAAAAGTAAAAAGAAAAGGTACGTCTAATGAGGATGGATCCGGGCTAGGGTTGATTCTATGCAAAGAATTTATAGAGATAAACAATGGCACAATCTGCGCACAAAGTGAACTGGGAAAAGGAAGTACCTTTTGTGTCACTCTTCCAACCGTGAAACAAAAAAATGATTATCGCCAATTTTAAACTAACATTCCATCTGCCAGTTTTTCTGCTTTTTGCCTACTCTCGAGCATCTCAACAATCTTCAATGAAAACTTTAACGCTGCTCCCACTCCACGCCCTGTGATAATGTTACCTTCAACCATTATAGCCTGATCTAACACTGTCGCTCCAAATAGCTCATTCTCAAAACCAGGATAGCAAACTACCCTTTTCCCATTCAATAGCCCTAGATGCCCCAAGACTAGCGGAGCTGCACAAATGGCTCCAATTGGTTTATCATTCTCGCTGAATTCCAAAATTTGCTTTTTCAAACCATCATGCTGATCAAGATTTTTAGAACCAGGCATTCCCCCCGGTAAAATAATCATATCTATTGCTTTGTAATCAACATTTTTGAATATCTGGTCTGCAACAACCAAAATCTGATGAGAACCTAAAACGAAAAGCTCATCCGACATTGATATAACCACGACCTCAAACTCGGCTCTTCTTAAAACATCAATAATTGTTATTGCCTCAATTTCTTCAAACCCAGCAGCCAAATGAACAGCTATTTTTTTCATTATTTTTACTCTCCCTTTATTATAAAGTACAAGTTTAAAAACAAAAAAGATGATTCACAATGTGAATCATCTTCAAAATATTAGCAGATATCAACCTATTTCACACAAAACTTAATTTGCATATTCTTTCAACGCTTTTTCTAGTTTTTTACGGGTAAAGAAAATCCTACTTTTAATTGTCCCCAATGGCAAGTTCAAATGCTCAGCAATTTCTTTGTACTTGTAACCATCCAAAAACATATTAAATGGAACCTTATATTCATTTTCCAATGCATTAATATTTCTTAATATCTCTTTAGAACTGAAAAATGAGTCTGGTGACGGATAAACTTTATCTTTAGTAAGCTTCAAATTAAATTCACTATTTGAAGCATCAAAAGTATTCTTTGCCTTCATATTACGTCTGTAATTATTGATGAAGGTATTTTTCATGATCGTGTAAATCCATGCTTTAAAATTCGTGTTTTGAGTAAATTTATCACGATATGTAAGTGCTTTCAGAAAAGTTTCCTGAAGTAAGTCCTGTGCTTTTTCATGATCTGAAGTCAAACTCAGTGCATAATACAAAAGTTTGTCTTGCAATCCGAGTAGTGCGTTGTTAAACTGAAGTTGTGTCATGGCTACGAGTTTATTTGTTATTGTTTAGAACAAATATAAATAGTACAGATGCAATAAAAAAGGAATTAGAAGTCTTTTATTGTTCGATTTTATTTATTCATGATCAAAAAAATTGATATCTCCTGATTTACAGAACGTAATAAAAATGTACGAAGTTTACATAAATAAGTTAATGGATATCGACATGTTGTCAAACAAACTATTCTTATCTGGATTACATATGAATTAATGATGATGTTTTTGTACCTTAATGAAGATAGACTCCCAATTCCCCTCCCACGAAGAGTAATTTCCCTACATTTGCAGCTTCAAAACACAAGAGTGAAGAATTCATGAAAAAGTCTAATTACAACAACAAAAGGGCTCAAATATTGACCTTTAAGTGTTGGGGTGGACAAAAGTATTCATTGTTTCAGGCAATAAGAAAACAGGTAAAAATAGCAGCATTAGCTGTTGTATACCTAAATGTTGCCTTACCAAGTGAAGCTTTTGCTCAAACCGACAGCTTAGACGTTAATACCAATTACGACCTTGATGAGATCGAGGTTAGTGCCCAAAGAGCTCCTGCCAGTTATTCGCAGGTGGCACGGATTGTATCCGTGATTGAGCGTGATCAAATTGAGGCGGCTCCGGCCGGAAGTATCCAAGACCTTCTAGAGTATGCCATAGGAGTCGATGTCCGACAACGAGGGACTTATGGTATTCAAGCTGACATCTCTGTCAGGGGAGGTTCATTCGATCAAACCCTCATCCTTCTCAACGGAATCAATATTTCCGACCCACAAACTGGCCATCACAACCTCAACCTGCCAGTCAGTTTAAAAAGCATCAAACGTATCGAAATTCTGGAAGGCCCTTCTGCCCGGGTATATGGACCCAACGCATTTTCAGGCGCCATCAATATTATTACCGAAGCGGGAAATGCCAACACATTCGACATGGATGTCTCTTTTGGCGAAAATCAACTGAGGGATCTGAACTTTTCCGGAAATGTTGCGACAGGAAAATTGAATAGTTTTCTGGCAATTAACAACACCTCATCTGCCGGGTACATCGACAACACCGATTTTGAGACTTATAATATTTTCTATCACGGAAATATTATTACAGCACCGGGAAAAATTGATGTTCAACTAGGACATTCCAACAAAGCCTATGGAGCTAATAGTTTCTACACCCCAAAGTATCCGAATCAGTTTGAGGAAACGAAAACCACCTTTGCATCGGTAAAGATGGAAACCGGAAGCAAGCTCCATTTCTCTCCAGCCTTATATTGGCGTCGCCATCAGGATCGATTTGAACTGTTCCGTGACAACCCGGCTTCTTGGTACAGTGGGCACAACTACCACATGACAGATGTATTGGGAGCAAACCTAAACAGTTGGTTTAACAGCGACTTAGGGAAAACAGCCTTTGGAGCAGAGTTCCGCTCTGAAAACATTTGGAGCAACGTACTGGGTGAAAACCTGACTAATCCGATTGATGTTCCCGGAGAGGAAGGTCAATATTTCACAAAATCGCACTCACGAACTTCTGTGTCCTATTTTGCAGAACATACCTTCTACCTAAAAAGATTTACGGCTTCAACAGGAATTATGGCTAACTGGATTTCAGACCTGAATTTTGAATGGAATATATATCCTGGAATTGATTTAAGCTATAAGTTCACAGATCATCTGAAGGTATACGCATCGGTTAATAACTCGTTGCGCATGCCTACGTTTACCGATCTTTATTACTCGGGACCAACCAATCAGGGAAATCCAAATTTAAAACCAGAGCGTTCAACAACAATTGAAGGTGGAATTAAACTCAACACAAGGGCCATAAAAGGCCATGTTAGCTATTACCATCGTTCAGGAAAAGATATGATTGACTGGATACGTGAGAGTGAGGAGTTCTTATGGGAAACACGCAACCTGACCGAAATAATTTCCAATGGTATTGAACTTGCAGCAGACTTAGATGTCAATGAGGCTTTAAACCGAAAATTTTTCCTTAAAAATGTGGGCGTGAACTACGCATTCAATAGTCTAGACAAGGGAGAAAGCAATTATCTTTCAAGCTATGTGCTTGACAATCTAAATCACAAATTAGTTTTTAGTCTGGATCATTCCATATGGCGGAAAATTTATGCTTCGTGGAAAGTAAGCTATCAGGATAGAAATGGTAGCTATGCCCAATTTGAGGAAACGACCTATGTTGGCGAAGCCGAATATAACCCATTTTGGCTTACAGATGCAAAAATTTATTACAAATCAGATGCGGTTCAAATATATCTCACTGTTTCAAATCTGCTTAACAAATCCTTCGTAGACCTAGGCAACGTTGAACAACCAGGGCGTTGGATTAGCATGGGATTAAAATACCATCTTGATTTTAATTAACTTAAGAATGTATAAAAGTGTCTTTTTTACAAGTTTGATATTTGATAACTCAAGCTGTAAAAAGGCACTTTCCCTCTTTCAATAAAATTTGTTCTTCAACTTTCACGATCCATTCCAGAATTAATCTTCTCTAAGCTTTCGTATTTCTTCTTTCATCTCACTCAGCACGTCAGAAATTCGGCTAATCTCAATTTGGTTCGGTTTGGGCAACTCAAAACTCAACACCCCTCTGGCTTTCCAAAGTTCCAATACAGAAGTGCCTTCAACCTGATATGGAGAATACTCCGAATTATCCGATTTTAAAAGAAATTGGTTATCGCCTTGCAAATATACCCGCTTATAAACCACACCTTCTTCTTTCGTGATCAACACATAGGTTTGTGCATCGCGCAAATCTGTAATTGATTCAACAAATTCACAAAACAAATACGAGCCTGAAAGAATCGGCAACATACTATCCCCTTCTATTTGAAAAACACGATACGTTTTCCCCACTGATAGTTCGGGCACAGGCAACGAAAACCGAGGCAACTGTCCAACATATTCAGGATCAGCAAAACCATTCAGGTACCCGGCAGATGCTTTCACCGGGACAATCGGAATTAGCTCTTCATTGTATTGATCAACAACGATTGGCAAAATGCGCAATTGTGCTTGTCCTACAACAGTTTCCGGCAGCCCATTACTTTCGAAATCACGACCAATAAGCTGGTCTAACGTTAGCTGAAAAGCTACTGCTAGTTGCTGAAGCACTGCAATTTTAGGAATAGCCCTTCCCTCTTCATAAGCACCAACCAACGATCTTTTTATCTGGAGCTTATCGGCTAAACCACTCTGTGTTAATTGACTGATACGCCTTAGGTATTTAATGTTTCCTGATAAATAATTCATTTCTCACCTAACTAATTATTCTACTGTTTTTAATCATCGGCAATTTCACAAAACGAAAATAACTAATATTTTTAGTTTTACTAATTTTTTTAGTATTTTTGTTGTGCCGCCAAATTATTTGACATGCATGTAAAGATAGCTGATCATGAAACAAACCGTAGAGGAAAAACTAAAAATATTAGCAGATGCTGCCAAGTACGATGTCTCGTGCTCATCTAGTGGGAACAATCGAAAAAACACAGGTGGAGGGCTTGGAAGTGCAGTGGCATGCGGTATTTGCCATAGCTTCACGGAAGATGGTCGTTGCATCAGCCTGCTGAAAATTTTAATGACCAACCACTGCATCTACGATTGTGCTTACTGTATCAACCGCAGGAGCAACGACAGACCGCGTGCAACCTTTTCTGTACAGGAGGTTGTGGATCTCACTATCAACTTTTACCGACGCAACTACATCGAAGGCTTGTTCCTAAGTTCAGGGGTTATCAAAAACCCGGACTACACAATGGAGCGACTCATGTTGGTCACAAAGAAACTCCGCATGGAAGAACGATATAACGGATATATCCACATCAAGGCTATCCCCGGGGCCAGTTCACAACTCATACAAGAAGCTGGACTTTACACAGATAGAATGAGTGTCAACATAGAAATACCTACTGAACAACACCTCATCAAGCTGGCTCCGGAAAAGAATTTCGGTACGGTATTACAGCCTATGAATCAAATTAAAGAAGGCATTCAACTATATAAAGAAGACCGAAAGAAATACAGAAAAACGCCTGCATTTACCCCTGCCGGACAAAGCACACAACTGATTGTAGGGGCATCTCCAGAAAGCGATCGTCAAATTCTGCACTTGGCATCCAAGTTTTACAAGGAGCAACAACTTAAGCGGGTTTACTATTCGGGCTACATGCCCGTGAATGAATACGACCAACGGCTACCGGCCATCCAATCTCCACCTCTAGTACGCGAGAACAGACTCTACCAAAGCGATTGGCTTATGCGTTTCTATCATTTTAAGGCAGAGGAAATTCTAAGCCCTGAACAACCGTTCCTTGATTTGGAGATAGACCCAAAACTAGCTTATGCTCTGCGCAACCTACACCTATTCCCTATCGACATTAATAAAGCAAATTACGAGATGATTTTGCGCGTTCCGGGAATTGGGGTACAGTCGGCTAAAATGATTGTTGATGCAAGACGTTTCCGGCGACTAACCAGCTATCATCTGAAAAAAATTGGAATCGTGTTAAAGCGTGCTCAATATTTTATCACCTGCAATGAGCTACCATCTTACAGAGACAATTGGGATGCAGAACAACTACGCACCCATCTAATTTCAGAAAGTCACACGAAGCGCAAGAAGCCCGGCGACACTCAATTAAGACTGTTTTACTTCACCAACACATCAACACCTGTAAAACAACTTCACTATAAAAATTAATAAGATGTCATTTCTAATTTATGATGGTAGCTTTGAGGGATTTTTAACGGTCATTTTTGAATGTTACTCACAAAAGATTATCCCACTGGATATTTGCAAAGAAACTGCTTTTCAAGAAAATCTGTTTATTGAAAAGATGCCTATTGCCTGTGATGAACAAAAAGCGGAACGTGTGTGGAAAGCACTAAAAAGCAAACTGCACCAGCGAAATGAAAATCTTCTGTCTCTAGCTTTCTTGTCAGAAAACACAGGCATTGAGATGAAATTATACCGATTTATTCAACGTACGTTTGACTCATCGCAAAGTATTGAAACTGATTTTGGAGATCCAGATGTTCTCGAACTAAAAAAGATTGAGCGAAAGGTCATGCAAGAAGCCATGCGAATGCTCCAATTTGTCAGATTTCAGCAAACAAGAGACGATATATACTTTGCCCCAATTGAACCTGAATATGATGTACTTCCTCTGACATTACATCATTTTAAGGATCGTTTTGCAGACCAACACTGGTTAATTTATGATACTAAAAGAGATTATGGATTCTTCTACGATCGGCAAAAGATACAGGAAGTAATTTTTAAAGAAAAAAACTTCTCCAATACAGATGGTAAGATTTCTGGCAATTTGCTAAATGAGGGAGAAGAAAAATATCAGGCATTATGGAAATCCTATTTCGACAACATCAACATTAAAGAACGGCAAAACCTACAACTTCAACGTCAGCACATGCCCAAGCGCTTTTGGAAATTTCTCCCCGAGAAATCAGTATTGCCCATCAAGTCATAAACAAAAAAAGCTTTCACCTTATAAGGTGAAAGCTTCAATATATTTGTAAACAAATATTTTACTTCTTAAAATAGTCTTTAACCATTTCATTAGGCACGACACTTTCTTGGAAAGTATATGCTCCGGTTTTGTCTGATTTCACCATTTTAATTACTTTGGCATAACCTTTACCGGCTCCTTTTTGTAATGATGCAACTGATTTCTTAGCCATATCTCAAATTATTTAATTTCGCGGTGAACAGTTACTTTTTTCAAGTTTGAGTTGTACTTTTTCAACTCCAAACGGTCAGGGCTATTTTTTCTATTTTTTGTAGAAATATACCTTGAAGTTCCAGGAACTGTCGTTTCCTTTTGTTCGGTACATTCTAAAATAACCTGAACCCTATTGCCTTTCTTAGCCATTTTTTACTCCTTTAAATATTCGTTACGAACCCTTTTGCTTTCGCTGCTTTCAAGGCCATGCCCAAACCATTCTTATTAATGGTACGCAAACCAGCAGCAGAAACGGTCAATGAAACCCATCGGTCTTCCTCAGGAAGATAGAATTTCTTATTGAACAAATTTGGACTAAAACGACGTTTTGTCCTTCTTTTCGAGTGAGAAACATTATTTCCCACCATCGCTTTTTTTCCAGTAATTTGACAAACTTTTGACATTGTCTTATTTTTTTACAGAATCACACATTTTCCAAACAGATCGCAAAATAAGTGCATTTTATTGGAAATATCAAATTGTCGGCAATGTTTTTTATCCTTTTTTCAACAAGCCATTATATAATAACAAATATGTGGCTTTGCATCAGTAAAACAATCTGATATAAGATGAATTTCACACCCCAAAAACTTATATCTACTCTCTAAAATTATTTTGTAAAGTTATAAACTTTTATCCAACATAAAATGTTATGGTATGCATCTTTATGAACCTTTTTTTTCACTTAAAACATAACAAATCATGGAAGAACAAATTAACCAAATGCCACGAATTGGGGATATTGCTCCAGACTTTAATGCAAACACCACTTATGGCCCTCTAAAGTTTTCAGAATATATAAAAGGTAGCTGGGTCATCCTTTTCTCTCATCCTGCCGATTTTACACCGGTATGCACCACTGAGATGAGTGGTTTTGCTATTCGCAGCGATGAATTCAAGGCACTTAACACCAAACTGATTGGACTAAGTATTGACAGCATTCACGCACACGTAGCATGGGTAAACAACGTTAAAAAGAACTCAGGCATTCTCTTCAACTTTCCAATTATTGCAGACATTGACATGAAAGTGTCAAAACTGTATGGCATGCTACAACCAAACGAGAGCGAAACAGCTGCCGTACGAGCCGTATTTATCATTGACCCTGCCGGTAAAGTCAGATTGATTATGTACTACCCGTTGAATGTTGGAAGAAACATGGATGAAATTGTTCGCTCCCTAACAGCATTGCAAACAGCAGACAAGCACAAAGTTGCTTTGCCTCTAAATTGGGTTCCCGGTGAAAAAGTAATTGTACCACCACCAAAAACCGTTGCTGAAATGGAAGAACGTGAAAAATCAAATTATGAGATGATGGACTTCTATCTTGCCAAGAAAAGCTTATAGTTACATCTAACTCTTTTCTTCAAAAAAAAGAGCTGTCCAAAAAGTATAAGACACGAGTCATCCTGAACTTGCTTCAGGATCTCAATCAACTAAGAAACAGATCCCGAAATAAATTCGGGATGACGTTTCCCAATGATTTGTTTACTCTTTGGACAGCTCCTTTTATATTATTATCAGATTTTCAAAGAGACATTGAAAATAGAACGAATACCAATACTTATTCTTTGTTCTTAAAAAAGACTAGAAACGACTGCGCTTTATTGACCTTCACCAAGAATAATGACTTTAACTGTTTTTAGAATGAGGAGAAAATCCAATTTCAAAGACCAGTTGTCAATATATTTCAGATCCATCTTCATCCATTCTTCAAAATCGACAGTATTTCGCCCAGACACTTGCCATATGCAGGTGATGCCAGGCTTCATACTTAAACGACGGCTTTGCCATCTCTCATATTGCTTAACCTCGGCAGGAATTGGTGGTCTAGGACCAACAACTGACATATCTCCGGATATAACATTAAAAAATTGGGGAAACTCATCAAGCGAAGTTTTACGCATAAACTTTCCAACCTTAGTAATTCGCGGATCTCTTTTTATCTTAAAAACAGGCCCAGTCTGTTCATTCTTGTCCATCAATTGTTTTTGCAAAGACTCTGCATTTACAATCATAGTCCTAAATTTTAAAAGCTTAAATCTTCTTCCATTTAAACCAACCCTCTCCTGCTTAAAAAAAATAGGGCCACCATCATCGAGCTTAATCAATAAGGCAATAACAAAAAACAGAGGAGACATTATGATAATAGCAAGGAGTGAAAACAACACATCAAAGAAACGCTTCATTTTTAATGCCGCATAACTTCCAGGCATCTTGCCAAATTCCATTAAGGGAGCATTATCAGGAACTTCTACTCCTGCATCTAGTTGACCAATAATCCATGGACTCGTCTTCAACTTAAATAAAACGCCAACCTCAGCACAAACATCTATCAATTTGGCAATCTCATCCTTATCCAATAATCCCTTGCAGTAATAAACCTCATCAACAATACTACGATCCAACACCTTATCAAGGCTTATATCCGGAGATAAAATCTTAACCCGTCCTCCAAAGTCTTCCCTTATCTCTTCACTAGATGTAATAACCCCGCGTATTTTATAACCCCAATCAACAGTTTCAAGTAAGTTATTGATGCAATTTTGCGACTTATTATCCGCATAAACGATAACCTGCCTGGTATTGTACCCTCTTCGTCTAAAGAACCTCATGACAGAAAAGAATAAAGCTTTATAGAGAAATAACACTAAAAAATCGGCACAGGCAAACAACAGGAGAAGTTTAAAATAAACCTGCAAGGAACCTGCAATTAGAGAAACGATATACAAAAATAAAGTTCCTGCTGAAACCAGATTTATATAGCGAAAGAATAAATATCGATAACGCTGATCACGACTCATTTTATCCAAACCACTATAACCAATTAACAAGCCCCACACAGGAATAATTAATATGGAGTAAATAATACATTGCGCCGTCCCAATTATGTGAAGCTGCTCCTGATTATTGAACAATTTACACACAACCAAAAACAACAATACAGTAAGACTGATCTGAATGATCAAACTTATTCTTGCAATTGCATTTTCTCTTTCCTTCAGCATATATTCTCGCCCTTTGTGTTGTGTTATTAATTAATATTTACGAAAATAATCATAATGTTTATAAATAAAGCATTTAATAATTACTTCTATGGTCGCATTTAAAATTGAAGTATAGAATCCTCTCATTTACAACTCCTTTTTTATTGCAAAATAATTTACATGAACGTATGCACCCACAATGCATCCTATTGTATTCGCGAGCATGTCAAACCAAGAGAAGTGCCTTCCAATAGGTAAAATATACTGCAACACTTCCATCATCATACCATAAGATAAACAACCAGAAAACACGAATAGCCACTTATTATTCAATTTTGAATAATTAAACGCCGACAATACCGATATCACGACAAAAAAATACATCAATCCATGCACCAATTTATCCATCTGAAAAAAACCATCTACCGGAGGAATAAGTTGAGAAGGCATCAAGGATAATATACCCACAAAGCATAAAACGCCTAATGCAAAAATCCTCCTTATGAAGAGAGGCACATTCATATATCTCTTATTGATAATCATTATTCTCATATTTTCAGATCCAATTCCTTTTTTTATGCCCATACTTTTGTCAAGATCCCCCTAACAAAAACAATCCCCATGTATATAAAATTAAGCCTTTTCAACCACGCTGCCGCAATTATCCCTAAGGTACTATTCTTTATAATGTACTGCCCCTCAATAGTCTATATTTTCCATCGTGCCGTAAAACGAACTGCTGTAGAACGATAAAGATCTCCACGGTCACGCCCGAGTGCAGCAGAAAAACTCAATGGAGAATTGATAAGTTCATAGTTCAACTCAAACAACAAATAATTTTGCAGCTTGCCCCCTTTGAAAAAATAATCATCTTGCTCATTCCAGCTATAGAAACCACCATACAATCCGGTATAAGTTCCATAATTCTGTGTCCACGTTCCCAAAAAACGATAATTAAGCTGGGTTGTTAACCAGCCCCCTATCCCCAGATGAAAAGCAAGCAATCTGTTGCTAATAAAATACCTATCGTAAGGTAAATCGCCAATATTATTAATGTAACCGGTAAAATCCTGTGTTAACATGAGAGGAGAGCCCAATGCATATCCAAATGAATTATTCCCTTTATAATAGAGCCCGTTGTTATAATAATTGTCTCTGCCGCCTGTCTCATAACCCATGTTCAGATATTCAGTCAAGTATCCCAGAAATTCATCCCAAGTCACATTATCGGCAACAACTCCGAAGTTATCATATATGAAACCCTCATAATCTGTCACTTTTTTGGGATCAAGATAAGAGCCATTAACAGCATAATCCGGTGTTCCTACACCACTTTGATAATCCGTTTTAATATATTCAAGCAAAACCTGATTTACGATTCTTTTTTGATTAGAGGCCAAATTAACACCCAGAATCTTATCATGTTCCCAATTAAAAATACCCCGCATGCCCGACCTATCAGCAATTGGTTTTTGGTAGTACATATCAATATGCCAATCCTTAATATCCCAGTCCCAACCGAAGTCAAACAAGCCAAAATGAGCGCCTGCAGCATTCGTATATTCTCCAGCATAGGAATCTTTGAATTTTGCTGATCCTTTTCCCCAAAACGAAGCCCAAAAGTCAATCGGAATCTTTTCACCATTAGCTCTTGTTCCCCCCATAAGCACAGAGTGATTCATACCTATCCACACATTTAAGTTTTTACCGGCTGTTTTTAAATAGAAAAATTTCTCATGGATATAAGGTTTTTTCGTCGCTTGTTCACCCCGGTTCCCATTTAATACACCAACCTGGGCAGCCCCCTTAAATTGGAGTATCCCTTGAATAAAAGGAACCTGTGTATATTCATAAAAGCCGGCTCCAATCCGTGGAAATGGACGAGAATTACCGCTCAAAAACATCGATCCGGATGATAACTCCTCATTATACTGCCCCAAAGAGAATGCTTCTTTTCCAAGTCGAAGAGTCAATTTCCTATACTTCAGTTTCAAGTACATCTGATTGATAAAACTATTTTCAACATCCGTTCGCACAACTCCCTCAAGCCCAGCTTCCAAATAAAGGTTTTCGTTTAAATCAACCGGCAGGTACAAAGAACTAATCAGGCTATTGTCCAACGAAAGATTATTGCTTGTAAGCCCATAATTATTTGCCCAAAGCCACATGGGCGCCACGCTGTTGTTAGACAGAAAAACACTTGACTCTACATATCCTTGCAGTTTCAACGACTGCGCATTGGATCTAAAGACAAGGGGCAAAACAAAAAAGAGAACCAAGAAATATCTTAAAAATCGTAACATTCAAATTGTTTTGGCTGATTTAAAAACTTCAATATTGAGGGAAATGTTCACAATCCTCCAAAGTATGTCCACACAAACGACTACTGTCAAGATGTTAAATACCTTAGAAGGGTTGCTTTATGTTGTATTTTATTGAACAGGTGTGATGAGTGAAGCAATCTGTATCAATGAAACAGTTAACCTTTCTCCTCCTGGACAGGAGGAGTACCCAAAGGGGGAGGTGGTTGCTTTTAACTTTCTACAAACGCTGACAGGATCTACGGACGCTGACAGGTTTTCGTCATTACAAGGAGGAACGACGACGCAATCTGTTGTTTATTATGCACCGCCATAGCATTTATGAGCCAATCATTCTTTCCGGGCTGAAAGCCCAGCTTATTTTAGCCCAATGCAAAACAACGTGCCGCGTTGGGTGATCTTTTCAATAATGACAACTACGCCCTGAAAGGGCAACTTACCTGGACCTTCAGCCCGCATTCCCAAATCAGACATTTCAATGCCCAAGGCGTTGCCGTTGGGCTGAATTTAACTAGCCTTTCAGGCTGTACTACAAATTGAAACTACACAATTACAAAACAACATGGTGGTCAAAATGCTGCGGGGAAAGTAATCTGTTTTAAACAAAGAGATTGCCGCGCTCCATTCGGTCACTCGCAATTGTAAGTGTTAAGTAATCTGTTTGTTCATTACGACCGCCATTCCATTTATAAGCCAATCATAATTCCCGGGCTGAAAGCCCAGCTTATTTTAGCCCAATGCAAAACAACGTGCCGCGTTGGGTGATCTTTTCAATAATGACAACTACGCCCTGAAAGGGCAACTTACCTGGGCCTTCAGCCCGCATTTCCAAATCAGACATTTCAATACCCAAGGCGTTGCCGTTGGGCTGAATTAAACTAACCTTTCAGGCTGTAACTCCAAATTGAAACTACACAATTACAAAACAACATGGTGGTCAAAATGCTGCGGGGAAAGTAATCTGTTCTAAATAAAGAGATTGCCGCGCTCCCTTCGGTCTCTCGCAATGACGGGTCGTGGTGAGAAGAAACAGATTGCTTCGTCGTGCCTCCTCGTAATGACGTCTCGAGTTATCGTCATTGCGAACGCAGTGAAGCAATCTGCATCAAAATCAAACTTGTGCTTTCTTTATTATTCCTTCAAAGTGATCCATATACTGATCAATGATAACAGGCCAACAATACAGTGCCTCAACCTTTTTACAATTAGATTCTATCTTATTTAAATTATCAGTCTTTTCCCGCTGACAAATCAATTCTGAAACATGCTCTTTCGTTTGAAAATAAAACGCATCATCACTCAAAATTGATTGATTAAATACGTTTTCATGCGCGCAAATTAACGCACTTGAAGCCATCGCCTCTAATAAAGATGGGTTGGTACCTCCAACCGTATGACCATGGAAATACAGATTTGAAAAATATCGAAGATTATTAAGCACATTGATATCATAAATGCTCCCTAAAAATTGGATACGTGGATGATTCTCAAATTTAGATTTCAAATAAGCACCAAATTTAGTCTGACGATTACCTATTACCAAAAAGGGAAGCTTATTGTCTGACATAGCCACGCCATCCAAAATAACTTCAACGCTGTTTTCCGGTTCCAAGCGAGCAATAAGCATATTATACCCATTGGGCAAAAGGCCATATTGATTTAATAGATCCTGATCGGGCATCGAAAATAAATCTGCACCATAAGGAATAAAAACGGAATGCTTTTTATACTTATTTAAAATATATTGTTGTATCCCTATTGAATCGGAAATTAAATGATCACTATATTTTACCCCTAGCTTCTCTGCATACTGTAAAAATCGTTGAACAGGTTTCGGGTACTTTGTCCGTTTCCATTCCAGTCCATCCATATTGGTTGTCACAACACTTTTCTTTCTTGGCAATAACCATCCCCAAACCGAACTACTTGTGTAGCCCAATTGCAGAATAATATCAAAATCTCTTTTTCGGGTATCCCTGATGCAATTAAAATCATAAACAAATTGGCCAACTGTTCCCATTTTATGCTCAGGATCATAACAATGACGAATTGTTACACCATTCCATTCAGCTTTTTGGTACAGATGCTTATGTGAGTTATAAACAGTTACCGAATGTCCTTTTGCAACCAAGCCCTGCGAAAGATATTCGGCAAATTGTTCAAATCCGCCGTAATGGTTTGGAATGCCACGTGTTCCAATAATACCAATTCTCATTTCCAATTGTTATAAATCAAATTTCCAAAATTAGAAGCCACTTTTCCCCAATTGTACTTTCTCGTTATCGCGGTAATTACTTGTTCGTGATTAAAATCATCTTCTAATCCATTAGTCAATGCCTGCTGAAATTCGTCCAAATTGTTCGGATCAAATTGAAACGTTCCGAAAAAACCGAATTCATTCATTGCAGTCGTGTTTGAGCAGATCACCTTTGCACCATACAAAGCTGCCTCTAAAGGAGGAATACCAAACCCCTCGGCAGAAGATGGAAACACAAACAAAGTACAGTTCTGATATAGCCAAATCAGTTTTTTTTCTGACACTCCCGACAGCCAATGAAAATGATCATTCTCAAACACTGATAGCCCTTCTATTTGACACTGAAACTCATTATCATCAATCCCCATAGAACCGACCAAGACCAAGTCGATTCCTTGTTCACACAAGCCTAAATTTTTCCATGCTTTTATCAAAAGAGCCTGATTCTTTCGAGGTTCAATTCGACTAACAAAGAGAATAAATTTTTTATTCTGCAAATTAGAAACGGGTTCGGCCAATTCAGTTTTTTTCATAACCGCATTTGGAGTAATGGCAATCTGTGACATTTTAATATTGAAATGTCGATGAATTGCATTTCGAGAATACTCGGATACTGTTGTAATTAAATCCGCCTTTTTTGCCGAAAAATAAAAGAGCAACGCGTTCTTAATGCGGTACGTCAAAGGAAAACTTTTCGGGAAATCAAGAAATAACAAATCATGAATAGTAACGATGTATTTACACGGTTTTGATACAGGTGAAATATACTGAAAATGGGCAAAATCGATTTTATTTTCTTTTAAGACTTTGGGTATTACATATAGTAATCGTTTCAATTTTGAATGAGTATGATAGTTTATATGAATAAAGTTTGTACTTCCCAAAAATCTTTCGGTAACAGCTTTATCATTTGAACCTACATATAATTGAAACCTCGAATCCTTAATCAATTCAGAATATAAACCCGACAAAAATGTCACAGTTCCTTGAGGAAAACCGTCAAATATATGAGCATCAACAAAAAGTTTTATTATTCGGGACATGTAGACTAATTCAATACAAATTTATTCTCGGGATTTTCCACTTCTAATGATCTGTTTAAAAAATATTTATTTGTCCCCCAAAGGAGGATGGATAATCCAAACAGTTGGGTATTGAAAGGCTCTGGGCCAATCATAAATAGCCAAAAGAAGGTGTCAAAACTCCAGATTTTTTTAAAACAGAATTTATTGATCATGAAAAATAGAACCACCCCGGATATTAACCCATAATTCATCAAAAATGTAGGGAATATTCCCCCTGTTCCTTGGCCTTCAGGTAATCCAGGGATGATTGTTGGAAATAAAAAAACATCGTAATCAATTCCATGCCCAAACCATGTATTCATGCTTGTAATATCAAACATCTGTAGATATAAAATAGTCGGAACAATTCGAAAAGACGCACTATGATCGGCACGTAAAATTTCGGTTGCATCCAATGTAACAACGGCTTTACTAAACGCTACAACCCTATTAACCACTGTTAAATCTAATGAAATTAAGATTAGCACAATGATTACGACAATTGGCAAAAAAAAGACAATCTGTCTCAGCTTAATGTAACGATACAATAATATTGGCAAGAACAGAAATGCAGTTCCACTTCCCATTGTTAACATAACATACAGAAACAAAAACCAAATTAATCTGTCATGTCTTGCATCTTTTGCCAAATTATAATTTCGGTTTAACCTTAATTCTTTAATGCTCAGGTACGAATACATAAGCAATAATAAAATCCTTGATGTCTGAGAGGGTTCTGGCGACAGAGCATTGAGCTTTAAATCACTATCCCATGTGTGAATTTGATTAAACACATATGAAAAGCCCGCCAATATGCTTATTTGCTGAATAAAAAGGGTAATAAAATAAGCAACGATTAATGTTTTTATAATCTTCAGATAGGTGTTAGCTTGTAATACCCCATTATATATTAATCTGAAATAATATAAAAAGGTCAGCATAAACATCAGAGAATACAGAACTGTCGTTATTCGAAACGTCTCAAAATGCCTTATCCCACAAATTAGTATGGTCAAGAATAAGAGATACATCCACACTTCTGATTTCTTCAGATATGGAAACTGAAGAAACAAAAACACTGAAATAATTGCCATTACGCCAACGAGCAACAAATTCATATCTCTAGCGCCAATTGCAAAACTAAAGGCAGTAGACATAGAGACCAGAATGATCCATATATATATTTCACGTATTTTATTAAGCTGCGTCATGCAGAGAAAGTTCAATTCTTAGTTTCGCCCAGAGAGCATTTTTTGTATTCCTAAAACAATCTTTATCTCTGTTTTAATCCATCTTTTCCCTATTGAAAGTATGGGCAACATATATCTCTTTTTTGAATACCGCTTATAGTAAATCTTTTTGCTCTCAAATAAAATATCAAACATCTCAAACTTTTTATAATTATTCGAAATCGTACCCGAGTCAAGATGGTTGAATTCCAAATTTAGGAACAAATAATTTTTTAACCCTTTAGTCTTGACTTTATATGCAAGAATATTTTCTTCTCCATACAGAAATGTATGCTCATCAAAAAAAAGTCCATCAAAAAAAACATTTTTCTTACCTATAAAGAAGCTCCCCGGAAGGCAATCAACCTCAAACTCAGTTCTATTTTTAGGAATCGTATATTTAAGTAATCGAGCAGCAAAGCGGCGAAGAACATAGTCACAAGAAAGCAAATCATACAAGACATTTGGGAGTTTCCAAGCTGGTAAATATGCTTTCTCGCCATTGAGTAACATAAAGGGAGATGCAAATGCAATATCAGAAGCCTTATTGTATGATTCGATTAACTTATGGATGAGACAATCGTCTTCAATAACAATATCACTATTCGATATGACTATGTGATCACAGTCAAGATCTTTTGTGTACCTAATCCCCCAATTGTTACCATATCCATACCCTCCATTCTTTTCCGTTTTTAATACATGTACGTTTCCTACCCCCGAATAATACTTCTCTAACTTTTCAAACGACTGATCAGGTGAACAATTATCAACAACGACAAACTGAAGAAAAACATTTTTTTGTTTGTCCAATTGTTTGATATACTGAATAATTTCATCAGCATTATTGTAGTTTAAAATAACGATGGCTACCGATTTCTCACTCATTTTTACAAAAACTTGTTTAAATAAACTCTTAACCGTCGCTTAATTCTAGCCATAAGTTTTGGATTATGATTGTGGTAAATAAACCCCGGATGATTCCAAGCACTAAATCCTTGCGGTAAAAAGTCGACACATTCAATTTTATTCTTCCAAAGAAGGTAACTAAGGCTTAGCTGATCTCGTTTTGCAAATTTTAAGAATAAAGCCCACCATTCATCAGATAGGTTCTTAATAGTGGAGTGGTTATGGTTCCTGTAAACTACATTGTTCTCAAACAAACCATATTTTTGCGGAAAACCATGCTTTTTTAGAAACGTAACATTCCTTAAAATATCTTTCTTTTTTCCAACTCCGGTTCTGATCAATTCTACTGCTTCATCATAGATGCAATCTCTTAAAGGATGCTTTATTGCTGATATCAGGGTATTTTCTGAAAATAATTCATCTGCCTTTTTGTATATATAATCGCTGTTAATCTGAATGTTCGAATCAACATACACACTCATATCATAGTCTGCTAAAACCAGATGCGGATTAAGTTTAGGATAACGTGAAAGAATTACATTATTGGTTGAACCGTATGGTATTTGTCTGATTTGCCAAATAGATTTATCTCGTTGTATCAAATCATTTGAAAAGCAAATATAGTCCCAGCCTGCCTTAACACAAAGAGGCTCTTCAAGCACATCATAATTGCCGGTAAGGCAGGTGTATATGGTTCTTTTCATTTGTCTATAGGCAGTTTTAAGTGACCACCTAATATATAATCCCATTCTTCCGGGTGAAATTTCATTAGTCCACCAAATGGATGAAAAGTAAGTTCGCCAAAGAAAAGTTTGTTTTTTACTGAGTATAGATCGACCCTAACATAAATGAAATCCTTGGCTAATTTTTTTGCGACATTGATCATCTCATCTAAGTTTTCAGGCTTCTCAATAATCTTTTTCCTATCTGAGAAATAATGCAAATCTAATAGTTTCCAATTTATATCATACCATGTTTCCTTAACCGATGTTTGCCTATCAAAAATAGTTTGTATATAGACTGGTTGTCCATTAAAACAATATATTTTATAGTCATTTAAGATATCGTTATTTGTTTCATCTTTTATCAATTCTTCAATAAGAAAGTGAGGTATTATATTTTTATATTCCCACTCCCTAGTATTATAATACATATTGGTACTCATCCATTGAATTAACACTTTGCTTATTAATTCTTTATCAAAATCATATTTTGTATTATCTATCTCGATTTCATTATTAATGACAATAATATTTGTTCCACTCCCATGATTTGTCTTTATTATATATCTTGATGGCAATTGGCTATAGGGAATCGTTTCCGGATTCCTTGATGAATACAGCAAAGGGATTAAATACTCTTTTCCTATCTTAGTTTTCACATATTCTCGCACTTCAATTTTATCTGCACATTTAGTTAATAAAGCACTTCGGTCATAAAGTTTTAACCATTGAATTTTCTCCGTAAAAGCTGTTGGATTTTTCAAATTTAGCTTCTTCCCGTGTACTTTTTTATATCTTCTTCTTATGAAGAAATAATCTGGCACAATCTTTTGTAGCAAATTGTTTTTAATCATTCGTAAGATTAACATCATTGTTGCATATGTTTTTTGCCACTAATACTCTATAAATTAATTCAAAAAGATAGACTAATATTGTAATAATAATAAAAGTCAATAGATAATTTGAGAAACCAAACACAACTGCTCCCCCTATTAGTACTAAGTAAACCAAGCTCGTATATAGCATCCCCAACGTAAATACTCTTAATTCCCCAAAAACAATTAAACAATTACGCCCAATAGCTAAACTCCAAACCATTATTAACGGAGATATCAACAATAATCGAGTTGGCGTAACAGCATTCTCTAAACCCTTACCTAAAAATTCAATAATACTTGGTATAAATAATTGAATTACGAACACCAGAACAAGAATGAAAACAAAAGAAAATTTTGTAGCTCTTATTAAAAATTTCATATCTTTTTCTCTTGCCATCTTTGGATAAATAGCCGTATTTATAATATCAATGGGTTGCATGAACAAACTCATTATTTTCACAGCTAAGTCGTATATCGCAACTTCTTTCATTCCAAGAAAAGCTCCAATGAAAATAATATTAAATCGATCTTTTATTGAGATGATAGCATTTGAACCAAACAACGGCAAACTCTGCTTAATGTACCAAAACAAATTACTCAATGGTTGAAATCTGAATCTTATTTGATCTTTTAAAAATAGTATAAATACCCCAATCACTCCTCCTATAAATGCACCGACACCGTTTAATAAAGGAACATACAAGTAGTCTGCTCTATCTTTAACAACGATAAAAATGAGAGCGAGAAAGATAAGACGAGCAATTAAATTGATAATTGTAATATATTTCATTCTTTCTACTCCTTGAAAATACCATTGTGGGAATAGTAATTCATTAAAACAAATTGCAAAAGAAAACAGAAAGAGCAGTTTCTCATCTCTAAAGCTTGGGATCAAATTGACAATCCCAAATAAGATGCCAATTGAGAGCAGCCATAGAATGAGTTTTATTGTATACACCGAGGATACGATCTCAGATAGTTTATTCCTATCATGTCGATAAATTGAAATTTCTTTAGTTGCCGATAACCTAAAACCGAAGTCAATTAAAATACAAAAATACGTAGCGATAGCCTGTGAATATATAACTAATCCATATACCTCTGCCCCAAGAATCCTTATTAGATAAGGGTACGTAATAAGCGGCAGCAACATATTAAAGATCTGCAACGCCGAGAGGTAAGAAAAGTTCTGGATGAGCGTTTTGTGCCTTCCTGCCTTTTCTTTTATATTGGAAATATGCTTGTTCAAGTTGTTCTGTTTAGTGTTTATTTTGTTATTGAAACAGATTGCTTCGCTACGCTCGCAATGACGATATTAGTGATCAAAGACGTTTCCATTTCACGTCATTGCGAGTGACGGTAGGAACGCGGCAATCTGTTTTTGACAAACGCTCATCTTCGACACAGATTGCTTCACTGCGTTCGCAATGACGAGACTAGCTGACAGATTGCTTCACTGCGCTTGCAATGACGGTGTTAGGCAATAGCCATGTTTGCTAACAGGTTGCTTTTTCTTTTATATTGGAAATATGTTTGTTCAATGTTTAATTTTTAGAAATAATGCTTTTCATCTGCTTTGCCCACACATCCCAGTTCAGTTCCTCAAAATACCTTTTTCTTGCTTGTTCAGCTATTCTTTTATAGAAATTTTTATCTCGAAAAGTCGTTTTTATTACCTCTGCATATTCGATAGCAGAAGCCGAAAATGGAAGAACAAACCCGGTTACATTATTTTCTACATAAGAACTTACTCCTCCGGTATCAGTAGTAACAGAGGGAATGCCATTAGCCGCTGCTTCGCAAAATACAATTCCCGCACACTCAGCTCGAGTCGGGAGAAAAAGAAAATGAGCCTCATCTAGCAACTGTGTAAAAATGGCATAATCAGCCGCCATGTTTTTATTCAGAAATGGATATACTTTCATTTTAGGATGCTCTATTGGTGGCACACAGCCACAAACCACAAGACTTGCATCGAAACCTTCATTGATCAACAATTCAAATGCCTCGAAAGCAATATCTCCCCCCTTACGTTTCCAATCAACTCCTAAAAACAATAGATTGCATGATTTCTGGCTTAGCTTCTGTTCTAATTTTATTTCGTTAGGAACTCCATCAATATTTGCCCCCATCTTAATAACATGCACCTTTTCTGGGATTGCACCATAAAATATTTTTGCACTATTAGCAGCCCAGTCGGAAGCGAAAACAGAAGCTTTCGAATTCATAATCGCCCTTTTTTCAATTAAGTTTGATTCATTAATGGAACATTTACTCCAATTCGAAAAGTTCTCATAATATCCGATCATTGCATTTACCGTCGCATCAGAAAAATAATATATCGGAATATCTGTTTTTAGATATGCTATAAGTGTTGATGATGTTGGCGCAAATATGGCATCAAAATTTCTATTTTTTAATCTTCGGGTCAACACAAAAGCATACGCCTTACTCAAAACAATTGAATGGCTCCTGTTGTATTTCTTCCCAGTTATCTTCGAAAATAAAAATTGAAATCCTTTAAGCACAAACTCAATTATCGGCAGCCTGATTGGACCTAACGGCGCCACTTCCTCAAACTGATACTTGAGTGCTTCTAACATTCTGTAGTAAATGCCTGACCAAGAACGTTTATCTAAAGGATCGGATGCTGTTATAAATGCTATTTTCATCTTGTTCATTTCTATTGATTCGTCATCATTGACACAGATTGCTTCGCTATGTTCGCAATGACGAGACTAGCAGGCAGATTGCTTCGCTGCGCTCGCAATGACGGTGTTCGTGAGGAATGACGTTGCTGGCGAGCAATAACAGGTCACACATACACTTCTAATAATTTCACCAGTTCTGTTTGAGGCTTTAGTGTATAACAGCTCAACGATGCTGGAATTAAAATTGTGTCACCTTTTGTTAATACCTCCTTTGCTCCCAAATAAGCCAGCTCTACAATGCCTTCCACACAAATATAAATAACAAATGAATCTAATTCCGATATATTTTTATCAACAACACTGTCTAACGCTAGCAAATTGGAGGTGAAATAATCGCACTCTAACAGTTTATTGCTCTTGTTTAACTCGGGTTGTTCAATTTGTTTTTGCCCCTTTTTAGCACTAAAATTAATGGCATTAAGTGCAAAGTCAGTATGTAGTTCTCTCGTGTTTCCATTCTTATCCTTCCGGTTGTAATCGAATATGCGGTAAGTTATATCTGATGTTTGTTGAATTTCCGCCAATAAAACCCCTTTGCCAATGGAATGCACCCTGCCCGATGGAATGTAAAACACATCGCCGGGCTTGGTTACTACCGTATGCAATGCTTCCATCAGACTTTTATTTTCAAGCTTTTCCAAGTAGGTTTCCCGGCTCATCTTCTCACGAAAACCAGCTGTTATTTGTGCGCCTTCATCGGTTTGCAATACATACCACATTTCGGTTTTTCCCCAACAATTGTGTCGTTTTACAGCCAATTCATCATTTGGATGTACCTGTACCGATAGGTCTTCAGCTGCATCCAGAAACTTAATGAGTAAAGGAAACTGATTGCCAAAATGCGTGTAAACTTTTTTGCCGACTACTCCTTCACCATATATTTCCAACAACTCGGTCAAGCTTTTCCCTGCAAGTGACCCGTTGCTCACGATAGAGATATCACCCTCTAATCCGGAAATCTCCCAGCTCTCGCCACAAAGCGTACAGCCGTTCAAATCCTTATTTAAAACCGTTTGTAGTTTTTGTCCGCCCCAAATCCGTTCCTTTAAGATAGGATGAAAGCGGAGGGGATAGAGAGTTTGTGTCATGGGTGTTGGGTATTTGGTTATCGGTTGCCGGTTGTCGGTTACGTCATTGAGAGTGACGATAGGAACGCGGCAATCTGTTTTAAATGGTTATCGGTTGTCGATTACGTCATTGCGAGGAGGAACGACGTGGCAATCTGTTTTTGATTTACGTTTTGGATACAGATTGCTTCGCTGCGCTCGCAAAGACGAGACTTGACCGCAATGACGGGGTAAGCGAGCGATGACGGAATCTGAAACAGATTGCAATGACGAAAATCACTGTTATTCAGTCATATCCTATTAATCTTTTACCCAATTGCGCAATTTTAGAAATACATGGCAATACTGAATATTTTCAAATAACACATACGACATTTCAATTACCTCGGGAACTAATGCGCTTACAGCATCGGGAACATATTCATGTGCAACCTGATTTCGCAAGTCCCTAATTTCGATCATTTGATCAGCCGATTTTAACAACTCCATTTTTTCACCCTTATTCATCATGTCAATAAAGGGATCAAAAGGTTCATGCAAAAGCATCCATACAGAACGCAAGACCTTTTGTGTAAAGATGTCGGATGATCGATTAAATTTTGAAGTAAGCGAGTCAAATGATTCTAATTCTTCAAACGTATAGGTTTCTTTCTCTCCAATTGTCCGACATTTATGAACTGATAATTGCAAGGTTTGAACCGATGCCTGTAACAAGTCCCACTCGGATTGAAGCAAATTGATTAGCTTATTCACTTTATCTTTATTCATAGTAGTATGCAATTATCCATTATCAATTCACGAAAAGAAGATTGCTCAGAATAGGTAAAATTAACCATGTCAACCTTTTGCCATCCAAATTTTTTATAGAATTCGAGCCTAATTTTACGCATAATCTTATTGTCTGCAGGCTTTTTCGTCAAAATCATCAGATCAATATCCCCTCCTTTAGCATGATCATCTGTTCTTGAGCCAAACAGGTAAACCGATGCATCTGGCATACACTCATCAATTGATTGTTTGAAAAAGTTTCGGATTTCCGGGGTTAAGCGCATAACTGGATTTCTGTATTTTATTGCAAAATAACAAAAAATTGGACATCAGTGTTCCATTCATCTTAGTAATTGCTCGTATACTATAGGGTAAGTATTGGTCACTTCACTGACAGAGATTGCTTCATTTCATTCGCAATGACGGGAACTGGCTGGCAGATTGCTTTGCGACACTCGCAATGACGAGACTTGAAAGCAATGACGGGGCAAGCAAGCGATGACGGCACTAACTTTTGCTCCATTGTGTTTTCATGTCAGCCAAAAACCCTTTTCCAAACACAACACCCACACCAAGGAGCGCACCAAGGAAAAACCCCATAAATAAAATTAGGGGGCGGTTGGGGCTTGATTTCTCAATCGGAACAGTCACGGGTTCAATCACCGTGAGAATGGGGGTATCTTCCTTCACTTGAATGCGAGCCAGCTCGAGTTGTGAGGCCAATTCGGAATATACGGAAAAGGCAATATCGTATTCACTCTGCAAGCGTTCTTCTTCGGTTTGAGCAAGAGCTGTTGACATATTTCTATTGCGATCGCGAAAACGAGCCAGCGTTTCCTGAATCGTTTCAAATTCTTGTTTTGTTTCGGTATAGCGTTCCTGAATAAAATCAAACTGATCGGATGCTTTTTCTAATTTATAACGGGTCACGTAGTCCTGTAGCATCTCCAATGCTTTTTGGGTAATCTGAGCCGAAAGAGCAGCTTCATGAAAAGTGGCACTAAGACTCAGGTAGCCTTCGTTGTCATTAATTTCAAGTGCGATATTTTCACTTAACTGTTTACGGATTTCCTCTTGCTCCTCGGTAAGGGACAAAAATTTACTATCGGTTGTCAGTTGTCGGTTGTCAGTTATCGGTTGTCGGTTGTCGGTTGTCGGCTTAAGTGCTTTCAGTATAACCCGGGGCAATCCAATGGTATATTTTTTGACACTGGCAAGCACTCCGGCTTTCGCATATTCAGTGTAGTAATCAAACAGAGTGACCGGCTGATCAAGTTCCTGAAACTGAAATTTGGTATTCATCAATTCGAGTTGAAAAGGAACAGAGCTAATAATCTGAGGATACACATCAGTTGATAATGTCTCGGAGCCACCAAGCGAACTTAGATTAACACCTGCTAATGAGGCCAAAGAAGACAGGCCTCCCATGCTGGAGGAAGTCCCGGAAGTTTGAGGCACCATAACTGTAGAGCTGGTATATTCCTTTGGCGTAATAAGAGCAAAAACCAATCCCAATACAGCGCAAATTACCGTGTATTTTATAATGGTACGACGTCCGTTCCAAAGCGTTTTAGCCAGAGCAACGAGATCTATTTCATCGTTGTCGGGTATTGGAACCTGGGGTATTTCTATTTTGTTTGTCATGGGGTATCGGTTGTCGGTTATCAGTTATCGGTTGTCAGTTATCGGTTGTCAGTTGTCGGTTATCAGTTGTCGGTTATCGGTTGTCGGTTATCAGTTATCGGTTGTCGGTTATCGGTTGACCATGATTTATTTACATATGAAATAAAAGAATTTAATTGTTTTCCAAGTTGTGAATATTCGTCAATTAAACGTGTAGAAGTTTCTGTTGTATATAATTTATTAATCATCTGCAAGTGCGATTCTGTTTCCAGCAATGATGCCTCAGCAAAAATTAGGAAACGGATGAAATCCTGTTTGTATTTTCGTCGTCCATAGCCTTCAGCGATGTTTGCCCGAATACTTTGAGCTGACCGTCGTATCTGGCTTCCAAGCTCATATTGCTCTGTTCTTGGAAGATCTATTGTCATCCGATGTACCTTGATTGCCAAATCAAATGCGGACTGATACACGTCTAAATCCAAATAACTTTTCACTATAGATCGTATTCTTTATTTATACAAAAGACCAATATACAACCTGATAACCGACAACCAAATATTAATACAGATTGCCGCGGTCGTTCCTCCTTCCTCGCAAGGACGCCAGATTGACACAGATTGCTTCGTCGTTCCTCCTCGCAATGACGGCAAATTGAAACATCCTCGCAATGATGGAAACTGACAACTGACTTACAAAACCACCTTATCACCTCAACACAGCTGCAATGGCCACAGCCAAAGATGAAAACGCACTGGCAATGGAAAGCCATCGCGTTGTTGATTCGCCATTTTCACGTTCCGGTTTTGAAGGAATAATAATCTGACATCCCGGTTCCGGCTTTGGATATCTACGTCCTAAACCTGACTTGGTCACGCGGGCTGTACCATCACTATAGATGACGTATACCTTTCCTTTCTTTGCATCAGAACTAAAGCCACCGGCCCTTTCAATATAATATTTCATTGAACGTCCGGGTTGATATGCCAACCCAATTGGATTTAGCACTTCACCCGAAACCTTTATTTCCTGCATTTCTTCAGGAATTGTTATTTCATCACCTTCCTTTAAAATATAATCATAAATGGAACCCGGATTATCAAGGATATCTGCCAAACGAAGTTCGAGTTTGCTATTGTCTAGTTGTTCTTCTGACTTGTCTAACAAGCTGTCGCCAATTAATTCCAGCGACTGCTTTATTATTTCCGAATTATCAACTTCCCGATTTAAAATTGCCCCCTTGGCATAGGCATATGGTGTTAATCCCCCAGCCCTTTCTATAAGATCTGAAATCCGTTCATTTTTACTACTAATGCTGTATTCTCCCGGAAAAAGAACTTCTCCCTTTACATTTACCGTGCGTTGCTCATAATATGAAGGCGCCCTTCTGACATAGATATAATCATATGGTTTTAACTCAAAAGAAGAGTCCTCTTCATCAATAGCCAGATTGCGACTAACATTAAACTGATAGAGCTGAACCATATCATCTGTTATCTGAGATGACGTTTCATAATCGTGCCTGCGGGAAATTTCAATATAAGATTCGCTGGCAGCTTCGGTAAGCCCCCCCGACATAAATATCATGTCTTTTAGGCTCATCTTATCTTTATACTCATATTCGCCAGGGTTCTGCACTTGACCATAAACCCGAACATAGCGTTGCTCCCGCATACTAAAAATATCGCGGATAATCACCTGATCTTCACGTTGCAAGAGGAAGTCGTTTTCCCCGGCAATAACATCTGAAACATTAAAAGAAATAGTCATTGGGCTTAGGTCTTCTCCCAAACGGACAAGCACTCCCCTGTCGCTATAAACATTTTCAGTGACTCCCTCGGCCTTTGCAATTAACTCCGAAAGGTGCATCTCCGGGTTAAGTGCATAGGTGCCGGGACGAAAAACAGCTCCTTGTATACTTACCCGGTTTTCATAGCGATCTATTATTTTACCGGCAACAATTGAATCTCCATTTAAAGGAAGGAAGTTCACAAATTCACTGCCTTTTACGTCAACAACCTTAAGCTCTTTACCGGTAACCCGAGTAATCGAGAGTAATTCTTGATAGGCTACATCTGAAAATCCACCCACATAATTCAACAAATTACTCATGGTTTCATTCTCTACCAATTCGTAATACCCTTCTCGCTTGAACTCACCGGTTGCTGCTACTCTTTTGGTATAGGCCGGTATAAAAATGATATCCTGATCGCGCAAAGCAATATTACTTTCCATATTGGCATTCAACAAAAAATCGTACACATCGACACGGGCAACTTCCTTATTTTGTCGAATCACCTTAATATTTCGAAATGAACCATTTTCATTAGGCCCCCCGGAAAGGTACAAGGCATTAAAAACCGATGCTGTAGCAGGAATCGTGTAGGATCCCGGAGCATTCACTTCACCAATTACATTTACTTTTATTGACCTTAACTGGCTAATACTGATATCGGCAAATGTATTTGGGTTGCTGCCCCCCATACCACTGTAAATAGCAATCAATCGTTTATTGATCAGAGTCTCCGCTTCTTTAAAATCTTTACCGGCAATATGCACCGGCCCCAAGTCAGGAATTTGGATGTTTCCATTTACATCTACCTCTAAATTGTAGGTTTGCTGACTTGCTCCCCAAATATTGATTGTCATTTCATCACTAATCCCAATGACATAATCGGCAGGTACCGGAATATTTACAGATGGTTCAAAGGTTAGATTTTCGGCATTAAACAGGTTGTAGCCAAAGATCTGCTTATTTTTTTCACTTACTTCAATCTCCGCTTTTACAGATAGGGTATCACTAAGAAGTTCTTCTCCAAGTAATTCACCGGTAACGGAAGTGTTCGCTGTTGTTTTCTTTCCAGATTGCACTTCCTTGAGGCGGGCCTTGAGTTCATTAATTTGTGATTGTGTTGCGCCTTGGGCCTTTGCCAGCTCAGCTGCCTGATCAATTGTTAAACCACGCGAGCTAATCTCATTCTGAATTCGTACAATCTGATCATCTGTCAGTTCTTCAACATTTACATTTGTTGGAACAATTTGTGCCTGAACATGCTGAATCTGAAAGAATATTAAAACAAGAAGAGTAACGGAATATATAAAATGCCTCATAATAGCTTTTTCACATTTAGTTAAGTCAATCATCGAAACACAGGTTTAAACCCCAATTCCAACAAATTTAAAATAAATTATAGATTATTGCCTGCTGCTTTTTCAACAACTTCAATTTCATTTGTTTCGAGTTGTGCATGAATGCAGTACCCCAAGCTACCAAATCGAAGTAAAATACGCTTACTTCCCTTGATTTCGACAACCTCGCCACTTACACCTGCCAATGGACCAGTGGTAATTTGCACAATGTCCCCTCGTTTTATATGGTCTGTAGTTATCTCAATATCACATTGGGGACACTGCATGAAAGCCTTCAAATCGTTAATTTGCACGTCAGGTATTACAGCCGGCTTTCCTTCAAAACTAACATACCTGATCGCTCCGGGCACTCCCAGTGCATTATAAATTTCCTTATTGCTTACACGCACAAAAATATACCCACGCAGTAAGGGTTCCTCAATCATTTTAACTCGATCGCTCCACTGCTTACGGACTTTTACCAAAGGCAAATAACACTCAATTCCACGATCAACCAATGCTGAATGAACTTTCTTTTCAGCTCGTGATTTGGTATACACCGCATACCACAAATATGGTTGTTTAGAAATTGGAGCGATCATGACTATATCATAAAAAAAATGCTCTCTGAACATCCTGATTTCAGGAAACAGAAAACATCTCTTGTTATTTTTATTATTGAAATTCCATTTATATAAAAGCGATACACGATTTTATTATGCAATCGTGTTTTCTACAAATTGCTCATTAATAAGACTCTATAAAACAAACCTTTTCAGCAAGAGAAACTCACACAACAATCATTTTTAAACTTAACAACTCTAGTCTTATTTCTTCGGACTTTAAAACATAAACAAAGCACCATCTAAAACGATCTGCATTTAATCCTTTTTTGGGTTGGGCTGACACAGCTTCGCCTCCTGACCCACACAGTCAACTACCATTACCTCAATCTCAATTTAAAGGTTTCCACACCTTTCCTTCCTCATGCCAAGAATTACCAAACGACCATTATCGGATACCAAACGACCATTTTGCGATACCAAAACGAGCGGCAGCAAAGATAGCCGAATGTTCTAAACCGCCAATCTATCGGGTTGAAAAAATATCCCACATTTTAATAACGCCTCCTTCACCATTATCGTACCTCCACTACCGTTATTATTTCAGTTACGATAGTATACTTAGCACTTTGCTATTAAATATCGTTATGGTTATGACAAACATATATAAAATAAACAAACATATGACCACATATAGTGCTAAACATGTAAGCATGAACAATCAACAAAATCAGCATTTGCAGGATATCTTATTCATTATAAAATCATTAGATTTACCATAAAATACAAAACCAAAATGTTATTAAAGATTGCACTATTAATATCTATGCTCATTCAAATCGGAGCAGCAAGCATAGCTGTTGGCCTAATACGAAAGACACGATTTAACATCTCTTGGATTCTAATTTCGGCTAGCTTTGTACTAATGGCTGTCAGGCGTCTTTATGATTTCTCTTCTATTTTCTGGCAATATCAACTATTCTCACAAGAAGACATTAACATTTGGCTTGGCATCCTCATCTCAGTCCTTATGTTTACCGGTACACTTTTTATCCGTCGCATTTTTAATTTACAGGAACAAATAGATCAATTACGGAAAGAAAACGAATCGAAAGTCCTTTCGGCCTTTATTGAGGGAGAAGAAAAGGCTAGGAAGAATCTAGCGCGTGACCTGCACGATGGACTAGGGCCGATACTTTCAACCATTAAAATGTCAATGAGTGCTGTTGAGATGGAGGACCTTAATCCGAGAACACGAAAAATCATAGAACGATCTGGCATTGCCACCGATGAATCAATCCTCTCCCTCAAGGAAATATCAAATGACTTAAGTCCGCATTTGCTCACAAATTATGGACTCACAGAAACAATTAGAACCGTTGCTAACCAGAGGTTATGCGATAGCGGAACAAAACTTACCTACTCTTCTAAAATTGCAGGCAAGCGTTTCTCAAACAAAATAGAAATCAGCATATACCGTATTATTTCGGAATTACTTACTAACAGCATAAAGCATGGCAGCCCAAAAAAAATAACAATAAAACTTAGGGAAGAAAGCGGACAAATACAGCTCAACTATGAAGACAATGGTAAAGGTTTTGATGCGAAAAAAACAACGAAAAGAGAAGATTATTCAGGCATGGGACTTGACAATATTCAGTCTAGGATAAAGGCTTTAGATGGTTTTTTACATTTGAGCACAGCCCCCGGGAAAGGATTTTCAATAGACATTCATATTCCAATAAAATAAACAAGTACAATTAGAATGTGAAACATTAAATTCATGAAAAAGATAAATATATTTCTAGTTGATGATCATTCCCTATTTCGGGAAGGGATACGTTTTTTGCTATCCAATCTGGATTTTATAGGAGAAATATATGAGGCTGAAAATGGCACTCAATTTATTAATGAGCTAAAAACACACCATGCAGATGTGGCCTTACTAGATATTGAAATGCCTGAAAAGAATGGCATCACGGCAGCCACAGAAGCAATACAGGTTTGTCCCAATATTAAAATAATCGCCTTATCCATGTACTCTGATGAAAACTACTATTCTAGCATGATCGAAGCGGGGGCAAGCGGTTTTTTGCTAAAGAATTCAAAGTTTGCTGAAGTTACGAAAGCGATTAAAGATGTACATGCAGGGAAAAATTATTTCAGCCTTGAAATACTACAATCCATGCTCAATAAAATGAACCACATCAATACAAATCCACCTCATGTTGAACTGACAGACCGCGAAACTGAAATACTGGGATTTATCTGTAATGGTTTTTCAAATATTGAGATTGCAAATCAACTGGAAATAAGTAAACGCACAGTTGACAAACATCGGGAAAACCTGCTTCAAAAAACGCACTCAAAAAATACGGCACACCTAATTATTTATGCCATAAAAAATGGTTTCTTCAAAGTCATATAGCATTTCCCAAAAGCCAAGCACAACAAAAACATCTCACAGCACCACAAGACATTATAAATACTCCACCCAATATTGACCGATTGGTCATTTTGAAAACATTAACACTTTAATTTTTGTTTTTCTCTTTTCTATATTTTAACTTTGACCAAACGTTCAGTCAAAAGAGATGCCAAAAAGTTTAGAACAATTAGAACAGATCCGATCAGAAAAAAGGACTCTGATTATGGAAACATCGCTTAAACTCTTTGCAGAGCAAGGCTTTCATGCTACATCCATTAGTCAAATCACGAAAAAAGCCGGAATTTCAAAAGGGCTTGTATACAACTATTTCGAAAGTAAAAATGAAATTCTGTCAGAGATCATGAAATGGGCATTTGAAAATATATATTCAAATTTTGACTTTAAAAAAGATGGCAGATTAACAATTGTAGAATTCGTTTCCTTTATCCGATTTAGTTTAAGATCATCTGCAGAGAACCGAACTTTCTGGAAACTTTATTATGCACTAATGTTCCAGCCTCAAATACTCGAATCGTACTCAACACAATATGCCGAAAAAGGACAAAAAATCGCAAAAATGCTACATGATTATATCATAGAGCAAGGCAGTCCTGATCCTGACAGAGATTTATTTGCTATTTCATCATTAATAAAAGGAGCAACTTTATTAATCGTAAATGCCCCTGACATGTTCCCTATTGACGACGTGGAAGAAGATACAATCCAGTCATGCTTAAAATTGATTCGTTATTAAATAGTAATAAGATGAAAAAAAGTATCCTGTTTATAGCTTTCCTTTACCTATGTGGCTTTGCCGGAGCCCAAGACATCAAAGAGATTGTACGGCAGGCTGATGAGAAATTTCGGGGCACATCAAGCATTGGAACCCTTTCCATGACCATTGAACGCCCCGGATGGTCGCGTACCATTTCTATGAAGAACTGGACTTTGGGGAATGATTACTCCATCATTTACATTATTGCACCGGCCAAAGAAAAAGGGCAAGTATTCCTGAAAAGGAAAAATGAAATGTGGAACTGGGTTCCCAGCATCGAAAGAATGATCAAAATCCCCCCCTCCATGATGATGCAGTCGTGGATGGGATCTGATTTTACGAACGATGACCTTGTGCAAGAATCATCACTGGTCAAAGATTACGAACACAGCTTACTAGGCGAAGATATCATTGAAGATTACCCTTGTTATAAAATTGAGCTCATTCCAAATGAAGATGCTGCCGTTGTTTGGGGGAAAATACTCATGTGGATTAGCAAGGATGAGTTGCTGTGGTTAAAAGCTGAGTTTTACGATGAAGACGACTTCCTGATTAATACCGAGATCCTAACAGACATTAAAAGGATGGATGATCGTATTATCCCTACTCGCATGGAAATGATTCCTGAGGATAAACCCGGACAAAAAACCGTTATGATTTTTGAGGAAATTGATTTTGATGTTGATATTGATGAAAACTTTTTTTCAATCCAGAATATTAAAAAAATTCGATAAGCCATTTTAAATTAAAATCCATTAAAAGGCATGACTACAAACTTAAAAATAGCCTGGCGAAATCTTTGGCGTAACAAACGCCGAACGCTGATTACAGTCGCATCGATTTTCTTTGGCGTTTTATTTTCTGCCTATATGACCTCCATGCAAGAAGGGTCCTATGAAAAAATGGTTGATATGGTGGTGAAATATTATTCCGGCTACATGCAGGTTCACCACGAAGATTTTTGGGACAACCAGACCATAAACAACACATTTGAACAGGATAAAGCCCTTGAAGAACAACTATTGGAAAATAAGGATGTTGATTTTGTGATACCACGACTTGAATCATTCGCGTTAGCCTCATCAGACGAACTCACCAAGGTAATTATGGTTACGGGTATTTCTCCGGCAGAAGAAAACCAGCTTACATCGTTGGCTGACAATGTGGTGGAAGGGAATTACCTAACTGAAGACGATCAAGGAATACTAATTGGGCAAGGGCTTGCCGATTATCTTAAACTAGGAATTAGCGACACGCTGGTGATGATCAGCCAAGGATACCACGGCGTTAGTGCTGCTGCTAAATATCCGATCAGGGGCATCATCAAACATGTTTCCCCGGAGATTAACAAAATTGTTGTTTACATGGAACTTAGCAACTGTCAGGATTATTATTCAGCTTACGACCGACTAACATCTCTGGTTGTCAATGTAAAAGATCTGGACGATCTGCCACATGTTTTGAAAGAATTAAAAAGTAGCATTTCTTCGCCCTTCTCTGTTATGAGCTGGGAAGAAATGTCACCCGAAATGGTACAACAAATTGAGAGTGACCGAGCTGGCGGAATTATTATGAAAGCCATACTTTATCTGGTTATCGGGTTTGGCATACTGGGCACAATTATGATGATGATTGCTGAACGAAAACGCGAATTTGGCGTGATGGTTGCCATCGGCATGCAACGTTTCAAACTATCGTATATTCTGATGTACGAAACAATCCTAATCGGCATGATAGGATCCATAGCTGGGTTAGCCATTAGCATTCCATTGCTTTCAATACAAGCAAAATACCCCATACCGCTAACTGGACAAGCCGCTCAGCTTATGGAGGAATACGGCTTTGAACCTTATATGTTTTTCTCACTGACCCCTTCTGTCTTTTGGCAGCAAGCACTCACGGTCTTTATTATCACGCTGGTAATCGCCATTTATCCGATTATTTCAGCAAAGCGATTTAAATTAATCCCAGCCTTACACTCCTAATAAATAAGATATGATTGCAGCAGTAGCATGGCGAAATATTTGGCGAAACCCAATCCGCTCAGGTGTCATCATCACCGCCATTACCATTGGAATGTTCGCAGGTGTATTTACGACCACCTTCACACAAGGTTGGATGAACCAACGACTGGAAGCCGGAGTTGGCACTGAGGTTTCACACATCCAGGTGCATCATCCGGAATATCGCGAGAATTATGACATTTCAAAAAGTATTCCCAACGGAATAGAGCTGGCAAACGAACTGGCAACCCATCCAAACATTGACGGAGTAAGCCCGCGAGTAACGATCCAGTCAATGGTAGCCTCTGCCGAAACCGGAATGGGCGTAAAAATTATGGGAATCATTCCTGAAAAAGAAAAGCAAGTAACCAATTTGACCGATTTCATTTCTGAAGGAGATTATTTTGAGAGCGTCAGCAAAAACCCAATAATTATTGGACAAAAGCTTGCCGAGGAATTAAATGTAAGACTGCGTTCAAAGATTATTATCACCCTACAGGATTTAAACGGAGATATCACCAGTGGAGCCTTTCGGGTATGTGGCATCTTCGACACGTCAAACGGCATTTTTGAATCAGCCAACGTGTTTGTAAAATATGATGACCTTGCACAATTGGGCGTTTTGAAAGATGGTGTGGCGCATGAAATAATCATTCACTTGAAAGATCCCGATTTAATAGAAACAGAAACAGTGGAAATACGAAGTCAGCTTGCGGGGTTGGAAGTTCTCAATTGGAAAGAGCTGGTTCCGGAACTTGGCTATCTGAATGAAATGGGAAACCTCTATACAATCATCATTATTGTGATTATTTTACTGGCACTAGGGTTTGGCATTGTCAACACTATGTTGATGGTCGTAATGGAACGGGTAAAAGAGATCGGTATGTTAATGGCTATTGGCATGGGTAAACTTCGGATTTTTACCATGCTCATGCTGGAGACAATCCTACTCACCTTAACCGGTGGTCTTATTGGCATTATACTAGGGGTAGCAACAACCGTTGCGTTTAAAAACCGAGGTATTAACTTATCCATCTATGCTGAGGGGCTGGAAGATTTTGGCTATTCATCCCATGTTTACCCATCCATAGAAACATCCATGATCGCCATTATTGTATTAATGGTTATTGTGACGGGGGTTATCGCATCCGTGTATCCTGCCAGAAAGGCTTTAAAATATAACCCGGCAGAGGCCATCCGGACTGAATAAAATTGTAAAAACCGCTCAACTCAATAGTTATGAAAATCATCGAAATAAAAGACTTGTATAAAACCTATAAAGATTCTGAAATTGAGGTTCACGCAGTTAATGGAGTTGATCTGCAAATTGAAGAAGGTGAGTTTACTGCAATTGTCGGTCCATCGGGTTCCGGAAAAACGACATTGCTCAACATGCTTGGTGGACTCGATCAGCCTTCCTCCGGATATATCCACATTAATAGCACAGATATGGGAACTTTAAAACCTTCCCAATTAATTGATTTCAGAATGAGAAACATTGGGTTTGTTTTTCAATCGTATAACCTCATACCCGTTCTTACAGCAAAGGAGAATGTTGAATTTGTGATGCATCTGCAAGGTCGACCAAAACAAGAAAGGGAAACCCGAACCATGGAACTTCTGGAAACTGTAGGATTGAAGGGACGAGAAAACAGTCGCCCCTCAAAGCTTTCAGGCGGACAACAACAGCGTGTTGCTGTAGCCAGAGCTTTGGCCTCAAAACCCCGTTTTGTGCTCGCCGATGAACCCACTGCAAATCTCGATTCCAAATCAACGGAGAACCTGCTCGACATCATGGAAGAATTGAACCGTAAAGAAAGCACCACGTTCATCTTTAGCACTCACGACCAACGTGTTGTCAATAAAGCACGCCGGGTAATTACTTTAGAAGATGGTAAAATAATAAGCGATATTAGAAAAGATTAAAAAATGAATTCAATCAAATTCATCCTTATTACACTATTGATATCTGTTGTTTTTCTTGTAAAAGCAGAACAATGGCCAGATACTCTCAATACGGCTAAAAATGTCAATTATCTGGAGCAAGTCGAAAAGGATGTAATTTTCGAATTGAATAAAGTGAGAAGCAATCCTTCAAGATATGCAGATGAAGCCTTGTCTCCTTTGCTGGATGCCTATCAGGGAAAAACGCTCACATTCCCCGGACAAATTCCAATTATTACACAGGAAGGGAAAGAGGCTCTGGAAGAATGCATCCGTTTGCTTAGTCAAACCAAAGCATTACCCCTTCTTTTTCCCTCATCCGGACTAACTGATGCCGCAATAACTTTAGCAAATGAACAGGAAAAACACGGTGGACTTGGACATATTGGAAGAGACGGAAGCACTCCTAGAAACAGAGTCGAAAAAATTGGAGACTGGTCGGGAAATATGGCTGAGAATATCACTTACGGTAGTGCAACGGCTTTTCAGGTAGTTGCAAATCTATTGATTGATGATGGCGTACCCAACCGAAGTCATCGTATCAATATTCTAAATGAAACCTTTAAAGTTATTGGCGTTGCAGAAAGAGGACATCCTGACTACAATCATGTTTGTGTAATGGATTTTGCAACAACTTTTAAACGCAAATAGGATGAGAATAATACTTAGCACCTTCTTGATATTTCTTGCTGTAAGCACAATGGCTCAGGAAAGCAATGTTAGCATAAACGGTTATGTAAAAGATCTGTTTATGCTTTATCATCCCAAACAAGACATTTCCGAAATTGATAACAACATACTCACAACAAACACCATTCACAACAGGCTAAATTTTAAATGGTATACCTCCGATCAAATAACGACTGTTGTGGAAATGCGCAACCGGATACTAATGGGTTCACTTATCTCATCTTATCCTGAATACCAAAATACCTTAGGATCTGACAACGGCTATTTTGACCTTTCCTTCATTCCTATAGATGGAGGCAGTTGGTTTATGCACTCTATGATAGACAGGGCGTATGTTGATTGGTCCAACGGGAACTGGCAGGTTAGAGTTGGGCGCCAGCGTATTAACTGGGGCATTAATTTAGTTTGGAATCCCAATGATGTTTTTAACTCCTTCTCCTATTTCGATTTTGACTACGAAGAACGTCCAGGTACCGACGCAATCAAGATTCAATACTATACCGGACTGACCTCTTCAGCCGAGCTAATATATAAACTTGGTGAAAATGAGAAGAGCATGGGACTCGCTGGTTTGTTTCGTTTTTCCAAATGGGCTTACGACTTCCAACTAATGGGAGGATGGATAGGCTATGATTATACAATTGGGGGAGGTTGGGCCGGAGATATTTGGGGAGCCGGTTTTCGAGGCGAGTTAACCCATTTCATTCCCAGAGATAGTGATTCAGGATCTGAAAAAGCCACTACTGCCTCTTTTTCTGCCGATTACACTTTCCAAAACTCCTTATACATTCACTCCGGACTGCTTTATAATAGCCATGGAGAAACAGGCAAAGCCGGTGGACGCAACCTGCTGTTTAATTCCGACATGTCAGCTAAATACTTGTCATTTGCAAAATATTCACTATTTGGACAAGTTTCTTTCCCAATAAATCCCTTATTAAGTTCCAGTCTTTCAGGGATAATTAACCCTAGTGATGGCTCCCTATATTTTGGTCCTTCACTTGGTTATTCTTTACATGACAACCTTGAACTCATGTTAACCGGACAACTTTTTTACGGTGAAACAGATAGCGAATTTGGGGATATTGGACAATTGCTTTTCTCAAGAATACGGTGGAGTTTTTGATCGACTGCCTTGGTATTCAATTTTTCACTATTTTCACCATTGAAAAGGAATAATCCCAAGTTGTAGTAAAAGATGAAAGAATCCATCCTTGTAAGCTTGATTCAAAACATAGCCACTCTTCTGGCATTTACACTCATTTATGACTATTCGTGGCTTAAAACGGAATCAACAACTTATTTAAGAAAAACGATAAGTGGAATAATTATCGGAGCAATTGGAATTCTATTGATGCTTACTCCATGGACTTATATTACCGGCGTTGTATTTGATACGAGATCCATTTTATTGTCAGTATCCGGACTCTTTTTTGGCGCAATCCCCACATTAATTGCCATCCTAATTACAAGTTTGTTTCGAATTTTTCTTGGAGGAGGCGGAATTTACATGGGTGTAACTGTGATTATTTTTTCCGGTGTAATAGGAATCGCATGGGGTTACGTACGTCCTAACTGGAAAGAAAAAAAACACCGTGCTGAGTTATTCTCAATGGGAGTACTTGTTCATCTCATGATGTTGGTGAGTACCGTACTGCTTCCTCAAGGACATACGCTTGAAACATTAAAAAACATTATTATTCCTGCTCTGCTTTTATATCCGGCAGGAACGATGTTCCTCGGAATGTTAATGCTCAAACAACTCCAAAACTGGAAAAATCAAAAAGCACAAGAAAAATTACTAGAATCAGAAAGAAGATTCACGGAGCTACTTGAAGATGTTAATCTACTGTCGCAAATAATAGACAAGGATGGGAACATTACATTCTGCAACGATCATCTATTAATGGTTACTGGTTATAAAAGAGAAGAAGTTATTGGGAAAAACTGGTTTGACTTATTTCTTCCTCCTTCCCAAAAAGAATATTTCAGAAATGGTTTTAATCGAATTATCAAAGGAGAGCTTCATCAAACACATCTTGAAGATCAAATTTTGACCAAAGATGGAAATCTACTAACGATATCATGGTACAGTGCCATCCTTCGTGATTCAGACAAGGGAATAACCGGCACAGCCAGTATCGGAGAAAACATAACTGAAAAGAAAATTGCTGAAGAGGAAAAACTTAAACTCGCCAACATTCTGGATGCCAGCCAAAATGAAATCTACTTATCTGATGCAAAAACATTTAAATTCAAATACCTGAATCATGGAGCCTTAAAAAACTTAGGATACACATTTGAAGAATCACTACAATTAACTCCTCTGGACATTACTGCAGACGAGGGAAAAGATAAGTTAATAAAGACACTTGAATCTTGGGAAAAAAGAAATGAGACTGTCTCATCCGCTACATTTGAAGCAAAGAACAAAAGGGCTGACGGCAGCACTTATCCGGTCGAAATTAACATTCAACTATTCGAATACCCAACTGAGTCGTACTACCTTGCTATGGTACAAGATATCACCAAACGTAAAGTAATTGATAACCAACTCCTTGAAGCCAAACGAAAAGCAGAAGAAAGTGACAAATTAAAATCCATTTTTCTGGCCAACATGAGCCACGAAATAAGAACCCCACTAAATGCAATTGTCGGTTTTTCAAATCTGCTAACCGACTTTGAACCTTCGCAAGAAGACAAAAAACAATATACAAGCATCATCAATACCTCAAGTGATAGATTGCTCCAAATCATCAACGACATCATTGATATTTCAAAACTTGATGCGAAACAAATGAAGATAAAAAAGGCTGAATGCAATTTATTAGAGGTTGTGTCCAACAGCATAAACACCTTTCAGAAAAGCGAACTGTTGCAGTCAAAACCCAATGTCAGCCTCATATCTAAACTTAATGACAACACAAAACCAGTACGAATACATACCGATAAGAACAGGCTTCAACAGGTATTAGACAACTTAATAAGCAATGGAATAAAATATACAGAAGAAGGCTTTATTGAAGTTGGACTAAAAATACATGAGAAACATGCGGAGATTTATATTAAGGATACAGGCATTGGAATACCCAAAGATAAGCATGATATTGTATTCGAGCGCTTTAGGCAAATAGACGAAGAAGTCTTTCACGAAGGAGCTGGCATCGGACTGAGCATCTGCAAGGGCATTATTGATTTGTTAGGAGGTAAAATATCATTTACCTCAGAATCAAAAAAAGGATCAACCTTCGTTATAGAAATTCCACTAGATTAAATGCCTTAGTATTCAAAATTAATTCGTTAGAGTACTTCATCCTTCCTAATAAAGTCTAATACAATCCTTTATAATTTATTGTTTTAATCACACAAGAAATTATTGTTTTACAAATAAAGCAACCGTTTCTGTGTGTTTATACGTATCCAGTAATAACACTCAATTAATCGAATCTTAAATCAATTTAATTTTTATATGAATTAATCATTTTTCAATATGTCCCACTTAAGGGACTTTTTCAAAAGTCAAAGAAAGGGTACCATTATGCAGAAAAGGGAGCCTGTCCATAAAAACATAGTATTGAAAGCCATAGAAAAGGCAAAAGTTGGCATTTGGCATCACAACCTTGAAAATAATGAGATATTGGTAAATGCGGCTTTTGCTGAAATGATAGGGTACTCGGAGGAGGAAATTAACCCCATTTCAAAGGTTGATTGGAACAAATTTATGGATCCAGATGAGATCATAGGTTTTTTCTCAAAATTAGAACTCTGTAAATCAGGCAAAATAGATCGGCTGATTCATGAATTCCATATACAACATAAAAACAAAACTTGGATAAATGTTCAATGTAATGGTAGCATCGTTGAATTCACCCCAAAAGGATCTCCAAAAACACTTTCCGGAATCATAATTGACATTACCGAGCTGATTGATTCCAAACAAAACTTAAGTTACCGATATGAAATTGAAAAATTGGTGACGGGAATATCTTTAGATTTTGAAGGTATCTTACAAGAAGATATAGACAAAGTAATTAACCGGACCCTTGAAAAAATTGGTGAATTCTCAAATATTGACCGTAGCTATGTTTTCATGTTGCGTAAAAACGATGAATATTTGGACAACACCCATGAGTGGTGTTCGGAGGGAATCAATCCTGAAATTACCAATTTACAAAACCTTCCTTCTTCTATTTTCCCATGGTGGATGAAGAAGCTAAAACGTTTAGAACATATATTTATACAAGACACAGACAACATGCCCCCTGAAGCATCTTCTGAGCAAGAAATCCTTCAGTCACAAAATATTATATCCTTATTAGTTGTTCCCATTCATTATAAAAAAAAGCTACTCGGCTTTATGGGCTTTGATTCGGTTTGGGAAGAAAAATTTTGGCAAGATGCAGACATTCACCTTCTAAAAGCAGTTGGGAACATAATCGCCAACGCGGTTCATGCAAAGCAGGGTCAAGAACTCCTTATTAAAGCAAAAGAAGAAGCAGAGGAAGGTAATCGCTTGAAATCGGCTTTTCTGGCTACAATGAACCATGAGCTTCGCACGCCCTTACATCACATTTTGGGGTTTAGCGATTTATTAATCCATAAAAAACCAAATACAGAACAAACACAGAACTACGCTGGCAAAATTTACAAAAGTGGTAAAAAACTGCTCCAGATTGTTGAAGATATCTTAAGCCTTGCATTAGCCGATCAATCAGACATACGAATAAGAAATGAGGTTTTTGAAGGTGCTCAATTATTTAACCATCATAAATCGTTATTGGAAGATATTTTGACCGTATCAAATAAACAGGACATGATATCACTAAAATTCATGCCCGCCCAGGAGTTTCTTAATCAATCCTTTATTGCTGACAAGACCAAAATCAATCAAATCTTACTTAATATTTTTAGAAATGCCATTAAATTCACCAATGAAGGAGTTATTGAATATGGCATAAGAATGGCCCCCCATGAGAAAATCACATTCTACATAAAAGACAGTGGCATAGGCATATCTGACGACAAGCAAGAACTTATCTTTGACTATTTCAGGCAAGGAGATGAATCAAACCACAGAACATATGGTGGTGTTGGGATAGGTCTTGCGATATCAAAAAAGATTTCAAAAATTCTGAAAGGAAGCCTTTCTGTTGATTCTGTTCCCGGGGAAGGAAGTACATTTTCATTTACTCTTCCTGTTGAAATACGAAGAAAAGATACGCCCAACGAAATAAGCTTACAGAAAATTCCAGATTTCACAGGATATAAGATACTGATTATTGATGATGACCCCAATGGCTCATTATTGCTGGGTGATCTTTTTAAAGGGACAGGTGCAGAGCTTATTCAAATCCAATGTGAGAATGACGAATTTCCCATTCAGGCAAAAAACGGATCAATTGATTTGATTTTGCTTGACCTCAGAATCTCTGTTGACGAAGGAATTAAACTAGCAAACAAAATAACCGACACTACCGATTGTCCGATTATTGCAATTTCAACCCACTCCTTATCTCATGAAAAAAGTAAAACTTTACCTAAAGGGTGCTCCTCGATTATCAGGAAACCCATTGATCCGGAAATATTATTTAAAGCAATAAAAACAGCTTTAGCAGAATAAAAAAGGCAAAAGCATTAGAAGACATTACTCCCCATAATCCTTTTGCCTTTCTATCATACAAGCTGAACATAGCTAGTTCAGCCCCCTTTTTTCAAGCAACGGTTCAGTCGATGGCTCCTGCCCCCTGAAATTGCGATAAATCACCATTCCTTCATCAGACCCTGACTTAGCTAGTAATGTCCTGAATTTGGCTGCCAGCTCGGGGTTAAACAAGTCTCCGGATTCCTTAAAAGCATTAAACGCGTCACTATCAAGCACTGCAGCCCAAATATAAACGTAGTAACCTGCAGAATATCCACCCGAGAAAATATGGGCAAAATATGGGCTTTTATAACGTGGTATTATTTCATCAATCAAACCAATACGTTCCATTGAGGCACTTTCAAATTCATCTACGTCCCCTCCAAAATCTAGTGTATGCCAATCCATATCCAAGATTGAAGCAGCCAACAGCTCAACTGTAGCAAATCCCTGATTAAAATGGCCACTGTTTACTATTTTATTAACTAGTTCATCTGGAATAATTTCCCCAGTTTGATAGTGCTTAGCATATACTTTCATCACTTCAGGTTCAGATGCCCAATTCTCCATCACCTGCGAGGGAAGTTCTACAAAATCACGTGCTACATTTCCAGCCGTACGACGGTATGGTCCATCGGTAAATAAACCGTGCAAAGCATGACCAAACTCATGAAACAAAGTTGTTACCTCATCAAAGTTCAACAAAGCTGGTATGTCACCACTTGGACGCGTAAAATTACAAACAATAGAACTTATAGGGTATTCCGATTTTACACCATTCTCATAGGCTTGGCTTCTAAATTCTGTATTCCAGGCTCCTGCACCTTTGCCATCCCTTGGGTGATAATCCATATATAAAACACCAATGTGCGAGCCATCATTTTCTTTTACTTCCCAAACCTCAACTTCAGAATGATAAACAGGAATATCTTTCAAAATTTCAAATTGAATTCCATATAACTGAGAAGCAACATAAAACATACCATCACGCGTATTTTCAAGACTAAAGTAGGGTTTGATTTCTGCTTCATCCAAATCATATTTTTCTTTGCGCAACTTTTCGGCATAATACCACCAATCCCACAAATCAAGCTTAAAGTTACCTCCTTCTTTATCAATAATAGACTGCATTTCAGCGCGTTCTTTCTTCGAAACCTCCAAGGCTGGCTTCCATAGTTTATCCAAAAACTCATAAACAGTCTCTGGCGTTTTTGCCATATTAATATCTATCACGTATGAAGCATGATTCTGAAAGCCTAGCAGTTTGGCCTTTTCTTCGCGTAACTCAACCATTTGCGATAAAATGGAATTGTTATCATATTCATTTCCATTGTCGCCACGCATAAAATAACCACGGTATAACTTTTCGCGTAACGCCCTATTTTCGGCATATTGCAAAAAAGGTATCATACTCGGTTTTTGCAACGTAAATACCCATTTACCTTCCAATTCATTTTTCAGTGCTTCTTCAGAAGCTGCTGATATTACGGCATCCGGCAACCCTTTTAGATCCTCTTCATTCTCAATTATAAGTTTGAAGTTCTTATTCGTTTCAGCCAATAAGTTTTCTCCAAACTTCAGATCTAAAGATGAAAGCTCCTTATTGATGGCTTTGAGCTGCTCTTTTTTGTCGTCCGGCAAATTGGCGCCGTTTCTCTCAAAGTCCTGATAATATTTTTCTACAACACGCATTTGCTCATAATCTAGCCCCATGTCATTTCGCTGGCTGTAGATCGCTTTTACACGTTCAAATAAAGCAGGATTCATCATCACTTCATCTCCATGCTCTGTTACCATAGGTGAAATTTTCCTAGCTAACGCTTGCATCTCGTCATTGGTTTCTGCCGAATTTAAATTCTGAAAAACAATATTTACACGACGTAGTAAATCTCCAGATTCATCCATTGCCAGAATTGTATTCTCAAAGCTTGGAGCATCAGGATTGGAAGTTATCGCATCAATTTCTAGCTGATGCTGTTTTATACCTTCCTCAATGCCCGGCAAATAATGTGCAAGTTCTATTTGATCAAAAGGTGGTACCTGAAACGGAGTTTCATATTCAGAGAAAAAAGGATTTTGCATTTCTGTAGTCGTTTCATTTGTTGAATTACACGCGGTAAAAGTAATCAGCAACAAAACAATAAAAGGATTTATACTCTTCATAATTACACTATTTTTTCTAATTAATCGATCCAAAAATAAAGAAAAAGAACACTGAATTTGCTGATAAATGTTAGCCCATTATATCTGAACAATGATTTTTTTGCACGTATCAAAGATACAATATATCAAAGATAACAAGCCACTTAGCCGATCAAATTAATCATTGACTTTGATCACAAATTGCTTTACTTTTAATAGCTCTCAATCAGAATATCGGGAAATAACATCAGCCTTTTGCATGACTCATTTATGTCAAAGGCATAGTTAATGAAAAGTGAGACACATTCACTAACGTAATCAATACTCTTATCACTCAAATGTAGTTTTTGAGATTTCGATATTATTTGTTTTGCAACTGTTTCTTTAAAAATAATTATCAAATACACAGTAAAATATAAACACAAGTATCTCGAATTTCATAATTCAGAAAACAATCATAAGTACTAATTGAAAACAAATGAAAAATGAGTAAAAAAGACAAGTTAACAACCGCATCAGGTAGGCCATATTACGAAAACGAAGATAGTATGACCGTAGGGGAAAGAGGCCCAATTTTATTACAAGATTATTACCTACATGAAAAGCTAGCTCATTTTAATAGAGAACGAATTCCTGAGCGAGTGGTACATGCGAAAGGAACCGGTGCATTTGGAAAATTTACAGTAACTAATGACATTTCGAAATACACTAAAGCCAGCTTATTTAGCAAAGTTGGAAACGAATGTCGATTATTTGCCAGATTCTCCACTGTAGGAGGTGAAAAAGGAAGTGCCGACACAGAACGTGATCCACGTGGGTTTGCCGTTAAATTTTACACTGATGAAGGAAACTGGGATTTAGTAGGAAATAACACTCCGGTTTTTTTTATAAAGGATCCTAAAAAATTCCCGGACTTTGTGCATACCCAAAAGCGAGATCCAAAAACCAACCTAAAAAGCCCAACCATGATGTGGGATTTCTGGAGTTTGAATCCGGAAAGTCTTCATCAGGTGATGATTTTATTTAGTGATAGGGGAACTCCGGATGGATACCGTAAAATGAATGGATACGGTAGTCACACCTTCTCATTAATAGATGGTAAGAATGAACGGACTTGGGTGAAATTCCATTTTAAAACCATGCAAGGGAACAAAACCCTGAATGGGCCTCAAGCTGAAGAATTAAAAGGCAAAGACCCAGATTACGCCCAACGGGATTTAGTGGATGCCATTAGCAAAGGGGATTTTCCAAAGTGGGCCTTGAAAATTCAGGTAATGACTGATGAGCAAGCCAAAAAATTCAAATGGAATCCTTTCGATGTTTCCAAAGTATGGCCACATAGCGATTATCCGCTTATTGATGTTGGCACAATGGAGTTAAATGAAATTCCTGCAAACTATCATGCTGATGTAGAACAGGCAGCGTTTGCACCAACTCATGTGGTTGACGGTATTGGTCTTTCGCCCGACAAACTGTTACAAGGAAGAATTTTAGCTTATCCGGATGCCCACCGATACAGACTGGGTGCAAATTACGAACAAATACCTGTAAACCGTCCGGTTTGTCCGATGCACCACCATCAGCGAGATGGTATGATGAGTGTGGACGGAAATGGACATGACAGCCCAAATTACTTCCCAAATAGTTTTGATAACATTGAGGCTGACAAAAGCTATAAAGAACCAGCAATGAAGCTTGATTCAAATATTGCCGACACATTCGACAGGAATGAAAATGACGATGACCATTACACGCAACCTGGCGATTTATTCCGTAAAGTAATGACCAAACAGCAACAAGCAAACACAATAAGCAATCTGGTTGGTGCAATGAGCGGCATTGAGGGTAAAAAACGAAACGAAATAATACAGAGACAATTAATGCATTTCCATAAAGCGGATAAAGAATTGGCACAAAAATTAGCAGAAGGCTTAAAATTCAATTTTAAACCTTAAAGACCAACCAATCTCAAATTATTATGTAAGGATGGCATTTTCATAATTGCCATCCTTACTTTTTGCAAAAATGTCTATTCAGAGCCAAAAACAACAAGTTACATATGTGACATCAAACAAACGTCAGATTAAAATACGATTTAAGAGACACTACAACAATCTAACAACTAGAACAGATAGCTCTCTAGCAACAGATACAGCCCACTCCTGCTGTACAAAAAAGATATAATGTCTTAAAACATTTCAGGGATAGATCAGGACCAAAAAGTGATATATTTAAATACAAAAATTGCGATTTATGAATCTTCCATTTCCAATCATTTTTCTAAACATTGGAAATGGAGAAATAAAACCTAACTAAAATGGTGCAAGCTTTTGCATTAAAACCCAAGGAATACCGCATAGGTATATTGATGGGGGCTCTTCTCTACTGGTTATTTGGAATTGTTGATCCCTTTATGCTGCCAGACACATATAAACAAGTATGGTATTTGCGCTTCATTCTGGTTACCCCCAGCATTATATTATCCTATTTGTTTTCGTACAGCAGACATTACAAAAAATATGCAAGACTTATGATTTTTCTTGTTACCCTGAGTGCCCAGGTTGGAATTGTCTACATGGTATATCTTGCAAAACCTTCAGAACAGGGCTACTTCGCCTATTATGCCGGCTTAGTAACCACCTTATTTTGGGCTATGTTTATTTTCCGATTTAGGATGATTGATACAACAGTTTTGTTTTTAGTATCACTAGTGCTGTATAACTCTGTTATTGTTTTCTCACAAAACCTATTAAGCTTTGGATATCACTCAAAAGAGTTTGCCTGGTTCATTGAAAATAATTTCATTCTGATTGCCTCAGGGACTATTGCAATATTCGGTTCATATATGATGGGGAAATATCGCCAACGAATTTTAGAGGAAAGTGAAAAATACATGCTTGCAAAAGAAAAAGCAGAAGAAAGTGACCGATTAAAGTCTGCATTTCTAGCAAACATGAGCCACGAAATTCGCACGCCTCTAAATAGTATTCTTGGATTTTCGGAGATACTATCGGATGATGATTTAAATTCGCCTACTCGCAAAAGATACACAGAAATGATTCAAACATCAGGGAATCAGCTTCTGCGTATTATAGGTGATGTTCTTGACATCTCAAAAATTGAGTCAAATCAATTAAAAATTGATCATCTTCAAATTAATATGCACAACCTTCTAACAAATTGTTTAGCATCAGCCGAGCAATATAGGAAAGCTCACAAAAAAAACAATATCAGATTAGAACTAATAATTCCCAAAAAATATCAAAGTCTGCAGTTAAAATCAGACCCTTATCGTTTGACCCAAATATTTGATAACCTAATAACAAATGCCATTAAAAATACCGACATAGGAGTAATTGAATTTGGGATTAATGAGATACACAAGATTGATGGTATTGCAAAGATTGAATTTTATGTGAAGGACACGGGCATCGGTATCAGAAAAAAAGATTTTGACCTTCTCTTTCTCCGTTTTAGTAGAATTGACAATCATCGAATTCAACGAGGCAATGGGATTGGGCTATGCATTACAAAAGCCTTGATAGAAATGCTTGGTGGTAAAATATGGTTTCAATCGGAAGAAAATAAAGGAACGACATTCTATTTCAACATTAAGCTCGACAAAATTAATTCACAAATTCAAGATGAACAGGAATTCACTGCAAGTCTTGAGTTAACGTCAATATAGAATTTTAGACTGTACAAATTACCCGTTCTTATTTCTAGGAATCTCATCCCCCCGACGATGAGTCGTATTCAATTCTACTAAAATATTGAGATTCTAAAATAAATTCAGGATGTCTCATCTTAGACTTTAAAGACAGCTCAATTATTCCTTTATTCCTGCTTTGCCTCAGCGTAAAAAATGTTTACTTTTGTCGGTCTCTGAAATTCAGCAAAAAGCATAACAATTATGAACATTTCCTATAAGTGGTTAAAAGATTATATTGACTTTGACCTTCAACCTAACGAACTAGCAGAAATTCTGACTCAAACAGGTCTTGAAGTTGGTGGAGTTGAAGAAGTTGAAAGCATTAAAGGAGGACTTCGCGGTTTGGTTATTGGAGAAGTGTTGACATGTATGAAACACCCCAATTCTGATCATCTCAGCATCACGACTGTTGATGTGGGTAATGGTGAAATTCTACCGATTGTTTGCGGTGCACCAAATGTTGATGCAGGACAACGCGTAGTGGTTGCTACTGTTGGGACAACTCTTTATGACAATGACAAAGAGTTCATGATAAAAAAATCTAAAATCCGCGGTGAAGTTTCGGAGGGGATGATTTGTGCCGAAGACGAAATTGGGTTGGGAAACAGTCATGATGGAATTATGATTTTACCCGAAGATGCCGTTGTTGGCACACCTGCCAGTTCTTATTTCAATGTAGAATCTGATTTCTGTATTGAAATTGACATTACCCCAAACCGCATTGATGGAGCGTCACACTTTGGTGTTGCTCGTGACTTGGCAGCCTACCTTAACCAAACGCAGGATGTTAGATACAAAAAACCATCTGTCGATAATTTTAAAGTTGATGACAACTCCCTGAATATTCCAATTGAGTTAGTAAATCCGGAGGCCTGTGCCCGTTATAGCGGACTAACAATAAGTGGGATTGAAATTAAGGAATCACCAGAATGGCTTAAAAACAGGATGAAAGCGATTGGTTTGAATCCAATTAATAATGTCGTTGATATAACCAATTACATTTTATTTGAAACGGGGCAACCCTTACATGCTTTTGATGCTGATGAAATAACTGGGAATAAGGTATTTGTAAAAACGTTGCCCGCCGGAACCAAATTTATTACACTTGATAACGAGGAGCGTGAGTTACACCAAACCGATCTGATGATATGCAACGAAAAGGAACCGATGTGTATCGGAGGTGTATTTGGTGGTATTAAATCAGGAATTAAGGAAACGACGAAAAACGTCTTTCTGGAATCAGCTTGTTTTGATCCTGTTTACATCAGAAAAACAGCACGCAGACATGGATTAAATACAGATGCCTCATTCCAATTTGAAAGAGGTGTTGATCCGAATAATGTTATTTATACGTTGAAACGTGCCGCCCTACTTATTCAGGAAGTTGCTGGAGGGAAAGTTACATCTGATATTATCGACATCTACCCAACTCCGGTTAACCACTTTAAGGTTGATGTTAGCTTTGACAATATAACACGCCTGATTGGGAAGGATTTGGGAGTTGAATCCGTCAAAAAAATTGTAGAGTCTCTTGAAATGAAAATCGAGAGTGAAACAGACCAAGGTCTCTCCTTGGCTATTCCTCCATATCGTGTTGATGTAAAACGCGAGGTTGATGTCATTGAAGATATTCTACGCATTTATGGATACAACAATATTGAAATTCCAATTCAGGTAAATGCATCGTTACAATACAGTGCCAAACCTGATCCTGTAAAGATTCGCAACCTTATGGCCGACATGCTTTCAGCACAAGGGTTCAACGAAATATGGTCAAACTCACTAACGAAAGCCTCATATTACGAAAACAGAGAATCTATATCAGACCAAAATACGGTTAAGCTTTTCAATCCACTAAGCTCAGATCTGAATGGCATGCGTCAAAGCCTGCTTTTTGGAGGTTTAGAGGCTGTTGCATACAACGCAAACCGCAGAAATGGCGATCTCAGCTTATATGAATTTGGAAACTGCTATCATTTAACCGGGAAGGAACTCTCAGATAATCCTCTAAAGAATTATTCAGAAGAAGAACATCTGGCATTATTCATCTCCGGAAATAAAGAGCAAGAAAGCTGGGCAATTCCACAGGCAAAAAGCAACTTCTTTCAGCTAAAAACTTACGTTGAAAAGCTACTATGGAAACTTGGCTTAAACGCAGAAAAGTTGAAGTTAGAAGACACGAATAATGATCTTTTTTCTGAAGGCCTAATTTATTCCACTTCGAATGGACGCAAGTTGGTTGAATTTGGAACAGTTAGCACTAAGCTCCAAAAAGAGTTTGAAATTGAAAGTCCGGTATACTATGCAGATCTCTTGATGGATAGTCTATTTCTGGAGCAAAAGAATAATAAAACACTATTTACTGAACTTCCAAAATATCCGGAAGTGCGTCGTGATTTAGCCTTGCTGCTTGACAAGAATATTCGTTTTAAACAAATTAGAGATTTAGCTGAAAAAGTAGAGCGCAAGCTCTTAAGGAACGTTGATCTTTTTGACGTGTACGAAGGGAAAGGAGTGCCAGAAGGCAAAAAGTCATACGCTGTAAGTTTCATTTTGCGCGACAACGAAAAAACGCTTAATGAAAAGCAAATTGAGAAAATTATGCAAAAGTTAATATTCTCTTTTGAAAAAGAATTGGGTGCTCAACTCCGATAAACAATAAATACCGATTAAGGTTATAATAAATAAGCGGTTGACAATAGGTCAGCCGCTTATTGTTTTTTCACACTTTATTTTTTGAAATGTCCAATAATTTAAAAGGTATAATATACGCAGGTATCACAGCCATTTGTTTTGGTTTTTTGGCGATAATGCTAAAAGTTGCCGTTCAAAAGGTTGAACCGGAAACTATCGTTTGGTTTCGGTTTGTCATTTCCTTTGCAATACTGGCAAGCTGGCAAACATACCGCAATCCGCAAAGCCTAAAAATTCTGGTTAAGCCACCTCTCCTTTTAGTAATTGCGGCACTCGGGCTATCATGGAACTATATGGGCTTTATGTTGGGCGTACATTATACGAGTCCGAGCAATGCTCAACTAATCATTCAATCGGGAACTATTTCACTTGCCTTGGCAGGCTTTATATTTTTCAAAGAAAAAATCCGCAAATGGCAGATTGGGGGTTTTATTTTAGCAGGAATTGGCTTTGTACTTTTTTATCAAGAACAAATAAAGCTAATGATCGGTATTGAAGATCGCTATAATCTGGGTGTCATGTTCACATTCACCAGTGCCATGGCGTGGGCCATTTATGCAATTCTCCAAAAAAGCATGCTAACCAAATACTCACCTGCCTCATTGAACCTGTTTTTGTTTGGTTTTCCATCACTCTTGTATTTGCCATTTGTCAACTTTGCCTCTCTGGCAAACCTAGGCTGGATTTGGTGGGCTTTAATTATTTCTCTGGGGCTGAATACGTTTATCGCTTACACCTCGTTAGCCATGGCGTTAAGGTATACTGAAGCAAATAAAGTTAGCATCATTGTACTTCTCAACCCCATGATAACCTTTATTACAATGGGCATACTTGCCTGGCTAAATGTGAGTTGGGTTGAAAATGAGCGATTTTCAGTATTCTCACTCATTGGAGCTGCAATAGTATTGGCAGGAGCAATTCTGGTGGTCGGAAAACCTTTTAGAAAGAAATAAGCCCCTCCTCCTCCACTTCATTATTTGAGCAATAATCATTTATCTTTGATAAAAACAAGCAATTACGTTTATGTTCATTTAAATATTTGATGCTATGAAAAAAGATATCCGATTATTGATGGTCTTATTGTTGCTTTTATTGTTCATGGGCAGTTGTGCCACCCAATCTGTTAGTAACCTGCAAGATCCCCCCGGCTTTTGGCATGGTCTTCTTCACGGTTTTCTCATCCTGTTTAGCTTTATCGGCAGCCTTTTTACAGACTATGAAATCTATGCTTTCCCCAACTCCGGTGGCTGGTACAATTTTGGCTTTCTGCTTGGTGCCATGATTTTTCTTGGTAGCAGCCATGCAAAATCAAAAAAGAAGTGTTAGTCCAGTATATCAATAGGTTTTAACATTATCTTCATAACATCAATAACAATATTAGTTTAACTGCACTTCTTTTGTATTTGCATTTGAAATTGCATTAAATTGTCGGTGGTAAAAACAGAACCATGGGGAAACCATTCCTTCATTTTATAATCATACTTGTTACCTGCCTTGCCTGTTTTTGGAACTCAACAGCACAGGAAAACTATGAAGTACGCAGCGTATCTTTCCAAGGGAACAAAACACTTTCAAAAGACTATTTACTGGAAAAAATAGCAATCTCCGAAGTTTCTTATCTCGAAAAAGTTTTCACAAAAAAAGAACCTTTCCTTTATAATAAAGAACTGATAGATCAGGAGTTGGGACTATTAAAAAGGACTTACCAAAGCGAAGGTTTTTTATATGTAAAAACAAACATTCATCCATTTTTGGTTAAAGACAAAAAACAAACACTTAAACTTTCCATTGAAATTGAAGAGGGAAATCCGGTGCTTATCGACAGTATTGCAATTCATCTAATAGATGAAACTGATCCAATCAATATGGACTCCCTCACAAGTAAAGTATTCCGAAATTTGGAATTAGTTAATGGGAGTCGGTTTAGGGATGCAGCGCTGACCAATGACATTCAGATAATTGAAAATGCTTTTCGCAATTTAGGCTATGCATACGTTGAGGTCAGCTATAAATTAAACCTAAACCCAGATCAATATCTTGTTGGCATCACCTATTCTGTAAATCCGGGTCCGGTTTGCTATTTGGCAGAAACGACCATTTCCGGAAATAGGAATATCTCAGAATCCTTTATCCTGAAACAAATTGAATACAATAAAAATGGGTTATACAACAAATCATTACTAGATGAAACACGAAGAAACTTGTACCAGTTTCAACTATTCAAAGTAGTCTCCGTTCTTCCGGGAACAGATATCGACACAAAAACAAATCATATTCCTATAAATATATATATTGAAGAAGCACCAAGGTTGAGTACCCAATTTGGGGTTGGATATGGAACCGAAGATAAGTTTCGCACATTTATGGATTTAAATTATCGTGGTTTTTTAGGTGGAGCACAACGAATTAACCTCTATCTGAAACATTCAGCACTTGAGCCCTACTCTGCAAGTTTGCGATGGATACAACCTCAATTTTTCGGAAAGAACAGTACGATTGCACTTAATCCGTTTATCAACCGCAACTCAGAGCCAGGCTATGACATTCGCACCTTTGGAATAAACCTGCCAATAACTTATCGGGTTAATGATCGGCTAAACAGCACCGCTACCTATTACATTGAGAATGTAAAACAACAAGTTGAAGCAGGCGACCCGGCAATTGAGGACATGGAAGACGACAAATTCCTATATAACAAATCGGGAATACTAATTAGTGCAGTCTATAATAATTCATCTCCGAAATTTTCACCAACTAAGGGAAAAATCTTGTCTCTCGGATTTAAATTGAATGGCCATTTATTTGGTAGCGACTTTAATTACACCCGTTTATGGGGCGATTTTAAGACATACCACCCTTTTGGAAAGGGAGTATTTGCCTACCGGATAATGGCCGGAGGGATTAGCTCAGCAGATAACAGTCAATTTATTCCGGTGGAAGATCGGTTTTATTCGGGGGGAAGCAACTCTATTCGCGGATGGAGCCGCTCTGAACTTGGCCCAAAACGGGATAGTGGCACACCCTCAGGCGGAAAAAGTATTTTTGAAAGCAATGTAGAAATACGATATCCTCTAATTGGACGATTAAGTGGCGTTACATTTCTCGATGCGGGAAATGTGTGGACAGAATCATTCACTTATAAGATGAATGAATTGGCTTATGCGGCCGGCTTAGGACTTCGGATTGAGACGCCAATTGGACCTATTCGTTTTGATGCCGGGTTACCGTTGTGGGATGAAAAGAAAAACCCTCAGTTTTTTATTAGTGTAGGACAAGCATTTTAGTTAAACACATGCAAAAAGCAATTAAATATAGCTTACAATTTTTGGGATGGCTCGTGCTGACTTTCCTCCTATTACTAATAATTGTAGGCATACTCATTCAAACCAAACCGATTAAGGGAAAGCTGGTTAAACTTTCTGAACAACAAATTTCAGCTCGTATAAACGGGAACTTTTCAATAGGAGAAATAGATGGCAACTTTTTCACAAATCTGAGACTCAAAAATATTTTATTAACAGAGAATACAGACACCCTTATTTACATTACTGAAATTGATGCTCATTATAATTTGATGCCTTTATTATATAGAAAGCTGCAAATAGATTCGGTTCACATAGATCACCCATACTTGCATTTGAAACAAGAAAATGATTCTATCTGGAACATACAGCGAATTATAAAGCCAACAACGAATGGTGCAGATACCAAATCTTCTACTCGTGATTCTTATAAAATTGATTTATCACTTTTCTCAATAACCGAAGGAATTGTAAAAGTTGAGTCTGTCAACACCCTTATTCCACAAAGCATACAACATCTAAACACCAAACTCACACTTCTTTGGGAAGAAGATCAACAAACCCTAAAACTTACCGATTTTTCCCTCGCAACCGATTCGCCAAACATGGAACTAAAGCGACTTACGTTTCAGGTCAATCGAAATCAAGAGTTGATTGAACTGTCAAACTTTCGTATAAAGACAGCCCAAAATCAAATCGATGTCACAGCCAAATATCAAGAAGATAAAAACATCAAATCGACAACAAAGGCACAGAGTACTCCCCTTCAATTCAAAGAATTTGAGTTCTTTCTTCCTGATCTAAAAATCCCTGCAACTCCAATACTCAAATTAAATACGGCACTGGAAAATAATTCACTTCTGGCGACTATTGAATTGACAGACCAGAACCAACGGATCAATCTTGATTTTACGGCTTTAAATTTTTCCGAATGGCTTTTAAATAGAACTGACACGTTGCTAAACTACCAGTTATCCAGCAAATTCGAGAATGTGGAATTACTACATTGGCTAGGGGACTCCAGCCTAAATTATCTCATAAATGGAGATTTAATGGCTAACGGGAAAGGTACCGATCCCAAAACAATGTCCTTGTCAATGAAAGGCAATTTTAACGAGTGCATCATTGAAAATATTCCAATTGACCAATTCAATTTCAACATCGGACTTAAAAATGGGAACCTCAGTGGGCAAGCAAAAGGACAAGGTATTTTTGGAGAAATTGACCTTCGCCCTACTGTTAAAAACCTATTCGAAAAGCCAAGCTACAACTTGGAATTCATCACTCGAAACCTTGATGCATTCATACTTATCGATGTCGACAGCATGAAATCAAACCTAAACTTAAAGGCAAACATTTCAGGAACCGGATTTGATATAAATACAGCCACGCTAAGCACAAAAGGTAGTTTCGTTGACAGTAAATTTCAGGACATTCTTGTTGATCAGCTCAATTTTAAGTTTAACATGAACAAGGGAAACCTCAGCGGATTGGCAAATGGCTTTGGAAACTTTGGCGAGTTTTCAATAAGCCCAACTATTCAGAATATTACAGGTGACCCCAGTTACCAAATCGAACTAAATACAAATCAACTCAATTTATCACGTTTGACCGACGTAAATAGTTTGGAAACTGACTTGAATATAAATGTCAACATCTCGGGCAAAGGGTTTGACCCTCAAACAGCCATACTAACCGCAGATGGTAATCTCATGGATAGTAAATTTCAAAACTTACTTTTCGACCGGCTAAATTTCAATTTTATTTTCGACAAGGGAACTCTGAATGGACTAGCACAAGGACTAGGTAAATTTGGTGAATTTACGATTACGCCACATATTCAGGATCTGATGGGAGAACCTAGTTACCAGTTTAATTTGACCACCCACCAACTTGATTTCTCAGAGATGACAGGAGTTGACAGCTTGAAATCGAACATTAACTTACAAGCAGAGGTCGATGGTAAAGGTTATGATCCAAAAACATTATTTGCCAATGCAACAGTTATTTTTTCAGCCTCTCAGTTTCAAGAAATAAAACTTGACACCCTCTTTGCAAAGGGACAATACAGTTTTAATAACCTTCAGTTGGATTCGGTATGGGTACAAACCAATTCATTGCAATTAAATGCCTATGGGAACTATAATACAGAAGCCAATTCTGACCTAACACTATCAGCCGACATTAAAGACATAGATGGGTTCACGGCATTCTTCCCTATCGATAATTTACAAGTTGAAGGTCACTTGGATGCTCATCTGACCGGAAAGCTAGATTCCCTGAATCTGCAAACAACAATTGACATAGAACATTCAGGCTTTAACAACTTTCTAACAGACAAATTGCGAATCGGTGCAAATGCTCAAATAACAGGTTCTGACACGCTAGTTTCGGCACATATTGTTGCACACAACATCCGAAACGAGTCGCTAACCCTAGACTCGTTAATCATGGATCTAAAAGCTGATCCTGACTCTGTTTTTGTAAATGGAAAATTAAACGCAAGTGATTTCAAAAGTCAATTCCGGGCAGGGGCTCATCTGGGAAAGCAGATAAGATTGACTTTGGAGGAATTAGTCATTGACTATAGAGACCAACATTGGGCTCTGCAACAAGCTCCTGCAATTTTCAATATAGACTCAGTAAACTACCACATTGACCAATTCCTGCTCGCCTCAGGCTCTGGAGAAAACATCCAGTCGATTACAGCTCAAGGCAACATTAGCCTTAATGGAGCTGAAGATTTTAATCTGAAAATTGTCAATTTAGATATCAGCCAGTTGGCGAACTTATTACAGATGGAGCTGGATGCTTCCGGAGAATTGGAGCTGAACATGAAATTGAGCGGCACCGCAGAATCCCCAATATTAAAGAGTAATTATGCCCTTAACAAGGCTATTTTTAATGATTATCAGTTTTCTGATTTTGGGGGGATTCTTGATTTCAAGAACAAACTGGTGAGCATAAAAACAAATATAGCATTAAAAGATAGTGGCAATTTCATATTGAATGGTGCCATCCCCCTCCAATTCCAGCTTGATAGTTTAAGTTACAGTTACGACCCTCAAGACTCTATTAATGCAACATTATCTGTAAATAATTTCCCGCTAGCAGCCTTCCAGTCTACAAATATGGCCGATAAGGTTTTTGGCTATTTCGAGGGTGACATCTCCTCCAATGGCCCAATGGAATCGCCCAACATACAAGGAAACTTACAACTCAAACAAGCTTCCGTAAAAATACCGGAGTATGGCATCAACTACCACGATATTATTTTTGACATGGAGTTCATGCGGGACAAAATAAACCTGAATACGTTTTCCATAAAATCGGCTGACGGAGAAATGACTTCTACCGGACAAATTCTTTTTAAATCGGGGATGTACAATGGTGAGATTGACCAAACACAACTAGAATTCAATTTAAAAAAGTTCAACCCGGTAAACCATCGACAGTTTAACATGCAGGTTTCAGGAAACGCCAACCTTAATGCAAAAAATGGAGATTTGGTTTTTGATGGAGATTTATCTGTTCCCAAATCTGAAATATATTTACCAGCTATATTCACAATGATGGGCAAGATTTATGAGACAGAGATATCTCAACCCATTTTGGTCCGTGAAATGGAAAACATGTCAGCACAAACAGACACCCTCTCATTTGGGAGAATAAAACCAGCCAAAACGGATAGTTCACAATTCAACTACTTTAAACAAATTGAGGGTTCACTAAGAATAAAAATTCCTAAAAACACATGGATAAAAAATGAAGATATGCGCCTTGAAATTTCAGGTGATCTGGAATTAATTAAGCACAAATCATTTTCTGAGATTTTTGGCTCTGTCGATGTTGTACGTGGCCAATATGATTTATTGGGAAAAAGATTTATCATTAAGGAGGGAACCATCAGTTTCCAGGGAGGAGAAGAAATTATTCCCCAAATGGACATTACAGCATCCTATACCTTCCGGAATTCGGAAAGAGTAGAACAGACGATAACTGTTCAAGTTTTGGGTTCAACAGAATCTCCAACTGTCAATTTCTCGCTGGACAATGTTTCAATTAACGAAGGTGATGCTTTATCATACATTCTTTTTGGGAAGAAAATGAACGAATTGTCTATCGACCAACAAGAAAATATTACAGGTGCAGGCGGTAGTAGTATTGCTAAAACTGCAACAGCTGCAATACTCACCTCCCAAATAACCAAATTTGTAGGTGAAAAACTAAACGTTGACTTTATCGAAATAAAAAGCAATGGAGGTTTTGAAAACGCGACAGTAGTTGTTGGGAAATATATCACTAATGATTTATTTGTAAGCTACGAACAAAGGTTTGGAGAAACCAGTGAAAAAGACTTGGCTAAGTATGAAGTAAAACTTGAATATGAACTTTTTCGCTTTTTATTCTTCCAATTGAACAATTCATCTAACGACAGTGGTTTTGATGTAATTTTCAAATTAGACTCCAAATAATAATCATATTCTACTTCCTTGAAATGTTAGCAGCAGATATGACTTAGGAGCCTAAAAATCGACAACTTACAAATATAATGTTAAGTTCAAAACACCTCTCCTCTTATTTTTAGATATCTAATCCCAATTGCTTATATTAAATGGTATCCTTGCCCCCTCTATTTCGTATACTAGACTAATTATTAACCACTTAATATAATAGTCATGAGCAAAACTGTAAGTGTATTGGTAGGATTTTTGGCGGGCGCAGCTGCAGGTGCTGTGACCGGCCTGTTATTTGCACCTGAAAAAGGATCAAAAACAAGAAAAAAACTAACGAAAAAGGTTAAAGATGTCTCCGGAGGGTTCGCTGAAACCATAGGAGAACAGATTGACTTTCTGGAGAAGAAGATTAAAGATCTCAAGCATGATGCCGATGAAGCCATTCATAAAATGAAACATCCTGGCACAAAAAAAGCGACAAACAAAGCTCCTGAGGTTAATTAAACATCAATGACCATGCTATGAAATCAAACCTGTCGAATAATTTTAGCGAACTGAACAAAACCGTACAAGATTATTTAAAAGTCCACATTGATTTGGCTAAGTTGACGGCTTTAGAGAAAATGACAAAAATTTCGGTATACATGATCAGCTATCTGGTAGGCATTATACTTGCATCTCTGTTTTTTATCTTTTTCGCTTCCGCATTTGTCTTTTGGTACGGATATCAGTTTCAAGATTATTTGACCGGTTTATTTATCGTCATCGGATTCATTATTATACTGGCTTTATTCTTCTTTTTATTCGGAAAATCATCCGTTACAACATCTATCATTAAAAATTTGTCTTCTATTTTATTTGAAGACGAAAATACTGAATAAACAATCATACTATGGAAAGCATACGCACCATGAATGAGATTAGGCTCTTAAGAAAAAGTTTACGTAACAAGCGCCTATATGAAGAAGAGAAAATGAAGCTTTATTCTGAAGAAATAGTTTTCAAAATAAATAAGATGATTGCCGGACCAATTATTGAAAAAGGCATATATTCCTTCATCACTTATTTTGTAAAAAAAAGGAAGAAGAAACGTTCCAATAATCCAGAATAAATAAATTAGAACCCAACAAAGCTTCTTTCCCCACTCTATTTCCTTTGTAATTTTTTTTTGCACCATATGCATTCGCAATGAACACACTTTCCTATTTTAGCAAAGTATTCTCTAATGATAAATCTTATGATCCTTCAAATAGCACTGTTAGTTCTTGGTTTTTTGTTACTCATAAAAGGGGCTGATTGGTTTATTAAGGGAGCCTCGGCTCTTGGTCGAAAATTCAACATATCAGACCTTGCCATTGGGCTCACTATTGTTGCCTTTGGCACTTCTGCCCCCGAACTGGTTGTAAACTCATTTGCAGCATTCCAAAACCATAGCGACATGGTATTTGGCAATGTGATAGGAAGTAACCTCATCAATTTATTTGTCATATTAGGAATTGCAGGTCTTATTTCCCCAATGGTTGTTCAATCAAGTACCGCGTGGAAAGAAATTCCCATGTCGTTCATTGCCGTTATCATTATCTTCCTTCTTACGAATAACTTTTTTGTTTCCGACACGAAAGTACTCTCCAGAATTGACGGACTAATCTTGCTGTTCTTATTCGCTCTTTTCCTATGGTATGTGTACAAGCAACTAAAAACAGATACCGCTGAAATTCCCGTGGAAGTAAAAAGCCTATCCACACCCAAAATATGGGTTTACCTTATTGTAGGTATGGCCGGACTAATTCTTGGGGGTAAAATGGTAGTGAACAATGCCAGTACAATTGCTACCGCCTTTGGTGTGAGCGAAAAGATAATTGGACTAACCATTGTAGCACTGGGAACGTCGCTGCCCGAACTGGCAACCTCTGTTATCGCCGCCCTAAAAAAGAACAACGACATAGCTGTGGGAAACATCATTGGCTCCAACATTTTCAATTTGTTTCTAATTCTTCCGGTTAGTTCGCTCATTCGACCAATGGCTTATGATGCTTCTTTTAATACCGACTTGTATTTACTGGCTGGGGGAACACTATTCCTGCTATTGGCTATGTTTACCGGAGGAACAAAAAAACTCGACCGCTGGGAAGCGGGGCTTTTATTGATATGTTACCTGATATATTCGACCCTCCTCATCTGGCAGGAAATGCAATAAATTAGCAACAACTGTCATTTTTTCCTATCACCTATTTTAGAGAAATGTAATTATAATCAAAATTCTCTTTGGCAGATTTTAAAATGCCACTCCCATTAAATCCGTCTTTTTTACGATTCGACATTAACAATCCACGACTCTGCATCTTATTTTTTCAATTAAATCTTATCTGGTTTTCCTTTGATCTCAATAGTATGTGAGACCATAAAATGTAAGATCATGAAAACAAAATTGAATTTAATGCTGATTGGCTTATTACTAGCCCTGATTATTACACCAACCATTTCAAACGGGCAGAATGAAAAAACAGTTATAAACACGTATTTAAGTGGGCTATCAAAAGTTCAGCATATTGACACCCTCCAGGAATACAGAATGACTGCCATCTATACAAATAGAGATCTGTATGGGAATTTTACGGGAAAGATGAAAATTACCGGTGATTACACCCGTGGACTTGATGATGGATTTGTTAACTGGGAGCAAATATACATTGCTAATTCAACCACTTTTGCCGCACCATTTCCTATCGGCACGAAACAGACTTATATGGAAAATATGACTTATGTGCCATCTCCGAAAATGCTAGAAGCACAGGCATTTACTGATTTCCCGGCAAGTAATGAAGCCGTATATGCAAAAAACCTCATTTGGGACATGATGGCAATTGAAGGATTTGCCTGGGACCATACAAATTCGTTAGAGTTAAATAAGATTTATCGCATTCCGGAAATGAGTGAAGAATTTGAGATGGCCGATGTGGGAACTTATGCTCATGCTGAAATTCAATTGTGTTGGACCGGTATTTCAGCAATAGGAGATGAATTATTTGCACTTATAGAGTTTAGGGCACTTGATAATTTACTGGCTATATCAATGCCAAGCATAAAAACGAAAGGCACAGAACAATATTGGGGAACAGTTTGGGTGTCGCTTAAAAACAAACGAATTGGGAAAGCAGTTATGTACGGTGGCACAGCTCAGGAAATTGAAATTACGGGGATGGAAGACAAACTGATCATGAAAACAATACGTGAATTATGGGTCGACAAAATTCCCTAAGATCAATTAACTTAAGAGATATGAGATAGTCACGATCCTATCCTTTCAAAAAATCAACGAAATAAATATGCACGCTGGCAACCGGGATAAATAGAACCAAAATGATTAATTTGTGAACTGAACTGACTATGGCGAACTTAATAAATTCAACTCGGATGAAATCCATCAACTTAAATACCGTTTTTGACCAACATAGAATACATTCCCATATAGCGATGCTACTAATCACGTTACTTCTGGTAGTGTTCCTGATAATCTCAGGTAATCCATCAACATCATTTCGTGAATTAACAGGAACGGCAATATTAGTGTTCGTTTACATGGAGGTATTCATTTTTCTGTCGAGAAAGATTTTCAAAAACCTTGGAACTGACACGACTAGCAATCTCTTTATCCGAAATATATTGTCCCGGTTTGCCTTGTTTTACGTGGCCTGCTTTCTTGCGTCAATGGTTATTTTTATCCTATTTCGTTATTTTGAATATTTAATTCTAAAGCAAGATACAAGTCATATCATTCAAATCTTTTTTCAATCTGAATTTAACGCATGGTTTCGTTCAATCATCTCCGGGTTATCGTTTGGAGCAATCTTGTTTCTATTTATACAATGGATGGATGCATTAAAAAAAGCACGAAAACTTAATGAAGAAAATCTCATCTTTCAAAATGAAACACTAAAGTCACAAATTAATCCACACTTTCTATTTAATAGTCTAAATACCTTATCCTCATTCATTCATACAAAACCGGAGGTGGCCGAGCTATTTATTAACAGATTATCTTCTATTTACAGATACATTCTTGAGAACAGCTCAAAAAATGAAGTTCCATTATCTGCCGAATTATCCTTTATCCTCAATTATTTTGAGCTTCATAAAATACGAGACGAAGAAAAAATAACGTTAACCATTGATATTCCAGATCCAGATCGTTATTTGATCATTCCTGTTTCGTTACAAATATTAATCGAGAATGCCATCAAACACAATATGGCAACACGCGAAAAACCACTTCACATTTCAATCTATATTGAAGAGGGACAGATCATTGTTAAAAACAATTTTCAGAAAATGGCACTTCAATTAGAATCGCCAAAAATTGGACTTAAAAATCTTGCTGAACGAGTGAAGTTGATTACCGGGAAACCACTAAATATTGAAAAAACAAACTCCGATTTCATTGTAAAAGTTCCTTTAATATTATGAATGTACTGATCATTGAGAATGAAAAACCGGCTACCGAAAAGCTAATTCGTCTTTTGAAAAAGATAGATGAAAGCATTACAGTTATTGGCATACTCGAAACCGTTGAAGAAAGTGTAAACTGGTTGCAAAACAATCCATCACCCAATTTGATATTACTTGATATTCAACTGGATGATGGCATCTGTTTTGAGATATTTGAGACGACACAAGTTAATGTCCCTATTATTTTCACAACAGCCTATAATGAATATGTATTACAAGCTTTCAAAGTAAACAGTGTTGACTATCTCTTGAAACCCATTGAAGAAAATGCTCTGCGTTTGGCACTGGAAAAATTTAAATCGTTCCATTATCAATCGCAGGATAATCATTTAAAACAGCTTTATGATGAGCTAAACAAGCAATACAAAACCCGTTTTCTTCTTAAAGTGGGTATTCATTACAAATCGGTTCCAGTAAGTGATATTAGCTGCTTTTATATTCTTGAACGCGCCACATTTATCCGAACATTCTCGGGGAAAGACTATTCCATAGATCACTCAATAGATTATCTCCAAAAAATGATTGATCATGCAGAATTCTTCAGGATTAACAGAAATTGCTTGGTGAACATCAATGCAATTAGCGACATATTAAGTTATTCATCGAGTAGATTGCAATTGAAATTAAATGATAAGATTCCTTCTACGAATAACGATTTTTTAGTCGTAAGCAGAGATAAGGTCAGCGATTTTAAAAAGTGGCTAAACAAATAAATATCAGTCACTGTGCACGTAAATTTTCTGTTTCTTATTATCCTGAAGTAGTTCTTTTCAGGCAGCTCATTAACCCCCATCATTACTAACGTAGCAATCTGTTTCTGTTAACCGATACAGTATTCCCTCAAGTTCAACGTCATTGCGAACAACGTGAAGCAATCTATACCTTACAAATAAGGCTACCAATACACACCACTTATAATTCTGTTGAAAACTAAGACCTCACGAAACAATGAACTTGCCATATCTTTTGTTAACTTTAAGTCTTGCAAAATTCAAAAAATAGAAATAACACTTAAAGCCATACAGGTCGGTCTCTCAGGAGAATAAAATTGCTTTTAGTGCATATAAACTAATTAAAAAAATCAACACACACAACATAATCCTTACATTGTGATTCAGAAAATACAATTAATTATCTGCATATTATTTATAGCTATAAGTTTACATGCTCAGAAAACTGAACGCATAAAAGTGCCAAGAATTAATTCTTCATCATACCTGTTAACAAAAGATTCCAATCAAATAAATATTAGGATTGCTGAAAAAGTAGCGATTAAGCTTGGTATGCAAAAATATCATGAAAGTACTTATTCAAAATCCTACAAAAGAAATTCTGGATTCTTAGGGATTTACACTGCAACTTTCATTGCACAACCGATCAACCCTGAAATAAATTCACATCTTATACTTCATCAAGGAAAGGTTGAATTAAAAGCAAATGAGCAAGTTTACTTTTATGGATTTACATCAGTACTATCAGAATCCAAAAAAGCGGATAGAAATTATAGTAGATTGTTAATGTCGGCTTATCAGCAAGAAATGAATCCAAATTATTCTAAAAATTCAGATAATTTTTCAGTCCTAATCGAGAAAGACAAAAGAACTTACCGGAATAGAAATTGGATAAATATGGGGTATGGAATGAATTACTTAGCAAAAAATAACCCTTTCTTAGGTTCAAAAGGATTTGCAATCGGGGCGCTGTATGTTTTAGAAACGCTACATTATATACCCATCTTTGGTGGAGCATTTTTTGGTAAGACACAAGAAGATAAAATTGCAATTCCAATAATAGGGATTTCAAGTCTTCTAATTTGGAAAGGATTTATTGTTCCTATAATGGGAAATAAACATATAAAAATGAATAGAAGTATTATTAAAAGTGGTTATAAGATTCCTAACAGTTTTGAATATTAAAAATTTATTTTGTTACTATAACTAACTCAAGAACAGGAATCATACAGGAATCATCGAATGAAGATAAATACTTGAACCCAGGATTTGTTTATTATTCCTCATTACACTACTATAAAGGTTTATTTGAAAGGATAAATTATTTATTATCAATGCTAATTGTTGAAAAAGGCCAGTGGTTAATAAGCGGTAAAAGACATTGCTGCATAAATAAATATAACTACATTTGATAGTATCATATGATAGTATCAAATGTTTTATGCGATGAAACCACCCTACGAAATTACAAATACGATTTTAACCTTAATTGCTTCTATTTCAGAAAAAATAGGAGAAGTAAATGCTGCTCATTTAAATAAACCACCTACAGAATTAAGAAAAAGAAATAGAATAAAAACGATACAGTCATCTCTGGAAATTGAAGGAAACACGTTAACCGTGGAACAAATAACAGATTTATTAAATAATAAAAGGATTCTAGCTCCCAAGAAAGATATTTTAGAAGTTAAAAATGCAATCAACACTTATAACAAAATAGAGAAATTCAAAGTCTACGATTTAAAATCATTGTGCAAAGCACATGAAATTTTGATGAAAGATTTAATCGAAAATCCAGGAAAACTAAGGACTACCTCTGTTGGAATTGTAAAGGGAAGCGACATTGCTCACATTGCACCTCCCGGTGAAATAGTTTATTCTTTAATGACTGACCTTTTCAAATATCTCAAAAACGATGATGATTTGATCTTGATAAAAAGTTGTGTTTTTCATTATGAATTTGAATTTATTCATCCGTTTATAGATGGAAACGGTAGAATGGGAAGACTTTGGCAAACACTGATTTTAAAAGAACAATCTCCAATTTTTGAATTTCTTCCAATTGAAGCTTTAGTAAAAGCACAGCAACAAGATTATTATAATGTTTTAGGCAAATCTGATAATCAGGGAAGTTCAACTCCATTTATTGAATTCATGCTTGAAATCATAAAAGATGCCCTTGAGGATTTATTAAAAAATCAAAACGTGACTTTAACCAACAATGACAGAATAATGAATTTTAAAGAGATTGCTGGAAATAATTATTTCTCAAGACAAGATTATTTAAGAGCGTTTAAAAATATTTCGGCTGCAACAGCAAGCAGAGATTTGAAAGTTGCTGTTGTTGATGGGATAATAGAAAAACAAGGTGACAAAAGAACAACTAGATATCGATTTAAACAAAAAATATAAATCTAATAAAATGTAATACGGGCTTCAGAGGTTAATCCAACTGTTGTTCGTTGTTTCAACACCGCCAATTCGTCTTTGCCTATTAACGGAAAATTTGAAATAATGAATAAACGAATTGGCTCCGTGTATTTTGAAAAAATGCTGTACAAAAACAGACATCCCTAATTATTGAAAATCTTTGGATTTTAAGTGCAGGTCGCGCTGTGGGAAAGGAATTACAACACCATTTTCCCGGAACTGCTCGTCAATCACAAAGCGCAAATCACTTTTTATGTTTTCTACGAGAAAGTCGTTTGCAGTCCAAAAATAGAGTTGAAAGTCTAATGATGAATCACCAAAGTCATTAAAGCGAACAAACGATTTCGGATCTTTTACAATTTCAGGATGGTCATTGGCAGCAGCTAGTAATATCTTTTCAACCAAGCGCACATTAGACCCATACGCCACACCCACCGACACATGAAAACGGGTCACTTTTTTATTATGAGTCCAGTTTATAACTCTCTCTCCGGTAAAAAGCGAATTTGGAACAATGATAACCACATTATCCCGAGTTAGGACTTTTGAAACGCGCAAGCCTATTTCCAAAACACGCCCAACAGTTCCTTCCACCTCAACAACATCATCTACCTCAATAGAGCCATCAAAAAGAATGATGATGCTTGAGAAAAAGTCGTTAAAAATATGTTGTAGCCCAAACCCAACACCAACCAACAGGGCAGAAACACTGGCAATTACAAAAGTAACTTTAAAGCCTAAAGAGCTAATAATAATTGTAAAGCCAATCAGCCAAGTCAAATACTTCACAATTTTCACAAATGACAATCCACGTCCCTTGTCAAACTTCTTGCTTTCAATCCGCAAATCCATCCAATACTCAAGAGAAAACACTACGATCCGTATAATGTATATGATAATGATAACAGCAATCAGATTATTTACCTGAAGAGTTATATTCTCAGTTTCATAAAGAATGTGGGTTAGTATTTTTTGAGAATCAATCTTGAGTATTTCTAAAATGGAGATTACACCGATCAACCAAACAACTGAGCGTATCCCCTGACGTACAAAACGTGCAAATTTCTCAGCTATTCTATTTCTCTTTCCATAACGAAGGGTAAGGCGGCTACCAATACGATTTATAAAAAGCACGAGAAGTATAACAACTGCAACCAGAATAATTTGCAACAGATATACATCCTTCCCATTTAGTTGAAAAAGCACTAGATCTTTCATAATCAATCAAAATCGTCAGGGTGGATAAATACTTCCAACATCTTACTCAGCTCAACCAAAGAGATATTTTGACGAATTTCTCCGGCTTTTGCTATAGAAATTTTTCCCTTCTCTTCAGATATTACCACAGCTATAGCATCGGTAACTTCTGATATCCCCAGTGCTGCACGATGCCTCAATCCAAGATTAGGATCCAATTCCTGACTTTCGGAGATTGGCATAATACAACGAACCGCCACAATACGGTTGCCTACAATAATCATAGCTCCATCATGCAATGGCGTGTTCTTAAAAAAGATAGTTTCAATTAAGGCATCAGAAATGCGGGAGTTAATTTTTTCTCCTGTACGAATAAAATCTCGCAGTTCCGATTTTTGAGGAACAACAATTAGAGCACCTGTTTTTGTACGAGCCATATTTTCACAAGCTTTCACCAACATTTTAAGTTGCTGGTTTGAAGCTGTTTTTATTTTAGCCGATGCAAATAACTTATCCATCCCAACGAATTTACTAACTTGTTCGTTGGTTCCAATCATTAATAAGAATCGACGAATTTCCTGCTGAAAAACCACAATCAGAGCCAATACTCCCACCCCAAGAAACTGCCCCATAAGGGTATCGATCAGTTCCATATTTAATGCTCTCACCAATAGCCAAAGCAAATAAATAACGAATAAGCCAATGAAAATATTAAACGCAACGGTGCCCCTGATAAGCATGTATAGTTGGTACAACAAAAATGCAACCATCAGGATATCCAGAATATCCAGGAATCGTATTGTAATAAATAGGTTCATTTACTTGGCGACCTCTTTAATCTTTTTAATCATGGTAACGGACTGAACTGCTTCCTTCACATCATGAACCCTTAAAATATCAGTTCCGCCAAGCAAGGCCATTGTGTTGGCAGTAATTGTTCCGGGAAGGCTCCCCTCCGGCTCAATGTCAAGCAATTTGTGTATCATTGATTTGCGACTGACACCAACAAGCAAAGGCAATTGAAAAACCTTAAATGAATCAATTCTATTTAACAGATCATAATTGTCTTCTAATGTTTTTCCAAATCCAAACCCGGGATCTAGAATTACATCTTTTACACCAGCCTTGGTTAGCTTGCGAACTTTCTCTGAAAAATATCTAGAAACGTCTTTGATGACATCATCATATTTTGGGTTCTCTTGCATTGTTTGCGGCGTACCTTGCATATGCATTAATATATATGGAACTCCCAACTTTGCAACCGTGGCAAACATGTGCTCATCAAAATTACCACCTGAAATATCATTTACAATACATTCACCCGTTTCATCAATCACGCGCAGAGCAACCCATGAGCGATATGTATCTATCGACAAACGAACATCTGGAAAATGTTTGCGGATTGCAACTACAGCTGGCAAAAGTCGTGTAAGTTCTTCCTTCGTAGAAATATTCGCAGCACCCGGGCGGGTAGAAACAGCACCAACATCAATAATGTCAGCCCCTTCCTCAATCATTTGCTCTGCTCGTTTAAGGATCGTTTCTTCTGTCGTATATTTTCCGCCATCAAAGAACGAATCCGGACTGACATTCATCACCCCCATTACCACGGGGTTTGTTAGATCCAATAATTTCCCATTTAAAGTGATTGAGCTTTTCCTCTTGAAAAACTTACTGGCTGAACCTGTTATCAACATAAACTATTCAGTTTTTGAAAATTTAGACATGCTTCGTACAAAAGTATAATAATGCCATCAAAATACGCATTTAATTCCTATTTTTATGGCCGGAGTGGCTTTTGAACAAGCATAACTTTTTCTTTCTGGAGGCATCATCACCAAAAGCCAACTTCACCTAATAACAACCTAATTAACAACGCCGTAATAGGACAACAGCATCCTTGCAAAAAACAACAAGCACAAGTACTCATGGAAAAGACACTACAACAATACGACCATGTCATTAGCATATGTCAGGATATTTTTACTAAAAAAATGACGGACTATGGTACTGCCTGGCGCATTCTTCGAACCAGCTCACTTACAGATCAGATCTTCATTAAGGCACAGCGTATAAGAAGCATTGAGATGAAAGGCACTATGAAAGTGGATGAGGGCGTTCGATCAGAGTTTATTGGCATCATCAACTACTGTATCATGGCATTAATACAGTTAGAAAAAGGCATTTCTAAAGCTGATGATATGCCACATGATGAAACTCTGGAGATGTACCTGTCTCTTTTCCACCAGACCAAAAAGCTCATGCTCAACAAAAACCACGACTATGATGAAGCATGGCGTAGCATGCGGATTAGTTCTATGACAGACCTCATCCTGATGAAAATACAACGTACAAAACAGATTGAGGATAATAAAGGAAAAACGCTCATCTCTGAAGGTGTTGATGCCAATTACATGGATATGATCAATTATGCTGTCTTTGCTTTAATCCTACTAGAAACTAATGAATAAAAAAAACTTTATGAAAGCAATGTGGCATGTTGCTCGCGTATTGCTCGGGCTCGTTTTCATCTTTTCAGGTTTTGTGAAAGGGATTGATCCTTGGGGATCTGCATATAAATTTACAGATTATTTCAATGCCTGGGGAATGGAATCTCTAACATCATTTTCCTTCACTTTAGGCGTGTTACTATCGGCTCTTGAATTTGTAACAGGTGTTGCTTTGTTGGTAAATGTGTTTATTTCATTGTTTTCCCGCATTGCTTTGATTTTTATGGCCTTTTTCACGGCACTTACACTTTACATTGCCATTTACAACCCGGTAACCGATTGTGGCTGTTTTGGTGACGCGTTGGTTCTCACAAACTGGGAAACCTTCTACAAGAATATTTTCTTTCTTGCCCTTGCATTGGTGATACTTTTCTTTAGAGAGAAATTTATTCCGAAATATTCAGCAATAATTCCGGCAATTTTGGCTGGTGCAACTTTATTTGTATATGCCTATTTCGTTAACTACTCATACAATCATTTACCAATCATTGATTTTCGCCCTTACAAGATAGGAAGCAATATCCCCGATGGAATGATCGTTCCGGATGATGCTCCCAAAGACATTTATGAAAATATTTTTTACTATACAAATAAGGAAACAGGTAAAGAGAAGAAATTCACCGAAGAAAATTATCCTTGGCAAGACACCCTGACATGGGAATTTGCATCCATGGATTCAAAGCAGATACAGAAGGGCTATGAAGCCCCAATTCACAACTTCACCATTGAAACTCCGGATGGAGAAGACATCAAAGACTTTTTCCTATACGATGAAAACTACACATTTATGTTGGTGTGCTATAATTTGGATAAAGCCAGTCTTTCAAATTTTGCAGCAATCAAAGATTTATCGGAATTTGCCCTAAATGAAAATTTAAATTTCTTCGGATTAACATCCACGTCATTTGATGAGTCGGAACAGTTTAGGATAGATAATAATGTTTCTTTTGAATTTTTCAATTGCGATGAGATTACCCTAAAAACAATTGTGAGATCCAACCCTGGATTGGTCTTGCTTAAAAATGGTACCATCATCGACAAGTGGCATTTTAATGACATCCCAACAGTTGACGAATTTGAAAAGGAGAAAGCCTACCTTGAAAAGATAAACCCATCTTAAATTGCTTTCTCACAAAAAACAACTAATCGTAGAGACAAAAAAATCCCCCGCCATGTAAGGTGAAAGAAAGGATTTTGGCGGGGGCTTAAGTTATTACTGACGTAAATTTAACTATTTTTGGACAACATTAATGTTTGACTCTTTAGGTTCAGTTTTCCATATGAAACTCCCTCTCATCAGGAATACATCCAATTACTGTTAAAAAAGGGACCAATCCTTATATCAGGAATTCTATCTGATTCTGAATTATTTGTTAGCCAATTTCATAAATTCATCGATACCTTCTAAGTAACTATATTTCTCTAATAAATGAATGACAACTTCATAATCACCATTCGTAGTTAACCTTGTCCAATCTTCCATTGCGCCTTCTTGATCATCAATAGAATATCGGCATAAACCTCTCATTAACAATAGGGCTTCATCGTTTGGCAAGTACTTAATTCCTCTATTATAGCTTTTTAATGCTTGCCTTTCTTTTCCCTGAACCAAAAATTTTTCATTTCCTTTATTAAATGCATTAACTGCAGATTCTACAAAATCGCACTCAACTTCAGAGATATTATCACCATTGTAACAATTTGAAAAACAAATTGAGATTTCTTTTTCCATTGAAACAGGTTGACCATTACTCATTCCAGGAATCCACATTCCACTTGTTGAACTTAACACCCGCATAATTTCACTATCAACTTTAGGGTGAACACTATTAATTACTTCAAAATCTTGCAATTCTCCTGTTGATGTAACAATAAATCGAATTATTTCTGTCCCTTCAGCCCAAAGTACATCATCAGAAACATTAAAATTATCCACAACATATTCACTTATATTTTCTGTGAAGCCATTGTACAATTTTACAGCTTGTTCCACACCAACAAATTTTGGCTGATTCACGACTAGTTCATCAACCATACCTGCTTGTTTATTTTGTCCGTATGTAACTACAGAGAACACTATACAAATCAGACTAATCATAAATAATTTCATGACTGAATTTTTTTAGGTTAATACTCGATTGATTATCCCTCCTTTCTGCCACCAAAATTACAATGAACCTATTCCCATTAATAAGTACATATAGCTAAAAAGATACAACCTATCGTTAATAGATTGCAACTATCACCTAAATGATAACAACTATGTTGAAACTTCTTTCAAATATTTTTCAGAATAAAATATAAAATAAAATTAGCCACAGGAAGAGAATGATTGCGGCTACATAAAAGGACAGTAAAACACGTTTTTCAGAAAGTAATTGTTTGAATGAAAATAGAACTCTTTTTTCATGGTTGCTGCGTCTGTTTTTTTTGGCTTGTTTTTCAGCAGCAAGATCGCTTTCTTTATTTTTATGGGTTATGAGTTTGTTTAGTTCCTCTCCAGGAGAAAAACCATAATATTCATGAAAGCATTTTATAAAATAGGATGGACTGTTAAAGCCAACTTCATAAGCAATTTCTGAAACATTCAGTGATCCTTCCTGAATTATTCCATATGCTTTCTTCAAACGAATCTCACATATAAACCTACTAACAGATTTTTGGGTATTTGATTTTACTTTCAAATAAAGAGACGAACGACTCACCCCCATTTGCTCAGCCAATTCAGTTACGCCAAACGTTTCGTTTTTGAGATTATTTTCAACTACTTCAGTGAGTTTTTGAATGAATACTTTTTCTGCTCCCCCTCCTCTATGCATAAAACGATAGTATTTAGTTATTGACGTGTTTCTACACAAAATTATACAACAAAGGGTCTGTTTTGAATATCAGGCAAACGTTTATCTCATACGAAATCAGGTAGATATTGTTATAAACTCATCGAAAGCTAACTTTACAATAATATTGAGACATAAAAAAAGGCTGTCTAAAAAGACAGCCTTTAAGTATATTGTTGTTGATCAACAATTACTATCCTTGTTTCTCTAATTGTAATGTAACAGTAGTACGATCACAAACTTCGCTTGGCCCCCAATACTGAATTGGTCCAGGATATAGGTAACAAGTTTCAATTGCCCATTTTTCGCGGTTCGCAAGCAGGTATTTGTATGGAGCACCATCTAACTCGACCAATGCTTTTTGAATTACCGGTTTCATGTGTCCGTGACGTTTTTCCATGTTCATCATTTGAGTTACAGGAACACCACCAGCAATCCATTCGTCAGCTGGAGCAATAGTATTTCGCACACTTGACATGTAACCTGTTTTTCCTGCACTAATAAGCACGGAAGCAGTATAACCTAAAGAGTAACAATAGTCAGCATCAAAGTTTGAAGGAGCAGCACAACGTCCTTCATAACCGAAGAAGTGATATTGAGTACCGAATTTACCGTTATACTTACCAGCTGCTTTCATTTCAGCCAATTTAGTTTTTACCATCTCACCTAAAAGCTTTTCAGTTTCAATTAATGAAACCTGAACGTTTCCGTGTGGATCACGATCAAGTGATAACTGATCGGCAATACCTGAAGGTAATGATTTATAAACTTTTGCTGATTCTGCAGACAAAATTCCGGCAACAAATGCGCGACCTTCGGCTTTATCTGTATATGATTTGAATTTCTGTTCTGACTCAGAACCTTCGGCCAACAAATCGTTCAATTCGGCAATAAGTGCTTTCATTTCAGGAACAAATTCCACCAATCCTTCAGGAATTAATGCGACACCAAAATTGTCACCATTCGCAGAACGTTTTGCAACAATGTCTGCCATGTAATCTACAATCTCCCCTAACGTTTGCTTTTTCTCTGCAACTTCTTCTGAAATCAACGTAATGTTTGGTTGAGTTTGAAGAGCAGCTTCCAAACCAATATGAGAAGCTGAACGTCCCATTAGTTTAATGAAGTGCCAGTATTTTTTAGCTGAATTGGAATCACGCTGAATGTTACCAATTAACTCTGAATAAACTTTTACAGCAGTATCGAAACCAAAAGAAGTTTCAATCATTTCGTTTTTAAGGTCACCGTCAATTGTTTTTGGACAACCAACAACTTGTACGCCTGCTTTTTTCGCTGCATAATATTCAGCCAAAACACAAGCATTTGTATTACTGTCATCACCTCCAATAATAACCAGTGCTTTAACATCTAGCTTCTTAAGGATTTCAAGACCTTTATCGTATTGAGCTTCTTCTTCCAGTTTAGTACGGCCTGATCCAATAATATCAAACCCACCTGTATTACGATAGCCTTCCAAGAAGTCAGCTGTAATTTCAATGTAGTCATGATCTACCAATCCACCAGGACCACCAAGAAAACCGTAAAGCTTACTATCAGCATTCAGTTTTTTGATGCCATCAAAAATACCTGAGATTACATTGTGTCCACCTGGAGCCTGTCCACCAGAAAGGATTACACCAACATTAAAAGCAGGCACACTTGCTGAATCTCCACCTTCTTCGAAGGTAATCAACGGCATTCCATATGTGTTTGGAAACAATTCTTTGATTTCAGCCTGATCGGCAATTGATTCTGTAGCTGCACCGTCTACAATTTTCACGGCACCTTTCAATGATTTAGGAAGTTTAGGCTGATACTGAGCCCTTGCTTGTTGTAATGCGCTAATGGTCATTTGTTTTTATTTTTTAGATAGTTCTACTTCGATCTCAAAAAAATCAGCAGCAAAAATAACCGAAAAACACAGCTTTAACTATGTTATTAAAACAAGTTTATCTGATTTAAAGAAAATTTAAACCGATTTTGAAGTATCCGGAAATGAAACTGCAGACAAACCAGGTCAATCTCCATCAGAATTTAATTAAACCCGGAGATACGTCATTAACTCCTAAAAATAAAGATGCCGGCTTTTTACGCCGACATCCTCCCTAGCTTCAGTTTCCAAAAACTACTTAATCCCAATTAAGATATCCTTAAATATCGAAAAAACTAAAGCGTCCATTCAAATCCGACATTAATATTTAATCGTTGCAATGCTCCTGAATTCTTATAATACAATTCATCGAAGTAAAGCGTGTAATCCGGGGACATTGTAACCCCAATATGTTTGGTCAAATTATATTTTAGAATCGCACCGGTAACCCATCCAGACAGTTCATCATCGTAATCTGTATCCACATAATTTAAATCAGTATCTGAAACGGAACCATCAGCGAGGTAAGATTTCTGATCCGAATTTATGATGCATTCGAATTTAAGGCCAGTAGAAACAAATAATTCCAACTTCTTTATCTGCAAAATTCTAAAATCCATACGTGGATTAAAGTCCATATATTCTAAAGTAATCACGTCTTTTGCAGTTGGCTCACCTCCGATACGACTCTGACCGTAATTCATCTGACCATATTTAAACTCTACTCTCATTCGGAAACGATCTGAAAACCGATAGGCTGCATCCATTCCGAGATTAAAATCCGTTCCACCATCCTCTATTTTTTCATAGTTAATTTTACTATAGTACTTGTTGAAATTTAAATCAGAACCACCGTTAAAATTCAAGGAAATTTTTGATTGTGAAAATCCGGCAACAGACAACAACATCCCCAACAATACAAACCAACTCTTTTTCATAACATTGCTTAATTGTTTTTACTTCAATCATGTATAATTACACCTCCAAAGATTGCTGCACATTAAGCTATTTTCAAAGGCAATACGACAATTGGTCTAATTTAATAGATGTTCAAAATTGATTAATCGACATACAGACGTACAGCTGCATTTAAAAATTGGGAATTGCTTTTAATTGTTCGATCCTTCAGAAGAAGGTATAAATTGTCTATTTCCGAATTTCATTCTACTTTTGTCGCTCAATTCAGTTTAAAAATGAAAAAGGTAGTAATCGGGTTATCAGGTGGGGTTGATTCAAGCGTAGCAGCATATCTGCTCAAACAACAAGGATATGATGTAACAGCATTGTTCATGATCAATTGGCATGACCGTACAGGAACGCTTACGGGGCAATGCACATGGGAAGATGATGCACTGATTGCTGAGATGGTGGCAAAAAAGCTAGACATGCCTTTTCATATTGTAGATCTTAGTGATCACTACAAAAAGCGAGTAGTCGATTACATGTTTGATGAGTATAGCAAAGGTAGAACACCCAACCCGGATGTGCTTTGTAACCGCGAAATCAAATTTGATGTTTTCATGGATGAATGCCTGAAACATGGAGCTGATTTTGTTGCAACGGGTCATTATTGTCAAAAATCTGAACTGAATACGAATGGCAAAGAAATTCACCAACTTCTTGCCGGATCTGACAAAAACAAAGACCAAAGCTATTTTCTTTGTCAATTAAATCAAGAACAGCTATCAAAAGCTCTTTTCCCAATTGGTCATTTAGACAAACCGGAAGTTCGCCGTATTGCAACAGAACAGCAACTACCAACGGCAACACGCAAAGATTCTCAAGGCATTTGCTTTGTTGGAAAAGTTGACTTGCCCACCTTTTTACAACAACAGCTGGAGCCAAAAACAGGAAATGTAATTGAAGTGCCGTCCAAGTTCATGGAAAAGAAAAAGCAGGTTGAAAAAACGACTGAAAACTTCCGTAAACTTTGCTTTCCCTATCCCTACAAACCATGGAACGGTGACGTAATTGGAGAGCACCGTGGCGCACATTTTCACACAGTTGGGCAACGTAAAGGACTAAATATTGGTGGACACTCAGAACCTCTTTTTGTAATCGGCACTGACGTAATCCGTAATATTATTTACGTGGGCGAAGGCAGTGAACATCCCGGATTATACCGCCCAGGGCTATTCATCAACAACGAAGAAATACACTGGATACGTACCGATCTCGACATGCCAATTGGCGAAACAAGAACCTACGATGTACGCATCCGCTACCGGCAACCGCTCGAAAAAGCAACTCTTTACCGTAAAGATGAAGGTATGTACATCATTTTTGAAAACGAGCAGCGTGGAATTACTGCCGGACAATTTGCTGCTTGGTACGATGGTGAAGAACTCATTGGATCTGGAGTTATAGCCTAAAGTCATCAATGGGTTCAACGAAATTTGCATCCATCAATATTGATCCTTTATTCTTGAGACGAACACCAAGGCTGCATATCAACTAAAATTGTAACTTTGGGCACAATTAAAAAAACACACATGATCAAATCGATGACTGGCTATGGAAAAGCCGAATTTGAGTCAGGGAACAAAAAGATAACCCTTGAACTAAAAACATTAAATAGTAAACAGCTCGATATTAACTCTCGCACCCCTATCCTTTATCGCGAGAAAGATATTTCAATCCGAAAAGAGATATCCGAAAAACTGGTTCGTGGAAAAATCGACTTTTCATTATTTCTTGAAAATCTGGGAACGGAAAGTAATTCTGCAATCAATGAAAATATTGTAACAAGCTATTTCAATCAGTTGAGTGCCTTACAAGAGAAATTGGGGCTGCCGGTTACTGAAGAAATCATGCTTAATATTATGCGTCTTCCGGATACAACCAAAACTGTTTACGAATCGTTGGACGAGAAAGAATGGGAAATCATCTTTTCAAAAATCCAAGAAGTAATTGGTTCTGTTGATGAATTTCGCACACAAGAAGGTATTGCTCTTGATCGTGACATCCGTTCTAACATTGCTGACATACAACGTTTATTGACCCAGATTGAGCCTTTTGAAGCCTCTAGAATTGAAAATGTTAAAACTCGCATACAAGACAACTTGAACGAAATTAGCATAAACGGGAATATGGACAAAAACCGTTTTGAGCAAGAAATGATATACTATTTGGAGAAACTGGACATTAACGAAGAAAAAGTTCGTCTAATCAATCATTGTGAGTATTTCCTTGAAACACTTGACACACCAAATGACATCGGAAAGAAACTTGGTTTTATTGCTCAGGAAATTGGTCGTGAAATTAATACCATTGGCAGTAAAGCCAACGAAAGCAACATCCAACGCATTGTTGTGCAAATGAAAGATTCTCTAGAGAAAATCAAGGAGCAACTGCTTAACATACTGTAGATAGACATTATAGTAAAATAAGTTTTCGTTCATTTACCATGTTTGATGAATTACTAAAAATTGAAAGATCAATGAAGGGCAAACTCATCATATTTTCAGCCCCATCCGGTGCAGGCAAAACAACCATTGTGAAACACTTGTTAAAACAGGATTTCAATCTGGAGTTTTCAATATCTGCAACAAGTAGGGCTCCCCGACATACTGAAACCCACGGAAAAGATTACTATTTTTTAAGTCCTGATGAATTTCAAGAGAAAATTAAAAATGATGAATTCCTCGAATGGGAGGAAGTTTATGCAGGGACTTGTTACGGCACCTTAAAATCAGAGGTTGAACGCATACGTAATCAAGGGAAGCATGTCATCTTTGACGTGGATGTAGTGGGTGGAATCAATATTAAAAAATATTATGGAGACGAGGCCTTAGCGGTTTTTGTTCAGCCTCCATCCATTGAAGAACTTCGCAAACGTTTAGTTGGCAGATCAACAGACTCGTTAGATGTTATTGAAAAACGAGTACAAAAAGCAGAATACGAATTAACTTTCGCCTCCAATTTTGATATAATCCTTGTTAGTGAGGAGCTAGCGGTCACTCTGGCAAATGCCGACAAATTAGTTCTCGATTTTATTAATAAATAGAATTAAGACATGAAAATCGGACTGTATTTTGGAACATACAACCCCATTCACATTGGTCATCTGGCTATTGCAAATTTCATGGTCGAATACACCGAAATAGAACAACTTTGGTTTGTCGTTAGTCCTCATAATCCCTTCAAAAATAAAAAGCACCTTTTGGATGACTATCAACGACTAGAACTAGTAACAAGAGCCATCGATGATGATGACCGCTTCAAGGCTTCTTCAGTTGAATTTAAACTACCCCACCCATCCTACACAATTGATACCCTCACCTATCTCAAAGAGGACTACCCCAACCACGATTATTATCTAATCATGGGTTCTGATAATCTGGAGCATTTTCATAAATGGAAAAATTACGAACTTATCTTACAAGACTATCACATTCTCGTTTATCCTCGACCTGGCTTTAATCCCGACAATGCCATGCAACATCCACATATCAAAATTGCAACAGCTCCACTAATGGAGGTTTCTGCAACATTTATCAGGAAAGCCATCTCAGAGAGGAAAGACATCCGACATTTTATTCCCCCAAAAGCTTGGCAATATCTGGAAGAAATGAACTTCTATAGATAAATACTGGATATTGTCGTAAAACATAACATTGAACGATTATAAATAAGCATCACCTATATAAACAAATGCAGATATTTATATATTTGTAGCAGAAATCACTCCGAGTTCCTATTTGCTAAGTGGTAAACATATGCAATTTGAACCGATGGGTAAAAGTGGAAATGCTTTAGCCTCCCGATTTTGGCAGTGGCCGGATGACTTTGGAAAGGAGATCGAAATTGGCTCAATTGGAATTAGAATAGATTGCTCGAATTTCCCCTTTTCATTAAAATGAATTGGGGATTTTCTTTTTTTACATGATTCTGAATGGATAAAAAATGGGCTAATATATTACTTGTAGCAGGCTCTGGAAGAAATGTTGGAAAAACAACATTCATCTGTCAGCTGCTTGACTCCATAAAGGAAATGAATCCCATTGCCATTAAAATATCACCTCATTTTCATGAACCAACAGAGGGTTTAAAATTACTTTCGGAAGACAAAAACTACCAGATCTTTGAAGAAACGCAAAAAGATAAACCAAAAGACAGTTCCCGCTATCTAAAGCATGGAGCAAAAAAATCAATTTATATTCAGTCTCAAGACGAGCATCTTTTAGAAGTCTTTATTGCGCTTTTCCCATTTTTAGATGCTGAAAGTCCTGTTTTGATTGAATCAGCCTCTCTCCACAAATATGTTCATGGAGGATTGTTTCTTTTTATTTATAATGATGAAAAAGAGACAAAACCAGCCACCAAAGCAAACCTAAGAATCGCTGACATTGTTATACAATCTGATGGAAAAAAATTCACAATAAAATCTAATCAAATTAAATTCGAAAACGAATGGAAAATCACTCAATGATAAGCCTTCAGGAAGCTTTAGAATTAGCCATTTCGTATGCAAAGGTACTTCCAACGGAAAATGTTGACTATCTACATTCCGCAGGCAGGGTATTGGCAAAACCTGTATATTCGGATATGGATATGCCTCCATTTAATAAATCTGCAATGGATGGTTATGCCTGTAAACATGAAGATTTAGGAAGCTGGCTCACCGTTCTAGAAACAATCCCTGCCGGAAAACCACCTAAGTACAATATTGAAGCTGGCCAATGCTCAAAAATTATGACCGGAGCAGCTGTCCCCGAAGGTGCCAATACCGTTTTTATGGTTGAGCAAAGTGAGATTGGCAATCAAGAAAAAGTGAGATTTACAGGAACAAAAACGAACAGTAATATTTGTCTGATAGGCGAAGACTTAAAAACAGGCGATCTGGTATTAAAACTTGGAACCTATCTTCGGGCGCAACATATTGCCATGCTTGCAGCAGTAGGATGCACCCAACCCGAAGTTTATTGCCAACCCAAGGTGGGAATTATTTCAACCGGTTCAGAATTGGTTGAACCGGACAAAAAACCACAAGCATCGCAAATCCGCAACTCAAACGGACATCAAATAAGAGTTCAGGCACAACAACATAACTGCCTACCAAACTACTATGGCATCGTACCCGACGATGAAAAAAGTACACGTGAAGCAATTCATCAATCAACTACTATAAATGATGTGACAATTATATCTGGAGGCGTTTCTGTTGGCGACTTTGATTATGTCCCCTTGGTTATTAAACAACTTGACTTTGACATTCTGTTCAACAAGCTGACTGTAAAACCGGGGAAACACACAACGTTTGCAGTTAAGGATAATAAGTATATTATCGGTCTCCCTGGCAACCCAGTATCATCTTTTATTCAGTTCGAAATATTCGTTAAACCATTCTTGCACAAACTGATGAATTATGAAGAAACGAAGGTCTACCTCCCATTGACACTCGCATCTCATTTTAAAAGAAAGAAAGCCGACAGAGAAGAATTTATCCCAGTAATACTAAATGATAAAAATGAGGTAGAGCGAATTCGCTACAATGGATCTGCCCATATCCATGCCTACCATGAAGCCTTTGGGGTTATGAATATTCCTTTGGGCATTGACCAAATTAAAAAAGGAGAAACGGTATATGTTAGACCGCTTTAAAAGAAATATTAATTACCTGCGCATTTCGGTAACAGACCGATGCAACTTAAGGTGTACCTACTGCATGCCCGCTGATGGGATAAAGCAACTAGACCACAGTGACATTTTGAGTTTTGAGGAAATTGAAGCATTTACCCGACTAGCTGTCTCTCTCGGAATTACAAAAGTCAGGATTACCGGAGGCGAACCATTGGTTCGCAGAAACATAGTTCATTTGATTGAAAAGCTAGCAGCCATTGAAGGACTGGAAGATTTATCGATGACCACAAACGGGATATTGCTTAACCAGTTTGCAAGCGATTTAAAAAAAGCAGGACTTAACCGAGTAAATATTAGTCTGGACACTCTTGATCCTAACCGCTATTGTGAAATAACACGTATTGGCAATATTGATCAGGTTCTTCAGGGAATTGATGCGGCACAAAAAGCAGGGTTGACCCCGATCAAAATTAATGCCGTATTATTGGGTGAGCCGGATGATAACATCATCAAACTAAAACAATACTGTGTAGAAAATAAACTTGATTTGCGTTTTATTCATCAAATGAATCTACAAAATGGTGAATTTTCAAAAGTTGAAGGTGGTGAAGGTGGAAATTGCATACGCTGCAACCGGGTACGGCTTTTGGCCAATGGCGATGTAAAACCTTGCCTTTTCAGTGATTTGACCTACAATATTCGCACGTTAGGTTTTGAAAAAGCACTTGACTTAGCGATAGGAAATAAACCAAAATCAGGGACATTTAATAAATCTGGAGAGTTTTACAACATAGGAGGATGATATACATACCAACTGCATGATGCTAAATTTAAACCCCATTAAACTATTTAAAAACTAGTAATACAAACCAATGACAAAGAAGTTATCACACATTGACGATCAAGGTCGTGCCAACATGGTTGATGTTGGACATAAACCTCAGCAAATCAGGACAGCTACTGCTGAAGGATATATTCACCTTGAGTTGGAGACCGTAAAACTCATCCGCGAAAATCAAATAAAAAAGGGAGATGTGCTTTCTATTGCTGAAATTGCCGGTATTCAAGCGGCAAAGAAAACAAGCGATCTTATCCCACTGTGTCATCCTCTGCAACTCACCAAAGTAGATGTCACATGTAGCTTGCTTGATTTTGGTATTTCGGTGAGCTGCACAACCAAATGCATCGGTCAAACAGGTGTGGAAATGGAAGCCCTCACGGGAGTTCAAATTGCACTTCTCACCATATACGACATGTGCAAAGCTGTTGACAAAAAGATGACGATTGAGGAAGTCAAACTGGTTAGCAAAACAAAAACAAACCTATAATTCCCAAGCAAACAAATATGGATGCATCAATAAAAGTACTGGCAGTAAACATTTCCGAGAAGAAAGGGACTATCAAGAAACCAACTGACTCAATTCAACTCACCGAGATTGGAGTAGTTGGTGATGCCCATTCCGGCAATTGGCACAGACAAGTAAGTTTGTTGGCGAAAGAAAGCATTGATAAATTCTCGGAAGAAGCTAAGCGCAAAATTAACTTTGGAGAATTTGCTGAAAACATTACTACCGAAGGACTTTTACTTCACACAACCAAACCACTTGACCGATTTATTGGGGAAAACGTTGAATTGGAAGTAACCCAGATTGGGAAAAAATGCCATGGTGATAATTGCAGTATTTTTCGTGAGATAGGAAATTGCGTTATGCCCAAAGAAGGCATATTTGCGCGAGTAATCAGGCATGGAAAACTAAAAGCAGATGACACATTGATCTATATACCACGAGTAATAAAAATACTAATCGTTACGCTAAGTGACAGAGTCAGTCGGGGAGAATATGCAGACAAAAGTGGACCTCAAATAAATAATTTGACAAAAAAACACTTTTCAGAAATAAACAGACAAACAGAAGTTAAACAAGTTTTAATTCCAGATAATGCCCAGCTTTTGCGCTTTCAGATTGAACAAGCTATTGAAGACGAAATTGATGTAATTTTCACGACCGGAGGAACAGGTATCGGATATCGCGATATTACCCCAGAAACTATCAAGCCTCTTCTAGACAAAGAAATTCCGGGTATCATGGAGCTAATTCGGGTCAAATACGGAATGAAAAAGCCGGCGGCATTGTTAAGCCGAGGAGTTGCCGGACTAAAAAACAAAACGCTTATTTACACCTTGCCCGGCAGCGTAAAAGCAGTCACCGAATATTGTGAAGAAATATTACCAACCATTGAACACTCCCTATATATGATTTGTGGACTTGACAACCATTAGATAGATCAATTTTTAAACCGTCCAACTTTGTAATTTAAAACCTAACATATTAAGCTTGCGTATCATTGCTTAGATATTTTTATCACTAGAAACTGATTGTCAGTCATCGAAAACCACTGTGGTTATGAACATCATAAAGCAAAAACCAGTAACAATACTATCAATAGTATCAGCTGTTTTTCTCATCTTCTCAATGTTATCTCTCCTTATTTTCAATGAACAAATATTTACACATAGGAATGGATTTACAATTCATGAATATATCATTGCATTAGGAATTGGATTGGTTGTTGTTTTTGATTTTGTTTCTGTAGCATGGCTTTTACTTCAACTAAAAAAAACCTCAACAACACTAATTTTCGCAATTATCATGGGCATATTATGCATCATACTATTAGCTGCAGAAAAAACCATGATTGATGAAATAGGCAAAGAATATGGCTCTGAGATAGAAACACTAAGCGAGTGGATTATGCTATATGCATTCTGGGCTTTCCAGTTATTGTATAATTACCTCATCTTCAAAACTTCAAAGACAAATAGTTACTTGGAAAGAAAATTTGTTAATTGAAAAATCATAAAAATGCCATTTTAATAAAGTTTACACAAAAACAACTGCATTTTAATCTCAATACTGCTCACATTACGAACTTCAATATTATACGAATATCAACACTCAGAAAATTAGCCACACAGGATTTTGATCATAATTCTCATTTCGCACATTTGTTAGAAATAGGCACCAAACCCTACTAAACAATACAGAATTCAATCATTTTACATTATGCCTTCTAAATATCAAAAGTAAAACCTTAACGCAAAAACACACTTGCCTGATTTACGGCTCATTACACAAATCACATTTATAAAAAATGTTCATTTAAAACCACTCCCAATACGAAAAAAGACCAATCATCAACTATTTATATTGTTCAAAACCTATTGATCGAACGACAATAAGGAGTATTCATGACTAAAAGGGCCTCTAATCCCATGTTAATTCACAATCTGCTGTTGAAAACTTCACCCCAGAGACATACTTTCTCATCATCTATCAGGATGAGATAGAGTACCTTTATTCCAATTACCTACAATATGCTAAATAGGGACCAAGGCAACAAACTTTAAAACAATTGTGATGAAAAAGCAGATTTATTTACTAACCGCATTCACGTTTTTTATTGTTGTGAGTTATGCTCAAAACAACAGTAACAATGAATCGTCTTTCAACAAGTGGACGATTGAAGGAAACCTAGGTGTGACTAAACCTTATAGAAATTTCAATCCCGGATACTATTCCCAAACGCCCGATTTCTTTAGTGGCAACGTTGGAACAAGATACATGTTCAATGAATACCTTGGCGTAAAACTAGACTTTGGGTACAACGAATTCACAAATGGAGATGGAAGTCTGGAATTCAGCACCGACTACTACAGGTCTGATTTACAGGCCGTATTAAACATGGGTCGGCTTTTAAAATTTGAAAGCTGGACAAAATCCTTAAACGTACTCGCACATGGAGGATTAGGAGTTGGTCATCTAAATTATGAAGAAAATCCTTCTGCCAGAGATTATGTTGGCAATGCAATTGCCGGTATCACAGGACAAATTAAACTATCAGACAAACTAACCCTAAACATGGATGTTAGCGGCCTAGCTAACCTTAAGCAAGATTACTCTTTCAACGGAGGTACAGCCAACGACAAAAATATTGGAGTTGTATTCAACGGAACTGCTGGACTAGCTTATAACTTAGGTGGCAAAAAAGAACATGCAGATTGGTATGTTAACGAAGATGAGAGCTATGGCAACATTGATTCTCGTATTAGCTCGATTGACATTCGCGTGAAAGAAACGTCGGCAATGGTCGAAAATACGCAAAATGAACTTGAAAAGATAAAAGAGTCGCTTGCTGCATTAAATACTAAACTCGAAGAGTTTGACTTCACCCCCAGTGAGTCTGTGACACCAGAACAAGTAGCTGTAAATAATCAAGAATCAGAACTAGGCATGTCAGAAAGCCTAATAAACAACGGATTTGTTAATGTGTTTTTTGATTTCAATAGCACAAACATAGATAAAGCATGTATTGGCTCTGTCAATTTCATTAAAAACTACATGGTTGGAAACCCGGATGTAAAAATAACGCTTACCGGCTATGCTGATGAACAGGGCGTGGAAGCATACAATTTATTGCTTTCGAAGAAAAGAGCAGAATCAGTAAGCGATCTTCTTGTTGAATCAGGAATTAATAAATCAAGAATTAAAATTGAAGGCAAGGGAGTCGATTCCAGTGTTGCAGGCAGCACCCAAACAAACCAGTTAGCAAGAAGAGTTAGCTTCACCCTAACTGGACAAAACATTACAAATTCTAATAAATCAGAAGCCGGATCAAAACTCTCATCAACCCCAACTGCAAAAAATCAGAATGAATTCACAAGAACTTTCCTCGATGTTGATTTACAATCTGTTCATTTTGTCGAAAACAAATCTTACCTGACAGATTTCTCAAAAGGTAGACTTGATAAATTAATAAAGCTTTTAAGCGAAAATCCAGACTATTACATCGATATGTATGCATATACAGATGCGACAAGCGAATCTGAAATCAATGAAGAAATTTGCACCAAACGCATGGCAGCAGTTACAAACTACATAGCCAGCAAAGGGCTTGATAAATCAAGAGTAATTAGAACTGAAGTTATGGGATCTGTAAACCCTGTAGCTTCCAACGACACAGAGCAAGGCAGGCTACTTAATCGCCGTATAGAATTTGAGGTTTACGAAGCAGAATAATAAAGAAATACGCTTTTTCACACACAACAAGAAACCCTGAAGAATACTCTTCAGGGTTTCTTGCGTTATAACTCTTTTAAGCTGTATTTATCCAATCCCAATTTTAATAATTCGATATATACGTTCTCCGGCATCAGCCAATAAATCCGGAGCATTACGAATACTATCCACCAAAGAAGTCGGTCCATTAGGCAACGCAAAAATGGAAGTAAAACCTTCGTCATATAGCTCCCTGTAACCGTCTCCCAATAATCCGGCAACAGCAATCAAGGGCTTATTGTATTTCCTAGCAATTTGAGCCACGCCCCAGGGTGTCTTTCCGTGCTTTGTTTGTGCATCTATTTTTCCCTCTCCCGTAATTACAAAATCGGCTTGCTTAATTTCTGCATCAAGCTGGGTTTGTTCTTTTACAATATCGAACCCCGGTTGTAATTCACCACCGGCAAATGCAACGAGACCAGCACCCAAGCCACCCGCTGCCCCACCACCTGATAGTTCAGATACGTCTATTCCTAAATCTTTTTTTATTATCTCACCCAGATGCGTCAGGTTCTGATCAAGCACCTCAACCATATCTGGAGTTGCCCCTTTTTGCGGACCATAAATAAACGAGGCACCATGCTTCCCTATTAGAGGGTTTGTCACATCGCAAGCCACCCATATTTCGGTCTCTTTAATTAAGGGAATCACTCCTTCAACATCAATACGAACAAGCTGATCTAAAAAACCGCCACCTTCCATCAGTTCTTTATCGTCCTTATCAAGGAAACGATATCCCAAGGCTCTTGCCATTCCTGTCCCTCCATCATTGGTTGCACTTCCTCCAATACCAATGATGATTTTCCTGCAACCCTTCGCCATCGCATCCTTCACCAACTCGCCAGTTCCATATGTTGATGTCAACAACGGACTCCTCTCCTCTTTTGAAAGATGCTCAATGCCAGAAGCGGCAGCCATTTCAATCACAGCAGTTCTCCCATCATTCAGAATTCCATAAAACCCGAGGATTTCCCTACCTAAAGGATCACTAACCGTTAAGCTCTGCGTCTTGCCCCCTATGGCCGAAATCATCGTTTGAACGAATCCTTCTCCACCATCCGCCAACGGAATCATCCGAATATTGGCATCTCTATCAACACGCTTAATACCTTTAACTAGATACTTTGCTACATCGGCAGCACTCAGGCAATCTTTAAAAGAATCAGGAGCAATTACAATATTCATCAGTTTTATTTTTAAATAACAAAGCGAGTTATGAGCCACATGCATTGATAAGGCTTAAAGAAAATTTTCTCTGGATCTTGAAGTTTACGGCTTAGGGCATCACGACTAAATTCCATCAATCCGGCAGGCAACATTAGCTCCTGAGACTTACTGGTTAGGTTAAATAAACAAAGCACCGAATTTTCAATTTCAGCTGTTTTTCTGAAGATTCCGAAAAAGCTATCGCCCAAATTCAATACCAACTGTTGTGTTTCAGGAGAAAAAGCAATCATGCTACGTCGAATACCTGTGCGACGCATCAATTCTTTAAAAATAAAATGATGTGTCGGGTTATCCGCCAACAATGATTCAAGTTCATCATTCGTAAATTTCCTGCGGTTAATCGAACGGTTAACTCCCGTTTCCTCAACCCCTTCATCATAATTAGGTATGCCAAACAGATTTAGAAAATAAAAAGCAGGCACGCCCTGTAACGACAACATGATCGTTTGTGATTGCAGAAAACGGTCAACTTGAAACTCATCCACTCCTTCGGTTGTCCCTTTAAGCGCATCAAAATAGCTTACATTTATTTCGTATGGAACATGAGTATTCCCCATTTGGCGGGTTGTAACCCGAGCTCCAAATTCTTTCAGTTTCTCTATCATGCCCAACTTTTCATCATCAGGCATTAGCCCCTCTAGTGGGCGAACACCTATGCCGTCATGCGAGGATGTGAAATTGAGGTAAGTCATTCCTTTTCTAGGATCATTCAATTCTTTTGCCCACCGAGTCAAATACTCCCCATTTCCGGTATGCAAAGCATGTAACGTTAATGGCGGAAGCGCAAATTGATAAATCAGGTGAGCTTCATCGCCTAACCCAAAATAGGTAATATTCTCATTGTGGGGCACATTAGTCTCTGTTAGCAAGAGTGCACCAGGAAAACAATAGTCCATCACATCTCGAAACAAAGAAACAACTTCATGGGTTTCCTCCTCATGCATACAGTCAGTACCTGATGTTTTCCATAAAAACGCAATGGCATCTAAACGCACAACGCGAATTCCTTTCGACATATAAAACAGGCATACATTAAGCATCTCCCTTAACACATCCGGATTGGAATAATCCAGATCTACCTGATCCGAACTAAAAGTAGTCCAAACCTCCTTCTGTCCATTTACCGTTTGATATTTGGTTAAAAGAGGCGAACTTCTTGGACGAATAACTGAAGAAGCATCAAAATCAGATGGAGGAACAAAGAAATAGTCTTTCCCTGGAGATCGCCCATTGAGGAATTGTTCGAACCAAACACCCTGGCTACTGGCATGATTGGCCACAAGATCAGCCATCAAATTAAAATCGTCTTCTATTTTCTCAATATCCTCCCAATCACCTAACTCCGGATTAACCCTGTAAAAATCCATAACAGAAAATCCATCATCACTGCTGTATGGGAAAAAAGGCAAAATATGAATGGTTGAAATGCTACCTTTTAAATACTCTTTAGAAAACTGGTGCAATGTTTTCAGAGGAGCTTCTCCTTCCTTTCTCAATACATCTCCATACGTTATTAAAAACACCTGACTTTCATCTAAAAGTGGTGGTTTCCGAGGATGTACATTCTTCCGATCTTCAATAAATTGAAGAAAATCCTCCATCCATTCATCAGTTAATGTCTTTTTATAAATTCTATTTAAACGATTAACCAGTTTCGTTCTCAATCTAATATCCATAAGCTATTTACATCTCTGTATCTTTCTCCACAATTTCATTATAAACATCTAACACATCAGGAATGGCATCCATAACCCTTTTCCATGAAGGAATAAATGGGATGAGGTTTGGATTATCAAGATATTCCACCCCCGCGCGATAAATATTGCTGGCAAAAACATCAACAGTCTGCTCTTCTTTATGCCTGTCCATTGAAAGGCCGTTAATGGATGCATCTGCCGCATATTGCTCAACCATATCTAAAGCCAATCTGAGGTAAGTGGCTTTTACTGTCCGAAAAACCCCCTTACTAAATACGGAGCCCTGAGTAGCCAGCTTGGCATAAATACTCCTAGCGATATCAAAACTCATTTTAGAAAGTCCTGCATTGGGATCATCCTGAGATTCAGGTTGATGCTTATGATCGTATCCATCAGCAATTTCAACCTGACAAATGCGATTCGTGGCATTATTACGTTGCACCTCTGATAAAATCCCGACTTCCAGTCCCCAGTCAGCGGGGATTCGAACTGTTTTCATGATGTCCGCCCTCATTGAAAATTCACCAGCCAATATATAGCGGAAGTGATCCAAAAAGTCCAAGTAATCATTGGCCGGGAATACCTTTTTCAGAGAACGAATTAGCGGAGTCACCATTAGGCGAGTTACCCGGCCGTTTAGTTTTGTCCCATCCGAACGAAAATAATAACCCTTACAAAATTTATAATTAAAGGTTGGATCTGCTACCGGATAAAACAGGCGCGCGAGCATCTCCCGGTTGTAAGTAATAATATCGGCATCGTGCAAGGCTATTGCCTCTGAACGCCCTGAAGCAATCATGTATCCGAAGCAAAACCAAACATTTCGCCCCTTACCCGGATCACCGGAATAAATTTTCTTCTCCTCAAGCATGTTGCGCAACTTCATCATCCGAGGGCCATCATTCCACAACACACGACATCTTCTTTCAGCAGTATTTAATACCGCAAAATATTTTTTTGCATGCATGAACTGCTCTTCATTTGCCCGATCGAGCCCAATGGTTATTTCGTTGATATAAGGAACATCTTTCAAGATGTCTACAATATTTTGCAAAGCCGGCTTCTCCAATTCGGAATATAAAGCAGGAATAATAAGTCCCATTTTCCTCCTTTTGGAAAATTTCAATAATTTTTTCTCCAAATACTCCAATGAGGAATAATTCAGGTTATGCAAGGTGGTAATACCACCATTTTGATGAAAATCGCCCATATTACAATATTTTAATAATTTATATTCTTACAAAAAATCATTGAGTTGTTTTAGCTCTGTAATCGTAAAGTCCGGCTTTATCCTTGAGGCTTCAGGATGATCTTCCCGCAACCGATATGCCCTCATATCCCCGGCATAGAAACAAGTTTTAAAGCCAACTTGGGATGCTGCATAAATATCTTTCAACATATCGTTCCCAACATATAATACATCTTTTGGGGAAAGTCCGCGTTTCCTCAGAGGCTCTACCAGCTCTTCGTAAACAGCAGTGTCCGGTTTCCCTCTCAGCATTTTATAACTGAAAACCGAAAGATCATTTTCAAAACCGTCGATAAATTCATCTCCCTTTATCTTATTGTATAAGAAATAGTTCATAATTACCGGAGTGTAAAACTGTGCGTTTGAAACAATACCAAGGGGATAGCCCTTCCCTTTTAATTCATCTAATGATTCTTTCAGACCAGGCATAGGCCACACCTGATTGCTGTTCAATTCAAAAAGGAAGGTGAACAATTTATAATTAGGGAAACGATTAGAACTAATAAGGCCTTTTGCTTCAGCCTTTTTTAATGTGCGCTGCCACACTTCTACAATATTCAATTCTGGGAATGGTATTCCGCTTTTCGTCGCGATTTCCTTACCCTGAATAACTTCTTTCTCAAAAATCGGATGAATGTCTATTAATTCTTCTTCGGCTACATTGATTTGAAATCCCGAAGCCGACAAAGCCACACTAAACATTGAAGCATCATAAGATGATTGCATAATATCACCCGATGATGAAATTATCAACGTTCCATAAATATCGAAAATAATAGCCTTGATATTATCAACTTTCACATAAGCAGGTTTTGCTCCGGTAGGTTGAACATCAATTGGTTTTATTTTACGAAGGAAGGGCTGCAGCTTATCTAAAAATGATATCTCCATCTTTTATTTTCTTTAAATGAACGATTCTCCTAAAGATATAGGCAAATGTTTGTAAAAATAACATATCAGAAAGCTCCAAGTTCATAAATTCACAAACTCATAAAACAAAAAACCTACCATAAGAAATGGCAAACATCATTTGCATCAATCACAACTCCCACCAAATCACAAAAAAAAAAGGTGAACCATCAATAGAATGATTCACCTTCACAAATATTTTTACGCACCTAATCTCTATACGCAGAAATTATGTTTTATTTCTAAATACTAATTTCCTCCGCCTCCACCGCCTCCTCTTTGCCTGCTATATTCCCGAATCATATTAAAACGAAAATCATTTTCCAGTTTTCCGATGATAACTACTTTTTTTGCTGGCAATATCTTTAAAAACTTATCATTATACTCCTTCATCAAATCTGCCTCATCGACATATAAATCAATAATGCTAATGCTTAATTTCTTAAAGTCATTTTCGCTGTAGTCATCAAAATTATCCTGAACTTTACTTTCCTGTTTTCTTCGCTCTTGTTGCAAGTCAAAACGTTTCTTCTCATATTCATTATAAAGAGGCCAAAAATCTTGTGCTTGATCTGGAGTCAACCCCATTTTTTCTGACATAAATGAAATTCTCCTTGACTTGTACTTATCATACCCATCAACATCCGGCTGTGCATATCCAAGTACGGACAAGAATATAATCCCCAATATTATAATAAGTTTTCTCATTTGCATTTTAGTATATAATATCTGCATAAATTGCATAATCATCTATTTCAGATGCAACAATAGTAAAAATTTCTTCCGATACAAACTCATCAAGATTTTCTTCATCAGTTAATGCCTGAAAAAATGAATTTTCATCAAAAAAAGAAGAGTTTGCTAGAATATCTTTCTCCACATCAGGCCGATATGTCTCCATAGGCTCAACCTGCTCTGAAATTTGATCATCCATTTGTTGAGGCATAAATTTCCGCATTGGATAAGACACGAGAAGGTAAACTAGAATAAAACTAGCCACCAAGCCAAGCACCGGCTTGATTAAGTGAACAACTTTTGAAGCATTGCCCTCACTATCCGCATGAATCCTAGCCTCTATGCGATCGTCCAATGTTTCAAAATACCATTCCGGAACATCAAACGGATAGTCCTTTGGGAATCCCGAAGAGTCATCTTTTATATTTTTCAGTTTATCCATTTCGATTTTTTGACTACTCATTGATGAAAAAGTTTAATCCTCACTCTATCTATCTCTCCTAATCTACTGATTTCAAATACTCTTCAACCTTTTTTACCGCATGATGATAGGATGCCTTCAATGCTCCTTCTGATGTCTCGAGGATTTTCTCCATATCCTGATATTTTATTTCATCAAAGTATCGCATATTAAAAACAATTCTTTGTTTTTCTGGCAATAAGGCAATAGCTTCCTGCAACTTGAGTTGGATTTCATCGCCATTAAAAAAAGGATCTGTTTGAATATTCTCCAATAAATACTCATTAACTTCATCATCTGTCCCCCAAAATGTTTTTTTCTTTTTTTGATTGAGGAATGTAAGCGATTCATTGGTCGCAATCCGATATAGCCATGTATAAAGTCCCGACTCAGCCCTAAAAGAATCAATATTTTTCCAAACCTTAAGAAGAGTATTTTGTAAAACATCATCGGCATCATCATGATTAAGCACAATTTTACGAATGTGCCAATAAAGCCGTTCTTTATACTTTTTCACCAAAAAGCGAAAGGCATCATGCCTCGTTTCTTCGCAGTTTAGATCTTCTATTATTTGTTGATCACTGATCATTGATTATGAAAAATAGCTTTAGTCATCGCAAAATAATGAAATTTGGCTCAAATCAGTATAGAATAAGAAAATTTAACTCCTTATTAAGAAGTCGTATATAAACTCTTAACACAACAATAATGACAAAACAATAGGCTCAACTATCAGAATTCAATGAACCTCCATGCTTTCTTCAAGGCGATAATTAATTCGAAGTTCAAATTAAATTCCTTCATGCACCACCAGATGTCCTTTAATAATGAAAAAGGATTACCTTTGCAGCGCAATTTTTAGAAGAAGAAATAATGGCTTTAAAATGTGGTATTGTAGGGCTTCCAAACGTTGGAAAATCAACCTTGTTCAATTGTTTATCGAATGCAAAAGCACAATCAGCAAACTTTCCGTTTTGCACAATCGAACCCAATATAGGCGTAATAACTGTTCCTGACGAGCGTTTAAACAAGCTTGCAGATTTCGTTCATCCAGAGCGAACAGTACCGACAACAGTAGAAATAGTCGATATTGCCGGACTAGTACGTGGCGCAAGTAAAGGCGAAGGGTTAGGAAATAAATTCTTAGGCAACATTCGGGAAACCGATGCAATCATACACGTTTTACGTTGTTTCGACAACGAAAACATAACTCACGTTGACACAACCATCAACCCTGTCAGGGATAAAGAAACCATTGACATAGAGCTACAACTAAAAGATCTTGAAACAGTTGAAGCTCGACTTACCAAGGTTGAGAAACAAGCAAGAACCGGCAATGATGTTGAATCAAAAAAATTATTCAAGATACTTTCCTTGTACAAAGAAACCTTACTACAAGGAAAATCAGCCCGTACCGTAACAATTGATGACGGAGATCAAAAATTGGCAGATGATCTTCAGTTATTGACAAATAAACCAATACTATACGTATGCAACGTAGATGAATCTGCTGTCACAACTGGGAATGAATACGTTGAGGCATTAAAAGAATCCATCAAAGACGAAGATGCCGAATATCTTATCATTGCCGCTGCAACAGAAGCGGATATCGCAGAACTGGAAACTTATGAGGAACGTCAAATGTTTCTTGAAGATCTCGGCTTAAAAGAATCAGGCGTAAACAAACTGATTAAATCTGCATATAAATTACTTCAATTAGAAACTTACTTTACAGCAGGCGTGAAAGAAGTAAGAGCCTGGACCTACAAAAGAGGATTCAAAGCTCCGCAAGCAGCCGGTGTAATCCACTCAGACTTCGAAAAGGGATTCATTCGTGCCGAAGTTATTAAGTATGTAGACTACATTTCACTTGGATCAGAACAAGCATGTAAAGAAGCAGGAAAAATGGCAGTGGAAGGCAAGGAATATGTCGTTCAGGATGGTGACATTATGCATTTCAGGTTCAATGTGTAAATCTTTTTCAGAAATTTGAAAAAAATATATCTATTGCAGAAACATTTCTTTTCAAATTACCCAAACGCCTCCTTTCAAATAAAACAGACAACAAAACAATCAACCCCCTGCTGAAAACAGGGGGTTGATTGTTTTGAAACACACTTTCAGCAAACAGAGGGCATGCAAAAACAGGGGTCAATGCGAAATATTTCATTTTTCAAACTGACACCAAAGGCGCAGGATATTGAATTATTTGTTAACAATACATCTCCGACGCTAGAAAAGTGTCAGCCTTCTCTTTGATAATAGATCAAAAGGATTATTTTTGAAGCCTGAAGTAAATTAGAATTTAGACACAATTAAATATTTGGCATTATGTGTGGAATTGTAGGCGTTTTTGATTTGAAGGTGGATTCGCAGGAGTTGAGACCGCAAGTGTTGGAGCAATCCAAACGCATCAGACACCGCGGGCCAGACTGGTCTGGCATTTATTGCGGAGAGAAAGCAATCATTGCTCATGAAAGATTATCTATTGTTGATCCGGAATCGGGAGGTCAGCCACTGCTTAGCAAGGACAAAAAATTAATTTTGGGGGTAAACGGAGAAATCTACAACCATCACGAAATTCGCGAAAAAACTAAAGCGAATTACGAATATCAAACTGGCTCAGACTGTGAAGTTATCCTCGCTCTATATAAAGAAAAAGGAGTAAATTTTCTAGATGACTTAAATGGCATTTTTGCATTTGCCTTATATGATGAAGAAAATGATGCTTACTTAATTGGACGTGATCATATTGGCATCATTCCATTATACATGGGATGGGATAAACATGGCAACTTCTATGTTGCTTCTGAATTGAAAGCCCTTGAAGGATACTGCACTAAAATTGAAGAGTTTCCTCCTGCCAGTTATCTATACAGCAAAGAAGGCGAAATTAAACGCTGGTGGAATCGCGACTGGATGGATTACGAGAACGTAAAAGACAATGAAACTAGCATTGACGAACTGAAAGGTGCAATGGAAGCAGCAGTTCACCGTCAATTAATGTCTGATGTACCCTACGGTGTACTTTTATCCGGAGGACTTGATTCTTCAATCACATCCGCATTAGCAAAGAGATTTTCAAGTAAACGCATTGAAGACGGAGACGAAAAAGATGCTTGGTGGCCTCAACTTCACTCTTTTGTTATTGGACTGGATGGCTCTCCCGACTTAATAGCAGCTAAAAAGGTAGCAGATCATATCGGAACAGTTCACCACGAAATCACCTACACAATACAAGAAGGACTGGATGCCATCCGAGATGTAATTTATCACATTGAAACATACGACGTAACAACGATTCGTGCTTCTACCCCAATGTACATGCTTGCGCGTGTAATTAAGTCTATGGGAATTAAAATGGTACTAACCGGCGAAGGAGCTGATGAAATATTTGGCGGCTACCTTTATTTCCACAAAGCACCAAACGCAGAAGAATTCCATAAAGAAACATTACGAAAAATAAATAAGCTTAACCTTTACGACTGTTTGCGTGCAAACAAATCGCTAGCAGCTTGGGGCGTTGAAGGACGTGTGCCATTTCTTGATAAAGAATTCATGGATGTTGCCATGCGCCTAAATCCAAAAGACAAAATGGCCGGAAATGGTAAAATTGAAAAATGGGTTGTTAGAAAAGCATTCGAAGATGCCCTACCTGAAAGCGTTGTTTGGAGACAAAAAGAACAATTCTCAGATGGTGTTGGATATAGTTGGATTGACACCTTAAAGGAAATTGCAACAGAAAAAGTCTCTGATGAGATGATGTCGAATGCACATTTCCGCTATCCAATAAACACCCCCATGTCAAAAGAAGAGTATCTGTACCGTACAATCTACACAGAACACTTTCCTTCTGATCAAGCCGCCAAATGTGTACCATCAGTGCCTTCAATAGCCTGTAGTACTGCCGAAGCATTAGCTTGGGACGAATCGTTCAAAGGGAATGCTGATGCATCAGGGCGTTCGGTCCTTGGCGTGCATGAACAAGCAACAAAGTTTGGCAAGAAATAGAAAAAAAACTCAATATAATTTTTAAAAGACCAGTATCGAATGATACTGGTCTTTTAATTTTGGATATCTACATCTAAAACTAAGAAAGACCGCTAGTCAGGCGGTCTTTCAATCATGAGTAACAAAAGAAGTTTTTTTCTTCTCTTGGCATTGCCCTCTCAGACAATTTCTTTATGTAAAAAAAAAACATAGTTAAAATACGCCCTAAAGATATATATTAACTACTATATATTTTACCGTTACACCAGCATACCTAATCAATCCTTAAGATTGGCATAATGCGACAAAATTCAATAGTATTTTATGATTGATAAATTCCGGATGAAACTGTAATGTGTACAAGGGTTTTTCGGCATGACGCATAGCTTGATTAAAACACGTTTTTGATTTAGCCAAGTGCAGAAAACGAGATGGCAATGTTATAGAGTCATTGTGCATTTGCCTAACATCAAACTCAACCGGCATGTTTTCAAATAACTTATCCGCCCTTAAGACTTCAATAAGCACGTCTTCAGACTCTGGCTCTTCGCTTCTTAGGTATTTAGCACCATACATTACGCCAATGACATGATGCCCGGCACAAATCCCCAAAACCGGATGCTGATATGCCTTCACCCACTGAAAAAAAGGCTGATGATGCTCTACAATATCATCCCCCTGAGGTGATCCGGAAATAATGACCCCACTGTAATCATCCAGCTGCACAGTCAAACAATCCCGATATTCAACGACTTCACTTTCAATCAGCTGGTTACTCAGAATTTCTTTTATAGAATCCGAAAACTCTGATCTGTTGGGTTCTGCACTATTAACTATTAGAATCTTCATATATCCTCAGAATAAGCAACATCAATCACTAGGGATCCAGACCAAAAGATCCAGATTACTCATTAAAGGTAAAAAAACGATATAAACCTTATTAAAATCAACAACAATAACGCACATTTGTACTTAGAATTAATTTTCAAAAATTATCGATTAATTTCTGAAATCCTTTTCTAATCGACAAAACATAGCTGGAGGCGATATATTTATGGCATATTTTGGCGAAACTGCTGCATTATTGACTGCGGTCTTTTGGACTGTAACCAGCATGGCCTTTGAATCGGCAGGCAAAAAGGTGGGCGCATTATCCGTAAACTTAATTCGGTTAGTTATTGCCTTTTTTATATACTGCATTTACACACAAATCACTCGTGGCATGTGGTTCCCATTTGATGCTCAGGCAGAACAATGGATGTGGTTGATCTTGTCTGGACTAGTAGGCTTTGTTATTGGCGATTTATTGCTTTTTCAGGCATTTGTTATCGTGGGCGCCAGAATATCCATGCTTATTATGGCCATGACTCCTCCATTTACAGCTTTCATCTCCTACATTTTATTAGGAGAAATACTTTCTCCTTTAAATTGGTTTGGAATGGCAGTTACCATATCCGGGATCAGCATGGTTATACTAAAACGCAGAGCTAAAGTCACAACCAACGGCCGGACATTTCGAAACAAAATAACATCTGCATACTCTATTCAAGGAATACTTTTGGCTTTAGGTGGAGCTTTAGGGCAAGCAATCGGATTAGTATTGAGTAAAAAAGGCATGGGAGACTATGATGCTTTCGCAGCATCTCAAATCCGTGTACTTACCGGCATTGTGGGGCTTGCAATTCTTTTGTTTTTTCTCAAGCGCTATCCTCGTGTTTGGGCTGCCATAAAAAACCGTTCAGCAATGAAAAGCATTTCACTGGGCTCATTCTTTGGTCCATTTCTGGGTGTTTCTTTCTCACTTCTTGCAATCCAACATACGAAAGCAGGTATTGCAGCAACCATCATGGCCATTGTTCCTGTGCTAATTATTCCATTTGCCATTTTAATTTTCAAGGAAAAAGTAAGCAGAAAAGAAATCACAGGGGCTATAATCACAGTACTTGGTGTGACCATTTTCTTTTTGTAATTTGGACTTCCAAGAATATGTTGCACATTGAACAAACTTTATTCCCCAATTTTTATCATATGAATTCACAATTAAAATCCATTTTTTCGCACATAACAATTTTTGGTTGGGCAATAGCTTTAATGCTAAACAGCACCGACCGAGACGAACTAGCCTCATTTTACATCCGCCAAACCTTAGGTATTTACTTATTTGGCATTGTAGGAATGTATGTACTCGCAAGGGTAATCCCTGCACTGGGGTTAATTATTGGGATTATTACATTAGCACTTTGGGTGGTCAGTTTAGTTGGTGCAATAAAAAAAGAATACATGGAAGTTCCTGTTCTGGGATCTCTTTTTCAGAAATGGTTTAAAGGAATTGGCTAGTTACCAAATGGCACAGGGAATTTGTTTTCTTTTTCATAAGTAAAGAAAGTCGTAAGATCTTTCAGCACCTCAGCCTGTTTGGCAAGTTGATCAGCGTTAGCTGCCAATTCTTCTGAAGATGCGGCATTCTGTTGTGTCTCAAAATCAAGATTCCTCACAGATGCCCGAACAGAGCCACTCGCTTCATCTTGTTCTTTTGCGCTTTGAATGGCTTCTTGCATCAATTGAGCAGAACCTAAGATATCAGGTATGAGTTGAAATAAAAGCTCAGCAGCCTTTTCAGAAACCTGAATGCTTTGATTGGAAATATTATTTATTTCTTCCGCAGCTGCACGACTCTTCTCGGCAAGCTTATGAACCTCACTGGCAACAACCGAAAATCCACGACCTGCATCACCGGCTCTGGCAGCCTCAACAGCCGCATTCAACGCGATTAAATTGGTTTGAAAAGCAACATCATTTACCACATGAATTTTACTTGTGATCTGCTTAATTGCCTCAAGGCTTTGTTTCGACAGATTCTGCATATCCTCCATGCCATTATGCAAAAAAGCATTAATCCGAACCGACTCTTCCGAATTGGTCGCACTTTTATGAATACGTTCATTTATCAAGCTAATATCTGCACTAATTTGATGCGTATTGCTTGCTTGAATTGTATTTGAATTTGATATCAGCTGTGAACTTTTACTAATTTGCTCTGCTGCAGATGCGACAAAAACAGCAGAATTAATAATCTCCGCAATTACTTGTTTAAAATTCTCAGTCATTTGCTCTGCTGAGCTCCCTAGTCTGCCAATCTCATCATTATGCTCTTTCCAATTCATTTTTTCAGAAAAGCCCAATTCTCCACTAGCCATTTGTTCGAAGTTTCGGGTTATTATTTCTAAAGGGGTCTTTAAAATCTTGCTAATATATCGGAATGAAAGAGCTACACCTGCGACGCCTATAGGAACAACCCACGCAATATGGATATAGCCCAATTGTCCAACAATAAAACCAAAATGGAAGAGTATGGTAATTTCAAGAATCAATATCAACCCAACTTTAAAAAGGATTGATCCACGAAGAAAGATCCATAAAAAATAGACAACTAAAGGAACCGGAATAAAGAGAGTGAATAGCAGATAAATCCAAATATTAGTATCCATAAAAGGCAAGGTTGTCATGTTTATTATCTCGGTAAATTCTTTCAGAAAAGTAGAAAAAAATTGCTCAGATTTATTCTAAACTCATCCGTTATTCTAATCGTTCACAAATATAAAATCATTTTTCACAATTATGGATTTAGCAAAAAATAATGAGGCATAATTAGTCCATCTAACGGGAATTTACCTATTTGGATTTTGCTATGGCATATATTTCATCAATAATATGATGATATTTCTTAACGATAACGCTGCGCTTCAATTTTAAAGTAGGTGATAATTTCCCATTTTGAGCAGTCCACGCTTCACAAACCAGCCTAAAACGCTTTATTTCTTCATGTTGGCCAAGGGTTTTATTTATTATTGCTACTTCCTTTAAATATTGAGAGATAACTTTCTTATTTCTTACCAACTCCTTATTGTCGCGAAAATGGATTTTGTGATGGGAACACCAATCGTGTAAATACTCAAAATTGGGAGAAATGAGGGCACTTGCAAATTTTTGATTTTCCCCGATGACCATAGCCTGCTCAATAAAGAAGGATTCCTTCAGCCTATTCTCTATCATTTGTGGAGCAATGTATTTTCCACCCGACATTTTAAACATTTCCTTCTTTCGATCTGTAATTTTCAGATATTTCCCCTCATCAAAAACGCCAATGTCACCTGTATGAAACCAACCATCTTCATCAACAACTTCTGCCGTTAAATCATCTGCCTTATAGTATCCTTTCATTATTGTTGGTCCTTTACACAATATTTCTCCATCCTTGGCAATTTTCACCTGAACACCATCCAGAATTGGGCCAACAGTTCCAATCTTCATTTCGCCAGTTACCGGATTATTCACGGCAATAACGGGAGAAGTTTCAGTTAATCCATAGCCCTCAAGAACAAGCATCCCTGCCATGCCCATAACACGTGCAATACGTGGCTGCAAAGCGGCTCCCCCTGAAACAACATATACAACATTGCCCCCCAATGCTTCTCTCCATTTCGAGTACACCAATTTATCTGCCATCCTAATTTGAAAACGAACAAAAGGACTATACCTCTTATTGTATTCAAAGTGCCGGGGCAGCTTTAAAGCCCAAAAGTAAATTGCTTTTTTAAGACCGGTTAGCTCTTCTCCTTTAGAAACAAATCCATCATATATACGCTCAAGCAGGCGAGGTACCGAATTAAAAAGATGCGGCTTAATTTCCTTAATTGCACCAACAATTTGCCCTAAATTGCCCACATAATAAATCCCCATTCCTTTATATTGGAAATGATAATTTACGCTCCTTTCATAAACATGACAAAGTGGAAGAAAACTGATAACATGATGGTCTTTACCCAATCGGTGCATATGGGAATGTGATACAAAATTAGACACCAAATTACTATGAGTTAACATCACCCCTTTAGGTGTTCCGGTAGTTCCTGAAGTATAAATTAGAGTGGCCAAATCATCCGCTGTGATAGATGATTTTATTTCATCCAATACACTTATCAACTCACCCCTTTTCCCTTCACCCAATTCTAATATCTCTCCATAATAAGGGCAATCATCAATATTTTCAAAACAAAAAGTTTTTTTAATATGGTCAACCTCATCAGCAATGGGTTTGAGTTTCTTAAATAATTTGCTATCCCCAACAATGAGACATTGAACTTCTGCATGATTAAGGATGTAACTATACTCCTCATCGCTAATTGTAGGGTAAATTGGGACATGAATCAAGCCAGCCATTGCAAGACCCATATCTGCAAAGTTCCACTCAGGACGGTTGTTTGTAACTGTCGCTACCTTTTCGCCACGTTGCAAGCCCAAAGCAAGCATACCTAAAGCAAACTGGGTAGACTTCTCAACATATTCATACGTGGAAAATGAATACCATCCATTGTCGTCCTTCCCACATAGGGCATCTTCCCTCGGGAATTCAGACATATATCGATCTAAAATATCAAAGGTTCTTTTTACGTCAGTACCCATTATTCATCTTTTTAATATCTCGAGTAAAGCAAAAATAAATATCTCATAGAACTAATCCACAGAAAACACATCTAACTATAATTTTACTTCCTGAGAAGCCTTAATAATACTCAATTTTTGAGGCTTATTTTATTTGGTTTTCCTCTCCCTCAAATTTTTCATATTTTTTATACGCAATAAATATTAATCCGGCTACTAATCCAGCACAAACATATACCGCCCAATGCACTCCATCCACACTACCTTTTCCATATGAATGCATACCGCTTAAATAATAATTCACCCCAAAATAAGTCATCAATACAGAAGTAAATCCTAAAACAGAGGCCAAATTAAAGTTAAACCGTCCGCGCAATGATGGAATTAATCGCATGTGAACAACAAAAGAATAAACCAACACCGTAATTAAAGCCCAGGTTTCTTTCGGATCCCAGCCCCAATAACGCCCCCAACTTTCGTTAGCCCAAACACCACCTAAAAAGGTTCCGATTGCCAACATATACAAACCCAGCGTTACCGAAAGCTCACTTATTGTGGTAAGCTGCTCAATAAAATGATTTACATCCCTCTTATTATTTTCTTTCAGAATTGCATATAAGACAAGTACTAAAACGCCAAGAAAAGCACTCAGTCCAATAAAACCATAACTGGCCGTAATAATTGCTACGTGTATTAGCAACCAATATGATTTAAGCACGGGCACCAGATTTGTAATTTCGGGATTCATCCAATTAAGGTGAGCAACAAAAAGTGTAAGTCCGGAGAGGAAGGCCGCAGTTCCAAGAACCATAGGATATTTGCGGCCAAAAACTATTCCGGCCAGCATGGCAGCCCAAGCGACATACACCATTGATTCATATCCATTGCTCCAGGGAGCGTGACCTGAGATATACCAACGCAGAGCTAATCCTCCGCCATGAAAAATAAATCCGGAAACAATAAGTACCGTAAATACTCTTTTCAGAATTCGACTAATGGACTTTTGCCTAAAGACGTTCACAAACAATATCGTCAGTAATATGAAGCCCAGAGCAAGGTACAGTGGGAATATTCTTTTAAATGGTTGGATCTTATTATACGAGATTTCAGCTGTTTTTTTAATGGAAGTCGGCAAGATTTCTGCCCCAAACTTCTCTTGGAAATTGGCGATTGTTGTGAGAATTTGAATTGGCTGCACGTCTGCCCCCGGGCTTAGAGACTCTTTTAGCAATTCAAAACTTCGATTTACAAAAAGAGAATCAGCAGATGGATATCCAACCGGATTGCTACCTACCGCATACCAGGCATCATCCTGATTATCCGTAGGAAAAAAAGTGAAATAATCACCTTTATACACCATAAAACAAACATTCAGCCTTTCATCTGCATAAATAAAATTCTTGTCATACTGAGTACGCACTGCAGGGGTTTTATTATATGCTGCCTGAACTTCTTCTAATATCCGGTATTGCCCACTCTCATCAAAGAAATCAAGAACTGTTACACGAGTATCAACTACACCTAATTTATCGGCAACCTGTTTATCCACTTTTACCATAGGTACGGTTTGCCACAATTCTGGATATAAATTCATACTGAGTACGACCTCATCAGGTGATTTCCCATAAAATGACGACTTACGACTAACCTTTCGAAGTATCTCACTCGATAAGGTTGACATGGGCTCTATTCGGCCATCTCTGCCATGCACCCAAAGTTCAGAAAACTCATCAACCAATTCGCTATCAATTGACGGAATTCCAGCCATTGCTGCATCATCGGCAAATGCCTGCCCCTCAACAAACATGGTTAAAACCAAAAGTAATGTCAGCTTAGCCTTATTAATTTCTTTTAAATGTCGAATGAGGGATTGGAAATACGAATTTTTATTCAATAAAGAAAGCACCATTCCTAATGTCATTAGGAAGTATCCGATATAAGTAAATAGAGTTCCCCAATAATCTTTATTCACAGACAAGACTGTTCCCAGTTCATCCTGATCATAGGACGACTGATAAAAACGATAGCCGCGATACTTAAGCGTATTATTCATAAAAATCCGAATGTCACGTTCAATATTTTCCTCAGTATCAATCAACGTAATCTCACTTGCAAATGAAGAGGGACTATCGGAGCCAATGTATCTCTCCAATTGGAAGTCTTTTAAGTAAAGCTCAAATGGCAAATAAATAGGATCTGAGCCATAAGCCAATTCAACTGACATACCGCCAATGTTGTAATTCACCGGAGTTCCAATTTGACCTTCTCTTCCAAAAACATTAACAGTATTCTTCCGGATTCCATCCGACAACTCAAGAACAACGGCATCTTCTGGTGAATTCCCAGAAGTATCCCGAATTACTCGCATTAATGCCTTGGGATAAAATTGCTTTACAAGAATTAAATAACCATTAAATGCATACAGAGTCATTTGCTTCACTTTTGTCCTTGTGCCTGCTACAATACTCTCAACATCAGCACCTGTCATTGAGCGAATTTCCAAATCAATGTCTGATACGATATATAAAGAATCTCCTTCTTGTTCAAAACGAACATCAGATTCATCATTAAACCCGAGTATTGTTTGCCCTAAAACTAATTGCTCCCCCTTGCTAAATGAGTAATTCTGCATGCCCTCTCCTTCTGAGATCACAAAATCTATTAATGGCGATCCACTTGCATGCTCAATTGGAGATCTCAGGGCATTCTTCACAAAGCCCACTGATTTTATCTGTAATGATTGACCATCTACAGTAATCGTCTCATTAAACCTTCCGGATTTAAGCTCTGAGAAAAGCACCTTCTTTTTGATTTCCTGATCACCTGTTTTCACAGTCAGATAACTATCTGTAGACACAATATAGTTTGAGCTACTGCCTTCACGAATGTGTATTACGCCTTCAAAACTAACATATCGGGTAATTGCAGCTCCAGCAACAATCAGAATAAATGAAAGGTGAAAAATCCCAACAGATAATTTTCCCCTTTTATATAGTTTTTTACTGATGAAATTGACGATCAAACTGAATCCAAGTAAAACAAATACAAACTCAAACCAATGTGCATTATAGATAAGTGCTTTCGCAGTCTCAGTGCCCCAACTTGTTTCTATAAAAGTTGCCATTGCCATTGCAAATCCCAATACTAACAGTAGAAACCCCATAAATGGCATGGAAACTAAAAAGGTATATATCTTTTTCATGAAAGTGTCTTTTTAAAGAATATCGCTGAAAGTAATATTTTTGTCTTCAACAAAAAAATAGCTGTTTATCCAACAGCTATTACATTAACACTTATTTTGAAAATTAGTTAAAAATGGGCATAATAAATAACTCATTCAACGCAAAAAGAGGAAAGGCAAAGTGCCAGACCTCAGACTTCAGCCATTATAAATTAAAGAAATAACCAAGCGAAAACCGGAAAAATGAACTCTCAAGGTATCCAATTTGGTCATCCATGGATTGGGGGAAGTTATGAACCCAGGATGCCTCAATATCAAAACTTTTATACACGACACTCAAGGGCAATTCAATTTGTACATTCATCAATCCAAACACATCTTCATAATAACTGGAATATTCCAAATTAGTTTCCGGATCAATTAAGACTTCGTTCAACTGAAATTCAACGGCCTCTGACCCAAAATACAGAGAGAGCTCGGGGTCAAAACTTATATTATCGTAGGTGCCCAACTTAATTAACTTGATTTTTCCATATAAATCCCACGACAACTGAGTCCCTACTTCTTTGCCCAATAAAAAAGATGCATTAAAACGAGTCCCCAGGCTATTGCTTTTTAATGTAATTCCAGTATTTGCCCCACTTGTATAGAGAGGGTCGTAATCTACATCTCCACTATTAAACAGATAATAATCGTATGAAAGTCTGTATCTAAAAAACTTATGCTTCTTTAATGCTTTACTGAAACCAAGACTAAAAACAGTTGTACGGTAACCAGGATCTAACTGGCTGTACCAAGCTCCAGACATTCCAAGAAAAATCCCTCGGGAGTGTAAATAATATAATTGACTAGAAAGATTATATTGCTGCTCTCCGATTTCTCTTCCTGCAAAAAAAGTGCGGGAATCATAATTTGTTCTAAAATATATAAGTTCATAGTTTTTCTTTAATGTTGGTACTTGAAAAAGACCATCATCACCATAGAAAAGATCGTTGAATAAGGAATCGATCCGCGCATCTTCGAACCTGTCTGTAATTTGATCTGTTTCCTGTGCCAAAGAGATGGATGAGAACAGGAGCGTAAATAAGATGAATGTAAATAATTTAGTCACAAGAAGAATGTTAGGATTGTAAATAAAACCAAATACAATCATGTAATTGGAATCATAATATTAACTCGAAAACACGAAAGTTCGCAGACAAATGAATGCCTGCGAACTTCAAGAAATAATTACCCTTAATTCCCGCCCCCTTTGCGGTATCCATTGCTATACATGGCATCTCCAACCTGTTCTCTAACTTGCTCCTGGACAGCTTCCTCCACTCCTGCATTATGCGTTTGTTGTTGAACTTGCTCTTGTACCTGAGTAGCCTCGGCACCCATGCTTTGAGTTTGTTGTTGAACTTGTTCTTGAGCAGCCTCTGCTCCCATGCTTTGAGTTTGTTGTTGTACCTGAGCAGCTTCACCTGCGCCCATGCCACTAGACTGTTGCCTTAACTGTTTTTGAAGTTGTGCAGCGTCTTCAGATGCAGCACCGCCTGATTGTTGGGCAGCCCGTTTCCTAACTTGGCTCATCGTTCCTTCAGTAGTGGCAGTTCCATTTTGTTTTTGGTATTCTGCACGTAGTTGCTGTTGTGACTCCATCAGTGCAAGTTGTTCTTCAGTAAATGACGCTTGTAATGCATCACGTTTCTCGGCACGAGTCATCTCAGCATCTTCAAGAATTGCCAATTGCTCTTCAGTAAATGTTGCAATTATAGCTGCGCGAAAGACACTGCTACCGCCCTCATTTTGCATTTGAGTTCCTTGCCCATCAACCTGATCCACATGGAGACGTGCCCTAATTTGGTCAGGCTCTCCATCTCCTGTTCCGTCTCGCAATTGATCTTGTGTCTGATCTTGAATAGGCTCTTCAACCTCTTCTGTTTGTGCCCATGCTACTGTTACCGACATGGCTAGTATGATGGCCACTGATGCTAATGTTTTTAATAATGCTTTCATGACTACTCTTTTTTATTCGTTAATTTAATCTCTTTTACATCTGCTAACCGAATAGAAGGTATTTTACCCTACCCCACATCTTTCTTTTTTCAAGAATATGTTGTCAAAAGATCAGAGATTAACTTCTCAGAAAGAAAAATTCAAGAACATAGTTGGCGTAAAAGGAACAGCCTCGGCATGAAGGTTAAGAGTCGCATCCTGATCATCCGGAACCCGGATGAAATTATCATACTTGATGTTTTCGTAGTTGAAAACATTGAGAATTGAGACTCCTGTTTCAAGCGATAATTTTTTAATCTTAAACCGATAAACGGCAGAAACATCTAGTCGGTGATAATCTCGTTCATAACTTTCATCGTTGATTAATAAAGGATCAGGAAAACCAGACCCATACACATAGTTTGCAGAAAGAAAAAAGGGCTTTACCTTGATTAATGCCGCCGCTTTCAGTTCATGTCGCTGGTCATGCAACGCACGTTGGTATTGATCCGTTGCAAAATATGCAAAATGCTCTAAAGTCTGACTAACAGTATATGCCACCCAAAATGAATGTCCTTTAAAATCCTGCTTCAAGAATAAATCAAGTCCTCTGCTTTTGCTTTTCCCTTCGTACAAACTACTTAAGCCCACATCCTCAACATAGCGGGTAAGTCCATCTGTTTTTTTATCAAAAGCCTCAATACTAAAAGTGAAGTCGCCTTTATTATAGGTAAATCCAACCACGGCATGCCTCGCATTTAGCACAGGAATATCTTCATTATTACAAACAGCCCATAAATAACGATAGTTTCCTAGGCCGTCAATAACAGAACTACGGGCAATATATTGGTTGTAAATTCCCCAGGCACCGTTCACTTTTATATAGTCATTCAGATTAGCAGTTCCTGAGATACGCGGTTGCACATATAATTCACCTACAGCTATTGGATATTCCATCCGTATTCCTGCTGTTATTTGAAGGTCTGAACCCGGTGAGAAGTGATCTTCAATGTAGCCACCCACTCGGCTTGCATCAATCTGTTGATCGACAAGATTCACTTGGAATGAATCTTCCATAAATTGCACCTGATTGTAGTAATAGCTCCCTCCAAACCCCAATTTATGAGTTGATGAAATAGATATATGGTTTTGCAAATCTACTTTTGCTTCTGCAATTATATTTTGGTTGAAATCATCCACACTTGTCTGCCAGGTACCCGAGCTATCAGTCCCTCCCATACCATTTCCGCTTCCTCCGGATGTTTGCCCCCCTCCTGTTTGATGAATATTGCCAGTTTCAGTGTCCAGCTCGGAGTAGGCCAAAGTTAGCTCTGTCCGTGCTCCGCTTTTCCATCCTTTATTATATCTGCCAGAAAAACCAATTTGGCGATTGCTCTCTTTATCCTCATATAACAAATTTGAGCGTTGGGTTTCATACTCCAAAGAATAAGAAAAACGATCTTTCCCCTGTAAAAAGCTCAAACTGTACGAGTCTCCATTATCTGTCTCCCCTGAAAATTTCAAATTCAAGTCGCGAAAATTATAATCCGGATAAAGATTACGATCTACCAGATTTCCAGCCCGTCCACGGGTGCTTAATGAAATGTTAGTGGGATCATACAACTCATAATACGTTTGGCGAACGGCCATAACCAAGGCTGCTTTTTTAGCAATAGGAATGCTAACAAAGCCATTCATGGTCATGTTGTTCAAATTCAATTTCACATGCAAATCATCTACATCACCATCTGTTCCAGTAATATTGACCAACCCTCCAACACGTTCTCCATATTCCGCACTATATCCTCCTTTCATTACCTGAATATCTTTCGCCATAAAAGGATTCACCGCACTAATGTTATCATTAAAGTTCTTCATTCCGAACAAGGCAAAACCATCAAACAGCACTTGGCTTTGCCCCTCGTAACTGCCCCAGATGATGAGATCGTTTGATTGCTCGCCAGCTGCAAGTACGCCTGGCTGCAAACGAAGTAGGTTAAAAACTGAGTTATCTCCATTGCCGGGCAAATAACCTGCCACTTGATGGTTGAGACGCATCACTCCTGCAGTATTTCCAACTTGCAAAGACTTAACCACTTTCTGTCCTTCAACCTTAATTTCATCAATTTTATACATTGAAGGAGTAAGAGAAAACGACTGCTGCACTCCTGCGCTAACAAGCGTATCGAGCAAATAATATCCTAGATACGATGCCTGAACATGAAAAGCACTATCTGAATTGGAGAGATACGAAAAGTTTCCTTTTTGATCGGTCATCTGTCCATGTCCATTAATCAGCACTTGAGTGTACGCCAAACTTTCTTTCGTTTCCTTATCAGAGAATTGTCCTGCCAATCGATAATTCCGCACTAACGGCGCAGCAGTTCTTGTTACTATAAATGGATAAATTAAAAAAACATCTCCGCTTTTCTCATAGGCAAGCGGAAGGTCATTTAATAAAAAGTCTAGTGCTTTTTCGGGACTTTCAAACTTCTGCTCGGCTGTAACTAAGAATTTGGACAGGCTACTGTCATCAAATGAAAACTGTAAGTTGTATTGATCACGAAGTTCAATAAAAACCTCGTTCAGTGGTTTATCCTGAAAAACAAGTTCAAGCTTTTGAGCATTTACCCAAAAGCCTGAAATCGAGATACAGACGAAAAGAAAATATTTTTTCAAAGCTGCTTATTCGTTTTTGAAAATCTGGTACTCTCCGGCACCTTGTTCTACAAAATTAAGATTAAATGGGCGACAGACATAATTTAAAACCTTGGAAACAGCTTGCTCTTTAGGGAAATTAGTGCTCACATCAAAGTCTAAGGATTTTTCGTAACTAATTTGTATTCCATACTGCCGTTCAATCTCTGCAAACACTTCACCAATGGGTGTGCCGGTAAAAACAAATTGATTATTGATCCAAGCCGTAGCATCGGCAGCAGTTATTTCATTTTTCAGGAAATTGCCTTCTTGCCATTCTACTCTTTCTTCCGGATTTAATACAACTTCCTTTTCACCCCTTGCATCAACAACTTTCACTTTCCCGGAAACACAGGCCACCCGATAAGCCTCATCGCGAGCATAAATATTGAAACTGGTTCCCAACACACTGGTCGTTCCTTTAAGTGAAACTACTGAAAAAGTGCTCCCCTTTTCCACCTCAAAATATCCTTCACCCTGAAAGTCGACTTCTCGGGAAACTCGCCACCAATATGGGTGAAATTCTACGGATGACTCAGCATTTAAATTGATAGTAGAACCGTCTGGCAAATCAGCCATTAAATGTTGACCGGAAATAGTTTGGTAGCTCACGCTATAAAAACGAACGAATGAACCAATACTAACCATCAACACCAACAACGCTGCAACAGCGAGCCGGAAAGCGGGACGTTCCCAAAGTGGCATTGTGCGGGGGATAACAGAATTACCCATTTGAGGGGTCATCTGCAGCCAAATGTCGTCTTTCGATTCGTCCCAGGAAACTTCCAGCTTGCTATTCATCTGATCTATTTCAGACCATTTGTGTTGCCGTTGATTGATATGTTTTTCTTTCTTGCTCATGACACGTTCAAACTTACTTTTAACGCACTTAATGCGTATTTCATCCTCTTTTCTACAGCCTTCACACTTATGCTCAACCGTTCTGCTATTTCGTAATATTTGAGTCCTTCCACTCTGCTCATTAAAAAAACTACCCTTTGCTTTTCTGATAATTGTGCCAAGGCACGTTCGTAGTTTTCTTTCAGTTCTTCATATTGCAATTGTTCTTCCGGAGTATCCTCCTTCAAATCAAATGACAGTTCCTGTCTGTACTTTAGCTCCACCATTTGTTTTCGGTATCGGCTAATAAAAAGGTCGGATGCCATTTTATAAATCAATCCCACATTCTCTTTTGGATGATACTCCAACTTCTTCTCCCATAACCGCATGAATGCTTCCTGCGCAATATCCGTCGATAATTCACGATCACCCGAGCGATAATAAATGTAGCTCCTGACCGAATCAAAATAGCGATCAAACAATTGTTTAAATTCCTGTGATGTCAATTTCCAAAACGTTTTATACAGCGACTTTTCTGCTTCCTATGCTTCCCCAACAAAAATCGAAAAAAGTTAAGGAATAATCTGCTCATTTTTATCCTTTAACCGTTTAATTGCCTTCTTGCCCTACCTGCCATTCAAATAAATTTGTAATTTCATGCTTCTATTTTCTTTTTTTGCGAGTTTGCAAAAGACAAACTAACGACTGTCCGAATGAAAAAAGCACAATTATTCATAATCTTAATCTTGTCTGCCTTTGCTTGCCAAAGCCGTATACAACAGACTTCCACCGTAAAAAAACAAATAATTGCGACATCTCAGGACTCCCTTATTGTTGAAGATTTGATTACCCGATTTTCTTCGAGAAAAGAAATAACAACTGCCAATTTAGTTCTAGAAATTGGAAAGGAATTTCTAGAAACCCCATATGTTTCATCAACATTAGAAAACGGAAAAGAAGAAAAATTAGTGGTGAACTTAATTGAACAAGACTGCACGACCTTTGCTGAATATTGTCTGGCTATTGCCCTCTCCATTAAATCGGAGCAGCCAAATTTTGAACAGTTTGCAAACGAGCTAGAAAAGATCCGATACAGAGATGGGAAAAGAGAAGGTTATCCGTCAAGACTGCATTATTTCAGCGATTGGATTTTCAACAATGAACAAAAAGGCCTGATTACACAGCCAGCCATTTCTTTGGGTTCATCATTTAACAATCAGGTCAATTTTATGTCGACACACCCCAATAGCTATAGTGTACTAAAGGAAAACCCGGAAATGGTTAAGGTAATTACCGAACAGGAAAACGAGATTTCAACCCGAACTTCTTTCTATTTAAAAAAGGAAGATGTGGAAGCAAACGAAGCCAATTTGCACGATGGAGATATTGTGGGCATCACGACATCTATTGATGGACTGGACGTTGCACATGTAGGAATCCTGATCAAGCAAAACGGGCGAATCCATCTATTAAATGCATCATCAGTGCAAGAGAAAGTGATTATTTCGGAAGAGCCATTGGCAAACTTGCTCATAAATAAAAAGTCATACACAGGAATCATGATTGCTCGCCCCAAATAAGGTCTTGTTGAACGATAAAAAAGCTAAATTCGCATTCACAAAATATTGCCATGACCAAAATACTTAAACTCTCGTCTGTTGCTTTCTTGAAAGCCTTTGCACGGTTACCTTTCCCTGTCATTTATCTGATCTCCGATTTTCTATATCTAATTATATTTCATTTGGTTGGTTACCGGAAAAAAGTGGTTTACACCAATCTTAAAAATTCATTCCCCGAAAAAAGCGAAAAAGAAATTGACCAGATTGCACGCCGTTTCTACCATCATTTTTGCGACATGACATTGGAGTCAGTTAAAACAAACCGTATAACTGAAAAACAGCTAGATGAAAGACTTAAGCTTAAAGGACTTGAAAAGATGGAGGAATACTTTAAGCAAAAGAAAAGTGTTATTCTGCTTGGCATGCATTATTGCACATGGGAATGGAGCTCCACGCTTCAGCGTATATTCCCTCATAAAATTTTGATGATTTACAATCCAGTACGTGATAATTTAGAGATGGAGCGTTTTCTCCTAAATATGCGAGAACGTTTTGGAGGCACATCCGTACCGGTACATCAATCTGCCAGAGCAGCGATGCAGTTTGACCAAAGCGAAACCCCGGGATGTTTGTGGTTGGCAGCCGATCAAACGCCCTTTCAGAACTCGCAATTCTGGACTACTTTCCTAAATCAGGAAACTCCTTTCTTTAGTGGTCCTGAAAAGATTGCACACAAAACAAACCAACCTGTATTTTTCCATCACACGAGAAAATTATCACGTGGGAAATACGAAGTTACTCTAACTGAGATTGTCCCGGAACCGGCAAATGAAACAGGCACTGACATTTTACTAAAATATGTTGAAAGGCTTGAAAATGCGATTAAAGAAGCACCTGAATACTGGCTTTGGTCACATCGTCGATGGAAACATAAACGTCCCGGAGAGATTAAACTAATTCCTCGAAAATAAATAAGTACGCACAGATGAAGAAAGCCCTTTCCCATATTGGAACTGCCCTCATGACAGCCTTCTCTTGGTTACCAATGTGGCTGGCTTACCTAAAGTCTGATTTTTTGTTTTATCTCATCTATTATGTAATTGGCTACCGCAAAAGAGTTGTGATTAAAAACCTCACAAATGCCTTCCCCAAAAAGAACTCGGAAGAAATTGAAACAATCTCCAAGAAATTTTTCCGTCATTTGTGCGATATTACTGTTGAGGGCATTATGCTAAAGTCACTGTCAGTTGAGCAACTTAAAAGGCGTATGAAGGTAACCAATCCAGAACTGGTGAATCGTTATTTTGAGGAAGGGAAAAGTGTACTCGTACTCACCATGCATTACAATAACTGGGAATGGAATTCAGTTCTTCCACAACTATTGAAACACCATATTTTACTTGTTTACAATCCAGCCCGTAATCTCATCTTTGATGCATACATGAAAAAGACACGTAGTCGCTTTGGTGGAGAATTGATTTCTACAAAAAAAATTCTACGTACGTTATTCCAATATCAGCAACAAAACCAACCTTCACTTACCTGGCTCAGTGCCGATCAGCGTCCCAAATGGGACACCCGCTTCTGGACCACCTTTCTTAATCGCGAAACCGGATTTTTTCCTGGACCGGAAAGTCTTGCCAGACATACAAATCAAACAGTCTTATATCAACACACTCGAAAAATTTCTCGCGGCTATTATGAAACAACGTTCTCTGTTTTAGCTGAAAACCCAAAGGAATTACCTCCCGACGAAATACTAAAACGCTACGTAACCCAAATTGAAAAAGACATTCAACAACAGCCTGAATATTACCTATGGTCTCACAAACGGTGGAAGAACAAACGCCCAAAACACATTCCCCTTCAATGAGTTATTTACTCAACCTACCGCAAACTAATTTGTGTAAATAAACGTTTATAACAATCAGACATGAAAAATTATTCAACCATACTACTTCTCCTTGTTTTTTCGCTGTGTGGATTTGCACAAGAGCAAACGGAAACAGAGCTTCGCAAAACACTTGAATTGACAAAAGATGCTTGGAGATACACTTCGGATATCGCTTCAATTTTTCAATTTTACAGTGATGATATGGATGAGCTAAAGTCAATTTGTTTCGACAGCAGAGATGACTTGGACAGCATCTATTTCATCACCAAAAGAGCTCAATATAAATCAGTTGACATCTCTTATATTGCCGAAGACCTCCAACTTACAAACCTTCAAAAGCAAATAGCCAAAATTCAGGACTACCTCAAAAATGCAGAGGAAGCAATCACCTACTCGACTTCAAGCATGGATTTGCTCTTTGGCGAAACGACCCCCGACAATATTTTTATGTTGCTCTACCAATCGGAAGAGTATTTTAATAACGCTCGCCAGCAACTAAAAAAAGCAGAGAAAGAACTGGAGAAGGCTCTAAAATCAGGATATAAAAACGAATAAACGGAGTAGAATTTTGTAATTTGTCAGGAATAAGTGTAACCCTAAAATACTGCTTATGCCACGTGTCCGTAAAAGCAATCACTTTATTAATCTGAACCTGAATGTTCGGGGATTAAACCAATCAGCCACACTCCTTATTAATGAACGGAGCAACGAACTCATAAAAGAAGGAAAAACGGTTTACAAACTTGGACTTGGGCAGTCGCCCTTCCCCGTTCCCGACATTGTACAGGAAGCATTGCGCCAAAACGCACACCAGAAAGCATATCTTCCGGTTCGAGGACTACTTCCCCTACGTGAAGCAATTGCTGAATTTAATTACCGTCATCAAGGGATAAAATGTTCGCCGGATGACATCATGGTCGGCCCCGGCTCCAAAGAGCTGATTTTTATTTTACAATTGGTCTACTACGGAGAGCTGATCATCCCTACTCCCAGTTGGGTGTCGTATTCACCGCAAGCTCGAATTGCAGGACGGCATGTAACCTGGGTATCTACTTCTGAAGACAACGACTGGCGATTAGGCCCGGAGAAGCTAGACCTAATTTGCCGTAATGACCCAGACCGACCAAGAGTTGTCATTTTGAATTATCCATCTAATCCAACAAGTTCAAGCTATACAAAAACACGATTGAAGAAACTAGCAGATGTAGCACGAAAATACAACCTCATTTTAGTTTCCGATGAAATTTATGGCTTACTGGATTACTCCGGAGAACATGTCTCAATTGCCCAATATTACCCGGAGGGAACCATTATCAGCAGTGGATTGAGCAAATGGGCAGGTGCAGGAGGCTGGCGACTGGGAACGTTTACCTTCCCTAAAAACCTGCGGTGGCTACAAGACGCAATGGCCATTGTTGCCAGCGAAACATACACTTCAACAAGTGCTCCCATACAATATGCCGCCATTACCGCTTTTCAGCCCCATCCCGAAATTGACCAATATCTATTACACACTCGCCGGATACTTAAAGCCTTGGGGAATTATATGGCAGCCAAACTAAAAGCCAAACATATAACTATGCCCACACCTAAAGGCGGGTTCTACTTATTCCCCAATTTCGAGTACTATCGAGAGAAGTTGAGTCGTAAAGGAATAATAACCTCTTTTGAATTATGCGAGACATTGCTAAAAGACACAGGAGTTGCAATTTTGCCAGGAATTGATTTTGGTAGACCCACCGAGGAACTGACCTGTCGATTAGCATTTGTTGATCTTGACGGAGAATTTGTTCTTAAAAAATCAATGGCAGAAGATAATACGTCCCCAATTAGCGATGACTTCTTAAAATCGTATTGCAGTAAAATGGTTAAGGCAACTGAATTAATGATTGAATGGATAGATCTAATATAAAAGGCTCTGCACTATAGTGAGACTAGCTTGATGTTAATACCTGATAAAATAAATACCATGATCAGCAAACAACAACTAAAACCGTTAATTATGTACTTGCTTGCTGATATTATTTGTGCTGGTGCAGGCATGGGTGTACCCATTTTTTGCATTTTATTAGGTTTTCCTCTTGGTTGGCTCCTAACGAAAGGCATCATTTCACCAACTGCCAATTTAGCCCCTTCACTACGAAAACTGTTAAAGCTGTCCCTGTTATCCTCAGTGGTTACCTTCTTACTGATGATACTTATCTGGGGAAGTGCTATACTTTTGCTGTTTGACAACTCTAGCGATTTTCAAAATTTCGGCCATCCAATGATCTTATATGATCCTAAAATAAGCTTCATTGGCTGGCTCATCCTGATGATAATTATCTCTCCTTTCTTGCAGCTATTGACCACCATATTTGCATCATTTATCACACTACTTACTAGATTAGAGAGAATATCAATGTAAACAACACTCGGTCACACAACATTAATATACATTATAATTACTTGAATTGACGAATTATAATATCTTTGTGGCCTCAAAAATCTAATTAGCAACGCCTTCGCCTCATAATACAAAAACATAAAGAAGGTAAACAAAAGATATTATAGCTCAACTATGCTTTGTAAAAGAAATGAGACCAGATACTGAGATATTACAATACGACGTAGCGATGCGGTAAAAGTCTTGGCAATTCCGCAGAAATACGAGCCCAAATATCCTCATATTCTATCAAATTTCAGATACAAGACGATCGTTAATGGACTATAAACAAACAGTATTTCAACATACTACAAGACGGAAACAATGCACATATGTCTAAAGAAATAAAGAAAACGTATTGTTCATTTTAAAATAAAGACATAAATTACACGAACTCAATCATAGAGGAATGGAGTGGATCCAAATAGCATTAGAAGAATACAAGTCGCTTCGCACCGAGAGTTTAGAAGCAGTTAGGACACAGCAAACTACTGTTAAACTGGGCATTGTAATAATAGGATGCATTATGGTGACCGGATTTAACTTATGGGATAAATCGCTGCTGCCTGACATAATATTTTTCATTTTCATACCGCTACTTTGTTACATAACCATTGTCATTTGGATTGGAGAAGTTGAAAGAATGATGAGAACCGGGTATTTTTTAACTACTCTGGAAAAGAAAATATCAAGAGCATATCCAAACTCACCAAATTTGCTCAATTATGAAACATGGATTAGAGGAAATCAAGTAAAGTCTAGATTGCCTCAACTAACATGGAACTACATTGCAGTCATTGTTTTATTTTTCCTAATGACTCTAGCCTCAATAATTACAGGCAATTTCAAATTAGCTTCTGAAGTAGACGCATTATACATAGTCCTGTTAAATATCCCTGAGCTACTACTTCTAGCTGCCGTTATTCGTTATGTTCGTGTAGTGACTAAATCATTCTACTAAAGAAGTTAATTCTCATCTGATATCTATTGAAACTTGATTTTGACAACAGCCCGAATGAGCCTGACTGCAGAACAAAAATAAGGAGATTATGAAAAAAGATAGTTCTATCAAAATAGCCAACAAAGACAAAATAGAATCAATCATTGCCAACCAGAGCCTTACTGATTACAGATGGATTGATCCAAAAGAGATTATTGTTGCTCAATGGGTTCGGGTTAAATGTACATTTGGTTGCAGCGACTACGGACTAGGATCTTGTCCTCCCAATACTCCTTCGGTTGAAGATTGTGGAAAATTTTTTAGCGAATATAAAAACGGAGTAATATTGCGACTAAGCAAATTTGCAGATAAAGATACATACCCATCTGAATGGTCAAGGGAGATGACTCAAAAACTTTTAGCCATTGAGCGTGAAGTTTTTCTTTCCGGTCATCAAAAGACTTTCTTGCTAAATCAGACATGTTGCTCGTTGTGCAAAGATTGCGCAGGGAACAGAACTGATTGTGCCGACAAGCAGAACTCTCGTCCAAGTCCGGAAAGCTTTGCAGTAGATGTTTATCAAACTGTTCAAAAGATCGGATTTAATATAAATGTCATTGAAAATGACTCTGCTGAAATTAACAGGATAGCCATCCTCCTAATCGATTAAGAAGAAATAAAATGAGCGAAGCCGGTATTGTTTCCATTGCTGTTGCCTTAATAGGCTCAATTACTACAATTGCTATTCGGCTAATTGAAATTGGACATAGAAAGAGAGAAGCCTCAGAAGACAACATAACCATAGTCAAAAAAGACAGGAAAAACGTAATCGTCAGAATGGTGTACTTTTTAGGTATTATAATGATTTTAGGAGGAGCAGCAGCATTTATTAAAATAGCGGCATTCCCTGTCAAGCCTGAAATCTCAATGACTTATCCGATAAGTAACGATACAATTGAACAAACAATTAGAGCAGAAGGGGCATTCAAGAAAATTCCTGCGAATGAAAAAATCTGGATCTTTGTTAAGCCATTGGAAATTAATCGATATTACCCCCAAAACTCATTCGCAGAAATCGACGCAAAAGGGAATTGGTCTTCCGTTGTTTATTTAGGACAAGAGAATGACCGTGGGAAAAAATTCGAGATCATTACAGCATTGGTTGACGTTCAAGCAATAAATCAAATTAATGCGTATTTGAAAGAAGCAATAAACAAGCAAAACTGGACAGGAATGGAAAACATCACCGATAATTCCATTGTTTATGAAAGGAGACTTGTCATTCGAAAATAACAAGATCAAAATTTGACTTATAGATTACAAACCAAACATTAAAAGGACACACCATGAATCCCAAAATTGCACAAAAAGCTCCTTATGCGGTTGAATTGGAAGCTACCAAATCCGTTTATTGGTGCGCCTGTGGACAAAGCAAAAACCAGCCATATTGCGATGGCTCTCATAAAGGGACAAAATTTGCACCCTTAGTCTACACACCTGAAAAAACAGGCACAACTTATTTATGCGGCTGCAAACAGTCAAAAAACAAACCCCTTTGTGATGGCACACACCGTACATTGTAGGATTTTATACCGAACAGGCAACATGTTAAATCAAATGAACTCGTCACCCCGAATTTATTTCGGGGTCTGTTTCTTGATAAACTGAGATATTTAACTGTCACACTAAAGTACGGAGCAAAAAAAATCCCGCCAAAGCGGGATTTTTACATATATTGATGTACTAAAAAGCAATCACTTATACTTAAATTAAGGAAGTACAGTATCTCCCATCAAGAAAACATCTACTTCACGAGCAGCAGCGCGTCCTTCATTAATAGCCCAAACCACCAAAGATTGTCCACGACGTGAATCACCAGCAGCGAAAACTTTCTTTACACTGGTTTTAAACTGTCCGTATTCTGCTTTGAAGTTAGAACGAGTATCTAGCTCCATTTCAAGCTCTTCTGCAATTTTAGCTTCAGGTCCCAAGAAACCCATTGCCAATAACACCAAATCCGCTTCAATGCGCTTTTCAGTTCCGGCAACTGCTTTCGGCATCATGCCTCCATTTTCATTTTTCACCCATTCAACCTGTACGGTATGAATTGCTGTAAGTTTTCCGTTTTCTCCTTCAAACTTCGTGGTCATTACTGAATATTCACGTGGATCTTTGCCCTGAACGTGAATAGCTTCATATTGCCCATAGTCAACCTTTTGGTTTGAAGGCCACTCCGGCCAAGGGTTCACTTCACTATTGCGCTCAGCTGATGGTTTTGCCATGATCTCAAGCTGTGTAACGCTTTTACAACCATGCCTCAACGATGTACCTACACAATCGGTACCAGTATCACCGCCACCAATTACAATTACATTTTTACCTTTTGCCGAAATGTAGTTACCATCTGCCAGTTTGCTATCAAGCAAGCTTTTTGTATTGGCAGATAAAAACTCCATGGCAAAATGTACACCGTCAAGCTCACGACCTTCCACTTTCAAGTCGCGTGGATTGGTAGAACCATTCGCCATTACAACGGCATCATAATCTCCCAATAATTTCTTAGAGCTAATGTCTTTACCAACCTCTGTATTTGTTTTAAAGGTAATGCCTTCAGCGGCAAGAATGTCTACCCTGCGCTGCACTACACCTTTATCCAACTTCATATTTGGAATACCATACATCAGCAATCCACCAACACGGTCATCACGTTCAAAAACAGTAACGGTATGTCCGGCTTTATTCAGTTGTGCTGCACAAGCTAGCCCTGCAGGGCCTGAGCCAACAACAGCAACATTTTTGCCAGTACGGCTCTCAGGAGGTTCAGGAACTACCCAGCCATTTTCAAATCCGTTATCGATAATTGTACGCTCATTATCGTGTATGGTCACTGCCGGCTCGTTAATTCCCAACACACAACCTGCCTCACAAGGTGCAGGACAAACCCTTCCCGTAAATTCAGGGAAGTTATTGGTGTGGTGCAAACGCTCAAGGGCGTCTTGCCAGCGTCCTTTATAAATCAAATCGTTCCACTCCGGAATCAGGTTATAAACCGGACAACCCGTAGCTCCTGTTGGTAGCATTTCTCCACGATGACAGAAAGGAACTCCACAGTCCATGCATCGTGCACCTTGTGTCTCGCAAGTTTCTTTGTCGCGTAAAATATATACTTCATTCCAATCTTTCAGACGTTCCTCAACCGGTCGTGTCGGATTGGAAACTCTTTTATATTCTAAAAATCCTGTTGGCTTTCCCATGTCTTTTCCTCTATATTGAATTACATGTTTGCAAGATGCATATCAAAAGCTGCATCAATAATATCAGACTCATTATCATATTTACCCGTACTGCGGGCTTTTTCAATGTATGTTAGCATGCGTTTGTAGTCGGTAGGGATTACTTTTACAAACTTGCCAACCATCTCTTTCCAGTCAGTAAGAACATACTCTGCAACAGAAGAACCTGTTTTTTTCAGGTGTTTCTCAATCATTGCTTTCAATTCTTGTTGCTCTTTCTCATCTTCAACACGCTCTAGCTGTATCATTCCCATGTTACAAAGACCCGGGAAAGTGTTGTCCACGTCCAGAACATAAGCAACACCGCCTGACATACCAGCACCAAAGTTACGCCCTGTTTTACCAAGGACTACCGTTGTACCGCCAGTCATATACTCACAGCCATGATCTCCGATACCTTCAACCACGACTTTAGCTCCTGAGTTACGAACACAGAAACGCTCACCAGCCAGACCTCGAATATAAGCCTCACCACCCGTTGCTCCGTAGAAACAAACGTTTCCAACGATGATGTTCTTCTCTGGGATATATTGAACGCCTTTAGCAGGATAGATCGCCAGATGACCTCCGGACAATCCTTTCCCGAAATAGTCGTTTGCATCACCTTCAACCTCTAACTCAATTCCCTTGCAAACAAATGCTCCAAACGACTGACCTGCGGATCCAGTCATTTTATACTGGATAGTTCCTTCAGGAAGACCTTCTCCTTTATATATTTTGGTAACCTCGTGAGACAAGACAGTACCTACACTCCGGTTGATATTCTTGATTTCAAATTCTGCCTTAACTTTCTCACCATTCTTAAGTGCTTTCTCTGCTGCTTCAACAAATTTCCAGTCAAGGATTTCATCCATCAAATGGTTTTGCTCTTTACTGCAATATAAGCCTTGATCTTCACCAATGGTTTCTTTGAATAGAATTGGGCTTAAATCCAATCCTTTATATTTCCAGTGATCAATCTCATCTTTAAACGTCAGGCATTGTGCTTGACCAACCATTTCCTCAATGGAACGGAAGCCTAGTTCAGCCATAATTTCACGCAGACCGTTTACTAAGAATTCAAAGTAGTTTACCACATGATCTGGATTCCCCTTGAATTTGGCACGTAGCTTCTCATTCTGAGTTGCCACACCTACAGGACAAGTATTGCTATGACACTTACGCATCATGATACATCCTTCAACAACCAGAGCCATAGTTGCCACGCCCCATTCTTCAGCACCTAGAAGAGTGGCAATGGCAAGGTCACGTGATGTTTTCATTTGACCATCAGACTGAACAACAATACGATTACGTAGTCTGTTGCGAACCAACGTTTGGTGTGTTTCTGCTAAGCCAAGTTCCCATGGCAATCCGGCATGCTTGATAGAACTTACCGGTGAAGCACCAGTACCTCCATCAAATCCAGAAATAAGCACGGCATCCGCTTTTGCTTTACAAACTCCGGCAGCAACAGTACCAACCCCTGTTTCAGAAACCAGCTTCACATTGACACGTGCATCGCGGTTACTATTTTTCAAGTCGAAGATTAACTGTGCTAAATCTTCAATTGAATAAATATCGTGGTGTGGAGGTGGAGAAATAAGCCCTACACCTGGTGTCGAATTACGAGTACGTCCAATCCAACCGTTTACTTTATGTCCCGGAAGGTGACCTCCTTCACCCGGTTTAGCACCTTGAGCCATTTTAATCTGAAGCTCTTTGGCCATGCTTAGGTAGTAACTATTTACACCAAAGCGTCCGGATGCAATCTGCTTAGTCGCAGAACACATATCATCTCCATTCGGAAGTTTCGTGTAACGAATTGGATCTTCGCCACCCTCTCCTGAGTTTGATTTGGAACCAATACGGTTCATGGCAATTGCCAAAGTAGTATGGGCTTCCCATGAAATAGAACCAAAAGACATGGCTCCTGTTGCAAACCGCTTAAGGATGTTTTCTGCCGGCTCAACCTCATCAATCGAGATTGACTCACGATCCGTTTTGAAATCCATTAATCCACGTAGCGTGTAGGCTGCTTCTGCCTGATCGTCCACCACGTTACAATATTTTTTATACTTCTTGAAATCATTTTCTCTTGTTGCTTCCTGCAATAACTGAATTGCCTCGGGGCTTAACAAGTGACGTTCACCGTCTTTTCTCCAATGGTATTCACCTCCCGGCTCAAGCACTTTATTGCCACCCAAACGGGTAGGAAATCCTTGACGATGTCTCATCATGGCTTCTTTAGCAATGTCATCCAGTCCGAGACCTTGAATACGGCTTACTGTTCCTGTAAAATATTTATCAACAACCTCGGAATTGAGGCCTAAGATCTCAAAAATTTGAGCTCCCTGATATGAAGCGAGTGTTGAGATTCCCATTTTAGAGAATATCTTAAGCAAGCCACCTCCAATTGCTTTCACATAGTTTTGAATGGCCTTCTCCTGAGTTATTTCGCCAAACACACCTTCAGAAACAAGTTGTTTAATGGTATCAATAGCCATATATGGGTTAATGGCAGAAACACCATAGCCTAATAAAGTTGCAAAATGGTGTACTTCTCTCGCATCACCAACCTCCATGATAATATCAGCCTTCCCACGCTTTCCGATTCGAATTAGGTGGTGGTGAATTGCAGACGCTGCCAAAACAGATGGAATTGGAGCATGATCGGTGCTGATTGCGAAGTCAGACAGCAAGATGATAGAATATCCTTCATCAATGGCATCCTCAACATAAGAACACAAACGCTCTAACTTTTTCTCCAATGTTCCAGGTTTTCCATCAGCTTGGAAAACGATGCTAATTTTCTTTGTTTGGAAATGTGAGTGATCAACATAGGCCAACTTCACCAATTGCTCATTTGTTAAAACCGGTTGCTTAATCGCAATACGGCGGCAATGTTCTGATGACTCAGTCAAAATATTTTTAAATCCACCCACGTAAGTTCTCAAGTCCATCACAATACGCTCCCTAATTGGGTCGATTGGAGGATTAGTTACCTGAGCAAATAATTGTTTGAAATAGTGTGATAAATTAACCGGGCGATCTGAAAGAACAGCCAATGGATTATCAGCTCCCATCGAACCAATAGCCTCACTACCTGTAGTAGCCATTGGTCTCAGGATTACTTCTATATCTTCATTTGTATATCCAAAAGCTTGTTGTCTTTTGAAAATTGTTTTCTTATCAGGTTCTTTCAGCTCCAAATCAGGAATTGAAGGTAGGTCATCCAAATAAGTCATATTATCTTTCACCCAATCACCATATGGCTGGCGTGAACAGATATCAGCTTTCAATTCTTCATCAGAAATGATGCGTCCTTGTTCCAAATCTGCAACAAACATCTTACCGGGCTGTAGGCGACCACGCATCTTTACTTTCGCATGATCTACATCAATAACCCCTGTTTCTGATGCCATGATCAGTGTATCATCGTCAGTCACACAATAACGAGAAGGACGAAGACCATTTCGGTCAAGTGTTGCACCTACCAATACTCCATCTGTAAAACAAACAGAAGCAGGACCATCCCAAGGCTCCATCATGGCTGAGTAGAACTCATAAAAATCTTTTTTCTTCGGATCCATATCAGGATCATTCTGCCAGGCTTCAGGAATTAGCATCATCAAAACATGAGGAAGCGATCTACCGCTTAACACCAACATTTCAATGGCCATATCCAGATTGGCACTGTCAGATGCCTGCAAGTCACAAATCGGGAAAATCATCTCAAGCTCTTCCTTCGAGAAAGCTGCACACTCAAGAAGGACTTCGCGGGCACGCATCCAGTTCACATTACCCTTGTTTGTATTGATCTCACCATTGTGAGCAATAAAACGGAAAGGCTGAGCCAATTTCCATGAAGGGAATGTGTTTGTTGAAAACCGCGAATGCACAAGTGCAATAGCACTCACTGCTAGCGGATTAGTAAGATCTTTAAAATATAAGCTAACCTGATCTGTGGTTAACTGACCTTTATAATTGATCGTTTTGTATGAACAGGAAATGATATTCAAGCCATCATAACCTAAGCCAGAAACCGACTCTCGTGCCAAACGCTCAGTATATTTTCTGAAAACAAATAGTTTCCGGTCAAATTCCTCAACAGACATTCCATCAGGTTTGGCAATAAAAAGTTGCTGCACATATGGTTCTGTAGCTTTTGAGTCTCTTCCTAGATCCGAGTTATCTACTGGAGCCTTTCGGTAGCCTAAAAAAGGCAATCCAAATTTATTAAGGTTCCGACTGATAATATCTTTACATTCCGAACGCTTTCTGTCTTCTTTCGGAAAGAATATCATAGCTACGCCATAATCCCCAAATTTTGGCAATTTAATACCTGCCTTAGGACATTCTTCCATGAAAAGTTCATGTGGAATTTGTAACAAAATCCCCGCACCATCACCACTTTTAATATCGTACCCGGTACCTCCACGATGTTCCATCCGAGCAAGCATTGACAAGGCATCAGAAATAACAGAATGCTTTTTCCGACCTTTTAGATTCGCAACGAACCCAATGCCACAACTCCCGTGTTCAAATTCAGGGCGATAAAGTCCCTGTTGTTTTGGAAATTCAAGTTGCATCATTTATACATTTTTAATTTTTTACCACCCGCCAGCCTTGTTCTTATTGACAAGACACAACAAAAGTCATCGAACAGACATCAATGACTCATATTTATAAGCAAAATCCACAAAATTCTTACGAAGTGAAAGCGAAAATAGCTATAAATGAGCTAACATCCAATCCTTGGATTAAAAAAAACATGCTCAAAAACATGCTATTCCACCCTTGTTTTTCGGGTTTGATTTCATAAATAAGTGAGGTCGAATAAGTTATATTTCAAAAAACTCAAATCGCCTGAAAAACACACCGACTGTAGAAATAACGATTTATTAACAGAAAATGCGCTATTTCAGCAATTTACCAAAGGCTACATCAATCTTTTCAAAGCCAAATTGCCCAACAACAGACTCCATCTTCTTCCTAATTTCAGGCAAGCACAAATTACCTAAACTACCTTCGTGGGTATGTGTAATCTTCTTTTCCGGCTGATAATTCCCTGCCTGTATCTCCATCCCAACCTGCTTATACGCATCCCGAAATGGAACGCCTTGCATCACAAGCCTGTTTACATCCTCAACACTATAGACATATTTATAACGATCATCCTTTAGCAAATCTGGCTTTATTGACATTTCCGAAAGAGCAAAAACCGCAATATTCATACACTTTTTCAAATCATCAAAAGCCGGAAGAAAAACCTCTTTTACAATTTGAAGGTCGCGAAAATAGCCACTTGGCAAATTATTCACCATCATTGCAATCTGTGTCGGCATTGCTTGTAATTTATTACAGTGAGAGCGGAGTAGTTCAAATACATCCGGATTTTTCTTGTGCGGCATTATGCTCGATCCAGTAGTTAACTCATCAGGCAATGAAACAAATCCAAAATTCTGGCTCATAAACAAACACACATCATATGCCATTTTTGAAAGTGTTGCCGCAATAGAAGACAAAGCAAATGAAACAGTCTTTTCCATCTTCCCTCTTCCCATTTGCGCATACACCACATTATAGTTCATTTGCTCAAACCCTAACAAATCGGTAGTCATCTGACGATTTAGTGGAAATGAAGAGCCATAACCTGCTGCCGATCCAAGAGGGTTCTGATCCACAATCCGGTATGCAGCCTGCAACAACTGAAAATCATCAACTAAACTTTCGGCATAAGCACTATACCACAAACCAAAAGAAGATGGCATCGCTACTTGCAAATGCGTATAACCAGGCATCAAATAATTCTTATACTTTTCTGCCTGAGCCATCATCACCTCAAACAATTCCTGCCCAAGGTCAACAATTTCGCGAATTTCATTTCTGGTGAACAACTTCAGATCAAGCAAAACCTGATCATTCCGTGAACGTCCGCTATGAATTTTCTTTCCAACATCACCTAACTTTCGGGTAAGCATAGTCTCAACCTGAGAATGAACATCCTCAATGCCTTCCTCAATTACAAACTCACCACTTTCGGCAATTTTATAGATATGCTTCAACTCAACCAATAACTGATTAAGTTCGTCTTTCTCCAGCAAATCAATAGATTGCAACATGATGGCATGGGCCATTGAACCAATTACATCATAACGCGCCAAATACAAATCTAACTCACGATCTTTACCTACAGTAAAATCTTCAATTAGCTTATTAACAGAATAGCCTTTGTCCCAAAGTTTCATCTTAAAATATTGTTTTTGGCAAAGATAAAGATTTTGCCCATTAAAAATCGGGTTAATACAACACCAAATATCATTACATAATTTTCTTTTTAAATTTAGTTTCTTAAACTTTACAGCTTCTCACAACAAAACAACTAACCGATGCTCGAAAAGAACCGACTAAGCTTCATTGTACTCATTGCAGGAGTAATTGGAATTGCAGCATACTACTTAGGCCTTTTCACTGACCTCACTGCCGATGCCGGCAAATACGCAGCCATAGCCCGGCACATGTTTGAAAGCGGAGATTTAATCAATCTGAAAATTCACGGTGAAGCATACGACCAAAAGCCACCTCTTATCTTTTGGCTTGCCACACTAGGATTCAAACTTGTAGGACTAAACAACTTCGGGTATAAGATTTTCCAAGTTCTGTATGGTTTCTTAGGCATTTACTTCACCTACAAACTAGGAGAAAGCCTACACAACAAAGCAACAGGGAAAATCGCAGCATACTTTCTATTTTTCTCGCAGTTTTACTTCTTATACTGCATGGACATTCACACAGACCTGCTTATCCAGACGAATGTCACCCTCGCCATTTGGCAGTTATCTGAATACCTAAAAAACAAAAAGGTTCTTAATTTCGTCCTTGCCTTTGTAGGGACAGGACTAGCAATATTAAGCAAAGGCCCTATCGGCGCCGCAGTCCCTGCTTTTGCTCTATGCACACACCTCATCTTAAAAAAAGACTTCAAACAACTCTTTCATCCCAAATGGATTTTGGGAATCTTAATCGCCACAATAGTTGCCTCCCCCGCACTTATTGGTTTGTACAATCAATTTGGACTGGAAGGTATAAAATTCTTTATATGGACAAATAACGTCGGAAGAATTTCGGGAGAGTATGTTAATCTCAACAACACAGATCTGTTTTTCTACGTACACAACCTCCTATATCTATATGCCCCTTGGGCATTCCTGCTTGCCTTGAGCGTATTCTGGGGTGCACGATCCTTCCTCAAGGCCCCTCTTAAACAAGAAAGCTATCTAATTACCGGAGGAACCCTTTTCTATTTTATTATTATATCTCTTGCAAAAGCGAAATCGCCAAACTACATCTTCATTATTATACCACTACTCACAATTCTAACTGCAAAATGGACTTACCTGCTCAGCAATAAACCAGAAAGCAAGGCATTCAAAACCTTCAGATTGTTCCAGAATATATATTTCGCACTTCTCTGCGCTTTCATGGTACTACTAATGAGCTACCTCTTCCCTCCATCAAAACCAACTTACCTATATCTTGCAATTTCAATTATCGCCCTTTGTATATATATATACATACAGAAAGACCATGTTCTTGAAAAACTACTACTCCCTTCAATATTAATAATAGCAATCACTAACTTATATATAAGTACAAACATCTATCCCCTCATTTTTAGTTATCAGGCCGCAACAAAGGCCACCCGGATTTATAATAAAATGGCCGAACCCGAAGACTCCCTATATAATTACTTATATCCCCAGTACGAACTGTTCTTCTATTCTAAAACTAATGCCATACAATTAAACAATACCGATAGAATAAAGGATGTCGTCAAAAAAGGTAATGCATGGATATATACAAATAATAACGGACTCGACAGCCTAAAACTACTTAACGCCCCAATCGATACCATCTACCAACTTCAAAATAAAGGCATGAACCACATGGGGATTAAATTCATCCTGCCTAAAACAAGAGAAGAATCTCTTAATAAAATGTATCTGATTAGAATAAATAACTACTGATCCCTTATCCATCTTAAGAAAAACACCTCAACCCGAGACCACCCAACACACACAGACACTAAAACACATCACCTGATGTCTTTTTGATTCTTTTGTTAACATTTACTTTACATTCTGTTATGGAATATGTCGTTTTGTGTGTTTTTTGACACTTTGTCAATCTCCAACAAACAAATCAAGTCAAAAAACACATTTTTGAGAGCCCACCCCCTATTTTAATGCCATTTTTGTGATATTTTGACACATCACCAAACAAACACCCCATCCGAAGAGGGGGTATAACATCATTTTTTCATTTATTTTAGACCAGAGGCTATGTTCTTTAGCATCATCTTCTAAAATTATGCCTATTTTTGAACCGGAGAACAAATAATAAGGGGGTCATTTTAAAAAATGAGCATTTTAAAAGATCACACGTTAAAGCAAAACAAGAAAAGATTAGTTTTTAAAAGTTCAGTTTAACCTTAAATTTTTTATCATGAAAAAGACATTATCACTATTAATTATTGTATTGGCGAGTTTTTTTGCTTTAAATGTTCAAGCTCAAAGCTGGGACGTAGGTGCCGACTATGTATCAAGTTATGTATGGCGTGGTACTAAATTCGGAACAGGACCTGCTGTTCAACCATGGGTTGAATACAGCACTGGAGGTTTGGCAATTGGCGCATGGGGATCATATGGTGTAACAGTTGACGAAGCGGCAGAAGCTGACCTTTATATAGGTTATGGTTTCGACCTTGGCGAAGGAGCAGCATTGTCACTTACAGTTACAGACTACTATTTCCCAGGTTCAGAGTGGATGGATGGCGATTCTCACTATTTCGAACCAATGATCGGATTAGAAGTTGGAAGCTTTTCTCTTACTGGAGCATACATGTCTGGAGATGGCGTTAGCGACACATACCTTGAAGCAGGCCTTACTCTGGGAGCTATTGATTTAGCAATTGGAGCAGGAGATGGAGCATACACAATGGATGGAGATTTTAGCGTTTGTAATCTTAGCGTAGGCACTTCAAAAGACATTCAAATTACAGATTCATTCTCTCTACCTGTTTTTGGCTCAGCAATTTTGAATCCATCATCTGAGCAATTCCACATTGTTGTAGGTTTCTCATTATAATATTAAAAACAGATTCAACATGAAAAAGATTGAAGCGATTATTAGAAAATCCAAATTTGACGAAGTGACTGAAGCACTTCTTGAAGCAGGGATTGAGTTCTACTCATACTGGGATGTTCGCGGTGTTGGTCAAACAAGACAAGAGCGCGTGTACCGTGGAGTAGTATATGACACAAGTACAATTGAAAGGACTTTATTATCAATTATTGTGCGCGACAAAAACGTTGAAAAAACAGTTCTGGCCATTATGAAAGCGGGCAGATCTGGCGAAATAGGTGACGGCAAGATATTCATCTCTACAATTGATGAATCATATCGTATCCGTACCGGAGAATTTGGCGATGAGTCTCTATTTATTAAAGGTAAAGAAGAATAAAAAATAATTATCATGGAAGAAACTTTACAAGGCCTACAAGTAGGCATAGATAATATGTGGTTGCTGATCGCCGGATTTATGGTCATGTTTATGCAACCTGGATTTGCAATGGTGGAGGCTGGCTTCACTCGTTCTAAGAACACTGCAAACATCCTGATGAAAAACTTAATGGACTTTTCCATTGGCTCTTTATTGTACTGGATTATTGGGTTCACCTTAATGTATGGTGATTCAATAGGTGGATTCATTGGTACTCCTGACTTATTCTTTATGAGTGATGGTTTTGGAGACAACTACTCAGATTACGCTGACCTATTCTTCCAAACTGTATTTGCCGCAACTGCTGCAACTATTGTTTCTGGAGCTATGGCAGAACGTACTGAATTCAAAGCTTACCTTATTTTCTCAGTAGTAATTACAGTATTGATTTATCCTATCTCTGGACACTGGACATGGGGCGGGGGATGGCTAAGTCAAATGGGATTCCATGACTTTGCAGGCTCTTCTATTGTTCACTCTGTTGGTGGATGGCTAGGTCTAGCTGGTGCTGCAATGATTGGTCCTCGTTTAGGTAAATACACAAAAGACGGAAAAGCAAAAGCAATTCCTGGACACAACCTGATGCTTGGTGCACTCGGTGTATTCATACTATGGTTCGGATGGTTCGGTTTTAACCCGGGATCTCAATTAGCTGCCGCAGGAACGGACAATGCTGTTGCAATTGGTCATATTGCAGTAACTACCAACCTTGCAGCCGCCGCAGGTGCTGTTACAGCAATGATCGTTGCCTGGATCCGCTACGGACACCCAACACTTTCAATCTCATTGAACGGTGCATTGGCCGGACTGGTTGCTATCACAGCTGGCTGTGATGCTGTTGACCCAATGGGTGCAGTTGCAATTGGCATCATTGCAGGTACCGTTTTACCATTTTCAGTTGAATTCTTTGATAAAATATTAAAAGTTGATGACCCGGTAGGTGCAATATCTGTACACGGCGTGTGCGGTGCTCTAGGAACTTTAATGGTTGGCTTATTCTCAACTTCTGAAGGTTTATTCTATGGTAATGGCGCTGGTCTACTTGGCGTACAAGCAATAGGCGTCCTTTCATTCTTCGTTTGGGCTTTCGGTACTGGTTTAATTTTATTCTTCATCTTGAAGAAAACTGGCATCCTAAGAGTTTCTAAACGAGTAGAAGAAGAAGGTCTTGATATATATGAACATGGAGAAAGTGCCTACAATTAATAATTTCTTCAGCCTTTAAGTCTGTAAGCTTTCTCAAGGGCCTGCCAATGGCAGGCCCTATTCATTCAGTCAATTTGGGCTACAACAATTCCCATCTCTTAAAAAGAAAACCGATCACTACAATTTTTAGTGATTGGTTTTTTTACTTTTCCCCACTCCTGGGGATCCAACAACAAACAATAAAACATACTAACAAAAAAAAAAATCCCACTCTTACAAAAGAGCAGGATTTTCAAGTATCAATTAATGCTTGTTTTATTTATATTCTCCCCAGCTCTTAATCATGATATCCTCTTCTTTATACCTACAAACAGCCTGAATGAAAGCACTCGCTACTCTGGCATTTGTAATTAGAGGAATGTTGTAATCTATTGAATTTCTCCGAATTTTATACCCATTACTCAACTCACGTTTAGTATAGTTTTTCGGAATATTAACAACAAGATCAATCTTTTTCTCTTTTAAATATGTAATTGTATTAGGCTGCTGATCTTCCTCATCTGGCCAGTGCAACATGGTTGATGCCACTTCGTTCTCACGTAAAAAACGATGGGTGCCTTCAGTCGCATAAATATTAAACCCTCGATCAATCAACAAACGTGCACTATTCAGCAACTCTAGTTTTGAACGAGCCTGTCCGGAGGAAATCAGGATATTCTTTTTAGGGAACTTATAACCAACAGATAACATGGCTTTTAAAATGGCCTCATGGAAATTCTCCCCAATACAACCAACCTCACCAGTTGAAGACATATCAACGCCCAAAACAGGATCTGCATTCAATAATCTCGCAAATGAAAACTGCGGTGCTTTTACGCCAACATAATCCAACTCAAACAATGATTTATCCGGCTTTTTATATGGCACTCCCAACATAACCTGAGTCGCTATTTCAATCAAGTTAATCCTCATCACCTTAGACACAAACGGGAAACTACGTGATGCACGTAAATTACACTCAATCACCTTTATGTCGTTATCCTTAGCAAGGAACTGCATATTAAATGGTCCTGAAATATCAAGCGCCTTAGCAATTTCTCTTGAGATTTTCTTAATGCGACGAATGGTCTCAATGTACAGTTTCTGCGGAGGGAAGACAATGGTAGCATCTCCCGAATGCACTCCGGCAAACTCAACATGCTCAGAGATAGCATAAGCCACAACCTCACCTTTATCCGCCACAGCATCAATTTCAATTTCTTTGGCAAGCTCGATAAACTCACTCACCACAACCGGATGCTCTTTTGAAACATCAACCGCCATTTGTAAGAAATGCTCCAATTCATCATGATTGGAAACCACATTCATCGCAGCACCCGAAAGCACGTATGATGGGCGGATCAGAACCGGATAATTAACCAGTTCAACAAACTTATAAATATCATCAATGCTGGTTAATTCACTCCAACGCGGTTGGTCAACACCTAGATCATCCAACAGAGAGCTAAATTTCTTACGATCTTCTGCTCCATCAATATTTAATGCAGTCGTGCCAAGAATAGGCACATTCTGTCCATGCAATTTCATCGCCAAATTGTTCGGAATTTGACCTCCCACAGAAAGAACAACTCCTTTAGGGACCTCCAAGTCAACAATATCCATGGTACGCTCAAATGACAACTCATCAAAATACAAGCGGTCACATGTATCATAATCGGTACTAACTGTTTCCGGATTGTAATTGATCATAATTGCCCGATAGCCTTCTTTACGAATTGTATTGATCGCATTTACAGAACACCAGTCGAACTCAACAGAGCTACCAATACGATATGCACCTGACCCAAGAACTACAACTGACTTATTGTCTCTTGGGAATTCAATATCATTTTCAGTACCGTTATATGTCAGGTACAAATAATTTGTTTGTGCTGGATATTCCCCGGCAAGCGTGTCAATCTGCTTAACCACCGGAGTTATATTCTTGGACTTCCTGTGCTCCCTGACCTCGAGCAGCTTGCCATTTATTTCTTTTCCATAAACCTTCAACACAAGACGGGCAATCTGGAAATCAGAAAATCCAGCCTTTTTCGACTCTAACAATAATCCATCATCAAGATTCTGCAAAGTATCTACTTTAGACAAATCCAGATTCAGTGCATGTATCTTATATAACTTATGAAGAAACCAACGGTCAATCTTCGTTTTTTCATAAATATCATCAATAGTATAGCCCTTCTCAAAAGCCGCTGCAATGGCAAATATTCGGCGGTCAGTAGGGCTCACAAGTTCAGAATCAATCTCGTCGATGGTAATTTCTTCTTTATTACCAACAAAACCATGCATACCCAACCCGACCATACGAAGGCCTTTCTGAATTGCCTCTTCGAAACTACGGCCAATAGCCATAACCTCACCAACAGACTTCATGGAACTACCAAGGTTTTTAGAAACCCCACTAAATTTGGTAAGATCCCAACGTGGTATTTTACAAACTACATAATCTAGAGCTGGCTCAAAACAAGCAGTTGTAACTTTAGTTACCGAATTACTCAGTTCATGTAACCCATAACCCAAACCAAGTTTTGCAGCGACAAAAGCCAATGGATAACCAGTTGCTTTGGAAGCAAGAGCCGATGAACGTGACAAGCGAGCATTCACCTCAATAACGCGATAGTCTTCTGAGTGTGGATCAAGTGCAAACTGAACATTACACTCACCAATAATTCCGATATGACGGATAATCCGTATTGAAATAGCACGAAGCTTGTGATATTCTGAATTTGATAATGTTTGAGATGGAGCAACAACAATACTCTCGCCAGTATGAATGCCTAGCGGATCGAAGTTTTCCATGTTACAAACAGTAATACAGTTATCATACTTGTCACGCACCACCTCGTACTCTACCTCTTTCCATCCTTTTAGTGACTCCTCAACTAAAACTTGTGGGGAATACGAAAAAGCACTCGATACCAATTTCTCCAATTCCTCTTCATTTGAGCAAAACCCACTACCTAATCCACCTAGGGTATATGCTGCACGAACAATAATAGGAAACCCAAGTCTTTCAGCAGCAGCATAAGCTTCTTCCATTGAGGTACAAGCCTCACTGCGAGGAGTGTCTACACTAATTTCACCTAGCTTGCCGGCAAATATTTCACGATCTTCAGTATCAATAATTGACTGAACAGGCGTACCAACAACCTCAATATTATATTTTTCAAAAACCCCTTTATGAAACAAATCCACCCCACAATTCAATGCAGTTTGTCCTCCAAAGGCCAAAAGCACACCATCAGGATTTTCTTTTTTAATCACCTGCTCAACAAAGAAAGCTGTTACCGGCAAGAAATAGATTTTATCAGCAATTTCTTCTGATGTCTGGATGGTGGCAATGTTTGGGTTAATTAAAACCGTTTCCACTCCTTCTTCCTTCAGGGCTTTTAGTGCCTGAGACCCGGAATAGTCAAATTCTCCAGCCTCACCAATCTTTAAGGCTCCCGAACCAAGAACGATTACTTTTTTTATGCTTTTATTTAGTCGTACCATGCTTTTTTTGAATTATTATTTAGACTGACAAACCGTTTTCTCTTAATCGAAAACGAATACTACAAATCATCAATCGTTTATCCTTTTTTTGATTTCACAATGCTTTCGATAAACTCATCAAATAAATATTCCGTATCAACCGGCCCACTAGAAGCCTCGGGATGGAACTGCGTAGAGAAAAATGGCTTCGTCTTATGCCGAATACCCTCATTCGTATTATCATTCACATTCGTAAACATAGCCTCCCATTCTTGCGGCAGAGACTCAGGAGCAACTGCAAAACCATGATTTTGCGAAGTAATAAAACAGCGATCTGTTCCGGCAAGCAACACCGGCTGATTATGGCTCCTATGTCCAAATTTCAATTTATACGTATTCGCACCTGCAGCACGCGCCAACAACTGGTTACCGAGGCAGATTCCCATTATTGGCTTTTCAATTTTCAAGGCCTTTCTTACATTATCAACTGTTTTCTCACACATAACCGGATCACCTGGCCCATTTGACAAGAAAACACCATCGTATTCTTCATTGGTAAAATCATAATCCCAAGGAACACGGATCACCGTTGCATTACGTTTTAATAAACAACGAATAATATTGTTTTTCACGCCACAGTCAACCAAAACCACTTTGTGTTCGCCGTTTCCATACACTTCACGCTCTTTAGTACTGGCAATGGCAACTAAATTTTCTTTGTTCGGATCATAAAGCTCAACTGGCTCATCTTCAAACTCTATTTTACCCAACATCGACCCCTTCATCCGTAATATTTTTGTCAATGCACGGGTATCAATACCATACAGTCCGGGAACTTTGGATTCTTTCAACCAATCTCCCAAACTTTTTACGGCATTCCAGTGACTGTGTTCTGATGAATAATCAGAAATAATCAAACCACTGATGTGTACTTTATTAGATTCATAATATTCATGAACACCCTCCTTCTGAGCATCGGAAGGCACTCCATAATTACCAATCAACGGGTAAGTTGACACTAAAATCTGCCCCGTATATGAAGGATCTGTTAAACTTTCAGGATAACCGGTCATAGCCGTGTAAAACACCACCTCTCCGGCAATGGATTTGTCATACCCGAAAGATTTTCCCTCAAAACGGGTTCCATCTTCTAAAACCAAACTGACTCTTTTTGCCTCTGTCATTTTATGATCGCTTATAGATTAAAAAAAATGCGTCTGGCTACTAAATGTAGAGCAAACGCATTGTGCTTATTTCTTTTAAATTATATTTCGTCTTCACCTTTCTCGGTTGTTATTCTTTATTCCCTGATCTCTTGTGCAAGACCTGTTAATGATTAATTCGGTACAAAAGTATAAATTATTCTCGAATTAAAATTTGTTTTTTATAAAAAATGAATATTTTTGCATGGGATTTGTATATATATTCAAAATGAAAAATCGCACGCAAAGACAATTATCCATAAAACAGATTATTACGTCTCAGGAAATCCACAGTCAAGAGGAGCTATTAGCAGCCCTTCTCGAGCAAGGATTCGACCTGACACAAGCGACATTATCTCGTGATTTGAAATCATTGAAAGTAGCCAAAGGACCACATGCAACAAAAGGCTATATATACACAATTCCAGTAACAAACAACTTGGGTAATAAAGTAGAAAATGCACAAGTCAATTTTCTTGTTGATGGATTTCGGGACATTCAATTTTCCGGAAATCTGGCAGTAATGAGAACAAGACCTGGCTATGCCTCCAGTATTGCTTCGGTACTTGACAATGCCGGACCATTTGAAATAATTGGAAGCATTGCCGGCGATGACACTATTCTATTAGTAATGAGAGAAGGTGTTACACCTAGTGATTTAAAAAACAGTTTGATATTAATCATGCCAAGGCTACAAGAAAAAATTGGCAAATAGAGAAAATGAAAGAGTTGAAAAACATAGCAGTAGTAGTGGCAAATATTTCCCACTTAAAATATACATCAGTTATTAATGACACAATTGATGGAGCATCAAAAGAACGGGGCACAGGTATTGCTCGTCGTTCGGATGAATACATAGAAAATAAAATACTCGAAGGAAAAGCAATTATCGCTCTTGATGGAGAAGAGTTTGCTGGCTTTTGCTATGTTGAATCATGGGGACATAACCGTTTTGTGGCAAACTCAGGACTCATCGTAAAGAAAGATTATCGTGGTGGCGGACTAGCTCGTGAGATCAAGAAGAAAGCCTTTGAACTTTCACGCACGAAATTCCCTGACGCAAAAATATTTGGACTTACAACAGGCCTAGCCGTGATGAAAATCAACCATGAGCTTGGCTACCGTCCGGTAACGTTTTCTGAACTAACGGATGATGAATCCTTCTGGAAAGGATGCCAAAGCTGTGTAAACTATGACATCCTGCAACGCACACAACGATCAAAATGTTTGTGTACCGGCATGCTGTTCGATCCCGCTTGGGAAAAGAAAAAGGCGGAGGTTGAAGCACAAAAAGAAGTCAAATCGAAAAAAATATCGCTTTTGGAGATGATTGGAAAATTCAAGTCCAAAGGAAATTCATCTGGAAAAAATTCCGGGTTTAGCATGTTTAAAAAATCGAAACAAAATATGAATGATGACACACTGCAACAAGCCCAAAGCTAACCTCACGATAAGGTTGTAAAGGTCTAAAATTTGTTATTAAAAGTCATTATTAAAAAAAATTAGAAAAATGAAAGAAAAGGTAGTCTTAGCATACAGTGGTGGGTTAGATACTTCATTTTGTGCAAAATACTTATCAGTTGAAAAAGGACTGGAAGTTTATACTGCCATTGCCAACACCGGCGGGTTCGATCAAGAAGAGTTAAATGCAATTGAGTCAAAAGCTTATGAGCTGGGTTCCTCAAAGCACGTAACGCTTGATGTAACCGATACTTATTACGATAAGTGTATAAGGTACATGGTATATGGAAACGTGTTGCGAAATAACACCTACCCAATTTCGGTTAGCTCAGAACGCGTTTTCCAGGCTATTGCCATCATTGAATATGCAAAAAAAATTGGGGCTAAATATGTTGCTCATGGCAGTACTGGAGCTGGAAATGATCAGGTCCGCTTTGACCTCACCTTTGAGGTACTTGCTCCCGATATTGAAATATTGACTCCAACACGTGACCTCCAACTAACCCGTGAGGCAGAAATCGATTATTTAAAGAAATATGGCGTTGAAGCCGATTGGTCAAAAATGGCCTACTCCATTAATAAAGGACTTTGGGGCACAAGCATCGGTGGAAAAGAGACATTGACTTCGGATCAGACGCTACCGGAATCTGCCTACCCTTCACAATTAGAGCAGAAGGACGAAAAAGAAATCTCACTTGATTTCGAAAAAGGAGAGCTGGTTAGCGTTGATGGTAAAAAATATGATAATGGTGTTGATGCCATTCGCGCCTTAGAAGCCATTGCTGCGCCATATGCCATTGGGCGTGACATGCATATTGGTGACACCATCATCGGCATTAAAGGTCGTGTTGGCTTTGAAGCTGCGGCTCCAATGATCATCATCAAAGCACATCAAATGCTTGAGAAACATACGCTCACCAAGTGGCAGGCATACTGGAAAGAGCAATTAGGGAACTGGTACGGCATGTTCCTACACGAAGCCCAGTATCTGGAGCCTGTGATGCGCGACATCGAGAAATTCCTTGAAAACACGCAGGAAGCTGTTTCCGGGAAAGTAATTTTTAGGTTAAAACCTTATCAGTTTGTTCTGGTAGGTATCGACTCACCAAACGACCTTATGAAATCAGATTTCGGGGAATACGGAGAGATGAACAAAGCATGGACAAGTGATGATGTGAAGGGTTTCACAACGATCTTAGGGACTTCACTTAAAATTTACAATTCAGTTAATAAAAAATATTAATCCGGGAAATATGATTAAAGTAGGAATTATTGGAGGAGCAGGATATACAGCCGGAGAGCTGATCCGGATTTTAATGTACCACCCACAAGCGGAACTTAGCTTTGTACAAAGCAGTAGTAACTCGGGAAACCCAGTTTATGCGGTACATCGTGATTTAGTTGGAGATACGGATCTTGTATTTGTAGCCGAGCCAAATTACAACCAGTGTGATGTAATCTTTTTATGCATGGGACACGGAAAATCAAAAGAGTTTGTTGAAAACAACGACATTCCTCCATCTGTAAAGATTATTGACTTAAGCCACGACTATCGGTTAAACGCAACAGGGAATGATTTTGTATATGGTCTTCCAGAACTTAATCGGGATATTATTAAAAGTGCAGATAAAATTGCAAACCCAGGCTGTTTTGCCACTGGTATTCAATTAACTTTATTGCCATTGGCTGCTGCCGGACTGATTTCTAACGAAGTGCATGTGCACGCAATAACTGGATCTACAGGTGCAGGACAAGCACCAAGCCGAACATCACATTTTAGCTGGAGAAATAGCAACGTATCAGTTTACAAAGCTTTTCAGCATCAGCACTTAGGTGAAATTACACAAAGTGTAAAACAGCTTCAAAATTCATTTAATAAAGACATTAATTTCATTCCTGTCCGTGGAAATCATACACGCGGAATTTTCGTGTCAACGTACACCGATTACAACGGAACAATCGATGAGGCAATCAAGCTTTATGAAGATTATTACTCAGACCATCCATTTGTATTTGTAACGAATGAAAACCCGGATGTAAAACAAGTAGTCAATACCAACAAGGGGTTGCTTCATTTAGAAAAACATGGCAACAAGCTGATGATTTTAAGTGTAACTGACAACCTTTTAAAAGGAGCCTCTGGACAAGCAGTTCAAAACATGAATTTAATGTTCGGACTGGATGAAAAAACCGGACTGAACCTAAAACCCATATCATTTTAAGATGAAACTTTTTGACGTATACCCATTGTTTGATATAACTCCCGTTAAAGGAGAAGGCTGCTACGTGTGGGATGATAAAGGCAATAAATATCTCGATCTGTATGGTGGTCATGCTGTTATTTCGGTAGGACACAGCCACCCTCATTATACAAGTAAAATCAGCAACCAACTTTCTGATATTGGCTTTTATAGCAATTCAGTACAGATTCCGCAGCAACAAGAACTGGCCGATAAGTTAGGGGAAATTTCAGGCATGGAAGAGTACCAGCTTTTTTTGTGTAACTCAGGAGCAGAAGCCAATGAGAACGCACTAAAACTGGCTTCCTTTACAACCGGGAAGAAAAAAATCATCAGCTTTAAAAAAGGGTTCCACGGACGTACTTCTGCGGCAGTAGCAATTACAGACAATCCCAAAATTATTGCTCCTGTAAACGAAACTTCAAATGCGATAATTTTACCGTTTAATGATATAGATCTGGCAGAAGAGAAGCTAAAGTCTGAAGATGTTGCAGCGGTCATTGTCGAAGGCATACAAGGAATTGGAGGCATTCATGTTCCTGATCCGCATTTCTTAGAAAAGCTGGAAAAACTTTGTAAAAAATATAACGCCTTACTAATATTAGATGAAATTCAATCCGGCTATGGACGTAGCGGAAAGTTTTTCGCTTTTCAATACACTAACGTAAAACCCGACATTGTAACTGTTGCCAAAGGGATGGGCAATGGATTCCCTATTGGAGGGGTACTGATTAGTCCGGAACTGAAACCATGGCATGGCATGCTTGGAACTACCTTTGGTGGAAATTATCTGGCCTGTGCTGCAGGAATTGCTGTGTTGGAAATCATGGAAGAGGAAAAACTGGTTGAGAATGCTGAAAAAGTTGGAAACTACCTGATCAGTAAACTTTCTTCCTTTAAGCAAATAAAAGAAATCAGGGGTAAAGGCTTAATGATCGGTTTAGAATTTGAAGAACCAATCAAACCAATTCGTCAGGAACTATTAAAGAAAGAACGGATTTTTACCGGAGTTTCCGGAACAAATATTATTCGGTTGTTGCCACCTCTCACCATCACGATAGAGCAGGCCGCAGAATTTATTGCTAAATTTGATACAATTTTGAGCGAATTAGAAGTTAAGGCTATCTAAAAAACCCGAAAATACTAAATTATGAAAGTCGGAAATATTGCCATTATAGGAGCTGGAAACATGGGGAGTGCCATTGCCAATGGAGTAATCAAATCAGGATACCTCAATGCATCAAGCATTTCCATTTCTGACCCTAGGAAAAATGCAAGTGAAGAATTAGGACACAAAGGTGTAAATACCTTTCAGAACAATATAGAAGCAGCAAAAAATGCCGACATGGTCGTTTTTGCAGTTAAGCCTTATCATATTGAGTCCGTTATCGCTGAAATGAAATCGGTTTTAACACCAGACAAAATCATCGTTTCAATAGTTGCCGGTGTTGATCTGAAGCAGTTGGAATCATGGGCAGGAGCCAATATGAAAATATTCAGGGTAATGCCAAACACGGCCATTTCAATTCAGGAATCAATGACCTGTATTTCTGGAAATGGGAATTCCACAGAAAACATGGCAACAGTGAAAGAACTGTTTGACCAGCTTGGTGAAACGATCGTCATTACTGAGGAGCTGATGGCTGCTGCAACAGTTTTGGCATCCTGCGGAACTGCTTTCGCACTTCGTTATGTGCGTGCAGCCATGCAAGGTGGTATTGAGATGGGTTTTAATGCAGAGATGGCTCAGTTTATCACCGCACAAACGGTGAAAGGTGCCGTTCAATTAATCATGAACACAGGACATCATCCTGAACGTGAGATTGATAAGGTAACAACCCCTCGGGGCATTACAATCACAGGGATTAACGAAATGGAACACCAAGGCTTTAGTTCGTCTGTTATCCAAGGACTTATTGCATCATTTAACAAGATAGATCAAGCATAGTCAAAAACTATGAATTTCAAGTATAAAAGAATTACTGTTAAAATAGGAAGTAACGTTCTAACCAAGTCTGATGGAACACTTAATGTTGACCGCATTGCTCATTTGGTAGATCAAATTACATCTCTACATAAACATGGCGTAGAAGTTATCCTAGTCTCATCTGGTGCAGTGGCAGCCGGACGAAGTGAGTTAAAACTCAAGAAAAAACTAGACATGGTTTCTTCACGCCAGCTATGGTCGGCAGTAGGTCAAGTGAAACTGATTAACCATTATGCTGACTTTTTCAGCAAACGGAACATCGTTTGTGCTCAGGTATTAACAACGAAAGATAATTTTGGCGATCGTGATCATTACCTGAACATGAAAAATTGCTTTACCACTTTGCTGGAAAACAAAGTTGTGCCTATTGTGAATGAAAATGACACCATATCAGTTACCGAATTAATGTTTACTGATAATGATGAACTCTCCGGACTAATTGCTTCCATGCAAAATTCGGAGGCCCTAATCATCCTCAGTAATATTGAGGGGATTTATGATGGTGATCCTTCCTTGCCAGAATCTCAGATTATTGAATTGATAGGCACGAAAGAGAAAGAGTGGATGAAAAATGTATCCACTCAAAAATCAGGTTTTGGAAGAGGTGGAATGCTCACAAAAAGTGCTATTGCACGAAAAGTGGCAAAAGAAGGAATTACAGTTCATATTGCCAGTGGACTGCGTGATAATGTGTTGGTTGACATTTTGAAAAAGGATGGAAAAGTTAAGCACACCATTTTTCAGGCAGAGAAGCGGAAATCGTCAAACGTAAAAAAATGGATTTCATATTCTGAAAGTTTTGCAAAAGGCGAGCTCGTTATTAACCATGGAGCAACAGAAGCACTTTTTTCGCCCAAAGCAACAAGCCTATTACCTATTGGCGTAATTGAGGTTAAAGGACTATTTAAAAGTGGCGATATTGTAAAAATCATTGATGAACAAGGGAAATTGGTAGGATGGGGAAAATCCCAGTTAAACTCTGAGAAAGCGGAAAAGGAATTAGGAAGTAAAAACCATAAGCCAATCGTTCATTACGACTATTTGTATTTAATTGAAGATTAATAATAAAACATTTGGCTCAGAATAACCAAACACCCTTTTCTAATAACCCCCTTTTTGTTGACTTCAACAAAATTATTATTCTGAGTCTGTCCCCTTCCTCCCCCAAGGAAGGGGGCTTTTAAAAATTAAAAAACATGGATGTCAAGAAACAACTAAAATTAACATTGAAGGCTAGCCGAAGCCTCAATTTATTGAGCGTTGAAAAAATCAACCTCATTCTAAATGATTTGGCAAGTGCTGCCATTACTCATACCAATGAAATTTTAGAAGAAAACAAGAAGGATCTTGCCCGCATGGATCTTACCGATCCGAAGTTTGACAGGTTAAAGCTAACCACAGAACGAATTGAAGGCATTGCTGCAGACATTCGCAACGTAGCCTCTTTGCCTTCACCCATAGGACGTATTCTAAGCGAAACGGAACGTCCAAATGGTCTGAAGGTTAAGAAAGTATCTGTTGCTTTTGGGGTAATCGGCATCATTTACGAGGCTCGTCCAAACGTGACATTCGATGTATTTTCACTTTGCCTGAAATCGGGAAATGCCTGTGTACTAAAAGGAGGAAGCGACGCCATCGATTCTAATACGGCCATCGTAAAAATTATCCATTCTGTTCTTGAAAAACACGACATTGATAAAAATATTTTGACACTTCTGCCTGCCGACCGTGAAGCAACGGCTCAAATACTTACAGCACGCGGATATGTAGACCTAATTATTCCACGTGGATCTCAAGGGCTAATTAACTATGTGCGCGAAAATGCCACCATTCCGGTTATTGAAACCGGAGCAGGTATATGCCACACTTATTTTGATGAGTTCGGAGATACAGCAAAAGGGCAAGCCATTGTAAACAACGCAAAAACACGTCGCGTGAGTGTTTGTAATGCATTGGATTGCCTTGTTATACATGAAGCCAGACTAGCTGATCTGCCTCAAATATGTACCGAATTACCAACAAGCAATGTAGTTGTTTATGCAGATGAAAAAGCATATGCCATTTTAGAAGGGAAGTACCCATCAAACTTGCTTGAAAAAGCAACTGAAGAATCTTTTGGAACAGAGTTTTTGGACTATAAGATGTCTGTAAAAACAGTTTCATCGTTTAACGAGGCACTTGATCATATTGCAGCAAACAGCTCGAAGCACAGCGAAGCAATCATCTCTGAAAATGAAGAGCGTTTGGATCTGTTCCGAAAATTGGTAGATGCTTCTTCGGTTTACTGTAATGTATCCACCGCATTTACCGATGGAGCACAATTTGGATTAGGTGCCGAAATTGGCATTTCAACCCAAAAGCTACATGCCCGCGGCCCCATGGCACTTGAGGAACTAACCAGTTATAAATGGCTAATTGACGGTGACGGAACAATCCGCCCCTAGAAAAATACATTGAGTCACCCCCAACTTGTTTCGGGATCTCAGTGAGAAAGAAGCAATGCTTTGTACAGATCCTGAAACAAGTTTAGGATAACTAAGATTTTTAAAAAACGAAACCTGTAACGAACCAATCATATGAAACACTTCACATCGGTACACGACCTGGATAATCTGGATGAAGCTCTAAAGCTAGCCTTAGAACTTAAAAAAGATCCTTATAAATATCAATCGTTGGGCAAGAACAAAACCTTGTTGCTGGTTTTCTTCAACTCGAGCCTACGCACACGTTTGAGCACCCAAAAGGCCGGACTTAATTTAGGTATGAATGTGATTGTTTTCGATATTAACGAAGGTGGTTGGAAACTAGAAACTGAACTTGGAGTGATTATGGATGGTGACAAACCTGAACATATCCGCGAGGCCGTGCCTGTAATTGGCAAATACTGCGACATCATTGGAGTGCGTGCGTTCGCCAAATTTGAGAATAAAGAAGACGACTACGAAGAAAGAATCATTCAGCAGTTTGTTGACTATGCCGGCGTGCCTGTTGTGAGCATGGAAGCAGCAACACGCCATCCGTTACAATCCTTTGCTGACAACCTCACCATTGAAGAGCATAAAACCAAGGAACGTCCAAAAGTGGTGATGACTTGGGCACCACACCCTCGTGCTTTGCCACAGGCAGTACCTAATTCTTTTGTGGAGTGGATGCGCGAAACTGATTATGACTTGGTCGTGACTCACCCCAAAGGTTATGAGTTAGCTCCTGAGTTTATGGGTGATTTGAACCCAGAATACGACCAGATGAAGGCCTTCGAAGGTGCTGACTTCATTTACGCCAAAAGCTGGGCATCATACAACGACTATGGTAAAGTATTGTCGAAAGATCGCGAATGGACAGTATCTGACCGGCAGATGGCGGTTACCAACAATGCTAAATTTATGCATTGCCTGCCTGTACGCCGTAACATGATTGTGACTGACTCTGTTATTGACGGACCAAACTCAATTGTTGTTCCCGAAGCCGAAAACCGTTTATTCTCGGCACAAGCAGTGTTGAAATTGCTATTAGATCAAATAAAGTAAACATCAATCCCTAAAAAAGTCATCCCGAACTCGTTTCGGGATCTGTACTGTATCGGGCTCAGATCCTGAAACAAGTTCAGGATGACTAGTACTGGTGATTACTCAAACATATCAAAGAATTGAATTTCTGAAAGATGAATAATAAACTAACAATAGTAAAAGTTGGCGGTAAGGTAGTTGAAGAAAAAGATTCGCTGCTCGATTTGCTTTCCCATTTTTCAAAACTCGAAGGACCCAAAGTATTGGTTCATGGTGGTGGACGTTCTGCCACAGCAATGGCTGCACGATTAGGCATTGAGAGCAAAATGGTGGAAGGTCGCCGCATTACCGACAAAGCTACCCTCGAAGTAGTAACAATGGTATATGGAGGATTGGTCAACAAAAGTATTGTTGCCAACTTGCAAGCGCTTGGTATTAATGCCATTGGCCTTACCGGTGCCGACCTTAATTATATGCAAGCTGTAAAACGCCCCGTAAAAGATATCGACTACGGATTTGTGGGCGACATTGTGGCTGTTAATGTGGAAGAGCTAAAACTGCTGGTTGAAAAGAACGTGGTGCCTGTATTGGCTCCTCTCTCGCACGATAAGCAGGGAAGCATGCTGAATGTAAATGCCGACACCATTGCAGCTGAAGCAGCCATCGCATTTAGCAAACATTATGAAGTTGAATTGGTGTACTGCTTTGAAAAACCGGGTGTACTTGAAGATGCAGAAGACGACAACTCGGTAATTAACTCACTAAATCATATTCAATTTAAAGATTTGCAGGAAAATGGTGCTATACACGCCGGCATGATACCCAAACTTGACAACAGTTTTAATGCTATTGGCAAAGGTGTGGCGCGTGTGCGTATTACCAACATTCCCGGTCTGCAAAAAGGTGGCACTACGTTATTGCCCGAGTAAATAGAAAAATAGAATAAGGGATGTCATCTTTTAAAAAGATGACATCCCTTACATATCAAAAAAGATCAGTCAAAGAATTTGCAGGAACACTAAAATTAGCGATCACTTTTATGTTACAAATTGCGAGTGATTAACACTGCAAGGACATGAAATAATCAAGCAACGATGCTAAACGGAGTGTTTTCAAAAACTTCAGAGCCAATAATCGCAATTTGATTCAACACTATCTACTTTTGCCCCAAGTTTTTCATAAAAGTCTATTGCATTTTTATTCCACCCAGATACTTGCCAATGAACTTTTTTACAATTCTCTTCCTTCGCTTTATTTATAACCGACTCAATCAGTTTTTTGCCATATCCTTGTTTCCTGTAATCAGGATTTATATACAAATCATCCATATACATAGACTTGCCAATCCAAGTAAAGTAAGCATAAAAATAAGTTGCATATCCGACTAATTTACCCGATTCATTTTCGATTACGAATCCGTTAACCAATTCTGATTCCTCATTCATTTGCTCGACTGAATTGATCATTTTATCTGACATTTTTTGAAATGTTGCAAACTCCTTAAACATGGAAATCATGTTTTTGTAGTCAACTCTTTCTATTGGTCTTATTTTCATATCTATTATTGGTTATGTTACTGGATAGTCTGCAAATGCCATATGATGAATTACCTGCATGAATAGTTTGGCTTTCGGTAGCCCTAACGATCAAGACACATAATTAACAAACGTACTAACGGTCTCTTTGGGTTTCATACACTCCTAATATTTCAAGTTATACATTCAAAGAATTTGCAAGAACAGATTGCTAATGATTTCCTGTGCGAGAATCCGAACAATGACACCGCAATGCAATTTACAAAATCTTGTATTCCGGATGATATCGACATAAACTTTCAATGCATTCTTCATTTTTTGTCTGATAAGTGCATTTTATCTCAGAATAGTCAAGTTTTACTTTTTGATGTTTATATATAAAATCAATAGCGTTTCTAAGAGAATGAAATGTAACCCGCTTGCAACACCTTGGCCCTTCATCCGATGCTATTTCAAACAAGCTACTAGATGTCATAAGACCACACAAACTCCATTCTGATTTAGAAAATGGAGTACAGTCTAATACGATACTTAAAAATATTCCTGTTCCAATAGCAGCACCACAAGCACCATATAAACTACAAAAAGCGGGTAATATTTTTTTTGATCGTGCACGTGCAATTTTTAATTTTTTAGGAATCAATTCTACTTCCCCTGTTTTATTATAGTATGTAGAAATCAAAACCGCTGGAACAAGAAAATGATGCTCGGGTCCATGTATCTTAATCTTGGGGCTATTCATAATTGATTGAGCCAAATCAATTGGATTTGTACCTATGTTGTTTTTGCAAAACTTTTCTATGTAGCCGAGTGTGTCTAAAGCAATACATGAATCACAAACAAAATGTCCGTCCATACATCTTATTTGCGATTCAAATGTATGTTTACAGATTTCACATTTAAGGGATATTGGTTTCTCCAAAGAAATCAGTTCTGATTTACAGATTTCACAAACATCTTCTATCATTTCGCTAAATTATTTAGTAGAACCAAAATAATACCAGTTGAGCGACAAATTTCCGGAGAATGTCCATGTTCGATAAGACTGAACAACGATGCAAAAAATCGAACAATGGCGCACAGTGCAATTTGAAAAGAGCTAGCGACTGGGTTTTTCATATTCAATTTTATATTTTTCAAACATTGTTCTTAAATACTTCACACTACCAATTACTCCCAAGTTTCCTTCCTGTCCGGAAACAATGCCAACTAAATACCCATTTTTATCGATCACCGGAGAACCACTTCTTCCAACTGGCTGGGCATCCGTCGTTAAGGTTTGCACATAGTAGTAGTCTCCCAAATTTTTAAAACATTGAAGTTTTATTAAAGCAGGATTACTATTATCTGCTTGTTTCATACCCCACCCAACCGCATAAACAATCTCATTCGTCTTTATCGGTGTATGTCTAATTTTTAAGGGGTATAGTTCTAAATCAGGTTTGTCAATTTCAAAAAGAATCCAATCTCTTACTTTTAGCGTGTTAAACTGTCCTATGTTTTCTTTTGGATCAGCATTGATCAGGCGTTTTATAAAAACGTTTTTTTCTTTGTCATTCTTTGGGTAAAACTTCCAGTAGTTAAAACTGCCTCCTAAATCTATGTTTGTTAAACCTAATTGGTTTTCAAAAACCATAAATAAATGCTTGCATGAAATCCCCAATGTATCAAAGCCAGTAGTAATAAGAAATGAGTTAGCTATATCTTCAAACGTTGTGTCATTAAAACTAATCTCATTTGTTAGGGCAAAAGTTGGCCATTGAGACAGTGGATTGTCCATCCATGTTTCTTTTATTATTGGAGCTTCTTGATTACATCCAACTGTCAGTAGTGCAATCCCAATTATTAATAATTCTATTCTTTTCATCATTATTTATAATTTCGGTTTTATACGCTGTTGCCTAACTTGCTGACCAACGTTTGGCTTAGCTATGTGGGTTTTCGGAACTTTTTATTTGATAGCTGCACGGAGCCAATTTGTTAATTTAAATTTTCTTTATTATGCCAATCGACAAAGACTGCAAGCAGATTACTGGCACTTATAAGTCAAACCTCTTCGGGATTTAATCGGGTCCCAACGCGCTTGTTCTTTAAGGCTTTATCTTCCATTACTAATACAAATGTTAGCTTAGTTATTATTGATCTGTAATCCATATTTTAAATAATCATAAAGACAAATTAGCTTTCTAAACTGAGTGTCTTTTATCATATCATCATTCCAATTGTTAATAAGTAAACTTTTTAAATCATTTACATTGATATCTTCTGTTTTTAATAACGGAATATAAAAAAGAGTATGTGCTAGATCATTTGCTCGTTGAACTGATTTAATAGAACTATGGTTCTTCTGAATTAGATTCTTCTTTTTAGAATAAGTCTTAGAAGGGAAAAATCGCTCAACGGTACATCCATCGACCAATGTTCTCAATTTTTCAGTTGAGTCTACTGTTTTCTTCATCTTCCCATTTTTGGTTAACTTGTCTGATTTTCTGAGATATTTAAAAACTGGCACATATTTTCGACCAGATTTTAATGAATCTGGTATAACAGAATCAAGAACTGCAGATGAGTTTAAGTTCTTATTTTCATAAACTAGATCTTGCATTAACTCAAGTGTCCCAACACCTTTGTAGCCATACATGGAAAGCTCACTTTTTATACCTACCCCAAAATAATATTCAAGATTTTCAGCATCAACTGTCTCAGATAATTTTTCACTAACCATTATTTTCTCTGTTGGCTCATTAGTTTTGACAAATTCATAAACCATCCCTTTCATTCTTCTCAGAACTTTAACGGGTAATCTTTTCTTTAAACTAGAGAGTACTTCAAATAATGGATTAAATGATTTTAATTTAATTTCCTTTATTGGAATTGGGATGTTTTTCGATGTTAAAATTATTGAAGAATCACTTATTCTAGGTTCTGAATTATCCTTGATTCTTTTTACAAATACTAGTCTATCTTTCAATTTATCAATATTTTCATCATCTAGGCAGTTTACAATTGATGTTAGTATCTCTATCACATTTGAATCGTGAAGTGAGTAACCTAAAAATATAATTGGATGCTCAACAAATATCGTAAGTAACTTAGCTGCTAAATATGGATTTTTTGTTTCAAACTCTTTATAGTCTTCGGAAGTAAGCACAAGGCTATTAGGGGCTGACACACATCCATGTATTTTGTATATTTCTCCAATATTTAGAGAGTCGGCAAAAAGTAATTCCGACTGACCTACATACTTTGTAAAATCAGGAAAAATTGATTCTAAAAATGTATCCCAATTTGTTGTAATGATACCATCTACGTTAATTTCTTTTAAGGCCTCAATTTCATCTAGAACTTCAGATTGTTGTGTTACAGTTTTGGCTTGGATATATTTAGATATTTCATATTTAAGTGGTGATTGTTCTGAAAGAGATGCTTGCTCTTTATATGACTCTCGACTTTCTTCAAACTTACTATCAGTCCACCACCTTTCATGTAACTCTTTTGCTAATAATGAGGCGATTTTAGCATTATCTGATTTTGTTTTAGATTGATAGTATTGATAGGGTTTGTCTCCGTTTATTTCTTTAATTATTTTCGATAACAGTTCACCCCACGTTTCAAGATCAATATATCGTCTAGAAAAACCTGACCCTACAAACAAAAATGGTGCAGTACTAAATCCTTGAAAGTGCTTTATCAAATCCTCTTTAAATTCGTCCATAACTATACTCTGTAGGGTATTTAATTTAAACATTACTAGTTTTAAAATGCACCTAAAATTAGCTTTTTTTACTAAATGTATTATTCGATCAGCTAACAAAATAATTAACAGGGCTTGTAAATGGCATAAAAAAAGCTCCAACCTGTTGAACAGATTGGAGCTTTTGTATTTTTATTAGGTTGTGGCTTAATGCAAAGGTCTGTCTCCTCCAAATAAATTATAGGGCTGCTCACTTAAGTAGTCGTTAAAGAAAAACGCTGTAAGTACAAGAACTGCAATAAACGCAAAAACTAACAACACTTGTGTCCACGATGTTTTTTGAATTTCATGACGCGATTTCACATCACATACTTCGCCCGGGCAATACTGAACCTTATCTTTAAAAAACAAGGGATAGATTTTACATCCCAAACAAATTCCGAATACCGATTCAAAAAAGAGGAACACCAAGCAGAACATACAAATAAGGCCTGTTATTGGGCTTTGAGAATTCATCAGTACAATAAGAACAAACATGGTACCTGCCAACGCAATTCCAATTTTCCAGGCGAACCTTTTTTGTTTTGCCCCAACATATTCCGGGGTTTGATTGCGAACAATTAATCGCCCAATAATTAATGTGGGAGCAAATTTTGGACTAATAAAAACCCGAATAAGAATATCGATTAAAAACCCGACTACAGCATACTTAAGCATGGTAAAATCGCCACTTGCCGCTCTCTGTATAGAGATAAACATGGTAAGGAACAAAATACCTGCTGCTGCTCTAATTTCTCGCTCGTTTAATACAGGAATCTCAAATCCTGCTACATCTTCTCCAAATTTTACAATCTTATTCATTTTACATTTTTAGGATAATAAAACATTAAATAAACCTAAATTGTTTTTATTAACAAACATCAGACATGTTAATATATGTCAATACTAACATACTAATTTGTTGTGAGATGCTGATGCTTTGGTGATTTTTTCACTTTACATAAATTGCAAATCAGCATTGGCCGATAAAACAATATCGATTAATCTTCAAAATTCAAATAAAAATCAAAGAATGGCAGCATCTGGTTGGGAATACGTCCGTCTTTTGTATAGATGTTATTCACATGTGTGCCAATATATTCTTCTGCAAAATGTGTAATGCCCACATTCTCTAATCGCTGACTAAACATCTCGCACATAATCGTAAAACGATCACCAGCATTTCGTCCCCAATCCAACTTAATGGCTTTCAGCTTTTTAAGATTATCCAGATAATCATCAATCATATGCATTGGCATGTTTTTATACCATTTTTCTAAGGCATCCTGATTAACGATTAATTCATCTCCCTGATAATTAAAAGGAAGGTCGCAATAAAATGGAGGATTATTAGGGTTTGCTGTCCACGATTTACCAAATGCGACAATGACTTTCCCAAAATAAGTTTTATTAAGATCTTCCTGTGTTTGTATTGTAGCCAATTCTTTATAGGTTGTACTGTTGGGACCATATTCTCTAACAACTGTAAGAACTCCTGGGCTTAATGCATAAACACTGCTAAATATTTCGGGATGGTGCATCGCTATTTTAAGAGCTCCATAACCACCCATGCTGTGTCCTGTAATGCCTCTACTATCTTTATCGGCAATTGTACGGTAGTTTTCATCCATGTAGCTTACTAAATCAAAAGCCGTAAAATCTTCCCAATTGCCAAATATTCCGGTGTTGCTATAGAAGCTACCGTCGTAGGTTGTTTTTTGATCGGAAACAACAAGTATGAAAGGTCTAACCCGATGGCTTTCTATAGCAAAGTCTAAAACCTCTGCCATTGAAGAGAGCAATGTATTATCGTTCATAAACCCGTGCAAAAAATAAATGACTGGATAGTGCTGAGTACTTTCGTTGTACCCGGGAGGAAGATAAACTGAGACTGCACGGGTTGGATCTTCACCAAATTCATTTTCCAGATTTTGAGAGTATAACGAATCATTCACCACGGTTCCTTTGGTGGCTTGTGCCATCGTCGAAATACTAATACTGAAAAAAATAATAACCAGTAAGAATTGTTTCATCATGCTTTTATTTTGAGATTTTAGAATTGTTCTTTATCACGTTTCTTAAAATACGCTTTCTTCTTTTTATAAAGCGATATATGCCCAGAATATAGACATGTTTAGCTGCCTATGATTGTGATTATATCGCGTCAAGAAGAATCACAAAAAACGCCATGAATATATTAAGAAAAAACGAAATCTGTTATAGCAGAATACAGATCGCAAAAAAGGCCTTCCTTTTGGAAAGCCTCTTCATTTCAATCATTGGTTTAATTCTATGCCAGCACTTTTTGATAGCCTAATTCAAGCGTTTTAATATCCACTTTTTTCATCCGAGACAAGGCAGCCATCGTCCGTTGCGACTTCAAATGATCCGGGTCAGTCAGCATCTCATGGACTATACTAGGCACAATCTGCCACGACATGCCGAATTTATCTTTCACCCAACCACAGGCATGTTCCTCACCCCCATCACAAAGCTTACTCCACAATTCATCAATCTCACTTTGCGAATCACAATTCAACACAAAAGAGATAGATGACGAAAATGGAAGATTAACCCCGCTATTTACCGCCATAAATTCGTGTCCGTTAAGCATAAAGCGAATAGACATTGCGGTCTCACTCGGAGCGGGGGTTCCTTCTCCAAAACGTGATATTTTGAGCACTTTTGAGTTTCTAAAAACAGAGGTGTAAAAGTTCACCGCTTCTTCAGCTTGATCTTCAAACCACAAAAACGTTGTTATCTTTTGCATATCAAATTATTTTAGACATTCATTTTTATTGAAAAATACCATCAGCAATAAAATTTCACAACCATCTTTTAAAGGAATAAAAATCCTTTTTTGCAGACTTCTAAATGTAATTAGGGAAAAATTATAGTACTTGTTACCTACGTCGTAAAACTATACACTTGCTACTAATCCAAATATTGAGAGCTCTACCCTACCAAAAATCTCATTTATTTTAATCTATGTCATATTTCGATGCAGATCAGTTAATTTTCAAACATCAACGCAAATCCCCCCAGTAGTATCAACAGCTTTTAAAAACAAAAAAAGCCTTCCTTTTTAGGAAGACCTTGTATCTCTATAAATGTCATTTTTTTTATTCCAGATAAGTATAACCATACAATCCGGATCGGTAGTTCGACAGAAATTCTTTTCCTTCCTCTGCTGATATTTTTCCTGCTTTCACGGAAGTGGTTACCCAAGTTTCAACTGAACGCACCATCTTTTTAGGACTATACTGCACATACTCCAGAACTTCGGCTACAGTTTCACCATCAATTACCTGATCAATGGAATAACTGTCACCATCAACCGATACATGAACCGCATTGGTATCGCCAAACAGGTTGTGCAAATCACCAAGAATTTCTTGATAGGCTCCCACCAAAAACACACCAAGATAATAGGGCTCGCGCGCCTTTAATGGATGTACCGGTAATGAATACGATATATTACGCGTTGAAATAAAGTTGTCAATTTTGCCATCCGAATCACAAGTTATATCCTGCAAAGTTGCGGCTCGTCCAGGCTTTTCATCCAAACGATGAATAGGCATAATCGGAAAAATCTGATCAATTGCCCAAGAATCCGGTAGCGACTGAAATAGTGAGAAATTACAAAAATATTTATCCGACAATAACTTCGGCAACGAAAGAAGATCTTCAGGCACATGCCTCATTTTACTTGTCATTTGATAAATCTCTCTAGCAATTGACCAAAAAAGTCTTTCTATTTGAGCTCTGGTTTTTAAGTCAACTAAACCAAAACTAAAACGATCAAGTGCCTCTTCTCGAATTTGTTGTGCATCATGCCATGCCTCTAACATGCGAGGCTGGTTGAGCGACTCCCAAGTATTATATAGATCCTTAACCAGATCGTGATCATTATCATTCAACTCAGTATCATCATCCCAGCTAGGCAATGTTGCTGATTCTAACACTTCAAAAATTAACACCGAATGATGAGCCGTTAACGAACGCCCCGACTCTGTAATAATATTTGGATGCGGAATATTATTTTTGTTACTAACGTCAACCATTGTTGAAACGGCATCGTTCACATACTCCTGTATACTATAATTTACACTGCTCTCTCTGTTTGATGAGCGTGTTCCATCGTAGTCAACACCTAAACCTCCACCAATATCAACAAATTCAACATTAAATCCCATCAGGCACAGCTGAGCATAAAACTGTGACGCCTCGCGCAATGCAATTTTAATACGACGAATTTTATTTACCTGACTACCTATATGAAAATGCACCAACTTCAAGCAATCCTTCATATTGTTGGTTTCGAGAAAATCCATTGCTTCTAATACCTCACTTGAAGTCAATCCAAACTTACTGTTATCACCTCCCGAGTTTTCCCACTTGCCACTTCCGCTACTGGCCAATTTAATCCGAATTCCCAAATTAGGCTTTATCTTCAACCGTTTTGCAACCTTAGCAATTAGCTTTAACTCATTTAATTTCTCAACAACGACAAATATTCTTCGCCCCATCTTTTGAGCCAAAAGAGCAAGCTCGATGTAGTCTTCATCTTTATAGCCATTGCATATAATCAGCGAATCATTATTTGTGTTAATAGCAATTACAGCATGAAGCTCAGGTTTGGACCCTGCCTCTAACCCAATATTGAATTTTTGCCCATGACTCACAATCTCTTCAACCACCGGGCGCATTTGATTCACCTTAATCGGGTAAATGATGAAGTTTTCTGCTTTATATTCATACTCTTTTGCAGCTATCTTAAAACAGCTTGTCATCTGTTCGATCCGGCTATCCAGAATATCAGGAAACCTAACCAACATCGGCAATGAAACATCTCTCAGTCCTAATTCATCAACAAGTTCTTTTAAATCAATCTGGGAACCGCCCTTTTGAGGCGTAACAACTACATTCCCTTTATCATTAATCGAAAAGTAGTTAATACCCCAACCATTAATATTATAGAGCTCCTCAGTATCTTCAATGCGCCACTTTCTCATTATTCAGAATCAAATAAACGGGTTTTAAATCATGTTAATTTCATGTGCCAAATATAGTTCTTTTTGCTATTCCATATTCACCTAATTCGCTACGAAATTTCGATATTTTAAAGGCTCATTTTACCACAACATTCAAATCTACAAATAATATATATACAACAATCGCTATAAGTTATTGATCGACAAATCAGACAAATACCTATATCAATCTAGAATAATAAAAACAAACTATTCTAAAAGAATTTTGATTTAAAAAAGACAGATACATTGACTAATGAAATAAGTACAGGAACTTCAACCAACGGACCAATTACCGCGGCAAATGCTTCGCCTGAATTTATTCCAAAAACAGCCACGGCTACTGCAATAGCCAACTCAAAATTATTAGAGGCCGCAGTAAAGGAAATAGTTGTTGTTTTAGAGTAGTCTGCGCCTGCCTTTTTTCCCATATAAAATGAAACAAAAAACATGATGACAAAATAAATCACAAGGGGTACAGCAATTCGAATAACATCCGTTGGT
>CAXXHP010000004.1:1547500-1548816 GCA_963662675.2 Prolixibacteraceae bacterium
ATGTTAAAATAAATGTCGTGGTCCTACAACCCCAACTTTGCCGAAACAAAATTGGTTTGGGCTGTTCCGCGTTCGCTCGCCACTACTTACGGAATCACTATTGTTTTATTTTCCTCCAGGTACTTAGATGTTTCAGTTCCCTGGGTTAGCCTCCAATATAATTGGATAACCGCCTTACGACGGCTGGGTTGTCCCATTCGGATATTTGCGGATCAATTCGTATTTGCCAATCCCCGCAACTTTTCGCAGCTTATCACGTCCTTCATCGCCTATGAGAGCCAAGGCATTCCCCGTACGCCCTTATTAACTTTCTCCTTATATAAATTTTATACTTTCATTTTTAAGGTTGAATGTACTTCACATTCAATTTTTCCCAACATGTCAAAGAACTTTAAAGAAAGTCCAGAGGATTAAGTAATAAGTCATAAGACTTAAATACATGCTCTTAACTTCTTAATGTAGATAAACAAGGAATCGAACCTTACTCTTTTGCGCCAGCATTATCTTTGATAAATCACAAAACCCGAAAAACCCCAAACAAGGAAAGTCTTTGCTTTATATTTATCGTCAGTAATTGTATTTGAACTTTTTGTATTTCAACGTTATTGTCAGTCTTAATCTTGCGACTAAAAACTTTCGACTTTATACTCTTTTGTGGAGAATAAGGGAGTCGAACCCTTGACCTCCTGCGTGCAAGGCAGGCGCTCTAGCCAACTGAGCTAATCCCCCGGTTTTTCAGTTCGCAGTTTCGCGTTAATATATCATCAGTAAGCATTCTCTGAGATAAATTAATACTGCCGCCTGGACTGTAGTCCCGCCCAGACTTGAACTGGGGACCCCTACATTATCAGTGTAGTGCTCTAACCAGCTGAGCTACGGGACTGTTATTTGCTAAGCTTTTAGCTTCAAGCTACAAGCATTAACCTAACAGCTTTTCCGCATTTTGCTCTCTATTATATTTTTAAAAAGGTAGGGATAAAGAATATACTCAATCTAAATCGTTATATCAAAGCTCCAGAAAGGAGGTGTTCCAGCCACACCTTCCGGTACGGCTACCTTGTTACGACTTAACCCCAGTCATTGGTTTTACCCTAGGACGCTCCTTGCGGTCACATACTTCAGGTACCCCCAACTTCCATGGTTTGACGGGCGGTGTGTACAAGGCCCGGGAACGTATTCACCGTAGCGTTGCTGATCTACGATTACTAGCGAATCCAGCTTCACGAAGTCGGGTTGCAGACTTCGATCCGAACTGAGATCGACTTTAGAGATTAGCATCTAGTCACCTAGTAGCTGCCCTTTGTATCGACCATTGT
>CAXXHP010000005.1:0-239550 GCA_963662675.2 Prolixibacteraceae bacterium
CATATTTTAAGGGTTTATTTTAATCTTTTTTCAGCAAAAACAAAGGAACAACTTAAAACCAATTAGTTACCTATTGATAATATTTTCATGGAAGAAGTTTTGAATAAACAAAAGACCTGTTTGCCAACTTCCAATCCATTTATATCCATAGCCTGATGTGTTATTTCAACCAATAGAGGAAAGCCAATATTAACCTTACAGAAAACCCTTTTCCCTTTTTCATGAATGGCTGTGATCTCCCCCTCTAGCTGATTTCGCGCTGAAATAGACAAAATACGCTCTTTTGACAAGCTAATATTAGTTGGAGATATGCTCACAATAATTTGGTCATCGGGGAACAATTCATAGTCTGTATCTAATAATATACAATTAGAAGCATATTCTGAATAATAATAGAAAGCAGTCATCCCATTTACCCGATCAATGCTTTCGGCCTTTAACCGCACGGCATTTGTTTCCTCCCCATTCGTGAGCAAAGGGCTACAACCCGGGTCAAAAAGTAAATCGTGATAATCGCCCATACCTGCAATACCTCCATCCTTCACCACCATCAACTGATTTGTAAGCATTAGTAAATCGCAGATATCATGACTAACGACCAAAATGGGCAATTTATATTTTTCATGTATCCTTATTAAATAAGGAATGATGTTTCGACGCAAACGCTGGTCGAGTGCCGAGAATGGCTCATCTAGCATCAGAATCTCTGGAGAACTCAGCAGCATGCGACCAATGGCAATCCTTTGTTTCTCGCCACCAGAACACTCCTGTGGCTTTGTGTCAAGCAGGTTCTTTAATTCCAATAAAGCAACAACCTCATCAAAATATATATCTGATGATGGATGATATCCGTAAAGTAAATTCTTGCGAACTGACATATGTGGAAACAAACGTCCTTCCTGAAAAACCAATCCCATGCGCCTTTTTCGTGAAGGCACTTTTTCCCCTGTAGACTTATTGAATAAGGTTTTGCCACGAACAATAATCTCACCATCATCAGGATTTTCGATTCCCGCCAATAGCTTTAGCAAAGTTGACTTACCATGTCCTGATTCCCCAAAAACACCAACAATGCCGCTGGGAATATCCTCGTTCATCTGTAAGGTGAAATCTCCCCGAGTGTATGTTATATTAATATATACTGCACTCATAAGCCTGTTGATTCTTGATACCGCCGGTTAACTAGTTCTGAGGCCAACATGGCAATAAATGAAATTACAATAGAAATAAGCATCAAGCGAAAGGCTTCACCTTCTTTCCCCGGCGTTTGCATAGCCGAGAAAAGAGCAAGTGGAATTGTGCGAGTTTCTCCAAGTATATTTCCTGCGAATGTAATGGTAGCGCCAAATTCGCCAAGACTGCGGGTGAAGCTCAATAAGAAACCACTAAGGATTCCTGGAAAAGCGAGGGGTACGGTGATCGTGAAAAACACTTTCCATCGGCTTGCCCCAAGTATTCCTGCAGCATCTTCGAGCCGCTTGTCAACCATTTCAACAGCCTGTTTTACAGCGCGAACAGCCAAAGGGAATGAGACAATAATGGATGCCACTATTGCCGCAGAGAAGCTAAAGGCAATGCGAATTCCAAAATGATATTCGAGCCACTTACCCAGAAGGCCATTTGTTCCAAATAATAATAATAACACATATCCTGTTGTTACAGGCGGCATAACCATTGGAATATGCAGGAAAGCTTCAACAACGGGTTTTATCCGAAAATTCTTACGCGCCAAAAACCATCCAAAAAAAACAGAAAATGGCAGCGAGATAAATGCACAAAGCAGAGCAACTTTGACTGAAATCGTCAAAGCCGACATTTCCACTTCGGATAATCCTATGAATAATAAATTGTTCAATCTACTTTAAATTGATATTTTTCTAAAATCTTTTTTACAATCGGAGAATAAAGATAGTCGTAAAATTCTTTTGCTTGCTGATTCTCTGAAATGAGTACCTGAAAATACTGAATCTGGCTGTGTGTTTCTTTTGGGAATGCATACACAATATTAACCTTCCCTGACTGGATAGCATCTGTCTTATAAACAATCCCATAACCTGCTTCTCCCATTTCCACCATCATCAGTGCAGAGCGGACATCAGTCGTTTGAAACAACTTATGCGTCAAATCAAGGTCGTAAAAATCGAACACCTGCTGGGCATACTTCCCTGCCGGGACATAGCCCGGATCGCCGATTGCAATTTTCTTCTCCGTATTTTTCAAAAGCCATGAAATGTCAGTCACATTTACGCTGTCATCCGCAGCAGAGATAAGCGCTAATTCGTTAGCTGTGAAAACCGCTGTGTTCTGCGCCATTTCTTTTTCCGACAAGTAGTCCATCCAGCTTTTATTTGCCGAAAGGTAAACGTCAGCTTGTGCCCCTTGCTCAATTTGTCGGGCCAATGTGCCAGATGCAGCCAAGTTCAATTTAATGTCGACACTATGCTCGACCTTGAAACTATCCGTGATTTCTGTAATTACATCAGCTAAACTTGCTGCGGCAAACACATAAAGTTTCGGTACTTCATTCTGCTTCTTCTGCGAGGAGCAAGAAAAAAACACGATAGATAACAAGATTACTAATAACTTTTTCATTGGTTACAATATTAACATGTTTCACAAACAATACCCATGTTTTGGTCAACCCATTCTTTTAAATTACTCACAAACCCAATCATTCGATCTATTTCTTCATCTGTAGGTTCTAATGTTTCCAATACTTCTAAGGAGCAGAAATTCATGAATTTATTATAAAACCGGCTTTCCTCTATAAATGTTTCCGGCACATCATACTTCGCTTTGAGCATGCGCAACATACTACTAATACTAGAGTGCTCAGGCAAGTTTCCATCTTTTGCAATCAATGCCGTTAAAAGTCCTTCCAGCGACAACCCTATTAAGTTGTAATAAACCAAATTCCCAAAGGGCCTGCTTTTCGCCCTTGCCCCAACAGTCGTTTTATAATATGCTACTGCTTCTGAATAATATCCATTCCATGTTTCCATAACTAATTTATTTAAATCATTATTTGAATTCCTAAATTGAGATAATCTCCGTAAGTACCAGAAGAAGTCACTCGTAAATTCCTAGTCCCATTCCCTGTTCTATGTGTAAAATGCAGTCCTAATTTCAGTTTGTTCTTTTCAGAAATCAAATTGATCCCTGCATCCAGCGTCTGGTCTTCCCCATCGTAAAAAGAAGCATCAGAAAACGATTCATCACCATTAAACTGGTTCAGCATAAAAGCTGGTTCGAGTACCCAATTCTTTTTTAAGAAGATGTTGTATGAAGCACGAACCATCAAGCAGCTTGCTAGATAAGTATCCTGATTTTTTCGTTGAAGGAAGTAATATTCACCATCGACTTTCAATCCATTTAGATAAACCAACATATCTGCACCATAAGTTGATGATGAATGGAAAACATCGGTCTCACCTTGTATTGAAGCTCCTAAACCAATAGAAAGCAGTTTTAGCTTTTTCAATGCATTGCCAGAGAGCGTATATTTGTACGAACTCCATTCTTTATCACCAACATTCAGGATAACATGCCCCAATAATGCCGGGCTCCATCTATCAGCCATTATGCTCACATTATCCTGACGGTTGATGTAGGCAACATTGTACATCAATTGACTTTTGCCAACAGATCCTACTCCACCAATATTGATCCCCGGTGAAATTCCATTTGTTTTTCCGGCAACAAACTGTCTTAAGTAACACGATGTTTCTCCTTTATCGAGTGAGCTTACCGACCAAGGCGAAGTGACCGATTCTCGATTTAAGTGAGGCAGAAATGTTCCGGCAGTAATCATCAATAATTGCGATTTGGCCAAAGCCCTCCATGTTCCATAGGCACTCCAGACAGCAACACTCCCTGTATTTACTTTGCCTTTGGAAGCAAGTTTGGGATCCTTTGCTAAATAATCAAACGACAGCATGAAATTATAGGTGAGATCCTCCCTCAATTTTCCTTTCAACCCAAGGCGTCCACGGCGAAAATAGGAGGCGGTTCGATTAGTTGCTGCCTGTCCATCAACGGACAAACCTTCACTATGCATGGTCCAAAATTGCAAATTTGCATAGGGTTGAACGGTTGGTTTCAATAACGGTTCATCAGCAAAAACACTTGTAAATGCCAGAACCATGATGATGATTAGTTGATTTTTTTTCATTTTTCTATTTATAAAATGCGTAACGACCCGTTATTTTTTTTTGAATAACGGCACCTAAAAAAAAGGCTCGAACTTTTGGTTTAACTCCAGTATGAACTGATTGAAGCTCTTTGCTGCTTCCTCATAAAACATCAACATCTGTGCTCCGACCGGTGTCAACTCGGCAAAGCCGCCTCCAACACCACCTCTGGATGAAACCACCATCTTTTTTCCTGCCGCACAATTAAGTTGAACGACTTCGTTATAAACCTTCGAATAGGATGTTCCCAGTTTTTGGGCAGTTGCCGAGATCGATCCGGTTTCGTTAATGCCTCCCAAAATCTGCATCCACAAATGACATTTCACACCTTGGTCTCCCATCTCGAACCAAATAGCACCATCTATTGCTTTGTTTTTCATTTCTGCTCGTTTACTGAGAATGATTTGAAAAGCATAAGTGCTTCTTCAAAGTCCAAGGCTTTCTTCGTTCTTTTTGCAGTATCCTTCAATCGAAGCACAGTATCTGTTAACTGTTCTTTCGAAACGAAGATCCCTCTTGACTTTAAGAAGTGGTTTAGTCCACCGCTTCCGGAATGTTTACCAATGACCAGTTCTGTTTTGCGCCCAAAATCAGATGGATTGAAAGCCTGATAGCTCAATTGATCTTTCACCAGACTCCGGCAATGAATGCCTGATTCATGGCGACAAATCATCTCACCTACGATGGGTTTTGATTCATGGATTTTCCGAAGGGAGGCCTTCTCTACCGCATGGCAAAGCTCAGGCAACATGTTAAGCCGGATTCCACAATCAGTACCAACAGAAACCTTCATTGCGGCAGCCACTTCTTCCAGACAAGCATTCCCTGCACGTTCTCCCAGCCCATTAACCGTCAAGCTTGCTGAAGAGCAACCTGCCAATGCCGCAGAAACCGTATTGGCTGTTGCCATTCCCAAATCATTATGCCCGTGAAATTCAAAATCGCCCCTTGGGAATTCCCTACCCAACCACTGGAACAACTCCATTGTAGAAAGTGGATTTAACGTACCAACTGTGTCTGCAATACGGATGCGGTTTGCTCCTTCTGCCAAACAAGCAGTAATGAATTCTTTCAGGAATTCACGATTGGCGCGAGAAGCATCCTGGGCACCAACAGCCACAAAATCGAAACGTTGATGCGCAAAAGCCAACATTGGCTTAATACGCTCCAACACCCAGCGACGGTTCTTCCCAATAGCGGCTTGTTGAATGTCTGAGACAGGGAATGAAATGTTCATTCGTGCGGCTCCGATTTTTTCAGCTGCCACCATGTCATCTTCAGTTGACCTCCCCCAGCAGGTCGACTGAAACTTAAATCCCGAACGAACAATCTCTTTAATGACCAACTGCTCACACTCTCCCATTATTGGAGTTCCTACCTCCAATTCGTTCACCCCTGCATCGTCAAGCAATGCCGCAATTTTCAGTTTCTCATCAAAGCTGAAAACTACCCCGGGAGCCTGTTCGCCATCCCGAAGGGTAGTGTCAATTATATGGAAAGATTTAGCAGTCATTTATTCACTGATCAGGTATTCTTCTACAGCATTTCCTTCTTCCAAAGCATCTAAAATTTCGTCAATACGTTCTTCTGTTATCGCTCCGTACCATAGGTTGTTTGGTTGAATGACCATAACCGGCCCCTGAGAACAAACATTCAAACATGCAGTAGATGAAACAGCTGCATCAATGCCGCGGTCATTACATTCTTCCATGATGTATTGAATAAAATCGACAGCACCATTTTTATTACAGAATCCTTTGGCTTCGCCGGCAACCCGATACGAGTTGCAAACTAAAATGTGATAATCTGGTTTTTTCATCGTTGAAAATATTTAAAGTTGATTTTTATTTGATGGAGATCCCGAAACCAGTTCGGGATGACTCTTCCAATGTTATTCTTTATTCATCATCCGCAGCCACCGCCGGTTCCCGAGCATTCAGCACCACATTTAAAAACATCTGCTTTTTTGATGGATTTCATCCTTTTCCCTTTATAGATGGCATCCAATCCATCATCAATAAGTCCGGTCATCTCCGTAATTTTAATGCCTGTTCGCCCAATAATGGATGATGGACTTGGCCCAATACCACCGACCAACAATGCACGGCAGTCATTCAATGATTCACCGAGAGCCTCCCAACGCAAGTTTCCTGTTCCGGATGGTGCTGTTCGACGTTGTTCTACCAAACGATAGCCCGATGGTGTTTCTTTAAAAATGTACAGGTGATCGGCTTCTCCTAAATGCTGATTGACCAACATTCCTTCATGACTGGCAACAGCCACATAGGGTCGATTTTCATCCGTTGTTACCGTCATATTTGCAGCCTCAGACAATAACTTCGCTGCTTCAGGATCATCTTTCCCCAATAACCCAACAGCATCTGCCCGACAACGAGCACAATGTGTCATTGGCTTGATGTGCTCACTAATTGCTGCACGAATTTCTTTCATCAATGCCGGAGATGGTTCTTCCATATTCTCGAACGGCGTATCGGCCACGGGATAAAGAGGGATCGTATTCATCAGATCAGCTCCCAATTCTTTCACTGACTTAGCAATATCTCCAACTAATTGATCATTAATGCCGGGAATTACAATCGTATTAATCTTAACCGTAATTCCATACATTTTCAACATCTTAATTGCCTCAAGTTGTTTTTGAAGAAGAACTTTGGCTCCCTCAATTCCCACATAACCCCGTTTATCAAAGCGCACCCATTTGTAGATATCTTTAGTTATCTCCGGATCAAGTGAATTCATTGTAATGGTGACATGGCTTACTTTCAATTCAGCCAGTTCATCCACGTATGGAGCGACATTCAGCCCATTTGAAGAAAGACACAGGATCATGTCCGGAAATTGTTTGCGAATCAAACGCAAGGTTGTTATCGTTTCTACCGGATTGGCAAAAGGATCGCCAGGCCCGGCAATGCCCACGACTGAAAGGTGTGGCATTTTATCTTTTAACTTTATGGTATAAGCCAGTGCTTGCTCAGGTGACAATATTTTACTTGTTACTCCCGGACGGCTTTCGTTCACACAATCGTTATCGCGTTTACAATAATTACATTGAATATTGCATTTTGGTGCAACGGGCAAGTGTACCCGTGCATATTTTCCTTTCGCCTCTATGCTAAAACATGGATGTTTTTCGATATCTACCATAGCTCTTAAGTTTTTGAAAGGCTTCTAAGTGAGAGTAACCCCAAGGCACTATTTCACTCGCCATTTCAGTTCTACATATATTTATAGCCGACCGGTGAATGGTCTTGTTTGTACTCTATTATTGCATTTACAATGGTGTCGAACAGCTCCTGCGTTCCGGTATAACCAATGTGTTTAATTCGTTGTCCACCAATTCTGTCATGAATAGGAAACCCACAACGTATGATTGGAAGTTCCAACTCACGTGCGATGTAATAAGCTTTGCTATTACCCACGAACAGGTCTGGTTTATTGTCGATTGCCCATTCCCGAATTTGTTCGTAATCGAACCCATTTTTGGTCAATATATCTTCGCCGCGTTCGGGACAGGCTTTTCTTATTTCTTCTTCCAGTCTATTACTTTCGCCACCTGTTGCAGCAAGGACAACATCAATTCCAATTTCATCTAAGAATGTGGTCATGGCTACTACGAAATCCTCTTCGCCGTACACCACAGCCTTCTTTCCGAAAATGTATTTGTGTCCATCAGCGTATGAGTCAATCAACCGACCACGTTCTCCCTCGTGACGAGCAGGAACCTCTTCCCCTGTAATTTCCTTTAACACCTCGAAAAATTTATCTGTATTTTTCACACCAATAGGAAGTGGCATCCGGTAATTTTTCACGCCAAATTCCTTCTCCAGAAATGATGCTCCTGTAACTGAAAGTTTTTTGTTTTTCACCCTTCCTGAGAGGGCACCGTGATTAAGGATGGTGCCAAATTCGATGGATGCAGCCGCTGTGCCACATGTTTCAATCTGACGAACTGGCGTGCCGCCTTCGGGTATTCGCTTATAACTGTTCCAAATAGGGTTATCAAGGGTTTCCGAATAGTCGGGAAGCAGAACGAAATCAATATTAAAATCATGCATCAAATATTTTAGTTGTCTTAAATCTTCGGTTGACACAAATCCGGGGAACAGATTAATATGAGTTCCTTTTTCGCCTCCTTTTGCAAACGTTTTTACCGTAGAAGAAACCGCCTCATGAAAACCATCCATATGAGATCCCTGATAGCTGGGAGTTGATGCCGTTACAAAATGAGGGAGATTTTTTAATCCCGAATCTTTTTTATAATTGTGGATGTACAGGCCTACATCGTCGCCAATTGTTTCAGAAAGACATGTCGATGCGAAAGCAATAACTTCAGGATTATACTGCCCAATAACATTATTGACAGCAGCATAACAGTTTGCACCTCCGCCAAAAATGGTTGCTTCTTCTGAGAAGTTCGATGAAGCAATATCAACCGGTTCTTTATAGTGGCTGATTAAATATCGACGAATGTAAGTGGCACAGCCTTGTCCTCCATGTATAATGGGAACACATCCCCGAATGCCTTTAAATGCAATGCTGGCACCTAGTGGAGAGCAAAGCTTACAGGCATTCCGAGTGGCTGTAAATTCTTTTGTTGATTTTATAATCGGAGCATTTTCAAACATGTTCTTCAATTTTAGAGTTCAAAAAATCAAGATCCCAAGTCATCCTGAACTTAATTCAGGATCTTCTTCTAATAAGGAAGGCTTTTTCAAACAGATCCCGAAACTAGTTCGGGATGACATACTCATCCTTAATCGTGTATGTTCTTTCTATTTCATGAATTGCCAAACCGGGCTGCAAACTGAAGCGTGTACTTCTTTTGCAAAGTTGAGCATGCCCTCGTATCCCGCAAGGACCTCTTTTCTCTCGTGGTTATGATCGCAAAAACCTAAACCTAACTTAAAGGCAATTGGTCTTTCTTTCACTCCTCCGATAAAGAGATCTGCTCCAGTTTGTTTCACAAATTCTGAGAGTTCGTTCGGATTAGAATCATCTACAATGATGGTTCCATCGTCACAAAGATCCTTTAACAAATTATAGTCATCCTGATTACCAGTTTGTGAGCCAACCACAACTGTTTTCATACCAATCAGCCTCAGAGCTTTCACCAATGAGATGGCTTTAAAAGCACCACCCACATATATGGCGGCCTTTTTGCCTTCCAGATCTTTTCGGTATTTTTGTAATGCAGGCAATAGATGAGTTAATTCTTCTTTCACCAGCTTCCGTGCTTTCTCCATCATTTCGTCTGATTTGAAGAAACGTGCCACTTCATAAAGAGCGTCCGACATATCTTCAATTCCGAAATAGGAAACTTTCATAAACGGAATGCCGTATTTTTCTTTCATCTCTTTGGCCAAGCCGATCATTGAGCCGGAACATTGAACCACATTAAGAGATGCCGTATGAGCTTTCCTTATTTGGTCAACACGCCCGTCGCCGGTCATTGCACCAATGAGGTTAACGCCCATTTTTTTGTAATATTCAGCCAGCATCCAAAGCTCGCCTGCCAGATTGAAGTCGCCCAAGATGTTTATGCTATGCTCAGGTGCTTTGTACGTTGTATCGGTGCCAACCAATTTCGACAAAGCATCACAAGCTATCTTGTACCCATCTTTCTTTGATCCACTGAAACCCGCAGCCATTACAGGAAGTACGTCAATGCCTTTTTCGCGTGTAACCCGCCTACACACGGCTTCAACATCGTCACCAATAACTCCTACAATACAAGTTCCGTAAACAAAAGCGGCCCTAGGCTTATAAGTATCAATCAAACTGACCAATGCTTTATACAGCCGTTCTTCGCCGCCAAACACAACTTCTTTTTCTTTTAAATCGGTTGTAAAACTTAATCTGTGAATTTGAGGCCCTGATGAAAGTGCCCCCCGAATATCCCAAGTGTAGGCAGCACATCCTACAGGCCCGTGAATCAGGTGCAACGCATCAGCTATTGGGTACAAAACAACCCTTGAGCCACAAAACACACATGCCCGCTGACTAACCGAACCGGCCACACTTGCTTTTCCACATGCAATTGATGCATTGTCGTTTCCTTTAGTGAGGATTTGGTTTTGTCTATCTTTAATGAATGTATCCATAATTTTATTTTTTAAATGAAAGGGAGGCTGCGGGAAACCTCCCCTCACATTTTGACATTATGAAGAACATATTATAAGGGATGTCTCCCTGAAGAATCCTTCTTATTGGCTGAAGAGAAGGATATATCTTACATGACCAGTTCGAATGATACTTCGTCTGTTGTCACATCAATTCTATCCATGAAAACACCAAGTATTTTCTCTAGAATTCTCATAGCACCCATATAGCCAACAGTTGGGAAATAGCTATGACCAATGCGATCAAGAATTGGGAAGCCCATACGAATAAATGGAATGTTTTCATCGCGAGCGATATATTTTCCGTATGTGTTACCAATGATCAAGTCAACTGGTTCTTGTTTAATCCATTGGTGCAATAGCAACATATCAGCTTGCGCACCATTTTTATATTTCGCTTCAGGACAACGCTCAGCAAGCAATGCTTCCATTCTTTTACTAAAACTTTTGCCAGGAGTACCAGAAACCGTATAAACAGGTTTCATATCCATGTCTATAAGGAATTCGATCAATGGAAGAATGTTATCCGGATCACCAAATACAGCAACACGTTTTCCGTATAAGTATTGGTGCATATCTGTGATAGCATCAACCAAACGACCACGTTCGTCAGCAATACTTTCAGGAATAGAAACCTTTCCTGCAGTTGCTATTGTCTTAATAAAACGGTCGGTTGCTTTTAATCCAATTGGTAGATCGATAAGATCGAAAGGAACTTTGCATTTATTGTCGAGTGCAATTGCTGCAAGACGTGTTCCCCATTCACCCAAAGCGACAGTTCTCATACTATCACCCATGCTTACCATTTCAGGAATTGTTGTTCCACCTTTTGGGTACATTTCATATTTACCAGTCATTGGTGTGTCAAGCACATCTGATGTATCAGGTAAAAGAACAGATTTCACTTTTAGTAAGCCAACCATTCTTTTTAACTCACGCATATCTGACGGTTCAACCCAACCAGACAACACGTTTACCTGTCTTCTTTTTTCGTCAGTCTTCTCCGGGAAATATTTCACAATTCCTTCGAGCATGTTTGCGTAACCAGTAACATGAGAACCCACATAACTAGGCGTAGCTGCCTGAATGACGTGTTTACCCACTGGGATTTTGCCTTCTTCACGGCACTTCGTTACAATTTGACCAAGGTCATCACCAATTGTTTCTGACAAGCAAGTTGAATGCACTGCAATAATTTCCGGCTCATAAACGCTGAAAATATTTTCGACAGCAGTTACCAAGTTAGCCTGTCCTCCAAACACAGAAGAACCTTCCGTAAATGAACTCGTTGCAGCCATAACTGGCTCTTTGTAGTGACGCGTCAGTGCACTTCTGTGATATGAGCAACATCCTTGTGACCCATGACTATGTGGGAGACAACCATGTATTCCCAACGCAGCGTACATCGCACCAACCGGCTGGCAAGTTTTTGCCGGGTTCACGGTTAAAGCTTTCCGCTCTATTACTTTATCTGTTGTATGTCGTAGTAACATTTTATATTCCTCCTATTTTTATGCTTCAATAGTCATACTTCCAACGATCTCTGGCTCATCCTTCCAAGGTGTATCCACCAATTTCCAGATATTTGTCACCAACATACGTTGCATTTCTTTGTAAAAATTGATTGCTCCATCGAAGGCAGTATAAGGGCCGCCGTAATCGTAAGAGTGCAACTGTTTTAGAGGGACTCCATATTTTTGGATCACATATTTCTCTTTAATTCCAGCACAGAAAACATCTGGTTTATAGAATTCAATCAGCTTTTCTGCCTCCCAATGGTTCACATCATCAATCACTAATGAATTTTTCTTCATCTCAGGCATCATACCTTGATAATCGCTGAAGCTATATCCTGATTCTTTCAATGCTTCTTTCTTAGCGACTAAATCATCCCTGAAGTGGGTTTCATCTTTGCTGACCACCAAGTCTTCAATATTTCTGGTGTCGGCATCAATTTTAATGCTTGGAATTACCTTTCGTCCTTCGTAGTCATCGCGGTGAGCAAACTCATAACCTGCAGAAACCACTTTAATTCCAAGTTCTCCAAACAAATCTTGATAGTGGTGAGCCCTTGAACCACCGACGAACATCATGGCTACTTTACCTTCAACTGATGGTTTAATTTCTGCCCTAGCCACCTCAACCTTTGCCATTTCACGTGCACAGATTTCGTCAACTTTAGCTGTCAATTCAGCATCAGCAAAATAATCAGCAATTTTTTTCAGTGACTTAACCGTTGATTCGGCACCAACAAAATTCACTTTAACCCAAGGGATACCATATTTCTCCTCCATCATCTCTGCAATGTAGTTGATAGAACGATGACACATTACCATATTTAGGTCAGCGGTATGTGCATAGGCCATACTCTCGATGGTTGAGTTACCGGAGAAAGAAGCTAACAATGAAATTCCAGCTTCTTTAAATAAAGCCTCGATTTCGAAAGCATCACCACCAATGTTATACTCACCTAAAAGGTTCACTTGGAATTTTCCGGTACGTTCACGATCGGTATTTCCAATGACGTGTTTAAACACACCATTATTGGCAATATGGTGACCGGCAGACTGTGATACACCACGGTATCCTTCGCAGCTGAAACCAAAGATGTTAATTCCAAGTTCAGCTTTCATTTCGCGAGCAACGGAATGCACATCATCACCAATCAAACCAACAGGGCAAGTTGAGAAAATACCAATTGATTTTGGGTTGAACATTTCGAAAGCTTCACGAATTGCAGCTTTCAATTTTATTTCACCACCAAAAACAATGTTTTCATCTTGCATGTCGGTAGAGAACGAATATGGGATATAGTTATCTTCTCCTTCAGCAGGACTGGTTTGGTTACGTCGTGTTAACCAAGCATAAAAGCTACAGCCGATTGGCCCGTGCACCAAGTTAATGATGTCACGTGTTGGTCCTAAAACCACACCTTTACAACCTGCATAGGTACAACCACGCTGCGTAATAATCCCAGGAATAGTTCGCACATTAGATAAAATTTCCTGATCGACTTCCGGATCATTGATTACCATTGACTTTTCGCGTTTCTTGGCAACCTTCCGGGGGTATTTTTTCAAGATCTCTTCTTTAAGTTTCGAAGGATCTGGTAATCCGTTTGTATAATCTTTTTTCATTACCATAGTATATTCTTTTAATCGAGGATTGAATCTCCGGTTTCCCCTGTACGCACCCTAAATGTTTCTGACATTGGCAATACGAATATCTTACCATCGCCAGGAGAAGGAGTTTGATTAACTTCAATAAGAGTATCGACCACGGTGCTAACTTTATCGTCAGGAACAACAATATTTAGCACTCGTTGTGGACGGAGACGTGGTTCTTTGCCCAAGTGGGCGAGAGCTTCGGGAGTGTCATTTTTCACTCCCTCAAGTACTTTTGCATCCCACAGGCCTTTCCCTCTTCCGAAAACTTTTCCGGTAGCAGTCATCGAAGTGATTCCTGCCTGAGTTAAAGCCCGTTTTGTTTTGTTCATTTTATCGATTCGGATAATCGCCATTATCATTTTCATAGCCGTTGAATTTTAGGTTTATAATTCTGTAGTTCCGCGGCTGATAGTATAGGCTTCATCCACCGGAGAGACGAAAATTTTTCCGTCACCAAATGCACCTTTGGGTTCAGTGCGGGCTGCTTCCATGATTGTGGATATTGCAAAATCTTTATCTTCATCTTTTACAACCATAATCAACATTTCTTTTGGTAACTCATCATATGTTACATCACCGATTTTAATACCGCGTTGTTTTCCACGACCAACTACTGGTATTTTGGTAACAGCGACATAACCGGCTTCAAATAGAGCTTTCAATACTTTTCCTGATTTCTCTGGGCGGATAATGGATCTGATCATTAACATGGTTTATTCTCCTATTTTTTTCGTTAGTAAATTAATTGTTAGTTGATAATACCGAAGTTGATTAATAACTCCTCTAACTGATCCATTTCAATTGGATTAGGAATCACAAACAGTTCATTCTCATCAATTGCTTTTGCAAGGGCTCGGTATTCATCGGCTTGGTTGTGGGTTGGGTCAAACTCAATTACTGTTTTTCTGTTGATCTCTGCACGCTGAACCATATTATCACGAGGTACAAAGTGGATCATTTTTGTTCCAATCTGTCTTGCCAACTCTTCAATCATTTCACGTTCGTTATCCACGTTACGAGAGTTACAGATCAATCCTCCCAAGCGAACACCACCAGCCTCGGCATATTTCCGAATACCTTTACAGATATTATTTGCTGCATACATGGCCATCATCTCTCCAGAAACTACAATGTAAATTTCCTGTGCTTTTCCTTCTCGCATAGGCATTGCAAAACCTCCACAAACAACATCACCTAATACATCATAGAAAGTATAGTCCAATTCGAATTTATCATCCCATCCACCTAATTGCTCTAACAAGTTAATGGCAGTAATAATACCACGACCGGCACAACCAACACCTGGCTCTGGACCACCAGACTCAACACAACGAACGCCGCCGTATCCTTCTCTTACGATGTCGTCCAACTCAACATCTTCTCCTTCTTCACGAAGAGTATCCAGTACTGTTTTTTGTGCCAGTCCACCTAACAACAAGCGAGTTGAATCAGCTTTAGGATCACATCCAACTACTTTGATCTTTTTCCCGGCTTCTACAAGTCCGGCAACTGTGTTTTGCGTTGTGGTTGATTTACCAATTCCACCTTTTCCGTAAATAGCTATCTTTCTCATCTTTTCAATTTTTAAGTGTTCGACATTTATTTCTTTGCTCCCTCCATTACGAGAAGAGTGCCAAACAAGGAGAATGAAACCCAAGAATATAAATCACAAGACACAAACTTCTGTTTATCTATCATTTAGGAATGGTGAACTTTTTTGGCACGGCTTGCTCGACAATAAAATATCCTACATTTTTGTAGGATTGCCCGTTATTACCTACCTCTTGTGTTATAGAGCATAAAGTCTTATAAACCGGAGCTTTCCAGGTTAATTAATCTTAAGCATAGTACATTAATGTAGATTTTATCGTATTTGAAGGATGTAGGAAAATACCTAATTTTATTTCTGCCAGATTCACAAAAAGCACCTGAAAGATGTTGTATATTTAGCCTTAATTCTCAAAAATATCAGCCATGCAACGACGACGATTTTTTGAAAGAATTGGAGCAACGGCTCTATTTTCTATCCTATTTAAGAACAAATCATTTTCAAGCGAGCAAAAAATGAAGAATTGTATGTTAGCCCCCGGAGAAATCCAGCATATGGTTATTTTTAATCTATCTCATGAAAAAGATACACGTGAAGCTGTGAAATTTATTCAGGATGGAACCCAAATTTTATCTGCAATCCCGGAAGTAATAAACTTTCAGGCATTTCGCCAGACGAGTGCTAAAAATAATTACCAATATGGATTTTCGATGATTTTTTCAAATCAGAAGAATTATGATGCTTATAATAATCATCCTGAACACAACTCCTTTGTTCAGGAACGTTGGTTAAAAGAAGTAACTGATTTCTTGGAAATTGATTTTCAGGATATAGGCGATTTGTAGTCTATTTTATCGAAAATAAATGATCAACTTTTTTTACTATCTCTACACTCAACTAATCTTCTTTTGGCAGGAAGGTATTTTTTATTCAGTTTCTGCGTAAGCAACAGAAGGAGATGAATTATTAGGGAAATATTTCAAAAGCTATTATCTTATTCAAAAATATTTTGGGAATGATCGGATTACTTCTTTTTTACTTATTTCTAGCCTTAGGAATTTCTTTCTTATGCTCAATTCTTGAATCTGTTATTCTCTCAGTTCGGCTTTCCTTTATTTACTTGAAAGAAGAACAGGGCAGCAAAAGGGCCATCAAACTTAAAAAAATAAAAAATCGCATTGACCGCCCATTAGCAGCTATTCTTACTTTAAATACTATTGCCCACACAATAGGAGCAGCAGGAGTTGGCTCTGAAGCCACGAAAATTTTTGGAGAAGCTTATTTTGGTATTATCTCTGCAGTTCTTACGATACTCATTCTTGTTTTTTCAGAGATTATTCCAAAAACCATAGGAGCTCGTTTTTGGAGAGAGCTGGCACTCCCTTCTGTAAGAGTAATTGAACTGCTTATTATTATTACCTACCCTCTGCTTTTGCTAACCGAATTCATTACAAAATCAATCTCTAAAAAGAAAGATGAATTCACAGTAAGTCGTGAAGAGGTTGCAATGCTAGCTCTACTGGGGCTAGATGAAGGGATATTTGAAGAAACAGAAAGCAAAACCATCATCAATCTAATAAAGCTAAAAGACATTAAGGTTAAAGATATTATGACGCCAAGAACTGTTATGGTAACAGCCACTGAGGATTTATCGATGACCAATTTTTTTGAAGATGGAACCTTTCAAAATTTCTCGAGAATTCCGATTTATGAAACAAGTATTGATAAAATTACTGGATATGTATTGAAGCATGATATTCTAGAGAAACTAGCTTCAGGAGAGAAAGATCAAATTCTTAGAAATGTAAAAAGAGACATTGTAATATGCTACGAGAACATAAATGTCCCCAAACTATTTGACAAATTACTTTTAAACAAAGAGCATTTAGCTTTAGTCGTTAATGAGTACGGAGGAACAGAAGGACTAGTAACGATGGAGGATATCATTGAAACGATACTGGGACTTGAGATTACTGATGAAACGGATGTACAGGTTGATATGCAGCAATTAGCACGTGACCGCTGGGCAACACGTACTAAGGGCACTAAATTATAATTTGATACGGTCATTTTTAAGGTATCGACCTCCATACTGTTATAAATAACAATATCCACCCCGCAATAAAACAAAGTCCTCCAAGTGGAGTTATAGCTCCCAACCATTTTATACCAGTAACAGCCATCAAGTACAAACTCCCGGAAAATAAAATAACTCCTATTAATAGGAACAAAGCAGACCAATGAATCAATCCGGATGGAAAATGTAACGACAACACCCCAATCAAAAGCAAGCCCAAGGCATGATAAAAATGGTATTCAACCCCAGTTTTGTACACCTCCATCATATCATCAGACAGCCTAGCCTTTAAGGCATGGGCACCAAAGGCTCCCACAACAACAGCCAACACTAAAAAAGCAGAACCTGTCAATAGAATTGTTTTACTCATATCAGCTCAATATTACAGTCAGTATGAATTATAACAATGACCTATTGAGTTTGTTAAAAAGAAATCAGGGATGTCATCTTTTAAAAGATGACATCCCTTAACACAACAATTATTTTAAAAGCGAAATTATTTCACTTCAAAGTCAAACATCTTTTTCCCTTCAAGGAAACCCTCAAGACGATCGCCAACAACCACAGGTCCAACACCAACAGGAGTGCCCGTGTAAATAAGATCGCCAATTTTCAGGGTGTAATATTTAGAGATATGGCAAATCAGCTCATCAACCGAAAAAATCATATCGGAAGAATCACCATCCTGAACAACTATGCCATTCTTCTTCAACTGAAACTTAATGGATTTTAAATCGGGCAAATCAGCCTTTGGAATAAATTTGGCACTTACAACCGCTGACCGGTCAAAGCCCTTTGCCTTTTCCCAAGGAAGGCCTTTTTCTCGTAGCTTTTTTTGCAAATCGCGGGCTGTGAAGTCAATCCCCAAACCTATCTCATCGTAGTAACGACTAGCAAAATGAGGTTCAATATTTTTTCCCAATCGGTTAATGCGAATAATTAGCTCACACTCGTAGTGCAGGTTCTTACTAAAATCAGGAATGTAAAAAGGATCGTTATTGCGCAACAAGGCGGAATCGGGCTTCATGAATACAACCGGCTCATCCGGGATTTGATTGTTTAGCTCGCGCACATGCTCGCTATAATTCATGCCTATGCAAATTATTTTCATCTTTTCTAGTATCAAGTAAATAGAAGAAAGTCGTAAGACCTGAAAAATTACAATTTGGTATTCAAATAGAACGAAGGACAGAATGGGAACTACCAATTACTGGTGATTAAATATCTTTCATTCTTAGTTTAATGTTAGTAAGAACTTTTTTTGTATAAAGTGGGAATTCACTATTCATCATCCATCCAAAATAGCCGGGCTGTTCACGCAAAACCTGCTCTACCGGAATGCCTTTGTTTTTTCCGAAGTTGAATACTTCAACCCCTTTTTCATTGTATACAATGCGACCAACAAAATCGACATTTTTATCATAGGATGAGAATTCACTCAAAGCCACAACATCATTTTGAATGGGCTTACTCACCTGCCCCTTAGCATCTTCGAACTCGGTTTCCTGATACATGTCAAGTTGGGCTTTCATCACATCGTAAGTAGCTCTTGTATCAGCCATTGCTCCGTGGGCTCCTTCCAACTCCTTTTGGCAATAAAACTTAAATGCGGCAACGAGTGTGCGCTTCTCCATTTTATGGAAAATTGCTTGAACATCAATGAACTTTCGCTTTTTGAAATCAACGTCAACATCAACACGCAAAAACTCTTCTGCCAGAAGCGGAATATCAAAACGGTTGGAATTGAACCCTGCCAGATCGCATCCTTCCATGAATTTAGCGAGCGACTTTGCAATTTCCCGAAGTGTTGGGGCATCCTTTACATCCTCGTCATAAATACCATGAATCTTGCTCGACTCCTCAGGAATAGGCATCTCCGGATTAATACGATATTCTTTGCTTTCCTCCGTGCCGTCAACATTAATTTTTAGCAGCGCAATTTCCACAATGCGATCAGTAACAACATTTATTCCGGTAGTTTCCAGATCTAAAAAGATCAATGGATTTTTCAAGTTCATTTTCATTCTTATGTATCTTTCTTTTATTCTTTTCAGTATCTATTACCAACAAAAAACCTAACAGGAAAAATTCTGTTAGGTTTACGCTATGTACTATTTTTAATTATGCATTAATCATCATTGGCATAAGCAACATTAAAACATCTTCCTCATCAAAATCTTTCTCAGCAGGCAACAACAGCCCGGCACGAGTAGGGTCAGATAGTTCGATACGAACTTCAGAAGAAGACAAATTACTAAGAATTTCAACAAGGAAGGTTGATTTGAACCCAATTTCTATTTCTTCTCCTTCGTACTGACATTTTAAACGTTCCACGGCAGAAATAGAAAAATCAACATCTTGTGCAGAAACAACAAGTTGGTTGCTTTCGATATGAAGTTTTATAAGGTTACTGGCTTGATTGGCAAATACAGATACCCGCTTAATCGTGTTAAACAATTCTAAACGGTCAACGACCAATTTATTTGTATTGTTTGTTGGTATAACAGAGTTGTAACTTGGATAATTCCCTTCAACCAATCGGCAAATGAGTTTAAAATTGCTCAATGTGAAAAAGGCATTTTTATCATCGAACTGCAGTTTTACATCAAACTCTTCTTTCACCAATAAATTTTTCAACAGTGAAGCCGGTTTTTTAGGAAGAATAAAAGATGACTCCATCTCTGCTTTTGCATCACTTCGTTTGTAGCGCACCAACTTGTGAGCATCCGAAGCAACAAAAGTTAGATCATTTTGCCCAAGTTCAATAAATATTCCATTCATAACAGGGCGTAACTCATCATCGGCAGTAGCAAACAAAGTTTTTGTAATTCCCGTTAACAGAATATCATGATTAACGCTAATTGTTGAAGCAGCATCTTCATTTAACGTTGGGAATTGAGGAAAGTCTTCTCCATTTTGTCCGACAATGCTAAACTTTCCGTTTTCTGAATATATATCAATACTGAAACTATCCGGATCAATTTTAAACGTAAGTGGTTGTTCCGGAAATTCTTTTAATGTATCATTCAACAATTTGGCAGGAACAGCAATATCTCCTTCTCCTTCAATATTGTCCAGCTCCAGACTGGTTATTAGTGTTGATTCTAAATCTGAAGCTGTAACCGTCAAGCGGTTACTTTCCAGCTGAAATAAATAATTATCCAAAATGGGTAATGTATTCTTCGAACTAATCACCTTACTAATAGCATTCAGGTGACTTAGTAATTCGGTACTGGAGACAACAAATTTCATTGGTATATTTTTTAAGTTTTTTTTAATCTTTCCAATCAATGGGCGTTTAAGACACCCATATCCACAATCATACGAATATACAAACTTTGATTTTGTTTCCCCACCTTTTCGTTTGAGATTTTATACAAAGAAATTAACGACTGAATATTGAATATTAGGATGTCATATTTTGAAGAGGTGACATCCTAATATTTACAATGCCCGATAATCACTGAAATGTCTGCAAAACCCGATCACGTGTTCGAAATAAGTGAATACTCAAGCCCGGGGCTGAATTACACGTCCCCGAAGCCTTATTGATGAGGGTGCACAAAGCCTTGAGCCGAGTAAAGGGGTAACAGTATCGTTTTACATAAACGGTGAAGCTGGTCATATGATTACACCCTGCGTCAACCCTGTTTAAACCCCAAAGGCTGCTGCAAAAGCGGGGTCAGTGTAAAGTCGATAGCTGAAGGTACATATCAGATATTGTTAAAAAAAGAAGGAAATACCACACAAGCTCAGGTTGCATATATAAACGATTGAGAAATGACAAAGCAGAAGGTCTGTTTGCTAAGGTCAAATAATAAGAGAAGTAATCCGCTAAGTCGGCAAACAGCTTAATGGATCAAACCGACTTGTGGCTCAGGTTGCCAAAAACGCATCTTTGTTCCTTTTTAGATTCCTCTTTAGTTGGGAATATTTACTTATGATCATAAATTAAACTAATGTATTTAAAAATGCGATTGTTAAATGAGATGCTTTTGAGGTATGCTTAAAGTGTAAAAAAATTGATACACTAAAAATTCTTAATATGACATTTAAAATAACATGTACCGACTTAAAGCTCTGTATTGTCTAACGTAGAACAAACATTAAAAAATAAGCCGGATATAACTCCAGCTTATTTAATGATCTAAAACTAACCTAAACAAATTCCAAATTAGGAATAAGAAATTGAAGGATACAAAATCGATAAACAAAATATCGGATTTATATACAAAGCATTAATGTTTATTTCAACATGTGATGCATCAAGATCAAAAATGCCCATATTTTCTATTTATGTAGTTTCCGAGATAGGGATGTTTCTGTCATTTTAATTTCCCTTAGGTCCATCATAATCGTAGTGGAACCAATCAAATAAAGCTGTCCCCCCATCACTATTCTCGTTGTAACTGAATAAACCTAGCTTAGGGCCTTTCCAGTTTCCCCATGATGCTGAAAACAAATCGCCTAAAGGATAAAAATCTTTGTTGTTTGTACTGTAATAGAATTGATTACCAGGTTTAAATGCAGGAAAAAATCTCCTATAACCTTCTGCTTGAGTTGTTGTTTCTTCAATTTCAGCTGGATTAAGTTTAACACGCAGGTAGATTTGTGAACCCTTTATGTGTTTTTTTGTGATTTTTCCATTGTTATCAACAAACACAGATATTTTACCATCTTCTTTAGAAATGCCGATGCTATTATATCCTCTATCCAATACACACAATCCCGCTTTTTGACCGGTTGTCATTTCATTAAATTTCAGAAGAGTAGTTGCTTCCCCTTCATTACCCATAAACTTTTGAGTAATTGTATTCTTTGCTTTTAAGAAAGAAGCGCTTTCTAATGCAGTCAGGCTTAAAAATCCTGTATTTTGAGTTAACGAATATACTCCGTCCACAGGGTTGTGATTCCATGACCATTGTAGACCAAGTTTAGTGTCATTAAATTCATCTGAAGATTGTGGTGCATTTATAGGATATTCTTGACCGATATTCGGTTTTTTCCAAGCATACACGGGTTCGCCAATACCGTTTCTGTCAATGTCTACACCTACTTCTGGCCATCCATCTATCCAAGTGACAGGTTGAAGATGACAAACTCTCCCAAGCGCAAAATCTGTCTGAAAATGCATAAACCACCAGTCTCCATTTGGCAGATCAACCATGCCTCCCTGATGTGGTCCATTTATATCAGTACTTCCTTGTTCCAGAACTACTTTTTTTTCAAAAGGTCCGTAAATATCTTTAGAACGCAGAACAGTTTGCCAACCGGTAGGTACACCTCCTTCTGGAATACTAAAATAATAATACCCGTCCTTCTTAAATATTTTTGTACCCTCTGCTGTTGGCCCTGTATATACGATCACTCCATCATCTAAGAGTTTTTTTCCATCAGGACTCATTTTATGGATAAATATTGGACCTGCACCCACTTTACTTCTGCCCAGGTATGCATTGCCATCTTCATCCCAGAATGGGCATGGATCTTCCCATCCAGAGACATCAACAACCTGAACAAGTGGCTCCCATGGACCTTCTGGATTTACTGCTGTTGACATGAATAAGCCTTCGTCTGGAGTGCAGAAATAAATATAGAATTTATCATTATGGTAACGAATCGCAGGAGCCCAGCTTCCTCTTCCATATTTTTCATTGGAGTCGTATCCTGAATCGAATTTAAATTTATTGTATACCTGCGATATTATAGTCCAGTTGACCAGATCTTTTGAGTGTAGAACTGGCATGCCCATATAATGGAATTCAGAACACACCATGTAGTAGTCCTCTCCAACTCTTATTAAATCAGGGTCAGAGTAATCTGCATTAACAACAGGGTTTATATACGTACCATTTCCCTGATCGCCCCAAGTGCCTATATTCGACTCTAAATTCTGTGCAAAAAAAGCCTTTGGACATAACAAGAGTATCCCAAACAGGACTAATTGAATTGTTTTTCTCATAATATTAAACTTCATATAGTAATAGGAAAATGAAATAAATAAGCTAGCTTATAATACCAGCTCATTTATTTCAAGTAAAATTTATCAATCTACTTCTCATGTATTTTGCATGATAATAGAAAGCGTTCTGTGTTATTACCAACCCGGATTTTGAACAATATTTGGATTTACATTAATTTCAGTTTCAGGAAAAGGAAGAAGTTTATGCTTTTCTTTAAAGCCATAATTACTATTCCCAAAGTATGTACCATCTCCTAACGGAATATAATGTCCTTGCTCTGCCATAACAGTCAATGCATCTCTCCACCTCACTAGATCCTGATAACGTGTATGCTCAAAACAAAGTTCAAGTCTTCTCTCTGCTTTGATATCATCAAACAGTTGGGTTCCTTCAGATGTTATATTTTCTAATCTAGCACGATTCCGAACTAAATTAACGTACTCTCTGGCACGGTCATCATTTGGTGATGAAGAGCGGTTATATGCTTCCGCAGCCATTAACAATACATCGGCATATCTAAGAACTCTAATATTGGTTCCAAGAAACCAGGGGTTACTCTCATTTGCTTCTGATATCCATGTAGTATACTTCAACTTGATATAGCCATCACTTGCATATTGCAGATTCCCTTCTGAATCTCTCAATGATGCACCCATTTCTGCAGCTTCGGCCTCATCCATAATAGCCGCTTTCCTCCTGTTAATATCGCCGGCAGCAACAAAAGCATCATACAGCCCTTTTTGTGGAGACATAAATCCCCAAGCTGGGGCGATACCAGTATTCCCAGGGCTGAAATAGAGAAGCCTTGGTCCATACCAACCTGCAAAAGTAAATTCCCCAGTTGAAAGATCTGTATTATATATTATCTCAAAAAGAGATTCAACACCTAATTCAGCATCTTTCTTCATTAAAGTTGAAAGGTCGGAATATAGACTATATTCATCCGAATTAATAACTACACTAAGTTCGGTAGCAGCTTGTTCGTATTTTTCCTGAAATAAATAAGCCTTACCTAGCAGAGCTTGTGCAGTGCCTTTAGAAATACGGCCTTTTTCTGCAGCACCTTGTACACTCTTCAGCGGAAGATTAGGGATCGCTTCTGTAAGATCTTTTTCAATTTGCGCCCATAGTTCAGGAACTGTTGAGTTTGGTTGAGCATATTCACTAGGATTTAACTCATGCAATACCAATGGAGCAGGTCCCCAAAGTGTAACCAGATCAATATAGAAATATGCTCTCAATACTTTTGCCTCTGCAATAGCTCGAATCTTAATTTCACTTTCAGGCTGTACATTATCAACAACTTTGTTTGTAAGATAAATCCCACTATAGAGGGCAGAGAAACTCCCGCTTATTAATGAGTTGCTAGTTCCAAATTGATATTCATTTATTTCGGCCCAATGTGCAAAATCGCCACGCATACCACCACCTGCATAAATATCATCACTCAGGTAGCTTTTTAACGATAAAACATCTGTCGATTGCAATTGATTATAACAAGACATTAATGCCTGCTCGGCATCTTCATCCGTTTGATAAAAATCATCAACGGAAGTAACACCTAATTGGTTCGTATCCAGAAAATCACTTGTGCAACCGTAGAGCCCTACTAATGCAAATAGGGCAATAAATATTATATTTTTATGTATTTTTTTCATACTCAATAGTTTATTCGATTAAAAAACAATAGATGCACCAAACATTACTTTTTTAGATGCAGGGAAATACCCTCTATCAATACCCTGACTACTATTTGAACTTATTTGAGCATCAGAGCCATCTGTTCCTGTTCTAGATGCACTTGTTGCTTCAGGATCCATTCCCGGGTATTTTGTAAATGTGAAATAATCTTCAAGAGACACATATAACCTCACCTTATTAAACTTAACCTTATTTAATAATTTAGGAGACAATGAATATCCCAATTGAATTTGCTTAATACGGAAGAAACTTCCGCTAAATATCATTCCATCACTATTCCAATAAGTGCTGTTTACATTAGCACTTGGTCTTGTAGCTGTTGTGTTTTCAGGAGTCCATCTATCAGTATAAAACAACGAAAACCTATTTGATGAAGGACGGTCTACCCTAACCATACCCATTAATACATCGTTCCCATAAGTTCCAACGCCAACTATGTTTAAATCAAGTCCTTTATATTCCAGATTGATTGTTCCACCATAAGTTAGATCAGGAATCGGATCTCCGATGTAGGTTTTATCATTTGCATTAATAAAAGTATCATTGTTTGTATCCACAAAAATGGCATCACCTGTGGTTTTATCTATACCAGATGTTTTATACCCATAAAAATACCAGATAGGTTGATTCTCCTCAAAGGCAGTCATAATCTCCGAATTAACTTGTGCTCCATTAATTCTTGTTAGAGTAGGATTAAGATAGGTCACTTCATTTTTAAGAGTTGCCACGTTTGCATTTATACTATAATTGAAGTCATTAATACTGCCTCTGTATCCAAGTTCAAATTCGAATCCTTTATTTTGGACATCACCTCCATTCACAGGAGAGGCCGTGTTGCCAGCTTCCAAAGGTGGAGTATTCGATGTTATAAGATCAGTAGTCTTCTTGTTATAGTAATCAACGGTAAGAGTCAATTTGTCATCAAATGCCCTTAGATCGATGCCAATATCAGTCTGAACACTTGTCTCCCATTTTAATTCGTTATTACTCAACTGAGCAGGTTTAGACCCAATAGCATAGGATCCATCAGATAATGGATATAGATAACTGGAAGAAATTGTGGATGCATATCTATAGCCCCCAAGGTTAGAGATACTTCCGTTTTCGCCCCAGCTTGCTCGTATTTTCACACTAGACAAGAATGTTTTAGGAAAGAAGTCTTCATTGGACATTACCCATCCTGCAGAGAATGAAGGGAATGTTCCCCATCTTGTATCCTTTGGCAAAATAGATAAACCCACAGCATCACGACGAATATTTGCCTGGAACAAATATTTATTGTCATAATCATAAGAAACCCGTCCAAAGTAGGAAAATTTTCTGTCAAAAATAGTAGTTCCTCCAACTGCATCATTGGTATCAGATGTTATAAAATCAAGTTCGGCAAAAGACACATCGTCTTTAATCAAAGGATACCCAGAAGCCGAAAGTGATTTTACTTTTGATTCAGAAGACGAAACACCTGCCAAAGCCGTAAAGTTATGCTTGTCTATAGATTTTACATATGTGGCGTAATTTTCCCATTGCCAGTATGTTCTATAGGATATTGCATCAGATACAGAAGCATAATCATTGTACATATCCGTGTTATAAAAGTACTCTTGCTCATAAGTTTTTCTGTTATTATAATTTACGTCAAGCCCAAATTTAGTTGTAACAGTTAAACCTTCTACAGGCGAAATTTCAGCAAAAAAGCTTCCCATTAAACCATCTGTTGTTGCAGTGGAACTTGTGGCGTCTCTATTTACAAATGGATTAATATTTTCACCATTCACATATTGTGATATTCCCCAATAGTTTCCATCAGGTGACTTTAAAAGTTTCTTCCCAAGATCCAAAAGGGTCTGAACATTAGCTGGCAATTCTCCCGTATACTCTACAGGAGTTAGAGGATCAAGCATAAGTGCATTCCCAATAAGCCCAAAATACTCACTACTCTCTGAAACTGATTTTCTAACAGAATGATTTAAGGTCATATTACTACCTAACTTTAACCACGAATTGAGTTTATAATCCGCATTAAACATTCCTGTATATCTTTTGTAATTATCCTGTGGTCCTTTTACAATCCCTTCTTGATTTACATAAGACATAGACGCAAGATATTTACCTTTGTCATTTCCTCCCGTAAAAGATAGGTAATGTTTTACCATCGGTGACGATTCAAATGTCTCATCAACCCAGTCAGTGTTGATACTTGAAGTAACACTGCTAATTGCACCAGACTCAGTCATGTACCCAGTGTACTGGGCAGCATTCATCATTTCTGCTTTATGCCCAAGTTCCTGAATGCCATATTGAAAGTCATAGCTAACTTGACTCTCTCCTGATACTCCAGTTTTAGTAGTAATAATAACAACGCCATTACCACCTTCAGCTCCATATATTGCGGCTGATGCTGCATCCTTCAGCACTTCCATGTTGCTGATATTATTAGGATCAATAGTACTAATATCATTCGTTCTTAATCCATCGACGATATATAAAGGTTCAGATTTTCCATTAGAACTGAATCCTCGGATTCTTACTTTCATTCCCGCACCGGGAGAACCAGAGCCTGAAAGAACTTGAACTCCAGCAGTATTGGCTTGTAATGCTTGCTCTGCTCTTGTGATAGAGGTATTAGCTATGTCCTCAGACCTAACACTAGATATAGCTCCAGTAATTACACTTTTCTTTTGCACACCATAACCAACAGCTACAACTTCATCTAATCCAATAGTTTCTTGTTGCATTGTTATGTTGATAACATCTTTGTTTGCAACACTGATTTCCTGAGTCCTCATCCCTACGAATGAAATTACGATAATAGCATCATCAGGTATCTCTGCCAAGTTATAATTACCGTCAAAATCAGTTATAGTCCCGATTGTGGTTCCCTTAAGCGCTACAGTTACTCCAGGAAGTGATTCACCTGTATCATCAGTAATATTACCCGTAATTGATTTTTGTAGTTGCAAATTCACTGAATTGCTTTTTAAAATAATATGCGTATCCTTTATATCGACAGATACATCTGTTCCTTCAAACAAATTTGTTAGTGCTTGTTCTACGTTTTGATCTTCATATGACACGTTAACTTTCCTATTAACATCGACAATATTCCTGTTGAATATAAAGTAATATCCACTTTGAGATTCAATCTCGTTAAGAACATTTTCAACTGTCGTATTTTTCATATCCATTGATAAACGGGTTTGAGAATAACTGTCATTTGCGATTAATTGCGCAAAGGTTAGAGACAAGAATAGTAGGGTTAGTTTCATTTTTAGCACGTTTTTTTCCCAAAAGGACATAGTGATCCCTCCAGAATCGTGAACAAATTTTTTTTTCATACTTTTACGATCTAATTAGTTTCAAAAATTGATTAGTTTAAAGTGCAGGGGAAGGCTCTACTTTTCTCCTGCATTTGTTTTTTATTATTCCATGTGCATAGGCAAACTGATTTTATTTAGTTAGGATTAATTAGTTCTCTTTTCTATATAAATTTTACTCTTTGTGAATGTCCCATCACTAAGTTTTTGTGGTTTTTCATATGAATACATGAAAGGCGTTCCATAGGATAATAATCTTAAAATATCATCAACCGTTTCGTTTGTAAATGTCGCATCCATTGGAATTGAGGCAAGACTATTATCTTTTAACACAATCTGCACATTATACTTACGGGCTAATTGCTCCAGTACAGATTCGAAGGTTGTGTTTCTAAAAATCAGCTTACCATCTTTCCAGCTTGTATAAAGTAGTGGATCTTTAAATTCGACAGCCAATTTACTTGCTACCTCAGCATAGGTAATTGTTTGCCCCGGAACCATTTTATATTCATTACTCCCATTAATTCTTTTCCCATGTAACGATAAAGCTATAGACCCCTCAACTAAGGTTACCTTCGTATAATTCTCAGCAGGAAAAGCGGTAACATTAAATGAAGTGCCATATACTTTGACATTTAAATCATTGGTATGTACAACCATCGGCATATCTTTATTTTTCACCACATTAAAATATGCTTCACCTGAGATACTTACTTTTCTTTCATTTCCTTCAAAATAACTTGGATATGTAATCGAGCTCCCTGCATTTAAAAAAGTTTCAGTACTGTCTGGTAGGATCAATTTAGTAACTGTACCGGGCTGAGAAATAACTGTCAACATCTGCGGTTCTATTTCCGGAACAGTTATATTATTCCTAAAGAAGATTGTATATACCAATAAAGGCAGTAATAAGATTGCTGCAATCCGTGAAAACGTTGTTACAATTTTTCTTAATTTATTTTGCGAGGGAGTAAGTTTCTTTTCTCTTTCAGCTATCTTCCAAATTGTTTCTTCAAGCGAATTATCAACATCATCTTCAGTTTGCTCGCATTCTTTAAAATCAAGACTCAACAATAAAGTTCTAGCAAACTCAATATCTTGATGATTCAAATTAAATTCGGAAAGTACATTCGATTTTTTCTCATCACTCAAATTCTCCCAGCTATAAAGATATTTCTGAAAGTCTTTTTGTCTTAAGAGATCTATTATTTCATCCATTCTATTCATTGTAAACCCAAAACATCCGATTTACTAATATAGAGAGAGAAACAAAGAAAGCATAATCAAGTTTTTTCAAGTTTTTTCATCTCTACTGATGAAAAAAAGAAAAAAATCATATTCTTAATCGCATCAATTGAGCTTTTGCCAAGTATTTCTCGCAGGTGGGTCAATGTTCGATACATCAGATTACGTGTAGCCTGAATGCTAATTCCTAAAATCTGAGATATTTCCGGATACGTTAATTCATGATAGAAAAATAATTGAATTAATTCTCTTTGCTTTTTTGTTAGAGCATTTATCGATTCAAGTAATAAACTTCTCACATCATCCGGAATCTCTTTATGTTTCTCAAATTCATTCAGGTCAAAATGAAACGCATTTTGTTCCAAATCATCAATCTCATATCCCTGAAAATTTAAACTCTTCTTTTTCTGACTCAAGATCATCCTTCTTACAGACACAATAAGGTATGATTTTATATTTTTTACTTCAGATAGGTTTTCACGGGTCTCCCAAATTCGAACAAATACATCTTGAACAGAATCTTTCACTAAATCGGGATTCGAATCAATTTTCATCCCATAATAATATAGTTCTGAATAATATTTTCGAAATAGTTGATTAAAACCAGACTTGTTCCCAGATTTCAGGTTTAACCATAAAACATTATCTTCCGTATTTTGGCAAGAATCAAGCATAGTTGCAGAAAAAATAATGCGCTAATGTATAAAAAGATATCGTGTGAAAAAACGACTAAAGTGAAAGACACCAAGCACACAGCACCCAAGGCACTGCACATGAGCGCATTGCGTGCGCGCTCCATGTCTTTAAAACATGTTTACATGACGCTAGAGTATTTTACACTAGTAATTAACCGCGATACCGCTTCCTTCTTATCAGGTTAAAAAGGAGACCAAACAGGACAATAAAAGCCAGAGGAACTAGAATATTCAGCAACTGCCAAAAAAGTTTATTTTCATTAGTTTTCACCTTATCCAGCAATCGTATTTTAAATACCCGTGAGCGAAGGGACATGATTCCTGCATCATCACACAGGTAATTCACAGCATTCATCAGAAACTCTCTATTTCCAAATGTTGTTTGGGAGTAACTGTCGTAGCCCAAAGGCTGGGTTTGCAGTTGTCCATTTCGGGATGACACCTTATTCGCAATCAAGCTTCCATCACCAATAACAATCATTTTTGCTGATTTTGATTCAGCCTGAACAGAAATACCAAGCGTATTAAACTCATCGGTCATTCTATTTTTAAACACAGAAGAAAACTCTCCTTCGAGCAACACGCCAACAGGCACTTGCTTCTGATTAAAATAGCTACTGGTGGCTGGTGTATTAATAATTTTTAAACTAACCTCCGCTGGCGTAATTTCGACTTTTGAATAATCAGAACTATGCAAAATGACAGATTTCTTAATGGTCTGGCTCTTCCCAACGGTATCAATTGAACTAACAAACTCCGATTTTATCTGACTAAGGTCACGACTCAGCTCATGCGAATCAGATGGCGTTAACAAAGGTGAGTAATACCATGATGCCGGTGTATAGTTTGCTGTAGAACTACCCGACGTATTCACAGGAATCAAAATACAATCGGCATCCTGAACCAAGTCCGGGTTAATACGCACACCATAACGAAAAAGCTGATCGCTCAAATTTAGATCACGAGGAAAAGCGATGGTTGACTCACCCATACTCAGGCTGTCCAAGCTCACTTGAACCGGATCAACCAACCACATAATATTACCACCCCTCATCAAGTACTGGTCAATATAGAACTTATCTTTCTCAGCAAATGGGATGGAAGGATCTGCAATTATCAAAACCTTTGGAAGCGTGTCCAACTGAAGCAGTTCCATTGCAGTACGATTCTTTATACTATAGTTTTCTGACAGCGATGCCCGTATAGAATATGTTTCAGCCTCAGACAGTTCACCTTGTCCCATTAAAAAGGCCAGTTCTTCTTTTTGCTGTCCCATCAACTGCTGCAAGGCTCTCATGATTTCAAACTCGAGCGTTTCAACAGAATTATTCAGGTTCGCATCGGCAGTAAGTGACGTATTATTCTTCAAAAGATTTACGGCAATCACCTCATCCTTATAACTAATGACCGCCCCTGGAAATATTTGATTCGTAATTGCTCCTTCATCTGTTGTCAGGCGCAAATCAATAGGTTGCAAGCCCATGTTTACCAATTGCTCTATCAACTCAGTCCTGTCCTCTGTTGAATAATCATATGGGTTAGTTAACTCATAATAAAACCGATAATCAGAATACGCATTGATATCCTGAATTTTTTCTTCCACAGCTTGCTGCAAATTCATAAATCCGGAAGGCAAATCACCATCCAAGAAGAAATCAACCTTAACAGGAGCATCCAATTCTTGTATCAATTGCTTCGATATTGACGATAAGCTGTACCTTTTATCGGCTGTCAGGTCAATACGAAAAAACAAATTCTGCGAAAGCACTGAAAGCACAACCAAGGCCACCACTAAAAGGGTCATCTTTTTAATTTGTGCTTTTATTTTTTTCTGTTTTTGTTGAAGGAAAATACTGGTAAGCACCAATATAACAAGAGTAACCGAAATAAAATAAATAAGATCTCGTGAATCGACCACTCCCCTGCTTACCGACAAATAATGTTCGTTAATGCCAATGTTAATGAAGAATTCAGTGACAGACAATGGCAGATTCATTGATGCAATAAAATCGAAGCCAGAGTAAAAAAAGAAGGAAAGAAGCAACGCGACAATAAATGCAAATATCTGGTTGTCGGTTAATACCGAAGCCAGGAGACCTATGCCAACATAAAGTGCTGCCAATAAAAACAAGCCAATAAAAGAGCCCCAAGCGGCCCCACTATCCCAGTTGCCAACAGGATTACCCAACGCATAAACCGAATAGAAGTAAATAAGAGTGGGCAATAAACAAATAATAACAAGAACCAATCCGGCCAGATATTTTGACCACACTAATTGAAACAATGACAAAGGACGGGTAATTAATATTTCGAGGGTTCCTAATCGCTTTTCCTCTGCAAACAAACGCATGGTAAGTGCTGGGATAAGAAACAGGAAAATCCAAGGAGCAAGCGAAAAATAGCTATCAAGTGTCGCATATCCATTTTCAAGGATATTATAGTTCCCCGGGAACACCCAAAGGAACAGGCCATTGGCCATTAGAAAAACAAAGGCTACCAAATAACCGGTTAGCGAACCGAAGAAACTGGTAATTTCTTTCCGAAATAAACTAAACATGCAATAATTATTCGTTGTTTGTCCGTACGAATATAGGAAAAGATTATAGTTTTAGCGAAGCTTCTCCACGATAGCAGTAGCAGCCCTTTTTGAGGCTCCGGGTTCTCCCAGCTTTTGATGCAGCTCTTCGTAGCTTTCCATAATTTCTTTCAGGTGTTCCGGTTCATTCAGTATGCGGCTTAACTCTTTGCGAATGTTTGTTACCGAACAATAATGCTGCAATAACTCCCTTACTGCATAGCGTTTCAAAATCAAATTCACCAATGACACTTTTCGAATATTGAACACAATCTTTCCAATATAATAAACTAAAGCTCCTCCACCCATACGGTAGCATACAATTTGCGGACAACGGATCACTCCGGCTTCAAGCGAAACGGTACCCGATGCCAACACAGCAACATCTGCATGTTTCAAGGTATCGTAAGTCTTCCCATAAACCAATCGAGCAGAATATCCTTCGAGTAAGCGTGTGTAAACATCTTCAGGAATATTAGGAGCGGCTGTAACCACCAGCTGATGTGTGTCAAAAACGGATGCCGCTTTTAACATACGTGGCAGCAAAGAGCTAATTTCCTGCAAACGACTGCCGGGAAGCAGGGCGATAGCTGGTTTATCAGGCAACTTATTTTCAGCAAAAAACTCATCTTTTGTCAGGTTTCTTAATTTAGCCTGAACGGCATCCAATACCGGATTTCCCACATAATTCACAGGAAAATCAAACTGCTGGAAATATTCAGTTTCAAAAGGAAGGATGGTAAACATCTCGTCCACAAAAGCCTTTATTTTTTTGATCCGACTTGATTTCCACGCCCATATTTTTGGCGAAATATAATAGAACACCTTAATCCCATTGGCTTTCGCAAATTCAGCCATGCGCAGATTAAACCCAGGATAGTCAACCAAAACCAGTACGTCCGGCTTAAAGTTAAGCAGATCCTTTTCACAAATTTTAAAATTGTTCCTTATCTTTTTCAGATTGAGTAAAACCGGGATGAAACCCATGAAAGCCATTTCACGATAATGTTTGGTTAGCTGCATCCCCGCTTGCTCCATCAATTCGCCGCCTAACCCTCGTACTGTAGCATTACTATCTAATTTCACCAATTGGGCAATCAGGTTGGAGGCATGCAAATCGCCTGATGCTTCGCCTGCAATAAAGTAATACTTCATGGGAATAATTTTGATTTAAATACTAAAATGCTTTAGAAACGACTACAATAAAAGCATAGATAAAAGTTGCCATCAATACTCCTCGTGCAGCCATATCGTATTTCTTCTGGTAATAGTACAGAAAAAGGAACAGATTAGGTATAACGCAAAGTGTAAGCATTTTGACTAATGCCTGCAGCTGCCACATTCCATTAAGAAAACCAGACAAAGATACATCTTGATTACTGGTGAAAAACACGATAGCAAAAGTCATTAATGGAAGAATGATCCCCGGCACAAAGCCAAAGTGAATCTTATTTATTGTTGATCTTTTAGATGATTCCATTAAAATTTCCAGTTTTTCATTTTTTGAAGCGTCTGGTGGCACGTCATATCCACTGTTATAGGCACAACGGAAACCATCTGGTTTTCCAAAGCATGAATATCAGTACCAGCCACATCCGGCTCAAAGTTTTTGAAATAGCCACTCAACCAATAATATTCACGTTGATGTGGGTCTGTTCTTTTCTCTAGTTCTTCCACCCATTTGCCCGAAGTTTGGCGACACACGTCAATACCTTTCACCTCTCCTTTGGGAATATTTACATTGAGACAGGTAAAATGCGGCAAGCCATTCTCAACGACTGACTGAAAAATACGGGCAGCCCATATTTTTGCTTTTGTAAAATCGGCATCCGAGGCATAATCACAAAGCGAAAAACCAATGGAAGAAACACCATGCAGACAACCTTCAATAGCTGCCCCCATTGTGCCGGAATAAACCACACTAATCGATGAGTTGGAACCGTGATTAATACCCGAAACAACAAAGTCAGGATGACGGTCCAGCAAATGATTAAATCCCATTTTCACACAATCAACAGGTGTTCCGTTGCATTTGTAGCTTGTGTAGCCTTCTCCCTGTTCAACTTTGGTAGCCCTTAGCGGTTGGTCAACAGTAATAGCACTCGACTTACCAGACATAGACAATTCCGGAGCAATAACCACAACCTCACCAAATAGCCGCATCACCTCAGTTAATTCGTTCAATCCTTTGGCGTGTATACCATCATCATTCGTTATTAAAATTAAGGGGCGATTTTCCATTTGTTGTTTGTTTTTCCGAATCACAAATATAACCGAATCAGCATGAACATCACCGTATTTTGATCAATAAATAAGTTTGGATTTTATCAATTCAACTTATCCAATCTTAACTGGTAAATTATAAATGCCAACCTGTGACACCTTGCATTAAAAAACCCTTTTGATTTTACTTCGTAGAATTTACGACCTCTACAATGCTTGTTGTGGTGAATTATATGAATTAAAACATCAATATTATGAAAACACAAAAAGATGCGGTAGTATGGGCAGAAATACCAGTACTCAATTTTGATAGAGCAAAAGATTTCTACTCAAAACTATTTAACTACGACATGTATATTCAGGAGATGGGGAAATGCCGCATGGGGTTTTTGCCGATGGATCCAAGCTCTCAAGGAATTGGTGGCGCAATTGTGCAAGGAGAAGGCTACACTCCAAGTAGATTGGGATCAAAAGTGTACCTGAATGGAGGAGATGATCTGAAAAAAATACTGGCTCGCGTAGAAATAGCAGGAGGGAAAATCATACAACAAAAAACGTTAATTACCGGAGAAATTGGCTACTACGCCGTTTTTGAAGACACGGAAGGTAATCACGTATGCCTTCATTCAAAAAAATAAAAATCCACAAGCCGGTTCTACCAGTTTTTTTATGCCCTAACCTCACCCTTAAACAAACATATTCATCTTATTTATGATGATACATGTAATGCTATTGACATTCCTTCGTCTTAACTTTAGAAACGAATAAAAACAGAATCACTGCAAATGTTGGTCAGCGAATTCAAAACAATAGTTTTGCCACTAAGCAACAAGCTCCTCCGTTTTGCTTCTCAAATGACAAAAGATGAGGAACAGGCAAGAGATGTCATTCAGGATGTATTTCTGAAGCTTTGGCAAAAAAAAGAATCGCTGGAAGAAATTGAAAACATGGAAGCATTTGCCATGCGCATGACAAGAAATCGCTGCCTTGACTTGTATCGAACGAAACGATTAATACCTACGGAAGATGAAAAACTCCAGCTTAGCCGAGAGGAATCGAAAAACTTGCAGCAGGAAATTGAGCTATCCGAAACTGCATACATCATTAAAAAACTAATATCTCAGCTTCCTGACCTGCAGCGGACAATCATGCACTTGAGAGATATTGAGCAATACGAATACGAAGAGATAGCCAAAATAACAGACCAAAATATTAATACGATAAGAGTAAACTTATCCAGGGCACGCAAAAAAGTTAGGGATGAATTAATAAAACAAGAACAATATGAAATCGGAACATATAAAACAAATACTGAAAAGATACTTTGACGGAGAAAGCAGCTTACATGAAGAACGTGAACTACGTAAGTATTTTATGTCTGAAGCAGTGGATGATGAGTTGCTTCCTTTCCGGGATTTGTTCTCAGGGCTTGAGGAATTGAAGCCAGCCGGAAACAACAACATGGAAGACACACTCATGGATTTTATTATGGAATCCGAACTGGAAGAAAAGAACAAATACCGTAGATTATGGCAAACAGTTACAGGCATTGCGGCAGCCCTACTTATCACGTTGCTGGTTTTTAACTACACCAACGACAGATCCTCGTGGAAGGACACTTATTCTGACCCGGAACAAGCTTATACCGAAGCGTCAAAAACGCTTCATTATATGGCTGGAAAATACAAAAAAGGCATAGCACATCTACAAGCTGTTCAGAAACTAGACAAAGCTGTTCAGCCCATGAATAAAGGAATTGAAGCAATAAACAAAGGTTTTGTCGAATTAGAAGAAGTAAAACAAATAAATACAGCACCATGAAACAGACACAATCACAAAACAGAGAAAGCTGCCTTGTTATATCTAGGCAGACAGGAATGATCAGAAAAGTAATCTTTATCCTTCTAATATTACTCCCCATGATGGGAATGGCACAAAAAAGCCCGGTTGACAAACTTTTCGACAAGTACGCCAACAAAGAGGGTTTTACGACGGTAAACATTAGCGGTGCCTTGTTGGGATTTGCCAGTGCATTTAGCGAAAAGGACTCACCTGAAAAAGAGATGCTTTCAAGCCTAAATGGAGTAAGGATTTTAACTGTTGATGATGTTCAGTTAAACAAATCACTGAATTTCTATAAAGAATTGGAATCTGACGGTTTTTTCACGAATAACGACTACGAAGTGCTGATGGAAGTTACCGAAGAACATGAAGTTGTAAGATTTTACGGCCGTACAACCAAGGATGGTAAACTGTCTGAAATGCTTCTCGTTATTGGAGGAGATGATAATACACTGATTAGCATCCAGGGAATTATTGATCCTAAAAACATAGGGAAGATTACAGGAGCACTGGATATTGACTTGTAAAGCAAAGAGGGCCTGGATAATATAATTTTAAGATGACATCTACTTCAGGTGTCATTTTTTATTATAGTGAAATCTTAGCTGTCCTCCCATATAAAAATCTATCCGTGTTTTCAATTCATTATCTTTGCCGCCTTATTTTATAAAATAGACATTCATGATTTCAATAGACGGGCTTGCGGTAGAATTTGGGGGGTCAACACTTTTTAAGGATATCAATTTTGTGGTGAACGATAAAGATCGCATTGCATTGATGGGAAAAAACGGTGCCGGAAAATCAACACTCCTAAAAATAATTGCAGGAGCACAAACACCTTCTAGTGGAAAAATATCTGCTCCAAAAGATGCCGTAATTGCATATCTTCCACAGCACCTGATGGCTGATAGCAACCGCACCCTGTTTGAAGAAGCATCTCAGGCATTTTCTGAAGTGCTGAACATGCAATCCACTTTAGATGAGTTGAACCATCAGCTTACAGTTCGTACAGACTATGAATCGGATGAATATAGCGCCATTATTGAGCAGGTTTCCGACTTAAGTGAAAAGTTGTACAGTCAGGGAGAAGTTAATTTTGATGCTGAGGTGGAGAAAATCCTGCTGGGACTAGGCTTTGAGCGTAAAGATTTTCAGCGACCAAGCAGTGAATTTAGTGGAGGTTGGCGCATGCGTATTGAACTGGCCAAAATACTCCTTCAAAACCCCGATCTCATTTTACTTGATGAGCCTACTAACCACCTCGACATAGAATCAGTCCAATGGCTCGAAGATTTTTTAATCAATAATGCCAAGGCTGTCATCGTAATTTCACACGACCGCAAATTTGTTGACAACATAACTACCCGCACCATTGAAGTAACCATGGGTAGGATTTACGATTACAAAGTAAACTATACAAAATACCTCGAGCTTAGAAAAGAACGACGCGAACAACAGCAAAAAGCGTTTGATGAGCAACAGAAAATGATTGCTGACAATCAGGAGTTTATTGAACGCTTTAAAGGCACCTATTCAAAAACACTGCAAGTACAATCGCGTGTAAAAATGCTAGATAAGCTCCAAATATTAGAAGTTGATGAAGTGGACACATCACATTTGAGACTTCGGTTTCCTCCATCGCCACGCTCGGGCAGCTACCCGGTAATTGCCGAGAATGTATCGAAAAGTTATGGCGACCATCTGATATTTTCGGATGCCTCATTCAGTATCCAACGCGGCGAAAAAGTGGCTTTTGTAGGTAAGAATGGCGAAGGAAAATCAACGCTGGTAAAGGCAATCATGAAGGAATTGGAACACGAGGGCAAACTCACACTCGGACACAATGCCAAGATCGGCTATTTCGCACAAAACGAAGCGTCTCTGCTTGACGAGAGCGTAACTGTTTTCCAAACAATTGATGATGTAGCAAAAGGAGACATTCGTACAAAAATCAAAGATATTTTGGGAGCTTTCATGTTTGGAGGCGATGATTGGGACAAAAAAGTAAGTGTACTTTCCGGTGGTGAACGCACACGTTTAGCCATGATCAAACTTTTGCTTGAGCCTGTCAATTTATTAATTCTGGATGAGCCAACGAACCACCTTGACATACGCACGAAAGATATTCTAAAACAGGCACTTCTCGAATTTGACGGCACACTCATCTTAGTATCGCACGACCGTGATTTTCTCGATGGAATGGTGGGCAAGATTTATGAATTTGGCAATCAACGTGTAAAGGAACACCTTGAAGGCATCACAGAATTCCTTGCTCGTAAAAAGATGGAACATCTAACTGAACTGGAAGCAAAAGTGAAGTAATTATTACTGAAACTTAATGGCGCTGTCTAAAAAGTAAAAGTACGAGTCATCCTGAACTTGTTTCAGGATCTTAATCAACCTAGAAACAGATCCCGAAACTAGTTCGGGATGACGGGTTTCAATGACCTGTATCTTTACTTTTTAGACAGCGCCATTAAATAAACGACTCAAACCTTTTCAGCAGGTTACATGGAACAATCCAATTGCCTTCCCTTCAATGACATTCCAAACATTTACAGCCTGCTTAGTATCTATTAACTGAACCGCACATTTTTTCTTACGTAAATATTCAGCTGCTTCTTCCGACAAATGCACATACCCAACTTGTCCGGTTCCAATAATCAATTGCTTTGCTTCAGGCTCATAGATAAAGATGACTTCATTTAAGGAAAGTGCGTGTGAGTTTCCGTATATCTCTTTGGATAATTTCTTTTTACGCTTCTCAACCTTTCCATTAAGACGAATAAGAACATCATGTTCATAAAGCTTTCCTGAAATGGTAATGCTCCCAAAACGTGTATCATTAATTATTGGCATCATAGCTTTTACTCCCTCTGAATCGCATGATATTTATACGAAAAAAGTAAAAATAAGATAGACATGAAACAAACACCCATAAACAAAAGACGGTCACCTCACTTCGTCAAGAATAAAGAGTTAACAGATTGCTTCACTTTGTTGCAATTGACGGCTACTCCCAAACTTTTGCTAGCTTGTTTTCCGATATCGCCAAATGGCCAATGTCAAAAATGAGAGACCTATTAGTACGAGTGAAACAAACTCTTGGATGAGATCAGAAAAGCCTGAGCCCTTAAGAAGCACCATGCGCATAATCCGCATAAAATAGTAAATCGGGTTCAAACGATCGAGGTATTGTGCCCACTGCGGCATACTTTCAACTGGTGTAAATACGCCTCCCATCAAGATGAAAATCATCATAAAAAAGAAGGTCACAAACATTACCTGTTGTTGCGTTTCGGTAACAGTGGAAATGAACAATCCAAGTCCTAGTACACCAACTAAATAGAGGGCAGCAAACCCAAACAGCAAGGGCAAACTACCAACAATAGGCAAGTCGAAAACCACGCGGGCAATTGTTAAGCCAAAAGCCAGGTCAAACAAGGCAATAACAAGGAAGGGAAAGAGCTTACCCAAAATAAACTGGTACTTTTTAATGGGTGTTACATTGAGCTGTTCAATGGTGCCAATTTCTTTTTCGCGCACTAGGTTCATGCCCGACAGAAACATGCCGATAATGGTCACCAAAATTGCCAAGATGCCCGGAGCCATGTACCATTTATAATCTAGCTCGGCATTAAACCAATAACTATCTTTCACCAAAATTTGTTTGGGCGGATTAAACTCCGGCAGGCTTTTCCATTCAGCAATCACCCCCTTATTAAACCCAGACAGAATATTCCGTGTGTACGAATAAATAAGTGACGCCTTATTACCATCAATAGCATTGATCAGCAATTGGATTTTGGCTTCATCTTCCCGCACCAACCCATGTTCAAAATTTTGTGGAATGACCATCACAAAATCCGTTTCTTCCTTTTTTAGACTATTTTCAGCATCCTCCAAATCAAATGATGCATCGTGAATACGAAAAAACGGTGATGCCTCAAATTTTGCAACCAACTCGCGCGAGGTTTCCGAAAGGTCTTTGTCAACCACATAAATATCCACATTTTTCAGATCGTATGTAGCAGCAAAAACCAGAATAAGCATCTGCACTATTGGCAACATGAAAATCATTGGCAACATGGTTTTGTTGCGAAAAATCTGAATAAATTCCTTTTGAAGGATATATAGTATTGTCCTCATATTTTTAAAAATTGCGAGTTACGTGTAACGAGTAATTACTCACGACTCAAATCTCATTACTCTAGTCTTGTTTTAAATTTCTTAACGGCAATGGCAGTAAACACCGCAGCCATTGCGATCAGTATCAACGTTTCTTTCCACACATACAGAATGCCAGTACCTTTCAGCATAATATTTTTCAGAATGACGATAAACCAACGTGGCGGCATAATGTGTGACAATATCTGTAATGGCATTGGCATATTTTCAATAGGAAAGATGAAGCCCGATAATAAAATGGTTGGCAACATCAACGCGATCATGGAGATAAACATCGCCACCATCTGATTTTTGGCAATGGTTGAAATGAGGATACCCAAGCATAGCGCCATCAATATAAATAAGACACTCTCTCCTAACAACAGTACCCAACTGCCATTAATGGGAACACCAAAAATGAAATGTCCTATAATTAAGATGACTAGTGCATTGATGATTGATAAGCCTAGATAAGGAGCTACTTTACCAAGAATGATCTGCACCGGACGCAGGGGTGAAACCAGCAGGATCTCCATTGTTCCCAGCTCTTTTTCACGCGTAATTGAGATGGAGGTCATCATGGCTGAAATCAGCATCAAAATCATGGACATAATGCCCGGAACAAACATATACACAGACCTCAACTCCTCATTGTAAAACATGCGCACTTCGGGCTCAATTTGCATAGGCATTTGTAGTTCGCCCATTTCTTTTAAAACATAATCGTTAATAATACCGGTGGTGTAATTTGCTAGCAATTTCCCCATGTTGGGGTCAGATGCATCGGCAATAATCTGCACGTTGGCCTTTCCTTCCCGCTCCAGCGTTTGCCCAAAGTTTGGCTCAAAAACCAAAACTTCCTTTACTTTCCCTTTTTTAAAGATGGCTTCAATATCTGCGGTATTGTCCAAATACTGGTCGAGCATAAAATAGCCCGAGGACAATAGCTTGGCTGTGATTTCCTGCGTCACCTCATCCCTCGACTGGTCATAAATGGCAATGTGAGCATCCTTAATCTCATTTGTAATAACCGTACCAAACAACAACAGTTGAGCAATCGGAATCCCAAACAAAATAATCATCGTCCGCACATCGCGGAATATGTGGAAGAATTCTTTTTTTACAAAACCGAAAAATCTTTTCATAGCTTTTAGTTTCGAGTCGTGAGTAGCGAGTCATGAGTAACCAATACGCTGCTTACCTCTTAATTATTTAACGATTTTTGCAAACCTGTTATCATTCTCTGCACTTCATCTAATTCAGAAGTCAGCACATCAAAATCTGGGGGTTTCAAATAATCCAATTTAAAACTAATCGTTAGTTGTGTTTCCAATTCAAATGAAGAACCTCTTGCAATATTCAAGAAATGACTAAAATCCTTTCTCGATATTCGACCTGCTCCTTCGGCAATATTAGAAGGGATAGATACAGCAGCTCTTCTTATTTGAGACGTCAATCCATAAAGTTCTTCTTTTGGTAATGCTTGCGTGATTTTGTAAACATTAGCAACCAAATCCATTGCTTTCTGCCAAACCTTTAATTCTTTAAAATTATTCATACTGTATCTCTGGTTAATTCAGTTCTTTACTCAAAACTCGCAACTCATTACTCACTACTACTATTCGCACTTCGTGCCAATTTCAAGAACACCTCATCCATATTTTCTGCCTGAAATTGTTTTTTCAGATTCTCAGGAGTGTCAAGTGCGGCAATACGTCCGTCTACCATAATGGAAACGCGATCGCAATATTCCGCTTCATCCATGTAATGTGTGGTAACGAAAATAGTTTTTCCCTCGGCAGCTGCTTCGTAAATGAAATCCCAGAACTGCCGACGTGTAATTGGGTCGACGCCACCGGTTGGCTCATCCAAAAAAACAATCTGTGGATCGTGAAACATGGCAACCGAGAAGGCCAATTTTTGTTTCCACCCCAAAGGCAACGAAGCAATCAGCTTGTTCCGTTCATTCTCCAGTTGAAGTTTCTTTAACAATACTTTTTCTTTCTCTTTTCTTTGTTTGGGTGAAATACCGTATATGCCGGCATAAAAACGAATATTCTCAGCAATAGTCATGTCTTCGTACAACGAGAATTTCTGGCTCATATAGCCAATATTCCTTTTAATATGCTCCGTTTGTTTGTACACATCAAAACCACCAACGGAAATTTCTCCGGATGTGGGACTTGACAGCCCACAAAGAATGCGCATAGCCGTGGTTTTTCCGGCTCCATTTGCACCCAGAAATCCAAATATTTCGCCTTTATAAACCTCAAAATTCAGGTGATCGTTTGCCACAAAAGAGCCAAACTTTTTCACCAAATCCCGAACGGTTATTACTGCGCTTGAAGTTGCAGTGGTAGTCATGTCTGTATTTGATATTTCTTTTGTCATTAAACTTATGTTTTAGCACTCATTTCATCCTTTTGTGGTAGAAGCTCATAATTAGATTTCCTTATAAAAAACACAATCGGATGCGCCAACACTTTTCGTACTTCGCACCCCGAGCTAAATTTAATTCCCCTTTCAGTGTGTAAAATGAAACCCGAAACTCTCTATTCACAACTCTCAGACATTAAATCCATAAATACATCTTCAATGCCAGGATTAATTTCGAATACTTGTATCTTATTGTGGTTCTTTGTCATTAAGTACTGTTCCAGCTCCACCACTTCCATTTCGTCATCTTTTGGGGTGACGTGCATGAATTGTCCAAAGGCATAGGCCGTATCTACTTTATCCCAATCACGCAAGTCCTTGATCAACAGATGCATATCCTTGGATCGTGCAGCCAATAACTTCCGGGTATAATTTTCAACGATGCGAGCAGGAGTGTCAACACTAAGTATTTCCCCTTTTTGCATAAGTGCCACTCGATCGCAAAGCCCCGCCTCATCCATATAGGGCGTGGATACGAGAATGGTGATTCCCTGCTTTTGTAGCTTTTTTAGCATCTCCCAAAACTCCTTACGGGAAACGGCATCAACACCTGTTGTTGGCTCATCCAATACCAGTATTTCGGGTTTATGAATGAGTGCGCACGAAAGTGCCAGCTTTTGCTTCATCCCCCCGGAAAGTTTTCCTGCTCTACGGTTTTTGAAAGGCTCAATCTGGATGTAAATATCTTTGATCAACTCATAATTTTCATCGATGGTCGTTCCGAACACAGTCGCAAAAAATTCCAGATTCTCTTCAACGGTCAAATCCTGATAAAGCGAGAACCTGCCGGGCATATAACCCACCATCCGACGAATTTTCTTGTAATCAGAGATGACATCCAGACCACCCATCTCTGCTTTTCCCTCATCCTGCAAAAGCAAAGTCATGAGGATTCGCATGAGCGTAGTTTTACCGGCACCATCCGGACCAATAAGACCGAAGAGCTCGCCTTTTTCAACCGAAAATGAAATACCTCTCAGTGCCTCAACGTCTTTGTATGATTTTGATATATTGGTTGCTTTGATCATATGAAAATGTAGAGAAATAAGGTTAAATTAATTTATCATAGCTAAATTCTCATCCCCTCCGTCATCCGATATCGGATTCCTCGTCCCCCTGAATACAGGGGGACAAATCGTTACCTAAAGAAGCCTCTAAAAGTTTACTTCTCCGGGCATGCCGATTTTCAAGCGGCCATCGTTTTTTACGTTCACCTTCACTGCATAAACCAGTTTCACACGTTCTTCTTTTGTTTGAATGATTTTAGGTGTAAACTCAGCTTCAGGCGAAATCCAACTTACTTTTCCAGTCAGTGACTGGTTGCTGTCGGCATCTTCATCAACCAAAACTTCTACCTGTTGCCCAAGGTTGATGCTTGGAAGTTGGTCACCGCTTACATAAACGCGCAAGTCCAGTTCCGACATGTCCGCTAATTTCACGACAGCCTTCCCTGTCACTGCCAGTTCACCCAGCTCGACATACTTTTCAAGCACGATTCCACTGATCGGGCTAACAATGAAGCATTTCTGCAATTTATCTTTCGCCACATCCATCTGGGCAGAATACACGTCAAGCTCGCTGTTAATAGAAACATACTGAGTATTTAGGCTCTCCAATTGCTTCTCCATCACCCGCATCTGCCCGTCCACTTCGTCAAGTTGTTGCTGGGTAGCAGCATTATCTGCGAATAATTTATGAATGCGATTTTGGCTTGTTCCCAAATTCTTCATCTGCTCTTTTAGCAATTCCACCTGTGCACGAACATTAACTTTTTTCGTGGCTACAGCTTCCTGCTGCACTTTCAGTTGTTTCATTTGAAGGCTTAACTGACTGGTGTCAACCACACCCAAAAGATCTCCAGACTTAACCTGATCACCCAGTTCTACCGAAAAGGAGATCAGCTTTCCGGACATTTCCGAAGAAACGATGGTTTCCTCCGTCTCAAAGTTTCCATAAGCATCCGACCCCTCATCATCACCTGTGCAAGACATCAAAAAAACCAATGCCAGAACTAATAAATATTGAATTTTCATATCGCTTTGTTTTTGTTTTTATAGCAGCTTCAACTTTTTGCTCACGACTTTTACTCGCAACTCATTGTCTCCCCTGTATATTTTGATAGTTAATTTTTGCTGCTTCAAGTTGAATCTTGTGCGTTTCCATTGTTGTTCGAGCTGCCATTTCTGCATTTAAATCCGTGATATAATCGGAAGTCGTTATTGCACCATTTTCAAGCTTTGACGCTGAATTTTTTGTAATCCTTTCTTGCAATTCGATCAACTCCTGATCGCTCGCAAGGAGTTCTTCCAACTTACTGATTTTCTTTAGCTCGTTATCAAGGGCTATAGAAACACTTCGCTCAAACTGTTGTTGCTGAGTTTGTACTAATTGCTGCTTAAGCATGATGGTTTCTTTACTGCGCTTGGTATTCTTCCAATCAAATACGGTCCAGTTCAGTCCGAGTCCTACTAGGTAGTATGTATCAAACTGATCATTTAGCATATTTAATCCCGGACGACCATAACCAGCCTGCCCAAACCCGTAAAGTTTGGGGTTTCTCTTTTTCTGAATCAGCTCGGAAGAGGCAGACAGCACATCTGTTTGCCTTTCGAAGAGCGATAGCTCAGGACGTTCCAATTGATCGTCAGATGAGATACGACTATCTTCAAAAACAAGATTTTGTAGATTATCTACTTGCCTTCCGGTTAGAATTGCCATTGAGGACAAAACTGTTTCGCGATTTGATTGAAGCTCAATTTTCTGCTGCTTCACTTTCACAAGCTCAGCTAAAATCAGATCCAGGTCGGATTGCAAGATCGCTCCGTTTTTCACACCCGACTCCAACATCGACTTCCTCGATTCCAAAGTTTCTTGCTTTATCAGGATTATCTTAAGGTTTTCTTGCAGCAAAAAACTCGAAAAGAACAGATTATTGACTTGCTCCCTTACCTTGAAAAGTTCAACCTCAACGCCTTGCTTATTGATTTCACCCTGTGCTGTCTCCAAAATTTCATTGGCTTTAGTCAGTCCACCGTCCCATATATTTTGTGTCACATCAAGATACATCTTGTATTGATCTTTCGACACGGAAGGAATGGTAACACCAGGCATAGAAATACCGACTTTCGTTACGTCCGATTGATAGGTAGCCTGTGCTTTCAGAGTAACCTGTGGCAAATAGTTGGACTCGTTGTTTTCTAGATTTAGGTTGCTGATTTGCTGATACAACTCTTTTTGATCCAGTAATGGATGCTGTTCCCTCGCCCAGTTCTGGCAGTTGGACAGACTCACTGATTGTTGGGCAATCGCAAACTGCACAGGAAACAACAGCCATAATAAAATTTGTTTTCTGATCATCATTTTCTTGTTTATTTCGGTTGAATAGCCCTGAGTACAAATTGTTTTATTTCTTCTTTTCGTTCTTCAAAAAATGCCTGTGTGCCAGCTTTATCTTCATTAAATGCAACAAAACTAATTACAGGCTTTGCTGCAAATGGAAATACACATAAGCCAACCACGTTAACCACTAGGTGCTCCGGCTTCATTCGGATGATTTCACCACGATCCATCGCCCCATTAATAGCCTTAAAAATTGGCTCAGTTGAAAACCCATGTTTCAATATTAACTTAAAAAATACGGATGGATCACGATTAATCTCCTTCAAAATAAAGCCCGGTAAAAACGGATGCTTTAGCAGCAAATCAAGATAAGTATCAACAACCTTCTCAAGCTTTATCTTAAAAGCCACATCAGATTGAATGATCTGCCCAATTTGAGGAAATGCAATCCCAACTATCTTACTAAAAATAGCATCGAATAACTTGTCCTTACTCCTAAAATAGTAGTGTAGTAAAGCTTTGTTAATTCCGGCTTCATCAGCAATTTCTTGCATACGAGCGCCATCCATTCCTTTTTTTATGAAGACGTTTGTTGCTGCATCTAAAATTTTTTCTTCAGTATTATCCTTTTGCATATTCATTTTCAATAGAGAATTTAACTATTTGGTTAAATCATGTGGTCAAAAATATGCAGTTGATTTTTACTATGCAACTATTTTAACTACTTATTTTAACCGAATGGTTAAATCAGGTTGCAAATAATTTTAGAGATTACAGATACAGTTTATGGAAAGCTTATAATTCGAGACAAACGACAAAACTGAATCGGAACCTTCTTTTCGATTTTTTTGGAGAGAAGACTGATTTTATGAGATACCATCAGTATTTACATAAAGAAAAAGAATGGCTGAACTTAGAATGACATCCCTAAATCTTAGCTGCTTTTCGATTCGAATAATTCAGAATTAACAAAGACGAAGCAATCACAACCATTCCAGATATGGAAACCCACTCAGGCGACTCATCTGGCATGATTAGCCAGCTCAATATTGCTCCCGATATTGGGATAAGAAACTTCCAAGTGTTCAGCTCTGATACCTTTACACCAGGACGCTGCAGAAGGGTAAACCAAATTGCAAAGGCCGCCGCCGATAAAAAGCTTAGCCAGCCCAATGCAACAAAGTAAGTTACAGGCGGATTATTAAGCGTATAGCCTTCAACCGGAATTGAAATTAGGATTAATGTAATTCCACCAAAAAATAAGGAAGCGGAACTTAATACAATTGGAGAAATGCCAGTTGGCTTTTTAGCAACTAGCACATTAGATAAACCAGAAACCAAATTGTTCATTAATAGCAATGCAATCCCGATCAAGCTTATTTCAACACCAGATGGCAATGTATTACGCCCAAGGCTAATAATACCGACACCTGCCGCCCCCAATAGAATACTAAGGCCTTTCATCCACCCCAGCTTATCATTATGAAAGCTAAAATGTGAAACTATAGAAATAAATAGTGGAGACGAACCAATTATCATAGCCGCAATAGATGCCGGTAACAGGTTAACACCCGAGTAAAAAAGCATGTACTGAACAACTGTTTGCAGGGCTGCAATTTGTGCTATAAACCGCCAGTTATCCTTTACATTTCGCCAATAAAAACCCTTGTTTTTACAATAGATATACAGCAAAAGTCCGGATAGGGTAAAACGCACCCCCGCAAACTGAAATGGGGTATGGTATTGCAAGCCAATTTTTACGCCAACAAAGGCTGACGACCATAGTAAACAGGCAATAATGGCCAAAAATATAGTATTGGAGAAAAGCTTATTTGTATTTAGCATGCCGCAAAGGTGGCGAAATAAATCTGGATTGGATAAAAATTATTAGATCACCCTTCCCCACGGAATACCAAGCATAATAACTAAATATGCCAGCCCGAAAAAGATTAGGCCATTCCGAAATTTGGCCTTGCTTGTTTCCACCTTTTTTGTTCGCACACGACCAATATGTACTAAGGCTACAGCAATCAGCATAATAAGAGAATGCTCTACTGCATAAAACCGCAAATCGCTGTTTTGCATGGCTGCCCCAAAATCCTGAAAAGCTGCTTCGGTTATCGGGCTGTAAACAAAGTAAAGCAGAAAGCCGACAAGCAATTGCAGATCAATAAGTGAGGTAAAAACAATGCCAAAAACATTATCGGATCTTCGCCAATTTTGCTGGCTAAACCACCCCATAAAATATTTTGCCAGAGTGATCAATGCAGCTAACAATATTACCCAGCGTAAAATATTATGAACTTGCAACAAGGAGGTATACATGTTTTATTAATTTAAGAATCAGCGTGTAATTCGTAATACAAGATTTGAGTAAAATTGCAAAGAGCAATATGTCGCCTGTTGCCTATAAATCCATTACCCAATCAAATATCGCTTCAATATCACAAATAAAACACTAAACACTAGTTTTAGTTGCAATCATTAACAACTGTTATATTAATATCCGGCAAGTTCGAATATTTCATCCAATTCATAAACTGCTTTTGGGGTTTCAATAAATACAGCATTAATCATTGCTAAAGCCACAATTTTGTCCTTAATGGGCCGATATTTCTTAAAGATGAACTTTGTCAGCCAACGCCCCACTTTAATTGATATCACTTCTGCAGTCCGCTTTTCTTTTCGATTACCATCTAAAATGGAAGGGCGTAAGATGATAGTTTTTCGAAACCCAAGCTTCTCTACCGCATGTTCCAGCTCGCCTTTCATGCGACTGTAAAAAACTTTTGATTTAGCGTTCGCTCCGACTGACGAAATAAGCACATAGTCTACCACTCCGTTTTTCGCAGCATATTCAGCAACCTCAAATTGGTATGTATAATCAATGCGATATTGATTTTCCATGCTGCCGGCGGTTTTTAGCGTAGTTCCCATACATGAAAAAAGCACATCTCCTTGCACAAACTTGCCCCAATTGTCGATGTTATTAAAATCGACCAAATACTCCTTGATTTTTGAATTTGCAAGTCCGGTGGAACGGCGAGTAAAGACATTTATTTGAGAAAAACGATCGTCTTCAATCAGGAAGTTTAGAAGCTGGCTTCCAACTAGGCCTGTTGCCCCAATAATATTTGCAGTTAATTTCATAAACCTTTGTCTTCTATTAAATGATCAACTTTTGTAGAATATGTCAACTCAAGCTTTGCAAAAAAGATACTAAAAGACACTTCTCAGATTAGCGAGAACATCTTCAAAACTCTGCTAAAAGTCCAATACGCCTCTATCCTACAAGGAATATTTATTCATCAAATCTAACCGTATTTTAGATGATTACCATTATTTTTGCCATTCAAACTTTGAATTCGTAAAATGATAAACTTAAAATATGGCGTTATCGGTACTGGAGCTTTAGGTGGTTACTATGGCGGTCAGTTGGCTAAGTCGGGAAAAGATATCCATTTCTTATTTAACAGTGACTATCAGCACGTAATAGAAAATGGACTACGTGTTAATTCAATTAAAGGTGATTTTCACCTAAAAAATATTAACGCCTATAACTCGGTGATTGAAATGCCTGCCTGCGATGTGGTTTTGGTTTGTCTAAAAACCACGAACAATAATCTTTTAAAAGAATTGCTGCCCCCAGTGCTTCACGAAAAAAGTGTTGTTATCCTTATTCAAAACGGGCTAGGAAACGAGGAAGAACTTGAGCAACAAATTCCGGACATTGAAATTGCAGGTTCACTGGCATTTATCTGTTCAGCCAAAGTGGGACCCGGACATATCAACCATACCGATTTGGGAAGATTGGTTATTGCCCCTTACAATACCAAACAAACAGAGCTATTGGAAAAAGTAGGATCTGATTTTCAGGAATCGGAAGTCCCCTGCCAACTAACCGACGATCTGAAACTTGCACGCTGGCAAAAGCTTGTATGGAATATCGCATACAACGGATTGGCTGTTGTTTTAAACACCCTAACTGACAAGATCATGAAAAACTTGTCGACCCGTCAGTTAGCTTTTGACTTGATGCTAGAAGTTGTAAAGGGGGCAAACCAATGTGGTATTCCATTAAAAGAAGAATTTGCACACAAAATGATGGACGTGACAGACGGCATGGATCCATACGCACCTAGCATGAAACTTGATTTTGATTACAAACGCCCTATGGAAATTGAATACATATACACTAACCCTGTTCAAACAGCTGCCGAAGCCGGCTATGAAATGAAAAAAACAAGCATGATAGAGCAGCAACTGAGATTTATTCAAGAAGAGATTATGAGCCAAAAGTAACAAGTACCTGATTTTTATTGTCCGTTATTTCGGGTGGAGTGAATGAATTAAAATGTATTGCAGATGAGATAGAGACGTCTAAACAACTTCGTCATAACATTGATCAAAAACGAGTCAACAAAAGGCAAAACCTGAATGCAGGTTATTCAAATGACAACTCTTTCTTATCTCACCCCGTGCATCAATTTCTTTAATACCGGATTTAATGCCATTACCAAAATTCCTGCTGCTGCTGGAATGATCGTAAATATCAAAAAGAAAGTTGACAATGAATATTCTTCGGTGATATTTTCAATTTGCCCCCCCAGCCCTGCTGCTAACTTATTCCCAATAGCAATTGCCAGATACCACATCCCAAACATAAAGGCAATCATTCTTGCTGGCACCAATTTACTCACATATGAAAGACCAACAGGAGACAGGCACAACTCCCCTAAAGTATGAAACAGGTAGGCCAAAACTAACCAAACCATACTCACTTTTACTCCTCCTGCCAGTCCGTGAGTTCCAAATGCCAGAATACCAAACCCCATGCCCATAATAATAAGCCCCAGTCCGTATTTTACGGCAGCTGAAGGATTGTATTTACTATCAAACCACTTAGAGAAAATACTGGCAAAAGCAATAATGAAGAACGAATTAAGAATACTAAACCAGGAAGTAGTGATTTCAACCTCATTGGACTGAATGGCGGTAACTGTTGCCTGCACAACTCCATTATCACGCCCTAGCTCTTCTCCGCGAATACGAGACACCTCCAACATATCAGGCGGCAAATAGCCATAAGTGCTGTTTTCATTGTCCTTTGTAATAATATTGATTTGCTCTCCTACCTGAAAATCAGCCAATTCGCTAATTCGAATTGTTCTTTCAACTAATTGATCAGAAACAGAAACCTTAGTGTTTTCAGTTACCGGGATGTAGTTATACACTTGATTCCCTTCATCATCTAAGATTGGAGACCCGTTATCAACTATAGGTTCTTCTATTGCCTGATAGCTTACTTCATAAGCCTTCGAATTCCAGTCACGATTGAGCATCCACAATGCGATGCCCCAAACTCCAAGAAAACAAACAGCTAGTACAATATTCGAACTCAAAATTTTACGATGAGTCTCCTGATACAATCGGAATAAAACGTATGTAATTATTGCCAACGGCCCAATTGTAAGCAAAGCATTGATAATATTATAGATGACAGCCGAATTACCACTAAGCGTCCGGTCAACATTATCACGCGCAAAAATTATTAATGAAGTAGCACCCTGCTCAAAGCTCATCCAAAAGAAGACTGTGAAAAACGCAAAAACGATGAAGGCAATCATTCTGTCTCGAACAATGGGGGCATAGCGTCTGATCCTTGAAACAACCAAGGCCAAAAATAAAACGAGCCCAGCAATAACCGCAACATACTGACCTTCCATTCCTCCAAGACTGGCAAAAGCAAACATGTCAAAATTAGCAATCTTTGATAGCGGATCATTAAACGCAAACCCTATGCCTATAAAGGCAGTGATGACTATCAATATTTTATCAAGTAAAGAAAAAGGATTGTGTTTTGTAATTTCTTTATTTTCATCTGTTTCTGCCAACGAATGTTGTTCAATTTCTTCTGCTTCTTCTTGCTCCCCGGGCTTTTCACCAATCTTGCCAAACAATGGGGCCGCAAGCCAAAACTGCAAGGTTCCCAGCATCATAAAAATTCCGGCCAACCCAAATCCCCATGACCAACCAATACGTTCTGCAAGGTAACCACAAAGCATCATTCCAAAGAAAGCTCCTGCATTAACGCCCATATAGAAAATGGTATAAGCGCCATCTTTCTTCTCTGGAAAATCTTTATAGATCTCAGAAATTATTGATGTAATATTCGGTTTGAAAAATCCGGTGCCAATTACCAAAAGTGCTAATCCCACATAAAGTGAGAGCTCTGAATCCATTGCCATAGATGCATGTCCCAAAGTCATAATACCAGCTCCAATCACCACTGCCCATCGATACCCTGTTAGCTTATCGGCAATAAACCCTCCAATAATAGGAGTTAAATACAGCAGCATAGCATACGTTCCAAATAAAGCTCCGGCATTCTCTGCCGTCCATTCCCAACCAGGATTGTAACCAATCAAAGCCATGGTCAGGAAATTAATTAACAACACGCGCATTCCATAAAACGAAAAGCGCTCCCACATCTCCGTAAAGAAAAGGACAAAAAGACCTGCCGGATGGTCTAAAACTTTCGATTTAAAAAACTCTTGATTTGCTGTTGGCATAATTCGCAAAAATCTTAATTGTTGTTATTGCAATTGAAATGTCATCTCAGATTCTAACGTTCATTGTCTTCAACTCCATGAGTTAAAATCTCCAATTTATTTCTAAAAAGAAGAACAATTGCACCAAAAAGCACACAGAATACAGCAATGCCTGTAAATACAGCATACTCTCCTAAATGCTCTGCAGATTCTCCTAAAAGACCTGCAACTTTATTTCCTAACCCTGTCATGGCAAAATATACGCCCATCATAATCGATGCATACTTTGCAGGAGACAACTTGGTAATAAACGAAAGAGCAACCGGAGAAATACACAACTCACCAATTGTATGTAAGAAGTAAGCGAATACTAACCAATACATAGCGGAATCCCCTAATGTATTATATTGAACAGATGCACCGGTCATAAAGAAAAATCCGGAGCCCATAATAATCAGTCCCAAAATCATCTTAAATAATGAACTGGCTAATTTCCCTTTTAGTTTTCTGCGAGCCCAAAAAGCAGCAACAACTGTTCCTGTTGTAATAATAAAGAACGCATTTAACGACTGAAACCATGATGCCGGAATTTCCCATCCAAGGAAGGCCCTATTCGTTTTTTCAAGTGCATAAATATTCATTAAACCACCTGCCTGTTCAAATGCGCCCCAGAATATAATTACCAATAAGAATGAAATCAGCAGAACCACAACTCTGTCTTTTTCAATCTTTGTCAGAGGTTTCTTCATCAATTCCTTATCGCCAGCTTCTTCTGATTTCCCCAAGAAATTTCCAACATGTTGAAGATGTTTTTGTCCTACTAAATATTGAATTAATCCCAAAGTCATTCCAATAGCAGCTAAACCAAATCCGTAATGCCAGCCATAAACTTCGCCCACATAACCGACAATTAAACTGGACATGAAAGCGCCAACATTTATGCCGATATAAAAAATAGTAAACCCTTTGTCCCTGCGTATATCTCCCTGCTTGTACAATCCTCCAACCATGGTCGATATATTGGGTTTAAGCATTCCCACTCCCAATATAATTAATGCCAAGCCGGAATAAAAAGCCCACATTTCCTCAATAGACAATACTCCATGTCCTGCAACCAACAGAATACCTCCGTACAAAACAGCTTTTTTCTGTCCTATCAATTTATCGGCAATAATACCACCGGGTATTGACATGAGATAAACCAACATGGTATACCATCCATAGAGAGCCAAGGCACTACCATTATCCCAACCTAAACCCGGATTACCGCCAGCAGTTTGTGCCACAATATACAATACCAGAATCGCACGCATCCCATAGTAAGAAAAACGCTCCCACATCTCGGTAAAAAACAGAATGAACAACCCTTTTGGATGTCCGAAGAGCTCTTTGCCATTATTTGTATTCATAATATTGAATTAAGAAAATTTTCAATTATTGTAAGAAATATAAAGATATAAAATCTTATTACGCATTGTCACCCCGTTTCAAATAATCATTTGAATACCAACATAATTCTGACAACAAAAATAGATGTATTTCAATTTATTCAAAATATTATCAGTTAAAAGACTGACGTTTCTCCATGCTCGATACACCCCAAATTTAAACGTACTAAATTCCATTAGTAGTCACCACTCCTTGTTTATTACTGTAATTTTGAATGGAAAATTCTTCGTATATTATTATTTGCTGAGTAACAATTGATTCAAAGTCCTAAATTTTTACCGATGAAGATATTCACAACCAAACAGATTGCCGAAATTGATCAGTATACAATCAAACACGAACCAATTCCAGATATTGACTTAATGGAACGAGCTTCTTTACAAATCACAAACTGGGTCATACAACACATCTCCAACGAAAAAAAACTAATGATTTTTGCAGGCTCTGGAAACAATGGAGGTGATGCCCTAGCTGTTGCTCGCCAGTTAGCAGAACACGACTATTTGTGTGACGTTTTTGTAATTAGCTTTGGGAAAGATTTAAATGGATCACCTGCCATTAATTGGGAACGATTAGAAAAACAAGGAAAAGTGAAGCTTTCCAAAATAGAAAAAGAATCAGCTATTCCTACAATACCTCACGATGCCGTAGTTATAGATGGAATTTTTGGATCGGGACTGAACAGAAAACTGGATGGGATTCCTGCAATAATTGCCTCAAAAATAAATAACTCCGGAGCTTTTGTGCTTTCCATCGATATTCCCACAGGCCTCTTTGGTGAAGACAACTCACAGAATGACCTTGAGCTGGCAGTGAAAGCCGACAAAACCCTGACATTCCAGTTTCCCAAGCTGAGCTTTTTCTTTCCCGAGCATGATCAGATTTTAGGAGACTGGGAAGTTCTTCCGATTGGGCTTCATCCCTATGCCATTAAATCAGATGAAACCCCTTATCATTTTTTAAATGAGGAATTTGCTTCAGCATTAATACAAAAAAGGGGGAAATTCGCACACAAAGGCACCTTCGGGCATGCCTTGCTCATAGCCGGATCATACGGGAAAATGGGAGCAGCAATCCTTGCATCCAAAGCATGTTTGCGAGCAGGGACAGGACTTTTAACGACTCATATTCCACACAATGGATATCCAATTATTCAAGTTGCCATCCCGGAAGCAATGTGCTCTATTGATGCCTCCGATCTTATGTTCACGGAATTTCCAGATTTAGATTTGTTTTCTGCTGTTGGAATTGGGCCCGGCCTTGGCACAAAACCAAACTCACAACGCGGACTTAAAGAACTATTACTGGCAAAACCAGAGAAAATAGTATTGGATGCAGATGCCTTAAACATTATAGCTCAGCATCCTGAATGGATAGAAAAGCTTCCTGAAAATTCGATTTTAACCCCACACCCAAAAGAATTTGAAAGGCTAGTCGGAAAAACAACTGATTCATGGACTCGTATGCAGTTGCAACGTGAATTCTCGATAAAACACAAGATGATAATTATTTTAAAGGGGGCTCATACTTGCATATCTCTCCCCAATGGCGATATATTCTTTAACACAACCGGAAATCCGGGAATGGCAACTGCCGGAAGTGGGGATGTACTAACAGGTATGATTTTAGGGTTGTTATCTCAAAAATATTCACCCAAACAAGCGGCCTTACTTTCAGTTTATTTGCATGGCCTATCTGGCGATTTAGCGGAAAAACAAATTGGACAGGAAGCTTTAATTGCCGGAGATATTATTGAAAATCTGGGAAATGCATTTCTTCAACTCAGAAAATAAATCAGCAATAAATTAGTTCTTTAAGAATAAGAATGTCGCATGCTAAATTTTTGATAGAATTATCTATGCATATGATCTGACATTCATTAATTTTGGAGAAACAATAAAACGACAACCCATGAAATTGAAATACATTTTAACCATTCTATTGCTCTTGGCATGCCTTACCAATTATGCACAACGCAATAAAGATGAAGAATTAATTCCCGTAGTTTCAGAAGGCGTTGCCTACAGTTTACCTCGAACAGGAATTCGTGTAACTGTTGAAGCAAGTCAGGAAAAATTCTACCCTGGCCCATACGCTCAATATGCTAAAGCATTGCTGGGAATAGAAAATAGCCCAATCACAGACCGTGAAACGTGGACTATAAAGGACATACAAATTGAGACCTTCAGCGAAGCTGATCCCAATCAGGTATATAAAGCAATGGGTAACGCGGCTTTTCTGCTCAGCCTGACAGAATCAGGAACACTGGCGGGCATCAATAAAGAAATGGATAGCTATTCTGAGAAATTAGCCGTTTCTACTTTTTTAGGAGAAGCAAAAACACCTCATATCATATTTCCCGACCTATCGTTAAACCCGTTTTTTAATGAAGTGGTTGATTCTGTGCGCGGCAACACTCTTGTATTAAAACCGATAGAAGAGAAAGCACAGGAAGCAGCACACACCGTTATCAAACTAAGAAAACGTCGCTTTAAATCGTTGGCCAATGGTTATGACGCGCAATTGCCCGACGGCAAAGCTTACGATGTTATGGTAGAAGAGCTAGGCGATTTGGAAGACGAATATGTTGCCTTGTTTACCGGAAAATCGTATAAGAAATCGTTCACCTATAGCTTTGATTATATTCCGGGAGAGAATACAGTAAACGGAGATGTGCTGTTTCGATTTTCAGACACAGGCGGAGTTTTACCCAAAACCGACATGAGTGGAAAACCAATTGCTATTGACGTGAAAAAGATCAGTGAGCTTTCTTCGGCACAGGCAAAAGTAAAAGACACGCAAAATACGATGGCTAAAACGAATGTATTCTATCGCATGCCCGGTAAAGCTGATGTTCAAATATTAAACGGCATCGCTCTGATGGCATCAACACGTGCCGATATCGCACAATTTGGGAACGTAGCTCCTCTACCCGAAGAGTTGCTTAATGGGAACTACGAGATTTCCTTCCACCCAAAAACCGGAGCCATAAAAAGCATTTTGCAAAAACAATAACACAATCATTTTTTCTCGTGAGACCTAAGTATGTCATCTTTTAAAAAGATGACATACTTATCGTTCATAATTTCAGATTGTTTTTACTGAGACGGAGAACTGTGACTTGTAACTTTTTCGGATTACCTTTGCTGCAAATCAATAATATTAGAGCTGTGACATTTCATCAAATCAATTTAAATATTCAATTGCTTAATGCCCTGAATGACTTGGGCTTTGAAAATCCTACACCTATTCAGGAAAAAATGTACCCAGTAGTTATGTCGGGGCGCGATGCAATTGGGATTGCACAAACCGGGACTGGTAAAACTTTCTCCTATTTGATACCGATTCTGCGACAGCTTAAGTATTCAGATTCGAAACATCCCCGGATTTTAATTGTAGTTCCTACCCGCGAGCTTGTTTTACAAGTAGTTGGCGAAGTTGAAAAACTTGCTAAATACATGAATGTTAGGGTCATTGGCGTTTATGGCGGAATCAATATAAATACTCAGAGACAATTGGTATACGGCGGTATGGACATTTTAGTCGCAACACCCGGACGACTGGTTGATTTACTTATGACCGGCGTTTTGCGGTTGAAATCGATCCAGAAGCTTGTAATTGATGAAGTGGATGAAATGTTGAACCTGGGTTTCAGAACACAATTGATGAGTTTTATGGATAGTCTGCCGCAACGCAGGCAAAATTTGATGTTTTCAGCTACTCTTACTGAAGATGTTGCTGCTTTAATTGAAGGCTATTTTTATGAGCCGATAACCGTTGAAATTGAAAATCAACGAACTCCGCTTGAGCAGATTATGAACCAGTATTATTCAGTTCCTAATTTTTTCACAAAAATTAATTTGCTCGAAAATCTGCTGTCGAAAACTGAAGAATTCTCACGTGTTTTAGTTTTTGTTTCGACCAAACAGGTTGCCGATCGCGTATTCGAACTGATTGATCCAAAATTTCCTGAGCAAGTTGGCATATTACATTCGAATAAATCGCAAAATTTCAGGATTAATTCGCTTGAACGTTTCAAAAACGGAACTAACCGGATTTTAATTTCGACAGATATTGGTTCGAAAGGATTGGATATTTTAGAAATTTCACATGTCATAAATTTTGATACGCCAGATATCCCTGAAGATTACATTCATCGCATCGGCCGTACTGGCCGGGCTGGACAATTAGGAACAGCCATCACCTTTGTAAATGAATCTGAACATAAAAATCTAGCTGAAATTGAAAATTTCATGAACAGGATAATGGTAGAAAAACCATTGCCTTCGGATTTGACGATTTCAAATGTTTTTACAGATGAAGAGAAGCCGGTACTGTTTGATAAAGATTATATTGGGAAATCCAAAGGTATTCCAGAACCTAAGGGCGCATTTCATGAAAAGCTAGAGAAAAATAAAAAAGTAAATCTTGGCGGACCCGGTAAAAGAAAACCCCGAAAGGAAGGGCCTGTAAATCGAGGTGTTCTGAAAAAAAGGGCTGCGAAAAGAAGATAATTGACTTAAGCTCTATGACATCAACTATACTGAGTTCCCGCATCGATTTCCTTGTGCTGCCAGACATGAACGCTCTCTAAAATCTGCAACGACAACGTGTAATTTACCGCTATAAACTTTTATAAAACAAACCGAAAGGACAAGAAATTATTTTCAACAAGCTATGCTCCCAGTAATTGACCATATCCAAATAACCGTAAAGGATCTGAAAATTGCAGAAACATTCTATGATAAGTTTCTTCCAATTTTAGGATTTGATATTAATAAAAAGGTGAATGCTTACATTAAAGAACATGATTTTCATGTAATCGAATATAGCCATGAATTATTAGCATTTGCAATTACATCACCTAGAGAAGCGTTCAAAAATGATTCCATAAACCGAAGAAAACCTGGAGCTTTACATCATTTAGCTTTTAAAGCAAAATCAAGAGCAGAAGTTGACAATGCATATCAGGAATTATTAAAAATTGGTGCTATTATAGCCTCTGAACCTCAAATACACACTGAATACAGCGAAAATTATTATGCGGTATATTTTAAAGACCCAGAAAATATAAAATATGAGATTGTGTGTACAAAAGCACAATAACGCAACCTAGCAAGGCTCATAAAGCAGAGCAGGATTTGTGCGGTGCATAACTCCTCATTATCTTAACCGCGCGACCTGCCAGACACTGACGCTCTCCGAAATACCCCACTTAATTTACCGTTAAAATAAAGCCAAACACCATGAACACCGATATACTCAAGCTTCAACCTCAAGTACTTTGGGAAAACTTTCATCAACTCACACAAATCCCAAGACCTTCTCACCATGAAGAGAAAGTACAGGAATTTGTCTTCAATTTTGGGAGAAACCTAAGTCTGGAGACATTAAAGGATGAAGCTGGGAACATTGTTATTCGTAAACCCGCCACCCCTGGAATGGAAAACCGAAAAGGCATCATCATTCAGGCTCATCTGGATATGGTTCCGCAAAAAAACAGCGATAAAATCCATGACTTTAAAATTGACCCCATAGATACGTATGTTGATGGCGAGTGGCTAACGGCCAATGAAACTACGCTAGGAGCAGACAATGGAATTGGAGCAGCTGCGGCCTTGGGCATTTTAGCATCAACCGACATTGAACACGGCCCTATTGAATGCCTATTCACGGCAACCGAAGAAACCGGGATGACCGGAGCCGAAGGCTTAAAGACAAGCTTTCTGCAAGGTGATATCATGCTAAATACCGACTCAATGGTTGAAGGACAATTGTATGTGAGTTGTGCCGGAGGAGAAGATGCAAACTTCACATTTCAATATTCAGACAACCCACTTCCGGCAAATGCAGTGGCCTACCAACTCAACATTTCCGGATTAAAAGGCGGGCACTCTGGACTAGACATTATTCGGCAGCGAGGCAATGCCAATATCGTATTCTTTCGCTTACTGAATGAAGCTTATCAAACGTGTAATGCTCAACTTGCTTCGACAGATGGAGGAAGCCTGCGAAATGCAATTCCACGCGAAGCTTTTGGGAAAATAGTTATTAAGAAAGAACAAGTAGATAAGTTCAAGAAGGCTATTGAGGAAGAATTCATCATCATTAAACGTGAGCTAAGTGCTACCGAGCCCGATATGATTTTTCAAATAAAAGAGACAGAACTCCCTGAATCGGTTATTGATAATTTGACGCAAGAAAAACTGACCCAAAGCATTATCTCCTGCCCCAATGGTGTAATTCGCATGAGTGACGTTATGCCGGGAGTTGTTGAAACCTCAACAAATCTTGCCATTATAAAAATGGACGCAGCAACAAAAACAATCTATGCTGTTAGCATGATGCGCAGCTCAAGCGATGTATCAAGAGCAGAACTTGGGAAACGCATGAAAGCACTTTTCTCATTAGCGGGAGCCAAGGTGAAATTTAGCGGAGCCTATCCCGGCTGGGAACCCAATATGGATTCACCAATTCTGAAAGTAATGCTTAAAACGCATAAAGACTTGTATACAAAAACTCCAGAGATAAAGGGAATTCATGTTGGCCTTGAATGTGGAACCATGGGAGCTATTTTCCCACACTGGGACATGATTTCATTTGGTCCAACCATACAATTTCCACACTCACCTGACGAAAGAGTTCATATTGAATCGGTGCAAAAATTCTGGAATTTCATGTTGGCAACATTGAAGAATGCACCAGAAAGGTAAAGCTAAAACAGCAAGAATTTTGGCTATGACTTAGATAAAAGAACAAGTCATTCTGAACTTGTTTCAGAATCTTAATCATCTAAAAAACAAACCCCGTAATAATTTCGAGGTGACTAACTTATTTTTCGCTCATTGCTGATAGAACTAATCCGTTCTCTTCAAAATGATTTTTGCTTTTTCCTGACCTGTAATAAATGCTAACAATTGGTTTATCTCCTCAAACTGGGAAACATTATAAATACCTTTATTTATCTCAATGCTTCGTGTAATTCGTATTTTGCCGCCTTCATCACGATACTCTAATCTATACTTTCCATATTCCGATTGAATTTCTGCATCTGCTGGTAAAAATTCAACATTCATATTAATTGGATAAGACACACTCAACGTATCTTTTACAACAAAGCCAACAGGCTCATAAAAAGATTGTTTCCGATTGCTCTTAAGTTTTGTTTTTAGGTCATTCGAAAGAATAAAGTTTGGTGTAAGAAATAAGCGAGTTCCGGTTTTACTTGCGTAATCAGAAATACTCCCTTCCACATACAAACCACCTTTGACATCATCGGCAGATTCATTTTCCATCGCAAAATCGGCCACTTTTAAACCATTTCCTTCAAGCGAATTAAGCAATGAATTTTTCTGCTCAACAGGTGATGAACTGAACAAATATAAAACATCCTCTATGAAGTAATCCGTGTACTCTGTTTCTAATTTGAAATACGCAGAGCCTTCATCTGACAGACTAAGACTTAAAAAGCTTGAACGAACATTTTCTTCTCCACAATACGTTGGTGTACTCATGAGAATTCCTCCTTCAGGAGTAACTAATAAACAATAACGATCAGAATTACTACCTCCAATGTACCCGAAAGGCATGGTCTGGCTAGTACACTCCAACCAAACTGTATCCGTTGGCAAAGGCACACATAAAATAACATGGTTTGTCTGATTTATACTCGGGAAATCTTCAAATTTTATTTTCCTTGAGTTCCCATTTCCTATTTCAGTATAATATGATTCAATACCAACATACTTCAGTAAGGTTCTCATATAGTTACTTAATGCCTTACAATCACCATATCCTTTTTCATCGACTTCCTCTGCACTAAAAGGCTGAAAGCCACCAATACCCAATGCAACACTCACATATCTGGTTTTACCCTGCATGTATTTATACAAAACCTCAACCTTTTCCTTTTCTGTTTCTAAGGATTGTGTCAAATTATTAATTTCTGAAATTGTAGATTCGGGAAGGATATCCCGACCTTCAAGCAATGAGTAAACCCATTTGCCATAGTTTTCCCAAGTTGAAAAATCACCTGTATATCCATCATATGAAATATTCGTCGGAGTAATAATAACCACAGGGAAAATTTCCAAGTAATCAAGGGTAGACGTTTCGTAGCTTATCGCCTTAATGTTAGAAGCCTGCCAGATAAGTTTCTGGCTACCTTTTTCTCCTTCCTCCGTTTGAAAAGTAAAATCATAGTTTAATTCCTTGTGTATCAATTCAAATTCGCCTGAAGTAATTAACGATAACTCAGCATTCTCAACAGCAACATCATACCCTATTGATGGCATCCATATAGGATACCCAACAACACTTGAATATTTTTTTGTGTAGATATACTCTACAGTGTAAGGATAACTTGAAGAGCGGGGATAATAATATTTAATCCTGTCATCGCTAAAAAGCGTGTAACTACTACTATACGCGTAATCGTCTAAATCTTTTTTCTTAATGGATTTTATTAATGCCCCAGATTTATTGTAAATGCTCCCCTTCTCAAAGTCAACCGATGACTTATCGTCGTAGTTTATCATCAATTCAGCATCTGAAGCTCCGTCATCATTCAGAACAGTAATCACCTGATGCACCTGAATACTATACTCATTTAAGGATAAACGTTCAATCGTTTGGGATGAGTACCGAATTACAGCATCCGCATCTTTCTTTAGCGAGTCAGGAATTAAACTTGTATTCCAATCCTGAGAATGAGCATACCCCACTGATATAAATGCAAGGAAGAATAACAAAAGTTTTTTTATCATAAAACAAGGGTGTTTAAAAATTTGGGGCATCGGTGTTGAAAACGACTAAACTTTTTTTAATACAACCATTTCATTCTGTTTCTCAACAATATTCTTGAAGAATAATTTTATTTGATCATAATCAACAGGCAAGAACTGACTTTTCTTTATTTGAATGTAAAAATTAACGGTAAGAGCATCTCCTAGTTGTTGAACCTGATAATAAAAGGTTCCTGCATTTTCCGGCAATTTAAATGCGATTGATTCCGGCAACTCACTAATCTCATACGATTCCGGAATTTTAAAAGAATAAGTTCGTTGAACTGTATATGGATAATCAAATTCCACAGGAAACTCTCTTTTATCTAGTTTAAAGGGATTCTCGCTGAAGAATGGATCTAAAGAAGTTGAAAAATAAATAACCTCACCCGCTTTAGTCACAAAGTTATCAGCAGACACATTGTAACTCAATGATATATTTGCTGATGAAGAGTCAACACCTTCAATCGTTAAATCCTCAATCACAACATCGGTGTTTTCTTCCTCAAAAGACTTCACATACTCTGTTAAATCCGTTGAATCATTAACCTCACTTTTGAAATTATAAGCGGCATATTCAGTCAGGCTTTTATCGATCTTACCACTCAAATTCATGTCATTATCAAAACTTAAATCACATAAAGAACGTGAAATATAAGTTTTATAGTCCATCAAATTGATCCATTTTTCAGTTGTATCACCAATAATTCGTCCTTTATCATTAAGACATCGAATTGGCAACAGATTTATCATTGAATTTTGATCTGTGGCATCCATTAAAAAAGTTTCACCATCAATTAATGCCATAGCAACAACGTAGTTGAAACTACTAACAGAAGGATGAGTAGGCATTATGATTCCATTACTTTGTGTACTTAAAATAACGGGGTAGCTATTTATACCTAAATCATGAAGCAATGCAACAAGGTTAAGATTAACATCAGCACAGTTCCCTTCTCCTTCTTTGTATGCTTTTTGTAATGTACTATTTAGATATTTCCCATAATTACGGTTCCATGTCATCCTGTTTTTTACTAAACTGAATGCTTCATTTAATAAATCTACTCCGGTTTTTCCTGTTTGATTTATGATATTTACATCACTCTCTAAGTGTTTTTGTTTTGATAAGTTCTTCCCAAAACTTTCTTCTTTCAATAAATCATCATCAATTTGTTCCCATGTAGTTGTGTAGTAATTTAATGCCTGATTTGGAAATTTAGAATATGCTAACTCAAACTCAACTTTACTTACATAGTTCTCTTTCGATTTTAAAAATTTCTCATTCGGGAAAGCAGGAATATTCTCAGTATTATAAGCTGTAATATTATCCATATATTCATATGTACTTGTACTCTTTGATGTTGACGAGAAACCTCCAAATGTTTGTTCGGCATATGTAATTGATAAAGTCTTTCTGGCCTGACTCGTTTCTCTCTGGACAGGGTAATAACCTTTTTCAGTAGAATTGTAAGTGTAATATTCGGGTATTCTTGTCGTATATTCACTTGAAAGAACGGGTATATTTTTTTGAAAATACCAATCTTGAAGATTAAATAAGAAATCAGATTTTATCGAATACTCAACCTCTATAACACATCCTTCTTGCACATTTGGCAACGCAAATTTTGCAGTCTCAATATTCTCACTTGTTTCTTCCTGAAAAATGTCTTTAGATGAAAATTTTGTTTTAATTATTTTGTTCCCCTCTAAGGTGTACGTATTTGCTTTTACATTTAATAATTTTTCTTCATCTGAATTGTTTTTATACAACTTAATGAAAAAATCGGCCCAAGAAAAAGCTTCACTATCAAGTATCTTAATGCGTAAATGCCTATTGAATATTAGTTGGAATCCTTTTTGACTACTTTGAGAATCCGAATCACGAATTAGTCTGGTTGCATATTCAAATGTCGTTTCCCCTATGTCAAATAAAAAATAAGCATGAGCTGAGGAGTCAATTGGACAAACATCCTGTTTCAATTCCTCGATACTTACTTTCCCAAATTTTGTATTGATATCTTGCGCACATAAATCATCTATCGCAAAAAAAGAAATAAATAATACGCAAAGTAAAATTAGTTTTGTTCTCATAATCAAAGGGCTTAATCGTTAATTAACATGCATTTATTGCCAATAAAAAAAGACTCTGGCATATTTCCCCATAATCCCATACTGTTAATATAAATATTATATTCATAAAAACCATATCGGAGCCGAACATTTCTTATGATCACTACGAAAATTGGGGTACTCTGGAAAAGACGCGACAAATTCAAATGTCAATTTTTGGAAGAACCCAATATTCAATTAGATATTAATGAGTCTGGGTTAAACTACAAAAAAGGATCTAACCATAACGATTAGACCCTTTCTCTTTAATTCAAAAAAAACTAACTAACAAACAAAACTATTTCTCTTCAATATTTTTATGAGGACAAGTATTAAGCCCTAATGGGATATACAATGGACAAAAACTAATAAAACTGGTTAGTAAAAATACACAAGCCAAAACCAGCAATACAATTCCAAGTGTACCTGAAATAATTCCTGTGTAATATAAAATACCAATAACAATTGCAACAATTGCGCGAATTACACGATCAGTCATTCCCATATTCTTTTTCATATCTAATTTATTTGGGGTTATACTTTTTCCTTTAAACAGTTAAGCTTAATCCGTATCCCACATATTGTCAATAACTTAACAAACAACAAAACAGACATTCTCCACGATTGTTCAATTTAATGAGCCATTTGCTGAACAAACAACCAGAATAATCAGCTATAATAAATCACTTGCAAGTTCTGCTAAATAACTTCGTTCTCCTTTTATCAAATTGACATGAGAAAACAGTTCTTGCTGGCGCATCTTATCTGTCATATATGCTAATCCATTTGATTTCATATCAAGATAAGGAGAATCAATCTGCTGCATATCTCCAGTAAAAACCATTTTAGTCCCTTCACCAGCTCGGGTAATAATAGTTTTAATTTCATGTGGAGTAAGATTTTGAGCTTCATCTACAATGAAAAATGAATTCGACAAGCTTCGCCCTCGAATATATGCCAATGGCGTAATAATCAACCTTTGCTCTTTAAGTAATTCATCAATTTTTTGATACTCCTGACTCCGAGGGTTAAATGCGTGCTTAATAACAGTAAGATTATCAAACAAGGGCTGCATATAGGGACTAATTTTTTCCTCTGCATCGCCAGGCAGATAACCAAGATCTCGATTACTAAGTGCCACGATAGGGCGAGCAAGCAAAATCTGTTCGTATAACTGGTTTTGTTCCAAAGCAGCAGCCAAAGCTAAAAGGGTCTTCCCGGTACCAGCCTTTCCCGTAAGCGAAACTAGTTTTATATCGGGATCAAGCAGAGAACTTAAACTAAAAGTTTGCTCCGCATTTCTGGGTTTAATTCCATAAGCTGCCTTCTTCTCAACTCTCACAACCTTGTCGGTAGAGTTATCATACCTTCCCAACACGCTGGATTTACTCCCTTTTAAAATAAAATAATCATTCGCATTGGGCTTTCTTTCAAACTTAGAATCGGCAAATGAGAAAAAGCCTTCATGATAAAGGACATCTATCAACTGGTCATCAAAACCATCTACTTCAGTTATCGATTTTTCAAAAAGCTGAGGATCCTTAATCTTATCATTCTCGTAATCTTCTGAAAGAATACCTAAGGATTTCGCCTTCATGCGCAAATTAATATCCTTTGTTACAAGAATTGTTAGACGGTCTTTATTTTCTTTTGTAATGTAGTCTGCAATCGCTAGAATGCGATGATCCGGAATATCTTCCTTAAATGATTGTTTCAACTTGTCCGAGAAAGGTTTTCCAGTTGAGATGATTAGCTTCCCTAGTGTTTCACTCAGTTTAATCCCTCCATCAAAAGACTTCTCGCCAACAATCTCATCCAGCTTCCTAACAAACTCTCGTGCTTGAAAATTTATCTGGTCATTTCCTTTTTTAAATTTATCAAGTTCTTCCAAAACAGTAATTGGAAGCACTATATCATTATCTTTGAACTGATAAATACAGTTATGGTCGTGCAGGATCACATTTGTATCCAACACAAAGATCTTTGTAGGTTTCCGTTCTGTCATAGTAGTTCTCTTTAGACGTTGTTTAAATGTAGAAAAAAAGAGCAGATTGGAAGTTACAGAATCGTTAAAAAATAAAAACTTGCTATTGTTTGTTAAAGATAGACAAAGTAACTATTTGAATGTGAATGAAAAGCTATCAGGAAATATTAGATTATTTGTTCAGCCAGCTCCCCATGTATCAACGCTCGGGTACAATTGCCTATAAAAACACCTTGGGCAATACTCTATTTTTAGATGAACTGTACGAACATCCACATCACTATTTTAAGTCCATCCATATTGCAGGCACGAATGGTAAAGGATCGGCCTCTCACATACTAGCCTCAGTTTTGCAAGAAGCAGGTTACAAAGTGGGGCTTTATACTTCTCCACATTTGATTGATTTTAGGGAGAGGATTCGGGTAAACGGAGAAGTGATATCAGAAGATTACGTCATTGACTTTGTTGAAAAATTTCAGACATTAAATGAAAGGGCGAACCTGGAACCTTCATTTTTTGAGGTAACTGTTGCTATGGCTTTTGAATATTTTAAGCATGAAAAAGTTGAGGTTGCCGTAATTGAGGTCGGTCTGGGCGGACGTTTAGATTCAACAAACATAATAACACCCGAACTTTCTTTAATTACAAACATAAGCCTCGACCACACAGCCCTTTTGGGAAACTCTATATCCTTGATCGCTGCTGAAAAGGCAGGAATTATTAAGCCCAAAGTGCCAGTTGTTATTTCAGAAAGTGATGAGAAATACAATCAGGTTTTTGAAAAAAAAGCATCATTAAACGAAAGTCCGATTTTCTTCGCAGATCAAGAATATGATGCAGCTTATTCCATGCTTCTACCCGGTGGACAACAACTTTTTAACTTCAATAAAAGCCACAAACCAGCTTTCCCTGATTTAAAAACAGATCTTATGGGAATATACCAAAAGAAAAATATTGGCGGTGTATTAAAGGCAATTGAGATTTTACAAAACCAGAACTGGAGCATTAAACAAGAACATATTTACCAAGGAATTGCAAACGTTAAAAATAACACCGGATTACGAGGCCGTTGGGAAATTGTGGGAAATAACCCACTGGTAGTTTGCGACACCGGACATAATGTTGCCGGAATAAAAATGGTAGTTGAACAGATCCGGAATACTGCTTGGAAGAACCTCCATGTTGTATTGGGCATGGTTGATGATAAAAATATTGCCCCTGTTTTATCTCTATTTCCTCATGAAGGCCATTATTACTTTACCCAAGCCAATATTCCAAGGGCACTTGATGCAGAAATTTTAAAAGAAAAAGCGGAGGCCTCCGGACTTAAAGGGAAGGTGATAAAAAACGTAAAAGATGCTGTGAATGAAGCGCTTCAAAATGCTAAAAAAAATGATCTCATTCTAATTGGTGGAAGTACATTTGTTGTGGCCGATTTTTTTTCTTAAAAATATTCATCGTTTCTTTTGGAAGGAAGAAAAAAGGGTATATATTTGCATCGCCTTACCAGAAAAACGGTAACGTTCAAAACAAAAAGGGCGGTTAGCTCAGTTGGTTCAGAGCATCTGGTTTACACCCAGAGGGTCGGGGGTTCGAATCCCTCACCGCCCACAAAAAAGAGGAACACTTTATAAAGTGCTCCTCTTTTTTTGTGGATAAAATGCGAATCAGCTTACCAACTACCGCCAGCTCCGCCGCCGCCAAATCCGCCACCGCCGAATCCACCAAAACCGCCACTGCCCCCAAAGCTTCCGCTGCCACCCGAGAAATTACCCCACGAACCACCTCGACCGTGTCCTGAGTTCATCATGCCACCCATTAACAACCAAAATGGCAAATTCCCTCCACTTGAGTAATACCTGCGACTACGCCCACGGAATATTGGAATAATAACGAAAAACAGGATGAACAGGAAGATTGCAACCCCAGATTTCCCTGTTCCACCACTGGTTTTTTGCACATATTGATCTGCGGTATATTCCCCTGCTGCAAGATCCATTATTACCTGCGTCCCACTCACAAAACCTCCGTAAATATCATTATTTTGAAAGTGTGGTATCATCTCGTTATTGACAATATTTCGGTTAGCTATTGCATCTGGAATAACACCCTCCAAACCATAGCCAATAGCAACAAAGACTTGCCCACTCCCAGTCGCTGTTTTTGGTTTAAAAAGAACAACAACTCCATTGTCTTTACCTGCCTGCCCAATGCCCCACTTCTCCCCCAATTGAAAAGCATAATCAGAGCTATCATAGCCATCAAGTGACTCCACCGTGACAATCACTATCTGTGTAGATGTTTGTCGTGCATAAGAGCTCAAATTAGACTCCAGTTGGTTTGTTTGTCCTTCCGTTAATACGTTTGCAAAATCATTTACCAGTCGAGCTGGACTTGGGCGGTCAGGTATTTCCTGCGCAAATGTTCCGACAGATAGAAATAGGATTATTATGAATAAAAAATTTCTGGTCATTTTCTTTATTTTTTCCCAAATGAGATCTCATCTGAGAGTTCGTTTACGTCATCTTTCTGATATGGGAAGTGGGTTTTTAACTGTTCTCCCGCCATTATTATTCCTTCTGCCAGACCGGCTGCAAAATTTCCGTTCTGGAATTTATCAGACATGTGGTCTTTAATTTTTTCCCAAAAATGTTCTGGCACTTTGGCATTTATACCTGCATCACCAAGAATGGCAAATTTATGGTCTGTAACAGCCAGATAAAACAAAACCCCATTTCGCGAAGCTGTTTCATGCATCTTTAATTGTTCAAACCAATATGCAGCACAATCCAGCACATCGTCTTCCTTACACCTGCCCTCCACATGAACACGCACTTCTCCAGATGTATTTAGTTCTGCGGCTTTTATTGCCTCAGTAATTTTTACTTTTTCTTCTTTATTGAAAAAATTATATATCGACATAGTTAATCTGTTTTATTAGAAATTTACTTCTGGGGCATTCTCTGCACCACTTTCAGCTTCAAAGTAATTTTTCTTTTCGAAGCCAAATATATTCGCATAAATGTTTTTAGGGAATTGACGAATGAAAGTATTGAACGATTGTGCACTCTCGTTAAACTTACGACGTTCAACTGCAATTCGATTTTCGGTACCTTCTAATTGAGCCTGCAAATCGAGGAAATTTTGATTAGCCTTTAGGTCAGGATATTGCTCCACAACAACCATCAAGCGGCTCAGTGCCGAACTTAAACCTGCCTGTGCTTCCTGAAATTGCTCAAGCATCTGAGGCGTCATATTGTTCGCATCAATATTTACGGAAGTGGCTTTTGACCGAGCTTCAATAACAGCAGTGAAAGTCTCCTGCTCATGCGATGCATATCCTTTAACTGTATTTACCAAATTGGGGATCAGATCAGCACGACGCTGATAAACGTTTTCAACTTGAGCCCAACTGGCAGAAACGGATTCATCTTTCGTAACCATCGAATTGTAGGTTCCTTTAACTGATGAATACATCACAACAATAACAACTGCGATAATCGCTAAAATAATCCAAGTCTTTTTCATATCTATTAAACTTTATTTCAATGACAGTATTTTACCTTGTAAAGGTTGCAAAATCTGGATAAAGATATCCATTTTTTTCGGGGAGCACCATGATTTTATCGCTAGACAGTATTCATGAAAAGGTGAAGAAAAACTAAAAAGAATCGTCTTTGATTTACTTAAATACTATTTGAGTATTTCTTAAAGGAAACAGTGAAAGTTGTCCCCTCACCAAGTTTTGACTCAACCCAAATCTTTCCTCCATTGATTTCAACAAACTCCTTACATAGGAGCAACCCTAGTCCTGAGCCCTTCTCATGATTTGTCCCATATGTTGAAATATGACTGGTGTTTTGAAAAAGTTTAGGTAGCACATCGCTAGGAATTCCAATACCTGTGTCTGTTACTGAAATTTCAACATTCTCTCCTTTCACTTTTGACGATATGACAACTTCTCCATTTTCGTTGGTAAATTTTATCGCATTTGAGATTAAGTTTCGTAGGATCAAGTTTACCATATGATGATCAGCATGTATAAATAGATGATCCTCTACTTCAGACTGAAGTATAATTTGCTTGCTTTCTGAAAATCGAGAATTTAGAAGCATGTTATTCTTGACAAGTATTTTAACATCCTGTTTTTCTAATTTATAGTGGATATTGTTTTTCTGGCTTCTAGCCCAAGACAATAAGTTGTCAAGCAGAAAATAGGTTCCTTCGGCCTCATCACGCAACTCACTAATAATTTGCTGCCTTAACTCATCGGAGAACATCTTAGGGAAATCTGCCAACTGGCTAACAACATCCTTGAAAGCTCCAATTGGATTTCTCAAATCATGACCAATTATTGAAAGAAACTTATCCTTAGTCTCATTAACCTTTATAAGTTCGTCATGCTGATCCTTAATCTGACTGTTTTTTTGCTGCACAAGATCGATTGCCTTCCTCCGAGAATTAACGTAATTAGCCATAACCGCAAAAACAAGAACCAACAATATTATTGTTAGATATAGAAAATGGGTTTGAGTGGTTTTTCGCTTTATTTCCAGATCTTTTATTTGATTGTTTTTTTGGAGTAATTCAATCTCTCGTTCTTTAACCGAAAGATCAAACTCTGAACGGAGATGCGCCAACTCTTCATTTCGCCTATTCGACAACAACGTTCTGGATACCTGAATATATTGATTTAAGGACTCTAATGCTTTTTTATATTCCCCTTGCTGGCTGAAAATGCGAGAATTAAGCTCATATGCTTTTTGCTCAAGGTCAATTAGTCCAATCCTCTTAGAAATCTTTAAAACTTCATCGGCTAAAAGCAAAGCTCGCTCGGGTTCTGCCTCATTAAAACGGATGGATGCAATAATGAATTTTGCATTTGCAATTCCTTCTTGCATATCTACCTCTTCAAAAACATCTAAAGCCAATGTTGCATTTTCGCTTGCTCGGTCATCATCATGAAGATACATGTATGTCTCAGCAAGTCCAACCCAACCATACGCCCTATACAAATCTCCTGCATCAATTCTATCGGCAATATTTATGGCTTCTTCGTAATAACCAAGTGCTTTGGTATATTCTTTTTTGTCTTTGTATATTTCTCCAATATTGTTGCACACAGTTGCCAACCCAATTGAATCATTTATCGTTTTGTAAGACTCTAATGTTTTATTGTAATATCCGAGTGCTTCGTCATAATCCTCCCAAGCATGATAATTAACAGCAATATTATTGTAAATTCTTGCAATTATTTTGGTATTACCGGTATTCTCAAAATATTCAAGAGATTCCATTAATGACTTTAAACCTTCTGTTCTTTTGCCAATATTTGTTTGAATAGAACCAAGATTGAGCTTTGCTGTTGCAACACGAGCATCAAGCCCCGCTAACTGAGCTATTTCAATTGCTTCCTCTAAAAGACCAATAGCCTGAGAGTATTCCCCAACATTCATATAATAAGCCCCTAAAGAGATCAGCCCTCCACATATATAATCCTTATTATCATTCTTTCTGGCCATATTAAGACCAATCTCAGTGTAATTTTTAGCTACCTCAAAATCCCCTGATAATAAATGGCCGGCACCTAACAATAAATTAGCATAACATTCCAATTCTTCATTCTTCTTATCAGCGATAATAACAAATGCCTGCTCCGCATATTCAATAACTTTTGCTGGAGAAATATACATATATTCATGAGATAGGTCGAGGTAACTTTTTGCCAAGCTTTCTCCTTTAGAAAGAGAAATAAGTGCTTTAATGCTATCAATTCTGGCAGACTGTCCATTACTGCCAGTTGCTGAAAATAGCAAGACAGATATCATCATTAATTTATAGAGAAACCCTTTCAAAATATATCTTTAAGTTGAGCTAAATCTAGTCTTATTTATTTTTCTAACAAAAGATATTCAGGAAAACATGAGGAGATAAGGTCTGGATATTTCACTCCGGAGCTCATCTATTCCAAAGCTTCTACTTTTTCGTAAAAATTCTTTTCCGTCAAAGAAAACAAGTATTGTGGGAGCAGTAAAAATTCGGTTTTGCGCAGCAACTTCAGGCACCAAATTTGAATTGATATAGATTCCTTTTATTTTGGAGAAATGGTGATCGATAAGATTTTCAACTTTTGGTCTAAGCACCTTACACACATTGCATTCATCGGTTGAAAAATAAGCCAATACAGCTGCCTCTTCTGAAAGGAACTGCTGGAAATCATCTATGGAGGTTATTTCTCTGAACATTAGTAGGCTCCAATACTCAATAAAACCAACGTACAGGCATACTCCGGCTGAATACCGGCTTGTATAAGCTTATCCCTAAACTCATCGTTTTCTGTACCTGGATTAAAAATTACACGTTTGGGATTTAGCTGAATGATGTAATCAAAATACTCCTTTTGATTTTGAGGACCGACATACAAAGTAACAGTGTCAATTCCATTAAAATCCCTCAAATCCGTTTCAAAACGAACTCCGTCAACCGTTCCTCTTCGTTTTGCAAGGGCAATAACTTCATGCCCATTTGTTTTTAGTGCACGGATAGCTTTATTGGAATAACGGTCAGGTTTTTCACTTGCTCCAATGACCAATGTTTTTTTCATTCTAATTTTCTTTTTGAATTAAAACAATCGCATAAGCCGAAATACCTTCTTCCCTACCTTCCATTCCTAATTTCTCGGTGGTTGTCGCTTTCACAGATACCGCATCGACGTCGACCTCTAGCACATCAGCTAATTTTTCTTCCATTAAAGGAATGTAATCCTTCAACTTGGGTTTTTGAGCAGCAATTGTCATATCGATATTGCCGATAGAATATCCTTTCCCCTCAATCAATTCCTTTGTTTTCCGCAACAGAATTTTACTGTCAATATTCTTAAATACGTCTGAAGTATCCGGAAAATGAGTTCCAATGTCTCGCAACTTTGCAGCTCCCAATAAAGCGTCACACAAGGCATGTATTAGCACATCACCATCAGAGTGAGCAACAGTTCCTTTCGTGTGTGGAACCAGAACACCGCCTAACCAAAGAGTTTCTCCTTCGGCAAGGCGGTGTACATCATATCCGAAACCTGTTCGAATTATCATATATTATCGTTGATTACTAAATGCATCAAAATCAAAAGACAATGAAAACCGCAATGTATTTTCAAGCGGATGATTCCTTACTGTTGGCACAAGATATGAAAAATCAAGTGTGAAAACATTTAATTTCAACCCGGCTCCTGCAGTAATAAACTTACGATTACCCTTATTCTCGTGCTCATAAAAATAACCAGCACGAAGAGCAAATTGATTGTTGTACCAGTATTCAACACCGAGTGATAGATTAACTTCCTGCAATTCCTCTTTCAGCCCTCCGGGAGCATCTCCGAATGAGCTAAAGATTCCGGCAATAACTGATTTATCCTCACTAAATCCACCACCAACAATCACTCCTGTAGAAGTAATTGAATCAATATTTGGTGTTGGTACTAATAGTTTATTAATATCAACATTAAATGAAATGGAGTTATAATTGTCGATTTCGGTTTCGTATCCAACACCCAAACGAAGGTTGGTAGGAATGAAGTCTTTTGTGGCACCATCCGTATATGAAATCTTAGCCCCAATATTGGAAATATTTATCCCTGAGGTGATTACGGACTCTTTACGATTAATGCGCATTTCATTTCGATAATAAAACGCAATATCAGCAGCGTAAGAAGTTCCTGCGTGCGATTCAACACCATTTATAAGTTGACCTCCGGTAAGATCTGACCGGATATAACGTAATGCAACCGAACCAGAAAACACTTCAGACAATTGCCTTGTATAGCCAACATCCAAAGCAAACTCATTTGGACTTTGTAATCCTTGGTAATTCCCAAAATCATCCATGAATGTAACATCGCCCAATGCGAAATAGCGCAATGATGCACTTATCGTCTGCATATCATCCAGTTTTTTATATCCAACAAGATAGGCAAGGTTAATGTCACCAATTAGATTCCTCAACCATGGAGTATATGACAACCCAACTCCCATTTCGCTCTCGATAAAAGCATATTTTGCAGGATTCCAATGCTGGGAGTTCATATCAGGCGATGTTGCCACACCTGCATCACCCATTGCACCAGCTCTCGAGTCTGGGGCAATTGAAAGAAAAGGGACTCCTGTTGAAATTGTATTGGCTCCTGTGGTAGATGTTTGCGCAGAAGAATAGAGAGCGTTTAAACTCAAAATAAAGAATGTTGCGGTTATCGCAATGAGTTGTTTCATGTTATCTAGGTTTCAATAAATAGTTTGCAAATATAGTTATTGTACTTTTGTTTCCATAAATCAGAAACTAAAATTGAGAACGCAAAAAAGAAATAAAAATTATGCGCCTTAATACCTTGAAATAATCATCCTCCCTGTTTTGTTTGCAGTACTTCCATCGTCAGCATCAATAATAATTCGATATAAATAGGCACCACTCCGCACGAGAACCTGACTTTTACTTACTTCCCAAAGAAGAGGAATGCTTTCATTTCCATTGGAAATTAGCCTTTCAGCAATCACATCAATTAAACTTCCAGAAAAATCAAATATTTCTACACGCGCATCAAAACTTTCGCCAGGACGATTATGCGTGAACTGTATATTTGTATATTCTGACACAGGATTAGGATAACAAATTACCTCTTCAATCTCTAACCTGTTTGTTATTCTGAACGTAATTTCTTTTTCTGAAGAATTATTCAAGACATCCCACACTTTAATCTTTACTGTGTGTTCTCCAACTTCAATATCATTTAAAGGGAAGATGATTGACCCGGATGTATAACTATCCAGATCTGATAAATAATAGTCATTCAATACGATTATATTGCTATAATCATCATCAATAACGGCAGTAATATCGTGCCCAATTCCTGTACCAACGGTGTTTATTCCTGTGTCATCATCAATAACCGCATAAAGAATCGGATTCTTACCAACTTCATCTCCTGACTGAAAATCTTCATTATTTAAATAGACATCAACCGTTGGACCTGCAATATCATTAATTGTATTTTCTGAAAAATCTCCAATTAAAAAATCCGTTGTGTATCCATTCGCATCATCCACTCCATTATTGGCGTAATAAACAATTTTACCGGGAGCCACAGCATAGGAAATGTCTTTTGGTACAAAAAATGAAAATTCAAACTCACCTGAAGACACAGTTGTAATACCTTTGTAGATAATATTACTTTGTATTTTATACTGGAAAGGAGTCTCCCCGCCATTCCCCAAAGTCTTGACAGTATCTTGTTTGTCATATACAATGGGAATAATTTCTCCATCAAAATCAGTTAATGTATTCCCCAGATGGTCAGTAATTTTTCCGGTTACAACAACTGTCGACAAAGCCTTCAGTGTATCTGTTTGTTCTCCGACAATGCTCCCATTTATGGTTTCAGTTACAACCTGATACTTGGGAAAAGACAGGCTAAGCGCGGGGTCAGCCAACAACGTGAAATTTCGTTTATTAATGCCGGTACTAATGCCATTTTTTGTGCGTTTCAACACATCCCCCATTCGAAGATTTTCTCCATTTTCATCCTGACTAAAGATATGTCTGTAGAATTCCTGATTTAGGATAAAGTTTGGGATCGAATACACAACTCGCGTAGTGCTGAACAATCCAATTCCTCCTCCGTTTGCATTAAAGAGAATATGTTCACCTCCCGAATTTTCGTCTGCATCAAAACGGCTGAACTCGCATGTCGCAGTAATAAAAATGGGCAGTTTGTTGTAATTAGTCCAATTATCAATATCATTTGTTTCAAGAATTTTTTCTGCAGCCAAAGCAGTTTCATTTGCATGACCTGTATAATTTAGAATTAAGGCTCCGTTTTTCACCCGGTTGGAAATTGCAGTATTTACATCCGGATATTTGTCTCCCCCCGGAGTAGATTGTTCCTGATATGCATCAAAATAAATTTTATCAGTAAAAAAGGCCGGGTTCGTACTATTCACATCATCAGCTAATGCTTCTGCCTGACTCACGTGCCTATTAGAATCCTCATCATCGCCGATGAAACTAATTACATTTCTCCAGCTTCCTAACGAACTAGAAGATGTATAATTCTTTATTTTTTGAACAACGATTTCTGCCTCAGTCGTAGTTTTCGCAGGAATCCGCCCAATACCAAGATCAATTAGCCCTTGGTATTCACCCTCTCCCTCATCTAACAAAACAAAAAAATCATCGGTTACAAAAGACGAAGTAGGCAGAAGAGAGTTTTCAGACTGATAAGTTGGGATGAAATTTAAACCGAAGCCTAATATGTCTTTATTATCATAACTCCCATCACCAAACAAAAGCACATATTTTAGATTCCCATCATCTGCATTTGTTCGGTCATAACACATCCTTAGATAATTCCGAATACCTGAAACATCAGGCAACCCTCCTGAAAACTCATTATAAATCGATGTTATCGGAACAACAGAAACGTCCATTTGATCATATGCTTGATGGAAATTCGCTAACGAATTCGCACTCAACAAAAAATCGGGATGTGAAATAATTATCATTTCAGGAACATTTGCCTGATGAAGATTCTGAGTGGCAATATTTCCAACCCTTTCCGGCTCTGGAAAATCGCCAGTTGGGTAAAACGCGACAAATTCACGCAAAGAGTCAGTTCGCACCTTGAACTGAGCTAGGTTTTCCGCAATACTATAGGAGATTGATTGTGGATTAGTATAATCAGTAACATCCCAGACCTGTAAATCATCACTGGTGACAGTCAGATTGAACTGAGTAACGTTGTCTGGGCCAACACTTCTCTCATCACGAAAGATTAGCTCTGAATTGTCGACTACTATATTCCGCCTTAGATTCATCTCAATATAATCCAGCCAACCAGATGAAGATGAGTTTGATGCGAGATATTTTAATTCTATTTCAAAATTCTCATTCGGATCATCAATATTAAATGACGAACTATTCGTCGATGCAAAAAGAGCTATTGCACTTGCAACATCAACAGCCTGAAAGCCAATTTCGGCTGCTTCAATCCCATCAACTAAAATTTTAAATCTAGATGTTGATTCGGAATGACCTGCAGCTTCTATGTATACATCTATTGGAGAAGATTGATCAATATTGGGAACTGAAAAACTATAATCTTCAGATTTGCTATTTGGAAATTCTTCACCAAACCATTTACGTCCCGACATAAGCAGATTTTCACTTTCGTCTTCATAAAGTAAATAGTCACTATAACTGGAAGTATTGTGACTATAAGGAGAAAGCTCTTCGTCCTGAACTTCAATCAAACTAGACTCTCCCTGATCACTTAAATAATAGTAAGCATAGTCTGAATAATCATTTAGCTCATGCTTAAACAAACCTGAATCACTGTCAAATGTCCATTTTACAGTTCCTGTTGAATAGAAAAAAATGCAACCGTCATTGTTTCTATCTTTTCCATGCCAAATCCTGTTTTGAACCAAGTCATCCGGGTAATAATCGTCATTCATTTTGGGTAGCATGTAACCACCATTCCCATATAGGTTGACTTGTGCCGGAACAGAAAACCCCCAGTCCTCCAATTGACCATATGTTATTTTATAAATCCCCTTTTGTGTTGTTTGCAATTTCACCCAATTCCCACTAGACAAGACTGACGATAATCTCCACTCTTTTTGACTTTTAGCGATTCCTCTTTTAAAACTCAAAATTTCAATATCGAAAGACATCAATTTATGCACCCCTGAATCTGAAGATATAATTGGGACAAACTCAATCCATGCTGCAGGATTTTCTCCTGAATTCGAATAGCTTATTTTCAAATCCAACTCTTCTGATACTGAAAGATTGTGATTGAGAAGTCCTCCATCCAAATCCTCAAATTCAAGATTCGTAAGTTGAATTTGTTGGTTAGAACCAGACAATGCAATAGAAGCAGTATATATTGGCAAGCCACCCTCAGTAAACGTTGCCCAGGAATAGGAACTAGAAAACATTTGTTCAGAATCCTCCTGCTCAGCCCAATCTATTTCCCGATGGTAGACCTGTGCATCAAGTTTACAAAAAAGGACAACAAAAAAAACAACAAGTACATACTTCCCCATACATCAAAGATTAAAACAAAAAAGAAACGAGTATAAATTCATAATATTATATAAACAATAGTACTAAGGAAATAAATATCCAAGCATAATAACTCTTAAAACATAAAAAATAATCAGCTATTAAATAATTTAGAATAAAAAGTTATATTAGTCGAACAATAAGAATTGAACAATTTAGTTATATTTGTGATTGTTAAAACCAAACTGAAAATACGTATAAGATGAAATTTAAAACCATAATATTTTTTGGTTTGTCTGTGCTTTTTGCAGGCTGTGGATTATTCAACAAAAATGGTGGAGGCTTCGGAAGTAAAGGAGGAAGTTCCAAAACAACAGGATGGAATTATAATGATCCAGAAAATGGGGGATTCCAATCAGACGCTGACTACCAGCAATTTGCAGGCCCCGGATTGAAATTTATCGAAGGTGGAACTTTTACCATGGGTCGCGTCGAACAGGACGTTATGTACAACTGGGACAATGAACCAAGGAGAGTTACTGTTGCTTCTTTTTATATGGATGAAACAGAAGTTTCTAACGTTGACTATCGCGAATACTTATTTTGGTTGCAACGTGTTTATCCCACCAGTCCAGAAAAGTACGAAGCTGCTTTGCCCGACACATTAGTTTGGAGAGAAGAGTTAGCCTACAATGAACCATACATAATGAACTACCTTAGGCATCCTGCTTATAGCAACTATCCGGTTGTTGGTGTTAGCTGGGTTCAAGCAACCCAATTTTGTAGCTGGAGAACAGACAGAGTTAATGAGCAAATATTAATAAACAAGGGCGTCTTACTACACGATAATACACAAGGGGGGCAGAATGTATTTACAACTGACAGCTATCTAGCAGGTTTGTATCAAGGGAACGAAGGTGAAAGCCCCGTGGAAGATGCAGCTGGTAATGCCAGACATTTACAATGGGAAGATGGGTTGCTCCTACCAAGCTACAGACTTCCAACTGAAGCAGAATGGGAATATGCAGCATATGGATTAGTGGAAAACGCTGAAGGTGAATTATTGTCAGAGCGCAAATTATATCCCTGGTCAGGAACTTACTTACGAAATGACTCGAAAAAAGAACGTGGACAAATGATGGCCAACTTCACACGTGGACGAGGAGATTTAATGGGAATGGCTGGAGCTTTGAATGATAATGCAGACATTACTGCACCTGTTGACTCTTACAATCCGAATGACTATGGCTTGTATTGTATGGCAGGAAATGTAAATGAATGGGTCGCAGACATCTATCGTTCAACATCACAATCGGACGTAGCTGAATTCCAACCTTTCCGAGGAAACATATTCACTCAATATAGAAGGGACAATGATGGAAATTTATTACGTAATGAATATGGAGAATTGATTGTTGACACCATTGCTGATTATAAAAATTATCAAGATGGAGATTATATGTCACAGATCATTGAAGGATCAGATTGGACAATTGAAAAAGACAACTTATCAACGGATGATATGTACATAAAATCTGAAGAAAGTGGCCAATTCACTTCACTTATTACTGACAATGTCCGCGTTTTTAAAGGAGGATCTTGGAAAGATCGTCCATACTGGCTAGTTCCGGGAACTCGTAGATACATGGAAGAGACAGATGCTGCTAATGATCTTGGATTCCGGTGTGCAATGACACAAGTCGGAAGTCCAGGTGGATTTTAAGCGTTAAAAATATTATTTGAAAGAACCTCATTTGAAAGAATGGGGTTTTCTTTTTTATCACGATTATGGACACAACACTACTATATTCATTATTTATAAAACATCCGGTTATTACAACAGATAGCCGAAAAATACCAGAAGGAAGTATATTTTTTGCTTTAAAAGGGCAGAATTTTGATGGTAATAAATTCGCACTAGCCGCCATAGAAGAGGGTGCAGCTTATGCTGTAATTGATAATCCAAAATACGCCCAAAACCCACATACTATTTTAGTTGATGATGTATTGCATAGCCTACAATTATTAGCCAACTACCATCGAAAACAGCTAAAGACAACGGTCTTAGCTATAACCGGCACAAATGGAAAAACAACAACCAAAGAGTTAATTGCATCTGTTCTCCTACAAAAATATAAGGTGACCTTTACTCAGGGTAATCTTAACAACCATATTGGAGTGCCTCTCACGTTGTTGAGCATGACAACTCAGACAGAAATTGCAATTGTCGAAATGGGGGCAAATCATCCTGGAGAAATCGCATCTCTTTGCGAAATAGCTGAACCAAACTATGGAATTGTAACTAATATTGGGAAAGCTCACCTAGAAGGATTTGGCTCCTTTGAAGGCGTCATTAAAACAAAAACAGAATTATACGACTACTTGAGGAATAACAAAGGAAGTTGCTTTATTAATTCCGACAACCCCTTGCTTCTAAAACAAGCAGAAATGCTTGAGCAATTTAGTTATGGTGCCAACGAAGATGCCCAACTTCATGGTAAAATCGAAGACTCAACATTATCTCTTACAGTAAGAGTGTTGTTCCCAAAAGGTTGGCTATATATTAAATCTAAATTGATTGGCAGCTACAATTATGAAAATTTACTTGCCGCGGCTAGTGTTGGAATGTATTTCTCTGTTGACCCTTTAAATATTCAAAAGGCAATAGAGACTTATCAACCCAGCAATAATAGATCTCAACTAATAAAAAAGGGCAGCAACCAAATTATTATGGATGCTTACAATGCAAATCCAACGAGTATGTTGGAAGCATTAAAGAATTTCGCAAGCATAAAACACCCCTTAAAAACACTCATCTTAGGGGACATGCTTGAGCTAGGAGTACATTCCTTGGAAGAACACCAAAAAATTGCAAACTTCATAAAATCAGGGACATACAACAAAGCATATCTGATTGGAGAATGCTTCTCCTCTGTTGATGTAGATAATACAATAAAGAAGTTCGACAGAATCGAACTTCTTCATGCATACCTCTCTCAACAAAATACCCTCGAGAACAACTTAATTCTGATTAAAGGTTCTCGAGGAATTCAGTTAGAAAAGATTCTGGATATCTTCTGATCAGACTCTATCTCTCTTAAAAACACTATTAATTCGCAGGCTTTTCAACCTTTAACACTTCAGCTATTGCCTGCTCAAAAGAATCCTTTGGTAAGGCTCCCATAGACATCTGAGGCTGTCCTTCTACCGGAACAAATAATAATGAAGGAATACTCTGGATTCCAAACATTGCAGCCAATTCTTTTTGATCTTCAGTATCTACTTTATAAATATTAAGAGCATCACCATATTCCTTTTGTAGTTCCTCAAGAACCGGTGCAACCATTTTACATGGACCACACCAGTCTGCATAAAAATCAATCATACATGGTTTGTCACCTTCATATTTCCAATCTTTATTTTGTTCAAAATTGAAAACTTTCTTCTTGAATGTTTCTTTCGTTAAATGTTCTAACATAGTTCAATTTTTAATTAATGTACGTATGTATATTATTCGATACCTAAATATCAACTACCGTGCCATTGAATTTATACGCTTATCCCGTCACCTTGATTCCGAAATAATTGTAATTTTGTCACGGTTTTAAACAAATTGTCATAATAATACCATTTAAAACGTTTAGAACTCAATTATAGATACATGAAAGAGCATTTAAATCACTCAATATTCACGATCATTTCTGAAGAAGCCGATAGGCAAGGACAAGCTTGTTATGTCATAGGCGGTTTTGTCAGAGACCTATTGTTAAAACGAAACTCTAAGGATATCGACATTGTTACATTGGGGAGTGGTATTGATTTGGCAAAAGCAGTAGCGAAACGTCTTGGTCCCAAAACACACGTCAGTATTTTCAAGAATTTTGGAACAGCAATGATAAAGTCGAAAGACATTGAGGTTGAGTTTGTTGGAGCAAGAAAAGAATCATACGATACACATTCGCGTAAGCCTGTTGTAGAAAATGGAAGTTTGGATGATGATCAGAAAAGACGCGATTTTACGATTAATGCACTGGCAATATGTCTTAATAAGGAGAATTTTGGAGAATTAGTTGATCCCTTTAATGGGATTGATGATCTCGAAAATAAAATTTTAAAAACACCATTAGAGCCAGGAATTACATTCTCAGATGATCCCCTGCGCATGATGAGAGCTATTCGGTTTGCCACCCAGCTAAATTTCACAATAGAAAAATCGACATTAGAAGCAATATCTGCGAATAGAGAACGGATTCATATTATTTCCAAAGAGCGAATTATTGAAGAATTGAATAAGATCATCATGGCAGACAAACCTTCCATGGGATTTAAATTGCTTGACAAGACCGGATTGCTTGAACTTATTTTCCCAGAATTGAACAACCTGAAAGGAATTGAGGAAATAAACGGAGTAGCACATAAAGATAATTTCATACATACGCTTGAGGTATTAGATCGTATTGCTCCAAACACCAACAACTTATGGCTAAGGTGGTCTGCATTATTACATGACATTGCAAAACCGCGAACAAAAAGGTTTGTTAAAAATGCAGGATGGACATTTCATGCTCACAATCACGTTGGCGAGAAGATGATCCCTTCCCTGTTTAGGCGATTAAAATTGCCAATGAATGAGAAGATGAAATACATTCAAAAAATGGTTTCGTTACACATGCGGCCAATTGTTCTTTCAGAAGACGAAGTGACAGACTCTGCAATACGAAGATTATTATTTGAAGCTGGTGATGAGATTGATGATTTGATGACACTTTGTGAAGCTGACATTACTTCAAAAAACCACACAAAGGTTGTGCGTTACATGAAAAACTTCAAGTTAGTTCGCCAAAAGCTAAAAGATTTAGAAGAGCGTGATCATATTCGCAACTTCCAGCCTCCAATATCTGGTGAGGAAATTATGGATATTTTTGGGCTGACACCTTGTCGTGAAGTTGGAGAGATAAAAAATGTCATAAAAGAAGCCATTCTTGAAGGGGAAATTCATAATAATTATGAAGAAGCCCATGCATTCATGCTAATAAAAGCGAAGGAAATGGGTTTTAAGCCTCGAGAAATCTAATTCAACCACAATCTTAAGCGAATAGGCAAATGATCGCTAAACCCTCCTTTGTACTTATACCCTAAATAGGTTCGAAATAAACGTGAACCTTTATATTTCGTGTCTTTTTCAAACAAGAAAGGCAATCTTACAATTGTTGCTCCTTTTCCAGTTGTATGCAATCCTTGTGGTTGTAATAAATAGTCAGAAACTAATATCTGATCAAAAATTTGCCAACTTTGTTGATACTTCAACGTTCCGGATGGAGACCATGCTGCTGAAAGGTTGACTAACTCCACTCCTCTCTCTGGGTTGCCTCTTAAACTCTCTTTCAGACTTTTATTTTGTGGTTGGTCGTTGAAATCTCCCATAATTACAATTTTTGCATTTTCATCCTGATTATTAACCCTCTCAACCTCTTTCTTCAGCGTTTGGGCTGCCAGTATTCGTAAAGGTTCTGTTTCTGCTTGTCCACTATATCGCGAAGGCCAATGGTTAAAAAAGACATGCAAAGTATCCTCTAAACCACAAAGGAAACTGGCATGCAAAATCTCACGAGTTGCATCTGGTTTTCCAGTTGAATCCAGAAGAGGAATGTAATTGTATCGAATAGGTGTAAGTTGTTCAATCCTATAAATTAACGCAACATCAATCCCACGCTCGTCTGGTGAATCTTTATGGATAATACGATAATCGAGATTTGACAAAGGGGTATCTTCTATTAATGCTTCCAAAACCTTGCGATTTTCAATCTCGCACAAACCAACTACATCGGGTATATTAAATTCACAAGAAGCAAGAATAACCTTTGCGATTTTATTTAATTTATCATCCAATCGTCTTTTTGTCCAGTGCCGTTCTCCTTCTGGCAAAAACTCTTCATCTTGGGTCAACGGATCATTTTCCACATCAAATAAATTCTCAACATTATAAAAGAGAAGATTTATTTGTTGAATCGCATTATGTTCCTGTGCTTCTAAATCAGGACAAAGGCACAATAAAAAAAATAATATCGTAAGCTTTCTAATTTTCAGTGATTTCAATACGTTCATAGGCACCAAGATCAGGGGCAACATCGCTAATCCTACTTTGATTAAGCATGTCAAAAGGGAAAGCATCTCCAATTTCTATAGAACCAATATCTTTGGCAGGGCTCAAAGTGTCAAGTTTAAAAACCATTTTGTCGTATGGGTCAATAAATCTTGGATCGACACTTTTTAAAATGCCACCATAATGGCTAGTATCTGAAATATTAAAGGTATCTGCTAATTGTAACAAGCAGTGGTCAAACATAAAATTGAGCGCTACATCTCCAACCCTGGAAAACTCAAGTTCGTTTTTAGTTGTGATATTCCCGGTAACAATACTATTGCCAAAATAGGCCTTTTCAAGATCCCCAACATATGTTTTACTTGAGCCATCAGATTGGCTGACAATAACGTTGTCAGAAATCATCAGGGCTGATGTTGAACGCGTACGGCTCGAATATCCGCCCCAATAATTAGCTATTGTTGTATGATAGAACTCATATTCACCACCGACTAAAAGAGCTGCGGCATAATAACCACAATCGGATATTACACAATTATATGCATGTATTTGAGATTTCACAGAGAATATTCCGGCATAAGCATGGGTGTGAATATATGAATTAGCAAGAGATATAGACGCAAAACCTTCATTTTCAATAGTTCCAACTTGCAGCCCTATATTTGCATTTTTAATTTCGACATGATCAAACACATTGTCGTGACTGCCGGAAAACAACAATACTCCATTCCATTGATCTGGAATATCCTGATAGACCTCTTCTAGCCTATCGCCCTGAAAGATGATAGGTTGCCCCAAGGTTCCCTCTGCAATAACTTTTCCTTTTACATATAAACCCGTAGCATTATGAAAATAAATCCTAGCACCAGGATCAATCGTCAATATGGCACTACTATCAACTCTAATATTTGAGTAAACCAGATACGGTCTTTCGCTTGTCCAATTGGTCGAAGATGTAATATTTTCCTTGATCAGTTCAACGTCTTGCCCCCAAGCAACAAGATCAATATCCTGTAAATTGGCATTGGTCGAAAACTCAATTGAATCCTGAACTACAATTGGCAGGTTCATCCCCACCGGATCAATTGTTACTTCAACAAAAATATAGATGCTATCTCTAGGCGGAATTTCTATATCTGAAATTTCATTATTAGGAAAGCCATTTATATTCAGGCGAAAGTTCGAATCATCACCACCGGCAAGCCTGATATTAGAGATTAATAAAGATTGGTCATAAGGGTTATAAACCTTTAAGTGCTGGGTTGTTGAGCCAATGGTCGTGAAAATAGTGTCAAACATGACCGTATCAACCGAAAAAGCCAACTTAACTTCAGTGGAGGAAATATACTTTTCATCTTCACATGATTCCATGTAAACCAAAACAAAGACAAAAAAGAATATATAAAATAAATTCCTCACAAGCGGTTTATAAGTTACAACGAGGCTTTGCTACGTTTAGTACACTAAAATACGAAATGATTTTCACAAATTTTAACATTTTTTTCAAAAGAGGAAACAGTTTACCCTATTTTCTTTTTATTAAGGCTAAAAGGCCTGACATTGTTAATAAACCATTAAGTATCAGCAATTCGTATCCAAACTGATATCCGAAGAAAAGAGACTCAGAGAATGTGGAAATAATGTAAGATAATATTGGTGCGGCAATCGCAATTAGAGGAACAAACTTATCATGAATTTCCTTTTTAAAAAGGAAGCTGAACAAGAATAATCCAAGAATGGGACCGTAAGTATAACTCGCTGCTTTAAAGACAGCAACAACTACACTTTCGTTATTGATTACCCTGAAAATTAAAATGACAGCAATTAGCAATAATGAAAAACCTAAATGAACCCAGTTTCTGTAATTATGTTTATATATGATCGTTTTTTTTGTTTCACCTAAAATGTCAACACAAAATGATGTTGTCATTGCCGTTAACGCTGAATCTGCACTTGAGAAAGCTGCTGCTGTAATGCCAAGAAGAAATACGACTGCTACTGCTTTCCCCATATAGTTTAAGGCCAAAAGCGGATATAACTGATCTGTATTCTCGGGAATGGACATGCCCATATATTGAGCATATTGGTAGAGCAAAACCCCCAGCCCCAAAAATAGGGCGACAACAAAAAAGAAGAGCGTACTAAACACAAGCATGTTTTTTCTAGCTTCTTTCAAACTTTTACAGGTGAGGTTTTTTTGCATAACGTCTTGATCCATTCCGTTAATTACGATTGTCATAAAAATACCAGAAAGGAACTGTTTGAAGAAATAATTGGGTGACCGCCAATCAAAAAACAAAAACTTTGAGTTATCGCTTTCCCGAATTGATTGAATGAGATCACTCCCCTGCAACCCAAGCATCTTACTGACTTGATATATCGTAAAAACAACCGCAAGAACAAGGAACGTAGTCTGTAAAGCATCAGTCCAAACAATAGTTTTTATGCCTGCCCGAAAAGTATAGAGCCAAATCAGCAAAACGCTAATGCAGACAGACACTGAAAATGGAACACCAAAAGCATCAAAAAATGCAAGTTGTAATACAAGTGCAACTAAATATAGACGAAATGCAGCGCCAATAAGCTTAGATAAAAGGAAAAAGGACGAAGCCGTTTTTAAGCTAAAAAAGCCAAGTCTTTCTTCCAAAAACGAATAGATTGATATCAGTTTTAACCGATAATAAAACGGAAGTAAAAAAAAGGCAATGAGCCAATAACCAACCAGGTTTCCCAATACAAACTGCAAATAAGAAAAAGCGGAGCTACCAACTTCTCCCGGAACTGAAATAAATGTGACTCCAGAAAGTGATGCTCCCAGCATACCATAAGCCACCAAATACCATGGTGAAGATTTATTGGCATTGAAAAAACTGAGGTGGTCAGATTTTCGCGAGGTCAACCAAGAAATTAACATCAACAACAAAAAGTATCCGGCAATGACTGCAAATACAAAAGTAGGACTCATTTTACAAAGGGCTCATCTGGGTACAACAAATATTTTTGACGCATATCGCGGTAAGCGTTTAAATCCTCCTCCCAAGACTCTTCTATTTCACAAATAGATTTTCCTGCACGTATATCGGCAAGCAATTGGTCCGTTCCTGACAATAACTCCAACCACCTTTCAGAACTCAGGAAATCACTTTCGTTAGAAAAGATATGATAGTACTTAAAAAATAAAGACAAACTAAATGTTTGATTTAAGTCTGAGGTTCTTAAATCTTCACCAAAGCATAACACCCCTTCGTGTTTGGGGTTAGTAGCCATTCCTGGAATACTCTGTGGGGTGAACTGAAATTCACCAAAGGAGGCATCCGGAAATCCAACAACCTGAAAAGGGAAAGTTGTGCCACGACCAATACTAATATTGGTTGCTTCGAAAAAGCACAAAGACGGATACAAACGGATGGAAATATCATTAGGCAAGTTTGGAGAAGGCTTAATTGGTAGAGAATATTTTGTTTGATGGGTATAGTTTTTTACAGCAATAACTGTTAAATCACAAACATTCTGCTGATCGAGCCATTTTTCACCATTTATCATGTTAGCCATTTCGCCCAAAGTACATCCATGCACTACAGGAATCGGGTGCATACCGACAAACGATCTGAATTCTTTTTTCAATACAGGTCCGGCAACATAATCTCCATTTGGATTGGGACAATCAAAAATGATTAACGGAATATGGTTTTCAGCACAAGCTTCCATAACATAGTGCATCGTACTCAGATAAGTATAAAACCTGACACCAACATCCTGAATGTCAAAAACAATAACATCAATATCCTGCAGCTGTGCTGAGGTTGGCTTTTTATTATCACCATAAAGTGAAATAACCGGCAATCCGGTTTTCTGATCAATCTGGTTAGAAATTTCCTCCCCGGCATCTGCATCCCCACGAAAGCCATGTTCCGGAGCAAATATTTTTTCAACCTTTACGTCTTGTTTCAGTAAAAAATCTAAAAGATGAACATCCTGAACTTTAGACGTATGATTTACAACTAGCCCAACATTCTTCCCCTTTAATAAAGGCAAATAAATCTCAGGCTGCTCGGCTCCCGTATTAATAGCTTGTTGTGCTATCAGCATTTCCGAAAAGAAAAGAATTAAGATTATTATTATTGAAATGCGCATTCGACTTTTTTAGGTTTACTAATGTAAGAAAACATGCGTAAAACCGTTGATAGTTTATAGGTAATCTTTACTATTTTTAGTCTCTCAAATTTGAAAGAAGAATGAAACACCTATCCCAACATATATTGATCCTGCTATTTCTTATTGTCTCCTTGTCTGACACAATTGCCCAAAAAGCACCTGACTTTATCAATTACACTGATCATTCCTGGGTTGAATCAACCTTGCAACAAATGACTCTACAACAAAAGATAGGCCAACTTTTTATCATTCAGGCCTATAGCAGAAATCTGGATGAACTTGAAACCCTAATTGAGGAGGTTGATAGGTTTCAGGTTGGGGGCATCATTTTCATGCAAGGGACAATTGCCAATCAGGTTAAGATTACAAATGAGTTACAGCAAGCTAGCAGGATCCCCCTATTAATAACAACGGATGCTGAATGGGGTCCGGGTTTTCGATTAGATGATACTCCAAAATATCCGGTACAAATGGCACTTGGCGCAATTCAAGAAGATAGCCTTATTTATAAAATGGGGATGGAAGTTGGGCAACAACTTAAAAGAATGGGTGTACATGTAAACTTTGCCCCTGTTGCTGATGTAAATAACAACCCTGAAAACCCGGTGATTAACTACCGGAGTTTTGGCGAAAACCCGCAAAATGTATCAGAAAAAGCATGGTTGTATGCAAAAGGCATGCAAGATGCCGGAGTACTTGCCGTTGCAAAACATTTCCCTGGACATGGTGACACGAAGGTCGATTCCCATTTAGGGTTGCCGGTAATCGAACATGATATTACCAGATTAAACAATGTGGAAATATTCCCCTTCAAATCGTTAATTGAGAATGGGATTGGTGGCATCATGACAGCTCACCTCCAAGTACAAGCAATGGATCCTGACAGAAACACACCAGCCTCACTATCTTCAAAAATCATTACTGATAAGCTAGTTGACGAACTAAAATTTAAAGGGCTAATTATTTCTGATGCCATGAATATGCATGGAATAACCAAACAATACAGTTCAGGAGAAGCAGCCGTAAAAGCACTACAAGCAGGGAACGATATGTTAGAGATAGTCCCCAACCTAGCAGAAGCAATCAGCGCAGTTAAGTTCGCTGTGCAAAATGGGGAAATTAGCCAAGAGGAAATTGACAAGAAATGCAGAAAAATACTGGCATTAAAAAAATGGGCAGGACTTGACAACTACCAAAAAACATCAACCGAGAGATTAGAAGATGAATTGAAAAATCAAGAATATGCCTTAACTAAACGACTATTGCATGAGCAATCAATTACCGTATTGAGAAATGAAAATCAATTAATGCCGTTGCAAAAACTGGATACTCTAAAAATAGCCGTTGTTTCTATTGGAAAAGAAAATGAAACAACTTTTCAGAACATGGTTGCTAACTACATAGATGTCGACTTTTTCAATTTACCCCAAGATGCAAGCACAAAAGACGTAGACTACCTAATTCAATTACTCAAGCCCTACAATCTCGTAATTTGCGGAATACATAGTCTCAACCTTTCTACAACCAAAAACTATGGAGTTGAAACTTCGATTACCGATTTTATAAAACGATCGTCAGGAATGAAAAAGATAGTTGCCCTGTTTGGTAACCCTTATGCATTGAGTCACATACCTGAAATACAAAATTCGGATGGTTTATTGATTACTTATCAGGAAAATATCATTACTCAAGAATTAGCTGCGCAAACGATTTTCGGTGCAATCAATGCAACGGGAAAACTTCCTGTAAATGTAAATTCATTTTTTAAGCTGAACGATGGAATCACTTTAAAAAAAAATGACCGACTGAAATACACCATCCCTGAAGAAGTGGGAATATCTTCTGAATATTTGGAGCAGCACATTGACAGCCTTGCCGAACTTGGACTAACTGAAAAAGCATATCCCGGATGTCAAGTGTTAATTTCAATTAGGGGCAAGGTTATTTTCCACAAATGCTACGGTTATCACACCTATGACACTCTACAGCCAGTCATAAAAAGAAACATCTATGACTGGGCCTCTATTACAAAGATAACCGGCACATTGCCGGCACTGATTAAGCTTAACGGTGATAAAAAATTCAACCTCGACTTACCCTTTTCTTTTTACTGGACAGATTTTCGTGGTACTGAAAAAGAAAAGGCAACTTCTCGCGAGGTTTTGGCACATCAGGCAAAATTACTTTCAGGGATAACTTTTTGGAAAGAAACACTGAACAAAAACGGACAATTACGCTCTTCAATTTTCAAAAAACGACCAACTGGAAATTTCGATATTAGAGTTTCCTCTAATCTATACATGAACAGAAACTACATTGAAAAAATGTATGCTGAAATCAAAGATTCAAGATTATATTCCAGGGAGAGATATACATATTCAGACTTAGCGTTCCTCATCTACCCCAGGATTATTGAGGACATAACTGGTGTCGAATTTGAAAGTTATCTTAAAAATACATTCTACGAACCACTAGGGGCATCAACCGTAACTTTTAATCCATATAAGCACGTTCCCACAACAAGGATCATCCCAACCGAAAGTGATGACCACTTCAGAGACGAACTACTCCAAGGATTTGTACATGACGAAGGAGCTGCAATGATGGGTGGAGTGTCTGGGAATGCGGGGCTGTTTGGCACAGCCAATGATCTGGCAAAAATAATGCAGATGTATTTGCAAAATGGCAATTACGGAGGACAGCAATTTCTTGATTCTGCAAGTTTGGCAGAATTCACAAAAATTCAATTCCCCAAAAATGAGAATCGCAGAGGACTCGGCTTTGACAAACCATATATCGACAACAACAAGGAAGACCTGAAAGATGCCTACCCTGCTGTTGATGCTAGTACTCTGAGTTTCGGACACAGTGGGTATACCGGAACTTTCACATGGGCAGATCCTATTAATCAAGTTCTTTTTATATTCCTATCAAACCGTGTCTATCCAACTAGAAACAATTCAAAAATCACAGAATTAAATCTCCGCCCAGCCATGCATCAGGTTATTTACGACAGTATTAAAAAAGGCATCACTAAATATTAAAAATAGTTAAATTGTATTTGACGAATTGTCTCCTCCTTTCCCGATATGGTCCACACAGAATCCGCAATATAAAAGGCATGCAGAAAAGCACCCTCCTCCTATTCCTAGTTCCGTGCAGCTAAAACATTCTTTAAAACATATAACTATTCAGAGGCTCCAATACGTTATTTAATTATTAATTATAACTTTAAGAGAACTTTAAGATGTTTATTTAATAATCAATAAAATTTTACTGCCATGGATAGGAAAATCACATTCAACGAGCTCCGTAAAATCAAAGACAGTTTACCTGAAGGTTCAATCCGACAAATAGCGCAAGAATTTGATCTTGAAGTTGAAACCGTCAGGAATTATTTTGGAGGCGCTAATTATGATCGTGGAAAATCAGTTGGATTACATCTTGAACCAGGACCTAATGGAGGAATTGTATTATTAGACAGTACAGAAATATTAGAAAGAGCAGAAGAACTTATCTCCGAAATTCATTGATAAATTATATTTTCTGAGATAAAAAAACTGCCCTATATTTATAGGGCAGTTTTTTTATAACCAAATCAACAAACATGAGAAAAAATTTTAGTTTCCTTATCGCATTAATATTTTTTGCGATAACGAGTGCACAAGCCCAAAAGGTAACATCACTTTTTAATGGTAAAGACCTGACAAACTGGGATATTTATATTGGAACCGCTTTAACCGGGTTTGAAAATCTTAAAGATCAGGCAACACCAGAAAGTGTTTATTCTGTCGTTAAAAAAGACGGAGAAAATTTGATGCGCATTTCTGGAGATGTAAATGCTTCAATTGCTTCGAAAGAAGAATTTGAAAATTATCATCTAAAACTTGAATACAAATGGGGCGATACAGAATATACTGCTTTTAACAGCGGGTTATTGTATCATAGCTATGGTGAGTTTGGAGCAGGATTAGATACATGGATGAATTCTATAGAATGCCAATTGCTAACCGAAAACAATGGTGACGCCTATTCGATGGGAACAACAGCTTTTGATGTTAAAATCAATAAAAACAACCAGTATGATGCTACTGGCACTTTAACAACTTTTGGAGACAATCAGGAAGGTGGTGAAATTGCCCGTAAACAATCTGACAATGAAAAATCGATGGGAGAATGGAATGTGGTTGAGCTTTACTCTTTCGGATCAAAAACCATCCATATCGTGAATGGCGAGAAAGTAATGGAATGTGAAAACACTGGGAAAATCATTGATGGAAAGATTCTTCCATTAACAAAAGGAAAAATTCAGATACAGTCTGAAGGTGGCGAAATGCTTATTCGTAAGATTGAGATTAAAAGTATCTCTAAGCTTCCCTCTGATTTGTAAACCTATCTTTCTACCGCTATAAAAAAGGCAGCTAGAACAGTTTAAACTGTTCTAGCTGCCTTTTCAATTATCAGAACCGCGTTAACGAGTTATCGTCTTTGTCTTTTTTTGAAATTTGAGTTACCACCCTCTCTCTTTCCTTTAACTTTCGGATATGAAGGTCGCTCTATTCCAGTAACACGATCCACTTTTAATGGATGACCTTCAATTGAAGTCTTACTGATTGATTGGATCAGATCCTGTTCATATCTGCTATCAATCTCAAAGAAAGAGAACTTGCGCTGGATATCAATCTTCCCAATTTCAATGTTTTTCCTGCTTAGGTTCTCATTGATCAACCCTAATAAACGAGAAGCATTCAAGTTTTGCTTTTTACCCGCATTAATAAAAAGTCGTGAAAAATTAACCCTATCTCCTCGGGAAGAATCCCCTCGAGAGGAATCTCCTCTTCTGCTGTTTCCACCACGGGGTTCTTTATCCCTCACATTCAAGTCAGGTGCATTTTTATAATAAGAAAGGAATCTATTAAACTCAATAGAAACGAACTTTTTCAAGATTTCCTCGCTGTTCAGTCCTTCAAACTTATCTCTAATTGCTGACAAATATGGATCAATACGTGAATCATTCACTTCTACCTGTACAACCTTGTCTACAAGGTGCATAAGTTGTACCTCGCAAATTTCTTCGCCAGCAGGAACACTTTTGCGTTCGAAGCGTTTCTGTGAAACATTTTCGATTTGTCTCAATTTCCCTGTTTCCCGCATGTGAACAATTGATACCGAAATACCATTCTTACCAGCACGTCCGGTGCGTCCGCTCCTATGGATGTATGCTTCTGGGTCATCCGGCAAACTATAGTTAATCACATGACTCAAGTCATTCACATCTAATCCACGAGCAGCAACATCTGTGGCAACCAACATCTGTAGGTTGCGAGAACGGAAACGGCTCATAACATGATCACGTTGTGCTTGCGACAAATCGCCATGAAGGGCATCGGCATTATATCCGTCAGCCATAAATTTCTCTGCAACATCACGAGTTTCCATTCGAGTTCGACAAAAAACAATGGCATAACAATTCGGATAGTTGTCCGCTATTCGCTTCAGAGTGGCATACTTATCCCTAGCCTGTACGACATAGTAATGGTGCTTAACCGTATCAGCTCCGGCATTCCGTCTCCCAATAGAAATCTCTTCCGGTTTGTTTAAGTATTTCTTAGACATCTCTGCAATCTCTTTTGGCATTGTAGCCGAGAAAAGTAGAGTTTGTTTAATGGCAGGAGTTTGAGCAAGAATTGCATCCATCTCTTCCTTAAACCCCATGGTAAGCATTTCATCTGCTTCATCCAATACGAGCCATTTTATCTCACTAACGTTTAATGCTCTTCTGCGAATTAAATCATTAGTACGCCCAGGCGTTCCTACTACAATCTGTCCTCCAGAACGCAGTTCTCGTATTTGTTTTCCAATATCAGCACCACCATAAACGGCAATATTCTTAAACCCACGAATATTTTTTGAGTAAGCCTCTAAATCTCGGGTAATCTGCAAACACAACTCACGCGTTGGGCACAAAATCAACGCTTGTATTGCTTTTGAACTGGTGTCAATGTTGTGCAACAATGGTAAACCAAAAGCTGCAGTTTTCCCAGTTCCAGTTTGAGCCAAAGCGACTAAATCGTTCTCGTTGTTAATTAAATGTGGAATTGTTTTTTCCTGAATAGGTGTAGGTTGTTCAAAGCCCATTTCTGAAATGGCGCTCAGGATTTCGGGTTTTAAGCCCGTTTGTTCAAATGTCATCATCATAATTTATTATCAGAAAGGCAACAGGCCTCTCTTCTCCAAAAGCACTGATGACAACAAATTTTACCCCTATGCCATCTATGCAAAAATAAGGCTGCAAAGGTAGTCTTATTTTCTTACAAAAAAACAATTCTTTTAAATCTTCATTTACAGAGAGATAGATCGTATTGAAATTCGTATCTTTTATAACCTTATTCTAATTTCAGCGATGGGCTATTCCTATTTATTCACATGCAAAGAGTGCAAGCACTCCCAAAAACTATATGAAGGATGGGGATTTATGATCCACGACCAACCCGCAAAAGAAAGGACTCAATCAAACTCCATCAAGTTTCACTACAAAACACATCAAAAAATTAACAATCTATCAATAACACATCCGGATCTTCAACTAAAAATGGAATATCGGATTTTCAGATGTCACCGATGCCTGCAAATTTCAGACAAGCTTTTTGTTCAAGCGATCCACAACAATCAAGTACTTCACAAAACCCAATTCCGATGCACCAATTGCCACACCACACTAAAACACACTAATATTCATTCACTCAAGTATGTCATTTGCCCAAAATGCAAAAGCCACAGATTTAAAAAACAAAAAGAGTTGATGCTTTGGGATTAACATATTCAAATAAAATATCATTTTAAACGATTGCTTCTCAGATTCCTTTATTCTATTTTCCGGATAATCACTACAACATTCACGACAGGCTAGTCAAATAGATAGGGCTCGTTGCACCCTTGTTATCAATTGGTTAAAAAATCAAGAACAACACTTGCTCCTCCCGATTTGCCTCTTTTATACAGTTCCGTAAATCCGCATTTTGAGCAAGATAAAGCCGTAAATCGTCTGTTTTGAATGTTAAAAAATCTAGTAAAACCTGAGCCTGTAGTTCTAATTTCATCTACTTCGGGAGTACGTCCTCCACACTTCGGGCATTGATATAGTTGTTTCATAACCTGATCTATTTATTAGTCATTATTGTTTTCATTGTCAGATTTATTTTTCAAAGAACTCCGTCCTGCTTCTTTTAATGCGTTACTTATCACCCATTCCAATTGTCCATTAACACTACGAAATTCATCTGCTGCCCAACGTTCAAGTGCTGCATAGTCCTTCGGATCTAGTCGTAATACAAATGATTTTTTTCCACCCATCTTCTACCTTTTATTCATTGATATACCTTCCTTCATTAACCAAATTTGGAAATGAAATAACACAATACTGCAGTTAGAATTAATAACAAATACGTTTCAATCCTTGCAAAATTTGGTGTCCATCCCAACATTACATTCCGTTTTGGCAATATCACACGAAAATCCTTTCTGTTAAAGTAGAAAATCCCCAAGATATAATTATCCGGGTCTTTTCTCATTTTATCCAATTCAAACTGATCAAATGAATTTTTCATTATCAACATCCTATATTAATCAATAAATACTACCTGTATTAACAACAGGAGTAGCTTCTTTGTCGCCACACAGTACTACCATCAAATTGCTCACCATCGTTGCTTTCTTTTCTTCATCTAAATCGACAATCCCTTTCTTACTCAACTCACCTAAAGCCATTTCGACCATACTAACGGCACCTTCAACAATCTTAAAGCGAGCAGCAACAATTGCTGTCGCTTGTTGACGCTTCAGCATGGCTTGTGCTATTTCCTGTGCATAAGCAAGGTAGTTTATTCGAGCTTCCATCACTTCAATCCCGGCAATAAACAAACGCTCGGTAACCTCCCGTTCCAATTCTTCATTTACCTCTTCCCCGCCACTTCGTAAAGTAATTTCTGCCTCTTCATCTTCAAAATTATCATATGAATAAAGACCTGCTAGCTTTCTTATTGCAGCTTCGGTTTGAATTGAAACAAAATGGTCAAAATCATTTACGTCAAAAGCTGCCTTATAAGTATCATTTACCCGCCAAACCAAAACGACACCAATCATAATCGGATTCCCAATTTTATCATTTACTTTAATTGGCTCGCTGTCAAGGTTCTTGGCACGAAGTGAAATCTTCCTTTTTTTGAACAGAGGATTCGCCCAAAAAAAGCCATTTTGCTTTACTGACCCTTTATAATCGCCAAATAAAACAAGCACTGAACTTTCATTTGGGTTAACAATCACGAAACCAAGAGCAATAAAAACAAGCAAAGCCAGTAAAACGAGTCCATAAATAATTAATGAATGAACAACACAGACCGCAACCGATATTAAAATTGCTAATTCAATTACCACAAAAAGGTATCCAGATCTTGCTAAATATGTCTTTTCCATAATTTATGATTTTATTTTAATACTATTTTGATATCACAATATAGCATAAAAAAAGCATCTTTGTCAAGATGCTCTGTAACACAAATTAATTGCTACTAATTTAAGTTCAGTTCAACATATCCAGTAGAAGCTGTTTTTACAACATCATATGATTTTGAAAAATCCATGATTTTTTTCAGAACATATTCCGAAGGTGAATAAATCTCATTTTTTCCTCTATTAATCATGTCTTCCTCATTCAGCCGTTGTACATCTGTCAATTCTGACTTAGCACTTTCATTACGATATGTTTTTGTAAAATAGAAAAAAGTATAGTTTTCGTCCATAGGCATTCCTTATCTATTTGAATTTTATTTTCAAATAAGAAACGCCCACCCTAGAATAATATTGTATTGACGGATGTTAAATTTTCGTGAGGAGTAAGTTATTCTTCTCTATGATTTTACGGAGATTGATAAGTGCATAACGCATACGCCCTAAAGCTGTATTTATGCTTACACCTGTACGCTCCGCAATTTCCTTGAAACTCATGCCCTGATAGTGGCGCATGATAATTACTTCGCGCTGATCATCGGGGAGTTCATCAATAAGACGGCGCACATCAGATGTAATTTGTTCAAAAATCAATTGATCTTCGATATTTTCATCTGAAAACTTGGACGAGTTGAACAAATCATACTCTGAATCTTCATTCGAGGTCGTATTTAATAACTTCTCTTTTCTAAAATGATCGATGATGAGATTATGGGCAATACGGAGAACCCACGAGACAAATTTCCCATTTTCCGTATACTTCCCCATTTTAAGGGATCGTATTACTTTAATAAATGTATCTTGAAATACATCCTCTGCTAATTGATGATTTTTTACAATAAGAACGATATAGGTAAAAACCCGGTTCTTATGACGACTAATAAGTATTTCGATTGCTGACTGATCGCCTTCAATGAATTTTTGAACGAGCATATTATCGTTCTGTGGTTCTGTACTGAACATTACTTTCTATTTAGTTTTCTTTAAACAAAAAAGTAAAATTCTCCTATAGGCGGTCGATTTAATGAATGAGTAAAAGTATTTATTAATTTTGCACGAGGTAAATTTGATAGTTTTTTGTTAAAAAACCAAATTTTACTGATTAAATATTCTAACACTACGATGGCAAAAAACGACAATAACAACAAGGTAATACACATAAAAGGGGCTCGTGTCCACAATCTAAAGAACATTGAACTCAAGATCCCAAGAAATAAATTCCTCGTCGTAACAGGACTTTCCGGGTCTGGTAAATCCTCGTTGGCATTTGACACACTATATGCTGAAGGACAACGACGTTATGTCGAAAGCTTGTCGTCCTATGCCCGCCAATTTCTTGGACGGATTAATAAGCCCGAAGTTGATTTTATTAAAGGAATCCCACCCGCAATTGCCATCGAACAAAAAGTCAATACCCGAAATCCGCGCTCTACCGTTGGAACTTCAACGGAAATATATGACTATGTAAAATTACTATACGCACGCATTGGAAAAACAATTTCTCCAATATCAGGAAATGAAGTTAAACGCCACCAAGTAGGAGATGTGGTTGATTATCTCTGTTCTTTTCCGGAAGAAACACGCCTATTGATTTGTTCTCCTCTGCAAATAAAAACCGACAGAACAATGTTACAAGAAGCGGAACTTCTCTTACAACAAGGGTTTTCTCGCATTGAAACGCCTCGCGGCATTGAACGCATTGATGATCTCCTAAAAGAACAAAATGAAGATAGCTGCAATGGCTCGTGCAATTTAGTTATTGACCGCATGCAAGCATCGCGGGATGAAGACAATATCAGCCGTATGGCGGACTCTGTTCAAACTGCATTTTTTGAAGGACAAGGAGAGTGTATTATAAAGGTTTATGAAGGGGAAACCGTATTAGAAAAAAAATTCTCAAGCCTATTTGAGGCAGATGGAATTGCGTTTGAGGAACCCACAGAACACATGTTTAGCTTCAATAATCCAATTGGCGCTTGTCCTTCCTGTGAGGGGTATGGGAAGGTAATTGGCATCGACAGAGACTTGGTCATTCCCAACAAGTCCCTATCTATTTATCAGGACGCTGTGGCATGCTGGAAAGGTGAAAGCATGAAGAAATGGAAAGAGAAACTCATCCAAAATGCAGGAAGTTTTAACTTTCCGGTTCATAAGCCTTACTATGAATTAAGTAACGACCAAAAAGAAGTCCTTTGGACAGGAAATAAACATTTCAAAGGCATCAACACCTTCTTTAAAATGCTTGAAGAAAAAAGCTACAAAATTCAATATCGGGTAATGATGTCTAGGTATCGGGGAAAAACAACCTGTCCTGATTGCCAAGGAACACGATTAAAGAAGGAAGCAAGTTATGTACTCGTCAACAAGACATCAATACAGGATCTGGTTCTAATGCCAATTGACGAACTCAAAGATTTTTTTAAAAAAATCAAGCTAACCGAACATGAACTGGCGATTGCCAAACGTATACTTATTGAAATTAATAATCGACTTGATTTTTTGTGTGACGTTGGCTTAGGATACTTAACCCTTAATAGACTGTCAGCAACCTTATCGGGAGGTGAATCTCAACGGATCAATCTGGCAACCTCTCTGGGATCTAGCTTAGTGGGGTCACTTTACATTCTGGATGAGCCAAGCATTGGCCTCCACCCAAAAGACACCGAGCGTTTAATCAACGTATTGAGAAAACTACAACGAATAGGAAATACTGTTATGGTGGTAGAGCATGATGAAGAAATCATCCGTGCCTCAGATGAAATTATTGACATTGGCCCTAAAGCTGGAATTCATGGTGGAGAGTTAGTTTTCCAAGGAAACCACGAGCAATTATCAACGGCAAAAAACAGCCTGACAGCCGATTATTTAAATGGGGTAAAAAATATAGAAATACCAACTTTCAGAAGAACTTGGAACGATTTCATTGAAGTAATCGGTGCCCGCGAAAACAACCTCAAAAACATCACTGTAAAATTCCCCCTTAACGTCATCACTGTTGTTACTGGCGTAAGTGGCTCTGGAAAAACAACATTGGTAAGCAGAATTTTGTATCCGGGGCTCTCCAAATTATTTGGCAATTATGGTGAAAAGACCGGACAGCACGATGCAATAAAAGGGGACATAAGCCGAATTACAGCAGTTGAATTTGTAAATCAGAATCCTATTGGAAAATCTTCGCGCTCAAACCCTGTAACATATTTAAAGGCCTACGACGAAATACGGAAACTGTTTTCAGATTTGCCAGCTGCAAAATACCAAGGATGTACCCCTGCACATTTCTCATTCAATGTAGATGGAGGCCGGTGTGAAGAATGTCAGGGAGAAGGTGAAATAAATGTGGAAATGCAGTTTATGGCTGATGTTCATTTGGTTTGTGAAAGTTGCCACGGGAAACGATTCAAAGAAGACATTCTGGACATTGAACACTTGGGCAAAAACATTTTTGACGTTTTGGAGATGACCATCAACCAGTCCATCGATTTTTTCGGCAACGGGAAAAGCAACAGCGAGAAAAAAATTGCAAAGAAACTGCAGCCACTGCAAGATGTTGGCTTAGGGTATGTAAAGCTAGGGCAAAGCTCCTCCACCTTATCAGGAGGTGAAAGCCAACGGGTAAAATTGGCCTCCTTTCTTTCAAAAGAAAAAGACTCGCCAACCTTATTCATTTTTGATGAACCAACGACAGGGCTACATTTTCATGATATAAAGAAATTGCTTGATTCATTCAATGCGCTAATTTCAAGGGGACACAGCATAATCATTATTGAACACAATCTGGATGTAATCAAAACTGCAGACTGGATAATTGATCTCGGCCCTGATGGAGGTAAAAATGGGGGCACCGTTGTTTTTGAAGGGAAACCTGAAGATCTTAAAAAGCTAACGACCTCGCACACAGGAGCTGCACTTGCAACCAAAATATAAAATCTACTATACAACATCATTGCTTGAAATATTAATTTTTGTCCTCGAAATTCGATATCTTTGCCCCCTATTGAGTGGGAATGGGCTGAACAAATTCAACGTTTATGAATTATGTATTCATAAATCACGCCCTTCGGATAACAAACACAAAGAAAATGAATTTTAATCAACACACTTTTCATATCCCCGTTATGGGTTTGGGCTACACCATTGACACACCGGTAAAAGTTGCTCATCTAGGTATTTCTTCGGTTATATCTGTTGTCGATGACTTTTTGATGGAGAAAATGCGTGAGTTTTACAGCATTAAGTTTGATTTACCATTTAGTGGAATTTCGACAAAGGTTGAAGATTACCGCGCTAAACGGATTACGGCATATTTAAATCTGGTCGATAAATTAGTTACTGATAAATTCGAAGAGCTCATCAGTAATTTCCAAAAGAAAGGAAGTGAACTTGAAAAGTTTTTCGACCTTCTCCCAAATGCTAAGCACATTCGTGAAAAATTCAACAAAGCTCTTGAAGAGATGAATCTGAATGATGTGAAAAACTGGTTGCGTTCCAACCTCACTCCCGGGAGCATCGACATTAATATTATGACCAAATTGGACAAGGTCAATTACAAAGGAGAAGAAACGCTTCCTACTGAATACAATGACGCCCATGCTGCCTTGCGTGGATTTGCAAACAGCACCTTATCTTCATCTCTCGTATTATCAGCAGGGATGAACCCCCGACTATATAGCTACATTGAAGATTTTGAAGATTTTTATCCTGACAGAGATGGAAACCTAAAGAAGAAAATTACGTTGAAAGTTAGTGATTTTCGCTCTGCAATGATCCAAGGTCGTTTTCTTGCAAAAAAAGGTATTTGGGTGTCAGAATACAGAATAGAATCGGGGTTAAACTGTGGCGGACATGCGTTTGCTACCCAAGGAAATCTATTGGGTCCAATATTAGATGAGTTCCGAGACAAAAGAAATGACCTACTAGAAAGCACTTTTGCAACTTATCAAAAGGCAATAGAAGATAAGGGCAAAGCAGCTCTACAGGAAGCACCGGAGATGAAGGTTACTGCACAAGGTGGGGTTGGAACGAATGAAGAACATGAATTTTTATTAGATGAATACAAACTTGACCGCATAGGTTGGGGAAGCCCATTCATGCTAGTTCCCGAAGCATGCAAAATTGATACAGAAAGCTTGGAGTTGCTCAGAAATGCTGGTGAAGATGATGTTTACCTTAGTGAAGCATCTCCATTAGGAGTACATTTCAACAATGTTCGTGGAACCAGCCAGCAAATTCAAATTCAAAAATATTTAGATGATGGAAAACCAGGGTTTCCATGCACAAAGCGCTTCCTTGTTTCCAACAATGAATTTACAGAACGAGCAAGTTGTACTGCTTCACGTCAATATTTGAAGAAAAAAATAAGCGAAATAGAAGCTAGCGATAGCTCAAAGATGGAACAACAGAAACAAATCAACAAACTAACTCAAAGAGAGTGTTTGTGTGAAGGATTGACGAACTCCACCTATCTGGCGAACAACATTAAACCAGATTTCCCTCGCGAGGGCGTCAGCATTTGTCCAGGGCCAAATATCGCATACTTTAATCAGGTTGTATCGTTAAGTGAAATGACAAGCCATATCTATGGCAAAACGAATCTACTTAAAGGAATAAAACGGCCTAATCTTTTCATAAAAGAATTAGACATGTATGTAGATTATCTTGAGAACAAACTAACTGAACTGCAAGGCTCTCAAGACAAAAAACAATTTTCTTACTATAAAACATTTCGTAAAAACCTAGAAGATGGTATCGCTTACTACCATCAACTATTTACAAAATGTGAAAGTAAGTTGTGTGAAATGAAAAAAGACATCAACGTAGAGCTGGACAACTTCAGTAAAAAACTAGAAAGTTTTAAGATATAGTACATCCTACATAGACATATTAAACTCAAGTATAAAAAATGCCATCCCAAAATTATTTTGAGATGGCATTTTCTTTTCTCACTGAGGAATTTAGACTCTGAATTGGTACTGACCTAATGCCCTAATATGCCTCTACCACATGGGGTTTTGAAATATTACTTTTCTATTTAGAAGGGAAAATCACCCAACAGGCACTTTTACTTTGCTATCTGTTTTTTCAGGGGTTAACCTTCTCCATTCTTTTATAATGAATATAGAAACAACTACTGCAGAAAAAGCATCAGCAATAGGCATTGACATCCAAATACCATCAAGATCAAAAAATAACGGGAGAATAAAAAGCAGTGGAATTAATACAATCACCTGCCTAAGCAAGGTCAGGAAGGTTGCAATTTTTGCCTTTCCAACCGATTGGAAGAAGGTGCTGGAAACAATCTCAAACCCCAGCAAAGGCATAGCTAACAATCCTAAACGAAGCCCTAATCGACCTATCTCAAGCAAATCGGGATCGGTTGAATTAAATGCTTTCACAATAGCATCAGGAGCCAACTGGATAATAGCAAATGCTACTATTGAGATTACTGTAGCGGCAATAATGGAAATGCGCAATGCCTCTTTCACCCGGTGAAAAGCTTTTGCCCCAAAATTATATCCAATAATAGGCTGCGAAGCCATCGTTATAGCAACAATCGCCATAATAATCATGGTATGGGCCGAATTAACGATCCCCATGGCTCCTACGGCCAAGTCGCCACCAAAACGGATCAACTTGGTATTGATAAGACCTTGCACTGCCGAGTTTGCTATTTGCATAAAAAAAGGAGCCATCCCAATGGCAAAAATTTCTTTGGTAATCCCCATATCAAAGGTGAAATATCTCGGACGTATTTTCAACAAGGATTTGTCTCCTCGGAAATACAGAACAACCCATACCGTAAGAACCATCATCGAAATGACGGTCGCATAAGCTGCTCCTTTCACTCCCAAATCGAGCCAAAATATAAATATTGGATCAAGTATAATATTTACCCCAGCGCTAATCACCATGGAGTACATTGCCATTTTTGCATTTCCTTCTGAACGGATCACATTATTCAATGAAAATCCGATAATCTGAAAACCAACACCAATCAGAATAATATTTAGGTAATCATTAGCATATTCCAATGTTTGATCCGTAGCTCCGAACATTTCCAACAATGGTCCTTTAACTAAAAAGCCAATAACGGTTATCACCACTGAGGTAACCACCATCAAAACAATACTGTTCCCAAATACCCTCTCTGCCTTATCAATATCCTTCTTACCCATATTAATGGAAACCAAGACGCCCGTTCCGATCCCAAAGAGCATCCCAAAAGCCATCATAATCAACATGATTGGAAAAACTACTGAGATACCACTTAATGCAAGTGCCCCTACTCCCTGACCTATAAAAATACGATCAACGATATTGTACAAAGCATGTACAAACACCCCTATAAATGATGGAATAAAGAACTTCAACATCAGCTTCCCGACATTCATCTCCGCTAACTCTTTTGTTCTGCTCATAAATAAAATAGTTTGGCGCAAAAGTAGTAATTCAAAAAGTAATAAATCCGCCACATCTGTATTTAATAGGAAAATGTTAAGTTTGCAGTCCGAAACAAATGCACTATGACAGTAGAAGAACAAAAAAAAGTTAATCCAGAAACCATCCAGAAACTGCAATCACCCAACTCCGAATTGGTTGCAAATACATTAAATCAGCTGGAAGAGTCTGGGAATTCAGCATATATTCCAGTTTTAATTGAGTTGTTACATTCTACAAAAAACAGTGAGATTAAAAAGCGTATTACTCGTTTATTAGCGGAATTAAAGCACAGTGATGCCATTCCTTTAATTATTGACGCGATCCAGAATAAGCAATATGTTGCAGAACTTCAATACTTAGTTTCGGCATGCTGGGAGAATGGGATGGACTACAGCGATCATCTCTCGCTTTTTACTGATCTGGTAATTGAGACCGACTTCTTAGTTGCCTTTGAAGCATACACTGTGGTTACAAATATGACAGGAAAGATATCTGAAGCTGTTTGCCAAAAAGAAAGCAAAAAAGTAGAAGCAGCCCTACCATTAGCTGAAGAAAGCAAAAAACAATTGTTACTGGAAATTCTCGATTTTCTCCCTGCTCTTGAGCAAGGAATAGAACCGATGTCTATATAAATAGGAAAGGTGGATCAAAATCCACCTTTGAATTCTTCTTACTTATCTCTGCCTGAAAAGTATTTCATAAACTGAGATCGTTCGTAAAGCATCGGATCGTCAATATTCCGATAGGATAGTTTCCCTCTGAAATCAGCAATCGTCTGAAAGCCCCACTTATCCATGAATTTTTCCAAATCAGTTAACATTCCGGCAATTACCTGAGCCCCATTAATATACACAGTTGAACAAACCTGAGTAACCTGTGCGCCACCTAATAGTTGCTTAACGACAGCCTCACCATCATGAATGCCCGTAGATGCGGCAATTTCTAATTTTGGTATTGCCGCACTCACTAATCCAACCCAACGCAAGGAACGACGGATATCGGCAGGCGAGCTAAAAACTTCAGAAGATGTCATCTCAAGCTTTTCAATATTAATATCAGGCTCATAAAACCGATTAAAAAGGGTAATTCCCTTTGCTCCATTTGCCAATAGCTTATCTGCCATAGAAAGCAGATTCGTAAAATAGAATCCAACCTTGACGGAAACAGGAATACTAACCTCCTTTTTCACTTGAGATAAAATATTGATGTATAGTTTTTCTATAGACTCTGCAGACTCATTTCTTCCAGTAGGCACAAAGAAGATATTCAACTCCAGAGCATCAACTCCAGCCGCTTCAAACTCTTTTGCAAAGCCTGTCCATTCTTTAGATGAAATGCAATTAATACTGGCAATTACAGGTATTTTCACCTCGTTTTTCACCTGTCTAATTAGATCAAGATGAGCTTCCATTGAATGGTGCCGCGTATAGTTATGGATGTAATCCTCGGCTTCAGGATACTGGTTCTGAGGATCCTTACCAATCAAATAACTCACCTCGTTATTTATTTGCTCTTCAAAAATCGACTTCAATACAACTGCGGCTGCTCCAGCCTCTTCCAGCTCTTTAATTTTACGAACACTATTTGTCAAACCCGAACTGGCTACAATAATTGGATTTTTGAGTTTTAATCCCAGATATGTTGTACTTAACTTTGTCATATAGGAGGTATTTTATTTTCGTTTAATCTACAGAATCAAGAGTAGCTTCGCTCACCAAATATTGAGCTACCAATACGTACCATCGTACTCCCTTCCTCGATAGCAATCAGGTAATCGCCTGACATTCCCATTGAAATTTCAGAAAAAGAATTCTGGTCTCCAAAAAAATCATCCTTCAATTGATGGAAAATTAAATTGAGTTGTTTAAACTCTTTCCGAATTTGAGTTTCATCCTCAGTATATGTTGCCATTCCCATAACACCACAAACATCAACAAATTCTAATTTCTTATATTCATCGGAGACAAGAAATGCCTTAGCCTCTGCAATATCAAGTCCAAATTTAGTCTCTTCTTCTGCAATATGAAATTGCAGTAAACAACGAATCTTCCTATTATTTTTTCGTCCTTCTTTATTTATTGCCTTCAATAACTTCAAAGAATCAACTCCGTGAATTAATCCTACAAACGGAGCAATATATTTTATTTTATTCGTTTGTAAATGACCAATAAAGTGCCATTCAATATCTTTAGGTAACTCCTCATATTTCCTGGTTAAATCTTGCACCTTATTCTCCCCAAAAACCCGGTGCCCCATCTCATAGGCTTCTAGAATATCTGAATTAGGCTTTGTTTTTGAAACAGCAACCAGACAAATTTCTCCTTCTAACTTATTTTTTATCGTTATAATATTCTCTGCAATTCCCATATTTTTCTCTATTGATGTACAAATCTACAAAAGCATAATATAATCTGTCGCCAATTTAAAAGTTTTTTCATGCCGCAAAATTCATGCATAAGAATCCCATGCCTAGCTTTTTTTTATCTTTGCAAGCTCATGGAGAATAATAGAAAGCAAGTTTTTATAAAAATGAATGAGTTGGGTAGAAAAAGGCAACCATTTATTTTTCTGTTTGATTTTGACCTGAATAACACTGTTCTATTGGATTGGGAAGAAGCCAAGGATAAGCTGCTATGGCAGACGCCACACAACAGCAACTCCCTCCCCATTGAGGATTCTACAAAACCATTAAAATGGGAGATAATGCCCGTATCTTATGGGAGATATGAGAAAGCATTCGGTCTGGTACAAAGCCACATTCATAATGGCGATAGCTATTTGTTAAATCTAACTATGCCCACCAAGATAGAAACCAATCATTCACTCGAAGAGATATTTCACATGAGCAAGGCTAGCTACCGTATCTTCTTAAAAAATGAATTTGTATGTTTTTCCCCTGAAACTTTTGTCCGGATTGAAAATGGAGAAATCTCATCATTCCCCATGAAGGGAACAATTGACGCCAATCTACCTGATGCGGAAAAGCGTTTAAAAACCGACACAAAAGAGCTGGCAGAACACAACACCATCGTCGACCTGATTAGGAATGATTTGAGTAGGGTTTCTGAAAAAGTTGAGGTTAGAAGATTTTGTTACATCGATAAGATTAGGTCGAACAAAACGGATCTTCTTCAAATGAGCTCAGAAATTACAGGTGAATTACCTGAAAACTATCACGAACATTTGGGAGACATTTTTGAGCAATTGCTTCCTGCCGGGTCAATAAGTGGAGCTCCGAAAAAAAGGACTATTGAAGTAATCAAAAAAGCAGAAAAATACGACAGAGGATACTACACCGGTATTTTTGGAGTCTTTGATGGAGTGAATATTGACAGTTGCGTCCTTATCCGATATCTTGAAAAAGATCAGAATCAGCTTATTTTTAAAAGTGGAGGTGGAATAACCCATTTAAGTCAATGCGAAAGCGAATATCGAGAGATGGTAAAAAAAGTATATGTGCCAATTACTTGAAACTATAAAACTAGAAAACGGGAAACTGTTCAACCTAAGTTATCATAGCCAACGGATGAATGCGGCTCGGGCTGAAATTTTTGATACAATAGAACCTATTTCTTTAGACGATTGCATCATCACCCCTAAAGAATTCAAAGCAGGTCTTTTCCGTTGTCGAATTACTTACAGTCATGAAATTGAAAAAATCGAATTTATTCCTCAAAACATAAGGCAATTTAAAAAGCTAAAAACAGTCTTTCAAAATGAAATTGATTATCATTTAAAGTATGCAGACAGAAGGCTATTGAACGATCTTTTTGCCAAGCGTGGTGACGCGGACGAAATTATCATCATTAAAAATGGAATGGTTACAGACTGTACAATTGGGAATCTGGTTTTTTGGAACGGCAAACGTTGGGAAACTCCAGATACACCGCTATTAAAAGGGACACAAAGACAATCTTTATTAGATAAGAAATTAATTTTTGAGCAAAAAATATCGACATACGATCTAGAGAAGTACTCTCAAATCGGAATAATAAATGCTTTTTTCGACCTTAAAAGTATGCCAATCATTCAGATTGGAAATATTTCATGAATAAAAAAAAACACCCCTATACCTACTCTATTTCAGGAAGATACCTCCCAAGACAACTCTCTCTAATATTATTTTTCACACTGATGCTATCCAACCTGTTTTTTTATTGCTTCATTTTCGTACTTTTCTCCAAAATTATAAACGTCAAACAAGATAAATCAAAGTCTCATTAGGCTTGAAGTTTTGGAGGATAACTAAATGGGAATCAGCAACAAACCGCGAGTAATAAAAGATTACGAAAAACTAGACGAAGAAATCAAAGAGCAGATTAAGCTCGTTTATCCAAATGGATACAGTCAAAACCTGATCACCTTTAACAACAAGGATGGACGACTGGTAAGTGCATTACCTTTTGAGACAGATGAAAAGTATTATTTGGTCAGAATGACTACTCAGGAAGCAATTGACATCATCAGTGATGATGATGATTATGATGATGATGGTACGCTGAAAGATGAATCACGAGAAGAATATGCAGATAAGCATTCCGATCTTGATTATATACCCGATAATATTGCGGACGAAGAATCTTTCGATGATGACAAAGATGATTAATCTATAGTGATAAAAAAGAAAAGCCGTTTTCTATTTGTAGAAAACGGCTTTTCTTTTTTATATCAATAAAGTCTTCAAATAAAATTTATTCAGAAAGAATTTGAATTAATTCTTCAGGAGTAATTAATTTTTGTTCCCCCGATTTCATGTTTTTCAAGTTGACCTTTCCTTCGGCTATCTCCTGCTCGCCAACCATAACGGCAAAAGCAATATTTTTTCGATCTGCCCAGGTCATCTGCTTTTTGATTTTAGCTGCTTCAGGAAATATTTCAGCATTAACCCCAGCTCTACGCAATTCTCCAAGGATAGGCAAACAAAACGCTTCCTCCTTCTCTCCAAAGTTGATAAATAGCACTTTGGTAGAAGCAATTGCATCTTCAGGGAACAACTTCAGTTGATTCATTACATCATAAATACGATCGGCACCAAAAGATACGCCAACCCCTGAAACATCCGACATTCCAAAAATACCAGTCAGGTCATCATATCTCCCTCCACCACAAATACTGCCTATCTTTACATCTTTAGCTTTCACTTCAAAAATAGCCCCGGTGTAGTAATTTAGGCCACGAGCAAGTGTCAAATCCAACTCCACCTCTGTATTTAGATCTACAGTGTTGAAATAAGAGAACAAAGTACGAACCTCACCAATGCCTTTTAGTCCAACAGAAGACCCAGAAAGCTCTGTTTCCAACTGATTGAGTTTTTCTTCGGTTGTTCCATTTAATCCCAATATTGGTTGCAATTTGGAAACTGCCTCCTGCGAAATTCCTTTCTCAAGCATTTCTGCATTTACCTTCTCCAAACCAATTTTATCGAGCTTATCAATAGCAACGGTAATATCCACCATGCGTTCAGCTTCACCAATTGCCTCCGCAATACCAGCCAAAATCTTCCTGTTATTAATCTTAACAACAGTCTTAACCTGTAGCTTGGTAAAAACATCATTTATTATTTGAACCAGTTCGAATTCATTCAATAGGGAATTACTACCAACAATATCAACATCACATTGAAAAAATTCACGATAGCGCCCTTTTTGTGGACGATCAGCGCGCCAAACAGGTTGTATTTGATAGCGTTTAAAAGGAAACGAAATATCACTTCTGTATTGCACCACATAACGGGCAAAAGGAACAGTCAGATCATAGCGCAGACCTTTCTCTGAAATCAAAGAGGTTAACTGTGTGCTTTTCCTCTGCATTAAATCGCTTTCATTAACTTTTGAAATAAAATCTCCAGAATTCAAGATCTTAAACAATAGCTTATCTCCTTCTTCACCGTACTTACCCATCAATGTTGATAGGTTTTCCATAGCAGGAGTTTCAATTGGTTGAAAACCATATAACTTAAATACAGACTTTACTGTGTCGAAAATATAGTTCCTGCGAGCCATTTCGAGAGGAGAGAAATCGCGAGTTCCTTTGGGAATTGAAGGTTTTTGAGCCATAAGTATATTAATGCATTCGTTGAATGCTGCAAAAATAAGCAAAAACAGCAGGTCTTCAAGTCACAATGGAAATATTCGCATTCAATCGGAAATAATCTGTGACATTAATTGACGAATCGGATATTAAAAGGATATCGGTAAAACTCGCCCTGATTGGCTTTTAAAGCCCCAACTATTGTAAAAACGAGAGAAAAGAGTCCAACGATAGCCAACAGCGCAATCCCAATTAAAACAATAACCAGAATACCCGATACTATTATTAAAATTGTCATTGTAATCTGAAAATTTAGAGCTTCCTTCCCCTGATCGTCAACAAAATCATACTCTTGCTTTTTCATTGAATAAATAACTAGAGGACCAATAATATTTCCAAATGGGATAATTGCACCCGCCAAGGCTGAGAGGTGACAAAACATTCCCCACATTCTTTCATCAGGATTATCAACAATTCGCTCCATATTCCAAAGTTTTTATGCAAGGTATGGAAGTTCCAGATTAATTCAAAACTACGAATACGTCCTAAATAGATGCAAAATAGGGCAATACAATTAGTACTGCCCTATCGTATACGTAACATTAAAAAGACTTCTTATTGTGAATTTTGCTGGAAATTCTTATCAAACTCTTGGAAAAAGAGCTCCATATCACCCTTCGATATAAATGGACTCTCTCTTAGAAATTCGGGAGCTAGAGTATCTCCTTTAAAAAATAAATCAAATGAGTTCATCATTTTTTCTCTATAATATTCAAGATATGAAGATTCCTTTTCATGAAGAGACCCCATAATACTATCACTAAACTCCCCAAAAAATGAATCATAAAAGTTATTATCCATTCCTGAGAATAATTTATCAAAATCAAAGAATGGATTAACATTCACCGTTGATGTGTCTCTAGAAAGGTCAGAAAGCCCACTGCCCCAAAACCCATCTATTCCCCTTAAAATGGCTTCTATGTCTACCGGATTAAGTGTAGAGTTAGATGACCAACGTCTAACATAGGTTGAATCATAAAGAATAAGATTGCCCTTGTCATCATATTCCTTGTTCACCATAACATGCTCATCGGGCAAAAAATCCTCTGACTTTTCCTGAGAAAAACTCATGTATGCAGCAAATACCAGTATCATGAATAGCAATAACTTTTTCATTGATAAATATTTTTAACATTTACAATTGGCTTTCCTTAGATTATAGCAAACGAATCATCACGCCAAATAATCAATAAACTTCTGCTCAAAGATAATATCCAAGAATGTGAAAAATTGTGAATACATATTAAATAAACTAACTACGAAGCATTTGTATATCCGCGAAATAAGATACTACTTCACCAATTTTTTATACTTTATTCTTTTAGGACCTTCATCACCCAGTCGTTTTTTCTTGTTTTCCTCATATTCAGAATAGCTCCCCTCAAAATAAAAGGCACGAGACTCTCCCTCAAAAGCCAAGATATGTGTTGCAATGCGGTCAAGAAACCAACGGTCGTGAGATATCACGACTGCACATCCTGCAAAATTCTCCAACCCTTCCTCCAATGCCCTTAATGTGTTTACATCAATGTCATTTGTTGGCTCATCTAGCAACAATACATTCCCTTCTTCTTTTAAAGCCATAGCTAGATGCAATCGGTTACGCTCTCCTCCTGATAAAACGCCACATTTTTTTTCCTGATCTGAACCTGAAAAATTGAATCGAGAAACATAAGCTCTTGCATTCTCCTGTCTTCCTCCCATTGGAATTAAATCATTGCCATCAGAAATAACTTCAAAAACTGATTTATTGGGATCAATTGCGGCATGAGACTGATCAACGTAAGCTAATTTCACAGTTTCCCCAACTTCAAAAGTGCCTTTATCTGCATCTAATTGCTTCATAATCAGCTTAAACAATGTGGTTTTACCGGCACCATTTGGTCCAATAATACCAACAATCCCATTTGGAGGAAGCACAAAATCCAATCCCTCAAATAACAAACGGTCACCAAATCCTTTTGAAACGTCATGCGCCTCAATCACTTTGTCACCTAGACGAGGTCCATTAGGAATATATATCTCCAACTTTTCCTCCTTTTGCTTTACATCCTGGCTCAGCAACTGATCGTATGCATTCAAACGCGCTTTAGATTTGGCTTGACGTGCTTTGGGTGACATTCTTATCCATTCGAGCTCATGCTCCAACGTTTTTCGCCTCTTCGAATGTTGCTTTTCTTCCTGTGCCAAACGTTTTGATTTCTGGTCTAACCAAGAGGAATAATTCCCTTTCCAAGGAATACCCTCTCCTCTATCAAGCTCAAGTATCCATCCAGCAACATTATCAAGGAAATAGCGGTCGTGAGTGATGCAAATTACCGTTCCTTTGTACTGCTGCAAATGTAACTCTAGCCATTGAATTGATTCTGCATCCAAATGGTTCGTTGGCTCATCAAGCAAAAGCACATCTGGTTCTTTTAACAACAACCGACACAAGGCTACCCGACGTCTCTCTCCTCCAGAAAGCTCACTCACGTATTGTTCCCCTGGAGGACAACGCAACGCATCCATAGCTCTTTCTAGTTTCGTTTCAAGGTTCCATGCATCGTGTTGATCAATTTTATCCTGTAGTTTTGATTGCTCAGCAATCAATGAATCCATCTTGTCAGGATCTTCCATTACATCAGGATCAGCAAATTTTAGATTCACCTCTTCATATGCTTTCAAAACATCAACAACTTCCTGTACCCCTTCCTCTATAATTTCTTTAACAGTTTTGGAGTCATCCAAATGAGGCTCTTGCTCTAAATACTCGACACTATAACCTGGAGAAAAAACAACTTCACCCTGATATGATTTTTCAATACCAGCAATGATTTTTAACAATGTTGATTTCCCGGAACCATTTAATCCAATGATCCCTATTTTAGCTCCAAGAAAAAAGGAAAGAGAAATGTCCTTTATAACTTGTTTTTGTGGAGGAAAGGTTTTATTAACCTTGTACATCGAAAAAATAATCTTTTTATCGTCAGACATATTCTTGTTTTACATTATTTCAACTAATCTATGATTCGAGCTATCCAAGTCGAAAGCTCAGTTAGCAAAAGTAAATGATTTTTGCTTTGAATATCCCTAAATTAGTCCAGATATTAATCTAATAAAAAACCAGCTTTGAGAATATTAGTTGTCGATGATAATCCCATCAACCAAAAAATTGTTCAATTTACATTTAGAAAGACTTTTGATGTTGATACTGCAGATGATGGAGAAGAGGCTGTAAAAAAAGCATCTCATAACATATATGACTTAATCATCATGGATTTATGCATGCCTGTAATGGATGGTGCCGAAGCCACAATGAGAATCCGTCAATTAGAAAGTAATGCTGACCGAAATACTCCCATTTTAGTTTATACGACTAGCAATATTGAAAATGACCGAATCCGATGTATGAAACATGGGGCTAATGAATATTTGGTAAAACCTGTTAAAGCATCGATACTGCAAGAAAAAGTCAATTGTTTTTTCAAATAAAATTCTAAATCCAATTTTATCAAACATAAAAAAAGCTGATCTTGTAGATCAGCTTTTTTATATTTAAGAATAATTTATCTATTCAGCCTTTGGTGCTTCACCTTCAGTGCTAGTTTCTTCAACAGAAACATCAGCAGCCTTAGGTTCTTCCGTCTTAGCTTCTGGAGCTTCATCAACTTTTGCATCTTCAGCAACAACTTTGTCGCTTACAGAAGCTTCAGTAGTTGTTTTTTTAGATCCACCACGGCGAGAACGTCGTGACTTAGTTTTTTGCTCTTTTGCTTCCAACATATTTTCATTGAAATCCACAAGCTCAATAATACACATGTCTGCATTATCTCCTAAACGTGCTCCAGTCTTAAGAATACGGGTGTATCCTCCGGGACGGTCAGCAATTTTCTCTGCAACATCTCTGAATAATTCAGAAACAGCAGTTTTACTTTTCAGGTAACTAAAAACAGTACGACGTGAATGTGTTGTATCACTTTTTGCTTTTGTAATAAGCGGCTCAACATACATCTTAAGTGCTTTCGCTTTTGCCGTTGTAGTTGCAATTCTTTTATGAAGAATCAAAGAATTTGCCATATTGGCAAGCATGGCTTTACGATGAGCACTTTTTCTTCCCAGATGGTTGATTTTTTTATTATGTCTCATTTGTGCTTATTCCTTGTCTAATTTATACTTACTAATATCCATACCGAAAGTCAAGTTCATAGCATTGAGTAGATCATCCAATTCTGTCAATGATTTCTTACCGAAGTTTCTAAACTTAAGTAAATCGTTACGATTGTAAGTAACCAACTCACCTAATGTCTCAACATCAGCAGCTTTCAGACAATTCAATGCACGAACAGACAAGTCCATATCAACTAATTTAGTTTTCAGAAGCTGGCGCATATGCAATACCTCTTCATCAAACTCTTCATTTGCAAATTTCTCATCAGAATCAAGTGTTATTTTTTCATCTGAGAAAAGCATGAAGTGGTAGATTAGGATTTTCGCAGCTTCCTTCAGTGCATCTTTTGGATGAACTGAACCATCGGTGCTAATTTCTAAAACCAACTTTTCATAGTCAGTCTTTTGTTCGACACGATAGTTCTCGACAGCATACTTCACATTTCTAATCGGTGTGAAGATTGAATCAATCGGAATTAATCCAAACTCAGCATCTACGGGCTTATTTTCAGCGCTGGGAACATAGCCTCGTCCTTTGTTAATGGTAATTTCCACTTGCAATTTAACATCAGCTTCCATGCGGCAAATAACCAATTCAGGGTTTAGAACCCGGAATCCGGTCATATACTTATTGATGTCTCCAGCAGTAAAATTCTCCTGTCCGGTAATCGTGAAAGAAACTTTCTCACTGTCAAAATCTTCGACTTCACGTTTAAAACGGATTTGTTTAAGGTTCAGGATGATTTCAGTGACATCTTCCATTACGCCTTTAACAGTTGCAAACTCATGGTCTACACCTTCAATTTTAACCGTTGTGATTGCATAGCCCTCCAAAGATGATAACAGAATTCTGCGTAAAGCATTACCGATTGTAATACCATATCCAGGTTCTAATGGACGAAATTCGAATTTTCCGAATTTGTCATCAGATTCTACCATTATTACTTTGTCAGGTTTTTGGAACGCTAATATTGCCATAATAATACTGAGTAATTTATTATTTAGAATACAACTCTACGATCAGTTGTTCTTTAATGTTTTCAGGAATTTCTTCCCTTTCAGGGCGATTAAGAAATTTCCCTGCCATTTGAGTGTTCTCCCATTCCAACCAAGCGTAGCTACTGGAGCGATGTGTTGTCAACGAATCAGAAATAATTTCCAAAGACTTTGACTTTTCACGTACACTTACCACGTCACTAGGCTGAAGCTGATATGAAGGGATATTCACAATCTCACCATTAACGAGAATATGCTTGTGAGATACTAACTGACGAGCTCCTGCTCTACTACGAGACATGCCTAGACGATATACAACATTGTCTAATCTTGACTCTAATAGTTGAAGTAATACTTCACCAGTAATACCTTTTGATGCAGATGCTTTTTTAAACAAGTTTGAAAATTGTCTTTCAAGCACACCATAAGTATATTTCGCTTTTTGTTTCTCCTTCAATTGAAGGCCATATTCAGATTTCTTACGTCTGCGACCTGTCATCCCATGAACACCAGGAGGGTAATTTTTCTTTTCCAATACTTTATCCGGTCCGAAAATTGGTTCACCAAATTTTCGGGCGATTTTTGATTTTGGTCCTGTATATCTAGCCATTATTCTACCAATTTGAAAGATTAAACACGTCTTCTTTTTGCTGGGCGGCAACCATTATGTGGCAATGGAGTCACATCAACGATTTCATTTACCTGTATACCCACGCTGTTAATAGCTCGAATAGCGGATTCTCGTCCGTTTCCCGGACCTTTAACAAAGACTTTTACTTTTCTAAGTCCAAGGTCATATGCAGTTTTTGCACATTCTTCAGAAGCAACTTGAGCTGCATAAGGCGTATTTTTTTTCGATCCTCTAAATCCTTTTTTACCCGCTGACGACCATGAAATAACTTCTCCGTTATTATTAGTCAATGAGATGATAATATTATTGAATGAGGAATGAATATGCGCCTGACCAGTAGCTTCAACGTTAACAACTCTTTTTCTAGAAGTTCCAGATTTTTTTGCCATAACTTAACTATCAATTATTTAGTGGCTTTTTTCTTATTAGCTACAGTTTTCTTCTTTCCCTTACGAGTACGGGCATTGTTTTTAGTACTTTGCCCACGTACAGGAAGGCCAATACGATGACGGATTCCTCGGTAACAACCGATGTCCATTAATCGTTTAATGTTCAACTGGTTTTCAGAGCGAAGTTCACCTTCAACTTTAAAACTATCGCTGATTACTTTACGAATAGCAGAAAATTGGTTATCGTCCCAATCTTGCACTTTTGTATTTACATCAACGCCAGCTTGTTCGAGAATGAATTTAGCACGATTACGACCAATGCCATAAACATAAGTCAGTGCTATTTCACCTCTTTTATTATTAGGAATATCAACTCCAACAATACGAGCCATAAAAAAAATTTTTACAAAGTTAATTAATTATCCTTGACGCTGTTTGAACTTTGGATTCTTTTTATTGATCACGTACAAACGGCCTTTTCTGCGTACAATTTTGCAGTCGGCACTGCGCTTTTTAATGGATACTCTTACTTTCATTATTTTGTACTTTAGTTTTTATATCTAAAAGTAATCCTTCCTTTTGTCAAATCGTAAGGAGACATTTCTACTTTGACTTTATCTCCAGGAAGAATTTTGATATAATGCATGCGCATTTTACCAGAGATATGTGCAGTAATCACATGCCCGTTCTCCAGTTCAACTCTGAACATGGCATTAGATAACGCTTCAATGATTGTTCCGTCTTGTTCTATAGAAGGCTGTTTTGCCATTTTTCTATCTTTTTTATTTTTGCTTGAAAAAATATTTCAAACAGATTATTAAAAGAGATTAAAAACTTCTTAATACATTGAACCACCTGCGCGTCCCTTAACACGGCCTGATTTCATCAAACCATCGTAATGACGCATCAATAAGTGACTTTCAATTTGCTGTAATGTATCTAATACAACTCCTACCAAAATCAATAACGATGTTCCCCCATAAAAATAGGCGAATTGCGTATTAATTCCAGCCATCATTGCAAAAGCCGGCATGATGGTTACAATACCTAAGAAAATTGATCCCGGTAATGTAATCCGAGACATAACAGTATCAAGAAATTCGACAGTCTTTTTACCAGGTTTCACTCCTGGAATAAAACCACCATTCTTCTTCATATCCTCTGCCATTTGAACCGGATTTACTGTAATTGCAGTATAAAAGTAGGTAAACAAAACTACCAATACAAATTGTGAAAAATTGTACCAAAATCCAGTAATATTGGACATTGCAGTAGCAAACCCACCTAGACTTTCTATATCAGCAAAGCTAGAAAGTGCACTTGGAACAAACATAATAGCCTGTGCGAAAATAATAGGCATTACGCCGGCAGCATTGACTTTTAATGGTATGTACTGACGTACACCCCCATATTGTTTGTTCCCAACAATTCGTTTTGCATACTGAACAGGGATTTTGCGTGTACCTTGTACTAGCAAAATGCTGCCCACAAATACGAAGAAGAGGATTACAAACTCAATAAGAAACATTACCATTCCACCACCTTGTTGTTCTAAACGAGAAATAAACTCCTGTAAAACAGACTCGGGTAGTCTGGCAATAATACCAATCATAATAATCAATGAAATTCCGTTACCTATTCCTTTATCGGTAATGCGCTCACCCAACCACATAATAAACATTGAGCCTGCAGTCAGAATAATTGTTGATGTTAATTTAAACATCCAGCCGCTAACTGCTATAGCCTCCGTTGATAGTTGAGTAAGATACGCAGGTGCCTGAAAAAGCAGAATCAATACCGTTAAATAACGAGTAATTTGATTGATTTTTCTTCTTCCTGATTCTCCTTCCTTTTGTAATCGTTGAAAATACGGGACGGCTATCCCCATCAACTGGATTACGATTGAAGCAGAAATGTAAGGCATTATCCCTAAAGCAAAAATGGATGCATTTGAAAATGCTCCTCCCGAAAACATGTCAAGCAACCCCAGCAACCCATCTGAGGTTTTAGCTTCCAACTGACTCAATTGTGCTGGGTCAATTCCCGGTAGAACAACATACGATCCTAATCTATAAATCAAAAGAAGAAATAAGGTTAATCCCAAACGAGACCTTAAGTCCTCAATTTTATAAATATTCTTTAGGGTTTCGATAAATTTTTTCATTAGGTTAGAGTGTTTCTGTGGTTCCTTCTATTTTTTCGATGGCTTCTTTTGCACTTTTAGAAAAGGCATGGGCTTTCACTTCTAACTTCAACTTCAATTCGCCATTTCCTAAAATTTTTATCCGGTCATTTTTAGAAGCCAGACCGGCATCAACCAAAGCTTGTACATCAATAACTGAAAGTTTTTTGTTTTCAGCCAAGGTTTGGATTGTACTTAAGTTGATGGCTTTATATTCTACCCTGTTTATATTCTTGAATCCGAATTTTGGCACAACACGTTGCAAAGGCATTTGACCACCTTCGAAACCACGTGTACGGCTATATCCCGATCTTGATTGGGCACCATTATGACCTCTGGTGGATGTACCACCACGTCCGGAACCCTGACCACGACCGATGCGCTTTACCTTTTTAACGGATCCTACTGCAGGTTTAAGATTACTTAAATCCATAATTTCGATCTTAAAGTATTTTAAATTTCTTCTACTTTTAACAAATGTTTCACTTTGTTGACCATACCCATAATTGCAGGAGTAGCTTCGTGTTCAACAGTGTGGTTCATCTTTTTAATTCCAAGAGCTTCAATAGTTGCTTTTTGGCTCTTTTCTGAACCTATCTTGCTTTTTACAAGTGTAATTCTAATTTTAGCCATGTTTTTATCCTTTAAAAACTTTTTCCATTGAAACTCCTCTGTGTTGAGCTACAGTATAAGCATCCCTCATTTCAAGTAATGCATTCATGGTAGCTTTCACTAAATTGTGTGGGTTTGAAGATCCTTTTGATTTTGCAAGGATATCGTGTACTCCAACACTTTCAAGTACAGCGCGCATCGCACCACCAGCTTTCACACCTGTACCGTGTGATGCAGGTTTCAGGAATACGCTAGCGCCACCAAATTTCGCATATTGCTCATGAGGGATAGTTCCTTTATTAATTGGAATTTTCACCAAACTCTTTTTAGCAGCATCAACGCCTTTTGCAATGGCAGATGTTACTTCGCTTGCTTTACCAAGCCCCCAGCCAACAACGCCATCTTCATTTCCAACAATAACAATTGCAGAAAAACTAAATGTTCTACCACCTTTGGTTACTTTGGTAACACGGTTAATTGCAACTAACCTGTCCTTAAGTTCAATGTCCGTAGTTTTGACTTTCTTAATATTTCCTGTCATAATCATTAAATTTTAAGGCCACCTTCACGGGCAGCATCAGCTAATTGTTTAACTCTACCGTGATACAAATAACCATTACGGTCGAAAACAACACTCTTGATTCCAGCAGCGAGAGCCTTTTCAGCTAAAGCTTTTCCTACTAAAGTTGCTTTTTCTGTTTTATTGCCTTCGCTTGCATTGATTTCTTTATCTAATGAAGAGACTGCCAATAGGGTATTTCCGCCCAAGTCATTCACTAACTGGACATAAATTTGTTTGTTGCTTCTAAAAACACACAAACGAGGTCTTTCAGCAGTTCCAGAAACTATTTTCCGGATCCTCCTTTTGATTCTATATCTTCTTTCTTGTTTCGTTAAAGCCATGATTTCAATTTTTACTATTTAGCAGCTGCAGATTTACCAGCTTTGCGACGTAAAACTTCACCAGCAAACTTCACACCTTTTCCTTTGTAAGGCTCTGGTGTTCTAAATGATCTGATCTTTGCCGCAACTTGCCCTATAAGTTGTTTATCACAACTCTTAAGAGTGATAGTTGGATTACTACGTTTATCTGTCACGGCCTCAACTTTCACTTCAGCCGGGAGTTCTAAATAAGTATGGTGTGAATAACCCAAAACAAGGTCCAATAATTGTCCTTGGTTTTCTGCACGGTAACCAACACCTACTAATTCAAGCTTTATTTCATAACCTTGAGAAACACCAAATACCATATTATTGATCAAAGAACGATAAAGACCATGCATTGCACGATGTCTTTTTTGTTCTGTTGCTCGTTTTACAAGTACTTGAGTGCCTTCCACGGCTATTTCAATCTCTGGATCTACCTGTTGAGAAAGTTCGCCTACTTTTCCCTTTACTGTAACCAAATTATCCTTGGAAACACTAACGGTAACTCCAGCAGGAACTTCGATTGGCAATTTACCTATCCTTGACATTGTATTTCCTCCTTATTAATAAACGTAACATAAAACTTCACCACCTACGCCAAGGTCTTTTGCTTCCTTGTCAGTAATAACACCTTTAGAGGTAGATAGTATCGCAACTCCCAAACCGTTTAATACACGAGGAATGCTCTCGCTGTCACAATATTTTCTCAAACCAGGTTTACTGATTCTTTTGATTGACTTAATGGCTGGTATTTTACTCTCTGGATGATATTTCAAGGCAATTTTAATACTCCCTTGATAATTCACATCATCTTCGAATTTATAATTCAGGATATACCCTTTATCTTTTAAGATTTTGGTCATCTCCTTTTTTATGTTTGAAGCAGGAATATCTACGACACGATGTTTTGCCTTTTGGGCATTTCTAATACGTGTAAGATAATCTGCTATTGGGTCTGTAATTTTGCTCATTACTTTTCGTTTAATTGATTTACCAACTAGCTTTTTTTACCCCCGGAATTAACCCTTCTGATGCCATTTCTCGGAAATTAATCCTACTAATGCCAAATTGGCGCATGTACCCTTTAGGTCGTCCGGTTAATTTGCAACGGTTGTGCATGCGTACCTTTGATGAATTCTTGGGTAGTTTCTGCAAGCCGACATAGTCACCTTCTGCTTTGAGCTGAGCCCTTTTTTCAGCGTATTTTTCAACAAGTGCTGCCCTTTTCACTTCTCGGGCTTTCATGGATTCTTTTGCCATAGCTTAGTTCTTTTTTACGTTTTTAAAAGGTAACCCTAACTCTTTTAACAAGGCGTATCCTTCTTCGTCTGTGTCAGCAGAAGTTACGAAAGTAATGTTCATACCGTTAATTCGGCTAACCTTGTCGATATTAATCTCAGGAAAAATAATTTGCTCCGGAATTCCTAATGTATAGTTTCCTTGCCCATCCATTTTACTCTCAATTCCTTTAAAATCACGTGTACGTGGTAAAGAAACATTGATTAGACGATCCAAGAATTCAAACATTCTTTCCTTTCTTAGTGTTACGCGAACACCAATAGGCATTTTCTTCCTTAATTTAAAGTTCGAAATGTCCTTTTTCGATTTGGTTTGGACTGCCTTTTGTCCGACGATCATTGTCATTTCTTCTGTAGCAACTTCAATGATTTTTTTGTCAGCAATTGCAGCTCCAACTCCTTGATTTAGGACGATTTTCTTCAATTTCGGCACCTGCATAACAGATTTATAATCAAATTCCTTCATTAATGCAGGAATGATTTCTTCCGAATATTTTGTCTTAAGTGTTGGTGTATAAGCCATTATTGAATCTCCTCTCCAGATTTTTTTGAATAACGTACTAACTTACCGCTGTCGTTGAGTTTTCTTCCAATGCGAGTTTTTGCTCCTGATTTAGGATCAATAAGCATCAAGTTAGAAATATGGATTGGCGCTTCCTGTTCAACAATACCACCCTGCGGATTTTGTGCATTCGGTTTTGTATGTTTTTTAATCATATTAACGCCCTCCACAATTGCTCTATCTTTTTCCCGGATTACTTCCAGTACTTTTCCTTGCCGACCATTATCATTCCCGGCAGTTACGACAACTGTGTCACCTTTTTTGATATGTAATTTCTTCTGCATTTCTCTTAATTTATGCATTAAAGTACTTCTGGTGCAAGTGAAATAATCTTCATGTTTTTATCACGAAGTTCCCTTGCAACGGGTCCGAAAATACGTGTACCGCGCATTTCACCAGTATTGCTCAACAAAACAACAGCATTATCATCAAAACGGATATATGACCCATCTTGACGACGTACTTCTTTTTTGGTGCGAACAACAATAGCTCTTGACACAGTTCCTTTTTTCATTTCACTACTTGGGATAGCACTTTTCACAGTTACTACCACAATATCGCCAAGCGACGCATAGCGCTTCTTAGTTCCGCCTAAAACACGAATACAAAGCACTTCTTTTGCACCACTATTATCGGCTACTGTACATCTTGATTCTTGTTGTATCATGATTACTTAGCTCTTTCAATAATTTCAACTAATCTCCAACGTTTGCTTTTACTTAAAGGACGAGTTTCCATAATCCTTACCGTATCACCAATATTGCTGGTATTTTGCTCATCATGAGCATATAATTTAGTTGTTTTGTTAACGAATTTCCCGTAGATAGGGTGTTTTTCTTTCATTTTCACGGCTACGACAATACTTTTGTCCATTTTGCCGCTAACAACAACCCCAATACGTTCTTTTCTCAGATTTCTTGCTTCCATTGCTACAAATTAATTCTGATTTTCACTTAGATCCCTTTGACGTAGTATAGTCTTGAGGCGCGCAATATTTCTCCGTGCAACTTTAATCTTCATCGGATTATCGAGGGGAGATACAGCATGATTCAAGTTCAGACGTACCAAGGTTTCATTTTCCAACTGGATTTTCTCCAGTATTTCCTTGTTTGTTAATTCTTTGATTTCAGATGATTTCATCGTTAGTCTTCTTTTTCAGATTCAACATAATCACGTCTGACAATAAATTTTGTAGTTACCGGTAATTTTTGAGCTGCCAAACGAAGAGCTTCTTTTGCCATTTCGAATGGTACTCCATCGGCTTCAAATAAAATCCGACCTGGACTTACCGGAGCTACAAATGCTTCAGGTGCACCTTTACCTTTACCCATACGTACTTCTGCAGGCTTTTTGGTAATTGGTTTATCGGGAAAAATTCGGATCCATATTTGACCCTGACGTTGCATGTGACGAGTTACTGCAACCCTCGCTGCTTCAATTTGACGACCAGTAAGCCATGCTTCATCCAACGTCTTTATTCCAAAAGACCCAAATGCAAGTTGATTACCACGTTGGGCATTCCCCTTCATTCGTCCCTTTTGGACTCTTCTAAATTTTGTTCTTTTCGGCTGTAACATCCTTTTTCAATTAAAAGGTTTTCGAATTATTTTCTTTTCTTTTTGAAACCGCCGCCTCTGCCACCACGCGGTCCAGCACCCGGACTTCCAGGTTTTTGACCAAGATTTGGAGACAGATCACGTTTCCCGTATACTTCGCCTTTACAAATCCAAACCTTAACGCCAAGCAACCCTGTTTTTGTTAAAGCTTCAGCAAGAGCATAATCAATATCAGCCCTTAATGTATGTAAAGGTGTACGACCGTCTTTATACATCTCTGAACGCGCCATCTCAGCTCCGTTCAAACGTCCAGAAACCATAATCTTGATTCCTTGGGCGCCCATTCTCATAGTAGATGCAACGGCCATCTTCACAGCACGACGGTACGCAATTTTACCTTCGATCTGACGTGCGATATTATTTGCAACGATACGAGCATCGAGTTCAGGTCTTTTTATTTCAAAAATATTGATCTGAACTTCTTTGCTGGTGATCTTCTTCAATTCCTCTTTCAGCTTGTCAACTTCCTGACCACCTTTACCAATAATAATACCGGGTCTTGAGGTGTGAACAGTAATGGTGATAAGCTTAAGGGTTCTTTCGATAATGATCCTTGAAATACTTGCTTTTGCCAAACGGGCATTCAGGTATTCACGGATCTTGGCATCTTCAACCAGCTTTTCACCATAGTCGTTTCCACCGAACCAGTTGGAATCCCATCCACGGATGATCCCTAAGCGATTAGCGATTGGATTAACTTTTTGTCCCATGTATTATTATTTATTCGTTTTCGTTTTGAACATTTTTACTATCAACGCAAAGTGTAACGTGATTGGAACGTTTGCGGATTCTGTGCGCACGTCCTTGCGGAGCTGGGCGAAGACGTTTTAACTGACGTCCTGAATCAACAGCAATATTTTTCACGTACAAATTGCTTTCTTCCAAACGAGATCCTTCGTTTTTAGCCTGCCAATTTGCAATTGCAGACATCAACAATTTTTCAACTTTGCGAGAAGCTTCTTTTGATGAAAATTTCAATACATCTAAGGCACGATCAACGTCCATTCCACGAACCATATCGGCAACTAGCCTCATTTTTCGTGGAGAAGTTGGACAATCCTTCAATACGGCCAAGTATTGCGATTTTCTAGCTTCTTTAAGCTCATTTGCTTTATTTCTTTTTCTAGCACCCATCGTAAATTCTTTTAATAGTTAATGAGAAACTCATGCCTATCGTTTATTTCCGGCATGCCCCCTGTATGTCCTTGTAGGTGCAAATTCGCCAAGTTTATGACCAACCATATTTTCTGTCACATATACAGGAATAAATTTATTCCCATTATGAACAGCAATTGTATGCCCTACAAAGTCAGGAGAGATTACTGATGCTCTGGCCCAAGTCTTAATCACAGACTTTTTTCCTGATTCATTCATCGCTAAAACTTTTGCTTCAAGCTTGTAAGCGATAAAAGGGCCTTTTTTTAATGAACGACTCATATTCTACTCCTTTTATTATTTCTTGCGTCTTTCTACTATGTACCTATTGGAGGCTTTCTTTTTGGCACGGGTTTTATACCCTTTAGCCAACAAGCCATTACGAGAACGTGGATGTCCACCCGAAGAACGACCTTCTCCACCACCCATTGGGTGATCAACAGGGTTCATTACAACTCCACGTACACGTGGTCTTCGTCCCAACCAGCGTGAACGACCAGCTTTACCTGATCTTTCAAGGTTGTGTTCCGTATTTCCTACAGTTCCTACGGTAGCTCTACAAGAAATGAGTACCATTCTAGATTCGCCGGAAGGTAATTTTACGATTGCGTATTTTCCTTCTCTTGAGGTCAATTGTGCATAAGTTCCTGCACTACGTGCCATCACGCCCCCTTGCCCAGGGTGAAGTTCAATGTTGTGTACGATAGTACCCAGAGGTATTTCGCCAAGTGGTAAGGAGTTTCCAATTTCTGGTGCGATACCTGAACCGCTCAAGACAGCTTGTCCAACTTCCAATCCATTTGGAGCTAGCATATAACGTTTTTCACCATCGGCATATACCAATAGTGCAATACGCGCTGTACGGTTCGGGTCATACTGAATTGAATCAACACGAGCAGGGATACCATCTTTTTCACGTTTGAAATCGATTGCACGGTACCTCTTTTTGTGCCCCCCACCTATATACCTCATCGTCATGCGTCCCTGGTTGTTACGACCTCCAGATTTGCTTATGGGCTTCAACAATGATTTTTCAGGCGTTGATGCAGTAATCGTATCAAAAGCTCCAATAATCTTGTGCCTTTGACCCGGTGTAACTGGTTTTAATTTTCTTACTGCCATTTTATTTATTAAATATTACTATAAAAATCAATAGTATCTCCTTCTGTCAATGTAACAACTGCTTTTTTATATGCATTTGTACTTCCTTTTATAACACCACCTTTTGTAAAACGGCTCTTGCTTTTACCTGCATAAACCATGGTGTTTACCGAAATAACACTGACATCATACAGACCCTCAACAGCTTTTTTAATCTGTTGTTTGTTTGCATCTTTCTGTACGACAAAGCCATAACGGTTAAAGGCCTCGCCCTGCTCCGTCATTTTTTCTGTCACTATGGGTTTTATTAAAATGTTCATTTTTATTCCCCCTAAAACTTAAATTGTTCCTCGATCTTACTAACTGAACCCTCAAGAAGAACCACCTTCTTGGCATTCATTATCTGGTAAGTACTTAACTCAGAAGCCATTACAACAGATACGTCCTGTAAATTTCTGGAGGACAAATATATGTTTTTATTTTCGTCTGGTAAAACGAAAAGTAACTTTTTATCAATGATATTCAGATTATTGCCAATAGCTACCAACTCTTTTGTTTTTGGCGCTGCAAGCGTGAAATCTTCAACGATTAGAATATCGCTTGATTTTGCTTTATATGTTAAAGCTGACTTACGAGCTAACACTTTTACTTTTTTGTTTAATTTGAAGCTGTAATTTCTTGGACGTGGTCCAAAAACTCGACCTCCACCTCTAAACAAAGGAGACTTAATGCTACCTGCACGAGCTCCACCAGTACCTTTTTGCTTTTTAATCTTCTTGGTACTTCCTACAATATCAGCTCTCTCTGTGGCTGAATGAGTCCCTTGACGTTTATTTGCCAAAAACTGCTTTACATCCAAGTAGATGGCATGATCATTGGGCTCAACACCGTAGATCTGTTCGTTTAAAACGACGGATCTCCCGGTTTCTTTTCCGGCTGTATTTAATACTTGTATTTCCATTACTGATAGATAATTACGGTTGAACCTTTTGCACCCGGCACAGACCCTTTGACAATAACAAGGTTAGACTCAGGGATTACTTTCAAAACTCTAAGGTTTTGAACAGTCTTATTTGCACCTCCAGTACGTCCTGCCATCCGCATACCTTTAAATACACGAGAGGGGTACGATGATGCACCTAGCGATCCAGGAGCCCTTAAGCGGTTATGCTGTCCGTGAGTAGCATCTCCAACTCCACGGAAATTATAACGCTTTACAACACCCTGAAAACCTTTACCTTTAGTAACACCTGTGATGTCAACCCAGCTTTCTTCTTTAATTACATCAACAGTAACGGTATCTCCGAGCTTATACTCGCCGTCAAATTCACGAAACTCCACGACATGACGCTTTGGGTCAACTCCAGCTTTTTTGAAGTGCCCAAATTCAGCCTTAGGGGTGTTTTTTTCTTTCTTAACACCGAACCCTAACTGAACTGCCTCATAGCCATCGGTTTCAGCCGTCTTCACTTGTGTGACAACACAAGGACCAGCTTCAATCACAGTGCATGGAATATTTTTCCCCTCAACACTGAATACGGAAGTCATTCCGATTTTTTTACCGATTAATCCTGTCATTTTTTTTCTTTTTACAGGTTATCAAACTTTAATTTCTACTTCAACGCCACTTGGTAATTCAAGCTTCATCAAGGCGTCAATAGTTTTTGCTGTTGAGCTGTAAATGTCGATCAAACGTTTGTAAGAAGACACCTGAAATTGTTCGCGAGACTTTTTGTTCACGAATGTAGATCTTAGTACTGTAAAAATACGACGATGAGTTGGTAGCGGAATCGGTCCACTAACAACTGCACCTGTAGTTTTTACAGTCTTTACGATCTTTTCAGCCGACTTGTCCACCAAGTTGTGATCATACGATTTCAGCTTAATTCTGATCTTTTGACTCATAGTGAGATTAATAAATTATTTTATAATAATTCAACTTTACCTTTAATATCCTCAAGTACTTTAATTGCCATTAGACGAGGCACTTCTTCGTAATGAGAGAATTCCATAGAGGATGTTGCACGACCTGAAGACAATGTCCTTAGAACGGTAACATATCCAAAAATCTCGGACAATGGAACTGTTGCTTTAATTACACGAGCTCCGAATTTTTCTTCCATAGAAGAAACCTGTCCGCGGCGACGGTTCAAGTCACCAATAATGTCTCCCATATATTCTTCGGGGGTCACTATTTCTGTTTTCATGATTGGCTCTAGTAATTTTGGACCTGCTTTTGATGCAGCACTTTTAAATGCCTGACGGGCACAAATTTCAAAAGACAATTGATCTGAATCGACTGCATGGAACGAACCATCCAATAATTCAACCTTCAAACTATCTAATTGGTATCCAGCCAATGGTCCATTAAGCATCGCGTTTTCAAAACCTTTTTGCACAGAAGGAATATATTCCTTAGGGATTCTTCCTCCTTTTACGCTATCAATAAAGGTTAATCCTTCCTTACCTTCATCTGCAGGTGAAACTTTAACGATAATATCAGCAAATTTACCACGTCCACCTGATTGCTTTTTAAATACCTCACGCAATTCGATTTCTTGGCTTATTGCTTCTTTGTATGCCACCTGAGGTTGCCCTTGGTTACATTCTACCTTAAACTCACGCTTTAAACGGTCGACGATAATCTCAAGATGAAGTTCTCCCATCCCCCGAATGATCGTCTGTCCTGATTCTTCGTCTGTATTAACCTTAAATGTTGGATCTTCTTCAGCCAATTTGGCCAATCCAATTCCAAGTTTATCTAAATCCTTTTGAGTTTTTGGCTCCACAGCAATCCCGATAACAGGCTCAGGAAAGTCCATGCTTTCAAGCACAATTGGACTACCGATTGCAGAGAGTGTATCTCCAGTACGGATATCTTTAAATCCAACGGCTGCACAAATATCTCCAGCCTCAATTACATCTTTTGCATTCTGCTTATTCGAGTGCATTTGAAAAAGTCGAGAGATACGTTCTTTTTTTCCTGTACGTGAGTTATATACAGATGAACCAGCCTCCAATCGACCTGAGTACACGCGAATAAAACACAATCTTCCAACAAATGGGTCTGTTGCGATCTTAAACGCAAGTGCTGTTAAGGGTTCGCTTTCATCAGAATGACGAATTAATTCTTTCCCAGTCCCTGGCTCAACACCAATGATTTCTCCTTTATCGAGTGGACTTGGCAAATATTCACAAACAGCATCAAGCAAACGCTGAACACCTTTATTTTTAAAAGCTGAACCACACATCATTGGCACAATAACGCCTTCGATAGTCGCTTTACGAATCACTTCATGCATCTCATCAACCGTAATTGAATCTGGATCCTCAAAGAATCGCTCAAGAAGATTATCATCTAATTCAGCAACAGCTTCAACCAAGTTTGCACGATACTCATTTGCCTGTTCTTTAAGTTCTTCAGGAATATCCTCCAACGAGTATGTCGTTCCTTTATTTTCGTCATCATACCAGCGAACCGCCTTCATTTCGATAAGGTCAATTACACCTTCGAATTTCTCTTCAGCACCGATAGGTATCTGAATTGGAATTGGGTTAGCACCCAATTTCTCACGAACTTGAGTTAATACGCTAAAAAAGTCAGCACCCGAACGGTCCATCTTATTAACAAACCCGATACGTGGCACTCCGTACTTTTCAGCTTGACGCCAAACCGTTTCAGATTGTGCTTCAACACCTCCTACAGCGCAGAATAAAGCCACAGCTCCATCCAAAATTCTCAAAGAACGCTCAACCTCAACAGTGAAGTCAACGTGTCCTGGAGTATCAATAATATTTACTTGGTGTTGTATATCTTTGTGATTCCAAAAAGTAGTAGTTGCAGCAGAAGTAATTGTAATACCACGCTCCTGCTCTTGTTCCATCCAGTCCATAGTGGCTGCACCATCGTGCACTTCTCCAATACGGTGAGTCAAACCTGTATAATACAGAACTCGCTCCGTTGTTGTCGTTTTACCAGCATCAATGTGAGCCATGATACCGATATTCCTAACATATTTTAGATCTCTAGCCATTTTTACCTCTTATCTAATCCTTACTATTCAATTGTAATTCTATTAAAATCTGAAATGGGCAAATGCACGGTTAGCCTCAGCCATACGATGCGTTTCTTCTTTCTTCTTGTATGCGCCACCTTCTTCATTGAAAGCAGCTTGAATTTCAGCAGCTAATTTATCAGCCATCGATTTGCCAGAACGCTTACGAGCAAAAACAATCAGATTTTTAATTGATATGGCTACTTTTCTCTCATTACGGATTTCCATAGGAACTTGGAAGTTTGCACCACCTACACGGCGGCTCTTTACTTCAACAGCAGGAGTAACATTCTCCAGTGCTTTCTTCCATACATCAAGGGGAGATAACTCTTCATTTTTCAAACGACTGCTCAGTAGGTCTAAGGCATCATAGAAAATACCGTAGGCAATGGTTTTTTTACCATCAACCATCAGGTCATTTACAAATCTTGTTACAAGAACGTCGTTGAATTTTGGATCGGGTAGAGTGATCCTCTTCTTTGGTTTTGATTTTCTCATCTTACTTTAATCTTAGTGTTACTTGAATTGGTTGTGACTAATTGAGCTTCAGTTCTTCCTCATTGGGAATCATTTACTCAACCAAACCACTAAAAAACTCAACAAAATTATTTTTTCGGTCTTTTCGTACCGTACTTAGAACGTCTCTGAGTACGTCCTTCTACACCCGCAGTATCCAATGCTCCACGGACAAGGTGATAACGCACACCCGGCAGATCTTTTACCCTACCACCACGCACCAATACAATTGAGTGCTCCTGTAGATTGTGACCTTCTCCTGGGATGTAAGCGTTTACTTCTTTGCCGTTTGTCAACCTAACCCTTGCTACTTTACGCATTGCTGAGTTTGGTTTCTTAGGAGTTGTTGTATACACACGTACACATACGCCCCTTCTTTGTGGGCAAGAATCTAATGCTGGAGACTTGCTTTTTTCGACAATGCTTTGTCTCCCCTTTCTAACTAACTGCTGAATTGTTGGCATACACCTATTTTTATATGTATTAATATAATCTCAAAAACGGACTGCAAATGTATTGATTTTTCAGCAAATACGAATGCTACCGCACCTCGTTTTTGACAGAACTATCCAAAAACGGGAGGCAAAAGTACTAATTTTCAACAAAGAACAATAGCTTTTGTGAATGTTTTTTGATTTTTTTGAAGGAAAATATAGCAAGTGTGTTAATTCCTTACTTTATCCTTTAGAAGTGATCTTATTGGGTTAAAGAATCGCTGAATCAAACGCAAATCTTCAGTAACAACTTCCGCATCCCCCTTCATCTCCTGACTAAAGGGTAAAACGATATTATAATTTGTGATCAGATCTTGTGGCAATTCAATTTCAGCAACATATCTATCATTGGAAGAAACCAAAGAAATCGTCTTAATCACCCCCACGACTACGCCATATTCCATATATGGGAAATTATCAAAATGGATATTCACACGCTGCCCTGGCATGACCTTTCCTGCGCCACGCAATGGAACACCAACGCGACCAATAATCTTACTTTCTGCGTTCGGCACAATCGCAAAAACAGCATCCCCGTCTTTGACTTGTTGATTCCTGCTCCAATAGTCAGTAAAAGTTACCTGCCCATCAATAGGAGCCTCCAAAACAAAAGCATTCTCCCAATATTCAAGTCTACTTTTCAGAACACCCAAAGCCTCCGTGAGCTCTGTCTGCAATCTCAATCGCTGATCTTCAAATTCTTTTTCTGCATTTACCACATCCTGCTCAAGTTCAATAATTTCTTTCTGAGTCTGAGCTAACTCCGTCCGGGCACCATTAAAAGAATACTTTTTCTGCAACATGTTTGTTTCTGATTCTTTATAATCAACAAACGCCAAAACATCCTGCTCATACAATAAGGAATCTCTCCGATACTGGTCTAATTCTATTTCATATTCATCTTCCAGAATTTTCCGTTGACTCCAGAGACGATCGTAATAGATCTTTTGCATATGAACCTGGTCCTTCAGGGACAAAATCTTTTGTGGATAGAAGTTCAATCGGATAAAGCTCATATAATTATTATATAGCCGCATAAAGGAGGAGAAATCTATCTGAATATCGCCCAGTCTATAATCCGAAGATAATTTATTATAATACACGGTATCAAAACCAACAAAAAAACGATCTAATTCACCAATGGCATTCTTTAGAGCAAAAATATCTTCATGACTAGCCGTATTTTCTACGATAGCAATAACATCTCCTTTTTGCACTGTATCTTTATCGACCACAAACAATTGATCAATCCGTCCTGTCGTTCTTGCTACAATTCGAGCCGGAGGATTCTCAGACAAGACCTCCACTCTTCCCTTAATAATATCGGGGTATCGAAACAGCCAACTCCCAAGCAAAAACAAAACTACAAAACACAAAATTATAGTCAGTCCACTTCGCAGCAGCCAATGGGGTGATATCCCGATGATGTCCTGAACTTCATCGCTTCTTATTTCAATATTGTCTCCCGATTCAGACATCAATGCTTATCCTTTTCGATTTATAAATTAAACTAATTACCAAGCTCTAATTGATTTTTCACTAAATTATAATATGCTCCTTTTTTCAAGGTAAGCTCCTCATGTGTCCCAAGCTCTACGATCTCACCTTTATCCAGCACCACAATTTGATCGGCATTCTTAACAGTACTCAAACGATGTGCGACAACCACTACCGTCTTTCCTTGATAAATGCGATCAAGGTTTTCCATAATTACCTTTTCATTATTTGCATCAAGAGCATTTGTGGCTTCATCAAAAAATAAATATTCAGGGTTTTTATATATCACTCTGGCAATCAAAATCCTCTGCTTCTGCCCTTGACTTAAACCATGCCCATCTTGTCCAATTTTAGTATTAAACCCTAACGGCAAAGCTTCAACATAATCTTGAATATTAGCTGCATTCACCGCAAACATAAGCCTCTCCTTATCAATCCGCTCATCCCCCACTATAATATTATTAACGATTGTGTCTGAGAAAATAAAGCCATCTTGCATAACGGCCCCCACCTTGGTGCGCCACCATTGCTGAGAAAAATTCTGTAAATTACTTTCTCCAACACTTACTTTCCCCTGAGAGGGAGGATAAAAACCCAACATCAACTTCACCAACGTTGTTTTACCACTACCACTTGTTCCGACTATTGCAGTCAGTTTCTTCTCCGGAATTTGAAGATTGATGTTCTTTAAAACCTTCTGCGAATGTGGACCTTCATACTGAAACGACAAGTCGCTAATATTCAATGACTTATTGTTTGGCAATGTATTCAACAATGGCTTCCCCTCCTCCTCTTCATCATCCTGACTGTGAATCTCACCCAATCGCTCCAAGCTCATTTTAGCATCTTGCGCCAGATGCATAAATTTAATCATCTCCGACAATGGACCATTCAATTGCCCAATTATATACTGAACAGCCAACATCATACCTAATGTCATTTCACCTTCCAAAACAGCCATCGCTGCAATAACTGTAATAATAATGTTTTTAGTCTGATTGATGAATACAGAACCCGCTTGTTGATACTGATCAACAGAAAGGTTTTCCACGCTCACTCGAAACAAACGGGCCTGTATTCGCTCCCACTCCCAGCGTTTTTGTTTTTCATAATTATTTAGTTTGATTTCCTGCATGCCGGTAATCATCTGGATCAACATGCTTTGGTTATCAGAAAGATGGATGAATTTTCTATAATCAAGTTGACGCCTCCTTCTCATAAAAACGAAGATCCAAATCATATAAATGATTGAACCCAACAAAAAAACAAAAAGGATCTTCCAGCTATATAGTGCTAATACAATTCCAAAAATCAATAGATTAAAGACAGAAAAAAGAATATTCAGTGTCTGCGTTGTCATGAACCGCTCAATCCTGCGATGATCCTGAATTCGCTGCATTAAATCGCCAATCACTTTTGTATCAAAAAAACCAATCGGCAATCTCATCAGTTTGATTAGAAAATCAGAAATAATTGAGATGTTAATTCGTGTCGAAATATGCAAGAGTATCCAGGAACGGATAAAGTCAATTGACGTTTGCCCAATAAACAACATCAATTGAGCAATTAACACCAAATAAATAAAACTGACATCCTGATTATTGATTCCCACATCAACCAAACTCTGAGTAAGAAAAGGAAAAATAAGCTGAATAATACTTGCAGCCAGAAAGCCCAATAACAGTTGATTAACCAAACGTCTGTGGGGCCGGACATAACGCCATAAAAACGAGAACCCGACACGATCAACCTTCTCATCTTCATGCTCATAGAACGAAGGCGTTGGCTGTACAATTAAACATATCCCTTTCTCATCACCTTGAGCAACTGTCGCAAGCCAATGTTTTTTAAACTCCTCCGCGGAATACTTCACCAGCCCAAAAGCAGGATCGGCAACATACAGAACCCCTTTCTTCACTTTATAAAGTACCACAAAATGAATTTGATCCCAATGCACTATACACGGCATCGGCACATCTTTCACCAATTGTTCAAAAGTAACTTTCGTCCCTAGACTACGCATCCCAATCGATTCCGCAGCATCGCTTATCCCTAGGAGGGAAACTCCTTCTCTTGAGATATGAGATTGTTCCCGTAAAAAATCAAGACTAATGCTTTTCCCATAAAATTTAGCGATCATTTTAAGGCAAGTTGGACCACAGTCCATCGCATCATGTTGTCTAAAATGTGGGAAACGGGGCATATTGCTTATTTATGCAATAAAAATACGGGGATTTGCCCCCCATAAAACAACCTCAATGTATTAGTTATTCACAAACGAACGTTAATTAAGTTCCTCCGGCAAACAAAAAAGCCCACCCACTCCATAAACAAATAATTTTAACTACAAATACTGAATGATTCCAAAAACATTTCTATAACATATTTGATCAAATACCGCGCGGTTGTTTGTTAATTTATTATTACTAATTTTGATAGCTTTCATGATAAAATCCAACCACAGACTGTATTGTTTATAACCCATAATACTTGAGAAAATGAATGTATATAAAACCAACGAAATCAGAAATATTGCTTTAATTGGCAATGCTGGCAGTGGGAAAACCACCCTCACAGAAGCCATGCTGTTTGAGGGTGGAGTAACCAACAGAAGAGGTGATATAGCGGCAAAAAACACCGTGTCTGACAACCACCCAATTGAACAAGATTATGGCAACTCCGTTTTCGCTTCAGTCCTTCACACTGAATACAACAACAAAAAAGTAAACATCCTCGACACTCCAGGGATGGACGACTTCCGTGGCGCCATTATTTCCTCCCTGCATGTTGTCGGGAGTGCTCTTTTAGTCATCAACACCCCTCACGGCATAGAAGCTGGCACCGAATCCGCAGGACGCCATGCCGCAAAGGCTAAAAAACCATTGATTTTTGTCTTCAACCAACTTGACCACGAAAACACAAATTTTGAACAGACACTAGAACAAACAAGAAACACTTACGGGAAAAAAGTAACACTCGTCCAGTACCCCATCAATGCAGGACCCGGATTCGACTCAATTGTGGATGTGTTAAAAATGAAGCTTTACAAGTATCCGACAGACGGAGGAAAGCCTCAAGTATTGGATATTCCCGAAGATCAAAAAGAACGAGCAGACGAACTACATAACGAGCTAGTTGAAATGGCTGCTGAAAATGATGAAGCTTTAATGGAACTCTATTTTGAAAAAGGCTCATTATCTGAAGATGAAATGCGGCAAGGAATAAAACTAGGCATGATAGACCGCAGTCTATTCCCTGTTTTTTGTACGGCTGCAAAGAACAACATTGGCGTTAGTCGACTCCTAGAATTCATCACAAACATAACCCCTTCACCGGCCGAAGCTGTTGAGATTCCTGAGATAAACGGCAAAGAAGTCAAAATGGCTGCAGACGCCCCCACCTCACTATTTGTTTTCAAAACAACAATTGAACAACATGTTGGAGAAATCACATTCTTCAAAGTAATGAGCGGCACCGTAAAAGAAGGTCAAGACCTTACAAACTCTAAATCCGGGAATAAAGAACGCATCTCTCAAATATTTGTTGCCGCAGGAAAGAACAGAGAGAAGGTCCACGAAATGCTAGCCGGAGATATTGGCGCTACAGTAAAACTAAAAGAAACTAAAGTAAACCACACACTAAGCGAAAAAGAGGCTGCATATAACTTTAAACCAATCGAATACCCTTCATCTCGCCATAGCATTGCAATGAAAGCAGTAAACGAAGCTGATGATGAAAAAGTTGGTGAAATGTTCCAGAAGCTTCATGATGAAGACCCAACCCTAAATGTTGAATACTCCAAAGAGCTAAAACAAATGATCGTGCACAGCCAGGGAGAATACCACATCAATGCACTAACTTGGTTCTACAAAAACATCTTTAAAATTGACGTCGAATTTAAAACACCAAAAATTCCATACAGAGAAACCATCACAAAGCCTGCACAAGCAGACTATCGCCACAAAAAACAATCTGGTGGCGCAGGACAGTTTGGAGAAGTACATATGATGATTGAACCCTACATCGAAGGAGTTGAGGCAAAAAATTCATTCAACATCAACGGCAAGGACACAAAAATATCCATCCGCGACACTCAGGAACACACTCTACCTTGGGGTGGAAAACTATTTTTCCACAGCTGCATTGTTGGCGGCTCAATAGACTCTCGCTTTCTCCCTGCGATACTAAAAGGCATTATGGAAAAGATGGACGAAGGACCATTAACCGGCTCTTACGCCCGTGACATTCGCGTTTATGTTTACGATGGGAAAATGCACCCCGTAGACTCAAATGAAATCTCCTTCAAACTGGCCGGGCGCAATGCTTTTTCAAAAGCATTTAAAGAAGCTGGCCCCAAAATCCTTGAACCAATCTGCGATCTAGAGGTACTGGTTCAAAGCGACAAGATGGGTGATGTCATGAGTGATCTTCAAGGACGTCGTGCATTAATCATGGGCATGGGCAGCGAAAGCGGCTATGAAAAAATTAACGCTAAAGTGCCCTTGAAGGAAATGTTCAAATACTCAACAACACTTAGCTCACTCACTCAAGGCAGAGGTCTTTTTAGTATTGATTTTAGCAATTACGAAAAAGTCCCTCAGGAAGTTCAAGATGAACTACTTGCCGCCTACTCTGCAGAGCAAGGTGAAGAATAAAACCACCGACACCCCACAAATAACAAACCCCGGAGGTATATTCCGGGGTTTGTTATTTATTTTTATGCGATTTTTTCGCAAAAACAACATAGAAACTAATCAGTCATGGCATTATAACACAATTAAGACCACATTACTTCCCTCGAAACAAATGCACAAATCCATGCGCATTCCTCTCCTTGCCATCACGCCCGACTGCCTCAATCACATAATAGTAAACCCCGGGACTTGCATATCTCCCCCCAATTTTCCCATTCCAAACAGACTCACTTACTGTATTTTCAAAACCCTGAACATTATTATTTTCCCATTCAAAAATCTGCTTGCCCCAACGATTAAACATCTTTACACTTATCTCTTTCAACGACCAATAACTAACAACAAACTCATCATTATCGCCATCCCCATTCGGCGTAAACACATTAGGCACGTCCACAAATGAAGTATCTGCGACAACATAACCCTCCAAATAAACAGTATCTGAACATACTCCAAAATCCGAATATTTTGAAGTAACTAATTTGACATCATAAGTCCCGGATTCATCATAAATAAAAACTGGATTTTCATCAATTGCCGATTTCATGATGCTATCTGAAACGGCTCCGTTTTGCTGCCCCTCCATCTGCAATTCATAAACATCCCTAAAAAAAGACCACTCATACTCATCTGCATTCTCTGATGCACTTGTAAACGTAACCTCCAGAGGGGCTTCTCCACTCATTGGGGTCGCAATAAACGAAGCCTCAGTCACAATTGAGTTGTAGGCCACAATCAACTCAACCTCACACCCAAAACGATCATAAACAGTTAACGTGTAATCGGTATTGCGAGGAGGAGGATTAAATACCTGAGGACTTAGAACCGCGGAAACCTGATACCCATCTACTTCCCACTTTGCTCGCACATCTTTAAAAACCTGCTTCTCCTGACCATTACTGAGATCATAATAAATCATGTCAGTCCCCTCGAACGAAGCCAACAATTGAAAATAGTCACATGTTGACTCTGTGATCTCAGCAATTGCGGCGTACCAACTATTAAACACCCACGCGGTATAGGTTTCAGTTATCCCTCCCGATGTTACACTCACTCGATAACCTCCACTTTCCAAATTGTTAATTGTGGAAATCGCTCCACCCGGGTTATCAGTTTGAAAGAAATCAAAACTTCCAGAAACTGGATTATATTTGAGCCATTCAAACGAAGCAACACCTCCTGCCTGAAATTCTGCAGTAAGCATCCCCTCTGTTTCTTCTGGTGCTGCACAAAAAATATAAACATTATCCTGACTTCCCGAGCTATACTCCGTAACTTCAGAAGCATCAGCATCAACAGAGGAAATTTGGGCATTCGCAACAAAAACAAGAAATAAAGATGAAAACAATAACGCTAAGTGGTTTTTATGCTTAAAAATCATATCAAAAGAAAGTCTTAATTTTTTCAACAATACAATATTAACGCATAAAATCGATTAATCTTTTACCTATATCTTCTTTTTTAATGCTGTATCAACACAAAACATAACACATAAACGAACTACGACAATCAAATATGGCTGAATATTTGTTGAAAACTATGGGCAAACGGAACAACTATTCTAAAAAATAGATTCTATTTTTGAGGTTCAATTTGACGGAAATTACCCCAACACAGAGAATAACATTAAAAACCTCACTGGCAGATATTTTATAGAGAAAAACGCCAGTAATACAGAGATAAATAAGCATGGATTATTTGGACGAATTAAACGAAGCCCAACAAAAAGCGGTAGTAAACATTGAAGGACCTTCACTGGTAATTGCCGGAGCTGGTTCGGGAAAAACTCGCGTCCTCACTTTTAGGATTGCCCATTTATTGCAAAATGGAGTAAAACCAGGAAGTATTCTCGCCCTCACTTTTACGAACAAGGCAGCCCGTGAAATGAAAGAACGTGTTGCAGCAATCGTAGGGCAAAACACCGCCAAATATCTTTGGATGGGAACATTTCACTCCATCTTTGCTCGTATTCTTCGGACAGAATCAGAAACTCTTGGCTTCCCATCAGCATTTACAATTTATGATTCCGCAGACTCTAAAAGTCTGATCAAAACAATTATAAAAGACTTAAAGCTAGATGATAAAACATATAAACCCAATGTCGTTTCGAGCAGGATATCTTCAGCAAAAAACAGCCTGATAACCCCACCAGCTTACCGAAATAATGCTCAGGTAATGGAGTATGACATGAGCATTAGAATGCCTCGCATATGTGAAATATATAAAGAATACGACCGACGTTGTATTTTAGCTGGTGCGATGGACTTTGATGATCTTTTACTTCGGACTAATATATTATTTCGCGACCATAAAGAAGTGCTGAAAAAATACCAACAACGCTTCAACTATTTATTGGTAGATGAGTATCAGGACACCAATTTTTCTCAATATCTAATTGTAAAAAATCTGGCCGAAAAACACCACAACCTCTGTGTTGTAGGCGACGATGCACAAAGTATATATTCATTCCGGGGGGCAAGAATCGAAAACATTCTAAATTTCCAAAAAGACTACCCCAAACATCAAACGTTTAAATTAGAGCAAAACTACCGCTCTACGCAAAACATTGTTAATGCTGCCAATAGTATTATTACAAAAAACAAGCGACAGATACCCAAAAATGTCTTTTCAGAGAAATCAGAAGGCAACCTAATCAAAGTTTTTTCTGCCTTAACAGACAATGAAGAAGGATTTCTAGTAGCCAATGAAATTAGCGAAACCCGGATGCGCGAGCACTATAAATATGAAGACTACGCAATCCTCTACCGCACCAACGCTCAATCCCGTATTTTTGAAGAAGCTTTGCGAAGGCGAAATATCCCATGTAAAATTTTTGGAGGTCTTTCTTTCTATCAACGCAAAGAGATAAAAGACCTACTATCCTATTTTCGATTGGTTATAAACCCTAAAGATAATGAAGCATTAAAGCGTGTTATTAACTATCCGACACGGGGCATCGGAGCAACAACACTTACAAAAATAGAACAGGCTGCCCTTGCTGAAAACAAAAGTATATTTGAAATAGTAAAAGAAAGCTCCCAACACAATCCTGCAGGATTAAACAATGGGACACTACGTAAATTGAGTGACTTCTCTGGTGTCATCCTCCAATTTTCCGAAGCAGCAAAAACAAATGATGCCTATGAACTTTCCAGCACAATTGCCACCCAAACTGGCATTATGAAAGATCTGCACCGAGACCAAACAACAGAAGGACTCAGCCGGTTTCAGAATATCCAGGAATTACTTAATGGAATCCAAGAATTTACAATCAATGCAAGAGAAGAAGGACTCCCAAATTCACTGGCAAACTATTTAGAAGATGTAGCACTATTAACTGACCAAGACTCTGACAAAAATGAGGACAAGGACAAAGTAACCTTAATGACAGTGCATTCATCAAAAGGTCTTGAGTTTAAAAATGTATTCATTGTCGGTGTTGAAGAAAATCTTTTCCCCTCAGCAACAATGGGATCAAATCCAGGCATTGAGTCTACTGAAGAAGAACGCCGCTTATTTTATGTGGCCCTGACACGAGCCGAAGAAAATGCATACCTGAGTTTTGCCAAACAACGTTACCGCTGGGGAAAGCTTGATTATTGCAATCCAAGTCGTTTCATTTCTGAAGTTGACCCGCAATACATAGACATGCCTGAAGAAAGCAGCATTTCTTTTGACAATGAGCCAAAAACAGCTCGGACAGCACAAAATAACTTAAATTCGGATTCTTCGAATCCTGCAACCCAGCAGACGATTGGCCAGAAACTCGTGAAACTTAGGGAAGCCAAAAAGCAGACTCAGAATTTCGATGGAGATGATCCACGAGATATTCAATCCGGAATGCTGGTTGAACATCAAAGATTTGGGCAAGGAAAAGTTATCCGTGTAGAAGGAGATTTCCCTAACCTAAAAGCCACTGTATTTTTTCAGAATGTGGGGCAAAAGCAACTGTTGCTAAAATTCGCCAAACTTAAAATCATATCTTAAAATGCTCTCCCTACTTTTAAATTGTGCTTTTTAAGTTTTTAATGAAAAGATTTGACAGTTAGTTTTTTTCACCTAGATTTGCAACATAGAATTACCTTCGCCACTGGTTATCAACTCTATTACCTGAATTGCAAAACCGCAAGGTTTATTAAACACGATTACTTATAGATATTTTTTAGATGGATTACAATTCGAATCGCAAGAAACTGCCTCTGCCTGAGTATGGTAGAAATCTTCAAAACATGGTTGACCATACCATGACAATTGAAGACCGGACCGAAAGAAACCGTGCAGCACAAACCATCATCGACATAATGGGCAATATGTACCCCTACTTAAGGGATATAAATGATTTCAAGCACAAACTATGGGATCATTTAGCAATCATGTCAGATTTTGAACTTGACATTGACTACCCATATGCACCACCTGTTAGAGAAACTTTTAACGAGCCACCAAAGAGAGTCCCATATAGTACTGGACGGATTAGGCTTCGTCATTACGGCAAAATCACTGAATCTTTAATTAAAAAAGCTACTGAATTTGAAAGTGGCGAGGAAAAAGAGGCATTGATAAAGCTTTTGGGTAACCATATGAAAAAAAGCTTTCTGATGTGGAACAAAGACTCGGTAGATGATGAAAAAATCTATGCTGACCTAGAACGACTCTCTCAAGGTCAAATTAAACGCACTGATTTGGGGCTAACAGAAACAAAAGACATTCTTTACCGAAATCGCAAAAAGAGTACCCCTACCCCCCGGAATCAAAAAAAATACCGTAAAAACGACTAATATTATCTTCAGGGATGGCAACATTTCAAATCGAAGGAGGCAAAAAATTAAAAGGAACAATTGAGCCTCAAGGAGCAAAAAATGAAGCACTGGAAGTTCTTTGCGCAACTATTCTTACTTGTGAAAAAGTAACAATCTCCAACATTCCAGAAATCAGAGATGTCCTTAAACTTATCGAAATCCTGACGGAACTAGGCGTTAAAACTCAACGATTATCAAAAGGCAAGTACGTTTTTCAGGCTGATAAAATAAATCTGGACTATTTGCAATCTGAAAAATTTGCGACACAAGCGTCTAGTCTGCGTGGATCAATAATGATTGTAGGCCCACTTTTAGCTCGATTCGGACAAGCCTATATTCCTCAACCTGGTGGCGATAAAATAGGACGCCGTCGACTTGACACCCATTTTGTTGGCCTTCAAAATTTGGGAGCAAAATTCCAATACGACGCCAACAATTGTTTCTATAGCGTAACCGCATCAAAACTTTCAGGCAAATACATGTTGCTTGACGAAGCATCCGTTACTGGCACAGCCAACATTTTAATGGCTGCAGTTCTTGCAGAAGGGCAAACAACCATTTACAATGCAGCATGCGAACCGTACTTGCAACAACTATCAAGAATGCTCGTTTCAATGGGCGCAAAAATAAAGGGGATTGGTTCAAATCTTCTCATTATTGATGGAGTAAGTAGCCTTTCAGGTTGCAAGCACCTCATTCTTCCCGATATGATTGAAGTTGGAAGTTTCATAGGTCTTGCGGCAATGACTGGGTCAGAAATCACCATCTCAAACGTAGGCATTGACCATTTGGGCATCATCCCTGATTCCTTTAAAAGACTTGGTATTAAACTGGAGAAAAAAGGGGATGACATCTACATCCCTGCTCAAAAAGAATACGAAATTGAAAGCTTCATTGATGGCTCTATCATGACCATTTCGGATGCTCCATGGCCAGGGCTAACACCTGATTTGCTTAGTATCTTCCTAGTTATTGCCACTCAGGCAAAAGGGAGTGTATTAATTCACCAAAAAATGTTTGAGAGTCGTCTCTTCTTTGTTGACAAACTCATTGACATGGGAGCACAAATCATTCTGTGTGATCCGCATCGAGCAACCGTAATTGGACTAAACAAGAAACATCAGCTCCGTGGAACAACCATGTCATCTCCTGATATTAGAGCTGGAGTTGCACTTTTAATAGCAGCACTTTCGGCAAAAGGTGAAAGCAAAATTTATAACATTGATCAAATCGACAGAGGCTATGAGCAAATTGATGTTCGACTAAATGCCTTAGGTGCTTCAATCTCAAGAATCGACTAATTCCCTTACTGCACTTTTGTTAATGTTTCCAAAACACGAACTTGCTATAAATCAAATTCAACATTTTTTTGTTATAATTGTCAATGTTAATTATAAATAGATATATAAATAGCTGAATATGACTAGGAAATTTTTTATCGCATTCGTACTTATTATTGGGTTAGCAACACAAGTCAAAGCAGGGAACGATGTCAGCATTGGGACAAGTGTTGGCGAAAAGGCCCCTGAAATAGCAGAAAATTCAGTTACTGGCGAGGAAATAAAACTGTCAGATCTGAATGGTCAAGTTGTGTTAATCGACTTCTGGGCTGCATGGTGTGGTCCTTGTCGTAGAGAAAATCCAACAGTAGTGGCCGCCTATGAAAAATATAAAGACAAAGAATTTAAAAACGGTGAAGGCTTTACCGTATACAGCGTCTCTCTAGACAAAACAAAAGAAGCGTGGGAAAAAGCAATTGCAGAAGATAACCTGAGTTGGGAATATCATGTTAGCGACTTAAAATTTTGGTCATCAAAATATGCATCTGTCTATGGAGTCCGCAGTATTCCAGCAAACTTCTTAATTGATGGAGATGGAGTTATCATTGCAAAAAACTTGCGTGGCCCAAACCTCGAAGCAGCCCTTGAAAACCTATTGAAGTAGATTATTAGATTTTGACATTAAATACAAAGAGGCCATCCTATATAGGATGGCCTCTTTCATAAATATCATCAAGCAGATTCTTTTGCCAATTTTTCTTTAAGCAACATCGGAATTTCGGAAGGCTCTTTCGCCACAGGTACGCCAACCTTAGCAAAAGCCTTAATTTTTTCTTCAGCAGTACCCGAACCACTGGATATTATTGCGCCTGCATGTCCCATTCTTTTCCCCGGAGGAGCTGTTTGCCCTGCAATAAATGAAACAACGGGTTTTGTAACATGCGCTGCAATATATTCAGCTGCTTGTTCTTCTGCATCACCTCCTATTTCACCAATTAATACAATTGCCTCTGTATAGGGATCATTCTGGTACATTTCCAGCAATTCGATATAATACAAGCCAGCAACTGGATCCCCCCCAATACCAACGACAGTACTTTGCCCCATTCCGTTTTGGGTCAGCATGTTTACAACTTCATAGGTTAACGTACCGCTTCTCGATATTAATCCAATATTCCCTTTTTTGAAAATCATACCCGGCAAGATACCAATCAACGCTTCATCAGGAGTTATTAATCCCGGACAATTGGGGCCAACTAATTTTGTCCCGTTTTGCTTTAAAATCGGTGTAATCCGAATCATATCAAGAATAGGGACACCTTCTGAAATAGCAACCACCAGATTAATTCCTGCATAAGAAGCCTCAAGAATCGCATCTGCCGCAAAAGGGGCTGGAACGAAAATAATAGAAACATTTGCCCCAGTATCTTTCACAGCCTCTTCAACCGAATTATATACAGGAATACCATTTACGAAAGTCCCGCCTTTTCCGGGGGAAATTCCACCAACAATATTTGTTCCGTATTCTTTCATTCGGGCAGCATGAAATTGCCCATCACGACCGGTAATACCCTGCACTAGCAGTTTTGTATTTTTATTTACGAGTATACTCATATCTCTGGATTTAATTTTTTTCTTGACTTAAATCAATTGCTTTTTGTGCAGCCTCACTCATCGTATTAACAGTTGGCAAACCCGTTTCTTTAAGAATTGCAAGTCCTTCTTCTGAATTTGTTCCTGATAAACGGACCACAATTGGAATATGGGTTTTTATTACATTCAAAGCTTCAATCAACCCACGAGCAACATCATCACAACGCGTAATTCCTCCAAAAATATTAATCATGACTGCTTCCACATTTTTATCTGACAATAAAATATTCATCGCATCTACAACCTTCTGTGGACTTGAGCTTCCCCCAATATCCAAAAAATTTGCAGGGGAGCCACCATACAGCTTAATCATGTCCATAGTTGCCATTGCTAAACCGGCACCATTTACCATACACCCAATATTCCCATCTAGTTTGATGTAAGATAATCCCTTTTCATGCGCATCAATTTCTTTCTGCTCTTCCTCATCAGCCTCTCTCATTGCCAATATTTCAGGCTGACGATTTAATGCGTTATCATCAAAATTCATTTTCCCGTCGATAGCAAAGATCTCTTTATCCGGGGTCAAAACCATTGGATTTATTTCTGCAATGGTAGAGTCTGTCTCAATAAACACTTTGTAAAGCTTTTGAAATATATCAGCTGCTTTTCTGGCTTGCTTCACATCAGGGAATAATTTCATGGCAATGTTACGTGCTTGAAATCCTAACAATCCGGTTTGTGGATTTATACTGAATTTGTGTATCAGTTCCGGATTCGTTTTTGCCACTTCCTCAATTTCAACACCCCCCTCGGCACTAACCATTAATGTCACTGATTTTGAATTCCTGTCATTAATCAAGCCTACGTAATATTCCTTTTCAATATCAACGGCATCAGCAACAATAACCTTTTCGACTTTGTACCCTTTAATATCCATCCCTAAAATCTGGTCGGCTGCTAAAACGGCTGCTTCTTTTGTTTTGGCTAACTTTACTCCACCTGCTTTCCCGCGTCCTCCAACTAATACTTGTGCTTTTACAACGACGAGGTTATCGATTTTTTCCATTGCTTTTTTTACGTCCTCAACGGAATGGCACAACACATGATTTGGAACAGGAAGGCCATATTTCTTGAAGATTTCCCTTGCTTGATATTCATGTATCTTCATATGATATATTATTTATGTGTGGTTAGCATGTATGTTCCTCTAAAAGTATTAAAACATACAGATAATTAGAGTTATGAATGTTTTTATTTATTCTATTCTTAAACATATTAACATCACTAATTTGGAATTGTTTGAGCACTCACAAACATAAAGTACCCAAACTTGTAAAGTTTTAAGTTTGCTATTTGTAATAATTATAAAATTGCTTGAAATCCCTAAAATTTCAAGTAATTTTGCCCGTGTTATAACACTTACATTATGATTGAAGAAGTACAGAAATTAATTACGCATGAAGCAGAGGCAATTGCCAACATTCCTGCAAACGACCAATATGAGAAAGCCATAGGATTGATTGAAAAACACGTACATCAATTGAATGGTAAATTGGTTGCCAGTGGCATGGGGAAAGCTGGACAAATTGCATTAAATATTGCTACAACTTTTAGCTCAACCGGCACACCTGCTGTTTTCATTCACCCAAGTGATGCACAACATGGTGATTTGGGCGTAATCCAGCCCAATGATGTTATGCTCCTGATCTCAAATTCAGGAAAAACACGTGAGATACTTGAGCTAGTAGATCTGGCAGACAATCTGTACAAAGACATTCCCTTTATTGTTATTACAAGCAACACGGAAAGTGATTTAGCGAAACTTGCAAACGTCACTCTTTTTACCGGCAATCCGAAAGAAGTCTGCATATTGGGGCTTACACCGAGTACTTCGACTACCACCATGACCGTTATTGGCGATGTATTAGTTGTGTTAATGATGAAAAAAATTGGTTTTTCAAACGAAGAATACGCCAAACGTCATCATGGGGGATATCTGGGAACAAAATCCAGAAAACAATCAAAAATAAAGGAATAGAATATAGACCGAAAGAAATTTTGATTACCGTTTATAAAAAACAAATGTCATGCGAATTACGAAAGAAAACACAGTAGGATTGATCATTGATATTCAGGAACGTTTACTTCCTGCAATGGAGGAGCCAGAGGCATTACTAAACAATTGTAAAATTCTGGTTGAAGGACTGCAAGAATTGAGCATTCCTCTTCTTGTAACACAGCAGTACACCAAAGGATTGGGAGAGACAGTTGAGCCTATAAAATCAATCATAAAAGATTTCAACCCTATTGAAAAAAGTGATTTTAGTTGTTGCGATGAAACAACTGTTGCAGATCAGTTGAAAGAAAAAAATGCAAAAAACGTAATCATTTGTGGAATTGAAAGCCATGTTTGCGTACTGCAAACAGCCATCGACCTGAAAGAAGCAGGTTATATTCCTGTTGTAGTAATGGACTGTGTATCTTCACGCTCATTCGACAACATGGATTTAGCAGCAGAGCGCTTACGTTACGAAGGAATTATGATGACTTCTTATGAATCGATTCTGTTTGAGCTTACCCGCTCTTCAAAAGCTGCAGAATTCCGTGCTATTTCAAAGCTGGTGAAATAGAAACATCAACAGACATATAAGAATAGCTGACACCCTTAACCTGTCAGCTATTCTTTTTTTTGGGAGTAACACATTCGCACTAGGGTCAGTTATCAAACGTTAAAATTGTCAACTGGAATCCGCACATGACAGCCCCTCGAATCGTCATCTAAATGCACCTTATTTAATTCCACTTTATAAGTTTAAGAAACAACAACCACCGCTAAAATAGCAGACTATAAATTCTTTCGAAATTTGAGTTAGCTCATTTAAAGCAGAGTTAACAAGGCAACAAAAAACCCCAACTATGAATAATTCATAAATGGGGTCTATATGATAGAAAGCATCACTTTGAAGATGCTGTTTCTTTCTAAATTTCCTTAGCGTTTGCCAAAAGGTAATCTTCTGCCTCAACAGACCATAGTCCTTTATTTTTAGCACATATCTCATCCAATTTGGCATAAAACGGATCGTTCTTCCCCTTTTCACCAAAATCGCTGATAGCAGTCAATGGAATATCCTTGTGTGTATAAACCAATTTTTTACCACCCGGAATTTCAGGAAGATGAAGTGTTGTGTCGATTACAGCATTCAATCCGCCAATATGTGTTACCAAACCTGCAGGATCAAGACCTTTGGTCATTACATCCAATGCTTCTTTCATGTCGTCAGTATTTCCTCCTGAAGTACCAACAATATGCGTATAGGCATAATGAACATTGTAGAAGTTCATTTTAGCGCTAAACTCAGGATTGCTAGGTCCAGCAAAAAAGTTCAAACATCCATCCATTGAAAGGATTGCATCACCTTGCTCAACGACTGAAGGAACAGGTGCAAAAACGAAAACATCATTATATCCTTCGCCACCACTAAGTGCTTTCAGTTCTTCAACGGCATTTGGACCACTGGTATTTTTATATATCAACTCAATACCTTTTGACTTGGCCCATTCAGGAGGGTAGATAGTCGCTGCCCTATCCAAACGTGCTTGATCAATATCTGTAACAACCATCAGTGAAGGTTTACGGTCTTCACGCATAATCACGTAATTGATTGCTGCCAATCCCATAGGACCAACACCAGCAAGAATAGCCATTTTACCATCGGCCACAATTTCCATATCATGAACATATGAACCTGGCGTTGTATGATAGTTCGCATGCATAGTACCAATTACACAACTCAATGGCTCGGCCAATGAAGCTGGATAATAGCCAGGCCCATCATATGCCAACAGGCAATCCTTCTCTAATACATCTTTTGGAATAATCACATAAGTTGCGTCACCACCGATATGTTGGTATGAATAACCAGGCGCACTCAAAACACCAACTGGCCCATCTTCATTATAGATGGCAGGTTGAATAGAATACTTCTGTCCTGCTTTAAACTTGTGTTGCCATTTTGCACCTACCTCAACCAACTCACCAGAAAATTCATGTCCAATGATAATTGGGTTCTCTGCAACATCATTTGGCACACGTTTGTGATCAGTTGCTTGAGTTGCAGCTTTATACGATGACATGCAAATGCTGTCAGAAACAACCTTTGCTAAGATTTCATCGTCTTTGATTGCGGGAAGTTCAAACTCTTCCAAACGCAAATCTTTTTTTCCGTATAATCGAATTGCTTTTGTTTTCATATGTATTCTCTTTATCATTTAACAACCGTCATCCTGGACTTGTTTCAGGATCTTTCAAATCACTGAGATTCCGAAAAAAAGAGTTCGGAATTACTCTGCAATTAGTTTAGTTCAACATATTTTGACCTCCGGTAACAGGAACAGCCTGACCTGTTTCATATTCCTGCTCAACCACATAAAAAATCGCACGCATCACATCGATTGGTGTACAGCCACGTCCTGCAGGAACCTGCGCTTCATAGAATTTTCGTACATCGTCAATGCTTTTTGCTCCTGGCACTTTCCCTGCACGCAAATACTGTACAAACAAGCCATTTTCAGGATCAGCCCAAAGTGGACCATCAAAAAAGTTACCCGGGCAAATTGAGTTCACCTTAATTCTATGAGGCATTAACTCCATTGCAAACGACTGGGTTAAACCAATTCCACCAAACTTACCACCGGCATATGCAAAGTTTTTGTTGCTTCCTTTTAATCCAGATTTTGAATTAATTTGAATAACATCGGCAAAATGATCCGGGTTATATTGATTTTGTAGTTTCATGACAGCCGAAGCGTACTTTGTACAAATAAAATATGCAGAGTAGTTTACCTTTGTCATTAACTCAAAAGTAGATGGCTCCATTTCATCTAAACCACCAGCACGAAGAATTCCTGCATTACTGATGAAGATATCTAACCCACCAAAGTTAATCGCAGTTTCTGCAACTAGATTTTCAACTGATTCAGGACTTGAAACATCGGCTTTTACAAATAAAGCTTTGTTTTTCCTGCTAACAGCATTCAACTCAACTTCAAACTCTTTTCCTTTTACTTCATTCAAATCTGCAATAACAACGTTTGCACCATGCTCCATCAGTTCAGCAACAATTCCTGCACCAAAACCTTGAGCTCCACCTGTTACAACAATAATTTTGCGATCAACACGTCCGGCTGTAGCTCCTAAAGAAACTTTTGAACGATACTGCTCAACTTCCCAGTTTTCAATAAACTGGATTTGTCTCACCGTCATTGGATGCTGTCCTCCAAAAGATTCAGAAAAACGGGCAATACGACAATGATCAGTAATCACGTCATAAAGAATTTCTGCATTCTGAGGATTATCAGCCATTAGCATTACACCTAAGCCTTTTGCCATAATAATTTTTGGCAGCTTGCCTTTTTCTTTTTGGTAAGCTTCAATTTTTCCCTGAACTGTTTTCAGGAATGCATCAGCATCACCACTATAATCTGCATAAATAAATGCAGAGTTTGCATAAACGATTCCATCCGGAGTAAATGGATTTGAGATCGCTTTATATTTTTCTTCAGACAGATAAGAATCAATTAAGCTATTGTTTGCCAAACGTACAGTTTTCAACCCGTCAGAGGAAACCATCATCCTAATCGCAGGTACGATTTTTGAAGCATCATTTGAAACCGTGATTGGCTCAATTGCTGGCTCCTCTCCATAAACTGAATCCAACTTTGAAATAACTTCAGAATAGACTTTATCAATACCTTCGATTGTGTTAGCGGCAACAAACACACCATGATTTTGGAGAAGAATAATTTCCGGCTCTTTGCCTTTATCTTCACGGTATTTCAAGATGGCTTTTTCAACCACTTTAAAAAGGATATACCCAGGGTCTTCATATGGAATATAAATCACCTTGTCTCCAAACAATTCGGCTGTTTTCTCAGCTGCCTGATTACTACACATCAACCCATTCACCTTAGTTGAATGAGTGTGTACGATGTATGAAAAGTCAATCAGATTGTGCATAGATGTTTCTACAGACGGACGTTGTCCTTTTTCGGGCTCAACACGGCTCTTCATCAAATCAGTTACGATTTCAGCCTCACGCTGAAGCACATCTTCCGAATAGGTTTTTGTGTTTACCTCATTCAAAATATCCCGGTCTAGTTTCGCGAAACCGGCTTCGCTGATTGTTGCCAGACTATGACCACTGGCCTTAATCCACAAATATTTTTCGTTCTTATAAGAAGTGTTACCACCGCCGGCAAGTACATAGTCTTTTTGCTTTCCGTAGGCTTGTGATACTTCAATTAATTCTTTAATTCCTTTTTCCATATTAATCAACTTACATTTTTACAAATTTCTTGATCACAGCATCTCCAAGCACAATAAATTCATTGCGAGTTTCGATCTTGGCTTTGCCTTCTTTGTCAAGATAACCTTCTTCATCTTTTGCAAGCAAATACTGGTGTGCTGCAATGACACAAGCACCCTCATATCCAATTTTTTTCATGTCGCTGCTCAACGCTTTGCCATCGCCACCAGAAACGGCAATGGGGTCAAGTTGTGGTGTGTTGTGTTCAGTCCCAAAAGTGATCACAAAGCCTTTGTCATTAAAGAAGTTGACAAATTCCTCCATGATTTTTGGATTGTTACGACTTGGGATTAACTCAAGCGAATACACATTTTTAGAAACCAATTTTTCATAAAGCTTCTCGAAATCACCTTCAAAATCGGTAAACTCACCTTTGGGGTTATCAAGCAATACCGGATAACAAGGTATTCCACCAGCCTTAACGATGAACTGAATAACCTGCTCAAGACTTAAAAATGCTTTGTCATTTTCAGGAACGAATGCACGTCCGCCTGATTTCAAGAGGTTACCCCTAATTTCATTTTCAATGCCAACATAGTCGGTCATTGCTGATTTTGCAGCCTTTCCTGAAAATAATTTTTCATAGAAAGCTTTTTGCTCTGCTTCTGTGGCAAACTTTTCACTTACCATTTCCCTAAGAGCTTTGGCGATATGCCTTTCGCGAAGTAAGTTCTTAGCATACTTCTTCATCATAGACTTATAACAGAAAGAAAATCCAGCACCAATTTCTTCTAAAAGCACATTCAACTTTTCAACCATCTGTGCGGTTTGCTGGTTGCTTTCTTCCTGAATACCTAATAATTGTTCTATCATTTCGGCATTCATTAATACTGGGTATTTCAGTCCTTTTCCACTAAAATAAGTTCTCCCAGGATTATTTGGGTCATTTACCCGAATACCGTCTGCCTGCAAATCTTTTTGCAAGGACATAAATTCAATATTAAAAAGAGGAAAAATATGATACTCTTTCGCTAGATCATTAAACTCATCGTAACCATCAGTTGTATAGAAATCATTAATTCCCAATACTTTTACACCCTCTTTTTTTGCCATTGCAAGGGCTTGTCTGATTTCTGAAAAAGCACTAAATGAAAAAGGTGTATGGAAATGTCCATTCACATGAAGGACTTCGTCATCTGATCCGGAAAGAACAGACTGGAATTTCTCAGTCCCGGTATATTTTACAAAAATAGATTCACTCATAGGTTTTGAATATTTATTGATGTGACAAAAAAAATGATAGGTCATCAATTCCTTAGTCCCATAGAGTTTAAAAAGAAAAAAAAGCCCTGTTACAAAGGTGGCAAGCAGGGCTTTTAAACCTATGGAAAAAGAAAAAACTAAATTCCTAATTTATTTCTACGAACTTGTTCTGGTTCAGTAAAATTATTCTTAACCACATGTCCTTTTAATGGAACAATTTTCTCGTGAATGGCATCAATAAACCACTCAGCTTGTGGGAAGAAATATTCTTCAAGTTCATAGGCAGGAGTTATCCAGTTACGGGATCCTACAACTACCGGAGGAGCATCTAATTCATCAAATGCAAGCTCAGTAATATTCGAAGCCAATTCACGCATGAATGAACCACGTGAAGATGCATCTCCTGAAATGATAATACGACCTGTCTTTTTCAATGATTCAATAACAGGTTCATAGTTAAATGGCACTAAAGAACGTGCATCAATAACCTCTGCACTCATACCATATTTTTCCTGAAGAATATCAGCAGCTTCCAGTGCACGATAAAGTGTTGCACCGATAGTTAAAATAGTAACATCAGTACCTTCACGTTTTACATCAGGCTCCCCGAAAGGTATTTCATAGTATCCTTCTGGAACACCACCTTCATGAAATTGCTCACCAATATCATAAAGTCTTTGGCTTTCAAAAAAGATAACTGGGTCAGTTCCCTGAAGAGCTGTGTTCATTAATCCTTTTGCATCATATGGAGTAACAGGGAAAACAACTTTCAATCCAGGAATGTGAGCTGGCAATGCAGTCCAATCCTGTGAGTGTTGTGCACCGTATTTAGAACCTACTGACACACGAAGTACGATAGGCATTTTAATTACGTTACCACTCATCGCTTGCCATTTTGGCATTTGATTGAATACCTCATCACCTGCACGTCCCAAGAAGTCACAATACATGATCTCAGGGATAACACGACCACCACACATTGCATAACCAATTGCAGTACCTACGATTGAGGCTTCAGCAATAGGTGAGTTGAATAAACGGTGATATGGAAGTGCTTCAGTTAACCCGCGGTAAACCGCAAAAGCACCACCCCAGTCACGGTTTTCTTCACCGTAAGCAATTAATGTTGGGTCTTTATAGAAACGGTCAACGATAGCTTCAAACAAGCCATCACGCAGACCATATTGTTTAATTTTAGAGAATGGTTTGCCATCTTTATCAAAAGCAAAACGTTCTTTTTTCTCCAATTGTTTTACACGTGGATTCTCTTCCATTGGATGATTAACATCAGGAGTCCGATCTTCCATTTTATCGACAGAACTACTAGAGAACATCATCTCTCCAAGTAATTCAGGATATTTTTCAACGTCCATCAATGGAGAAACTTCATCATCAATTGAAAGCTTCACTCCCCAAGAAATTAACTCAGTTGTATTTGCTTTGATCGTATCAAGTTGTGCTTCTGTAGCAACACCCGATTTTATCAATTCTTTACCAAACCAAACAATAGAATCATTTTCTTGCCATGCTTCTACTTCTTCTTTTGAACGATAAGAAGATGCATCGGATGGAGAGTGTCCACTATAACGATAAGTCAAAATATCTAACAATACCGGCCCACGTTTTTCTTCAATTATTTTACGTTTGCGCTTGTATGCATCAATCACCGCTAATGGATTATAACCATCAACACGTTCAGCGTGCATTTGATCTCTGTTAACACCTGCACCAATACGAGCAGCAACATCATAACCCATAGTTTCACCACAAGTTTGTCCACCCATACCATATTGGTTGTTCATGATGTTAATGATCAATGGCAAGCCACCTTTCATATCACCTTCCCACAACTCATTGAACTGGTCCATCGTTGCAAATGACAAGCCTTCCCAAACAGGACCACAAGCCACTGAAGCATCACCAATGTTCGCAACGACGATACCATCTTTGCGATTTACTTTTTTATAAAGAGCTGCACCAACGGCAATATCTCCTGAACCACCAACGATGGCGTTATTTGGATAAACACCAAATGGTGTGAAGAAAGCGTGCATTGAACCACCTAGGCCTCGATTAAAACCTGTTTCGCGAGCAAAAACTTCGGCCAATGTTCCATAAATCAAGAAACGAACTGCCAATTCTTTAACAGTACCTTTGAAGTTCGCTTTTACAGGAGCAAAAGTTTTGCCATCAAAATGGTTTTCCATGACCTGAGTCAATTGTTCATCGCTCAGTTTACTAATAGCCGATAACCCTTTTGCTAAAATCTCACCATGAGAGCGGTGTGATCCAAAGATAAAGTCTTCAGCATCCAATGTATATGCCATACCTACCGCAGCGGCTTCCTGTCCGATAGACAAGTGAGCTGGTCCAGGATGGTTATATGCAATATCATTGTATTCACCTTTGGTTTTAATATCGTTAAGCATGGTTTCAAACTCACGAATAACAACCATATCATTGTAAATACGAAGGAAATCTTCATTTGAGAAATTAGCTTTCTCATCCTCAACACTTTTCTGGTATTGATTCACAGGAATGGGGGAAAATTTCACTTCCCCAGGCTTCCTGAGTTCTTTTGGATCTATAAATTGATTTTTTGGCATCTTATATAAGAATAAATATTAAACAAAAAATATTAGTTCATCCTTCCATTTAAGAATGACGGATGTATTAAAATTGAAAAATAGTTTCTTTAATAATCTCACTAACTGTTGGGTGAGGGAACACTATTTCTTCCACATCTTGAACACGTAATTGAGCTTCAATTAATGCGCATGCACCCCAAATCATTTCAGAGCAAGCACCACCGACGATATGAATACCAAGTATTTCTTTATACTTCTTACCCACTACAACTTTGCAGAAACCATCTTTGCCTTCATTCTCAGCAATAAAACGTCCCGCATAAGCCATAGGCAGTTTTTTAACTTCAACCTCAATGCCTTTTGCTTTGGCTGCAGATTCTGTCAAACCAACACCTGCAGTTTCAGGATGAGTATACACTACGCCGGGAATGGCATTGTAGCGCATCACGTCTTTGCGACCAAGGATATGATTAATTGCAACTTCTCCCTCACGACTTGCTGTATGTGCTAATAATGAGAATCCTGTAATATCCCCGGCTGCATAAACATTAGGGATATTTGTACGACAATATTGATCGATTTTTACTCCCCGAGGAGAAAATTCAACACCAATATTCTCCAGTCCCAACCCTGCTACATTTGGACGGCGACCAACTGAAAGCAAAACTTCTTCACCTATTACTGAAAGTGATTTTCCGTCTTTCTCAAAAATTACTTCTTTGCCTTTAAGCTCGGTAACTTTTGCATTCAAGTGGTAATCAATTCCACGATTAGTAAACTCCTTGCGGATAAATGCTGCAATTTCTTCATCAACTCCTGTTAATATTTCAGGTAACATTTCAATCACAGTAACTTTTGTACCCAAGGCATTAAAGAAATCGGCAAACTCAGTCCCAATTACTCCACCACCAATAATTACTAAACTTTTTGGCAGCTCTTTAAGCTGAAGGATTTCACGATTAGTAAGCACCTGATCTTTGTCCAGTCCTGGGATTGGGGGTACAGCTGCTTCCGAACCGGTACAAACCAACAAGCGTGTTGCCTGATAATCTTTACCATCAGCGGTAATCGTAATTACGTCAGCACGTTTTTCCTTAACAACAGCTTCGGCCATGACTACTTTAGCCTTAGCATGTTTCATTTTGCCGCCAACACCGGAAACCAGTTTCCTGACAACCTTGTCTTTGCGAGCCATGATCTTTTTAAAATCGAAACTCACTTCTTGAACCTGAATGCCATATTTTCCTGCTTCATGTGCATATTCCAGCACTTTCGCAGAATTCAAAAGCGTTTTAGTTGGGATGCATCCTTCATTCAGACACACCCCTCCCAAAGCTCTTTTGTCGAAGATAACCACACTTAAGCCTTTTGCCCCGGCACGTTCTGCCGCGACATAACCCGCAGGGCCACCTCCTAAAATTGCTATATCGAACTTGCTACTCATGATCTTAAATACTAATGTTTTCTATTTGGTCTTTAATCTCTTTCAGGAAAAGGGTTGCTTCACCACCATCTAATGCCTGATGATCGTATGTTAACGAAAGCCCCATCATAGGAACGAAGCCATAAACGCCATCACCAAGATCTTTCGGACGGGGTACAATTGTACAAACGCCAAGAATTGCTGTTTGTGGTAAGTTTATAACCGGCGTAAACATTTCTACACCGTAGTTTCCCAAATTTGAAACCGTAAAACTAGCAGCTTCGGGCTTCAACAATTCAGGATCAACATTCCCTTTACGACATTGACCCGCAACTGTAGACAATTGACTAGAAAGTCCTTCAATTGAAAGATCGTCGGCATTCTTTACTGCTGGCACCATCAATCCACGTTCGGTATCCACGGCTAATCCAAGATGCACTTTCTTAAACCAGCGCATACTATCGCCAATAAAATGAGTGTTAACTTGTGGGTATTTCTTCAACGCTCTAATTACAGCAAAGCAGACTAAATCGTTGATGGTAATATTTTGAGAAACCTCTCCAGTTTCTAATTTTTTCTTGAATGTTTTACGCAGTGCCATAATCTGACGTGCATCAGCACTCATATGGTGAGTTAACTGAGCTGAATTTTGCAATGACTGGTGCATGGCTTTTGCAATTAACTTGCGGATATTTGAAAGTTTTTTCACTTCAAAATCATCACCATATACAGGATTGTAATTTACAAGATCACTAGCACTAACTCTACCTCCCAAGCCTGTTGCATCCTTGGACACAGGAGCTAGACCCTCAACCGCTGCTTTTTCTTGAGCCAGAGGAGTCATTTTAGGTAACGTTTCTGACGCTGCATCAATATCCTGAGCAATAATACGTCCATGAGGACCACTGCCTTGAATCTGCTCATATGCAACACCTAATTTCTCAGCCATCACTTTTGCACGAGGAGAAATTTTAGCATCGCCATCTTGCTTCTCAACTAAAACCACCTCTTTTTTCACTTCAGCAGGAATAGCTTCAACAACAGCGGTAGAAGGAGCAGCTGCATCTTCTTTGTCAGCGGAAGCACTTCCACCACCCGGACGAAACTCTTCAACGCTTTCTCCACTTTTACCAATAGCAGCGACATTGGTCAAAACAGGGACCTCATCCCCTTCTTCAAAGAAGATAGCCAACAATTCACCATCTTCTTGCGCTTCTTCTTCAAAAGAAGCTTTGTCAGTCTCATAAGTAAAAAGAACATCTCCTACTTTTACCTGATCTCCAACCTTCTTGCTCCATTCACCTATAATACAGGTCTCAACAGACTGCCCTTGTCTGGGCAAAATTACTGGAATAGCCATATATACTATATTTTCACTTGTTAATACAACACGCAATAGTTAATTTACACAAAAAACGCACACAACGCAGATTACATGCACATTTAAAAATCACGGGGCGTAAATCTAAGTTTTTTAACTTGTACCAACAAGTATATTGCAGGCATTAATAATTTTTTCTTACTTTTGTTGACAATTTAATAACATTATTCAGCCGTGAACAAAATACCACAATACAGAAAGCTCTACGAAATACTACGCTACCATATCATTTCAGGCGTTTATGAAGAAGGCAGCTTACTCCCTTCTGAGAACGAATTATGCGCAGTACACAAACTAACCAGGCCAACCGTCCGGCATTCTCTGGAAGACCTTGTCAAAGATGGCTTTATAATAAAAAAACAAGGCAAAGGGAGTATTGTTAGAAAACCCCCTCAGGACATCGGTATTCTTTCCATATCAGGCACATCATCTGCCATAGGAAAGCAATACCTCCAAACACAAATTTTACAAAAGCCACAGATTTCGCCATGGCCGGAATTGTTCCATTTTGACCTTTCTGATCTAGAAAAGGACCTTGGCTGCATATATATGGAAAGGCTTCGCTTCGTTAACTCACAGCCTGTATTTTATGACATCAATCACATTCCAAACATAAATCTGCCTAGATTTACAAGCAGAACCTTTGAAGACAAATCGTTATTCGACATTTTACGGTCGAACTATCAAATTGAAGTAAAAGGAGGACAGCAAAAATTAAGAGCCACAAAGGCAGATGAGAAAATTGGCAAACTTTTAAATATTAGAAAAGGTGACCCGGTACTATACGTTGAACGTAAACTTTTCACTAATCGGGAAGGCTTTAATATTTACTCAACCATCTATTTCAACTCAGAAAAGCATGCCATATATGGGAGCTTTTAAGATTAGAAGCGTGTTTGAAAAGCGATACAGAAAGGTGCTTATCAGAGTAAATCATCGCACTAAACGACACCTTTTCGTTCAATAATAAACATGCCAAGTAGCATGGTTACAACCTAACACAACGGATCAGAAATCCATTTTTAGCTATGTTCAATTATCGTGAATATTCATTCATGTGCATTGAATTGTGCTTAAAATTCAGATAAAATTTTTCATCTTTGTCACTCGATAACAAACTGTTTTAAGAAATATATCGCAACATGAAAGTTTTAAAGTTTGGTGGAACATCAGTAGGTAGTGCTGAAAACATGCGTGCAGTAATGAACCTGATAACTGATGGAGAAAAGAAGCTAGTTGTACTGTCAGCCATGTCAGGCACAACCAATGCCCTCGTTGAAATTGCCGATTATCTCTACAAGAAAAATAAGGATGCTGCCCGAGCCCAAATCAGCAAATTGGAAAAAAACTACAACAACGTCGTAAAAACACTGTATAATGGCATCGACACAAAGAAAGAAGGGGCTAGAATAGTAAAAGCTGCTTTTGACACTATAAATTCCATAATTGCCAACAACTTCACTGAGGTTGATGAAAAAACAATACTAGCACAAGGAGAGCTTATCTCAACTGGTTTATTTACCCAATTCATGATAGAAAATGGGTATAAAACAAAATTGCTGCCTGCTTTGGATTTTATGCGTATTGATTCAGACAAAACAGCAGATTTAAGTGCTATAAAAACAAAGATTGCAAAAGTACTTTCGGAAACAGGAGATGCAGATTACTACATTACACAGGGATTTATTTGTCGAAATGCAGATAATGAGATTGACAATCTACAAAGAGGAGGTTCAGACTATACCGCATCCTTAATTGGTGCAGCCATTAATTCATCTGAAGTTGAAATATGGACTGATATCGATGGATTCCACAATAATGACCCTCGTTTTGTCGAAAACACAAAAAAAATAGAACAGCTTTCATTTAATGAAGCAGCAGAATTAGCCTATTTTGGAGCTAAAATACTTCATCCCCAAACAGTATTGCCTGCCAAACTGCATAACATTCCTGTAAGGCTGAAAAATACAATGAACCCCTCGGATAGCGGAACATTAATCACCTCCGAATCCAGCGGCTCCGGAATTAAAGCTGTTGCTGCCAAAGATGGCATTACAGCAATAAAAGTCCGCTCCTACAGAATGCTCTTAGCCTATGGCTTCCTGAAAAACATATTCGAGATATTCGAATTTTTCAAAACCCCCATCGATATGGTTTCAACGTCAGAAGTTGCCGTGTCGTTAACAATTGACAACACCACAAAACTGGACACTATTTTAAAAGAGCTTAAGGAATACGGTGAAGTTGAAGTAGACAAAGACCAGTCAATCATTTGTATCGTGGGGGATATTATTGGAGAAGAACGTGGATTTGCAGCAAAAGTATTCACTGCACTTGAAGGCATCCCTATTCGTATGATTTCTTATGGGGGTAGCCGCTATAACATCTCTGTACTCGTTCCTACAAAAAACAAAAAACAGACACTTCAAGCGCTTAGCAAAAACTTATTAAATGCATAGCTAAAACGGCTGAAGCAGTAACCCCGAATGGTCAACATATACGGGGGTTACTGCTTTTATAAAGCCACTACCTCCAATCAATGTCCGCTTTCTGAGAAAACAATAAACAATGCCCTTTGACAGCGACATAATAACATCTCGCCAAAAGACTTCACACCTCCATACTTAATTGAGAATCAAGCAAAAGAAAAAAAGCAAAAATTTCGATTAATTTTTTCGATTTAATTTTTTTAGAAACAAAATAAACCTACATTTGTCGCTCACACTATTTTTATTTTAATATATTATGAACATTTTTGTTGGAAACCTCAATTACTCGATCACTGAAGATGATATCAGAGAAATTTTTGAGGAGTATGGTGAGTTAAGTTCTGTAAAATTAATCACAGACAAATTCACTAGTAAAAGTAAAGGCTTCGCATTCGTTGAAATGGCTGATGATTCAGAAGCAAAAAAAGCCATTGAAGAATTAAACGGTGCCGATGTTGAAGGTCGTTCCATGGTAGTAAACGAGTCTATCGAGAAAAAGAGAGACAACAATCGCAGACCTGGTGGTGGCGGTGGTGGTTACCGTGGTGGTGGCGGTGGTAATAACCGTGGCGGAGGCCAAGGTGGATATGACCGCAGAGATAACAATTTCAGATCAAACTACTAATACAGCTTGATTATGAAAGGTACTGTAAAATGGTATGACGAAACCAAAGGTTATGGATTTATTTTGTCTGAAGACGACAAAGATATCTTCGTACACCGCTCTGGGTTAGTTAATGCCTTCGGTGGTCTTGAGCCTGATGAGACTGTTGAATTCGAAATTGGACAAGGTAAAAAAGGTCCAATCGCAACGAACGTAACGAAAGTAGATTAATTAACAAGATTGAGCAGAGATCTATTTAGAGATCAGCTCTTCAATTTAAGATATTTTCACTACTTGTTCTTTTATAAAGCCCGAAATGTTTCGGGCTTTTTTTTATTCCCATGCTAAACATTACAACGAAAATAATTCTGTAGGCTTTTGCCTATAGGTCAACTCTATTTGATATTTTTCTTGCATACATTGAAAAACCGATGAAGCTTTCTCTAGTGTATTATTTTCTCCTGAGAGATGGCTCAGGAAAATCATTTTCAAATCCTGCCCAGCATGTTCTTCGATCAACTTCAACGCTTGTTCATTTGACAAATGTCCATATGCAGAAGCTACTCGCTGCTTTAAAAAATATGGATACGATCCATTAATCAGCATTTCCTCATCATAATTACTTTCCAGAAAAACAGCATGACACATTGCAACATTAGCTTTTACATGTTCACACGGATCTCCAATGTCAGTCATCACTCCAATATGCTTCCCCGCATAACTAACCCTAAATGAACATGCCTCTACGGCATCGTGCTGTTTCGAAAATGGAAAAATCTCGAACAGCCCTAAACGGAACGAAACATTAGGCTCAAACCACAATACATTTTCCGGCTGGACGGCACGCCTCATAGTCAAAAATGTTTTCTTTGTTAGATAAACGGGGACTTGCAAACGCTTGCTAAACACACGAGCACCACGAGAATGATCACTATGTTCGTGAGTTATAAGGATTGCTTTTATTTTTGATACATCTATATTCTTCTCATCAATCCGCAATTGTAATTGCCGAGCAGACAACCCAGCATCAATCAATATGGCTTCATGATCGTTTCCTATGTAATAACAGTTACCATTACTACCTGAAGCTAAGGCACACATCTCTACTTTACCCATGATCAACATTTAATCTTTCAAGAATTTCTTGTGCACTTATATTCGTCCCTGAAATTAGATATTTAGCACTTTCATAGTAGGGACGTCTTTTCTCCATCATGGAATCGATGAAAGATTCCAATTCCTCCGGAGACTTCCCTTTTATTATGGGTCGTTCTGATTTTGACTTCAACAACCTATCTGCTAACTCTTGGGAGGCAACATCCAAGAACACACAATAGCCAGTCTTATTCATGACCTCCATGTTGTCGAAAAAACAAGGAACTCCACCTCCGGTTGCGATAACAACACCCTCAAAAGAAGAAACTTCATGTAAACAAACTTGTTCCTTTTGTCTAAAGCCAGCTTCGCCTTCTTCCTCAAATATTTGAGGAATAGTTTTGAAGTATTTCTCCTCAAGGTACTTATCAAGATCAAGGAAGGATAACTTCATTTTTAACGCAAGCTCTCTTCCCAAAGTGGTTTTTCCACTCCCCATATAACCAATCAAGTAAATTCTCATTTAAAATAATGACATTTGGTTCTTATCTTCATCATCTGGCCGGTTGATTTCAAAAGGAACATCATCTTGATCCTCTTTGTCCTGATCAGTAATCACTTCCGGCACATCATCTTCATCTTTAACAACAGGCTCCAGCTCTTTAATATTTCCTACCTCATAATTAGTGAGACGCTTTCCTCTAGCCTTATGGGATTTCACGCCAATAAATTCAGAAACTTCAATTATTTCATTCTCTCTTTGAGCATTTTTCCCACCGAACTCTAGCTCAAGCCGAGGATATCGCATCCAGGTAACACTAACTAATTTATTACCCGGATTATCTCCAATAAATCCAATTCTCTTGCCTGCTATTTCTTCAATTTCAAATCGTTTAACATAGTATAATGCCTGCTCGGCATCATAATAAACTACAGATAATACTTTTGCAGAATCAAATTTTTCAATTGTTAAAATATTTTGATCAAAGTGGTTGGATAAGTCAAAATTATAGAGTTGGTAATCACCATTTTTATACAATACCAAAATCTGATCATCCCCTTGAAATTCACCCAAAAATTTAGCCCGGCCTTCTGAATTTAGTCTCAGTACATCCGGATCAAACCAAATTTTTCGACCACCAAGTGTAGAAACGCCCTTCTCTTTCAGAACAATTCGGTGTACGTCATACTTCGTAAGTATATTCCCCATTGCACCTCGTCCCTTTATGGCCAACTCTCCAAAATCCACTTCAAACATTAACCTTTTTAAGCGAGCCTTTGGCTTTAGAGTAACGCGTAGCACTTCGGCCTCTCCATTGGGGTTTGCACTAAAATACCAAATGCGCGAACCGGCAGTTCCCCGAGTTAAGTCATATTCTTTATCTCGTGTGGCTCCAGTAATTGCAAATCGTTTCATGTAGAAATGCCCTTGCTTCCCATCATGATAAACAACATTATAAATCGTTCGTTTATCATTTTTCTTAAAGATGGATAGATACTGAATATTTTTACCAATAAATGCCTTCTCTGAAACCTTCGTAATAAAATAGGTCCCATCTTTTCGAAAAACTATGACATCATCAATATCAGAACAATCACATACATATTCAGCCTTCTTTATACCCGTCCCGATAAACCCTTCATCTCTGTCTATGTAAAGTTTCTCATTGGCAACAACAACTTTTGATGCTTCTATATTTTCAAAATTCCGTATCTCTGTCTTCCGTTCTTTCCCTTTCCCATATTTGCTTCTTATGCGCTCATAATATTCAACAGAATAAGGAATTATGTTTTTTATATGATGATTAATCTTCTTGATTTCTTCTTCAACTGACGATATATATTCATTGGCTTTATCCGTATTGAACTTGAGGATACGTGCCATGCGAATCTCCATCAGTTTCAAAATATCTTCTCTCACGACTTCTCGTGAAAAATTCGGTTTCCAGGGATCTAAGCGTTTGTCAATATGAGCAATAGCTTCATCCATATTCTCTGACATCTCAAACCCTTTGTCCTTATAAATGCGTTCTTCAATAAATATTTTTTCCAAAGAGGCAAAATTTAACGCATCCTGCAGCTCTCCTTTTCTGATCTCCAATTCAAGCTTGAGCAGAGAGACTGTTTGGTTGGTGTTTCGCTTTAATATTTCATGAACACCGAGAAACAAAGGCTTGTCATTTTCAACAAGACAAGCATTCGGGGAAATTGATACTTCACAATCGGTAAAAGCATAAAGTGCATCTATCGTTTTATCTGAAGATATTCCGGGAGCCAAATGAACAAGAATTTCTACTTTATCAGAAGTATTGTCATCAATACGCTTAACCTTAATCTTATTTTTATCATTGGCTTTAATAATCGACTCAATCAATGTAGAGGTTGTCTTACCAAACGGAAGTTCAGTAATCGCAAGTGTCTTATTATCCTGCTTCTCAATCTTTGCACGAACCTTTACTGCCCCTCCTCTTAATCCATCATTATACTTTGAAACATCAATTGAACCGCCAGTAGGAAAGTCAGGGTATATTTCAAATTCTTCATTTCTAAGATGCGAAATAGAAGCATTAATCAATTCAACGAAATTATGCGGAAGAATTTTCGACGCCAACCCGACAGCAATACCCTCCACTCCCTGAGCCAGTAACAAAGGAAACTTCATCGGTAAAGTAACAGGTTCCTTCTTTCGTCCGTCATATGTAAGTTTCCATTGCGTGGTTTTTGGATTGAAAACTACATCAAGTGCAAACTTCGAAAGACGAGCTTCAATATAACGAGGAGCAGCAGAACCATCACCGGTTAAGATATTCCCCCAGTTTCCCTGTGTATCGACCAATAGTTCTTTTTGTCCTAATTGCACCAAAGCATCTCCTATTGATGCATCACCATGAGGATGATACTGCATCGTCTGCCCAATAATATTGGCTACCTTATTATAACGACCATCATCCATCTCCTTCATGGCATGCATAATTCGTCTCTGAACCGGCTTCAACCCATCATTTACATACGGGACAGCACGCTCCAAGATTACATATGAGGCATAATCAAGAAACCACTCCCGATACATTCCAGACAAATAGGTAATATTGTCTTTAATTTCTTCTGATCCTTTTTGATCTGTTCTGATATCTTCTTCGCTCACAACTTTTCAATTAATCATTGATACTACACTTCATCCCTCTCAACATACAAATTCTCAATAATGAAGCCCTGACGCTCGGGAGTGTTTTTCCCCATATAAAACTCTAGCATCTGTGAAACCGACTCATGCTTTTTCATCTGTACAGGCTCCAAGCGAATATTCTCCCCAATGAAATTTTTAAACTCATCTGGAGATATTTCACCCAACCCTTTAAATCGTGTTATTTCAGCTGCTTTTCCAACTTCCCTAATTGCAGAAAAACGTTCTTCATCAGAATAACAATAGAGCGTTTTCTTTTTATTTCGTACCCGGAATAAGGGTGTTTGAAAAATATACAAATGTCCCTTTTTCACCAATTCTGGAAAGAACTGCAAGAAGAAGGTTATAAGTAGCAAACGTATATGCATTCCGTCCACATCGGCATCTGTTGCAATAATAACCTTGTTATAACGAAGATCATCCATGCTTTCTTCTATATTGAGAGCCGCCTGAAGTAAATTGAATTCTTCATTCTCGTACACAACTTTTTTTGTCAGGCCAAAGGTATTCAATGGTTTCCCCTTCAAACTGAATACTGCTTGCGTATTCACATCGCGAGATTTAGTAATGGATCCACTTGCCGAGTCTCCCTCTGTAATGAAAATACTCGATTCAGCTTTATTGTTATTTTTCTCGTTATAATGAACGCGACAATCACGTAATTTTTTGTTATGCAAATTGGCCTTCTTTGCCCTTTGCTTTGCTAGTTTTTTTATTCCGGAAATGGCTTTTCTTTCACGCTCAGACTCTTGAATGCGACGCAACAAAACCTCTGCAACATCTTGGTTTTTGTGAAGATAGTTATCCAGTTCTTTTTGAACAAAATTAACCACGTGGTTTCGCACACTTGGTCCGTCTGGACCAATATCTTTTGATCCAAGTTTTGTTTTTGTTTGAGATTCAAAGACAGGCTCCTCAACCTTTATACTTATAGCAGCAATAATCGATGCCCGAATATCTGAAGGATCAAAATCTTTCTTATAAAACTCACGAATGACTTTCACAATGGCCTCGCGAAAAGCAACCAAATGGGTTCCTCCCTGAGAGGTGTGCTGCCCATTTACAAAAGAATAGTAGTCTTCACCATATTGATTACCGTGGGTAAGAGCTAATTCAATATCTTCTCCTTTAAGATGAATCACCGGATATAGAGGTTCGGCATCAAGGTTTTCTTCGAGCAGGTCTTTTAGTCCATTTTTTGACTGATACCGCTCTCCATTACAAAAAATAATCATGCCGGCATTCAGGAACGAATAGTTCTTCATCATGTTCTCAACATAATCATTCAAAAAACGATAGCTCTTAAAAATATCGGCATCAGGTATAAAGCTCACTTCTGTACCATTAGACTCATCGCTTGGCACTACGTCCATATCGTCCAGCACTTCACCTTTGGAAAAGACAACCTCCTTTACCTGCCCTTCGCGAAATGCTCTAATGGTGAAATTTGAGGATAATGCATTCACAGCCTTAATTCCAACGCCATTCAACCCGACTGATTTCTTAAAGACTTCTGAGTCGTACTTTGCTCCAGTATTCATTTTGGACGCAGCATCTTTCAGCTTGCCCAACGGAATCCCACGTCCATAATCGCGAATACGAACTAACTCATTTGAAACGGTTACATCTATTTTTTTACCAAAGCCCATCATAAACTCATCAACAGAGTTATCCATAACCTCTTTCAGCAAGACATAAATACCATCATCTCCGGCAGACCCATCGCCTAACTTTCCGATATACATGCCTGGACGCCTACGGATATGCTCTTGCCAATCCAGGGTCTTTATTGAACTCTCATCATAATTTGAAGCCATACTTTTCATGAAATTTGACACAAATATAAAGAAAACAAAAGTGCCTCAAAATTCCATGATTCTGTCAATAACTATCACCAAACAGTTGAAAACTTAATAACAACACGAAATAATCAGGCTCATCTTATTACGACGATTTTATCTAGTCTTCAATAGGCTAAGAAAATTATTCAAATATTAAGACACTCCCCATTGCGATTAAAAAGAAAAACACAAAGCCAATTTACCATCGGCATTAAAAATCAGACGAACTAATAACAAAAGTGCTTATTAAATAATTTTAAGGATTAAAATTCAGCGTGGGTGCCAGTTTTAACTATCTTTACGCCGACATGGTTAGGAAACTGAATAGCACCATATTGATATTTATAATGTGGATTTCTGTGAGTTTAGCTCAGACTGAAATATCCCAAACAGGTAGTTTAGAAACAGAACCTCCAAATAACCAAGAAGGTTACGAGGATGCGCTTAAAGCAATGCAAGAACAGGCAAATGCTTCTGGAACCATAAGCTCCAATATTGAACTATGGGAAATAACCAACTTTGGGGCCAATTTAGAAGAAACAGAACTAGATACTGCCCTCGGATTTTTTCATGCTTACAACCCTATCTTCAAGCGCAGCATCAGCAATACATATACTGGGAATCTAGGTGGGGCTTATCTTTCAAACGACTTCTTTAGCAGAAAACCGTATTCTGACTTTTACTTTTTTCAATCGTTTGATGCCTACCTGCGCACACCTGAAACAATTGAGTATTTCAACACAACCACACCTTTTACGTTGTTAGATTACAGCCAAAGTGAAAATCGGAATACCCGGAATGAAACACGCTTTAACGTCTTTCATAGTCAGAACGTCAACAAGGATTTCAATTTCATTTTCCTATACGATCAAGCAAAATCCACCGGGCATTATCAGAAACAAGAAGCAAAGTTCCACAACATTGCGTTGGCAACAAGCTATATTTCGGATAAATACATCTCCCATTTCAATGTCATTTTTAACCGGCACAAAAGTCAGGAGAATGGCGGATTAATATCTGGTCAGGATTTAAATGCATATGGCGAAACAGAAAGCTACCTGATCAACATGCTAAATGCAAATTCGAGTATAAGCAATAATAACATCTCGCTAACCAACGAATACCGGATTGGAAAAAAAGAGGAAAAAGAGACAACCGATGGCGACATATATGAAGAATTCCGCCCAATTACCGGACTGATCCACCAATTTGAGTATTCTGGAAATGAACGTAACTATTCAGACCTAGACCCCAATCTTGACTTATACCCCAATACATACAGGGACTCTCTAGCCACAGATGATTCCGTTATTTACAACCGAATAACCAATGTTTTTCAACTAAAGTTCTACGAGGCTCCTGAGCGCAAATTTACTTTCAGTAAAAGGGCTTTCATTGGCAATGATTTGATCAGCATTAAACTTCCTGGAACAACAACTCTTGAAAAAGAAAGCCACCACAATACTTATGCGGGTGGTGCCATATCAAGAGATGAAGGAAAATTTTGGAAATGGAACATTCAGGGAAAATTATATCTCACAGGGTATCGTTCCGGACAAACAGAATTAAGTGCCTTCATAAACAAGCCCTTGTTAATAGGCAAGGACACAACAAGTATTTATGTAGAAGGTGAACTGAACAGCATTGTCCCTGATTACTTCATCCAAAACTTCAGCTCTAATCATTACCAATGGAGTAATCAATTTTACAATACCAATGAAATGGTTGTACGATCCAAAATACAGTCTCAAAAATACAATTTCACACTTGGATTAAATTATGCATTGATTAGCAACTATATTTTCAACAACAAAGAGACCCTACCTCAACAAGGAGGGAATGAAATGCTTGTCGTTTCTGCCTATGCAAAAAAGGATTTTGAATCAAAGCACTGGTTAATACGCACACAAGCAATTTGGCAGAAAAGCAGTCAAGAAAATTATCTGCACCTTCCTGATTTTACCGGATACCTTAGCTTCAACTATAAAACACTTTGGGAAAAAGTAATGTATACCCAAATTGGTTTTGACATTAGATATAATACCGAATTTTACGCAGATGCGTACGACCCTGCCTCGGGTCGCTTTTACTGGCAAGATCAACAAAAAATTGGTAACTTCCCTTTTATTGACTTACATGTTAGCTTAAAACTGAAACGAACTCGTGCTTTCTTCCAATGGATGAATGCAGGTTCCGGCCTAATGAATGGGAATTTCTGGTCGGCTCCTGATCACCCATTATACCGGAGAACATTCCGACTTGGCATTGCCTGGTCATTTTATGATTAGACACACTTAATTCAGTTAAATGAGAATAATCAAGAATTACATCTTCCTTTTTCAGGCACTTTCACTTTTTGTTTTTTTGTCATGTTCGGATAACAAAAAAGAGGGATCAAATACTGATCCAATTGAGCAAGAAACAGAATTAGTGCGTATTATGAAGTCAGGGAAGCTCCATGTTGTTGTCGACTACAATTCCACAAATTATTTTATTTATAAAGGCAGACCCATGGGTTTTCAATATGAGCTACTCCAACATTTGGCTAACGACATGGGATTAAAATTAGAAATATCAATCAGTAATAATCTACAAGAAACGTTTGATGGACTCAATAATGATAAATATGATCTTATTGCAAAAAACCTGACGATCACAAAAGCGAGAAGTAAATTGATTGATTTTACGACACCTTTAATACAAACAAGGCAAGTTTTGATTCAGAAAAAGCCCGATCAATGGGAGGAGATGCTTCCTCATAACATTGAAGATTCTCTAATCCGGAATCAGTTAGACTTAGGGAAGAAGCAGGTCTACGTACAAAGAAACACAGCCTACTACCGGAGATTGGTGAATTTATCTGATGAAATAGGCGAAGAAATTGAAATTGTTCAGGATAGTATTTATGGCGTAGAGCAATTAGTTGCAATGGTTGCAAGTGGCGAAATTGAGTATACAATATGCGATGAGAATGTTGCCAAGGTAAACCAATCATACTACCCAAACCTTGATATTGAAACACCAATTAGTTTTCCACAGAATATCGCTTGGGCTATCCGCCATGACTCTCCTGAATGGCTTGGCTACATAAACAACTGGATCATTAATTTTAAGCGAACTGCAACTTTCCGAACATTATATAGAAAGTACTTTGAAAATAGTCGCTCTCGAGCCATGATCAATAGCGACTACCACTCCCTCTCTGGAGGTAAAATATCTCCATACGACGACCTGATAAAAGCAGGAAGCAAGCAGGAAGGACTCGATTGGCGTTTTGTGGCTGCTGTCATCCATCAAGAATCGAACTTTATTCCTGATGCTGAGTCATGGGCTGGAGCGTACGGATTAATGCAAATAATGCCAGAATCGGCAGACATGTTTGGTGTTTACGATTATGCTGAACCAGAGAATAATATTTTTGTTGGCGTTAGTCTTTTAAGATGGCTTGACGGGAATTTCATAAATGAAATCCCCGATTCAACCGAAAGGATGAAGTTTGTATTAGCAGCCTACAATGTTGGTCTGGGACATGTGAAAGATGCCCAGAGACTTGCAGAGAAATACAACAAAATCCCAATCGTTTGGACCGACAATGTCGATTATTTTTTACTGAATAAATCTTCTTCCAGATTTTATGAAGACCCAGTCGTGAAATGGGGTTATTGTCGGGGAGATGAAACATATAATTATGTTATTAAGGTTTTAAATACATACCGCAATTATCAAAACATAATTGACAACTGACAAAATAGCGTTCACTATATTGGTTCATTATTCGCTAATAAAAATCAACCTGTAATTTTCACTTATACCCATAATGCACCTTGCATTTCACTTAATTACAGGCAAGAAAAGCCACACATTCTCGTTTCAACCATCTTGAAATAAAAACAAACACAATAAATTGTAGTGACCCCAATAAGGAGCACTATTCGAAATTACCCTTCAACAATTGCCTGATAAATATTTTCTTTTAGATCTTCCTTCTCCATCTGACTTGCTATTTGAGCAGCTTTCATTTTATAAGAATGATCGGTTACAAATTGCAGAATCTTTGGTTCAAGTTTTTTTGCGGTGATATTTCCAATTTTCACACCCTTAGGGCCAGCCCCTAGCTTGCAAATTATTGTATCCCAAACAAATTGATCAATAATATGAGGAATAATCATTGTAGCACAGCCATATTTAAGAGACAAGTGTGTAGTTCCTGACCCCCCATGATGGATGACCCCATACATTTTCGGGAAAATCCAATCATATGGAATATGACTTACAAAACAGATTTGTTCAGACTTAAAATTGTCGGGTTCAACAAGGCCTCCTGAAGCGATGTTAATTATCGCAGGGATCTTATTCCGTTCAAGTATTTCCAGAATTATCTTAGTTTTTTCTAGTGGATTCGGATTTGTCATACTCCCGAAAGTGACGAATATAATTTTCTCATGCTTCTCTAAGAAATCAGTCAGTTCTTTACTTGGCCTCCAACTGCTTATCTTATTCCTTTCGTGAAATCCCAAAACATCAAGATTGTCCTTCCAATAATCAGGTCTCGAAAAAAGCGAAGGTGAAACAGCATAGATAGCCCTACTATTCAGATACCCATTCTTAATTTGTTTCCATGAAAACGATGTCTCATAATTTTTCAGCCATTTGATTGACATCTTTATTGTTAAAATCATCCCGAAGTTCACCAATGAAAAAGTCAGTTTGTTAAAAAAAACACCAAAATTGCTATTGAATGCAACATGTGTATGACCTTTCACATAATGCATGTAGGGCATCGGGCATATTAGAATATTCTTATTTTTATTTGTCAAACCCCAAATTAATGGATAAATAGCTTTCCCGCTGTGTAAAATTATGTCGGGATTTTGAGCTTTAATTAGCTCATGCTGCGTGTTTATGAGTTCTTTATTCACTTCTGTAGAACTTTGGGCAAGTCGAATATTAGCCATAATTTTTTTGATCCCAGCACTACCCCCACCTAACACAGCTTTGCCATCATCACTATCCAACATTTCAATAAACTTTGCTCCCAAAGAAACAAACTCTAAACCTGACTCTTCGGCAAGGTTTCTAAATTGCTCCGGGAAAGCACACACAACTTGATGCCCTTTTTCTTTCAATATTTCTCCAATTGCAACAAAAGGCTCCATATCTCCAAGAGTTCCTACTGATAATAAAACAAACTTCATCTGGTTTCTTTTTTGAAATTAAGTACTTGAATGCCTTGCGCCTGTGTCACAAGCAAAACTCTTATTATTTGAATATTTACTTTGAGTTCTCTCTTTAACTTTTCGCTCCCCAAGTTAACGAATTTCGCAACAATTATTATTTAGGAAGTAGAACCACTAAAGCAGGACGACGCTGCCATGACTCGAATATTATTATGCGGGAGAAGAAAGTTTTGGTTCTCCTAGCAATTCGAGAAATTCCGTAAGTATCATGGCTGTAGCTCCCCAAACTATTTCACCCTCGCAAGGGAAATAAGGAACCTTTAATATTCCGATGGAAGTCTCCATTAGAGTATACTTCACCTCACGCAATTTGTGGAACTTTTGAATGGGGAACAAAATCAGCTTTTCGGCTTCTGCTCTATTTAAAATAAACTCAGGTTTTTGATCCATCCATCCGACAAAAGGGAAGATGGTGTATTGGCTGATTTGAACATACAACTCAGATAGACGTCCCAATATGCACACATCATCCGGCGATATTCCGACTTCCTCTTGAGCTTCCCGCAATGCTGTTAGCTCAGGACTCTCTCCATCCTCTATGCGTCCACCAGGAAGACTCACTTGCCCCGGATGATTTTTCATTGCCTCATTCCGCTTTATCAGGCACGTGTAAATCTGCTCATCAAAAGGGAACAACAATAGCAATACACTACTGTAACGCACTGAATTGATATCATCAACAGGCACTGCCAACTCCCTGCCGGGAGGAATCATCTTTTTATGGGCAAATGCACCTGGCAAAACCGATTTTAACAGACTCCTAATATGTTCGGGTGTAAAAAAGTACATTAACCACAAGATAAAAAATATGTGGCAAAATGGTTTTAGATAGAACTGACATTTTCTTGTGTTGAATAACAAATAATATCCATCAACAAATACGAATTGCTTTAAATTTTACTCAAATCGAATCGTTTTCTCCGGAGAAATACGGCCTACTAAATAAGATGGACCGAGTAGCATTAACAAAGTAACCGCCAAGGCTCCTAAATTGAGAAGTATTAAATGCGAAACCAGAAGATTTACAGGGACAGTATCAACGTAATAAGATGCTGGATCTAACTTAATAATTTCAAACCAGTGCTGTGCAAGACCAAAGGAAATCCCCAAAACATTGCCCCAAAGCAATCCTTCTCCAATCAAAAAAGCAGAAAGATATAAAAACACCTTTCGAACATTGACATTGGCAGCCCCCATGGATTTCAAAATTCCAATCATTTGAGTTCGTTCCAAAATAATGACCAACAACCCGGAAATCATATTGAATCCTGCTACGACAACCATCAAACAAAGTATAATCCAAACGTTCATATCCAGCAAATCGAGCCAATCAAAAATGTATGGGTATTTGTATTTTATATTGATTACTCGAAGTAAAGGCGAATCCTCATCAAGAGATGACATAACCAAATTATTCATTGCATACTGCGCCTCGTCTACATCATCCATATTATCAAGGAAAATCTCATACCCACTAATCTGATTATCCTCCCATGAATTTAATCGCTGAACATGGCGCAAATCTACCAGAACAAACATTAGATCAAATTCCTCCAGTCCCGATCTAAAAATGCCACCAACAGTGAATTGTCTTATTCGAGGAAAGTTTTCATTCTCATTTAGAAAATACATTCGAAACTTATCTCCCAAGTCCAGTTTCAAGAGTTTTGATATTTGTTCTGAAACCCAAACATCGTTAGATCTAACCGAATCTAACTTTATCTGCTCCCCTTCAATTTTGCATTTCTCGAAAAAACTCCAGTCAAAATCTGCTGAAATTCCTTTTAATATGACACCTTGAATGTCTTCATCCGCTTTAATCATACCCGGTTTAGTCGCAAATTGCTGGACATGATTTACTCCGGAAGTCCCTTTCATTTCTTCAAGAAAGGGTTGGTCGCTACTCATCGGATCTGTTTGGTAGGATCGATTGCTGTCATAATTCACAATCTGGAGATGTGCTGCAAATCCATTTACTTTGCTTTTAACCTCGCGTTGAAAGCCAGTAACAATAGCAACAGCCAAAATCATGACCATCATTCCCAAACTTATTCCAGCAACAGCCAAACGCACAACCCGCCGAGACATGCGTTGAGAGTTATCTTTGGATGAAAATAGACGACGTGCTATAAATAATTCTGTATTCACTGAATATTATTAGGTCACACGCAAAACTACAAACTTTAATTTGTTCTACGATTAATAAATGGAAGGATCGATAAGGAAATCAGCCCCAATAGTATGATCATAGCAGTCATTGACGAATGAGCTAAAAGAGCAAAGACTACACCATCAACTTTATCAATACCATAAAGCACCAATGACTGGATAACCATAAAATGCCAAGCTCCAATCCCTCCCTGAACAGGAGCAACCATGCCAAAACTGCCCAAAACAAAAGCAGTGAGACCTGCTATTGCCGATAAATGAGATGTAAAATCAAATGCAAAGAAAACAACATATAACATCAAATAATACATGCCCCAAATAAACAAAGTATGAAAAATAAAGGCTCCTTTATTCTTCATGTTTTTTATCGTTCTTAGCCCTTCGCCAAACTTTTCAAGCGTACCTTGAATTTTTGCGTACATGCTTGACTTCCTGAGCTTTTTCCTAAAAAAATAAAACAAAATAATCACCCCTAAAATAACTAGAATAAATACTGGAGATAAGGCAACGCTTTCCAGATTGTATTTTAAATCAGGATTATTTTCAAAAAACAAAATAATTTTACCAAACTGGGTCGCTAAAACAATAAAGGCAAGTATTAAAAGTGCAATCACATCTATAATTCGCTCAGTAACAACGGTACCAACCAGCTTTGTAAACGACATTTTCTCATATCTGGCCAAAACGCCACAGCGTGATATTTCCCCCATTCTTGGTATAACCAGATTCATTAGGTAACCAACCATTACAGCCAAAAAAGTATTCAGAAGTCGAGGTTTTTGCCCGAGAGGCTCAATCATTAACTGCCATCGCATCGTACGGCTAACATGACTTAACAATCCAAAAAATAGAGAAATCCAAATCCAAAGGTAATTGACATTATTTTTTAAGATCGATTTAATTCTTTCTATGTCCTGATCTTTATATACCAACCAAAATAGGGCAATTCCCAATGCAAAGAAAGCAAGAAATTTGAGGAACTTTAGTAGCTTGTGTTTCAAAATGAACTTGTTTATTTCTGAAAATAGGCTAATTTTAAAAAACAAATAGCCATCATTCTCAGCTGATTTTTAAAGTACTTTTATAAATTTGCACGCCTTTAAAAAGCAAATTTCGCTGACAAAAATAAAGATTTGTTTTTAATCGCATTGGTTTTAGACAACATATTCATCAACCCATGACATAAAAGGTGCAAAAAGGAATGAACAAAGTAAGAGCCAAGAAAAATTTAGGGCAACATTTTTTGAATGATAAGAACATTGCAAAAAATATTGTTGACAGCCTTCAAGCAACACGAACTAATACGGTATTGGAAATTGGACCAGGCATGGGCGTCCTTACTCAATTCTTACTTCAGAAAGAACAGTATCAGACACATGTAGTAGAGATAGACCGCGAGTCTGTGACCTATTTGAAAGAACATTACCCCCAACTGGAGGATAGAATCATTCCAAAAGATTTTTTAAAACTGAACTTGAATGAATATTTCAAGGATCCTTTTGCCATTATCGGGAACTTCCCATACAATATTTCCTCCCAAATTTTCTTCAAGGTATTGGAATATAAAGATCAGGTGCCTGAAGTCGTTGGAATGATCCAAAAAGAAGTTGCAGAACGTATAAGCACTGGACCTGGATCAAAAACCTATGGGATTTTAAGCGTTCTGCTTCAGGCCTATTACGAAATCGACTATCTTTTCACCGTTCACGAAAATGTATTCACTCCACCACCGAGAGTAAAATCCGCAGTCATCCGACTTAGTCGAAATAATAGAGAAAAACTAGATTGTGACAACCTATTGTTCTTCAAAATCGTTAAAGCCTCATTCAACCAACGCAGAAAAACACTAAGAAACTCGCTGAAGGCTTTTATCACGGATGAACAAATAAAAGGATTAGATATTTTTTCAAAACGTCCGGAACAGCTAAGTGTGCCCGAATTTGAGCAATTAACCCAGCTGATTGACAGTCAGCAAAAATAGCAACACCATGAAGTTCGAACTAAACAGGGAATTTATTGATAACCTCTGTGCCCTTATTAAAAAGGAAGAAGCACGAGAAATCCTGAAAATGCTGGAAGGCTTACATGCAACTGACATTGCCGAAATCATGGATGAGTTATCGATGGATGAAGCAAAATTCCTTTACCTTCAATTGGAAGGCGAAATAGCTTCGGATGTCCTAATTGAAATGCCAGAAAATGATAGAAAACGCTTCCTAAAAGTTCTACCTCCGGAGGTAATTGCCCATCAGTTTATTGAGTACATGGACTCCGACGATGCGGCTGATATTGTGGGAGAGATGGAAGAAGACATGAAGGAAGCCGTTTTGCAAAAGATCGAAGATAAAGAGCAAGCCGGCGACATTGCTGATCTTTTAGAGTACGATGAAGACACTGCAGGTGGACTGATGGCCAAGGAGTTGGTTAAAGTAAATGAGAACTGGACCGTTCAAACCTGCTTAAAAGAGATTTCGACTCAAGCTGAAGAAATTGACGAAATATATTTTGTTTATGTGGTGGATGATGACGATATCCTGAAGGGAATTCTTTCATTGACCAAGCTGATACAAAAACCGACACAAACAAGAATAAAAAATTTATTCAACGAAGATATCCAAACCGTAAAAACGGACACCAGGCAGGAAGAAGTAGCTCAAATCATGGAAAAATACGACTTGGTTGTTTTACCTATTGTCGATCATATTGGTAGGCTAAAAGGACGAATTACCATTGACGATGTAGTAGATGTAATCCGTGAAGAGGCTGAAAAAGATTACCAAATGGTTTCTGGTATCTCCGGAGATGTTGAATCAGGCGACAGGGTTTGGCAACAAACCCGAGCACGCGTCCCTTGGCTGTTTATTGGACTGTTAGGAGGAATAATGGGAGCACAAGTTCTTGGCGCCAATGAATCGGCACTTTCACAAATACCATCCATGGCATTCTTCATCCCCCTCATTGCTGCAATGGCCGGAAATGTAGGCGTACAATCTTCCTCCATTGTCGTTCAAACCATTGCTAGTGGCTCTCGTGATTTTGACTCTTTTGGAAGAAAAATTTTAAAAGAGCTATCTGTCGCACTAATTACAGCAATTGTATTTTCAACATTGATTTTCATCTACAATTACTTTTTCAGCAATAGTTTAAACCTAACTTGGGCAGTAAGTATTTCACTGTTTATAGTTATCATTTTCGCATCAATTTTCGGCACCACTATTCCTCTATTGCTCAATAAATGGAAGATTGATCCGGCACTAGCTACCGGCCCATTTATTACAACAATGAATGACATCCTCGGATTAATCATGTATATGATGATTGCCCGTTTCTTTTTTGACATCATTTAAATGAAAACGAAGACCATCATAGGCCGGCAAGACATTGCTGATTTCCCTGAACTCCAGCTGGAAAGCATCGAAGTGAAAATTGACACAGGAGCTTACACCTCCAGTTTCCATTGCCATAGCATTGAAGTAATCGATGTTAATGGAAAAGAAAATTTGAGATGTTTCTTTCTCGATCCGGAGCATGAACAATACGACAATAAAGAAATTATCTTCGCCCAGTTTTCAAAGAAAAAAGTTCGCACATCAAATGACATGATGGAGGAGAGATATAGTGTCATTACAACCATTAAGCTTTTTGAAATAATATCTCAAATTGAGCTTACGCTTACAGAACGGGGCAATATGCGTTTTCCTGTTCTACTGGGACGCAAATTTATTTCAAAAAAATTTATAGTGGACAGTGCTCGAAAAAATCTATCAGCAAGAAAAATAAAAATCTCAACAAATTCCTGATTTTGATATATCAGTCGATTGAGAACAGAAAACTAATTATACTATTATTTTAAATGTAAAGAAACAAGGTGAAAATCGTTATTTTATCAAGAAATCAAAACCTCTATTCAACCCAAAGGTTGATAGCAGCCGGAGAAAAAAAAGGACACGAGATGTTGGTTGTTGACCACTCGAAATGTGATCTGGTAATAGAAAAAAAGAAACCTTCCATCATTTACAAAGGAAACATGCTGGAAAATGTGGACGCTGTCATTCCACGCATCGGTGCCTCAGTAACATTCTATGGAACGGCAGTGGTTCGGCAGTTTGAAATGATGAAAGTCTTTACGGCGATTGAATCACAAGCACTTGTGCGATCACGAGACAAACTTCGCAGTCTCCAAATATTAAGTAGAGCAGGACTTGGGTTACCCAAAACCGTTTTTACAAACTACTCACGAAACGTAAAAGATATTTTAAATAGCGTAGGTGGTGCTCCGGTAGTAATTAAGCTATTGGAAGGCACACAGGGACTAGGTGTTGTTCTTGCAGAAACCGACAATGCTGCAGAGTCTGTTATTGAAGCCTTTAACGGACTAAAAGCCAGAGTAATTGTTCAAGAATTCATTTCCGAATCCAAAGGCTCTGACATTCGTGCATTTGTTGTAGATGGTGTTGTTGTTGGAGCCATGAAACGACAAGGCAAAAGCGGTGAGTTTCGCTCAAATCTTCACAGAGGAGGTACAGCAAGCATAATTGAGCTATCTGAAGATGAAGAAAATGCAGCACTAAAAGCAGCTCGGGTTTTGGGACTAGGGATTGCCGGAGTTGATATATTGCAATCTAAAAATGGGCCTCTAATTCTCGAAGTTAATTCATCACCAGGGCTAGAGGGCATTGAGGCTGCCACGGGGAAAGACGTTGCAAATAATATTATTCGCTATGTAGAACGCAATGTTTAATCCCATGAAAGAAACCCAACCTTTAACAATTCTAGGATCAACTATTGAACCGGGAAAAGGAACTGTCATTAATCTTGACATTGCCCGCTTGCATACTCACACAAAAATTGAAGTTCCTGTCATCATTGAAAGAGGTAAAAAAGAAGGGCCAACCTTATTGCTTCTAGCCGGCATTCATGGAAACGAGATAAATGGCGTTGAAATACTTCGCAACTTAATCTCAAAGAAATTAAACAAACCAGAAAAAGGAATGGTCATCTGCATTCCAGTACTCAATATCTTTGGGTTCTTAAATCAAAAACGTGAGTTCCCCGATGGCAAAGACCTAAACAGAGTGTTTCCAGGAAGTAAAAGCGGATCTCTGGCAAGTATTTTTGCGTATCACGTGATGGATAAAATCATTCCTCACGTTGACTATTGCATTGATTTTCACACTGGTGGAGCCAACCGCTTTAACAGCTCGCAAATAAGAATCAGCAAAGGCGATCCTGAACTGTTAGAACTTGCAAAAGTATTCAATCCCCGTTTTATTGTTTATGCCCCCAATCGTGAAAAATCATTTCGCCAAACGACAACCCAATTTGGAAAAAAGGTGTTGCTTTTTGAAGGTGGCAAATCTCTGGATATCCATAATCGTATTACCACACGAGGCACAATTGGAATTATGAAGTTCATGCATCATTTACAAATGCGTAATTTTTCAAAAGAAATAGCATTCACCCAAGATACAGACAACATTTTAATACAAGAATCGACTTGGATACGAGCAAGGTATGGCGGCATGTTTCGATTCCACGTAAAAGATGGTGCGGAAGTATCAAAGGGAGATATCATCGGCAGCATCTCTGATCCTTACGGAAAATTTGAACACCAAGTTAAAGTACCATCAAGTGGTTATATCATTGGAATGAACCACTCTCCTATCGTTTATCAGGGTGACGCCTTACTACATTTAGGAAAAGTCTGATGCAAAAAAATAAAAAGGGAAGTAAATAGCAGCGATCAAACGGTATTGATTGCTGTTACTGGATCAAGCCGGGCTGCAGAAAGAGCTGGCAAAAAACCCGACACTAAACCAATAAGTCCTGAAACTCCCAACCCCAATACAATATTGCCAAAGGTTAGGCTAAACGCCATATCAACAAATGCACTAACAAGATTTGTTCCTAGAAATACAAAAAACAGACCAACAATCCCTCCCAAAATTGAGAGTATAATAGCTTCAAAAATAAACTCCATGAGTATAAAATAGCGTTTGGCTCCCAGTGATTTCTGAATACCAATATGACGCGTACGTTCCTTTACCGAAACAAACATGATATTGGCAATTCCAAATCCGCCAACAAGGATACTAAACCCTCCAATGATAGCTCCGGCAATATTAATGATAGAAAAGATAGTATCAAATTGAGTAGAAACAACACTCACTTCATTCATCGAGAAATCATTTTCCTCCATTGGCTTTAATCCTCGTATAACTCTCATTATCCCCACCAATTCTGCAATAAAATGATCATTTTCTGCATTTGGGTTCGCCTTTACACAAATTGTTTGGCCCAATTCTGTATTTTTATAATCCACCATATTGGCAGCATACGACACAGAAATATGAACACGGTCATCCATGCTAGTATCAAACAAATCAGTCCCTTGCTTTGTGTATGTGCCAATAATAGTAAGTCGATGCCCATTCACTTTTATCTCTTTTCCTACAGGATTAATACCATTAAAGAGCTGATCAGCCAACTCACTTCCCAGGACAGTAAGTGGTGAACCGGATTTACTCTCAGACTCTGTAAAATAGCGTCCACGATTAATACTCAGACTCCATGTATCTATCAATCCATAAGTTGTAGCAAACAATTCAATATTTTCAGTAGTAGTTCCTTCGTATTGTACAGTTCCTCGATACCCAAAAAGAAAAACTGCATTTTCAGTTAGCTGCGATTTTCTAAGAATGTCCTCGGCCTCTTCAATCGAAGGTGAAGAACGATTTATATATTTCCACCAAGGATATTCAGACTCGCCTTCCTCTAGTGTCCATGGCCATTTTTGGATGTAGACCATTTTATTTCCAAGTGAATTCAAACTGTCTCGAATGTAACCTTCTAACGAATCAATTACAGTAAACACAGAAATAATAGCAAAAATACCGATAGTAATACCAAGGAGAGATAAGAAAGTCCTAAGTTTATTCGCTTTTAGGGAGTTACCTGCAAAATTAAAGCTTTCAAATATTGACCTAAAGAAAAGCATATTCAAACCTTTACTTGTAAAGCTAATACAATTAAGCCACTCCCTTGTTATTTTAACATATTGCATGGCATTGCAAAGTAAATAAAGACTCCATCAGGGGGCATTATGAACTAAAAAACACCTATATTCCCAAGAAGAAAATTATTTAAATAACGACTTCTCAAAATGAAAAAATCAGTGCTTTTTATTATCTTTGCACATCAACACTAAAAGACTATAGATGAAGGATTTAAAAGAGATCAAATCAGCACTAATCTCTGTTTATCATAAAGACAAACTTGATTTAATCGTTAAAAAGTTGGATGAACTTGGCGTTCGCATTTTTTCAACTGGGGGCACTCAATCATTTATTGAAGGATTAGGCATAAACGTAACTGCAGTAGAAGATTTAACAGGCTACCCATCAATTTTAGGAGGTCGGGTAAAGACTCTTCATCCCAAAGTTTTTGGAGGTATCCTCAACCGCAGGGATAACGAAAACGATCAACAACAAATAGCACAATATGAAATTCCTGAGATTGACTTGGTCATTGTTGATCTTTACCCTTTTGAAGAAACAGTCGCGTCAGGAGCATCCGAAGAAGATATTATCGAAAAGATAGATATTGGAGGCATTGCCTTAATACGAGGCACGGCAAAAAACTACAACGATGTCGTAATGATCTCTTCACGTGACCAATATGAGGAATTTTTCACCTTATTGAATGATAAGAATGGATCTACTTCCCTAGAAGACCGTAGGGCATTTGCACGCAAAGCATTTGCAACTTCGTCACATTACGACTCTGCAATTTTCAATTACTTCAACAATGGGATAAGTGACAAAAACCGCATCAGCCTAAATGATGGACAAGTATTACGCTACGGCGAAAACCCAGATCAATCAGCCACTTTTTACAAATTCAACAATGCCGATTCTAGTGTAACTTTAGCAAACGCTGATGTTTTACAGGGGAAAGCACTCTCATATAATAATCTGTTAGACGCTGATGCAGCATGGAAATCGGCTAGCGATGCTTTTCATGCAGTAACACACATTCAAGACAAAGTTGCTGTTTCTGTCATAAAACACCTTAACCCATGTGGATTAGCTGTTACTGATAACGTTATACAATCTCTTGATCTAGCTTGGGCAGGAGATCCCATCAGTGCTTATGGTAGTATAATTTGTTTTACCGACACAGTCACAAAGGATGTTGCTGAATGGTTTGGCAAAAAATTCGTTGAGATCATCATAGCTCCAGCATTCACTCCTGAAGCTTTAGAAGTATTTGGCAAGAAGAAAAATCTTCGCTTGCTAGTCACTCCAGTTAAAGCAGAAACAACTGGGGAGAAGCTATACCGCAGCATAAGTGGAGGCATGTTGGTTCAGGATGAAGATGAAGGCATGGACACCGAATTTAAAAATGTAACAAATATTCAATTCGACAGCAATAAACTTAATTTAGCCAAGTTTGGTATTACAGCGTGCAAGCATCTTAAGAGTAATGCCATTGCTTTGGTAACAGAAAACAGTGATGGTTCATTTTGGTTAACGGGCGCAGGAATGGGACAACCAAATCGATTGGACAGCCTACGTCAATTGACAATCCCCCGATTTAACATGAAGGAAGGAGTGAAAATTGAAGAAGCAGTACTAATTTCAGATGCTTTCTTTCCATTCAGGGACAGTATTGAAGCCGCTAATGAATTTGGAATAAAATTCGTAGTTGAACCAGGAGGAAGTATCCGTGACGAAGAAGTTATTCAAGCCTGTAATGAGTTTGGAATTGCCATGCTCTTTACTGGTCGCCGTCATTTTAAACATTAACAGATAAGGCATTAACAGGATATAATAATATTAGGAGAATAAGAACATGGGATTATTTTCATTCTTAACCCAAGAAATAGCAATTGACCTTGGAACAGCCAATACAATTATCATTCAAAATGATAAAATTGTGTTGGACGAGCCCTCGGTTGTTACCATTGACTTAAAAACAGAGAAATTGGTGGCAATTGGCGAAAAAGCCCGCCAAATGCAAGGGAAAACCCATGCCAATTTAAAAACCATCAGACCGTTACGTGATGGAGTAATAGCAGACTTTAACGCTGCAGAACAAATGATTCGAGGAATGATCAAGATGATTAATCCCAAACCAAGATTTTTCTCTCCTGCATTAAAGATGGTAGTATGTATTCCTTCCGGATCCACTGAAGTGGAAATCCGAGCAGTCCGTGACTCATCGGAACATGCTGGTGGACGGGAAGTCTATATGATTTATGAACCAATGGCCGGAGCAATTGGAATTGGCTTAGATGTTGAAGCACCTGAAGGAAACATGATCGTTGATATTGGTGGAGGAACTACTGAAATTGCTGTTATCTCGCTAGGAGGAATTGTCACAAATAAGTCCATACGTATTGCAGGTGATGACCTTACTGCTGACATCATGGAATACATGAGACATCAACACAACATTAAGATTGGGGAACGAACTGCTGAGGATATTAAGATCAATGTAGGCTCAGCTCTTTCACAGCTGGAAGAACCACCAAGCGATTACGTTGTTCAAGGTCCAAATCAAATGACAGCCCTTCCTATTGAAGTATTGGTATCTTATCAGGAAATTTCGCATTGTCTTGAGAAATCAATATCAAAAATAGAAGCTGCCATTCTTAGTGCTCTAGAACAAACACCTCCTGAACTTTATTCTGACATTGTTACAAAAGGGATATATCTAGCAGGTGGAGGAGCCTTACTTCGAGGATTAGACAAACGATTATCTGAAAAACTCAACATTCCATTCCATGTTGCTGAAGACCCTTTAAGAGCAGTCGCACGTGGCACTGGGATTGCACTAAAAAATGTCGATAAATTCTCCTTCCTAATCAGGTAATACTGAATGGGAAGGGAGTAAACCTTCCTGTAAATGAGAAATTTGTTCCGCTTTCTGGCTCGAAATTATTTTTTCCTTCTGTTTTTGGCATTTGAATCATTCTGCATGATCCTCATTGTCAATTATAATAATTACCAGAAAGTTCAATTTTTCAATTCCAGCAATCGGATAAGTGCTAGCATTTATAAAATGAATAGCTCTGTTTTTGGTTATTTCCAATTGAAACAAGTTAACACGGAATTGGCTGACGAAATTGCCATTTTAAGGAATCAACTTCAAAAATACAGTCACCCCGAAATTGCCTTACATGTAGACAGTCTAACTGCATTGAATGACAGTACTCTTTATTTACAAACAGACAGTGCTCAATTTCGATATATTCCGGCAAAAGTCATAAACAACTCAACTAACAAACAACACAACTACATTACCCTAAACAAAGGTAGGAAAGACGGCATAGAACCAGACATGGGAATTATTGGTCCGGGGGGGGTAGTTGGAATTATAACCAATGTTTCTGATAATTACTCAACGGGACCAACGATATTAAACACACGCTGGAGAGTTTCAGCCAAAATTAAGAAAAATGATTATTTTGGACCTCTCTCATGGGAAGGCGTTGACCCACTTTCTGCAGAACTAAATGAGATCCCATATCACGTTGAATTATCCGTAGGAGACACGATCGTGACAAGTGGATATTCCTCCGTATTTCCAGAAGGTATTCCAATCGGTTGGATACAAAGTTTTAATCGTGAAAGCGGAGACAATTTTCACAAAATCAACATCCGGCTATCGACTACTTTCATGACACTTTCACATATAGAGGTTATTGAGAACTTCCATATCGAAGAATTAACCACCCTACAAGAAAACGAAACAAATGAATAAAGGACTATGGAAATATGGGGTCATGTGGGTATTTCTTGTATTGCTACAGGTTCTGTTGCTTAACCACATTCAGTTTAGCGGCTATGTCAACCCATACATGTATATTCTGTTCATATTATTACTTCCATTTGACATCCCCAAATACCTACTATTAATCCTTGGATTTTCATTGGGGATAAACATAGATATCTTCACAAATACACCGGGCATACATGCATCAGCCACTACCTTTATGGCTTTTACGCGTCCCTATGTCATAAACCTGATCTCTTCCAGAGATGTTTTGGAGATGAACGTTCCTCCTCGAATACAATCATTAGGACTTCCTTGGTTTCTCAGATATTCAATAATCTTAGTTTTTCTTCACCATTTCTTTTTATTCTATATTGAAGTTTTTACATTTAATGGGTTTATCTTCACCTCACTCAGGGTTCTTTTAAGCTCAATATTTACAATTACTTTAATTATTCTTAGTCAATACCTGATATATAAGGAATAGAAACCGTGGATAAATTTGCTAAACGAAAATATATACTAGGTGCCATTTTTACTTTTGTAGGACTCGTTTTTATCGCTAAGCTCTTTACTATTCAGGTATTAGATAGTTCCTATAAACAATACGCTACCCAAAATGTGCTTCGCCGTGTAATCAATTACCCATCACGAGGACTCATATATGACAGAAATGGAAATCTTCTGGTATATAACAAAGCCGCTTATGACCTATTGGTTACTCCACGCGAGCTAAGCACCTTCGACACGCTTGAATTTTGCAATATACTGAAGGTTGAAAAAGAAGAATTAATTCGTGAACTAAAAAAAGCAAAAGCATATTCCCGCTATAAATCATCGATTATAGTGAAACAGCTTTCCCCTGAGATGTATGCTGTTTTACAAGAAAAGCTATTTAAATATCCTGGATTTTTCGTGCAAACAAGAACCCTACGTGAATACCCTCAGCATATTGCAGCACATATGCTAGGCTATGTTGGAGAAGTAAACCAAAGCACAATTGACAACAACTCCTATTATATACAAGGTGATTATATTGGCGTGACCGGACTGGAGCGCAACTACGAGCAAGAATTGCGAGGAAAAAAAGGCGTAAATCTCTACTTGGTAGATGTACACAACCGACTGAAAGGTTCTTACTTAGAAGGAGAGAATGACACGACTGCTGTACTTGGAAACAATTTGATTTCGACAATTGACAGTGAATTGCAAGCCTATGCTGAGCAGCTCATGAAAAACAAGCGAGGGGCAGTAATCGCAATCGAACCAAAAACAGGAGAGATCCTTTGTTATTACAGTGGTCCTTCATACGACCCCAATTTGCTGGTTGGCCGAGAAAGAAGTGCAAATTACAAAGCACTTTTAAACGACACATTGAAACCACTTACAAACAGAGCAATATCAGCATCGTATTCTCCAGGCTCAACCTTTAAAACATTGAACGCTCTCATTGCCCTACAGGAAGGCACAATCACAGAGAATACAACAGTAGTATGTGATGGAACTATTTCTAGTCCGATACGTTGCACTCATGACCATGAAACCCCCATTAACCTAGTCGGTGCTATTCGAGAATCCTGTAATCCTTATTTTTGGCAAACTTTCAAATCTATCATAAACAAATACCCTACAGCAGAAGAAGGCTACAATAAATGGCGTACACATATTCTAAGTTTTGGCGTAGGAACGACATTGGGCACTGAGTTTTATGGTCAATCGTCAGGAAACATTCCTGAAACATCATATTACGACCGATACTATACCTCAAACCATTGGAATGCACTAACAATACGTTCTTTATCCATCGGACAAGGAGAAATTATAATGACCCCCTTGCAAATGGCAAACATAGGTGCGGTTATTGCAAATAGAGGATATTACATTGAGCCTCACTTAATCAAAGCAATAACAAGTGCAGATGGAATAACAAACAACCTTTCTTTTGAGAAAAAATACAGCAGCGTAAACTCAGAACATTATAGCGGTGTAATTGAAGGGATGCAACAAGTCGTAGAACAAACAAATACACGTTACACGGCCTTTGTTGACAGCTTAGTTATTTGCGGAAAAACAGGAACGATACAGAATCCTCATGGATCAGACCACTCTGCATTCATTGGATTTGCCCCAAAAGACAATCCACAGATTGCAATTGCCGTTTATGTGGAAAATGGGGTTTGGGGTGCAAGATATGCTGCTCCTATTGCCAGCCTTATGATGGAGAAATATGTAAATGGAGCTATTGAATCACCATCAAGACAAGCCTTGGAGCAAAGAATGTATGAGGCTAATTTACTAAACCCTAACCAACCGAAATAATGGCAAGCAGAAACAACATGTGGGCTAACCTCGACTGGATGACCATCGGTATTTATGTATTGCTTGTTTTTTTGGGATGGTTAAACATTTATGCAGCAGTTTTCAACGAAGACTACAGTAGCATTTTCGATATGAGCCAACGCTACGGCAAACAATTACTTTGGATTTCTGCAGCCTTTATAATTGGTGCTACTCTAATTATTGTCGACAGTAAACTCTACGTATCGTTTGCCTATATCTTTTATGGAGTTACCATTCTTCTGTTAATAGGGGTATTACTTTTAGGGACTACAGTAAAAGGATCACAATCATGGTTTCAGGTTGGTGGATTTGCCATCCAACCAGCTGAATTTACAAAGTTTACGACGGCCTTGGCTCTTGCTAAATATATGAGTTCCTACAATTTTAAAATCCATCAATTAAAATCCTTGACAATTATCGGAGGTATCATAATCCTACCCGTAACTCTAATCTTTCTTCAAAATGATACAGGTTCAGCATTAGTATTTGCCATATTTTCATTAGTACTCTACAGAGAAGGGCTGTCTGGCATCTTTCTATTCATGGGTCTTCTTATTGCCATTGTCTTTATTTTAACCCTAGTATTCAGTCCAATATACTCCATGGCCATTTTAACATTATCGGCCTTTCTTTTCCACTATTTCAACAGACTAAAATTCTGGGAAGGAGCTAAAGCGTTGGCAGTTTACATCTCCATTTTTGCCACAATTTGGCTGGCTAATTACATTCTCAAACAAGAGTACACTACAACTCAGACACTCTTTGTATCTTCTCTGATTTCATCCGCAATATTTGCCATTTATTCTTTCAGAAAAAAATTTAGCCAGACCCTAATCATCCTTGGCATATACACATCAATGATATTTACCACATTTTCCGTTGACTATGTCTTCAATAACATATTAGAATCGCACCAACAAGCCCGGATTAATGAACTGTTAGGCATAAAGTCCGATCCATTGGGTGTTGGATATAATGTCAATCAATCTAAAATTGCGATTGGCTCAGGCGGATTCTTTGGAAAGGGCTTTTTAAACGGCACGCAAACCAAATTTAACTTCGTACCTGAACAAAGTACCGATTTTATCTTTTGCACTGTTGGTGAAGAATGGGGTTTTATGGGAACTTCAATTATTATTCTTCTTTTTTTGGGACTACTCTTCAGGTTAATCTACATGGCAGAAAGGCAACGTTCTGTTTTTAGTCGTGTTTACGGCTATGGCGTTGCATGTATCCTCTTTTTTCATCTTGCCATAAATATTGGGATGACCATAGGACTTGCTCCGGTAATAGGAATCCCTCTTCCTTTTTTCAGTTATGGAGGTTCTTCCTTGTGGTCTTTCACAATCTTGCTTTTTATTTTTATTCGCCTGGATGCCAGCAGAATGGAGAAGTTAAGCTACTAATAAAACTGGAGAACACATACTCCAATTTTCAAAATTCCTCAATTTTTCGTATCTTTAACATCCTTAATTTTTTCAGAAAAAGAGAAATCGATCATCGTGTTTTTTAGGTAGCTCAACAACCACACCCCATTTCATACATGATTTTCTATTTAGGGGATCATCTATTTAAAAAACTTGAAGCTATGAAGTATCAATCATATACGCTAAATAATTTTCGCAACATTCCCCAATTAGATAAGCTGAATGAACAACAAAAGTTTATCATTGAGGTTGTGGGAACTGTGCTGCCATTTAAAGTCAGTAATTATATCATTGATGAATTAATTGACTGGAACAACTTCGAAAACGACCCATTCTTCATATTGAACTTCCCTCAAAAAGGCATGCTGACCGATGAACGCTTTCAGCGGATTGCAAACTTACTAAATACCAAGGCAGATAAAGCAAAGATTAAAAAAGCAGTTAACGAAATCCGTATCCTATTAAATCCAAATCCGGCAAAACAAGAAACTAACGTTCCTATGTTAGATGGAGTTAAACTCAATGGAATTCAACATAAATACAGAGAAACCATGTTGTTTTTCCCCTCTCAGGGACAAACTTGTCATGCCTATTGCACCTTCTGCTTCCGTTGGCCTCAGTTTGCCATGAATAGTTTTAAGTTTGCCATGAAGGAAGCTGACCTCATGATCAAATACCTGAAACAACATACTGAAATCACAGATGTATTATTTACAGGCGGTGATCCAGCAGTCATGTCAACAAAGATTTTTGAACATTATTTTAACGCAATACTTGAAGCCGATCTGGATCATGTTAAAACCATACGGATTGGCACAAAAGCTCTCTCCTACTGGCCATATCGTTTTACGGAGGACAAAGACGCCAAGGAGCTACTTAATCTATTTGAGAAAATGGCCAAACATGGAAAAACCATTGCTTTAATGGCACATTTTAATCATCCTCGTGCTTTGGAAACAAAAGCTGTCCAAAAAGCAATCAAGGCATTGAGATCAGTAGGCGTACAAATAAGATCACAATCTCCATTGCTGAAAAATATAAACAACGCCCCAGACATTTGGGCAAAAATGTGGCGGGAGCAAGTCAACCAAGGCATTATTCCTTACTACATGTTTATTGCCAGGAATACGGGTGCTCAGGATTACTTTGCCATTCCACTAGAAGAGACATGGCACATTTACCAAAAGGCAATCCAACAGGTAAGTGGAATTTGCAGAACAGTACGAGGCCCATCAATGTCATGCGCGCCGGGGAAGATCCAAATCATGGGGATCCAGAAGATTAAAGGTGAAAAAGTATTCGTTCTAAACTTTTTACAAGGACGTGATCCGAACTGGGTAGGAAGACCGTTTTTTGCCCAATTTAATTCGAAGGCAATTTGGCTAGATGATTTAGAGCCTGCTTTTGGCGAGGACAAATTCTTCTTTGAAAACTCAAGCCTCAAATTACATTCATACCAGACTAAAGAACGGGTTTAGCAGGCGTGATTATTTCAACGCCAAAATTCTGTTCGGCATATTGCATAAGCTCGGGGAAAAATTCGTCAAACTCGTCTTTTATCATCTGGAATTCGTCAATTAATACTTGCATTGCATAATCGGCTTCATCTGGCAGACTGGTGCGTCTCCCCATAATTTCTAAAGATTGACGAATACCTTCAAACTTGGCATAAGACTCTAGCCTTTTATGCTGAATTAAGAAAGGAAGAAAGCCTTTTACTCGAATGGGAAGATGAATAAAATTAGATAGTAAAACTGCATGGACATGCTTTGCAAACTCGCGCAAGGTACAAACAGAATAATCACGCCAATATTTTGCTAAAAAATGATCAAATATGATGTCAGTTATAATTCCGGAATAACGACCATATTTCTTTTTAAACCGCACAGAACACTGTTTAACCAATGGGTGATCATCCGTAAATGAATCAATTTTTCGGTGCATCAAAATGCCATGTTGCACTTCTTTCTTATAATTCAAATATTGATTCCCCTTTACATAGTCACCAATAAAGTTGCCCAACATCACATCATCAGATTCGCCCGACAAATACAAATGCGCCAAATAATTCATCCTGCAAAATTATCATTTTTATCAGAATCAGCACATTAAGAACCCGTGCAATCCTTTTCGATTGTCATGTAATTGATTAGTTTTAATGGCCAACAAACGTCCTTAGGTTATGAGAAAAAAGATTATTGCTTACGGTGAACTATTATGGGATATCCTGCCCTCCCAGAAGCTACTCGGAGGAGCGCCTGCCAACTTTATTTTCAGAATGAATAACTTTGGAGATGAAGGTTCATTAATTAGCTGTGTTGGTGACGATGCTTTAGGGAAAGAAGCCCTTCAGCAAGTTCGACAACTTGGGCTGTCGGACGAATACGTTCAAGTAAACCGCACATACCCAACAGGAACTGTACCTGTAACGTTGGATGAAAAAGGGATCCCGGATTTTACGATTAGGAAACAAGTAGCCTTTGATTACATTGAACCAACAGTCGAGCTGATTACTCTTGCAGAGAAAGCAAATTGCATCTGTTTTGGAACACTTATTCAACGTGAAGAAAGATCAAGAAACACCTTACTTTCACTATTAGGATCTTCACCAAAAGCTATCAAATTCCTCGACATCAACCTTCGAAAAGAATGCTATACCAAATCGAGTATTATGGAAAGTTTACAACTGGCTGACATCCTAAAATTAAACGATGAAGAATTATTTGTACTCAAAGGCATACTTGAATTGAAAGGACACTCACTCAAAGAACTGTGTGCCGAAATAATTGAACAATACCAATTGGAATTAGCGTTAGTGACTTTAGGCGAAAAAGGAGCTTTTACACTCTCAAAAACAGGCGAATATCATTACGACCCAGGCTACCGTATAGAGTTGAAAGACACAATTGGCTCTGGTGATGCCTGTTCTGCAGGCTTCATGCATTCCTATTTAAACGGAAAATCTCTCAATGACTCATTAAAATTCGGAAACGCAGCTGGGGCAATTGTTGCCACAACCTCTGGTGGAACAAAAAAAATCACAAAAGAAGATATTATTCAATTTCTTAATGAAAAGCACAATCGCATTTCATTCTAAACTTTTTCTCTACTGCTCATCAGAGACTAAATTTCCATTGCGCCCCCTCGTTTTGGCAACAGAGATTACCAGCACCCCAAGAACAGTAAGTAGCCCACCCCAAAGTTGATGGGGCAAAGGGATCGTTTGGAAATATAAATAGCTCCCTCCTAAAACACAAACACCCTTTAGGCTTTGCACAATAGACGATTTAGATACTTCAATGAGCTTAAACGAATAATATATAAGAAGAATCCCCAAAAATGGCCCAATTATAGATCCAATTGCAATATTTTGCAATACGGACGTGGGGATCACAATAGGATATCCATAGTAGAAAAACATCAAAATAGAAAAAACAAACAGCCAGAAAGTACGGTTTGTATTTACCACTTCAGGAGACATGTTTTTAACATTCTTTTTTACGACCAATGAGGCTGTTGATGCAAATAGAGCATTAATTAAAACCACTCCAGCACCTGGAATAAATAGTTCCGACAACGAACCTCCTCCCTGATAGCTAACAACAAAAGCCCCAGAAATGGCAATAAAACCGCCAAATGATTCGATCCAGGTAAATCGTTCTTGGAGAAAAAGAACTCCTCCCAGAGTTAGAAATACGGGGTAAAGATTCCCAATAAAAGAAGTTACGGCCGGATCCGGAATAATGTGAATAGAGAGGAAAAAAGTAGTTGTGGTAAATATTTCAAGAATACCCAATATTGCCAACGTTTTAAATTGTTGTTTCGAGAACAAGAGGATATTCTTATAATGACCAGTTTTTAAAAGCCATGCAAAGTTTAACAAGAAGGCAATAAAAAACCAATAAATGCCGAATTGACTGAGGTGAACCTCATTTAATGCAGCCTTACTAAATATGTAGATATTAGAGAAGGCAATCGTCCCAATCGCTGCAAAAATATAACCTTTTATCCGCTCCGACTTCATGGCATAAATCTATATAAAAAAAGAGAAGCCCGAACAAAGGCTTCTCTCTATATTTTAAACTGCAAAAATTACTTTTACAATCTTGCTTTAATCGCTTTGGTTTCTTCTTCGTAACCTGGTTTTTCAAGTAAGGCAAACATATTCTTCTTGTAAGCTTCAACTCCGGGTTGATCAAATGGATTAACATCTAACACGTATCCACTCATGCCACAGCCGATTTCAAAAAAGTAGAATAATTGACCCAAGTAATACTCATTCAATTGTGGTAATTCAATTTTAATATTAGGTACACCACCATCAATATGAGCAATCATTGTTCCCAGCTCAGCCATTTTATTGACCTCATCAACACGCTTATTGGCCAAATAATTCAAGCCATCAAGATCAGCTTCGTCAGAAGGAACACGAACCTCACGGTCAGGGCTAGCAACAGAAATTACAGTTTCGAATAAAGTACGTTCTCCTTCCTGTATGTATTGCCCCATTGAGTGTAGGTCTGATGTATTATCAACACTAGCAGGGAAAATTCCTTTTCCTTCTTTTCCTTCACTCTCACCATACAATTGCTTCCACCATTCAGCAATAAAGTGCAGTTTAGGATTGTAGTTCACCATGATTTCGATCTTCTTTCCGCTCTTATATAATTCATTGCGAACAGCTGCATATTGAGCAGCTAAGTTCTTTTCAAACGGAACATCAGGAGCTGAATTCTTTTCCATGTCAACCGCACCTTGCACCAAAGCACGGATATCAAATCCGGCAACAGCAATAGCAACTAACCCTACTGGAGTTAATACTGAATAACGACCACCTACGTCATCTGAAATCACATATGTTTTATACCCTTCAATAGTCGCTAATTTTCTTAATGCACCACGCGATTCATCGGTTATAGCAACAATACGAGATTTTGCCTCTTCCTTGCCGTATTTTTCTTCAATGTCTTGTTTTAACAAACGGAATGCCAGAGCAGGCTCAGTGGTTGTTCCTGATTTTGAGATCACTGCCATTGCGTATTCTTTGTTTTTTAACATTTCACGCAATTCATACAAATAATCTTCACTGATATTTTGCCCAGCAAAAACGATGTGTGGCATATCACTGCCCTTCAAATGAGCAAAACTGTCAGATAATGCATCCAGCACTGCTTTGGATCCTAGATAAGACCCACCAATTCCAACAACAACAAAAATTTCAATTTTCTTAGACTGAAGTGCTTTTGCTGTAGCTTCATAGTCTGTTAAATCAGCTTCAGAAATAGATGTCGGCAAATTTACCCAACCCACAAAGTCGTTACCTTTTCCTGTCTTATTGTGTAACGCTTCATTATGCTTTTTCAATTCTTCAGCATAACCATAAACAGCGTCTTTTGAAATAAAATCTAATGTTTTATCAAAATTTAACGAAATGTTTTTCATATGACTTTTATTTGTGTTTTTAGTTTTCACATGCACTCTTCAGATAATCATCCTCTGGGCCTGAGGACATTACACATTAAGCATGTTGTGTTATCTTAATTTCTCGGTTAATTGACGTATTTCAATAGCCGGTACGGCATTCTCATATAAGATATTATAAACCGCCTCACAGATTGGAATATTCACTTTGTACTCCTCGTTAATCTCATGTATCGATTTAGTGGCATAATATCCTTCAGCCACCATGTGCATTTCCAACTGCGCAGAGCGGGTTGAATATCCTTTCCCGATCATGGTGCCAAAGGTACGATTTCGGGAAAATTGAGAATATGCTGTGACTAATAAATCACCCAAATATGCAGAACTCTTAATATCACGATTTATTGGATGTACTTTATCCACAAATCGCTTTATTTCCTGTATCGCATTGGAAATAAGCACTGCCTGGAAATTATCGCCATAGCGTAACCCGTGTACAATTCCTGAAGCAATCGCAATAATGTTCTTTAAAACAGATGCATATTCGGTTCCAAAGATATCATCTGACACATGTGAACGTATATAAGGGCACTCTAGCTTAAAAGCAAAATCGCGAGCTCTTTTTACATCCGAACAAGCCACGGTCAGATAAGAAAGTCGTTCCAGAGCCACTTCCTCTGCATGACAAGGACCAACAATTACACCAATCCGTTCAAAAGGAATTTTATATTTATGATGTAAATATTGTCCTACAATCTGGTTGCCTTCCGGAACAATTCCTTTAATGGCAGAGACGACATACTTGCTGTTAATTTCAACATTAAGACCAGACAAAGACTGATCTAAAAAAGCAGAAGGTATTGCAAGTATGATAACATCTGATTGCTCAGCGATCTGATTAAGATCATCAAAGAAGTCAATTCGGCCAATGTCAAACTCCACACCCCTTAAGTAACTGGGGTTGTGCTTATACCGCTTAAACTGCTCGATGCTGTCTGGATTTCGAAAATACCAGTTTAGACGTTCAACATTGTTGAGGAGTATTTTCGCCAAGGCCGTTGCCCAGCTTCCTCCCCCTATGATTGCTATTTTCGGTTCAGTATGCATAATTTTGAAACGCAGGCTACCCTAGCCATTGTTTTACATTTTCAATGGATGGATTTTCCAAGCCTAGTTTATTTTTTTTATTATAGCCACAAAGGTCGTTAAAGAACTTTCCTGGCTTAACCTCTTTGAGAGTTTCAGTCTTTTTGAAACCCATTTTTTTGACAACCTCAACCCAATCAGTTGGGATCCCCAAAGCTACAAATTTTTCATCGGCATCAATCTCGACCTTTTTCTCTGGTTTCATCTGTGGAAAGAAAAGAACATCCTGAATGGATGGACTATTGGTCATGAACATAGTCAGACGGTCAATGCCAATCCCCATCCCTGATGTTGGGGGCATGCCATATTCCAGAGCAAGAAGAAAATCTTGATCAATAAACATAGCCTCATCATCTCCTTTTTCAGTCAGCTTCAATTGGTCCTCAAAACGCTCACGCTGATCAATTGGATCATTCAACTCAGAATAAGCATTTGCCAATTCTTTGCCATTAACCATTAACTCAAACCGTTCTGTAACTTCCGGATTTTCACGATGTTTCTTCGTCAAAGGAGACATTTCCACAGGATAATCAATGATGAATGTAGGTTGGATGTAGTTGTGCTCACACTTTTCACCAAAGATTTCATCTATCAATTTGCCTTTCCCCATGCTCGGATCCGTTTCGATTTCCAGTTTGTCGCAAATCTCACGTAATTCTAATTCTGTTTTTCCGGCAATATCATAACCAGTATATTCTTTAATAGCTTCGTACATCGTCACACGAGGATATGGCCGTTTAAAGTCGATCAACTTGTCGCCTACCTGAATCTCTGTTTTACCATGTAATGCCAAAGCAACGCGCTCAACCATATCTTCTGTGAAATTCATCATCCACTTATAATCTTTATAAGCAACATAAATCTCCATTACCGTAAATTCAGGATTATGAGTTCTATCCATCCCTTCATTGCGAAAATCTTTGGCAAATTCATAAACACCATCAAAACCACCAACAATTAACCGCTTTAGATAAAGCTCGTTGGCAATACGCAAGTATAATGGGATGTTTAGTGAATTATGGTGTGTTTTAAATGGCCGTGCAGCAGCTCCTCCCGGAATTGCTTGCAAAATTGGTGTCTCAACTTCCAGATATCCCTGTTCGTTGAACATTTCTCGCATGGTATTGATAATCTTTGTTCGCTTCAGGAAAACGTCTTTCACATGTGGATTGACCACTAAATCAACATACCGTTGGCGATATCGTTGCTCAATATCTGTAAATGTATCATATGATTTGCCATCTTTCTCTTTAACTACAGGAAGAGGATGTAAAGACTTACTAAGCAACTTGAATTCAGTCACATGGATTGACTTCTCACCTACCTGAGTAGTAAAAGCATAACCCTTTACGCCAATAAAGTCGCCAATATCCAAAAGCTTCTTAAAAACCTCATTATACATCGATTTATCTTCCCCAAGACAAATTTCATCGCGATTAAAATACATTTGAATCCGACCGGTTTCATCCTGCAACTCAGCAAATGAAGCTTTCCCCATAATCCTTCGGCTCATTATGCGACCTGCTAAAACAACTTCCTGAAAGTTTCCTTTTTCAGGGTCGAACTCTAACTTAACATCTGCTGTTTTGGTATTTACAGGATATTCTTCGGCGGGATATGGATCAATACCCAACTCACGTAACTTTGCCAATGAATCCCTTCGAATTAGTTCCTGCTCACTAAGCTCTGCTATACTCATTTGGTAATATCTGTTTTCAATTTGGTACGAAAAAAATATCTGCAAAGATAACAAAGAAATGTTTACTCCCTATTGAAAAGCCATGCCAAAACTAAAGCAAACATTATCAATTGTTTATAATTTACATCTTCGTGTTAATAATTTAATCTGTCAGCTAATGATTTGACCGGTTGAAATTTAGACCCGATAAAAACAGGATAATCGGATGCGCATCAATCATGACCCAAATTTTCCTTTCTATATCAACGTTCATTTTTTATCTTTGAGTAATTTAAGTAAGCTAATTAACCGTGGCTGTAGCGATAGGAATGGACAAAATCTGGAAAGTCAAAGAAGTAGGAGATAGTAATGTAATCAAGCATTTATCAGCAGCACTGAATGTTAATATGGTTATTGGAAACCTTTTAGCACAACGAGGCATTACCTCATTCCAGGAAGCCAAATCATTTTTTCGACCAAAACTTTCCGATCTGCACAGCCCTTTCCTGATGAAGGACATGGATAAAGCAGTTGCCCGCCTAGAGAAAGCAATCACAAATCAGGAAAAAGTGCTTATTTATGGAGACTACGATGTTGACGGAACAACTTCTGTTGCTCTTATGTATCAATTCCTTCGGACACGAATAAAAAACCTTGATTATTATATTCCGGATCGCTATTCCGAAGGCTACGGCATTTCACCCCGAAGCATTGAATATGCAGCCGAGGAGAAATTCTCTTTGGTAATTGTGTTGGACTGTGGAATCAAGGCCATTGAAAAAATTAAGCAAGCTAAAAGCAAAGGAATTGACTTCATCATCTGTGATCACCACAACCCAGATGAAGAAATTCCGGATGCAGTTGCTGTCCTCGATCCAAAGAGAACTGATTGCAACTATCCATACAAAGATCTTTCTGGGTGCGGAGTTGGCTTTAAACTGGCACAAGCTTACACGATTAAAAATGACATCCCTGTTGTTGAGCTTTACGACTTACTCGACTTGGTGGTTGTCAGTATTGCTTCGGATATTGTTCCGGTTACTGGAGAAAATAGGGTACTTGCACATTATGGACTGAAAAAACTAAGCTCAAACCCTAGCTTAGGACTGAAAACTATTATCGGGCTTGCAGGACTTGATGGACAAAATATTTCTATCAGCGATATTGTATTTAAAATCGGACCTCGATTAAATGCTTCAGGCCGAATAGAACACGGGAAAAAATCAGTTGAGATACTTGTAGTAAACGACGAGAAGCAATCTATTGATCTGGGTGATGAAATAGACTCGTACAATGAAATACGAAAAACACTAGACCGAGACATTACGCAAGAAGCGTTGGATATGATTGCTCACGACCCGGTTCAAACGGAAAGAAGTGCGACTGTACTGTATAATCGTGATTGGCACAAAGGTGTTGTTGGAATTGTAGCCTCAAGATTAACGGAGCACTATTATCGCCCTACCATTATTTTAACTGAATCGAATGGGCTTGCAACCGGCTCTGCTCGTTCTGTAAAAGATTTTGACCTCTACGAAGCCATTGGCCAATGCAGCGATTTACTTGAGTCATACGGAGGACATATGTATGCTGCTGGGCTAACAATGAAACTTGATAACATTCCGGCATTTACACGTCGTTTTGAGGAAATTGTTGAAAATTCGATTGAAGAATCTCAAAGAACAGAAACGCTTGAACAAGATGCAAAAATTCAGCTTTCAGATATTACTCCAAAATTCTACAAAATATTAAAACAGTTCGAGCCTTTTGGTCCACACAATATGACGCCACTGTTTCTCACTGAAAATGTACTTGACAATGGCACTAGCCGTTGTGTAGGAAGAAACATGGAACACTTAAAACTTGATTTGGTAGAACCAACATTTAACTCCTCTGTTTTCCCGGCTATCGCATTTAATCAAGCGAAGCACTACGAAGCAATTAGTCAGGGATTGCCTTTTGATATTTGCTATTCCATTGCAGAAAATGAGTTCAGGGGAAAAACAAACCTACAGCTGTATATTCGGGATATCTCTGCGAAAATTTATTAGCCTCCAGAAATCACACAAGCAGTCACTCTCAAATAGTTTGAGAGAAGTCTTTTCTTGCTTTTTCAATCATTAAAACTATTTAATTGAGGTAATGCCACTATTGTACCATGATATGTAATTGCTTGCTTCCGGTTTGATGTTATATGAGCATACGCACAGCCACTCAAACTCGTAGAAATCCTAATCTTGTAGTTATCATTAACTGTTTTAACCTCAATGTCAATCAGGAAAACTTTTTTCTTCTCCTCATATTTCACATCAATACTAGTCGCTTCCTCCTTAAATTTAATGCCGCCATCAGCATTCCCATAGTCGGCCTGATATACCCTCCCAAAATAAGGAAACCATGCCTCTACCATCATATTGTCTACTGTCAAGTCATAATATGAAGTGAAATTCACCGTCGATCCTGAAAGCGGATTTGCAGATCTTGCCTCAAAGGCGAACTGTCTGCTTTCAATTAGCTCAATAACCTCCACTTCCCTTTGCGCTTTTCGCTCTTTTGCTGTCAGTCTCTGCGCATAACCACAATTCGCCCCTAACAACACAACAAGAATCAAAGAAATAATAGTTTTCATCACTTACAGGTTTTGATAATCTTTTACGAAAGACTAAACAAAATAGATTCTTAAACATTTATGTCTGTCAGCATCGGAATGGCTGATTATACCAGAGGTTAACTAAAAACAAGAGACCACTCGAGCTCAATATTCGACTTATCTGTTCTTATATGAAAATAAAAACAAAGAGGCAGCCGGAATAAACGATCTCACCTAAAAACAATCTAAAATGAGATACAATCCTATAAAACGTAGAGCAATATGAAAAATTTAATTCTTACTATTTTGCTATTCGCAATTTCAAATACATTGATCGCTCAAAATGGAGCAACCATATCAGGCAGAATATTAGACAATGGCACAAGCCAGGCTCTCCCTTTTACCACCATTAGCATACTTCTGAACAACCAAACTATTGGAGGCGCCATTGCGGACACAGAAGGTCGATTTGTCATTTCAGGGCTTGAAAATGGCAATTATCTTATCCGATGTTCATTTGTTGGATATGCTGATTTTGAAACCTCCATTCTAATAGGAGAACTAAATAATAATTTTGACCTTGGGAAAATTGAACTTCAACCTTCAGATGAAATCTTAGACGAAGTAATGGTGCAAGCAAAAAAAGAAATTCTTTCCTCAGAACTCGACAGAAAAACGTATACAGTCAGCACTAACATTGCACAATCGGGAGGATCCGTAATGGATATCATGAAAACCATGCCTGGAATTACCCTTGATCAAGAGGGGAAGGTCATGCTTCGCGGAAGTGATAAAGTCATGATCCTGATAGATGGAAAACAATCAAGTCTCACTGGTTTTGGAAATCAAAAAGGACTTGAGACAATTCCTTCATCCAATATTGAAAGTATTGAAATCATTAATAATCCGTCAGCAAAATATGATGCTTCGGGCATGGCAGGAATCATCAATATCCTATATAAAAAAGAAAATGAAAATGGATGGAACGGAGATGCCAGTTTTAATTTTGGGCTTGGCACATTGGCAAAAGCAAAAAAAGACTTACCCACAGAACTGGGAAGTTACTCACTCAATCCCAAATACATCCCTGCACTTAACCTCAACTATAAAAACGAAAAAATACATTTCTTTTTGATGCCTGAAGCCATGCTCTTAAAGAATCTTCCGAACAATGAATTTACGACCCGAACATATAGTGATGGAACAGAAACGGCATCTCAGGTGCCTGAAAACCGAACTCAGCAACACTATATAATTAATGCCGGATTAGATTGGTATTTAGATGACGATAATACCGTTACCATCTCTGGAGTTTATGATTGGGAAAGCCATGTTGACACCGCTCAGGTGCCATATATTAATTTGAATACTGGAGCCCGATACAGGTACTGGGCTTGGAATGAAGAAGAAATAACAGGCTACATGAACTATTCCCTCAACTACAATCACCAATTTGCAGAACCGGGACATGAATTGGATTTGCATGCCCAATACACCAAGGGATGGGAAGATGAAAGCTATTACCTGAATGATAGCTCATCAATCAGACAAGGCAAAGATGCGACACACATTGTAGCAACGGAACACACAACAAGTATTTCTGCAGACTACGTAAAACCCTTACGTAGTGGACGAATAGAAAGTGGCACCAAACTGCAATGGAGACGTCTTCCGGTAGAGTACACAGTAACCCCTGGCACAAATTCAATCATTTACCCAAACATGGGAGATTGGTCTGACTGGGGTGAAGATATTTATGCAGCATATTTAAACTACGTTTATGAAAAACCTAGATTTGACATTGAAGGTGGACTAAGAGCTGAATATACAAACGTTTTTTATACGATTGCTCCTGAAAACATTTACTATCCGAAAAATGATTCCTATGAATATTTCAAACTTTTCCCAAATATCAGGTTAACGGTTAAGTTAAATGAGCTGAATAGCATATCGGCCTTTTACAACCATCGTATAGACAGACCTGGCGAACCTGAACTGCGAATATTCCCGAAGTATGATGATCCTGAATTATTAAAAGTCGGAAATCCATATCTTCGCCCACAATTTACACAAAGCTATGAGCTTGCTTACAAGAAACGATGGGATGGCGGATCGTTATTCTTATCCGGTTACCACCGTATGATTGAAGATGCCTATCAACGTATTTATAGCATGGATGAATCAAACAATCAATATTCCATTGTCAATAAAATCTATCAAAACACAGGGAATGCGACCAACACCGGACTTGAAGTAGTCTTTAGCCAGCGGGTAACAGAAGGTTGGGATTTATCGGGAAGTCTAAACTGGTATAATAACATCATTGACGCCTATCAAGGAACCTTATATTTCCCTTACGAAAGGATTTTTTCAATAAATGAATCAGACGATAACACGTGGGATTTTAAACTGAATAATCAGATTGAGCTTCCTATGGGAATTCAAATACAACTTACCGGAATCTACTATGCGCCCAAATACATTCCTCAAGGGAAACAATTAGCTCGTTCGTCCATTGATCTGGGAATAAAAAAAGACGTAATTACCGGGAAAGGGGAGATCACTTTTTCCTTTAGTGATATCCTAAATGATTATAAAATCAGACAAGAAATTAGTGGAGACGGTTTTACGGCCGTATATCAAAACTACTATGAGACGCAGGTTGCAAAACTTGGATTTAAGTATAAGTTTTAATTTTAAATCCCACTAATCAAAATGACTGATCCAAGGTCTTGCTTGTTTTATCGCAAGATTATTATTGCTTGTTACCTTAAACTCTATTTCAATGATAAAATCTTCAGTAGAAGATATATTATATAATGACCGGAATTTATCTCGAATGGTAGTCAAATATGTACGGAGTTCGTCCAACTGATCTATTGACATTATTAGTTCTCCACTTTCTATTTGATTCGAAGATTTAATAAGGGTATAACTTTCAGAACCAGATTTATCTGCATTTAAAAGAACCTCCTCGGGAATAGAACGAGCATTCGGGTTGGTAACAAGATCCTCTCCTATTTGTGTATTCAGGTAGTATGTATTCTTGGTTTGGTACAATGGATCTGTAGTAACAGCTACGCCATTAGCCAACTCATTAGAAAATGAAGGATGAACCAGAACTCCCATGGCTGCCTTCAAATGATCAATTTTATAAAATTGCCGTTCATCAAAAGCACGAAAATTCCATAAGCTGGCATAAATCTCTAGCACCGTTTTATAAATATGAGTTTCCTCAGGTCTAAACGTTTTAGAATCGTAAAGACCTGCGCCACTGAATCCTGGAAGATCTTCATTATTAGTACTCGAGCGGAAGCGGATAGTAGCGTCTTCCGTAAATGAAGCCTGCAAGTTTGAAAAAGCATCCATCATCCATACAGGTACTTCTCCGTTTTTTATGGAATCTCTAAATTGAGCCAAGGCACTTTCCTGGACATTATAGTCCTCCTGAAATTCAGGGTTGTCTAACATTTCCTGGACTCGCTCATAGAACTTATTATACTTCATAAACTCATCGTAAAAGTAAAAAGGGATAGCAAATCCATTGGGGACAACAGTAGTCGGCAATCCAAATGAACGCATTGATGCCAAGTTTGCGGCCTTTACACCAAAGCTTGAAGACTGTTCAAAGTTAATGTCATCAAGAGCTGTGATCTCCTTAACTGACAAGTCTCGAACAGGAATTTGGGCTACTACTGGTCGAACATCTTGGTAATAAGCATCAACCTCCGAAGATGAAGCTTCCCTTATCTCATAACCATCCTCTGAAACTTTATAATACACATACTGGCCTACAAGATCAGCTATCGGGCTAATCATAGTGGCACTTTTGACATAAGCATTTGGAACATTATCCTGTATGGCTCGCAAGTTTACATGCGAAAGAGGAGTTTGGGGAACTGTCGTAATTATTCCTCCCACTCTGGGCATTTCATTGGGCAATGACTCATACACCACAATGTCTCTAGAATTAGGACGCTCATCAAGATTCATTAACCTTAAAAAGCCATATCCTTCAGCCATATTCAAGGAGATAAAATTAACGTCTTTATAAATATCTTCCTCCAAAAATATAGCAACCCGAGAATCATCATACAACTCTTTCTCCCTGTAATATCGGGGTAAGGCAGCGTTTGGCATAGGATAATAAACCCAGTTATTTTCCAGAAATGGCATATTTGCAGCTAATAGCTCATACCCAAGTTTAACCTCTTCAAAAGAATAGGAATCATTCGGCTCAAACTCAAAACGATAAACACCAGGCAAGCCATTTGGCGCAGTCGCATAAGGGTGGTATACAATCTCTCCTCTCATTGTGCCCGGCAGACCTCTCCCCCGGCCACCTCTGCCTCCAAAGCCCCCATCAAGACCAATAGCACGTGAGAATCCGCCATGCCCACGGTGAGTCACTGTGTTCATGAAATATGCTTTCGGATTATCCGTATTAGCATCTAGAATATAAAATTTAACAAATTCAAGATCTCTCAGATGAGTATCGATCTTAACATCACCTCCTTCATATGAAAGATATTCGAACATAGCTCTGTCTGCAATACAAGTTGCGCCATCTCTCATATCAACCTTATCTGCAGGGTTTAATGGGCTTAAAACGCCTAAATCATTTAACTCCTCAACATCACTTAACCCATCATTGTCTAAATCCTGAGGATTATCAATTTCATATTGCATGACAATATAATTCTCAACAGGATAGGCTCGCAACGGTTCAGTAAGCGTGGTTATACCCGGCTTGCCAAAAGTCACAGATAACGGTCGCATAGAATTCTCGTCTAATTTCTCTCGCACAAATAGAACATAATAATACTCAGGAGATGACTCTACCTGAAATTCGATCTGCCCCTTTGCGTTGATTAAAACTTCTTGAACCGCTGCTTCCCGCTCTGGCAAAGATGTTTCCCGCCCACAAGCAAGAGATATACTTAAGAATCCGATTATTACTGCACCAAAAACTTTCATCTATTTTTATTTAACTAGATTATCCACTAACACATAAACACACCTATTCTGTTCGACAATTTTGTCATGCAATTCTACATCTCAAAGAAAAAATCAGATGATTTTTTCAAGACATATAAATCCACGATTGTAAATCCATCCTATAATTTAACTACAAAAAACAACAAAGGTTTAATAACAACATTGAAGTTATTTGACTTTCAAGAAGTAAATGATGCAAAAAGGCATAGAATACAATGACTAGACAGAAAGGACATTAAAGTAATCTGACGCATTCAAATCAGCAGAACGGGTGGTCTTGGATGCTCTACATTACGCCCCCCAGATAGCAGTTTAATATCCATGTTTCAGTTTAGAAACTGCTCCTGTGCAATAAAAAACCGGCATGAGTTTAATCTCGACTTGATAACAAAAATCAAACAAACCTCTTATATCGACAATTCAGGAAAGCAGGTGTTTCTTGATAAGAAATTCTATTAATCTATTTGAACTTTTGCCTTTTCAGAATTTAAAAGTGGATTAGCATACATCTGCATAAAAAGTCGTTTTTGGCATTCCGCGTCTCCAGATCCGATAGTTTTCACCAGATCACCTAATAACTCATTAAATTTCTCCCGAGTTGAACTATCAATTCTCTCTCCATATCGATTTCGGTCTGTCAGTAAATCAGCAGCTAAGTAATTGTTAGGCCAAAGTTTATAATTACGGTATATACATTCGTCAATATGTTCGGCTAGCTTCTGAATTCGCTCAATCGGACTATCTAATTTAGCAAAGTCATCAAGTTCAGCATCAATGGGTTTTCCAAATGCAAAATGCACCCTACCCTTGGGACGTGTTAAGCCGAATGCCATACTCTTTAAATCGTCAGCCTGTGTTTTAATATAACCATCGTGCTCGCGTTTGTATATCTCTTCAACTTTTGAGATACCACATGGTTCACGCTCGTAGGATATTGAGAGTGGAACTATCTTCAGATTACGAAAGCTTGTCACAAAATCTCCTTTACCACTAAGATTTAGCATTTTCAACAAGGCTTGCTGTGTCTGATCAAAGCCATCTTTTGTTCTTCCTTCACGTTGTGCTATCCACACAGACACTTTATCTTTTGTAATTGTTTGTCGAATGTATGCGGAAAGTTTCTTTGAAGCTAAAAGCAACTCCCTAGGGGGTAAATTCCGTTTTACAACAAAAGCCCGATTTAATTTCACGGTATGTAATATCCAATCGTAAATCAGCAAATTGTCACCAATAGCCACTTCAGTCGTGTTCATCCCTGCATTTACATTGATGTAATTCAAGATAGCTGAATCAAGAATAATATCTCGATGGTTTGATATATATAAGTAACTTTCTGATTGATCCAAATTGTCAAGCCCACTCCAACTAATTCCACTCGTGGTTTTCTCAATGATCCACTCCTTTATTAGTGGATACATAAACTTAACCTGCAAATCACTGACTGTTTGGATATTGGAAATCATTTTTTTGACCTCACTAATCTTACCCTCATCCTGAAAGATAAAGTATAAGACTTCTTGAAACACGTCGTCATCTAAAAGCACCTTAAGGTACTGACTGACTTCATGATCCTCGTATGGTCGAATGTCATCGTAATTCATTATTTTCCCCATTCCATTAGTTTAGCCCGGCAAATATAGTAAATGAAGGTTAAAACTTATACTGAAGTTGCATTTTCAATTCAGTACGTTTTTTATCATTAATTTGGCTATATCCGCTCCCAATGCTTTCCACATCGAAGAACCGGCTCCTAGATGCCTTGACCCAAAAACTTGCTTTTTCACATATTTTAACTTTTCCTGACAAATAAAAGCGACACCCCTTCCCATAAAATGCAGGAACTGAAAATTGATATAACATATCATTCTCCCAAGCATAAATTCGGGAATCATAATCTTCGGTAGAAAACCATGCCCCTCTCAACCAAAGGCTAAAAGGCAACCGATCAGGATGATACCCAACATCCTGACTTATTAAAACACCCGAAGATTGATGATCATGTTCATAAAATGAAAGCTCGACCCTGCTTTTTACCGTAAAAGAAGCATTAATGTTACCTTTTAACTGAATCCGAACAGACTGTCTCTTCTGAGCCAAATTCTCTTTTGCATCTTCAACAGTTACTTTTACCGGTTTTGTTTCAAGCTTGTAACGACAATACATCTCCCACAATTCACTTGGATTATAATTTGCCTGAAGTAAGTATTCCTTACCATAACCGGGACCCGCAGTCGTGTATTTCACCCACCGATAATTAAAAAAATCAGCATACATATTGACACTTAACTTGGCTAACGGTGATATTTTTGCTCCTATATAAATTCCGTGCTCATCATTTACCCGGCTATTCTCAATCATAGCAGATGACAACGGTGCATTATACTTCTTCCCAATATTGCGATATAATACAGACAACCCGACCCTATCCGTCATCTGAAAAAGTGCACCATTCAAAAAAGCCATTCCTTTATCAAAGCTATTGGCTAGCTCTCCAAACAAAAACAAACGGTTGATACTCCACTTGTAGTCGACACTCAGATTTCTCAAATGATCTCCTTCAAACAAATATTGGTTATAAGATGCATCCCTTCTGTTAAGTGGATATTCATACTTTAGAAAAAGACCCGTTAACCCGATTGAAAAACTGCTCCCCTCGTAATTCATATTTCCACCAGCTGTTATTGACTTAACAGACTTTTTATCTTCTATTTCGCTTACTGTACGATGGTAGCCACTTGATTGAAATGACGTAAACACTTTTATTCCTTCAACACTATCTGTATTAGCATCAAAATTTTTCAATGAAATGAATGGCGTAAATTGGAATTGCCCAATTTCGAAAGAGGCAGCAACTCCCCGCATGTAATTATTTTCATCTGTTGATGAATAGGGTTTTATTCCCTGATTAAATTTAGCTATTTGAGTTACCTCAGATGACTTACCTAACGAAAAACCTTGCCATGCAGCTAATCCTTGCCCAAATTGGACTACATAATCACCAAGGAAAACGACAGATTTATTTTCAGCCAAATTAATTTTCAAAAAGCCACTATTATAATCAAATCCTGATTTATTGGATGCCCTAAAGAAACTCTCCCCTGCATCTTTCTCTGCAGTAAAGCCTGCTAAAACTGATTGAGAAGAAAAGCGATAGCGCAGATATAGTTTTTCTGGTGATCCTTCGTATTTTTTTGGCTCAATATATCCGGCTTGATTCTCAAGCAAACGAATGGCTCGAACCATAACTTCGTGGTTTTTATACTTTGAGGCAGTATTTGTTGAAACTGTCCCAAACTCCACAAATTCGGATAAAAATTGAACCGTTCTTAGATCAAATCCATCAATCGCAATTAATTCATATGACGTAAGAATTTGCCCATACTGCTCACGATAATTCAACAACGCATTAATTTGGCTCGGCGTCACAAAATAAAGAGATGCAAAATCGGCATAAGTTGCTTTATTGATGTTGATTGGATTTTCCTTTATCGCACGTAATACGTCAATGAGCTGTTCTACATCTATAGACTCATCTTCAGAAAATGAACTTTCTAAATAATCCTCTAATTGCTCCTGAAACCCGAATTCTAATTGTTGCGAAAAAACTGCAGATGAAAAAATTAGAGATAAGACAAGTATGAGAAACCTTTTCAAAAAGAAGGAGAGAACGACCTCCTTTCTCAGACCCCATTCGTAAAAAAAAGGCGGAGAAACAAATAGATTAATCTCTAGTAAAAGATGAAAACAACGGCGCAACCCAGAAACAAAACCATCGTACTTATTGTAAAGTAAAGTCATAGAAATAGGATAAACCTTTCGATCCATCCTATCACACAAGCAGCATAAAACTACAACATATTTTATGAACAAAAAAACTAATTTGTTTTGTATGCGTATTTCACTTTCGATAAATCTTGGTTTGCCTTGATGATTTTCTCTTTTAGATTCTCCTTAAATTGGACAAACTTACTCATCAATACCTCATCACCCAATGCCATCATTTGAATAGCAAGAATGCCCGCATTCTGTGCTCCATTAATGGCAACAGTTGCAACAGGAATACCAGGAGGCATTTGTAGAATTGCTAACATGGCATCTAAGCCTTCTAAGCTCGCCTTAATAGGTACTCCAATAATAGGAAGTGGGGTCATTGCTGCAATCACTCCGGGCAAATGGGCTGCCATACCAGCACCGGCAATAATGACTTTAATTCCTCTATCTTTTGCTGTCTTTGCAAATTTTTCAACTGCCTCTGGAGTCCGATGCGCTGACAGTGCATTTATTTCAAACGGTATCTCAAACTCATCCAGAATCTTAGCGGCCTTTTCCATCACTTCCAAATCGGAAGTACTTCCCATTATAATACTTACTTTTGGTTCCATCTTTTAAATTTAAAATTTTAGTTGAGCAATTATTTTTTGTTACTTTGCATCACTTTAATCCGGTGCTAAAATAGTCCAAATTAGAGAGATATTAAAAAAAAATCTGATCCCAAAAACAACATCTCCCATTAAATCAACAGAAATGGCAAAAGTCAGAGTTTCTGATAAAGAGTTTGAATTGTTTATTCCTTATGAGAAAATCATTTCGGTCATTGAAGACATGGCTGAAAAAATGAATGTCTCATTAGAAGGGAAACAGCCGTTGTTTTTATGCATCCTGAATGGTTCATTCATGTTTGCTGCTGATCTGTTTAAACGAATTACGTTACTTGATGCCGAGATCTCTTTTGTAAAAATGTCATCTTACCTGGGTACATCCAGCACTGGTGTTGTAAAAGAACTCATTGGATTAAATGAAAATTTAAGCGGGCGTACAGTTATTATTCTGGAAGACATTATTGATACGGGGATAACCATTGAGCAAACCATTGCACAAATCAGGGAGAAAAATCCTGCAGAAGTTAAAGTGGCCACATTGCTTTCCAAACCGGATTCGTTACAGAAAGATGTTTCCATTGATTATGTAGGCCTACAAATTCCGAATGATTTTATTGTAGGTTATGGATTGGATTACAACAACAAAGGAAGAAACCTAATAGATATATATAAAGTAACACAATAACCAAAATTATTACTGACATGTTAAACATTGTATTATTCGGCCCTCCGGGAGCAGGAAAAGGGACGCAGGCTGAATTTCTAATCGAAAGTTTCGGATTAATTCATTTATCAACCGGTGATTTGTTGCGTGGTGAAATAGCCGGCTCAACGCCACTTGGGATCGAAGCAAAAAACTTCATGGACAAAGGCGAATTAGTGCCAGACTCCGTTGTAATTGGCATGATTAAAAATAAGCTTGAGGCAAATGCTGATGCAAAAGGATTTATTTTTGATGGTTTTCCAAGAACTGTTGCTCAAGCAGAAGCGTTGGATGTCCTGCTAAATGAAAACGGCACCCCTGTGTCTGGAATGCTTTCGTTAGAAGTTGAAAAAGCAGAATTAGTTTCAAGATTGCTCAACCGCGGTAAAACTTCAGGTCGTTCAGATGACCAAGACGAATCTATCATTGAAAACCGCATTAACGTTTATAATGAAAAGACTTCACCTTTGAAGAACTTTTTTGCTGCACAAAACAAGCATTTCGGAATTAACGGAATGGGAACAGTCGATGAGATTGCTGCACGCCTAAAGGAAACAGCAAACTCGTTATAAGCAGAAAACATTGACATTACAAGGACGAATGGATTTCCCACATTCGTCTTTTTTTATATAACTTGCATATTTTCAACAACAAACAGAAATGGCTGAAAGAAATTTTATTGATTACATCAAGATATTTTGTCGATCAGGAAATGGAGGCCCGGGCTCTACTCATCTACGAAGAGAGAAGTACATCGCCAAAGGCGGACCTGATGGTGGGGATGGAGGAAGAGGAGGACATGTAATTATAAAAGGCAATGCCCAAATGTGGACACTCCTTCACCTGAGATACAAGAAACACGTATTTGCAGGGCATGGAGAATCAGGAAGTAAGAACAACAGCTTTGGTGCTGATGGCGAAGACATAACTATTGAAGTCCCATTAGGAACTGTTGTTAAAGATGGAGAAACTGGTGAATTCCTGTTTGAGATTACCAAAGATGGCGAAACACAATTCCTGGCAAAGGGAGGCCGGGGAGGATTGGGTAATACCCACTTTAAGTCTTCAACCCATCAAACACCACGCTTTGCTCAACCCGGCGAAGATGGAGTAGAAGGATGGAAGACACTTGAACTGAAGATATTGGCTGATGTTGGATTAGTTGGCTTCCCTAGTGCAGGAAAATCAACTTTGCTTTCTGTGGTTTCAGCCGCAAAGCCAGAAATTGCCGATTACCCATTCACGACACTCGTTCCCAATCTAGGAATTGTATCCTATCGCGATCAGCAATCATTTGTAATGGCGGATATACCCGGAATTATTGAAGGTGCCAACGAGGGCAAGGGGCTTGGGGTGAGATTCTTAAGACATATTGAACGCAACTCCATGCTTTTATTTATGGTTCCGGCAGACAGCAAAGACCATCGAAAGGAATATCACATTTTATTGAATGAACTGGAGAAATACAACCCCGAGCTATTGGACAAAGAGCGTTTTCTTGTCATCAGTAAATCAGATTTTTTGGATGATGAACTTAAAGATGAGATAAGTGCTGAATTAGAGGATATCCCACATGACTTTATATCCTCGATAGTTGGAACAGGGATCACTCAACTAAAAGACAAAATTTGGCAAATACTAAATAAAAACTGATCGGTATGTTAGAGACAATAACCAGTCTGGATCAATCCTTGTTTTTCTTTTTCAACAAAAGCCACTCCCCCTTTTGGGACATTGTAATGGCTTTATTTACAAGAACAGAGTACTGGATATTGCTTTTCCTCCCGATTATTTTCTACATTATTAAGAACTACCGAACTAAAAGCTTGGTTATTCTGCTTTTGCTGGCTCTGGTTATTTTGGTCAGTGATCAATTTTCCGGTTTAATAAAAGATTTAGTACAACGGCTACGTCCGACTCACGATCCAAACATTCAGCACTTGGTACACAGTGTTTTAACGAAAGGCGGCAAATACAGCTTCTTCTCGTCACATGCGACCAACACATTTGCCGTGGCAACCTTTACCTCGATGATATTCCGCAACCGCAAATATGGCGTTCTCATCTTTTTATGGGCCTTAACAGCCAGTTACACCCGGATTTATTTGGGACTTCACTACCCTCTTGATATCTTAACAGGAATCATCGCAGGAATTTTCATCGGGTTTACTTTTTATAAAGTATTATACTTTACAGAATCGCATTTCATGCTCTTCCGTTCACCAAAACTTTCTGAGACAACACTAAACCACAAGCAATCCCGTTTCATTTTGGTCATCTTTACTGTAGTTGTCCTCACTACATTTATTGTTATTAACCGATTGCAGCACTTTGAATGGATTTAAGGATGGATAAGTTGAATCGAGAATACAAAAAATTTTTAGCTGACGATGAAAAAAAACTATCTAAAATAAAAGGAAGTATTCATCGATTAACAATTCTCAGACTCGCTGCTTTCATCGGGATCATCCTCTCTTTCATTTACCTCCACAAGCCTCTAAACTATGGCGTATCCATACTTCTGCTTGCTTTATTTTTTTATTGGATAAAACAGTTTATTGAGAAGGAAAAGGAGAAAAAGCTTCATGCCAGATTAATAAAGATCAACAGGGATGAACTACTTGCATTAAATGAGATTTACGATCATTTTGATGAGGGAGACGAGTTTATCGATCCTCATCATGCCTACTCGTTCGACCTCGACTTGTATGGAGAAGGTAGCCTGTTCCAATTTATAAACCGCACAACTACCCAGCTAGGAAGGAAGAAATTGGCTTCATTTCTGAATAACCCGATACAGGACAAAGAGCAGCTAATGGCACGTCAGGAAGCCATAAATGAGCTTTCGAAACTTACTCGTTGGCGACAGTTATTTGCCGCCAAAGGACAAACTCAAGACGAACAGGATTTCACCCTACTACAACTTCTATCAGAACACGAATCACTCCCTCGACGCAAAACCATTAAGTGGCTAATATGGATATTTCCGGCTCTTACGCTTTGCCTGCTTTGCTTATTTGTACTTGGCATTTTGCCTTGGGGCATTCTTTTGATTTCTTTATTTGCGAACGTGCTGATATTGGTTTCTTTTGGCAAAACTATCAAATCCTTTTATCTGCTGTTTGGTAATCAATCGAAAATACTGGACAAATACAAAAAGCTTCTCCAGCAAATTGAACAAACGGAATTCGAGTCCGATCTAATAAATAACCTAAAACAAAAGCTTTCGTGTAAAAACAAGCAAGCAAGCAGTGTGGTAGAACAACTTCAGAACACAATGGCGCGCTTTGACTATCGGGCAAATGTTTTGTTCTTGCTCATTGCCGAGCCGATTTTTCTTTGGGACTTGATTTGCACCTACCAGCTTGACCTATGGCACCAACGTTACCATGACAAGATTGGGCAGTGGTTCGATATTATCGCTGAAATTGATGCTTTATCGAGTCTGGCCAACTTAAACTACACACATCCAGACTGGCCTACACCTACTTTTACAAACGATGAATTTCAGCTTTCAACTAAAGAACTGGCACACCCTCTAATTAAATTAGCTAAAAGAATTGGGAACGACTTTAACATGACCGGGAGAGGGAAAATCAGTATTATCACCGGAGCTAACATGGCCGGTAAAAGTACCTTCTTACGCACCATAGGCATTAATATGGTGCTGGCGATGAATGGCTGCCGCGTTTGTGCAACACACTTTTCCCTAAACCCAATTGGGTTATATACCAACATGCGCACTACCGACAATCTGCAAAAAGACGAATCGTACTTTTTCGCCGAATTGCTCCGGTTACAACAAATGCTTACACTGATTAAAGAAGGTAAGCCCCTTTTTATTATTGTTGATGAAATGCTGAAAGGAACAAATTCAACCGACAAGCTCAATGGCTCAAAAGCACTGGTAGAGCAACTCATAAAGCTTAACGCAAATGGGTTGGTAGCTACCCACGATCTGAAACTCACCGAAATGGCAGTTAAGTTCCCTGAGCAAATCACCAACCAATGCTTTGATGTACAGCTTAGTGAAAGCGATCTGGTTTTTGACTACAAACTCCTCGATGGCGTAACCTCCACCATGAACGCCAGCTTCCTCATGAAGAAAATGGGGATTATTGGATGACAACAATTCCTGATAACCGGCAACTACCCGCAATATTTACTCATTCTAAACTACCCGTGGTAATAATATCTTAATATTTAGCAAATCTGCACAATTGGATTAATCTATATTTTTGCGCGCTGATTCAAACAACTAAATATTTTATAATGCACAACACAAAACTTGGAAATCCGGCGGTTGTCGGACTGGCGGGATTCGGATTAACAACGCTTTTATTGCAATTCCACAATCTGGGAATTTGCGAGCTTGGACCTATTGTGTCCATGGGATTTATTTTTGGAGGATTAGCGCAATTAATTGCCGGGTTCATGGAACAAAAAACCGGAAATAACTTTGGTTTTGCAGCATTCTCAAGCTATGGTGCCTTTTGGATTGGCCTTGGAATTATTTGGATAATGAACCATTTTAATATCTACACATCATCAACGACTGATGTTGGGTACTATTTGGTTGCATGGACACTGCTTACCGTTATCTATTGGATTGGATCTTTGTTCATCCATTCTGCCATGTCAATTACATTTACATCCTTACTTATAGGATTTATATTGCTTGATCTTGCTCATTTCGGATTTCCAGCATTGAATAATATTGCTGCTTACGTTCTTATATTCTGTGCGCTATCAGCTTGGTACATGATGGCTACAATTATTCTAAATGAAGTATCTGGTCGGGAATTATTAAAATCAGGGAAACCTTGGATTAAATAGGTTAATTTCTAGCCCCAAAGTCATCCTGAATTTATTTCGGGATCTGTATCAATTTCAAGACAGATCCTGAAATAAATTCAGGATGACATGCCTCTATTTCTTATTTTTCTTATCGCGAATATTCTTCAGTGTATTTTCTTTATCGAGATGATAACTGAAATTGGCTTTCGAAACACCAACACGCTGTGACGTGTATATACCCGAATGTCCGCTAAAATAATACGCAATAAAACAAGCAATGGCATAATACAGCACATGCTCACCTCCAAACAACTCAACCCCCATAAGCGTACAAGCCAAAGGCGTATTTGTAGCTCCTGCAAATACTGCAATAAACCCCAGTCCGGCAAATAGGTCAACCGGATTACCGGTAAGCATGGCAATTGTATTTCCCAAAGTAGCACCAATAAAAAACAGAGGTGTTACTTCGCCTCCCTTAAAGCCTGTACTCAGGGTAATTGCCGTAAATAGCAATTTCCAAAACCAACTAAATGTCTCAGATCCTCCAGATTTAAACGCATTAACAATACTTACTCCTGTTCCATCAGGGCTATTTACGCCAAGTCCCAAATAATCTTTTGTGCCGATCATAAATGATAAGGCAATAACTGTAATCCCTCCCAAAAAAGGAATTAGCAATTTTCGGGTGATATATTTATTGGTCAGGGTTTTAATAATATGTGAAAGTTCGGAAAAAGCATAACTCGCCATTCCAAAGAAAACACCAGCCAAAATAACGTATAAGATGAGCGTTACATCTAAATGCATAAATGAAAAACCAGAAGAAGCCGGTTCGTGAAAGTCGATAAAATACTGGGTATGACCAATGCCATACATGGAGCAAAACATATCGGCCATAACCGATGCTAAAAAAGCAGGTAACAACGCATCGTATTTTATTCGCCCAATAGCCATTACTTCAAGCGCAAATATTGCTCCTGCCACCGGTGTTCCAAAAACGGCACCAAAACCTGCAGCAACTCCGGAGATCAGCAAAATGCGAAGGTCTTCCTTTTTTAACTTGAATTTTTTGCCAATAAAATGGGCAACACTGCCCCCAATCTGAACGGCAGTTCCCTCTCGCCCAGCCGAACCTCCAAACAAATGGGTTACTACCGTGGTAATTAATACAAAAGGAGCCATGCGGGCAGGAATACCGCCACCGGGCTTATGTATTTCATCCATGACCAGATTGTTTCCGGCCTCGGCATTTTTGCCTTTAAAGCGGTACAAAGCAACAATGGCCACACCTGCCACCGGAAGAAAATACAAGAGCCATTCATTTTGCCAGCGTAGGTGAGTAGCCTGCTCCAACAGATACAAGAACAAAGCAACAAGAGAACCCGCAACAAAAGCTAAAGGCAACACCAATACAAACCACTTCATGACATATTTCAGAATGTCAAACTGGTCAAATGTCTGCCTTAATTTACTCATCATATTTTATAGCGATAAAAACGAATTTTCAAACTTAAAAAGGAATCCGGGAACATACAAATGCACTGTCTCTTCATTTTTTAAGGAAAATTACAGGATTCGGAATAATTACAACGAATTTTCCAATTGCCACCAAATATACCATAATCCTGATTAATGCAACAGAATAGATACGAGACACGACAATGCATTTAGACCGGGGGGGCCGTTCTCCCAAAAGTTAGGATCATGTCATTCTGAACTTGTTTCAGGATCTATATATAGATCCTGAAACAAGTTCAGAATGACTAATATTATGAGTTTATAAGCTTTTTTAATGCACTCATTAATTGGAATCGCACTTCTAATTTCACAGCCCAACTACAAACACTTGCCCTCACTTCGGAAAACCAATCGCACTTATTTCTAAGGCTTTATTTTCTCAAATAAGCCCATCAACTTAGTATGATAAATGTCCTTAATTTGAGCTTCGCTTTCTCCGATTGGCTTAACAGGAATCAGGTCAATAACCTGTTCGCTGCTCAGTCCCGAATCGAAAAACAAATGATTGGCAGCTAATAATGTTTCTTTTATTGCCGTTTGCGTTTCTGCCGCACTAAGTCCCATTTCGCCACCAAGCCCCTGTAATTCATTATACTGAAACCAGAAATAAGTAGGCAACATGGCCGAAATAAGCGCATAACTTTCCAATTTAGCTTCATCAACCTCGAAGGTTTTACCAAGCACCTGTAACAATTCGCTTACGGCTGCCTTTTCTGCCGACACAAACGAAGGAGCAAAACTAATGGGATTAAAACCTTCGTTAATGAAAGACGTGGCATTCGGGATCATGCGGGCAATATTGGGGGTTTCCAGTTTTGCAGCAATCTTTTCGATGCTAATTTTTGGTGCCAATGAAACCACCAATGAGTTTTTAGAAACCATGCCCCGAATTTTCTCAAGCGTTTCCATAATCATAGGTGGGTGCAGAGCAATAAACACGAGATCTTGTTTGGCAGGTAAGTCTGCAAAAAAACAAATCTCAATGTTTGGGAACTGACTTTTTAGAGCCTTCAGCACATCTTCGTTGGTGTCGCAAACAGTGATCGATTCAAATTCGATTTGTTTGTTTTGAAAGGCCTGCAGAAAAATTTTAGTAATCCTTCCGCCACCAATAAAACCAAGTGATTTTGTTTTCATGATTTTTGCTTTTAGTGTTCAATTAATTACGCAAGCCGTTGCGCCTGTACATATATAAATTCACTTAAAAATTTCTATCATTCCACTACCCTATCACACAAATCACATCAAATAATTAAAAATAAAGCCAACCGTTAATATCCCAATCGAAACAATTCCTACAAAAACGGTTATTAATTGCCATTTCAATACTTTTTTCAGAATAATGATCTCCGGCAATGACAATGCAATTACCGACATCATAAAAGCAAGAGCTGTTCCCAACGACACTCCCTTTTCAATTAATACGCTCACAATGGGAATAATTCCTGCTGCATTTGAATACATAGGAACACCCATTAAAATAGCCAATGGCACACCATACCAGTTTTCTTTGCCAAGTAGTGCGCCCATCATATCCTCGGGTACGTAACCATGCGCCCCTGCCCCAACAGCGATACCCAACAAAATATAAATCCATATTTTGCCAACAATCTCTTTTACCGTATCGTAACCACCCCTTATTCGTTCATAAATACTTGGTTTTTCATCTTCGTCATCCGACTCTACGGATTTGACCGAATAGACCCAGTCTGCCACATACTTTTCTAACTTCAATTTACCAAGAATCCACCCAGACACAATCGCGATGAACAACCCGGTTATAACGTAGATTAAAGCAACCTTCCACCCAAACAAGCCAATGAGCAGCACCAGTGCTACTTCGTTGATCATGGGAGCAGCAATTAAAAAAGAGAACGTTACCCCCAAAGGAACACCGGCCTCCACAAAACCCAGAAACAAAGGAATAGCTGAGCATGAACAAAATGGGGTTACCACGCCCAGCAACGAAGCCAAAACATTGCCTGTAAAAAGCGACTTTCCCTCGAGTACTTTCCGTGTTTTTTCTGGCGTAAAATAGGTGCGCAAAATGCCCACAAAAAAGATAATCAAGACCAACAACAACATCACCTTGGGCACTTCAAAAATAAAGAAGCGAAGGGATTCAGTCAGGTGTGAACCTTTGGGCATAACAAAAACCTGATCAATAAAGAAGTCTGCTATTGACTGTAAATTTTTATATAGAATTACCCACAAGGGCAACAGCATGGCAGGGATTAACCAACCATTCATGTTCTTATTGATTGCTATAACTTTTTCTCTCATGTTCTTCACTTCACCTGTTATAAATAAAACCCAACTTCAATATATATTAAAAGAAAAATAGACTGACATAATACACTCCTGCCCCAATAAACAGAATGGCGACTATGTACCTGAACCACTTTTCGAAATTTTTAATCCGATTGTAAAGATTACCGATAGACCCCAAACTAAAAGCAATTAGCCATGCGAAAATAATAACAGGAATACCTGTGCCCAAAGCAAATACCAAAGGCAAATACAAGCCTTCGGCACTACTGATGGTCATTGGAATTAGCATGCCAAAATAAAGCACCCCGCTGTAAGGGCAAAAAGCCAAAGCAAAAACAATTCCCAACAATAGCACACTCCAAAAGCTACTTTTCGCCTTGTTTTCCATCTTTTCAGTAAGCCAGGCAATACCGGGAATTTTTAGAGTTAACACCCCCAGCATAAATAAGCCAATAACAATAAGTAGAGGCCCCAGCATTTTTTCTCCCCATTTCTGAAAGAAACGCGACAGCTCAACTTGTCCGGCTCCAAAATAAAATAGCAAACCAATGCTTACATAAGAAATCCCTCGCCCCAATGTATACACCAAACCACTATAAAAAACCCTGCGACGATGGGTAATATCTTTACTGACATACCCAATAGCAGTAATGTTTGTTGCCAACGGGCAAGGACTAATAGCAGTCATCAGTCCCAATACAAAAGCCGACAACAAGGGCAGTTCTGAATTCTCAAGAAAGGTTTGAAGCAGTTCCATTTTTAGTCTAACCCCTCAACGGTTGATTTAATCTTTTCTCTCAATTTATCCGGATTTGTCAGTGCATTTAGAAACGCGGCAGTGGTCAAATCAACCACTTGGTCATCTGCAACAATTAGCAAAGACTGACCGGCAATTTCATACTTCTGAACGATGGGATTATCCTCATTCTCTTCCCAGTTAATGGGCACAAACTCAACCTCACCACCAAAATAATCCATCAACGCTTCTTTGGAAATATCTTCAATGGCCTGACAGGTTTCACACCGATGAGTACCATGAAAATAATACGCTTTCACATCTGACGCTTGTTCAGATCCGGAATAAACCGGGATGAAATTTGAGCGCTCAATGTTTTTGGCATTTACACCGAATATGCCAAATAAAGAGATCAACAAGGTAATAGAGATTAGCTTTTTCATAATTAGTTACTTTTAGTCAGTAATTCTTTTATCGCCGAAACACTCAATAATTTCCCTTTCGCCATCACTTTCCCATCTATCACTAATGCGGGAGTAGTCATTACACCCAACTTCATAATTTCAAGCATATCTTCCACTTTTGTTACTGTGGCCTCAATGCCTGATTCAGCTACAGCAACTTTTGTTGCCTCTTCGAGTGCCTTGCACTTTTTACACCCGGTACCCAATACTTTAATTTCCATGATTTTTAATTTTTAAATATCTCTTATCTGATGATTTAAAGTTCTTATTCTCGTCATTTCGAACAACGTGAAGCAATCTTTATCAATACGATTCGAAAATTACTTAGCCCCCTGTAAATTGAGACTTTCGTCATAACGTTTGTTATTTTATATTCAATTTCGGTGCCTGTTCGCCGTTCGCAAAATAACGAACATGCACGTGAAATTTTTTCAGCTATTTTAAAAACGCACCAAACAATGCTTGCGCTTTTGCCCAATTCTCGCGATTGATGCAATACTTCACTTTTGGAGCCTCAATCTCTCCTTGAATGAGTCCGGCATCTTTCAATTCTTTTAAATGTTGCGATAAAGTAGATTTGGCAATTGGTAGTATTTCTGACAAATCGCCACTGTAGCAACAGGCTTGCTTATTGAGCAATTCTAACACAAACACACGCACCGGATGCCCCATTGCTTTTGCAAAACGGGCAAGCTGAACCTGATCATCGGTATAAACTATTTTCTCTTCCATATTCGTAGTTCGTAAAACTACGAACAAAGGTAGGCTCTTTTTCTTTAACCTGAAAGTATAATTATTGCATTTCTTTTAAAAGCTTTCCATCACAACGCTACTGTCAAAATAATTTATTAGGTAAAATTAACTAACTTGAGCTGCGAAAATTGAGCAAATGATCACTACCAACTCCATAATTCTCAGTACTGCAACCCTAGGCGAAAAATCAATCGTCTGCATCTCTTTCCCATACAACAAAACCATCATAGAAAAAACGAAACAGCTTGATGGTGCAAGATGGAGCCAAACCTTAAAATGTTGGTATATTCCGAAAGCTACATTGGATTTGCATTTTTTTTACAAAGCATTAAGTTCAGTTGCATATGTCGATTATTCGGCTTTACAGAATAGAAAAATCAATCTTTCAGAAAAAGAGACTTCGACAAACTCATCTCCTCTACGAATTAAGCCTGCAGAACTGAAGAAAAAGTTAACTGATGAAACAAAAGAGAAAATAAGTGTTTTCAGAAATTGGATGGAGCAAAAAAGGTATAGCGAGAGCACAATTAACAGTTACATTCACCAATTAGAAATATTCTTTAGCTACTACAATCAAAAACCGACTTTGGAAATTGACAATCAAGACATTACCAACTACCATCATCTCTTTACTTTAAAGAATAAGTTCAGCACAACTTTTCAACAGCAAACAGTAAGTGCCTTAAAACTATTTTACCGTACCATTGAGAATAAAAATCTGACAGCAGACAAAATAGAACGTCCTCGAAGAAACAACCCTCTGCCAAAAGTGATTAGCAAATATAACGTTCAGCTTTTACTAAATAATATCACTAATGCCAAGCACAAGATGGCAATGATAATGATTTATTCGTGTGGACTGAGAAGAAGCGAATTAATGAATCTGCGCTTAACAGATATTGACTCGAAGCGGATGGCTTTAACGATTGTCAACTCGAAAGGTAAAAAAGACCGAGCAATCCCGATCAGCGAGAATTTAATGGAGCGTATCAAAAGTTTCTATTTCAGTTACAAGCCAACAGTTTATTTAATTGAAGGGAGCACGCCCGGAAAGAGTTTATCACCAACCAGTTTACAAAAGATTTTTGCACAAGCCTTGGTTCGAAGCAAGATTAACAATAAGTTTACTCTTCATTGCTTACGGCACAGTTATGCAACCCATCTTTTAGAGAACGGAACAGACTTGAGATATATTCAGGAGCTACTTGGGCATAAATCGTCAAAAACAACAGAAATATACACGCATGTGAGCATGAATAGTTTAAAAAACATACGAAATCCACTGGATGATTTAGAAATATAAATAACACCAAAAGTGCACAATACACACCCCCAGAGGAAATAAGTGTCACTTTTAGTGCACATATAAACTAGTTAGCGAAAATATTAAAGCGACATACCATCAAATAAATTGAATAATATGACTGAAGAAGAATTTGTTAATAACAATGAAGAAGAATTTGAACCAACTCCCGAAGCGGACTTGGCAAAAATCATATCCTATAATATCGCAAATACAGTTCAAGTTTTAAAATTGAAGATTGATGATGAAGAAATCAACCTAAAACCTGAATTTCAAAGAGATTTTGTTTGGGACTTAGCTAGAGCTAGCCTTTTCATTGATTCTTTGTTAATTGGGCTTCCAATTCCAAGTTTATTTTTAGGTAAAAGTAAAGCTGATGAAAGTTATATTGTGATTGATGGGCAACAAAGGTTGAAATCAATTTATTATTTTCTTCAAGGTAAGTTTAATCAAAATGGGAAAGATAAAATATTTAGATTAAAAGGTTTAACTGGAAGAGAATGGGATAATAAAACATATGAGGAATTATCGATAATACAAAAACGAAGGTTAAACAATGCTGTTCTCAACAGTACAATTATTGAAGATATATATTTAAAACCTAGTATAATACATGATATTTTTCATCGACTTAATACTGGAGGAATGCCTCTGAAAGATCAGGAAATTAGAAACTGTATCTATCCTGGGTTATTAAACAAATCTCTTTTCCAATTAAACGAGAATAATAATTGGCGAGCCTTACTAAGCAAGCCTCACCCTGACAAAAGACTTGATGATGTTGAATTGATTCTTAGATTTCAATCCTTGTTTTATGGCTTAAGTGACTATCGACCTTCAATGAGAGAATTTTTAAGTTCATTTATGGAACAGAATTCTATGAATACTGGAATTATTGAAGATTTCAAACAAGTATTTGAAAAAACATGTGAAACTATTTTCAGTGAAATTGGCATTAATGCTTTTAGAAGCCCTAAATACTTCAATAAATCTGTTTTTGATTCAGTAATTGTCTCAGTGGCAATTTTACTTAGGGATGGTGTTATATTAGAAAATCTCAAAAATAAACATTCTGACTTATTAAAGAATGAAGAATACCAGATGTCTATCTCTGAAGCAACAACAACATCACAAAATGTCCAGACAAGAATACATTTAGCAATTGATTATTTAAAATAAATTATGGAATTCATTAGTCCAGACATTGAAACATTTCGTGTCAATTTGGAAAGTTGTATGAATTCAGTTTTGCAACTTGAGACGGATAATCATCATAAAATAAAAATTCAATCTTTATTGAACGTTTCAGTTTATGTAATGGCTACAAGATTTCTTGAAGCTTCAGTTAAGCATATTACTTATAATTGTTGTCTAATACGTGGCGATAATCAAGATGAATTAGAATTAGTCACGAATAGACTAAAAGGTTTTAATAATCCAGAATTTGGCTCTATTAAAGATTTGATTGCTGAAATTTTAGACTACGACATTTTAACAGATAAAGGAACTAAGTATGTAGAACGGGATATATCCTTTTTAAATGAGATTTGTAGAAATAGACACCGAAATGTTCATGCATCATTTGATTCGAGAGAGTGGTACAACGCAAATTTTAAAGACATTACAAATGATTTTATAAAGGAATATGTGGGGCTTAAAAATATTATTAAATATTTAGAAACCTTATCCTATAATAATGCAGCAGGTAGGTTTGAATCATAATACTTTCGCTAATCGAATAGCCCGCCCCGCTAGCAAATACTAGCAGGGAGAGGCTTTCACACCACCATACGTACGCGAGCTATGCTCCTTCCTTTCGCTTTACTCAGGAACATATACGGCGGTTCGTTAAGTCATAGGAAACAAAACCGTACTTGGTTTTACTTGATTGTAGAGTTCCAGTAAAGAAACGTAACCACGCAATTTCAATCTATCAACCGTAATGGTAGTACCCAGAATTGGGCTTTGTGCAATTGCCCATCCACCCATTCTGGAACGACTCCATGCATAGGCTTGACCCTGTTCAACGCCCAAACGAATCAGGTTCTTCCTTTTTCGCTCAGGCTTTTTCCAGTGGTGCCAAATGCAATAGCGAAGTCGGTTCCGCAGCCACCCATCCAGTTCAGCCAGCTTGTTTTGGATGCTTGCCATTCGGAAAGCATTAATCCATCCTCGCTGCACCTCGCCCAACTTTTCGATACGTTCATCAAAACTCATGGGAGTGGTTTTTCGGGTGAGGACTTTTAGCTTTTGCTTCAAGCTCGTCCAACTCTTTTCGGATACAACCAGTTGATATTTGCCCCGTTCGCCTTTCTTATAAGTTGGCACAAAGCCAAATCCTAAGCAGGTGAAATGTACAGGTCTGCGGATGCCGCTTTTCTCCCAATTGATCGTTAGTTTCAACTTGTTTTTAAGAAACTTAAAAATGGTGTTGCCAACCTTTCGGGCTGTTGTCTTCGTTTTAACGTAAATGCTAAAATCGTCGGCATAGCGGACAAAACGCAAACCTTGCCTTTCCAGTTCCCTGTCCAGTTCGTGCAATACGATGTTGGACAGTAAAGGACTTAATGGGCTGCCCTGCGGAACTCCCTTTCTGCGTTTGACCAGTTTCCCGTTTATTTGTATCGGGGAACGCAGCCATTTGCGGATAAGGCGCAAGGTTTCGCGGCAGTTGATTTTGCGGTAAAGCAGTTGCAGCAGATAGCAATGGTCTACTTCATCGAAAAAGGTTTTTAGGTCAATATCTACAATGTATTGAAACCCTTGGTTGATGTAAGCCTGTGCTTTTAGGACTGCCTGACCAACGCTCCTGTTGGGACGGAACCCAAAACTGGAGTCTGAAAACCCAAACTCGAAGCGTGCAGTAATTACTTGTAAAACCGCTTGTTGTAGCAGGCGGTCGGTTACGGTGGGAATACCGAGTAACCTTGTTTTCCCTTTTCCTTTTAGAATTTCCACTCCTAAAATGGCTTGTGGCAAATACTTTCCCGAACGAACCTTGGCTGTCAGTTCTTCCTTGTCAATAGACAGGAGTTCTGACAGTTTACATACGGGCATGCGGTCGACTCCTGCTGAACCGTGGTTCCGCTGGACTTTGTACATGGCCTGTAACAGGTTCTTTCGTGTTAGAATTTGATCAATCATTTTAGTTTCAATTCATTGTTTCCATGTCCCGCCTAACGCAAAGCTAGAATCGTAACCGATAGTTTCTTTGCAGCATTTGGGACAACTTATCGTTCAGCCCTTCAGCTTTTCTGTGAGTCCTCTGCCTTTTCTATGACAGCTCGTTTCCAAAGCCTACTATGGCCTCTGCTGACTTCTCAACTGTCCTTGCGGAAAGTTGAGACCTCCCCAGGTAAGAGCATCTTCCTTCCTCCAATCACTGCTGGATCTACTACGGAACGATTTTGGTATTCGTTGGACGTTACAATGATGTGCTTGCTTATCCTCGTCTCGTAGCCTCGTATCCAATTTCTGTTCGTCAGTACCGGAGTTTGCCGGTTGGCTTCCTTCACTGCATACCTCACGGTAAACCAGCTTGCCACTTGCTAACGGTTCGAAGCGTTACCTCCGCCCGTAAGGGACTTACACCCTCTGGAATAATTTCATGCTACACTTTATTGTTTAGTAAGAAAAAGTTGTACTTTACATTCTTTTTCAAACCTTTAATAAAGTGGGCACATGCTCGTGCTGGGCACACACAATGTGTATAGTGCATAGCACCCTGCGGGATGCTACGACACCATACACGGAACGTTATGCCCAATTATAAAAAATGAGTTACGAATCACAGAATATATTGCAAGAAGGAACAAATCGTAAAGATGTTATGAACTTTATTGAATTGCTAAAATTCGACAAATTAGGTTCGTGGCAAGCTGATGAATTGGGAAAAATTTTCAGTTACCAATGGTTTGAAAGAGATGATTACAAATCTTGGAGTGGAGTTGAACTTTCATTGTTTGAGAAAGACAATATAATTCATATTGAAACAAGAACAAATGCTGGACGTAGTTATTACGATTTGGTTCAACAAAATGATACGATTCGACTTCTTAAAAAATATTTTGGAGGTGTATTTTACACAGATTACGGTAAAGGAAGATACCTGCAGCCACAAAGTGGTCCTCCTGAACATTCTGCTTCTGGATGTCATTTGGCATTTAGTGGTTTTGGATCAAATTTAATTAGGGCTCGTCAGTATTTTGAAAATGTAAGTTTTGGGGATAATGAAAAGCAGCAAACAGGATTGTATTGGTTGGATAGATATAATCCAAAACTTTTATCAAATATTTTGACGTTGCCTTTCTTAGCATCAATTGCGGAAGATTATTGGAAGTCAACATATATTGCACTACTTAAATATTCAGATAATAAAGAATCTGTTTTAAAAACAAATAGAATTTCAGCGGATAGATTGGTTCAGGTTTCAAACGGAATTTTATCAATAGAAGAAGCATTTGCCGAATCAATTTCCTTTGGGCGGATTTCGATGACTTGTAAACATTTTAAAGCTATTGATAAGAACCTTGATTTAGCAGCAATTCTTAGAAAGCCTTATCGTCGAAGAAAGAAAACACTTTTTGATTCATTAGAAGAAATGACTGAATTAAGGAATGAAATTATTCATCAAGCTAGTTCCTCCGTAATAATAGAAGATAAATATCTAACAGACCTAATAAATATTCTTCATGATTCAATTGACAGGTGCTATGAAGAACTTACAAAACTAAAAGGGTGGCATTATAATAAGACATGGGGAGTAGGGAGATTAAAATAACAGGGCATAATCGAATAGCCCGCCCCGCTAGCAAATACTAGCAGGGAGAGGCTTTCACACCACCATACGTACGCGAGCTATGCTCCTTCCTTTCGCTTTACTCAGGAACATATACGGCGGTTCGTTAAGTCATAGGAAACAAAACCGTACTTGGTTTTACTTGATTGTAGAGTTCCAGTAAAGAAACGTAACCACGCAATTTCAATCTATCAACCGTAATGGTAGTACCCAGAATTGGGCTTTGTGCAATTGCCCATCCACCCCCGCTCGCGCCGATTTGCAATCGGTGTGTTGTCCTATAGGGCAAGACGTAAAACAATTAGCTTTTTCGAAGAAAGGCACAAGTTGCAAACTTGCGCCAACGAGGACTATGCTCCTTCCTTTCGCCATTCTCAGAAATATACTTGGCGGTTCGATAAGTCATAGGAAACAGAACTAATTCAATTCTGCCATTATGAAAAATCAAATTTTAGTGAGAGCCAAATTCTGAAGATGGTCAAAACATATGAGTCTGGACGAAATGTTACTAGTACATGCCGATGTAGGATTCATACTTATTGCCTATAATCTGCGTCGGTTAATGAATAGTCTCAATACCGATGAGCTGAGAAGCTATCTGAAAGAGATACTTTCTTTTGATCGCATATAAAATCGTATACAAAAGCTCAAAACAGACCTGTCTTGTCATTAATATTATAGAACAAATTATTATAACTATTTTGTGCCGGCAGCTTAACCCAGCTTATTCAAAGGCAAATAAGAATGCCGAAAAATGAGTTTTTAGACAGACTGCCGTACATCCAATTTCGCGACCATGTGAGAATTCACTGGTAGTCGGAATTGCTTCACCTAAAGAATAATGAAAAGAAAAATTGAATTACTGGCACCTGGTGGAGATATTGATTCCATAAAAGCTGCAATACTTGCAGGAGCCGATGCTGTATACTGTGGGTTGAATAAATTTAATGCGAGAAACCGGGCATCAAATATAAGCTTTGAAGATCTTCAGGGCGTCGTAAGGTTGGCACATAAAAACAGTTGCGAGGTATTCCTAACCCTTAATGTCATTATACTCGACAGTGAAATTCCGGCCCTTTTAAAGTTGTTGAACAGATTGGTCAATACGCAGATTGATGGTGTAATCATTCAGGATATAGGCATGTTCTATCTGTTGAACAAATATTTCAAAGGCCTTAAAATACATGCCTCTACACAGCTCACCACCCACAACGAAGGTCAGATTGAGTTTTTAAGCAAACTGAATGCTCAGCGTGTTAACCTATCAAGAGAGCTGAATATTAATGAGATAAAAACGTTAACCGCTATTGCGCATAAAAACAGTGTATTAACTGAAGTATTTGTTCATGGTTCCTACTGCATCTCTTTTTCAGGCATCTGTTACATGAGTTCTGTTCATGGAGGCAACTCGGGCAATCGTGGCAGATGTAGTCAGCCATGCAGAGACAAATACATAAGGACTGCAGAGGGGCATGATTACCCGCTTAATCTTAAAGACAATTCGGCATATTTTGATTTAAAGGAACTATATGATGCCGGGGTTGACTCACTAAAGATTGAAGGGCGAATTAAAGAGCATGAATACGTCTATACTGTGGTAAATGCATGGCGAAAACAGATTCAACACTTTAATGATAAAAACAGTCTGATTAATGACAATAGTGACCTTTACAAGGTGTTTAACCGCGATTTCTCAAATTCATTCTTAAAGGGAGATATTCATAAGGATATGTTTATTGATAATCCGATGAGCCATTCAACCAAATATCTTTCTGAGATCAATAATTATTCTTCGAGTGATAAACAGACAAAGGGACAAATGGAACTTTATGAAGAAAAAGAAAAACTACGAACGTATATTAAAAATGAAATAGAACAATTTAGCACAAATAAAATCCCGTTAACACTAAGTATTTCCGGAGCATGTGGAACTCCATTAAAAGTATCTATAAAAACTCCGGACACATCATTCGACATACTCTCAGGAGTTAATCTGGTAGATGTTGGAACAGAAACCCTGACCCTCAACATGTTACTAAAAAGGCTGAAAGCAATAAATGAGACTGAATATTTCATAAACGATATGGCGTTTAATATTGACACCGAGCTTTATCTCCCCTTTAAGGAACTCACTTCAATAAAGAAAAAATTATTGTTCATCTTAAATGGCTCAAAGGAAATGGTAGCCCCCGTTAAAGTTCCCATTTTAAAAAAGCTTAACACACAAAAAAATAAACCTGCTCTTTCAGTATTAATATCCTCTCATAAAGATATTGACATTTGTAATGACACCTCTGTTGATGTTTATTTTCAACTTCCGAATAGTTTTAAAATGGAAGATGCCGTGTTGACAGATCTCTTCAAAAAGAACAAAACCCTAACACCCTGGTTCCCTTCTGTTTTAATAGGTGAAGACTATTTGTCTGCAGTGGAATTTCTTACACAGCTTCAACCAAAACGTATTGTAACAAATAATTCAGGAATAGCCTTTGAAGCCTACAAAAAAGGAATCCCCTGGATCGCAGGCCCCAACCTAAACATTGCTAATTCCTATAGTTTATTGGGCTTAAAAGAAAATTTTAACTGTTATGGTTCATTCCTTTCAAATGAAATAAGTAGACTTCAGATGATGTCTGTTAAAAAGCCTGAGGATTTTAAACTATACTACAGCATCTATCAGCCAATAGTACTCATGACCAGCAGGCAATGTTTATTTCATCAGGTAACAGGATGTGAAAAATATAGAATGGATGATAGCTGTATTCAACATTGCGAGAAGCATTCAACCATTACAAATCTGAAAGAAGAGAATTTCATTATCGAGAAAACAAGAGGGAACTATCATCGTGTATATAATGAATCGAACCTCCTGAACACGGATGTTGTTACTGATATACCCGATCTCTTTTCCAGCTTTTTTATTGATTTAAGTGATACAAATACCGAAACTAAAATTGAGCTGGACAAAGCAAATATAATTAAGCTCTTTAAAAATCATCTTAGTGGAGATTCCGATTCAACACGGCAACTTCAACACTTTATTCATTTGTCAAATAACATTCAATATAAGGATGGTATTTAATACCCCGGCTTAAAATACGTCTACACTAAAAAAACAGATTGACTATATAGGAATGGATATTCTATAATTATTTTCTCTTACAGGAGTAGATTTAGCTGATCTTATAGTTGAAAAAGTTAACGGCAGTATATATTAGAAAACACCACCAACAAAGAAAATCATTGTTAAAAACGCTGTCACAGAAACGTAACCACGCAAATTCAATCGATCAACCGTAATCGTAGTCCCCAGAATTGGCCTTTATGCAATTGCCCAACCTCTTATTCTGGAACGGCTCCTTAAATAGGGTTGCCTCCTCAAAACATATTTATATCTTTATCTTTATCATAACTATTCCGAAATAAAACCAATCGGGATAAAAACAAAATCAGTCAACGATGATAAAAAGCAAAAATTTAACGATTCTATTAATTGCCATCATTTCCATAATGGCGATCTATATAATACTTTCAAGCAACCAATCTGCCCAACAACTCCGAATTAAATCAAAAGAAATTGATGCACAGGTGGATTCAATCAGCGACTTACTCTCAAAATACGACTCACTGGAAATTAAATACAAAATAATCTATACCAAATTAACAGAAACCCAAGTCCAATTAGACAGCTTTAAAATTGGGATTGAGTTGATAATGCATGACAATAAAAACAGTGCCTCACGAATGAACAGATCCCTGCAAACATTAATTGACAAGCAGGACACAACATTATCTCTTGAAATAGACTCTACCTCATTTCGGTTCAACTAAAAACAAAAAACATGAAGCTTTTTATTTCTGCTTTTCTGCTTACATATACAATCACGGTATGCGCTCAACGTGTTAGGTTTTCAAACAATGACGATTTTACCAAAGTTTACTATGCAGACTCCGTTTTTATCGAAACTGACTCAGCATATGTTATCAATAACATAAGAGCCAACTTCCTAAACCAAAGGCTGGATGAACTCGACTCGGTAAGAGTCCTCTACATCAATCTGGCTAACAATCACAAGAAACTGATTAAGGAAATTGAAAATATCAGCGAACAAATGGCAAAACTCAGCTCCAAACTAGAGATTGACAGCACATTAATAAGCCAACAGACCACTTCCATCATTCAGGAATTAGATAGCTCGCTTGACGAATTACGGGAAAACAATGACACACTTGGTCAGAACAATTCTGATTTGCGATTTCAAATAGATCAGCTAAAAAAAATCGCATCAGACCTAAAGAAAGAAATCAGGGGTATTTGGTGGAATGCGACCACCGACAAATTGGTGGTTTTTGCAGGAGGAGTAGGTGCAGGACTGTTAATTACGCTGCTTTTATAGTTACACCTTCAATTTCACAGAGTGAGATCATCAACTTCGTTTAAAACATCTAGTTACTCCCCAACTGAGGCCACTGCACCTAGGGCGATCTATAGAAGAATGAACCATCTCTTTCTGACCATTAATTTTAAATGAGTTTACTATTTTTACCAGATGAATCAACAACCATTCATCCAGGTAGGCATTTTAGCAGCAAATGAAATTTCATTTGAGCTTGAAGGACAATTTTCAGCAACAAATATTCAAGGTCATCAATTCACAGCGTCCATTAACGGAAATAAAATCGCTTTGCAATCAGAAAACAAGGAGACTTATATTCGTGAGGAATTCATCTTTCAGTCAAGCTCTCTCAATGATTCAATTCTAGTGAAGGATGTGATCATCGGTATTAATTTTCATTGGGAACAAAAGGAAGATCAGCGATTTCGGGGAAACCTCAAACTCATCATCGAAAATGGGAAAGTTCGTGCCATTAATCAAATTCCGTTAGAAGAATATTTGCGCTCTGTTATCTCTTCGGAAATGAGTGCTACCAGCTCACCGGATCTCTTAAAAGCACATGCTGTTATTTCCAGAAGTTGGCTGTTGGCCCAAATAGAAAAAAGTAAAAAAGTAAAAACCGGAGAAACTCAAAACCAATCTTTTCATAAAACGAATGATGAACTAATTCGGTGGTATGATCGTGAAGACCATAAGTTGTTTGATGTTTGTGCAGACGATCATTGTCAACGCTACCAAGGAATTACAAAAATCATATCAGAAAAGGCAAGCCAAGCGATAGATGAAACTTTTGGCGAAGTATTATATGACAACAATGAAATATGCGATGCCCGTTTCTCGAAATGCTGCGGAGGAATATCCGAAAATTTTGAAAAGGTATGGGAGCCCGTTTATCACAGCTATCTTACCAAGGTAGTTGACTCAGAATTTGCCGACACCACCTGTGTCGATTTACGCCGGGAAGACGAAGCTGAACTTTGGATAAAAAACAGTCCACATGCCTTCTGCAATACAAACGACAAGCATGTTTTAACTCAAGTGTTACCCGGATTCGACCAGGAAACTTCCGACTTTTACCGTTGGAATGTCTGCTATTCTCAGACAGAAATTTCAGCCCTAATCGCTAAGAAAACAGGAATTAATTTTGGACAGATTATCAAATTGGAAGCCATAGAAAGAGGACATTCTTCACGGATAATCAAACTTAAAATTTGCGGCACTAAAAAAACAATGGTAATAGGAAAAGAGCTTGAGATACGTCGTGCGCTCTCAGAATCGCATCTATACAGCTCGGCTTTTGTGGTTGATCACATAAACATTCAGAATGAAATTCCACAAGAGATAAAAATCACCGGAGCTGGCTGGGGACACGGTGTAGGCCTGTGTCAAATAGGTGCTGCAGTAATGGGTGAAAAAGGATACGATTACAAATTAATATTAAAACACTATTTTAGGGGAGCCAAACTTAAAAAATCATATTAAGCCTAAATACTTTCCCATGAACAAAGCCTCTACCCGCAATGCCTGGGCTTGGATCCCCTCTCTATATTTTGCTGAAGGTTTACCTTACGTCATCGTAATGACTGTTTCGGTAATCATGTATAAACGACTTGAAATTTCCAATACCGACATTGCGTTATATACAAGCTGGTTATATCTACCTTGGGTAATCAAACCCTTTTGGAGCCCTATTGTTGACAATCTGCGCACGAAACGCTTCTGGATCATTAGTATGCAATTAGTCATAGGAGCTGCCCTTGCCTGCGTTGCATTCACAATACCCACAACCAGTTTTTTCCAATATAGTCTGGCTTTTCTATGGCTGATGGCCTTTAGTTCGGCAACACACGATATTGCCGCCGATGGCTTCTATATGCTTGGGCTTACAAAACACAAACAAGCTTTCTTTGTGGGCATTAGAAACACGTTTTATCGTGTAGCTATGCTGGCAGGGCAAGGTCCTCTTATTATTTTGGCAGGCCAGCTTGAAAATATTGCAGGAAAAACATCATGGGCTTGGAGCATCACTTTTTTTATTCTGGCAGCATTATTTGTCGCCTTGTTTTTATGGCATCTCTTTGCCCTGCCCTACCCAAAGGCAGATGAGAAAAAAAGCCACAAAAGCATGAAAGAAGTCATGGCTGATTTTGCAGAAACATTTCGTTCTTTCTTCACGAAAGAAGGAATTGGAGTAGCTATCGCTTTTCTATTGGTTTTTAGATTGGGAGAAGCTCAACTGGCAAAAATGTCTTCCCCATTTCTACTCGATAAAATTTCGCTTGGTGGTTTGGAACTCACAACCAGCAACATTGGCTTCATTTATGGAACAGCCGGAATCATTGCACTTTCAGTTGGTGGTATTCTGGGCGGCATTGCCGTTTCACAATACGGTATTAAAAAATGGCTTTGGCCAATGGTCTTCGCCATGAACTTTCCCAATTTGGTTTATATTTTTTTGGCATTCACCCAAACGCACAGCCTCTCTCTAATTACGCTTTGTGTAATTTATGAGCAGTTTGGCTATGGTTTTGGCTTTACAGCCTATGTATTGTTTATGATACACCTTTCAGAAGGCAAACACAAAACTTCTCACTATGCACTTTGTACCGGATTTATGGCTCTGGGCATGATGCTTCCCGGAATGATCAGCGGCTGGATACAGGAACTGGTAGGTTATAAATATTTTTTCATTTGGGTGATGCTTTGCACCATTCCCGGGTTTATCATAGTCCGGTTTCTGAAAATTGATCCCCTGTTTGGGAAAAAGGAGAAGTCGTTATAACCAGACAGATTCGAGATATTTCCCCATCCAACATAAAATACAAAACAATAGTCTTTCTTGTGTTAATTAAATAGCAACAAGCAATCAATTATTACCCCCTGATCAAATTGATTTTATAACTTTGCATCTCTATAAACAAGACAGTTTGCAGTACATATGCAAAAGAATATTTTTGACACAATAATTGTTGGTAGTGGGTTGGCAGGTCTTACAGCTGCATATCATGCCTCAAAATATGGCTCAGTGGCCATCATTACAAAATCACAACTAGACACCAGTAATTCCTATTATGCCCAAGGTGGCATTGCCGGAGCCATAACAGACGACGATTCTCCAGAACTCCATTATCAAGATACGGTTATAGCCGGGCGTGGACTTTGCGAAGAGGAAGCCGTTAAAATACTCGTACACGAAGGCAAAGAACGCATTCTTGAGTTAATTGATATGGGCATGCAATTTGACCAGATAGATGGGAAATATGTTTTAGGATTGGAAGGAGGACACAGCAAACGCCGAATTTTACACGCAGGAGGTGACGCAACCGGCAAAGAGCTCACATGTTTCATGCTGAAAAAAGTACTGGAACAAAAAAACATTCAAGCATTTGAATATGTTGCAGTAACAAAACTAATCATTCAGAATGGCGAATGTACTGGTGTACAGGCTCTGGATTTTGTTAGCGGAAATAATATTATTTTTCAAGCCCCCGCATGCATCCTTGCTACAGGAGGTTTATCTCGGATTTTCAGTCGAAGTACAAATCCACATACTGCAACTGGTGATGGAATTGCTCTTGCATATGATGCCGGTGCGAAATTGGAAGACATGGAATTTATCCAATTCCACCCCTCAGCCCTTTATGTAGAAAATAAGGATGCTTTTTTGATCAGTGAGGCCGTGAGAGGAGAAGGTGCATGGCTACTCAACAAAGAGGGAGAACGTTTCATGACGAAAATTCATCCTTTAGCAGAATTGGCTCCTCGAGATGTTGTTGCATTCTCAATCTACCAGCAAATGAAAAAGGACAACAGTCCCTTCATCTATCTTTCACTAAAACATCTTGATCAAGCAGCCATTAAAAAACGTTTTTCAAACATTAGCAAGAAATTGGAAGAACATGGGTACGACATGGGAACAGACCTTCTTCCTATAGCACCAGCCGCCCATTATATGGTTGGAGGAATAAAGACAGACCTAAACGGAGAAACCAATATCCCAGGGCTTTTTGCATGTGGCGAAGTTGCATCAACAGGAGTCATGGGGGCAAACAGGTTGGCTAGCAATTCTCTTTTAGAATGCCTCGTTTTTGGGAAAAGGGCTAGTGAAAGAGCAACTTCCTACTTAAATAAGCCAATTCATATCTCAGAACAAATACCAATGACAAATCTGGCAGAAAAAGAACTTTTCTATCTTGATATAAAGAATGAGATAGCAGATTTAATGTCCCAGAAAGTTGGAATCGTTCGCAATGAAAAAGACCTGAACGAAGCATCTGCCAGATTGAAAGACATCATGATGAAGGTAGAAACGGACATTCATGATTACAATATTTTAAAGGCTCACCAAATTTCAGAGATCTGTGATTTAATAACTAGGTCTGCACTCCTCAGAAAAGAAAGCAGAGGAGGTCATATTCGTGAGGAATATAAACAAGAAGATCCTGATTTTAGAGTGCACATTATTCAACAGAAAGATAAAAACCCTGAATTTATCCCCGTAAAAAAATGATGACCAAAAAAGAACTTGAATCCGCAGAGCACCTCATTAACTTGGCTCTGGAAGAAGATGTTGCCTCAGGGGACATTACGACAGACAACCTGATTCCTGCAGAAAGTCGAAAAAAAGCATTCATGATTGCAAAAGCCGATGGCGTTATTGCCGGGCTTCCTGTTGCTGAAATGGTATTTCGCAAACTAGACAAGGATTTAAAATGGGAACCTGAAATTACAGAAGGAACCCGCGTGAAAAAAGGAGATATTATTGTTCGGTTTGAAGCCACATACCGAGCACTGCTGACAGCAGAACGCACCGCCTTAAACTTCTTTCAGAGAATGTCTGGTATCGCAACCATGTCTGGTCTTTATGCTGACGCTGTTAAAGATTCGAAAACAGTTATTCTGGACACACGAAAAACACTCCCTGGATTCCGAATGCTGGACAAATACGCCGTCAAAACAGGAGGAGCAAGTAATCATAGAATTGGCCTTTTCGACATGGTCATGATTAAAGACAACCACATTGATATTGCAGGGGGAATTACAGCAGCTGTTAATCAAATAAAAAATAAAATTGCTCCAGGTATTAAAATTGAAGTGGAAACCACCTCACTCGAACAAGTTCATGAAGCATTAGAAGCAGGAGCAGACATCATTATGCTTGACAATATGGACAATGCCACCATGACCCAAGCAGTGCAACAAATAAATGGAAAGGCAAAAGTTGAAGCTTCGGGCAACATGACATTAGAACGATTAAAAGAAGTTGCCGCCACAGGAGTAGACTACATTTCAATCGGAGCTTTAACTCACTCAGTTCAAGCATTAGATATTAGCCAAAGAATTGAAGTATGAACTTAGTCATTGACATTGGGAACACGAGGATAAAACTTGCCATATTTGATGGCAGCGTCCTCGTATTATCCGAGGTCTTAGACGATTTAAGAGTAGATCACATTCAAAAATTGAAGGAGAAATATCCTCAGCTAAACAAAGCAATATCTTCAACCGTTCGCGACTACCCTACCGGCGCTCAACACTTTCTGTCTAAATCGTTTGACCAATATATCGAATTTAATCACCAAACAGCTGTACCTATAACTAACCGCTACAAAACCCCAGAGACACTAGGACTGGACAGGTTGGCGGCAGCAATAGGCGGCACATGCTTATTCCCTAAGCAAAATCTATTAATAATAGATGCAGGAACGGCAATAACCTACGAAATAGTAACTTCCAAAAATGAATATTTGGGAGGAAATATATCTCCGGGACTAGAAACACGGTTTAAATCCCTCCATCAGTACACTGGAAAATTACCCCTTGTGGGTGCAAAGGAAAACTTCTCGAAAATTGGCACCGACACTGAGTCGGCTATTCGAGCAGGAGTACAGCTTGGTCTTTCCTATGAAATCGAACAGTACATACACACGTTACGCACTGATTACGAGAACACTCAAGTCATTCTCACGGGGGGAGATGCAAAGTTCTTTGATAAGAGACTAAAAAATTCCATCTTTGTAAACTTTAATTTAACCCTGTTGGGTTTAAACCGAATTCTGGAATATAATGGGTAACAAAATAAGCCGATTTATCATTGTTGGGGTATGTGTATTTTTCACAACCATTTCGTTTGCACAGAACAATAGCACATCATCTCCATATTCAAGATTTGGAGTAGGAGATTTACATTCGTACTCGTTTGGTCGATTTGCGGCAATGGGTGGTGCGTCTATTGGCAGCAGACACCAAGTTCAAATTAACACATCCAATCCTGCGTCCTATGCTGCTATTGACAGCATGTCCTTCATTTTTGAGTTTGGGGCTGATGCGCGATTTTCGGAACACAAAACCACAAATGCATCCGTTAAAACAAACGATGTTAATTTTAGATATTTCACTTTAAGTTGGCCAATAACCCGATGGGCCGCAGCTAGTGTCGGAGTACTACCATATGCAGACAAAGGGTATGATATATATTTCGAAGAGGAAAGTGATGATATTGGCCGTGTAGGACACAACTATTTTGGAACTGGATCTCTTTCAAAAGCTTATTTTGGAACCGGGATTAACTTAACAGAAACCTTCTCTGTAGGGGTTAATGTATATTACCTTTTTGGAACATTAAGACAAAATAACTCCATAAGCTTTCCTGATGATGCCAGCCAATTTAACTTTAACGAAACGGAGAAAATCAGATTGCGTGATTTCTCATATACGCTTGGACTCCAATACGACGTCAAACTGAAAAATGATGATTTTTTAACAATTGGTGCAACTTTAAATAACAAACCAAAATTCACAGCGTTCCATGACCTGTTGCAGGAAAAATATCTTCAATATGGTACGGTTCTATTTTCAGACACAATCAGTCATATTATTGAAGACAAAAGTACTATCCAACTGCCCACCTCATATGGCTTTGGACTATCTTACAACAAATTGGACAAGCTAGAAATAAACGCTGACTATTATTATTCGAAATGGGGAAGTTCCACCTTTTTCGGACAAACGATACCTGAGCTTACTGATCAATCAAGAATTTCACTGGGGGTAGAATATACTCCAAATTCAAAATCAATAAGAA
>CAXXHP010000006.1:0-184289 GCA_963662675.2 Prolixibacteraceae bacterium
TAACGCAAAGCTAGATCCTGCTCACGCAGAAAGCTTCTTTGCAGCATTTGGGACAACTTATCGTTCAGCCCTTCAGCTTTTCTGTGAGTCCTCTGCCTTTTCTATGACAGCTCGTTTCCAAAGCCTACTATGGCCTCTGCTGACTTCTCAACTGTCCTTGCGGAAAGTTGAGACCTCCCCAGGTAAGAGCATCTTCCTTCCTCCAATCACTGCTGGATCTACTACGGAACGATTTTGGTATTCGTTGGACGTTACAATGATGTGCTTGCTTATCCTCGTCTCGTAGCCTCGTATCCAATTTCTGTTCGTCAGTACCGGAGTTTGCCGGTTGGCTTCCTTCACTGCATACCTCACGGTAAACCAGCTTGCCACTTGCTAACGGTTCGAAGCGTTACCTCCGCCCGTAAGGGACTTACACCCTCTGGAATAATTTCATGCTACACTTTATTGTTTAGTAAGAAAAAGTTGTACTTTACATTCTTTTTCAAACCTTTAATAAAGTGGGCACATGCTCATGCTGGGCACACACAATGTATAAAAATAATAGCCGAGACAGTAGTAAATTCAAGGGTTGTAGCCCGCTTAAACTTTCATGTAACTTGATAGGAAAGTGCAACGCAATCGGCTACTATTCTTATACTCAACGTTACCGCAAATTTTGAAAAGAAGAATCGTAGCACAAAAGGGTAATAATATCAGAAATATTGATTGAAAACTGAAAATTAATATAACACATAGTTTTAACTTTTGCTTTAATTCAAAAGTACAATCGAAAAAAAACGATTTTGATTTAATTATGAATAAATATGTAAAATAATTAGACGGTAAATGTCAAATATTTTTACAAATTTTTTACTCGAAAATTAATTCTAAATACATTATCTGAGAGTTAGGGAGATGGCATGTTTTTAGTTGGGACGTAAAAATTAAACTAATTAAAACCAAAAACGATGATAATTAGAACCAATTTCAACTTGATTATTCGTAAGTGGAAAAGAAACAAGATTTATTCTGTTATCTCCATTTCAAGTCTTGCAATCGGACTTGCCTGTATTAATTTGTTTATTGCTTTCATTATTAATGAATGGCAAATTTCTGTTGGAAGTGTAGATAACGATCGTATTTTTTTACTCCAAAGTGACAATCCTACAAACATTGTCAGTGATGAAAAAACGCTCTACATGAGGTCTGAACTTCACCCAATTTTGAAGGAACGCTATCCTGAAATTGAAAATTATTGTCGTTTTCAGGATATAAGTTGGAACTCCGTTTTTAGAGCAGAGGAATTCCAATCGACACAAATGCTTTTACTTTGTGCAGATACAAGAATTACAGAATTTTTCCCAATTCCCTTAATTGCCGGAGACATTCCTCAAACCTTATCATCGCCTAATGAGGCAGCTATTTCAATGCAAACTGCATTGAAAGTATTTGGCAGAACAGATGTATTAGGACAATCATTTTCAATTTCCACATTACAAGGTGAATCTAATTTTACAATCACCTCAATAATTGACAATTCAGCCACTCAATCATTTCTTAAATACGATATTCTACTTCCTATCAATAACAAAACCTTCCGGGGCGGAGTGACTTTCGTTAAGCTCGACAAAGAAAGCTCTAAAGAAAAAATTCTTTCAAAAATGAAGACGGATAAAGAATTATTGCCACGTTTATCCGAGGAATGTCAATATTATCTACAACCAATCTCTGAAGCATACTATGATACTTCTGAGATACTACAAGCCTGGAAATTCATTGTTCATCGTGATAAATCATTTATAAGCATTGGTATTCTTGCGGCCCTTTGTATTCTTCTCATATCATGTTTTAATTATATCAACATGTACATGGCTCAATTATTAAAAAGCGAAAAAATTATTGGGCTCCAATCATTGTTAGGAGCAGATAAAGCACAATTACGTTTTCATTTATTTTTTGAGACCAGCATGACTATCCTGATTGGATTTTTATTCTCAATTGGTCTAGTAATAGTAATGATGCCAAGCTTTAATTCAATATTCGTTGCACACGTTACCTCCAACTTTTTATTTAGTAAGTGGGTGCTATTATACTATTTCGTTTTGATGGTACTACTTACAATTATTCCATCGGCTTATTTATTCTTAAAGCTGAAACAGCAGCCATTAACTCTTTTGAATAGACATTTTATTCCGCACCGAAAAACACAATTCACTAATGGGATGGTTGTTGTGCAAACTATTATATCAATTGTTTTAATCGTAGGGACTATTGTTTACTCCAAACAACTAACTTACATCGCAAAAACCGCAAATCTCGACAATAACCTTATTGAAATTAGAGCGAATAACCTTCCAACTGAAAAACTTAAAGCTTTTAAAGACGAAATTATCTCGCTACCTAATATTGCTGCCGGAACAATATCTGCCAGTAGCTATTTAACTGGTATTGTAAGAGAATATGAAGATCACAGCAAACAAACATTGTACGCAGTTGATAATGATTTTATTACAACTCACAACTTATCGTTAATATATGGAGAAGATTTCACAACTGATTTCAATTCGAATAAAAATAAGGTAATTGTCAACGAAACTTATATTAAAAGTAATAGTATTGTTGATCCAATCGGCAAACCACTTTCGGCTAAAGAGCCGAATAAGACCATTTCAGGAGTAGTTGCCGACTTCTTTAACGAACCTTTTTGCAATAGGGTAAAACCAATAACTATATATCCAATTAGTTATTATCCTTACAGCTATGGCCAGGTACTACAGTTAAGGCTTGACCCAAATAACTTTCCTCAAACTATTAGTGCAATACAAAACAAGTGGCAAACCTTTTTCCCCGACAGGCCATTTGATTATGATTTTATAAAAGATAAGTTCGAATCGCTTCATATTAAACATACAAAAACAGCAACAATGATTCGATTCTTTTCACTCATCAGTATTTTTCTTACTGCTTTCGGATTATTTGGATTAATTTCCTACTCTACAAAAAATAGGACTAAAGAAATCGGCATCCGAAAAGTTAATGGAGCCAGAATTTCTGAAGTGATGACAATGCTCAATAAAGACTTTGTAAAATGGGTGGTGATTGCCTTTATAGTTGCCACTCCAATTGCATATTACGCCATGAATAAATGGCTTGAAAACTTTGCCTACAAAACCACTTTAAGCTGGTGGATTTTTGCGTTGGCCGGTATGCTGGTTTTAGGAATTGCTCTGCTAACAGTTAGCTGGCAAAGTTGGCGGGCAGCGACACGAAATCCAATTGAAGCTTTGAGATACGAATAACTAATTAAGACAACTGAAAAAATAAGCATAAATAAAGTGATAAAAACAAAAAACTTGCGGTAATCGAATAGCCCGCCCCGCTAGCAAATACTAGCAGGGAGAGGCTTTCACACCACCATACGTACGGGTCTCGTATACGGCGGTTCGTTAAGTCATAGGAAACAAAACCGTACTTGGTTTTACTTGATTGTAGAGTTCCAGTAAAGAAACGTAACCACGCAATTTCAATCTATCAACCGTAATGGTAGTACCCAGAATTGGGCTTTGTGCAATTGCCCATCCACCCATTCTGGAACGACTCCATGCATAGGCTTGACCCTGTTCAACGCCCAAACGAATCAGGTTCTTCCTTTTTCGCTCAGGCTTTTTCCAGTGGTGCCAAATGCAATAGCGAAGTCGGTTCCGCAGCCACCCATCCAGTTCAGCCAGCTTGTTTTGGATGCTTGCCATTCGGAAAGCATTAATCCATCCTCGCTGCACCTCGCCCAACTTTTCGATACGTTCATCAAAACTCATGGGAGTGGTTTTTCGGGTGAGGACTTTTAGCTTTTGCTTCAAGCTCGTCCAACTCTTTTCGGATACAACCAGTTGATATTTGCCCCGTTCGCCTTTCTTATAAGTTGGCACAAAGCCAAATCCTAAGCAGGTGAAATGTACAGGTCTGCGGATGCCGCTTTTCTCCCAATTGATCGTTAGTTTCAACTTGTTTTTAAGAAACTTAAAAATGGTGTTGCCAACCTTTCGGGCTGTTGTCTTCGTTTTAACGTAAATGCTAAAATCGTCGGCATAGCGGACAAAACGCAAACCTTGCCTTTCCAGTTCCCTGTCCAGTTCGTGCAATACGATGTTGGACAGTAAAGGACTTAATGGGCTGCCCTGCGGAACTCCCTTTCTGCGTTTGACCAGTTTCCCGTTTATTTGTATCGGGGAACGCAGCCATTTGCGGATAAGGCGCAAGGTTTCGCGGCAGTTGATTTTGCGGTAAAGCAGTTGCAGCAGATAGCAATGGTCTACTTCATCGAAAAAGGTTTTTAGGTCAATATCTACAATGTATTGAAACCCTTGGTTGATGTAAGCCTGTGCTTTTAGGACTGCCTGACCAACGCTCCTGTTGGGACGGAACCCAAAACTGGAGTCTGAAAACCCAAACTCGAAGCGTGCAGTAATTACTTGTAAAACCGCTTGTTGTAGCAGGCGGTCGGTTACGGTGGGAATACCGAGTAACCTTGTTTTCCCTTTTCCTTTTAGAATTTCCACTCCTAAAATGGCTTGTGGCAAATACTTTCCCGAACGAACCTTGGCTGTCAGTTCTTCCTTGTCAATAGACAGGAGTTCTGACAGTTTACATACGGGCATGCGGTCGACTCCTGCTGAACCGTGGTTCCGCTGGACTTTGTACATGGCCTGTAACAGGTTCTTTCGTGTTAGAATTTGATCAATCATTTTAGTTTCAATTCATTGTTTCCATGTCCCGCCTAACGCAAAGCTAGATCCTGCTCACGCAGAAAGCTTCTTTGCAGCATTTGGGACAACTTATCGTTCAGCCCTTCAGCTTTTCTGTGAGTCCTCTGCCTTTTCTATGACAGCTCGTTTCCAAAGCCTACTATGGCCTCTGCTGACTTCTCAACTGTCCTTGCGGAAAGTTGAGACCTCCCCAGGTAAGAGCATCTTCCTTCCTCCAATCACTGCTGGATCTACTACGGAACGATTTTGGTATTCGTTGGACGTTACAATGATGTGCTTGCTTATCCTCGTCTCGTAGCCTCGTATCCAATTTCTGTTCGTCAGTACCGGAGTTTGCCGGTTGGCTTCCTTCACTGCATACCTCACGGTAAACCAGCTTGCCACTTGCTAACGGTTCGAAGCGTTACCTCCGCCCGTAAGGGACTTACACCCTCTGGAATAATTTCAAGATACACTTTATTGTTTAGTAAGAAAAAGTCGTACTTTACATTCTTTTTTAAACATTGAATAAAGTGGGCACATGCTCATGCTGGGCACACACATTTTGCATATTCCATAAGGGTTTCAGTGGTATGCGAGCAGCGGTTTTCCGCTCATTCTCTCGTCCGTACCCGGACAGTGAATCTCACGCAAACCCTTACGTAACATGCAATTTTCCGTTGTAGCTCATTTGAAAAAAGAATCAGCTCATAAATATTGTATTTTTGAGCCACATTAACTACTTTAGTGAGCTAAATAAATTAATAATGAAAGCTAATAGAAACTCCGAAATACTGAATTTCATTTTAAAAAATCCAGAATCTTCCTCAAAAGAAATTCATGATGGAATTTCAATTCCAATAAGTTATGCAACTGTAAAAAGGATTTTAACAAGTTTGACTTCCGAAAATTTAATTTCTAAAATTGGTAAAGGAAAAGGAACAAAGTATTTTATCTCCCGCACTTTCGAACTGCTTCAACCAATTGATATTGAGGATTACTACAAAAAAGAAATTGATGAAAGAGAAATCAAAGAAAATTTTAATCTTGATTTAATAACTGAAACGCTTGGAAAAGTAAATCTGTTTACTGGAAATGAATTTCAAAAATTAGAAGAACTTCAAAAAACTTATAAAAATAACTATTCTCAACTTTCTGAATTTGAATACAAAAAAGAGTTAGAAAGACTTGCAATTGATTTGAGCTGGAAATCATCTCAAATTGAAGGAAATACTTATTCACTTCTGGAAACAGAACGATTACTTAAAGATAAAGAAACTGCAGCCGGAAAAACAAAAGAAGAAGCAACGATGCTGTTAAATCATAAAGATGCCATAGATTTCATTATTGAAAATCCGGATTATTTAATTCCTCTGACTGTTCCAAAAATTGAAGATATTCATAGCATTTTAATTAAAGAATTAGCAATTGATAGAAACATTCGAAAAAGAAGAGTAGGTATTTCGGGGACAAATTATCGTCCATTAGATAATGAATTTCAAATCAGAGAATCGTTGATTAATATGTGTGAATTGGTAAATAATAAAAGCAATATTTTCGAAAAAGCACTTTTAATTTTAGTGTTAATTTCATATATCCAGCCATTTGTTGATGGGAATAAAAGAACAGCTAGAATTGTAAGTAATGCAATTTTGATGAACAACAAACATTGCCCAATTTCATTTCGGACTGTTGATTCAATTGAATATAAAAAAGCAATGTTGCTGTTTTATGAGCAAAACAACATATCTGTATTCAAAGAGATTTTTATTAATCAATTTGAATTTGCAGTGAATACATATTTTTAAAAAGAAAAAAACGAGCTACAATCGTAGACGGCTGACGGACTAAGTCCGCCAGTGCGCCTCTCACACCACCGTACGTACGCGAGCTATGCTCCTTCCTTTCGCATTGCTCAGGAACATATACGGCGGTTCAATACGCATCAGCCTAATGCTCTTTTCACCATTAGACCTTTGTTGTAGTTTTTAATAGGGCTAGTAAACTCTAAGTTTAGACCCTCGCTCGCGCCGATTTGCAATCGGTGTGTTGTCCGATAGGGCAAGACGTAAAACAATTAGCTTTTTCGAAGAAAGGCACAAGTTGCAAACTTGCGCCAACGAGGACTTACACCCTCTGGAATAATCTCATGCTACACTTTATTCTTTAGTAAGAAAAAGTCGTACTTTACATTCTTTTTTAAACATTGAATAAAGTGGGCACATGCTCATGCTGGGCACACACAAAGTGCGATATACCATAGTGGGGACAGCGCCTCCAAGGCATCTGTTTTCCGCCCGATTGTCTTTCGTCCTGCGGACGGACAATCACACGTAAAACCACTATGGTACATGCACTATACGTTAACCTGCAAGGCGAAAAAAGACAATAACAAACCGAAATTGATTGAAAAAATTAAACATATAAAAAGGAATTTGACTGCTTCGAAAAGATTTTGTTTTGCCAACGCGCTTTTGCCCTATGGGGCAATTGGGGAAGCCAACGCACATTGCACGCATTTGCAAATCGCACATGCCGACCCGCAAACCAAAATTTGCAAAAGAGTGCAATTTATCCACTGCAAATCAATCTCAACATTACAAAAATGACTGAATCAACCAACTCACCCAAAGTAGAATTAACTTACACTCCAGTTGCTGTAATTGATGGTATAAGTGATGGTGTAAAAGAAGAAATAGCTTCAGTTATTGATTTAATTGCCAATAATGAGGGTATTAATGCTAATAATATTGTTGCAAAAACTGATAATAAATCAAAACCCTCGATTGAGAGATATTTGAAACTCGCAAGAGATTTAGAGATAATTGAATTTAAAGGTGCATCAAAAACTGTTATTATTTAACAGAGAAAATAAAGAGAATAACTGGATAAAAACAAGTAACAAAGGAGCAAATAGATTTGAATGAAACTTATGCCAACTCACATAGCCAAGCACATACACTAACCGTCAGTCTGTCTAAAAACTTATTATCGGTATTCATATTAGCCTTTGAATAAGCGGATTGTACTCGACACATAATATAAGAAGTGAATATGATAGATAAATCAGAAAAATTTTGGGATTTTGTAGCATTTAAGTATGATAAGACAGTGACCCATTTAGAACCGATTTTACTCAAAATTCATACTAATTTAAAACAACATCTCAACAAAAGTGATATTCTATTGGATTATGGTTGTGGAACAGGAACTATAAGTATTGAGATCGCTAATCATGTAAAAGAGATTCGTGCAATTGATACATCGAACAAAATGCTTGATATAGCAAAAAGAAAAGCAGGTGAACACAATATTAAAAATGTTGATTTCATACAAACAACTATATTTGATGAGAGATTCACAAAGGATTCATTTGATGTGATACTGGCAATTGGTTTGTTACATTTATTAAAGGACAATAAGCAGAATATAGAAAGGATTGCTGACTTGTTAAAACCTGGAGGATTATTTATTTCTTCGACACCATGTCTGGCAGAGAAAATGACTTTATTAAATAAATTACAATTCTATCCTGTTTTTCTACTAATAAAATTAGGGTTAATTCCGGGATATATGAAAAGATTTAAGATTTCTGAATTACACAATTTAGTATCAAGTGGAAATCTTCAAATAATTGAGACTGAAAAAATATTTCATACACTAACTGCATATTACATTGTGACAAAAAAGAATTAAAAAATAACGAACGCACAACATCATGTACATTTAAATTCTCAGAAGTTCCGGTAATCAAAAACAGAATTACTTATTGTCGATTTTAAACGTTTTACAAGCACGGCAATTGTAAAAGCAATAAAAGACAATCCTCAGGAAACAGGAGCGATTTCTTCCAATGTAACAAGATATCAATTTTAGAGGCCCGACAATAAACCAATTGAATTATGGAGCACAAGGTGATTAATGAAAAAATCAACTATGTCCATCACAATCCGTTTGAAGCAGGTTTAGTTTTTCGGGGAGAAGAATATTTATACAGCAGTGCCAGTGATTATGCCGGAGAAAAAGAGTTGCTGGAAAATGTTATTGTAGTTAAATAACTGCCCCACGCGAAAGTATTCGTGCGGTAGCGGGGAATTTACCAGAAGAAGAAGCATGAAAAAGGTATTGCCGGCAGCATCCCATTCTAGTATCGTAAGTATCGTTCAAAAAGACAAAAAATTTAAGATAAAGTGAGATGATGTATTTGCTATTAATGAATAAGCGTTTATATAGTTTAATATTTCTGGTTTTTCTTGCATTTCCATTAAGTGCGTGCAGTAACGACTCAAGTGATCAAGACACTGAACAAAATGGTGATAGCATGAATCAAACAGGATTTACTGTGAGTGTACCATCTGCATATCAGATTGCTGCCACGCATCAGGGAAGTGTCGTTCAAGTTGATTATGAATCAAAGGATTATGCGGGAAATTCGTCAGATATTACCAAAACAGCCTATGTTTATTTGCCTTATGGTTATGATGAGGATGACCCTGATACAAAATATGATATACTTTACTTAATGCATGGACTTGGCGGTCATGCTGGAGAATATTTCGAATACGGTACAAATAAAAACATGTTTGACCGCATGATAGAAGATAAAGTGATTAAACCAACAATTATTGTTTCTGCAACTTTTTATAATCAAAATTCCTCAAGAGATTTCAGCAGTTCAACACGTGAACTTCGGTCATTTCATTTCGATTTTGAAAATCATTTAATGCCAACTATTGAGGGAATGTTTCACACATATGCTGAAAGTACATCAAAAGAGGATTTAATGGCGTCCAGAGATCACAGGGCATTTGGCGGATTCTCGTTAGGATCGGTGACTACATGGATGGCATTTTGTTATGATGCTGATTACATAAGTTCTTTTTTACCAATGAGTGGGTCTTGTTGGTATTATGGTGGATATGGTGACTATTATCCAGTAGAAACAGCTGATTTTTTTGAAGAATTAATTGCAGAAAAATCATTAAATGAAAGAGGATATTTTATTTATGTAGCAACAGGTACAGAAGATGCCGTCAGGGATCAGGTTTACATTCAAATGGATGAAATGTTAGACAGAAATGATGTATTCACACCGGATCATGTTGTTTTTTATCAAAAAGAAGGTGGCAGACATGATTTTGTTGCGGTACAAGAATATATTTACAATGCATTTCCACTATTATTTAATTAATCAGGAAGGATTCGCGCGGCAGCGAAGGCAACGACAACTTACAAGTAACCGTTAGTCACAAGCTTTTTGATAAAGTGCATCACACTGAAATAGAATGAATTTATGAGGATGAAACAAACAAAACGAATACTCAGAATCACATTCATTGTTGCAAGCATAAGCTCCTTGTACTTCGTTCCATGGATTTTGGTAAAGGCTTGGATTTTACCACTCCCAGATACCGTTCAGGAACAACTTAATGAAACAATTGGTCATGGACTTGATGGAATGATTGTTTACGTGGACCAAACTGGGAAGCCACCGGAGTTATATGCCGCTGGCTGGCATGACCGAAAAAATAAAATTTCTGCCAACCCGAAAGCCTTGTTCAAGATTGCCAGTATTAGCAAGTTATATGTTGCTGTCGCTATCACTAAATTGGTAAATGAAAAACAGTTGTCTTTGGATAAAGCACTCGCTGATTACTTGCCAGAACTTGTGAGAAGAATTGAAAATGCTGATAAAATTACCTTGAGAATGATGGTGCAGCATCGAAGTGGCATTCCCAATTTTACCGATACCCCCGACTATTGGGAAGACCCACCGAAAGACAATAGAGAAACGCTTGAGTTGGTTCTGGATAAACCTGCTGATTTTGCACCTGATAAAAAATATAGTTATTCAAATACAAATTATTTGTTGATAGGCAAAATCCTTGATAAAACATTGGGTTATAGCCATCACCAATATATCAAGATGGAGATTTTGATACCGCTTGAGCTGAACAATACTTACAGCCTGCTTAGTGAAGTGGATTTAGACGATGTTATGAGTGGATATTCCGTAGGCTATGATGGCGATTTAAAGTATAATGATTTTATAAATCCTAGCGGCTCAATGGTAGCTACGGCAATGGATGTGGGAATATTCTTGAGGGCATTGAACGATGGCTCTTTGCTAATTGATAATGAACAAGCAATTTATTCATCTATTTATGAATATGAACATACAGGATTATTGCCTGGATACTCTAGTATTGCCAGGTATCACAAAGATATTGATGCAGTCGTGGTTCAGTTTGCAAATACAAGTGGTGGATACACCTGGAATTTATCGGAAATCGTATATAATCGTATTTTAAAAATTGTGAGAAGTGAAAAAAGCTCATAATTAGACGGCTGACGGACTAAAAGTCCGCCAGTGCGCCTCTCTAACCACCGTAGTACGTACGCGAGCTATGCTCCTTCCTTTCGCTTTACTCAGGAACATATACGGCGGTTCGTTAAGTCATAGAAAACAAAACCGTACTTGGTTTTACTTGATTGTAGAGTCCCAGTAAAGAAACGTAACCACGCAATTTCAATCTATCAACCGTAATGGTTGTACCTAGAATTGGGCTTTGTGCAATTGCCCAGCCGCCCATTCTGAAACGGCTCCATACATAAGCTTGTCCTTGTTCAACGCCCAAACGAATCAGAGGTCTTTTCTTTTCCGCTACCTCCCCTGCAAGCTGGCTCCTCCATAAATTTGCCCACCAGGCAAATTCGTAACAGTCGGCTCTCCAATGCTACCAAAGCAATTCACCCTCTGGAATAATTTCATGCTACGCTTTATTGTTTAGTAAGAAAAAGTCGTACTTTACATTCTTTTTTAAACTTTGAATAAAGTGACCGTTGTGTATAATTTTGAAAAGCAACCAATTGCAATGAAAAAACATCTTAGAAAATAAAAACAAAATGAAAAATATTCTAATCATAAGTTTGATTTTCTTTGTCCTAAGTTGCGAAAAAGATAATTCATTAATAGATGACGAAACAGTTATTTGGAAACCTACCCCAGTTGCAACAATTGCAAATAATCAAATACAACTAAATTGGTTGAATTATTCAATTTTCAACGACATCCTTCTTCCCTACACATTTGTTACCCCAGATAATTTTGAAATTTATATTTCAAAAAGGACACCTGATAATTTCACAAAACTTATCGAGGTAGATAATGATGAATCTTATTCATACCAAGTTGAAAATTTGGAAAACGGTCAATCTTATTATTTCTATGTCGTTTCAAAGAAAAAACGATATTCCTCATTGGTTTCGGATACAATAATGGCAATACCCAATCCACAGCCCCAAACTGAGAACCTAATCACAGTTGACAATTCGCATACAATTACGAGCGTATCATTGGCTCCCGAAAAAAACAAAATTGCCTATGTTGACAAATCTTATTCATGGGATGGTGGAGAGAATTGTTGCATGGCAGTGGCTATTTTTACTTCAAATCTGGATGGTTCGGGAACTGAATTAATTGATATTAATTCACATGAACCCAACTGGTCTCCAAATAATGACAAGATTGTATTTCGGTCAGAATCGAATGACATGCAAATCGCCATTTACGATTTTGAAACTAAAAATATTATAGAGTTAACTGATGGAGATGGCGAAAAATATGCTCCGGTATTTTCTATAAATGGCGAATTCATATTATATGAGTCTCCTACAAACAGTAATGTTGATTATCCAAGCGACACTCCATCTAATATTTGGATGTTTAATACCAATACTTCAGAAACAACACAGATTACAGATATTTATTCTTTAAATCTAAAAAAAGCAGGGAAACCCAATTGGATTGATAATGATAGGTTTTTATTTAATGGGACTGGCAATGACTATAAATCCCAAATTTACGAGTCTTCAATAACCACAAAGCAAGTAACACAAAAAATAGTATCAGATTGGGATGACTATTGTCCTTCAATTTCACCAGACAATAAAAATATTGCTTTTATATCCGACCGCTCGGGAAGTCCCCAAGTTTGGCTTTACTCCGTTGAGACCAAGTCATTGAAACAATTAACGGGGTTTTCATCTTTGGAAAGTGTTGACAGGTGGTGGAATCGAATTGATTGGATAAATAACACTAATATACTTTTTACTTTGAACGAAAATAAATTGATAAAACTAAAAATAGAATAAAAAACTGTACACAACACAATACATATTGCCGGGCGAAGTTCAGAGGTACGCCAACTGCGGATTCTCGTTTCGCAGTTCCATGTCCTTCGGACAGGAACGCTCTCCGAAATCCCCCCCCCGACAAAATGTACCGATCGTTGTGACCCGTCCTAAAATATGAGAACAAAACTGATAATAATTTTTTCTATAATTCAAGTCGGACTATTTGGACAAGGTTCATTTGACGGGATAGATACTTCATTGATAAAACCTTGGGTTCCCAAATTAGAGTTTGAATATCAATCTGTTTATCATTTCGGGGATAGCGAATGGGAATCAAATCTGATTTTAATTTGTGGATTAGATAAGTGGTATGCACAGATCGTGACTGGTGGTTGGTCAAGTGATGGTCGAGCTTGGATATTTAATTATGAGAATTTAACAAATGTGAGAATTGATAGAAATAAATTTTATTCGGACAAGACAAATGGGGAATTTGTACTTTACGATGGCAAGAGCAGACGAATAAAAGGATTAAGGGTTTATAAAACATGGAGTGGAGACGATGGACAAGAAATAGGATATAAATCTCATTCGATAGAAGAATTCTATTCTGGCAAATATTCTCAAGCATCAAAAAGATTGTTAAGCAAAGACGAGTTGAGTAAAATGACCAAAACGAATTTAAAGATAATGCGCAATGAGATTTTTGCCCGATACGGGTACAAATTTACCTCAGGTGGAGAAATGGATAATTATTTCAAAAAACAAGATTGGTATGCAGGCCAGCATGATAATGTAAATGACTTTCTGACTGATTTAGAGAAAGAAAATATTAAATTGATACAACAAATTGAAAACAAATAGATACTATGTTTGAAATAATTGGTTCGTTTATCGATAACTTGATATTTATTGGAGGAGGGATTTTTCTTCTCACCCAATTAAAAAAGATCAATAAGCCTTATGTAAAATGGATTGCAATTGTGATGATATTATTAGGATTGCTTTTAACAGGTATGGACATAAAAGATATGATAGAAAAATAAAAAAACGGCTTACAACACACAAACATAAAACAGCTGGTGCTCTGTGGCTTGCGAACGATTGGCTCTCGCCTCAGCATTCTTGTCGGTGGACAGGAACGCTCTCCGAAATCCCCCCCGACAACATGTACCGATCGTTGTGACCTATTGCTCACGAAAAAATAAATTCAGCATTATGACAACTCTAATATTAGGAGCAAGTGGCGCAACAGGCAAACATCTGGTTGAACAACTTTTAATAAAAAAGCAAAAAGTTAAGGTTATTGTGCGTCCAACTAGTAAAATACCTGACTCTTGGATTAATAATGACCAAGTTGCAATAATTAAAGCTGGGGTTTCAGATATTAGTGAAGATGACATGGTTAAATATTTAGAAGATTGTCAAGCTGTAGCTTCTTGTCTTGGTCATAATATTACAATGAAAGGTATTTGGGGAAAGCCAAGGCGATTAGTTGCAAATTCTGTCAAATTGGTTTGCACAGCAATTCAGAAGAATTCCACCGAAATGCCAATTAAGTTTGTTTTAATGAACACGACTAGCAATCGGAATAAAGATTTAAAAGAGTCTATCTCTTTTGGCGAAAAACTGGTAATGGGTTTGATTCGCATACTTGTTCCACCTCAATTAGATAATGAAGCCGCAGCTGAATTTTTAAGAGTGGATATAGGGCAAAATGACAAATTGATTGATTGGGTAGCAGTAAGGCCAGACTCTTTAATTGAAGAAAATAGCGTTACTGAATATAAAATATATGCATCTCCCATAAGGAGCGCACTTTCTAATCCAGGAAAAACAAGTCGTATTAATGTTGGTAATTTTATGGCTCGTCTTATTTTAGAAAATGATTTATGGAACAAATGGAAAGGGCAAATGCCTGTAATATATAATACGGAGGTATAGAAGAAGGAGAACAACAGGCTACAACACGGCATCATAAACCGTTATAGCCAAAGCTAAGAAATAGAATCTTAATTCAAATTATGTGGGATTTGTTTTACGTATATTTACTAGTAACCTTTTTAAAACCTGATATTTAAATAAAAAGCTTTGCCATGAACATTCAGTACAAAACCAAAGAAGAACTTATTAACGAATTGAGGGTATTACAACAAGAGAATAATTCATTAAAAGCTTTAAAAGAGAATCGGGCAGCAGAATTAATAATTGCAAATAAAGCACATGACTATAACAAAATGAAAATGCAATGCGGGCTCGGTGGTATGCGGGGCACAAATTCAAGCATTTAATACCAGAAATAGAGATGATAAACAAAAACCATTCAATTATGATTACTAAATTATTTTGTGAAGCATTACTCCTATTTTCAATATTTTCATGCAATAGACCGTCAACCCAACCAAAATATCTAGGAAATGAAATTCCATTTAACAAACCAGAAATATTTGGGAAAGGATTTATTTCTGTAGATTCAACAGGAGAAGGAATTATAAGTGTTACAGCAGATGGAGAAGCTATGTATTTTGTTCGATATTACAAGGATGAAAATGGTGAGACAAATGGCGTTAGAAGTCTTTATACTCGATTTAATGGGACAACTTGGACAGAACTAAAAGATAAGGATAGAGAAATGTTCTATAAGACTCCTCAGTTTGTTAATGATAGCCTGGCAATAATGTCTTCAAATGAAGCAATTTGGAAATCTACAAGACAAAATGATTCCATTTGGTCGAAACCTGTTTTTATAGACAGTTTGGATTTAGGGCAGAAAACGGGGGTGACAGATTGGGGCATAACAAAAACGCTAGAACTGTTCTATGTTCAAAATGGTGATCTAAAGACTGCGCAGATTGATGAAGGAAAAGTTTTGGAAAGTAATAGCAACGAGGGATTTAAAGACTTTAAAACACGACATATTGGAGTAGCTCCCAATGGTAACTATTTGATATGTGATGGCTTTATAGAAGGAATAAATAATGGGTGGGTAGATAATTATATATCTTTTCGTATAACGGATTATGAATGGACTTATCCTGTTCATCTGGATAGTTTAATAAACACAAAGAACCAGGGTAACTATCTTCCTCGAATTTCTCCTGATGGTGAAGTTTTCTTCTTTTCAAGACAAGATTCTTTAAATAACGGAGACATATATTGGATAAGTACAAGAGAATTTGAAAAATATAAAAACGGCTTACAATCGAATAATAGCCCGCCCCGCTAGCAAACACTAGCAGGAAGAGACGACACCGCTTTGCTCAGGAACACATACGGCGGTTCGTTAAGTCATAGGAAACAAAACCGTACTTGGTTTTACTTGATTGTAGAGTTCCAGTAAAGAAACGTAACCACGCAATTTCAATCTTTCAACCGTAATGGTTGTACCTAGAATTGGGCTTTGTGCAATTGCCCAGCCGCCCATTCTGAAACGGCTCCATGCATAAGCTTGTCCTTGTTCAATTCCCAAACAGATCAGAGGTCTTTCCTTTTCCGCTACCTCCCCTGCAAGCTGGCTCCTCCTTAAATTTGCCCACTAGGCAAATTCTTAACAGTCGGCTCTCCAATGCTGCCAAAGCAATTCACCCTCTGGAATAATTTCATGATCCACTTAATTATTTAGTAAGGAAAAGTTGTATTTTACATTCTTTTTCAACCCTTTAATAAAGTGGGCAAATGCGCAATTAGCAGTGAGACTAACCAGTAAAAATTGGAATTATGACATTGGCAAATAAAACTGCAATTGTTACAGGGGCGACTGGAAATGGAATGGGAAGAAGTATCGCTCTGACATTGGCACGAGAAGGTGCAAATGTTGTAATTAATTACAGAAAAAATAGTTGGATACATAAACAATATCAAAAAGCCAATGCGATTTCTTTCAAGGCAGACATTTTTAATGACAGAGAATGTAAAAAACTAATAGACACCACTATTAAACAATTTGGTAGTGTTGACATTTTAGTTGTTAATCCTGGAGCGAATTGGAATATGGAATCAATTGATAATTTAAATGTTGAAAACTCATTGACTGACGTAAAAAATGAAATATCTCCAATCTACCATTTCTTCCCCAAAGTTCTACCAATTATGTATCAACAAAAATGGGGTAGAATAATTGGAATCTCTATGACCTCAAACCCGCCATCTCCATCTTATTCATACAATGTTGCCAAACAGACACGAACAAATGCAATGCTTGCTGCAAGTCAAGAAGCTTGGAGAAATAATGTAACTATTAATGTAATATCACCTGGACCTGTCGGGCATATTGACCAACTTGACAAAGCGATTGATTTTCTGAACAACAATGATGAATGGATAAAAAAGAAAGAATATTTCGCCGCAAGACATTGCAGAAACAGTAGCATTTTTGTGTTCCCAAAAAGCAGATTATATAACTGGGACTGAAATAAATCTTAATTTCAAAAGATAGATTGATAATGAATAAAAGAACTGGCTTAGTGCAGTTTGAACGTGAAGTACTTCGAAAACCTGCACTCCACATAGCCAACCGTTAGCAATAATTTACAAGCATAAAAACTAAAAATTTGAGGAATGGAAAAAATTTGGATAACAACAATAGCGTTTGTGATTTTTCTTATGCTAAATTTTCTTTTTTATAAAACCCTCAATGTTTATTACAAAAACGAATTTGGTAAAAAGATGTGGAAGCTAGGGGGAGCGAGAGTTTATTTCTGGCAGGCTTCAATGTTTGTTAGCACAGCAGGTACAGCCTTAATAATGTATCTTTTGAAATGGTTAAATGTTCTGACTTTTTAGAAGTCTAAAAAAAAGAACAACTCATAGAAAAAGAAAAATGATACGCTCTCCGTAATCCGCAACGACAACTTATAAGCAACCGTTGTCTGCAATGTTGACCCTCCTTAAATTATAAGATGATGACAAAGAAACAATCCATACGAATTCTTAGAATAATAATGCCTCTTATTGCAATAACCTGTTTTATCGCATTTCCACCTTGGATTCTCTTACGGGTATGGATAGCGCCACTACCTGATACAGTACAGGAACAGGTCAATGAGGCCACAGGATATGGATTAGACGGTATCATTGTTTATGTAGATCAGGCAGGGAAAGAGCCTGCATTTTACACTGCCGGATGGAAAAACAGGGAAAATAAGGTTCACGCAGACCCACGCTCATTATTTAAGATAGCCAGCATCAGCAAGTTATATATTGCTATTGCTACTGCCAAATTAATCAATGATAAGCATTTGGCCTTAGATAAAACGCTTGCTGAGTACCTACCCGAATTTGCCGGGCGAATCGCAAATGCTGATCAGATTACCTTGAGAATGATGCTGCAACACCGAAGTGGCATCCCTAATTTCAGCGACCACCCTGATTACCCGTGGGCCAATCCATACAAGAAAAACAGCGATATCTACGAGTTAGTGCTGGATATGCCTGCTGACTTTAACCCTAGTGAAAAATATAGTTACTCAAATACGAATTATTTATTGATAGGCGAAATCCTTGATGAGACATTAGGATATAGCCATAACGAATATATAAAGAGTGAAATATTGAACCCGCTTGGGCTGAACAACACATATAGTTTGCTTAGTGAAGTGAATTTGGACGATGTTATGAGTGGGTATTTTGTAGGTTATGAGGACGATATTAAGTACAATGATTTTATTCACCCTGGGGGTTCAATGGTCGCAACCGCACAGGATGTGGGAATATTTCTGAGGGCGTTAAACGAAGGCTCCTTGTTAAATGATGAGGAGCAAGCTATCTATTCCTCCATTTATGAATATGGACATACGGGTTCGTTACCGGGATACGCAAGTATTGCGCGATATTACAAAGATATTGATACGGTTGTTGTTCAGTTTGTGAATACCAGCGGTGGAAATAATACGTGGACAATATCAGAAATTGTATATAATCGGATTGTCAAAATTTTAAGCAGAAAAAAACTCAAAAAATAACTAAACAAAAATAGTATGACAGTGGTAAATCCCGGGTCAGCAGCTCGCTTCAAAAGTTGTAGTAGTTTGATATGTTTGAGGCCCGCAATTGCCTTCTTCGCATATATTCAGTCTTGCAATAAAATTCATATCTTATCAATGCTTAAACATTAACATCAGTAAAAATGGCAAGAATAAAATTGCAATCAGAGAATGTCAACGATCCGGAAATCAAGTCAGTTTTCGATGAAATAAAAGAAAAAGCTGGAAAAGTTCCGGCAGCTTATCGCGCTTTTGCAAGACATGCACATATCCTTCAGGCAAATTGGAATCGCACAAAAAACATTCTTGGCAAAGGCAATATCCCCATTGAAATAAAAGAAGCTATTGCAACCCGGGTTTCAACGGAGAACGGATGCCATTTTTGTCTGACTATTCATAAACAAAACCTCGAAAAACTAGGGATATGTTTTGCTGATATAGAAGCAATAGAAAAAGGGACAGTAAGAGATGATAAGTTGAACTTCGTATTACAGTTTGTAACAACAGCTACAAAAAATCCGGCAGAAATTACCGATGAAGATTTTCAAAAACTTAAAGACTTTGGATATACAGAAGAAGATATCATCGAAATTCTTACCGTGATGGAAATGTATACCGGCTACAACAAGATAATTGTTGCCCTTGGATTACAATTAGAAGATTAGATTTTTCATCGCAACGACAACATCTGCAAAACACAAGTGTGCGAATGAAGTTTGGTGCGGACTTTCCTTCAGCATTTCGTCCTGTCAAACAGAAATGTGTTTCAGAAAGCCCTCCATTTCATGGCCAAACCATTACTTAAGCCAGATTAGCTGATTCAATTAAAAAATAACAGTACGAGATGACCAACGACAATAAACATACTTTTCAAAATGAACCGGCCAACAGATTAAAGTCTAATACGTGTATTAATAGGAACCAGATGGAACATTCACTAGTCTGGTTTATTTTAAAAGAGTTAAACAATTTCAATACAGAAACCGGGTGCAACCCACAAAAGTACAAGCTATGAGTTATTATATTGCAACAACACTTAATACCGATTTTGATTCGGCTGTTGAAAAAGTGAAAGAATCACTTCAGCAGGAAGGTTTTGGCGTTCTAACAGAAATCAACATGCACGAAACCCTGAAAAAGAAACTCGATGTCGATTTCAGAAAATATAAAATACTAGGGGCATGCAATCCTTCCCTAGCATACCGGGCATTGCAAAGCGAAAACAAGATTGGCACCATGCTCCCATGCAATGTTGTTGTTCAGGAACTTAACAACAACAGCACAGAAGTGGCAGCGATTGACCCCTACGCTTCGATGCAAGGAATAGACAATAAGCAACTAAAGGAAATTGCACTTACCGTGAAAGAAAAGCTTTCGATGGTTATTTCCAACCTAAACTAGCCAGATTATTTCATTCAATTTTATAATAATTGTTAACCCAACCTGAATAGTTACTGCTGTTAACTATTAATGAATATTTTTGTGTGCTCCAAACGAAACAACATTAATTTAAGATGAGACAAAGTACTATGACTATTTTCTTTGCCGTTTTTTCTGTTCTTTATTTTGCTGTAAACTGGTATGTATATAGCAGAGGTCTAAGAGCACTTGAAGATACCAATGCTACAAAAATATTTACATGGGCTTACTGGATTTTAACTGCTTCATTCATTATTGGGCAGGTGTTGGAGAGAGGTAATCCGGGCTCATTTTCACGCGCCATTTCATTATCAGGATCAATCTGGCTGGCCTTCTTTTTATATGCTCTGCTTTTGGTGATGGCAATCGATATAATTCGCGTGCTGAATCATTTTATCCATTTTGTTCCTGAATCTTTAACATCAGGGATACTTTCAGGAAAGCGGATTTTTATATATTCCTCGATATTCCTGCTTTCGGTAACATTTTATGGATACATCAACGCTTGGAACCCCCGTATTAAAGAGGTAAACGTCACCTTAAACAAGAAGCAGTCAACGGTAGATAAATTAAAAGTGGTTTTTGTTTCCGATGTGCACCTGGGTGTTCTTTTAAGAAACAAAAAGGCTGATCAGTTGCTGAAAGATATTAATTCACAAAATGCCGACCTGGTATTGTTTGGTGGCGACTTGGTTGACCATAATCCTGTGCCTGTAGTGGAAAACGACATGGGAAAATATTTCCAGCAGATTAATGCACCTTTGGGTGTATATGCCGTTACCGGAAACCACGAATTTATTGGACATGTTGAGATTAGTGTTAATTATTTTTCGGAGCATGGTGTTAGCTATTTACGGGATACCCTGCTAACTATTGAAAACATTATCCAGATTGCCGGACGAGATGACCGTGCAAGCGCAAATTATAATGGTAACGGACGACGAAAAACAATAGATGAACTTTTAAAAGATGCTACACCAGACTTGCCACTTCTGCTACTTGATCATCAACCGGTGGAATATGATCAGGCTGTGGAAAACAGCATTGATCTAATGATGTCGGGGCACACCCACAAAGGGCAATTATGGCCTTTAGGATATATTACAAAAAGCATGTTTGAGAATGATTACGGCCTGTATGAAAAAGGGGGAACGTTGTTCTATACATCATCCGGATACGGAACCTGGGGGCCTCCGGTAAGAACCGGCAACCGTCCAGAGCTAGTGGTTTTCAATATCACATTTAAATAGAACCCATTATCTGATCCAGAATCATCTTACGTAAAAATGTAAATCCGCAATTTAAAAATCACAAAAGGGGAGAAGGCAGGATTATGAAAAATGATAAAACTAAAAAGAACTTAAAAAGTAGCGATCATCGTTGTTCGTAACCATTATTTTATAATTCGACCCATTCTGGAATACCCCCAACATATTTAAATCAATGGAGACTCCTGATTTTAAAAAATATTACCTTGCAGTTACCCAAATAAGGAACGAGCAAATGGGGAAAACAGAAATTGATTCAAAAATGAAAGTATTAATTGTATTAGGCCATCCCGACAATAGAAGCTTTAATCATGCTATTGCAAAAGCTTGCAAAACGCAAATAGAAAGTAATGGACATTCCGTTTTTTTTCATGATTTGTATGCCGAGAATTTTAGTCCTTTACACCATATTGACAATACAAATTCGGATTCGACAGTAGATGCGGAAATTCACACACACTGTTCTCAATTAGCCGATAGTGATGGAATAATCGTTATTCATCCAAATTGGTGGGGGCAGCCTCCTGCAATAATTAAGGGTTGGATTGATCGCGTTCTCATGCAGGGCATTGCTTACGACTTTGTTGAAAATGATGAAGGAGCCCATGTTCCTGTAGGTTTATTAAAAGCAAAAATTGGGTTAGTTCTAAATACATCAAACACCCCAAATGATATTGGGGATGACCCACTGGATTCTATTTGGAAGAATCGCGTGTTTAATTTCTGCGGCGTGGATCAGGTTGAACGAAGAAATTTCTGTGTCGTTAAGGATAGTGATGAAAATCAACGCTCTCTCTGGTTGTCTGAAGTTCAATCCATGATAAATTCTTATTTTCCTAAAATAAAATAGCGCATCAATGCATTCAGCCTTAATTGAACATATCAGAAAGTTCGTTGATTTAAGCGAAAGCGAAGTGCAAATACTACAAACCTATATTAAGCCTCATACATTTCGAAAAAAAGAGTTTTTACTTTCAAATGGGCAGGTTTGTAAGTCATTGTATTTTGTGGAAAAAGGATGTTTGAGAATGTATTTTCTTAATGCAAAAGCTGCAGAACAAATCACACAATTTGCTCTTGATGGTTGGTGGCTCACTGATTTTTTCAGCTTTATGGATAACAAGCCATCCGAATATTTTATTCAAACAATAGAGCCATCACAAGTTGTTTCGATCGATAAAAATATATTCGAAAATATTCTGAAAGACTTGCCCCAATTAGAACGATATTTTAGAATAATCATGCAGAAAAATTTAGCGGCTTCTCAATTAAGGACAAAGTATCTGCTTGAAATGTCGAAAGAAGAATTTTACCATCATTTCAGTACCTCTTTCCCCGAATTTATCCAACGTGTTCCTCAATACATGATTGCCTCCTACCTTGGTCTTACCCCCGAATACGTAAGCGAATTACGAAAAAAGAAATTGTAGGGTCTTTCTTAATCCAGTTTAATTTTTTTGACTTCAGTATAGAATAGTTTTGTTTTATCAAATTGTAGAACATCAATTTAAAATATATGGAAGCCAAAGAACAAATATTAGAAGCAATGAAAAAGGATGGAACTCCTTTGAATGCCGGAAAAATTACCGAATTAACAGGTCTTGATCGTAAAGTTGTTGATAAGGCAATGGCTCAATTAAAGAAAGAAGAAGCTATCATATCTCCAAAAAGATGTTACTGGCAACCCAAATAGCAGCTTGCTTTTTGAAAAATGTAACGAACATAAATTTAAAATTTACAACAATGAGTGAAAATATAAAGTTAAGTGATAAGTTTCGTGAAGTAATTACCCATGAAGGAGTTGTGTCAATCATGTCATGGGGTGTTGAACCACATCTGGTAAATACCTGGAACTCATATATTGTTATTACTGAAGATGAACGCATCTTAATTCCTGCCTACGGTTTCAGAAAAACTGAAAAGAATGTTGAAGTAAACAATCAAATAAAGCTCTCTTTAGGCAGTAAAGATGTCTTAGGTCATAAAGATTACCCGGGAACAGGATTTATTGTAACTGGGACAGCTAGTTATATTGAGTCGGGAGATGAATATGATATGATGAAAGAAAAATTCTCATTTCTTACCCGAGTATTGGAAGTTACGGTTGATAAGGCAAAACAGATGTTATAATACATATTTCTTGTGTTGAATTGATAATTTGAAAAACAGTACCTGTAATGATATCATTGCACGTCCTGTTTTTTATTTATTAGACTGGATAAAGGCTATTTGCCTACGGCAAGTACAATTAATTCCTGTACTACTTATACACGAGAGGCTAAGCTCCACTTTATACTCCAACATTTTTCGAATTAATGAGTACGCCCAATTTCTAAAAATATTACCTTGCAACTATCCATAAAAGATACGAGCAAATGGAAATAACAGAGATTGATTTTCAGGTTTTTGTAAAGCCCATAGGCCCCATTTGCAATTTGAACTGCACGTATTGTTATTACCACGACAAAAGCGAGTTGTTTCCCGACAAGAAAAACTACCTGATGCCGGATGAAATACTGGAACAATACATCATTCAACAAATTGAAGCAACCGAAGGGGAAATCATCAATTTCTCATGGCATGGCGGTGAACCAACTTTAGCAGGGTTGGACTATTTCAAGAAAATTGTAAGGATACAAAAGGAACATCAGCCCAAGGGGAAAAGGGTTCTCAACGGAATACAGACCAACGGCACATTGCTGAATGAGGACTGGTGTGAATTTCTAGCAAAGGAAAACTTCACGGTGGGCATTAGTCTGGACGGAACTGAAGACTTAAATGACCGCTACCGAAAAACAGCGGATAGGAAAAGCACCTTCCAAAAAATCATACAGGGATATCGGCTTATCAGAAAATACCACATCACGCACGAAATTCTTTGTGTGGTGCATGAAGGGAATGTTGGCAACCCGTTGGAAGTCTATCGTTTTTTCAAGGAACTGGGTGCAACGTACCTAAGTTTTCTCCCTCTAGTTATTGCTGATTCACAATCACCATCCGGAGTAAAATCACCATCGGTATCGGCCAAAGAATTTGGAGTCTTTCTAAGCCGTATTTTTGATGAATGGGTCAGCAAGGATATCGGCACCATTAAAATTCAGTTATTTGAAGAAGTTGCACGACTGGCCTTCAAACAAGATCACACGCTCTGCATCTTAAAAAAGACATGCGGAAAAGTTCCGGTAGTCGAACACACTGGCGATTTTTATTCTTGCGACCACTTTGTGGATCCGGAGCATTATATCGGAAATATTATGCAACGTTCGTTGTCCGACCTTTTAAATAACGAACACCAACAAGAGTTTGGCCGGGCAAAAGAAACTTCACTCCCCAGCTATTGCCGGGAATGTGAAGTTCTTGCATTTTGTAATGGTGGTTGTCCTAAAAACCGCCTGATACGGACTCCGGATGGCGAGCCGGGGCTAAACTACCTTTGCGAAGGGTACAAACTCTTTTTTAACCACTGCCGCCCATTTGTAGATGCGCTGTCCGAGGTCTGGAAACAATCGGATTAATTGGCAATTATTTATGTTGAAAGCTTTTTCTTAAAGAAAGCAATGGTTCGTTCCCATGCCAATTTTGCTGCTTCTTCATTATATCTGTCCGGGCTGGTATCATTATTAAAAGCATGTCCGGCTCCATCATACACATAAATCTGATATTCAATTCCTGCTTTTTTCAGTGCTTCCTCGAAAGCAGGAATTCCAGCATTGATACGTTCATCGGTTCCACCATAATGAGCTATGATGGGTGCCTTTATTTTGGGTACATCTGTTGCTTCAGGCTGACTTCCATAGTAAGGAACTGCAGCATTAAGATCTGGAGAATTTACGGCCACCTGATTTGTCATAGCTCCACCCCAGCAAAAGCCAGTACATCCAACTTTCCCATTTGAATTTGGATGGGTTTTCAGGTATTTCACGGCCGCCACAAAGTTTTTAACGGTATCCTCACTATTCAGCTCACGCATTTTATTGCCTGCCGCACTTTCGTCACCTTCAGGTGTTCCCCCAAGCGGAGAAAGTGCATCGGGTGCCAAGGACAAAAATCCTTCTCGCGCCATTCTCCGGGTTACATCCTTGATGTGTGGTTGCAAAGCCCTGTTCTCATGAATGACAATCACCGCCGGATACTTTTTATCCGCTAAAGGGCGGGCAAGATACGCTTTCATACTTCCTGTTGCTCCGGGGTATTCAATCATGGAAGTGAAAAGATCTGAAGGACTTTGAGAGAGAGTTGTTGCTTGAGCGTCATGCTCATCCAAAACGGGGAGTAAGGCAACTGCCAAAGCGGTACTTCCTGTGTAAATAGCCAATTTCTTTATGAAATCACGCCGTTGAAGATCGCCATGCTTGTATTGCTTATACAAGTCTTTAAATTTTGAGTTCATATTGCAGATTATTGGTTTTTCAAAGTTTATGGAATAATTACCACAAATACTAACAATTAATGATCATTCTGCTTTCAATCAACATGTTGCATAAATATAAAATCAGAAAATACGCCCTTCTTTTTAGTCAACGAACAATAAGTAGGAAAACTGTCTTCATGCAAAAAAGCCAACGATTAGATGCAACAGATTCCGAAACGAGTTCGGAATGACGAGATACACAGATATAGAAATATTCAAAGCAAGAAAGGGATCCAATCTCTTGAAAAATCGAATCCCTTCCTACTCGTCTATAACTTCTAGACAAAATATTATAGCTATAACTCAGAGATGTTAATAAGCTATATAGCTCCTAGCGATTATCAATCTTTTCAGGATTGAGGTCATGATTTTGCATGCGGTACCAAGCCAGTTCTTCGTATTTTGTGCCGGGTTTTCCGTAGTTGACAAATGGGTCAATACTCAGACCTCCACGTGGCAAAAACTTCCCCCACACTTCAATATATTTGGGATCCATTAGCTTCACCAAATCTTTCAGCATAATGTTGATACAGTCTTCGTGAAAAGCACCGTGATTGCGAAAACTGAACAGGTATAGCTTGAACGATTTGCTCTCAACCAATTTTTGGTCGGGAATGTAGCTGATGTAAATCGTAGCAAAATCGGGCTGCCCGGTTATCGGACAAAGGCTAGTAAATTCGGGTGCGTTAAATTTCACCCAATAGTCATTCTCGGGATGTTTGTTATCGAATGATTCCAGGACCTCCGGAGTGTAATCGAACAGGTAGTTGGTATTGTTTCCGAGGTTTTTCAAATTGTCCATTTTCTATTTTTTTTTCTTTATAAGAGGTTTGGGGCAAGCTATTATGGGTATGATTCCATCATACTTGAGATCCTGAAACAAGTTCAGGATGACTTGAAAGTCATTCTCTTTTTGCCAAGTAATTATCCAGTCCGTTTTTGCGCAGCTTACAAGCCGGGCATTTGCCACAGCCATCGCCAACAATACCGTTGTAGCAAGTTAGCGTTTCGTTGCGCACCAATTCAAATACGCCCAGTTCATCAGACATTTGCCACACCTGTTCTTTGTCTTTCCACATCAACGGGGTATGAATTTCGTACGAGTAGTCCATCGAAAGGTTAAGCGTTTGGTTAAGCGACTTGATAAACTCATCGCGACAATCTGGATAGCCGCTGTAATCAGCTTGTCCTACTCCGGTTACAATATGGTGGATTTCATTCGACTTGGCATAAACCGAAGCGTATGTCAGAAAAAGCATGTTACGCCCTTCAACCAACGTATTTGGCGGTCTGTTATCCGGCTTATCCTGTTCCACCTCCATGCCCGGGCTAGTAAGTGCATTGCTAGTCATTTGACCAAGCAGATCAATTTTAAATACATGCCAAGGGACATCTGCTTTTGCAGCAATTGCTGAGGCTACTTCCAGTTCAAGCCGATGTTTTTGACCGTAATCAAACGAAATGGCTTCCACCTCATCAAACTGCTCCATTGCCCAATACAAACAGGTTGTCGAATCCTGCCCTCCCGAAAAAACGACCAATGCTTTACTCATTATATTTCTTTTAAACGAAACGGATTATACGAAATTACTTCATCAAAAGTATCAACTCCCTCTATTGCTTTTACTTTTTTCACTACCCAAATAGTAAGAGGAAGCACCAAAATCTCATAGGCCGTTTTCAGTACTGCCTGAGTAACTATCATTCCCAAAAGCACGCCAAGAGAATAACTTCCGGCAAAAGCAATGCTAATAAAGATTAGAGAGTCGGCACCTTCTCCCAATATGGTTGAAAGGATTGCACGCAACGAAAACCCCTTGCCCTTGGTCATCATTTTGAACTTACTCATTACAAAGGCATTTAGAAAAGAGCCAACCATGTAAGCTGAAAGACTGGCAGCAACCATGCGCACCGAGCTACCTAATATGGTTTGAAAAGCGGTTTGCGATTCGTAGAAAGGCGCAGCAGGAATAGCAATGGCAAGCATAAAAAAGATGGCAGCCAACACGTTCACCCCAAAGCCAGCCCAAATGATCAGCCGTGCTTTGGCAAAGCCCCATACCTCAACAATCACATCATTCATGATGTAGGCCAATGGGAAAATCAGCACTCCAGCCGGCGATGACCACGGGCCAATCATGATAATTTTTGACGCCAAAAGGTTTGAGATGAGCAAACAGGTCGCGAACAAAATGCCTGCGAAAAGGAATAAAACGGATACTTTATTTTTCATACTTCTTGTTTTTTACGTGGTTATCAAGAACACGTTTAACGGTGCAAAGATATAATTTTTAGCAGAAAGTCAGAAGTGAAAACTCGTAAGTTCCTGTTTCTCACCAGCAGGACTGAGTATGAACACGTTCACGCATAGCCGAAAAATTTGTTACATTTGTACCGTGAACAGAATTAGCAACTTCCACCACGGGTAAGCTTCTCTTTTCCGTTAGTTTGAAATACATTCCTGAACACAATATGAAGTTTGACGAATTTGATTTACACGATGATATACTAGATTCCCTGTATGACATGGGCTTTGATGAAGCTACACCTGTCCAGGAAAGTACGATCCCTATTATTCTTGAAGGCCACGATCTGATTGCCTGCGCTCAAACAGGAACCGGAAAAACGGCAGCCTTTATGTTGCCAATTATTGAGAAGGTATCGGCTTTGCCACATGGCAAAACACGAGCATTAATTGTGGTGCCAACACGAGAACTAGCTATACAAATTGAGCAGCAAGTGCAAGGTTTTTCATACCATGCAGGAACTACTTCTATTGCATTGTATGGTGGTGGCGATGGGAAAGAATGGGAAGAACAACGCAAAGCTCTTGAAAGTGGTGTAGACATTATTGTAGCTACTCCCGGAAAATTGATTTCTTTTCTTGACAATGACATTGCCGATCTAAAAAGCGTGGGATACGCAGTTTTAGATGAAGCCGACCGCATGTTAGACATTGGTTTTTATGAAGATATTGTGCGTATTTTCAGCTTTCTCCCGAAACAAAGGCAAACACTAATGTTCAGTGCCACCATGCCACCAAAAATAAAAACACTAGCGGCCAAAGTACTGACAAACCCAAAAGAGTTTGCCTCAGCTATAAGCAAGCCGGCAGAAGGCGTATTGCAAGCCGCTTACGTTTGCTTCGAAGGACAAAAGCTCCCATTAATTCAACAATTAATCGAAGGGAAAGACGATTGCCAGAGTATTATCATATTCACCTCAACAAAAAAGAAAGTTTCGCTAATTGTGCGTGCATTGCAAAAGAAAAAGCTAGATGCACAAGGCATTTCTTCGGATTTAGAGCAAAAAGAACGCGAAGAGGTATTAATGAAATTCCGGGCACGGCAAACGCGTATTATTGTAGCTACAGATGTTTTAAGTAGAGGTATCGACATCAAAGACATCAATTTGGTTGTTAATTTTGATGTGCCGGGTGATGCCGAAGATTACGTACACCGCATTGGAAGAACGGCACGCGCCAACACCACTGGGATTGCTCTCACCCTCATCAATGAGGATGACATGTACAAATTCCAGCAGATTGAAGCATTGATTGAAAGTGAAGTATTTAAAGCTCCTCTGCCACCTGACTTAGGTGAAGGGCCGGAATGGAAAGTGCAAACACGAAAGAAATTTGGGAAAAATAAAAACTTCAATCGGAAAAAACCGGGAGGCCAGGGAAAGAGTTTCAAGCCAAGATCGTAAATACGTCCTTACCTAATCTTTTTAGCAAAGATTGATCTTCTGTTTCTTTTTATTGAAAGATGAAACCATGCTCAAGGGATACACTTTTCGGTTTGCACCAAACAACATGAGCTTAAAAGGCTGTTAATTACAGACAATCCTCCATTACCTTACACGATAATCGGGGGAAATTACAGCTCATGAAAAAACTACTTGTCCTAAAATTTAATTCTTTATTACCTGACTTCGTTTATAGCTGAAAAATCAAATTGAGCGTAATTTTCAATTTTCATGTCCGCAATTTCATATTCAACATTTTCATAATTGTCTTTTAGAACTGCGACTGTTTTCATTCCCGCATTTTTTGCTGCCAATAATCCCGAGTAAGAATCTTCAAATACAATGCATGTTTCCGGCTCTACGTTTAGTTTTCTAGCTACAGTTAAGTAAACCGATGGATTTGGTTTTCCTTCTGGCTCATGTTCGGCAGAGGAAATGGCATCAAAATAAGTTTCAAGCTGAAGTTTCTTGAGTACTACCGGAATTAATATCGAAGGTGAATTTGTTGCTAATCCGATTTTATAACCTTGGCATTTAATTTCATGTATAATTTCTTCGATACCATGAATAGCTGTCCCTTCTTCTTCAATCAAACAACCAACACGTTCAATTACTTCATTCTCGACATCGATCAATTTCTTGTTCGTCCAGGGTTGTCGTTCAAACCAAAAATTAGTTACCTGCAAGGTTGTCATCGATTCTGTAATCTCACACAACTCATCAGACAATTCCACTCCAACTGATGTGAAAACTTCTTTCTCAGCTCTTTTCCACAATGCAACAGAATCAATTATGACTCCATCCATATCAAATATTATGGCTTTAAATCTCCTCATTTTTTTCTGAATTTTAGAATGAGAATAAGGTTACTCTAATGTAAAAATGAACATGCCCAAAGTTATCAAAACCAATAGCAAGTTTAATAAAAAAGCGGAATCATAGTTTTCAGAAAATATTTATTGGGAAGATTTCGATCCTCGGATATCCTTATCAGCATACTGATTGCTTCGCTACGCTCGCAATGACGGGTAAAACAATGAGGAAAATGAAAGGCATAAAAAAGCCGGTTATCTTGCAAAAACCGGCTCTACTTGAAAACTAAATCATCTATTCTTTTATTATTTTCCCTGTATATCTTCGCCCCTCTCCAAGATCAACGACGATGAGATATACTCCCCGATTGATAGCTGAACAATCAATCTGAAGTGTTGGGTTTGGTTCGCTTAACACAAGTTCCCCATTTAAATTGTACAATTTGACCGATGTGGCTCCAGAACAGGCTTCATTCAAATATAATATTCTCGTTACCGGATTTGGATAGAACAGCGGTTCTGAGAGTGTCAATTCTTCAATGCCCGTCGCAAAGTTAATAATGATCATTTGCTCTACCTCTGCCGCCGCAAGATAGTTCTGGTTACCTTCTTGCCTAGCAGTAATCCAAACCGTATCCGCTTCCACAATTACAAGGCAACCATCCTCAACATAAGCAGATTCCGAATTAGAGCACTCACAACAAACCTCTAAGCCGGATGATGCAATGGCATTCAACACCACGGGGTCATCACCTTTATTAACCGGAGACAGCTCATTGAATGTGATAATTTGCGGAGCCTTATTGACTGTTAATTGCTGGCTTACCTCCAAGGCACTGTAGTACGCCGTATTTCCAGATTGATTGGCATAGATCACGCACGATCCTGCATTTTCGATATGAACCATGCCATTTATGATGGTGGCAACATTTTCATCAGAAGAAGAATACGCAACTTCTAAGCCGGATGATGCTGTAGCAGAAGGGCTGAAATCTGCATCACCATATGTTTTATCTGCAAATGCAGAAAAATCAATTGCCTGACTTCTCTTTTTTGTTGTGAAAAGAATCTCACTCCCATAGACAGTTCCTGCTTCATTCGTTGCATAAGCTCTCAAATGGTAAGTTGCTCCAGAAGTAAGTGACGTAATACTGGAAGAAAAAGAACCTGTAGTACTGATTGTTCCTTCATCTGTTGAGCTATCATCAAGAGTAGGAGCTGCGGATCTACTCCAGCAAACCCCATATGCTGTTAGATTTGGAACACCCAACTCCGTAATTTCGCCTTTCCCTGTTGCCACATTAGTTCCAATTCCTGAAACGCCAAGTGTTATTACCGCAGGTAATTTATAGATTGTGAAACTTTCAATTCCTCCATATGAAGTTCCAACAGCACTAATAGCATAAGCCTGATAATAATAGGTAACTCCATATATCAAAGAAGAAATTGTTTCGCTAAACATGCCAGCCCCTGACCCATTCGTATCTTTTACTACTCCAGATTCGCCGATTTCGGGAGTTGTGTCTGTTGAAGAATAGACAATACCCCTCTCTGTAACTGAAGCACTTCCTTCATCCGAAATGTTTCCACCAAGGCTTGCTGAAGTTTCTGTCTGACTTGGAACCTCAAGGGTCGTCATAACAGGAAGGATGTCATCATTAGCAATAATAACTGTCGCCTCATTATTAGTGCCTATAGTTACATCTGAATTACTGGTAGAAACAAGCGTCACAATCACTGACTCATCGTTTTCTACCTGACTATCGGCAATAACGTCAACAGGGATTGTAATTAAACTGCTATTAGCCGGAAAAACAATCGTTGTACCTAAGGCAGAATAATCTGTTCCTTCTGTTCCTGTGCCACTTACTCCAAACGTTACGGTAACTGGAGCATCGAACTGCTTATCGGTAGAAATGGTAAACAACCCGTCAGTTGCATCTTCGGTGGCCTGAGTTGTTGCGGTAACACTCAGTTCTGCTATATCATCGTCAGTAATGGTAACTGTTGCTACATTGCTTGTGCCTATTGTAACTTCGCTGTTACTGGTAGAAGTAAGCGTCACAATCACGTCCTCGTCGCTTTCAATCTGGTCATCAGCTACAAGCACAACAGGGATGGTAACAGAACTGCTGTTGGCTGGAAAAGTAATTGTAGTGCCGATGGAACTGTAGTCTGTTCCTTCTATTGCTGTGCCACTTACTCCAAACGTCACAGTAACTGGAGCATCAAATTGCTTGTCAGTCGATATAGTAAACAGCCCATCAGTTGCATCTTCGCCCGCTTGTGTTGTCTCAGAAATGCTTAATTCTGAAACATCATCATCAGAAACGGTTAATGTTTCCTGTTGAGTACCATCCTCAGTTCCATTGGTTACACTGCCTATATCTACAATCACAGTTTCATCAAATTCGTTAATCAGATCAGATACGGAAGAAAGAGTGACTGCTCCACTTGTATCTCCCGAGGGAACTGAAATGGATGTACCCATTCTCGTATAATCGGTAGTAAGAGATGCTGTTCCCGAGAATGAAAGATCAACGGTAACTATTGCTCCAAAAGCATGTGACAAAGTTGCAATAACCGTAGTTGTTCCCCCTGTCTCCGAAATACTGGGGTCACCCAGAGAAAGAGATACCGTTGGTTCTGCAATCACATTTAACGTTGCCGTATAGGTAGACGCACTGTAATCGATTCCGTCATTTACATCGAAAGTGAAAGAGGTAACAATGCTGCCCGTTGTGTAATATTGAAGGTTCCCGGCATCAAGATCTGCTTTTGACACTTGGTCGCTGTCCACTAATTCTTCTCCACTGTCGTAATCATCACTGTCATTGGCATCAACATATAATGTTCCACTTGTAGGACCTGCTGTTATACGAACATGGTCTAGAGGGTCACTATCGCTATCGGAATAACCCATATCAGAGGTTGCGAATGTGTAGACTATATTCTGATAAGGGCCAGAGCTCGTGCTAAAGCTCGATGAAGTAGGGGCATTATTAATCCCTGTTCCCTGGATACTGAAACTATATGGATTTCTATCAAAATCGTTGTTTGAGATAACAATATCAGCAGTGCGTACTCCAATATCCACAGGATCAAAAGTAACGGTAAATGCGGTACTTCCCTCTGAAGCTACCGTAGAAGCAGGAGAAGACGTAATTGAAAATTCGGATGCATTTGTTCCTGTGATTTCCATACTGCTTATCTCCAATGTAGCAAGCCCTGAATTCTTAATTGTATAGGCTTGAGTCGATGTTCCCCCATTAACCGCGGCATCGGTAAAAATAGTATTATCTGCTGCATCAGGAGTCGAATCTCCATCGTTAATTATCGTTGTTGATTCTCCTTCAACCGTAATAACAGAAAGAAGAATATTGGCAGCTCTTGGCGTTGGCTCTTCACACAAATAAGTTGACGTATTTCTGTAGCCTCCACTTCCATTTGCAATACGTTGCATGGAATGATTTTCAGAATCACCTCTTCCGTTTTCGTTAACTTGAGGCTCACCCGCATTTAATAAGGGTAGCAATCCTGCATCATCGGAATCATCGGTATCGTATACAATGGCATCAATTAGGTTTGTGGTGGTAATGGCAGTTCCGCTAGGAAAATCTGTATTATCACCCAAGTATAGGGCTACTGCATCAGCGCCATTCTGCAAGGTATTATCCGTAAATGTGAGGTCAGTGTCGGCCATGCTAGTACCTCCAATCAGAAAATACCCATTTGCATCTGTTGAATATCCATCTAAATCAAAGGAATTATTACTCTCATCTGTACTTCCATTATAAAAAACGACTGCCAGATAGTCTAATGAAGTATTTCCAACTCCCCCATCATATAATTCGACAAACTCTTGGGAATCTATTCCGGGAGTATCCACATCTACTTCATTTATAAATATATCTCTGGTAAGCTGACTGGAAGGATTATCTACGGCTGATTCTGTAAAATATCTAATCAACCCGGAAACCTCATTGTACTCACAAACCATCATCTGGTAGGTTGTACCGGGTTTTATATTACTGATATCAACTGTTGTTCCTGTTCCGCTATAAACACAATACCATCCGGTTGTTCCGATCTGGGCACCACTTCCATAGGTTGAGCTTGCGGTATAACTTGCATCATCCTCAGGGATTGCCGTTGCTCCAGTTCCTTCAGCAACAAAAACAGCACAAGCATTTCCATCTCCTCTTGTCCATGACAATGATAGTTTCGCAGCATGTACTTCTGGAAAAAGAATTGAATGAGCTTGAGTCGAAGGTTTCTCAATGTCAACCCCCTCACCCTGAATTGAAAAGTCATAAACCCCCTCATCATCATCATTATTATTAATGGTAAGTGTTGCTGAAAAAACTCCTGCTGTAGATGGATTAAATACCACATCTATATTCTCACTTCCTCCGGTTGCAACGGAAGTAGGCACGGCTGAACTTATTGTAAAATGAGTCGTTGATGAAAGCACAACTGAGGATATTGATAAAACATCTCCCCCATAATTATTAATAGTGAAGGTTTTTGTTATTGTCCCCGAGGCTAAATCTGTTTTGCCAAAATCAGTATCGTCGGTCGTTGACGGAGATACATCACCGTCTGTAATTGAAATGCTACTTCCGGTGATATCAATCTCGGCTCCACCAATAGGAACATTAGAATCAGCAGTAAACATTGAAATGCCAGTGTTGCCAGCAATACCCGGATTAGCATCAGCACCGCCAGCACCGCCGCTCACATTTATTGTCCCATTATTTACTGAAGAACCCGAACCTGTTGGATGGTAAACCATTCGAACATGTCCGCCGCCGCCGCCGCCACCACCTGCTCCAAGTCCAACACCTCCGGTTGATCCGCCTGCTCCACCATTGGCTAAAATGGTAGCTCCACTCACATAATTCACAATTCTTGCATGTATTAATACTGCACCACCACTACCTCCTCCATCTCCATCTGAAGAAGCAGATATGCTTGTACTCCCATCTGCACCACCCATATTAATACTTGCTCCTGAGTTAATTGTCAGAGTTCCTAAAGCTCCTAACTGCAATGCGCCGCCACCACCGCCACCATAATTACCATCATCCGAATATTCTGATCTTGCGCCGCCACTTCCCCCATCTAAAGCTAATGCCAAATTACCATAAGCTGATCCCCCGGGTGCGTTATACCCAGAAGCACCACCAGATCCACCAAATCCTCCGCCTCCAGCTCCATCATCGTCATCTCCGTCATAATTTGTACTCCCACCCCCTTGTCCAGATCCATTCATAGGCCTTAGAGTATGGCCTCCTTGTCCACCTCCAGGTCCTGGAAAATAAGTTGATGCTCCTGCATTAATGTGCCCGGAGATTGTCATATTGCCTTTTGAAAGAAGAGCTATTCTATTCCCTAAATCTGTGATTCCTGTGAAATTAATACCATAAGCAGCCCCAAGAGTAAAATTATCAAAGGCAAATACCCAGATACCATTCTGCAATGTCCCTGTTGCCGTTTTACCTCCACTCATTGCTCCAGATGTCATATTTATTGTAACATCCGTAGTAGGATTAAAAATCCCCTGTGATGTGAAATCTCTAGCATCTAAATAAAGTTCAGCTGCTGATATACCATTCCCCTCAACAATGAAATTGAATGGATTTTCATCTGTATCATTATTCGCAATAGACACTTCGGCACTTGATGAGCCAATAGATGATGGATTATAAGTAATCTGAAAAGTTGTTGATGATCCACTCGCAATAGAAGATGAAGATGGTTGAGCAGTTACAGAAAAAGCTCCGGTAGGACTAACTGTAACATAGCTTGAAGTATTTGTCAATGACAAATTGGGAGAAAGGTCGTTGTTTATTGTATACGTTCGAACAATCGCTCCTGCATCAATATCAACGTCACCGAAATGAGTATGATCACTCAGATTAGGTGTTGCATCGCCATCATAGATTTCTGCACTATTTCCTACCACTCTTATTTCAGGTCCAATAGATGCTATTGACACTGCGCCTAAAGAGAGTGCTGCATTGGAAAACGAACTGGCATGAGTGCCTGCACTTATGGTTAAATCAGCCTGAGAAGCAATGGTCAATGTAATTGATCCACTTGCTGTAGAAGAAAGATCAGCAGTTACAAAGTAATAAGTGCCAGCATCAGATATTGGGGAGGTCATTCCTGTAAACGTAATCGAAGTACCTATCGTAGATGTCTCTATCTCAAGCTGTGTATCATCACCTGCATTAAATACATTATTGGTGGACGACCAAAGTTTTAAATTGTCAACGCCGCTTCTGGTTCCAGCAATAGTAATTTTGGCAGTTGCTAAACTTGCAGACGATATATTCCCGGTTAGTAAAAATCGACCCAGTGGATTATTAGTTGTATTGGCAGTTGCATTTCCGGGAGAATAGGAAGACCCATTTGCAAAAGTCACACTTGCAGTGGCACTAACCACGCTTAAACCGCTAGAAGAAGTGCCAAGTGCAGCAGTATAACCACTTGTTGGAGGAACTGCAGCCTCACTCAATATATAGAAATAGACATCATCTCCTTGAGGAGGCATCTCATCTGAGAAATTATTGTCAATCACCCAGTAATCGTCATCTGTCGTACCATACGCATCATTATACAGGTAGTAAGTTTGTGTTTCGTGTTTATATTTCGTGAGTCCTAAAGCCCCATATGTGCCATCTGGCACATATACTCCCTCTGCAGCAGCAGGAGTATCAATACCCGAAACATATAACGATTGCGAGTAAGTATTTTCAAAAAGAAGAAAAAATGCTGCCAAAAATATAAACTGGATATTTTTCATTTCCGAAGTATGTTAGGTTTAATACAAGCTTTACTATTGTCTACAAATAATCAGAGCTAGAGACCAAAAACGAGTTACAAATATAACACATCATTCCATATTATGTACTACATATTTTTGAATATAATAATTTATGTCATATATTAGATCTCTATTTGCCTGCATATCTGCTCTTTGAAAAACAAAAAACACAACACACACTAAATACAGCTTATATTATTTAGTTTAATACAAGCAACCAATACACAGCCTTCACATATAATTATTCAACACTTAACAAAACATTTTATGTACACAGTAAAAGTAAAAAACGAGTACGCCTACGCGATAAACGTAGGGGAGCATATGCTGAACAAGGGAGAAACATATCAGTACCCCAAAATGCTTGGCTACCTCCAAATTGACACAATCACCAATGGAATAATCAGCCTTCTGGATATCGCGGATAAAAAGATTGGAGGCCCTAGCGAGAAAACATGGGGTGTCGTAATCAGCTATCAAGGCGAAGAACTACTCTATCGTTATGAAGGCGAAGGACACATTGAGTTTACGATTAATTTCCTTGGGCAAATATCAGACATAAGAGCTCAAGGAGACATTACTTTAATAAAACTTCCTTCATTTATCATTAACAATTAAAATCTATAATTATGGACGGATATATGGGTGAAATAAAAATGTTTGCAGGAACTTACCCTCCGGCAAACTGGGTATTTTGTCAAGGACAATTACTAGCAGTAAGTGAATATAGTGCTTTGTATGCTATACTAGGAGTCCAGTTTGGAGGAGACGGCAGATCAACTTTTGGAGTGCCGGATTTAAGAGGGAGAGTGCCTGTTGGAAGCGGTCAAGGGCCTGGTCTTTCTTACAGAACGCCAGGAATGAAAGCTGGCTATGAAAGAGTAGCTCTTTCTGCCAGTCAACTTCCACCTCACAATCATACAATGAATTGTGACATGGCTTCAACATCCAGAGACGAATCTGCTGATCCAGAGGGATGCATACCTGCAAAAAACACTTCCGGGGAGAGCTATGGACCCAGCTTCTCAGGAGGACATCAGATGCATGCGAATACGATTAATAATGCTGGGAATGGTGACTCCGTTGAAAACATGCAACCCTGGACGTGCATGAATTTCATTATTTGTGTAATTGGGCAATGGCCTCCAAGAAGCTAAAAAAAAACCGGGGCTCCGGCCCCTTTTTTTATGAATTTACAATTTGAAAATAAAACAGAAGAGCATCTTCCCTTCATAAAACAGCTATTTTATGAGCTTAAGGAAGAAGAGCTAAACCTAACCGATTTTGCACCCCATGTAAAGACACAGGTACTTGAAAGTCAGTTCCTAGCTCATGAATTTAATTATCACAACAACAAGAAGTTTGAGGATCACATCATTCTTCTCAACAAAAAACCTGCAGGTAGGCTTATCCTCTCTACAAACAGCAAGAACATCCATTTTGCAGAATTGGCCATTCTAAAACATTTTCAACATAAAGGAATTGGCAAGGAAGTATTCAAGCAGATAATATCAAAAGCCAAAACAGAAACTAAATCAGTTACACTAAACGTATCAAAAAACAATAAGGCTATTGATTTTTATAAAAAATTGGGATTTATAACAACCAGTCAGGATGAACTTAACTACAACATGAGATTGATTCATAACCTCTGATTTTTCTTGATAAAAAATTATAAAATCTTACAATTAATAAAAGGCTTCCCTTCTGTCGTTAACCAGAAACTAATTCTTTTTGCATCTACCTTTTTATTGAGTTCATAAAACTTTTTGGGATTGTTTAAACTACATTCCCTTTCCTTCAGAACCTCATCTCCGTAAACTGTTATAAAAGTGAACAACTCCAAATTCTTATATGTTCCATAATCATTGGGGATATTCACCGTTGCAGAAAGGCTATTAGAACAGGCATTTTCTTTATTCACGCAAATAAAACGACTAAGAAACTTCTTGTCAATTATATTCCTATCTCTATTCTCATAAAGAATCTTTTCCATAAACTTATTATTATCCGAAAGATAAAAATCGACTCGTATTTCTTCCGGGATAAAAATAGCTCCCTCCTGCATCTGAGGAATCAGGTTTCTCATGATATGAATCTGTGGCTCGTTTTCTAAACAAGATTGCATCGTTTCTGAGATCACTAAGTCGTAAGCTTTATCTAATTTGAAAGCTGTTAGATCGGCAAGAAAATAATCTTCAATAAAATAATCTTGTCCTAAGGTCTGAATCAACAGCCGTGAAGAATTAAGAGACACTTCATTGATGTCAACAAGTGTAATTCCGATTTCTTCTGAACTAAAAAAAGAGAGTAGTGGAACAAGCAATGTTGAATATGGACCACATCCTGCATACAATATTCTAATTTTTCCCTTTTCTCTGACTTTTAAATCATTTATTGCTTGGTAAATACCTCTAAGAAAAACAGAGGTTCGTTTAAACTCTAACAAACAATGCGCTGCTGATGTAGGTGAAATTGCCTTCCCTGTTTTCAACTCAATGTGAGCGTCATCCAGTTTGTACGCATCAATCGAAGTTATGAAAGCAAAAATCTGGTGCAGATCTTCCACTGCATTTTTCATTTCCAGATAATCCTCACCACAAAACAATAAGGTTTCCGCGTGTTTCTTTATTTCAGAAATAGAATTAATAGGTTTCATTCTCAATCAATTTTACACTCTCAAATATATGATAATTGACGTAAGATATAGAATGGTATTATCTATTAGAAATATTCTTATACTGATTGCTTCGCTACGGGATGACGCAATGGTGAATTGCTTCAAGAATACAGATTGCTTCGCTATGCTCGCAATGACGACAAGAACAACACATTGGTTTTACAGATGGGAGATTGCTGCGCTGCGCTCGCGATGTCGGGTAAACGAAAAGAGAAATGAACTATTATATTCCCCGGCTAGATCACGTCAATGCCCTGTTCTTTCAGCAGTTCTAACCCAACTTCTTTCAGCTTATATTTCTGGATTTTGCCGCTGGCAGTCATGGGAAAAGCCTCAACAAAAAAGATATATTTGGGGATTTTGTAACGTGCAATTTTGCCACGGCAGTATTCCTGTACTTCTTCCTCGGCAAGAGATTGACCGTTTTTTAGTTTGATGAAAGCAGCTACCTGCTCTCCATACTTTGGGCTTGGGATTCCAACAACCTCAACGGCCTCAATTTGTGGCATCTGAAACAAGTAATTTTCAATTTCGCGCGGATAGATATTTTCACCACCACGAATGATCATGTCTTTGATACGCCCGGTGATTCGGTAAAAGCCATCTTCGGTACGCACGCCCAAATCACCAGAGTGGAGCCAGCCCTCTGCATCAATTGCCTTGATTGTGGCATCTTCATTTTTATAGTAGCCTTTCATGACATTATAGCCACGGCAGCAAACTTCACCCTGCACATTATCCGGACATTCCTTGCCGTTTTCGGGATCAAGAATTTTTACTTCCACATTCGGGTACTCAAAGCCAACTGTTGTGGAGCGTATTTCAGGTGAATTATGCGTGCGGGTGGCAGTCATTCCGGGTGATGTCTCCGTTAATCCATAAACACTAATGATATCCTTACAATACATCTTTGTCATCACCTGTTTCATAGTTTCAATAGGGCAAAGTGCTCCTGCCATGATCCCAGTGCGCAGGCTACTCAGGTCGAACATATCAAACATAGGGTGATTTAGTTCGGCAATAAACATGGTTGGCACACCGTACAAAGCAGTACATTTTTCTTTCTCTACAGATGCAAGCACCATCAACGGATCAAAGTCTTCGGTAATAACCATGGTTGCCCCATGCGATACAATCGCACAAACTGCCAGCACACAACCAAAACAATGGAAGAAAGGCACACAGACCAACAACCGATCATCTGCCGTATACCTCATGCATTCTCCCGTTGCAAAACCATTATTCAGTATATTATGGTGTGAAAGCATAACCCCTTTCGGAAATCCAGTTGTGCCCGAAGTGTATTGCATGTTGACAACATCGTGGGTGTTTACTTTACTCTTGACCTCTTCCAGCTCAAGATCATCCAGATGAGAACCCAACAAAATAAGTTCGGCCGTATTAAACATGCCCCGGTGCTTTTCCTGCCCAATAAATACGACATTCTTTAGTTCAGGAAATTTTGATGATTTAAGATTTCCACGTTGTTGGCTTTTCAATTCGGGCACCAGTTCAAATACCATGTTCACATAATCACTGTCCCTAAAACCCCCAATAATGCAGAGGGTGTGAATATCTGCATTATGAATCAAAAACTCTAGCTCTGAAAGCTTATAGTTGGTATTGATGGTTACCAATACCGCTCCAATCTTAGCAGTTGCAAACATAAACGTAAGCCAATCAGGGACATTGTTTGCCCATATACCGACCTTGTCTCCTTCACGAACGCCAGTATACATTAAGCCTTTTGCTAACTTGTTTACCCGTTCATTAAACTCGCTGTAAGTAAAACGAAGATTCCGGTCTGGGTAGACCATAAATTCTTTGTCGGGTGTTTCAAAAGCATATTTTTCGAGGATGCCTCCGAGGGTAAAATCAAGTAGTTGCATGAGTTTTATATTGACGTATTCAAGAATTGATCAGAATGGGGCATAAACAACGCCCAAAATTTTTGCTGCCTGGTCATTTGCAGAGTGCACATTGTGTGAGACAATGGAGTCTAGATAGATGCTATCTCCAAGATTTAACAAATAGATATCTTTACCGTAGTTTATCTCTACTTTTCCTTCAAGCACATAGATAAATTCTTCTCCTTCGTGCGAAGAAAGCATATAATCTGATTGTTTTGACGGTTCAATTTCTACGATAAAAGGCTCCATGTGTCTGCCAGCTTTGTCAAAAGCCAAGGAATAAAAGTTTAGATGCTCGCGGGTTTCATTGCCTTGCGAAGAAAACCGAACACCTCCTTTTTGTCCGTCTGCACGCACAATGACTGGCCCCAAATGGTCTGAGTCGTCAAGAAAAGTTCCTAATCGAACACCTAAAGCCCTCGCAATTTTTATTAACGGAGCCAAGGAAGGCACCAATTCTTCCTCTTCAATTTTAGTGATTAAGCCAATATCCAAGTTAGATCTATCAGCCAATTCTTCAATGCTAACCTTCTTTGTAGTTCTTATCTGTTTGATTTTAGAACCAATTCTATTCTCTGGGTTCATTTTCAATTTCATTAAGATGAATGGCAAATTTAATTTTTATTAAGAAAGAGTTCTATCATTGCTAGTAGCTTTTTAAACATGAAAATTCTCCCCTCAAAAATTTCATGATACCAAATAAAAAAAGATGGCACATAAGGCCACCTTAGTTCAAGAAACTAAAAAATCCTTTACGTTATATCCAACGTATATATTTAAAATCCTGTCGGTTTGGCAAATTTGGGTTCTTCGGATAAAGTCTCAATCCATAGTTGTACGCCCCCGGATTCATCAGGTGCAACTTCAACAAATATGTACAGTTGGTACCATCACATTTATCTATTGTAAATTCGATACATTCAACTAAATCCTGACTACCATCGCTATTGGGCTCGGTGATTACCATTTCGAGGCCAATATCATCAGCCGAAAGCCCTTTTAGATCTAGCACAACCTTGGCCGGATATTCTTCCCCGATCCGCAGTACATTTGTTATGCCATCAGTAATTTGTATGTCTCTCACCTCAATATCATTCCAACTTCCTATTACTTTATTCTTCCAGGCTGCAAGTTCATGAACCAAGCTGAAGTTGTTCGCATTAAGCTTGGCAGTCCTTTCAGCCAGAGGGTTATAAAACCGTATCTGATAATCGCGTATCATGCGGCTGGTCGTAAAATTTGGAGCCACCTGCGCAATCGTGTTCTTAACAATATTCACCCATTTCTCCGGGATACCCTCACTATTTCTTGTATAATAAGCCGGAATGATTTCGTCTTCAAAAATATCGTAGATGGCCTCAGCATCTAGTTCATCCTGAAAGTCCTGTACGTCGTATGTACGCTCTAGAGGTAACGCCCATCCAGAATCTCGTTTATAGCCTTCAACCCACCATCCATCTAAGACGGAAAAGTGTACTGTCCCATTCATTACTCCTTTTTCACCACTGGTTCCGGATGCTTCGAGTGGACGAGTAGGTGTGTTAAGCCAAATATCGACTCCTTGAAGTAATCTCTTTGCTAGGTTTATATCGTAATTTTGAACAAAGAGAATCTTACCTATAAATTCAGGTCGTTTAGAAATCTCAACGATATACTTTATAAGATCCTGCCCTGCTTTGTCGGCAGGATGAGCTTTCCCTGCAAATATAAACTGGACGGGACGTAGTGGATCATTCACAATTTCGGCCAGCCGATCCAGATTTCGGAACAGCAAGTGTGCCCTTTTATATGTCGCAAAGCGTCGAGCAAAACCAATTGTAAGAGCATTGGGATTTAAATTATTTAGGACTTCCGCTATTAATTTGGGGTTTTCATGTCGTCTGATCGAAATTTGAGAAAAACGCATCTTAATAAAATCGATTAACTTCAGCTTTAATTGCTTTTTCAGCATCCATATTTCTTCATCGGGCACTCTGTAAATTTTGTCCCAAAGTCCAAAGTCCAATTCATTCTCGACAAAGTCTTTCCCAAAATATTTCAGATGAAGTTCTTTCCATTCATTAGCTGTCCATGTTGAATAATGTACCCCGTTTGTTACGTACCCAATATCTAGCTCCTCAGGCAGATAACCTTCAAACAAATGCTTCAAAATATCTTTAGAGACTTCACCATGCAACATGCTTACACCGTTTATGCCTTGCGACAGATTTGCCGCCAGATAACTCATGTTAAAATGATCCTCCTGACTTCCGGCCTTTCCAAGCATTACAAACTCATCCCACGTCAGTCCAACTGACTTAGGGAATTTACTCATATATGAATAAAACAGATCCTGATGAAAAGAATCATGCCCTGCTGGAACAGGAGTATGTGTGGTAAATAAAGTTGAACCACGAACCACTTCCTTTGCTTCGTCATATGACAACTTCTCCTCTACTATATAGTTTTTAATCCGCTCAAGCCCTATCATAGCAGCATGCCCTTCGTTGCAATGATAAACATCAGATTTATGTCCCAACGACCTTAATGCACGAATACCCCCAAGCCCTAGCAACATTTCCTGCTTCAACCGGTTTTCGTTGTCCCCTCCATAAAGATGATGGGTTACAAACCTGTCTTCATCTCTGTTTGCTTCAAAGTCAGCATCTAACAGATATAGACTAACTGCACCAACCTTGGCCTCCCATACCTGTGCCGAAATTGTTCTACCCGGATATTCTACCTCGACTTTTACCCAATTCCCATTTTTATCATAAGCCGGCAAAACAGGTATTTTTGAAAACAGTTCTGCTTCATAATTTGCTAATTGGTCTCCCTGCAAAGTGATGGATTGCTTAAAATAGCCATAACGGTATAATAAGCCTACAGCCACCAGATTTACTTTAGAGTCGCTGGCCTCTTTCAGATAGTCGCCAGCAAGAATCCCCAACCCACCTGAAAATATTCTCAGGCTATCGTGTATTCCATATTCCATGCTGAAGTATGCAACTTTAGGCTTCTTTAGGGATGACCGATCACTCAAATATTTTCGGAATTTTGAAATAACAGAGTCCATTTCAGCCAAAAATACAGCATCATTTTCCATCCTTAAGAAACGTTGATAACTCACTTTCTCAAGCAAGACAATGGGATTATGATAGCACTCTTCCCAAATTTCCTCATCAATATTCCTGAAAATTTCTCGGGCATCTTCATTCCAGGACCACCATAAATTTCTGCTCAACTCTTTTAGAGGAGCTAATCTCTCGGGGATGTTTGATTCAACAAACAGTTTTTTCCAATTTGGCATATCTACAATGGGTCTTTATAAATCTAATACTAGATTCCGGATTAACTTAATACTTCTTCACCAATTTTGATTTGATATTTTTTTTCTTCGAGGCTTTATATTTTTTCTTTTTAGTCTGTAAACTAATTAGCTCAGCTTCATATTTTTTTAGCTTTTCATCTTTCTCCTCTAGTAACTTGGTTAAAGCAGCAATTTCTTTCTCAACCTTACTTTCAGGAACAATCTTATCTAGTCGAAGCCCAAAATCACTAAGAACATTCATGTAATTGATAAAAGCCTCATAGGGACTTTCGTAGGGATTGAAGTACTTATGCACTTCCCCATCAGAGAAAAACTTGGTACACATATAATAGAAATGATCGCTCACCTGCAGATAGTTCCAGTCTTTCAATAGTGCGTCATCCTGTACACGTTTCATACGGTTTTGAAACTCATAAAGTTTATTAAAGGCCTCTTGTTGCATCTCATTCCCCAGCCATGCTGATAAATCTCGCTCTTCATCTGCCCACGATATTGGGTATGGTACACTTACTGCGGAAATGGGTTGGAAATTATCGGCAATTTCAGAAGGCATTGCAAACTGAAATTCGGATTTTTTGAATACGGCACTTGGCAATTCTTTTAAAAAATCAAAAATCCCTGTTGATTTCCACTGATGCTCACCAAATGTTTCATAATCCATAAATAGATTGATGATCTCGTCTTTCGGATATGTGTTTATCCATTCCACAAATTTACTTGGGGTTAAAGGATATTCATTCCATCCCTCATTTGAAAATCGGAATGCAATGTCGTCACTCAATTGATAGTTTCGCAACAGTACCTTCAATCTGGGATTTAGCACATTGCAATACAAATAATTAGATGACTTCCATCCCAATATATGTTTGGCACCTTCGGTGAGCATTGCTTTAAAACCCATATTGGCAACTGCAGATCCAATGTCATCAGAATAAATCAATTCGGTATTCCTAAAAACCTTTGGCGTTTGCCCAAAATAGTGCTCTATTAATTCTGAATGTTTTTTTACCTGATCAGTAAATAACTCATCGCATTTGAGCGAGACTAAGGAGTGCGAATATGTTTCAGCAAGAAATTCCACTTGCCCTGTTTCAGCCAGTTCTTTAAAAGAGTCGAGCACTTCTGGAGCATACAACTCAAATTGCTCCAAAGCAATTCCTGAGATGGAATAACTCACTTTGAATTTGCCCTTATGCTTTTTTATTAACTCAAGCATCAATTTGTTTGTGGGCAAATAACAATTATCTGCTACTTTTCGCAAAATTGACTCATTTGCATAATCGTCATAATAATAATGATCATTGCCAATATCAAAAAAACGGTATCTACGAAAACGTATTGGCTGATGTACCTGGAAATAGAAACAGATGGCTTTCATATGGCATAGTTTTTCTATTTATTCAATATCTCTACATATATATCTCGGACATTCTTCGCTGAATTTTTCCATTGCAAATTGTCCACTTCCTGCTTTCCATGTTTCATAAACATATTCCACATAGCAGGATAATTAAGTAATCCATAAATGGCATCAGCCATAGCATGAGTGTCCCAGTAATTTATTTTAACAGCATAATTCAAGATTTCTGAAACGCCCGATTGGTGGGAGATGATTACTGGTACATTGGACTGCATGGCCTCGAGTGGCACAATTCCAAAAGGTTCGGAAACCGATGGCATCACAAAAACATCACTCATGCGAAACATGTCAAACACGTCATCTCCCTTCAGGAATCCTGTAAAATGGAAATGATTGGAAATTTTTAATGCAGCAGCTCGTTTAACCATGGCATCCATCATGTCACCACTCCCAGCCATTACAAATCGTACATTACTCATTTTTTTTAAGACCATACTTGCCGCCTCAATGTAATATTCAGGTCCTTTTTGCCGTGTAATGCGGCCCAAAAACGTTACAATTTTCTCATCAACCCCTTTTTTTAACCTAATTTTTTCTTCCTGACTTATTGGCTCTACAGCATTATAAACTGTCGTTACTTTTCGCGGATCAATTTGGTATCTGTCAATAACAATATTCCGGGTCAGATTACTAACGGCAATAATATGGTCTGCAGCGTCCATTCCTCGTTTTTCAATTTCATAAACCTGAGGATTAACACTTCCTCCACTACGATCAAAATCAGTGGCATGAACGTGAATGACCAATGGTTTTCCAGACGCTTCTTTCGCTGCAATTCCGGCCGGATAAGCCAACCAATCGTGCGCATGAATCAGGTCAAATTCACTGGTTTTGGCAATAGCTTCTGCCACAATTGAATATTTGTATATCTCAAACAAAAGGTCTTTGTCGTACTTGCCTGAAAATTCAAGTCTCCCTTCCACATCCGTTTCAACAAACCGGGTTTTTTCTGAATATGTCTTTGAACTCATTTCCCAGAACTCTTCTGGCCCGACATAAGGCACCATGCCCGATTCCACTTCATAATAGTTTATTTTCTTTTGAAGGTCTGTAAAGTGGACTTCCTGACGTGTAATTGGCACATTATTAGCCCCAACCAACCGCATATTTGACTGATCCTCATCCCCAAATGCCTTTGGCACAACAAAATCGACTTCAACGTCTTCAAATTCAGCCAATCCTTTGGTTAAACCATAGCAAGCCGTACCTAGCCCACCAGAGATATGAGGTGGAAATTCCCAACCAAACATAAGTACCTTCATTTGCCTAAGCTATTTTAGTTGTTTGTCTTAGTCTTCAAATTCGATTACCATTTTATATGCTCGTATTACAGAACCAACACTCCATGCCTGAGAAATTGCGCCCTTAGCAATGTGTGGCGGATTTCCATTATACATCTCAGAAATTGACCCAATGCAATGTTCTGACATATCCTCTTCAAACCCGCCAACAATACTTTTCACAAAAGAGAGTCCTCCCCGCTTATAAACCTTCAAGTAGCCTTCAACAAAAAACTGAATAAGCCAAGGCCAAGCGGCACCCTGATGCACCGTTTTTTCACGTAAGGCAACATTCCCGTCACACAAACCTTCATAGCATGGGTCTTGAGGAGTAAGCGAACGCAATCCCCGAGGTGTTAGAAGTTGTTTTTTTACAACACTCAATATTGCTTTTTGTTTCTCCCTATCAAGCGGAGAATACTCCAGTGCCGTTGCAATCACCATATTGGGTCTAACTGTCCAATCGGCAATCCCATCCCTTACGCAATCTGCCAGATATTCACGTTCATCAGACCAAAATTCATTTACAAAGGATTTAGCTATAATAGCAGGCCATTTATCCCATTCCTCTACGAAGTTTTTATCATTTTCGGCATTCGCCAGTTCCAATGCAAAACAAAGGGCATTGTACCAAAGGGCATTAACTTCAACAGGCATTCCAGCCCTTTGTACCACCGGACATCCATCAATACTGGAGTCCATCCAGGTTAGGGCAACATTTTCTTGTTCTCCGGTAATCAAGCCATTATCCTGCATTTTAATTCCATATTCGGTGCCCATTTTGTAGGCAGTCAGAATTTGTTTCATTGCAGAAGCATACTTATCCCAAATATATTTGCTGTTTTGACTATCATAAGACAGTTGCTGAACAGCCCAAAAAAACCACAGTGGCGAATCAATAGAATCGTATCCAAATTTTGACCTAAATCCCATTTTAGGGAACAATCCATTCTTCAGGGCAGTCAACTGATCATCAATTACATCTTCGCACGTTTGTGGATCATCTAAAGACAATGTTAATCCGGGTAAAGCAATAAATGTTTGTCTACTATTCCCATTATACCAAGGAAATCCGGTTATTATATCAGTTTGCTTACCCTTACGCATAATAAACTGACTGGCTGCGCTTGTTAAACAATTAATGAAAGTGTCGCGTGGAATTCGCTTATTAAATTCCTTGGTGAATTTTGCTTTGATAGAGGCTGGTTTAACTTCAAAAGTCGAGGCTGAGAAGACAATACTTTCTCCCTTTTTTATAGGTACTTCAAAATAGCCGGGAACAAAGAGATCTTCCTGATACTCATATCCCCTTTCCTTCTCTTTTAGATATTCAATATTGTTATACCAATCCGGGACAGGGATAAATTCTATTTCCTTTGAGAATTGCAAATGCAAATAGGGATATCCTTCATACAATCTAATTTTCACCCCATTTTTTATAGGAGAATATTTTGTATAAGCATGCATGTTTGCTTTACTCAATGAATGAACATTCCGGAAGGCCAAAAACGGTTTAAACCGCAATATTGTTGGCGATGTAGCCTCAACCAAAGTGTAGCGCACCAAAGATTGGACTTCATTCTCAACCACCATGCGCTCTTTTGTTAGAATAACACCACCAACACGCCATGTTGTTTTTGGAACTACCTCTGCATCAAAATCCCGAATATACTTATGCCCTTTAGGCTCGTAGTGGTCTCCATCGTATTTATGAATCCCCAAGTTAAACTCAGCTTCATGCTGAATCACGGTTTCGTCTAACGACGAAAGTAGTACATGCTTACCTTCATCTAATTCCGGAACCGGGCAAATTAAAAGTCCATGATACTTCCTAGTGTTGCACCCTGCTATGGTAGTACTAATGTATGAACCAGCCTTATTAGACCGTATTACCTCTCGAGAGAGAGAGTACTCCAAATTCACCAATTGACTCTTGTCAAATTTTAAATAACCCATAAAGCTCAGAATTAAGGCTTAATAGCTAATTTGAAAGGCGAGTTTAGGAATGCAGGCAGGTTTGATTAATAAAAATACAGAATCTGGTTCAATTAAACATGCTTTAATGCTTACGAATTAACTCACTTTCAAAATGTTGTTTTTCATTCTTTAAATCAACATAAGGATATTGTCGTGTAAATTCTTTAATCGTTTCTATATTGCCTATGAGAAACCTTCGGTATTCAGATGAATCTGAATTAAATGGTCGATGATCTACTGCTTTCAATATCTTTAAAATCCTTTTTGAAAGTTTTAAACTATCCCCGGAGATCATGCTATCACTAAACTTATTCCAGATATGATCAACTGCCACTTGATTTAGATGAAGCATGTCTGGTGCATAAAATCGATAATCTCTAAGTTCATCCATTACAATTTCATACGAAGGAAAATATGCACAACGTTCATTTCCAAACTCATTTATTACTTGATCTACAGCTAACAGCAAAGTTGCCTTACTTAGTTGATTTCCTGAGGCTCCATCTTTCCAATGTCTAATTGGGCTAACAGTAAATAGCACTTTCAATTCTTTATTAACTGCCCACAGACTTTTTAAGAGACCGACATATTCTTCAACAATTTCTTCCGTTGTAAGTCGAAATCGATTAAAGTCGGTTGCTGGAAATTTATGACAATTTGAAACAACCTGACTGGTCGACCTGAGTTCATAAGCCCATGAAGTTCCAAAAGTGACAATCAAATATCCTGCATTTCTTATTGTATTCCGGGAATGCTCTAACTGCTGATTAATTCGGAGTAGTGTTTCCTCAACCGAAGTAGATGAAAACCGACCATGATGATCAAAGCTCCCCCAGATTCCTCTATGCTCAAACAAATCATCCTGCCGATAAGTTTTATCAGAAAGCAACATTTTAATACTCTTAGCAACCGACATTGGGTTATAAATTATGCCAAACGGATTAAGGTCTGTGTCAAATTTAAGTCCTTTCAGTTTTTCTCCAATATTTTCGGCAAAACATGAGCCCATCAACATCAATTGATCCTGATAGGTCATTCTCCATCCAAAATCTTCAATTTCTATTTCAGTGAAATATTGATTCTTCATCGAATACGTTTAAACGGTTCTTTTTTTAGTACAATAGCTGTTCGGGCAGGCAAATATAGATTTAAGTAATGCAAATTATCTTGTCCAAATGCTGATTGTGTATAATAGATCATGCCTTTGTCTATCCGATCCTGCCCTCCAAAACGAGCTTCATCAGTATCAAACAATACTTTATATTTAGATGCTTCCAAAGGAATTCCATAACCCGTAAAAGATTGGTTCGGATTGAAATTAAAAACCATGAGGAAATCTCCTCTCATAAAAGCTAGAATCTTGTCGTCCTTATTATCAAAACACTTATAAACTTCAGGTATTTCAAGCAAACGAACATCTCTAATCCAGTGCATCATCTGATTGTCAAAATCAGACAGCCAATGATATCTCAGATCAGGATTATCGGACAGAGACCAAAGTCGCTGGGCATGCTTATATGACCAATTATTCCCTTCTCTGGGGAAATCAATCCATTCGGGATGTCCGAATTCGTTTCCCATGAAATTCAGATAGGCACCACCTGCACTGCTTGCTGTTGCCAAACGGATCATTTTATGCAATGCAATTCCGCGTTCAACAATCAGGTTTGGCTGATCTTTTCTCATGTTAAAATACATCTCCTTGTCGATCAACCTGAAGATGATCGTTTTATCACCCACCAATGCCTGATCATGAGACTCGGCATAACTCACAACTTTTTCATCCATGCGCTTCGATGTTAGCTCATGAAATATTTGACCCATATCCCAATCATCATCCGCCACTTCTTTGATCATCTTAATCCAAAAATCAGGCACCCCCATAGCCATGCGGAAATCAAATCCTATACCACCATCAACCAACGGAGTGGCTAACCCGGGCATTCCGCTCATTTCTTCAGCAATCGAAAGCGCTTCTGGATTAATTTCGTGAATCAATTTATTCGCTAGCTGAAAATAAGCCAATGCTTCCAAGTCAACATTCGGATTGAAATAGTCATCGTAATTGGTAAACGCTTTTTCTAATCCATGATTTAAATAAAGCATACTTGTGACCCCATCGAAACGGAATCCGTCAAACTTAAATTCTTCCAACCAATACCGAATATTGGATAGCAAAAAATGTAACACCTCGTTTTTACCATAGTTGAAACAATATGAGTCCCATGCCGGATGTTCACCTTTCATCCCTTCATGAAAAAACTGATAACGAGTACCGTCGTATCTTCCGAGTCCTTCCAGTTCATTTTTCACCGCATGGGAATGTACCAAATCAATAATAATGGCGATACCCATCGCATGCGCAGTATCAACTAAATTTTTCAGTTCTTCTGGAGTTCCAAATCTGGAAGAGGGCGCAAAAAAACTGGAAACATGATACCCGAAACTTCCATAGTAAGGATGCTCGGGAATCGCCATAATCTGAATGGTATTGTATCCTGCCTTTTTGATACGGGGAAGGATTTGCTCACGAAACTCATTGTAAGTATGAACGCATTCGCCCTCTCCCCCCATACCAATGTGGCTTTCATAAATTAATGGGGCTTCATTTCCTCTGTTAAAAGAAGGACAAATCCATTGATGCGGTTGTTCAGGGAACCACAGCTGCGCATTATAAGTCTTGGTTTCTTCATCTTGAACAAGCCGGGTAGCCCAGGCAGGAATGCGTTTCCCCCCGCCACCATTCCAATGCATGGAAAAGGCATACAGTTCACCATGATGCAATTGATCTTCACGAAGATGTAACTCCCAACAGCCATTCTCAATAAAGCTCAATCGATATGACTCATCCTCTTTCCACTCATTAAAATCACCAATTAAATAAATCGCTGTTGCATTTGGTGCCCAGTCACGAATTACCCAACCATCATTTGTTCGGTGTAAGCCAAACCAAAGATGACCACTTGCAAAATCCTTCAGGCTGCCGGTTCGTACTAATTCAGCCTCCTTTGAGCTTGCAGTCTCTAATCTTGAGATTATGGCTTGTGCATATGGCTTTAGCCAAGGATCATTATTAACAAAATGGGGCATTTCCATACTTCAAAGTATTTCCTTAAAGATACAGAATTGGGGAAAATGAATGTTATTACAAATACTAATTATGTGTGAAATTGATTCGGACAAAAATTCCATCTGCCATAGAACAATAGGAAAGGACATACAAAGTGCAAATACACCTCACCAAATTTGAAATATTTCACTATGTATTCTAAAAGCCATTTATATCCTCTAGTTTCAACGAAACTGGCATCATGCCTGCATTTAACTTCTTCTCATTTATGCATGTATTTTTATATGAACCTATTCTCATTTAACCACATATGCACAATGATGTTAAGTATATATTAAAATATACTCACTCAAGACGAAACAAGACATTCTGGACTAAACACGAAACCATGAAACAATTATTTTTGCGACATAATTACGATTTAACACAACTTAATTATTTTATTTGTCATGAAAAAAATTCTACTTATTGCACTCTTTTCTTTTATCATTACCAACATCTATGCAGAAACATACGTTTCGTCAGATGTTCCTCTCCCAATATCAGACTTCAACACAACATCTAGCTCTCTTGTAATTAGTGATGAAATGAATATTGGAGATTTAAACTTAAATATCCAAGTAAATCATACATGGACTAGTGATTTAGATATCACACTAATTTCACCAACAGGAGAGTCTGTGCTACTTATTAACGATGTTTGCAGTTCAAATGACAACTTCAACGTTACGTTTGACGATGAAGCATCTGCATTTTTCAGCTCAAGTTGTGCCGATAATTTAACCGGAACTTTCAAGGCAGACGGAAATCTGAGCACCTTTAACGGGCTTTCGCTAGATGGAGTATGGACCTTGGCGATTTATGATGATGCTGGTGGAGATTCAGGTTCACTTGTTGCTTGGAGCATAGAGGCCACAACAGCAGAGCCTGTTCCTTTTTCGATCTACTCGATTATAGCCTTATTTGCATTACTTGGAGGAATAAGCATATTAAAATTACGTAGAAAAGTATATACTGCATCCTAAGTCAAATAATCTGAAATCCAACTCTATTGAGAATGCCTGACTGGATCTGCCATTTCAAGCACAAATCAGGCATTCTGATTTATAAACTGAAAACCATTTTCATCCCAAGATTTTCACCATCACAAATACCTTCATTAATTATATTACTTCCTAATCCAATTTAGACCAACACGATTAGGAAGTAATATGACTAGTGGGCAACCTGATCTAGAATCGCTTCCAGGCATTTGCCAACCGATTCCTCAACAGACAACTCATCTGTTTTAAGCTCTATATCCGGATTTTCAGGCACTTCAAACGGAGAGTTAACGCCCGTAAAATCCTTGATTATTCCCATTCTGGCTTTTTTGTAAAGCCCTTTCTTATCTCGTTTTTCACAAACTTCGACAGGAGCATTCACAAATATTTCAATAATATTTTCTCTTCCAATAATATCAAATGCAATGTCCCTGATCGCATTGGTAGGCGTTATAAACCCATTAATGCAAATTATACCACAATTAAGAAACAAGGAAGTCACTTCGGCTATTCTCCGAATATTTTCGGTTCTATCGGGTGGCGTAAAGCCAAGGTCTTTGTTTAAACCCGACCGGATATTGTCACCATCGAGTATCTGGGTGAAAAAGCCCCGTTTATTAAGCTCCAATTCCAAATTGCGCGAAATCGTTGTTTTCCCAGATCCGGATAAGCCTGTAATCCAAATAACTTTTGACCGCTGGTTAAGAAATTTCTCTTTGTCGGCGCGGTTAAGAATTTGATCAAATACCGGAAATATTTCTTTATTCATTATTCTATCTATTTTCTGTTTTTGAAAAAACTAAAAACCAAGGATTCCTCAAATCTGGCTTGTTGTATTTCAAATGGTCTTCGCCATCACTTACTCTAACGATTTTCCCTCCCGATGCATTCACTATTGCATGTCCGGCAGCAATGTCCCATTCCATCGTAGGTGCAAAACGGGGGTAAACATCCGCTTCTCCTTCTGCAATCATACAAATCTTCAGTGAACTTCCTTTTGAAATAATCTCAGTTTTTCCATGTTTCGTTGTCATATCAGCAATAAAGTCCTCTGTTTCACGATTTAAATGAGACCGGCTTGCCACAATAACAAAACGATCATCCTGTCTTTCTATCGGGAGTAAAACTGCGTCATTCTGCCAAAACTCAAACTGGTTGATTTTTGAAGCTTGAGCTATTTTAAATGCTCCGATATCTGTCGATCCAACATATAAAACATCAAGAACGGGAGCATAAACAACGCCAAATACCGGGTTACCTTGTTCAACGAATGCGATATTCACCGTAAATTCCCCATTCCGTTTTACAAACTCTTTGGTGCCATCCAACGGATCAACAAGCCAAAATTTATCCCATTGTTTTCTTTCTGTATATGAGATATGATCACCTTCCTCACTTAAGATGGGGAATCCTGTATTATTTAGCTCGGCAGATATAATCCGATGAGCCTCTTTATCAGCCACGGTAAGTGGAGATTGATCAGATTTCGTTTCAACTTCAAAATCCGTTTTATAGATTTCCAAGATCGCTTGCCCTGCTGCAATTGTTGTTTTAAGAATCATTGGTATAATGTCCTTTATCTGAAACATATTTCTCTTTTACATTTTTCCCAAAAATAACAGGAAAAGAGTTAAGAACATCTAATTAAACACAACATATTACCACAAACACAAAACACCACACCTTATTTCAAACATTAACAACAAGATAACAGTCATCACGAACACGAATACTTTTCATAGTTTTTTTGGTGTTTTAATTTTTCATTTTACTTTTACACACAAATTTTACTTTAAACTACAAAATTGACTAACCGATTCGCATATGAAAAACAACGATTTACTTAAAAAAATTGGTAAATACTCCATGGCTGCCGGAGCAACGGTATTGGCAGGAAATATGGCCAACGCAAATGTGATCGTCACAACAGACAATACAAATCTGGCAGATGGAACGTATGAAATTGATTTTGATGGCAATGGACTACCGGATGCAAGAATTAATATCAATTTGTCCACCTTCACCTGGTCTACGTCTTCATCTACATACTATAGATATGGATGGGCAAGCATCAGTGCTGGTAGCGATGTGTCATCCATGAAATTCTTACATGATGGCCCCTATGGACCAGATAATGATGGACCTGCCGCATTACCAGCAAATCACTTAGTCAATTCTTCTCAACTATCTAGCACCAATTGGGACTCATCCGACCGTCTTTTCTCCACATACAGCGGAGGAACCTTTGGTGGTAATTTTAGTGACATCTCCGGACAAACCAGATACATTGGCGTTCGATTTGTAAAATCGGGAGAGACATATTTCGGATATATTGGAATAAATGTGGGGAGTTTAGGCTTCGCATCCCATGGAACTGCGGGAACCCTAGCAAATTACGGATATGAAGCAACACCCGACACACCGATAGCGACAGGTGCAGCAGCAACAGAAGCACCTGCTCCAGCCGTTCCAGTATCACCTTTGGCAACAGGCTTGGGAATCGGTTTAATTGGGCTTTATGGTTTTTACAAAAAACGTAGAAGTTTCAGTACCGAGAGTTAATTCACAGTAATGATACTAAGTTTTATGAATAGTCTTCTGCAAAACAACGAAACGAGAAAAAAGCCTAATTTGAATAACGAGAAAGCCACAATCTGACTTACAACGTCAAAAATGAGCTAACAAGCAGATTTAAAACTCATTAAATTCAATCATTCTTTTGGTATTCTGGATTTTCATCCTACTTTTATGCACAAATGTTACTTTAAGCTACAAAACTGACTAACTGATTCGCATATGAAAAACAACGATCTACTTAACAGAATTGGCAAGTACTCAATGGCTGCTGGAGCAACGGTATTGGCAGGAAATATGGCTAATGCGGCAATCCAAACAACAACGACAACTGCCAGTCTAACCCCAGGAACACACTATATTGATTTTGATGGAGTTGGAGGTGCCGAAATTGTTCTAGATGTTTATTCTTTCCCTTCCAGTTCAAGTGAAACGGTCCAGGTTGCGTTAGGTACTGGTGCTACTCAATTTCAGGTGATCCACTATGGCCCATTTGACTCGGATGCAGATGCTGCTGCATTTCCTGCAGGAAGACTAATTGGCCCAACCTTATCTTCGACTTCATCAGTTTGGGCCATTTCTAATCATGACACCATCGCATCTGAGGAAGCTTCCTCGGCTTTTGATGGTAATTTTCTTCCCAATACAACAAATTATCTGGGAGTTCGGTATTCAAATGATGGGGGCACAAATTGGTATTATGGATGGGTTGAGATTCAGATTGATCCGACACCTTTATTTGATGGATCAGCGGGCAGTATCGTGCGTTTCGCTTACGAAGACATTCCTAACACAGCGATTCTGGCAGGAGCAGAAACAACATCAACACCAGCCGTTCCAGTATCACCTTTAGCTACAGGCTTGGGAATCGGGTTAATTGGGCTTTATGGTTTTTACAAAACACGAAGGAAACTAAATGTTGAGAATTAATACACGGTAATTATACTAACCCTTATCAATAAAGGAGTTTATCTGACCACAGATAGACTCCTTGATTTTTTTGAACAACCTACTGCTAAACAACGAAACGATGGATCATCCCAATGAGAATACGGATAAACGAAAAATGCCAACTGAAGATCAGTTGATTACCTCAGACATGCTCCGAGCGTTCTATGACCGACCGTCACAATTAACAGATGACAAGGGCAATATCATAGAAGCTCCTCATGAAGGCTCGCTTGGGCTATTGGCTTTAGGACACGTTGGCCTTATTGAATGGAGAAAAAGTAAACGCAAATATTTAGAAGGAAAAAATCAAGATAAAAAATGAAGCGCTTAGCAAAAAAAGTATTGCTTGTAGGTTGGGATGCCGCCGACTGGAAGGTAATTAATAAACTCATGGATGAAGGCAAAATGCCAGCCATGCAGTCGTTGGTTGAAAATGGCACCATGGGTAACCTTTCCACGCTCGATCCGCCTTTTTCTCCCATGTTATGGACAAGCATCGCCACAGGAGTTCGACCGCACAAACATGGTATTCTAGGCTTTTCAGAGCCGGATCCCAACAATCAGGCAGTACGCCCTGTATCTTCATCATCACGCAAGGTAAAAGCCATCTGGAACATCCTGACCCAGAATCAGATGAAAAGCAACGTGGTGGGATGGTGGCCCTCTCACCCGGCAGAACCGATCAACGGCATCATGATCTCAAACCACTACAAGCATGCTGCCTATAACAAACAGGGAGTTTGGCCAATTACTCCCGGAACTGTTCATCCACCCGAACTAACTGACTTTTTTGCCCACTTCAGAATTCCACCAACAGAATTAACCGTTCAACACATTCAACCATTTGTTCCTGATTTTGAAAAAATAGATCAGGACAAGGACAAAAGTTTGGAGAGCATCGCAAAAATTACAGCCGAAGCCGCATCCATACAAGCAGCGTCCACTGCCATTATGGAAATGGAAGAGTGGGACTTAATGGCCGTTTATTTCGATGCTATTGACCACTATAGCCACGGATTTATGAATTACAATCCGCCACGCTTGCAACATATGCCTGAAGATAGATACGAGCTATTAAAAGGAGTTGTTGAGGCCGGATACCGTTTTCACGACATGATGCTTGCCCGGATGATCCAAATGGCTGGTGAAGACACTACGGTTATTGTTATTTCTGATCATGGATTTCACCCCGACCACCTGAGGCCAAAACACCTGCCGGACGAGCCAGCCGGACCTGCACAACAACACCGCGACCTGGGCATATTTGTCGCAAAAGGCCCGGGTATTCGCAAAGATGAAATTATCTATGGTGCCAGTCTTCTAGACATTACTCCCACTCTTCTTACTTTATTTGGATTACCTATTGGACAAGATATGGACGGAACTCCACTGGTTCAGATTTTTGAAAAGGAAGTAGAGATTGAAATGATCCCTTCATGGGAAGCTGTTAAAGGCGAAGCAGGCATGCTTCCGGACGAGGTTCAGGACGACCCCATTGCTGCACAAGAGGCACTGAACCAATTGGTAGAATTGGGATATATTGAAGCGCCCGGAGAAAACATGGAAATCGCTGTTAAAAAAACAGTAAAAGAACTAAAATACAATTTGGGAAGGGTTCACCTTGGAGCGTCTCACCTAGTCGAAGCAGAAAAAATATTTACTGAACTCTACGCCGAAGAGCCAGACCAGCCCCGGTTTGCATTGCGATTAATCAATTGTAAATTATCATTAAACAAACTTGATGAGGCAGACGAACTGATCAATGCGTTTCAGGAACATGAGAAGAACTACGTGGCAACACATAATCTGAAAGAAATATCAGCAGAAAAAATGCCCGAAGAATTTCTTGATGACAGCAAGGGTAAAGAGAAAAAAGAATGGTCAAACAACAAACGCAAGCAAATTAACAGATTACAACAAGCTCACTCAGACTTGTTGCAACTCCAAGTATTGAAGGGCGATTTATTAATCAAGCAAAACAAACCCAAACAAGCATTAAATACCTACCTCCAACTTGCCAAAGTCAGCAAACACAAATCACTGAATATTCAGATTGGTAATGCTCTGCTAAAACTAAAGCGATGGAAAAAAGCGGAGGAATCCTTTCTTAATGCATTGGAATATGATGAAAATTCCTTTGCCGCCCATCATGGACTGAACCGGGCATACACCAAGTTAGGGAAATATGAAAATGCCGTTGAACATGGGCTTACAGCCATTGGCATTACATATCAAGTCCCTTTGGCACATTATCATTTGGGTGAAGCATTGTTATTTTTTGGCGCATACGATGCTGCCGAGAACGCCTTTATTCTTGCATTAAATATGAATCCAAACTTAGGACAGGCCCGGAATTACCTGATCCATATATATGACCATGTTTTGAATTCGCCACAAAAGTCGCAGATTCATAAGAACTATTTCAAACAACGGGGCATTGAGATTACTTCTCCGGAAGATGAAAGGTTTGACGATCTGGAATTTGAATCGGATAAAGCTTTATCTCTGGAAGAAAAAGATTTGAAAAAGGCTATTCTTCCAAGTGAAAAAAAGATGGAGGAGAAAAAAAATGATTCGCCCATCATCGCGAAACGTATCAAAGATCTGGATGTTAGTCCCATTATCGTAGTCTCCGGGCTTCCCCGTTCAGGTACTTCCATGATGATGCAAATGCTAGATGCCGCCGGATTCCCTATTTTCTCAGACAAACAACGGGCTGCCGATGAAAGCAACCCGAAAGGATACTATGAACACGAAGCCGTTAAATCTCTGGCTCGTGATGCTTCGTGGGTAAAAGACACACCCGGCAAAGTGGTAAAAGTAATTTCACATTTGCTGCTTCACTTACCTGCCCGCTATGTTTACAAGGTTATCTTCATGGAACGTGACATCAAAGAGGTTGTCACCTCGCAACACACCATGCTGGTGAGAAATGGCGTAAAAAGAGTGAACGAAGACACCTACCCATTTAATATTGAGCAACAATATCTTAAAAACTTAAAACAAGTAGAAAACTGGGAAAGCAAACATCACAATGTTGAAGTCTTGCGAATAAATTACTCAGATGCATTAGTAGATCCTGTTGGAGCAGCCCAAAAAGTGGCTCATTTTATAAATCCGAATTTGGATATTCAAAAGATGGCATCGACTATTGATCACTCGCTATACCGAACGAAAGTGGAGTAGTTCTCTATTTAGAGAATCATTTTTGCTGCAAAAAAAATATGCCCCATATAAGAAAGAGAGCCAGAAACTAATCTGGCTCTCTTTATATCTTTGAGCGGGAAATGGGGATCGAACCCACGGCCCTCAGCTTGGGAAGCTGATGCTCTACCACTGAGCTACTCCCGCCTCAAAAACAATCAGCTCAAATGTACTATAATTTTAATTTATGTAGTACGGCAGCGAACATATTTTAGATCGGGGGCAGCTTGACTAGTTACTCCTAAATTTCTTTATCAGAATCGTCGTCCTCCACCTCCACTCCCAAAACGAGGATTTACCACATTGTTGTAAATTGAGCCAAAAGTGTACGTCAATCCAATACTACTTGAAAAATCATATGCAGTTGCTAATTCACGCAAATCTAAATAAACATCCTGCTCAGACGCTTCACCTTTAGGAAGTGAAAGTTGATCTCGGATTCTAGCATAGCTAGAGCTTAAATTCACTGATAATCCTCTTGTAATCCGCACATTCAAACTGGCACTAATTTCAATTCTACTCTTGCTAAAATCGTGCATATAATTTGATCCTTCAAGCGATAAGTTCGCATACCCCCATTTTTCCTGCACACGATAAGCGATCTGAAGCTGATGCTGAATTAAGTTTTCCTTGATTTTAAAATATATCGTAGTATCGGTATAATTGTTCATTGACACTCCAATGCCATATAAAACTCTCAATTGTCTGTGAGTAGATTCTGCATATGGATAAATATTATATTCCAAAGACGGAATTAATTCGAATTTTGAATCATAATTGCTGAATGTTGATCTTGTAAAATCAAATTTTGAACCTACAGACCAGTGATCACTTAGACTAAAAACAAGTAGATTGTCAAAAGAAAAAGAATTCCGAGTAGCTTCAAAAGTATCATCGTCAAATGTATATTTTGAGGTAGAAGTGCTGTGACGAACATCAATCTCAACCTTAATAGCAGGAGTTATTTTTGAAACCTCAATAGAATTAGACATTGAAAGTGATTTTACCCTATCTTCAGCTGAGTATCTGGGTCTTGTTTGTAATTCAAATACCCAATTATTCCATTTATCCACAGCTTCAACCTCAGGTCGTTGAGCCCCCTCCGCTGAGCTAATTTTAATTTCAGTATACAAAGGTGTTCTAGCGACATAGCGCATCAATCCGATTTTCAGCATGTTCGTCCTACTTTCTCGGATTTCATTTGTGGTATCATCAGGACTCGTAGAAATAGACAGGGTATCATTCATATTAAGATAGTCTTCCTGTCCTTCAAAAACATAGGTATAGGTTCGTCCACCACTACCTGTACTTTGATTCGATTCACGTACATATACATCTGCATCCCGTGTATCCCTAACAAAATTTGCATAAGGTATTTGTTCTCGAACATAATTCATATCTAAGCGTTCACCATCAATAAATATATTTATTGCTTCTTCTCTTAAAGGTTCAGATGTGTCGGAAATTTCTTGTGCAGTTGTTCTTTGATTAGTACAAATAAACAACGCAAACATGGTAAATGTAAATATCAGATTTGTCAAATTAATCATTCTCATAGACTTTCATTTCTGTTAATAAGCAATTAGGGTCTCAAATTTAGCAAAAGAGACACATTGAACTGACAAACAGATTGTTAATTATTCACAATGTCCCTTATTTTTTGTCCGGGATAAAACCCAATCCTAATACGCGACAACATATTCTCTATGCGTCTTACCCTTGTTTCTACACGCTTAGCCTCATTGATATGTGTCATTATGACACTCTGATAAGAAAATGAGAGCTTTTCAAACTTTCTCTTCAGTTCTGGATCTTCCTCTAAAAGCCACTTGAAATCTTCTGGTATTTCCAACCTGCGCAGACTTAAATCCTCTTCAACAACAATTTCTACTTCATCACCCTCATTCTTCCCAATGTATTCCCTAATTTCTTGCCGTACATGAATGGCATGTTCTCCCCCACCCATCGGAACAAGACTTCCCTCTTTTTTGTGATAAACGTCTATCCAACATTGTATGCGGACTGATCTGCCTGTTCCAAATTCCTTTCTTACATTGTAGGGGAAAGCCGCATAAACTCCTCCTCGAACCGGAGAAAACAATACTGTTTTATAGCAAAATCGCTTGGGAGACATAATCTCAATGTTTAGTCATCGGGCAATTCCGAGTCAACCGGCGAGTAGAGAAATTCCATATTTCTTTTTAAGCCAGTAAACTTAGTTCGTTTAACAGCCGACTTACGAAACAGTTCATTGAAAATAGATTCATCCATTTGCTTCCAATCTGCACGGGTTAATGTCAGCAATTTGGGATTTGGCATAAAATCAGGCTCATTATGAGGCTCCGACTTTAGGTTCCATGGGCACACATCCTGACAAATATCGCAACCAAAAACACGATTCTGAAATTGACCTTTGAGAGGCTCATCCAACGCACCTTTCAATTCGATAGTTTGGTATGAAATGCATTTTCGAGCATCGACAACATAAGGTGAGACAATGGCACTGGTCGGACAAGCATCGATACAACGGGTGCAGGTTCCGCAGTGATTGGGTATTGTTCTTTCATTGGGCTGCAGCTCCAGATCAACAATCAGTTCTCCAATAAAAAAGAAACTGCCATGCTCAACTGAAATCAAGTTGCTATTTTTGCCAATCCATCCTAATCCGGCTTTGGCTGCCCAAGCCTTATCAAGTACGGGAGCCGAATCAACAAAAGGTCTTCCATTACATGGAGCTATTTCCTCCTGAATAAATTGGAGCAAATTCTTGAGCTTTTCTTTCAATACAAAATGGTAATCTTTTCCGTAGGCATATTTCGAGAGAATTGGAGCATCTGTATCTAACTGTGTCTCTTTCGGGAAATAATTCAGTAAAACAGAGATGACCGACTTCGCACCCTCATACAGTAACCGAGGATCGAGTCGCTTATCCAAGTTGCGTTCCATATACCCCATCTCGCCATGCAACCCGCCTGTAAGCCAACTCTCAAAACGACTTTCCTCTTCGTCCAAAAATTCTGCGTTAGAAATACCGCAAGACAGAAAGCCAAGTTCCTGAGCCTTCTTTTTAATTTGTGCCGAATAGTTGCTTTTCACCATGCTGTTTTTCCAGATTACTGGATATAAAAATACCCGGTTTTTACCGGGCATTCAAATGGTACTTCAATATTTTTAAAGAAAACCAAGCTCTAACCGGGCTTCCTCGCTCATCATTGACTTTTCCCATGGTGGTTCAAACGTAAGTTCCACGTGGCAATCTTCAACTCCTTCAACTAAAAGGGCGGCTTGCTTGGTATCATCCAACAACATGTCAGCAACAGGACATCCGGGAGCCGTAAGTGTCATAATAATGTTTGCTTTATTGTTTTCATCAACATCTACATTATAAATGAGCCCCAAGTCATAAATATTAACCGGTATTTCCGGATCATATACTTCTTTTAGCTTCTCTATTACCTGATCTATTCTAGCATCCATATCAATTCTCCTATCCTGAAATTCTGTTATAAGCAACAGCGTAAAGTTTAATTTGTTTGATCATGGCCACCAGCCCATTTGAACGAGTTGGTGACAAATGTTGCTTTAAGCCAATATCATCAACAAAGTGCAAATCACTTTCAATAAGTTCCTCAGGAGTATGCCCGGAAACCACACGCAACAACAAGGCAACCAAGCCCTTTACTATCACAGCATCACTCTCTCCCTGAAAATATATTTTACCATCCTTAAATTCGGACACCAACCACACACGAGACTGGCAACCTTTTATTAAGTTTTGATCGCTTTTAAACTGAGGATCCAAATCTTTCAAATCATTCCCCAATTCAATCAGATAGCTGTATTTATCCATCCAGTCTTCGTAAATCGAAAACTCCTCATTTATCTCTTGTTGTGCTTCTTCAATGGTCATTCAATTTCTTTTTAAAGACACAAATGTCGTAATTTTTCACCGTCTAGCAATAACTATCTTAAATCAGATAAAGTTTTATTAATGCTCAATCCCGCAATGCTATTGCATCCATCCTCTGTTTAAAGTTGTAATAATCGGAATCATTTGGGGTAGATGATTCTTGAAAAAACATCAATAAAAGCAAAAACTAAACAGGGGATGAAAAAACAGGATAAACAACCTAATGATTAACGGCAACACAAAGGAATAGAGACTAAGCACTGACATACAGGCGATTAGACAACAACGCCATTTGCGCGTTTTTTAAATATCCTATAAATATCAACAGACACCTGTTCATATCTTGCTGTCATTCAGCCATTTTGCAATGTTTTAATACTTGCGTATTGCATAACTTAAAGGGAAATTACAATTGGGCCATTTTTATGACTAGTAAGTTTGGATCTCAGACATCTAATTACGCTCTTTATTGGTGGGTTTTTCTGATCATACTTGCCACTACCTCAATACAACATTGTTCTGCCCAAAACATGCCTGTTCCTGAAAACATACAGGCCGCACTCTTGCCAAAAGTATTAAAATTCAATTCTAATTTTTCCGACAAAAACCCCATCCGGTTATTGCTTGTTTACGACAACATTTCACAGAAGAGTAAAGATTTAATGATTCAGGATTTAGATCAATCATTCGACATTAAAGCCATCAAATTGGAAGAGCTATACACTTCAATCAAGAACACCGACATAGTCTATTTTATGCCGGGCTTACAACTTGCGGCTGAAATCTGCAAAGAACACAAAGTACTTTCAGTGTCAGGCATATCTCAATATGCTGAAAATGGCAATGTTTCTCTCGCATTTGGATTGCTAAACAATAAACCTAAAATTTTTATAAACCTAACGTCAATGGAACAGGAAGGACAGACGATTTCTTCCGAGATACTTAGAATTTCGAAAGTTTACCATTAGGAATAATGAATATGCAGAAAAAAATACCAAGTCCATTTTTAGCTAGTGATAAAATTGCCAACAATTCAGTCGCTCCGGGAACCGATGTTCAATCGTTAATGAGTCCAAATGATTTGATCGATACTGATACGGTCGTTAAAACCTCCGAGAAATATAAAGACCTTTTTGAAACACTTTTTTCAGATAAAAAAAACAAAAAAGAAGCGAATGGCAGTTACAACTAAAGTGCTCTATACGGCTTTCTTTCTTATCCTTTGCAATTACACAATGGGACAAGAAAAGAATGTGTATACGGGAATGTCATTAGATGAAATTTTAAATGTTGATGTGGCAACTACTGCATCAAAGAAACCTGAAGATCTATTTGAGACTCCTCTATCTGTAACAATTATTAAAAAGGAGGATATCATAAATTCTGGATCGACAAGCATAATGGAAGCCTTGCGTCTTTCTCAGGGAGTAATAGTAAGGGAAGTGACCCCGGGGAATTATGATGTGCACATCCGTGGTTTTGATGATATGACAAAAAATGCATACATCAATCTTCCATACAATTCCACCACTTTAGTAATGATCGATAATCGGATTGTCTACAGCTATTTTTCAGGAGGTACTTTTTGGGAAACCTTGCCTATAGATATTCATGATATTGAACGAATAGAAGTTGTTCGAGGCCCGGCATCTGCATTATACGGAGCCAATGCCGCTACAGGTGTAATCAATATTATTACCTCTCATGCCGAGAAACAGGGACTAAATACTTTTGCAAACGCATCAATAGGCAATAACAACTTTAAAAAATTAAATACAAATATTGGCTACAACTGGAATGATAACACTAGCCTCACAATTTCCGGTAATTTCTCAGAACAACACCGCTTCGATAATATGTATTACAATTGGAATGATTCCGAGTATTCTTCTTATAATGATTTATCGATAATGATGGCGCTGGAAAAAGATCCCACAACTCATGAAACATGGGAATATAGCGATTTTAGAGATTCTCTAAATACACAGTATGACATCGGAGTAAGTCAGCAGAAAATGGGGATAAATCTTTTCTTCGAATATAAACTAAATACTCAATCGAATTTAAATATTGCTTTAGGTGCACAGAAATCTCAAGCACAGAAACCCGGGTTTTTAAATTTTGCGACTCCCCTATCTCAAAATAATTCCTCAAGTTTCTATTTCTCTGGCAAGCTAGATTTAAATAATTTATTTGGACAGTTTAACGTATCGTCCGGAGAAGACTTAAACAGTAATCCGGGAAATTCATTTAAATATACAAACACTGATTTCACCCTAGAATACCTTTTAAACATTGACAATATTAGCCTAAGACCGGGGCTTAGCTTTAAATATTTAAATTACAATAGTCCCATAACTTATAATGAACCTTTTGATCTATCTGTGTTAAACTATCAATTTAAAGATCAAGACAGAGAGATGACAAACGTAGCCGGGTCGTTACTCGCAGACTGGAAACCAACGTCCAAACTCAGGTTAATTGGAGGAATACGAACCGATAAATTTAATGTTAATAAGTTCTATTTTACAAACTACGAACTTGCCGCGACTTACCGAATTAATAAGAACAATTTGGTTCGTGCGACAATCTCCAGAGCAAACCGTTCCCCTTTTATTTTCGACACCTATCTTAATGCCAAGATGAATTTCAGCTATTTGTATGAACCTACGAGCAATACAAACCCAGTAGATATTCCTGTTGAGCAATATATTCTTGCGAAGAAGGATCAGAAATACCCTACAAATACAAGTTTTGAAATTAACTGGAGAAAGAAGTTCAACTCAAAACTAGATCTCGATATTGAAGTTTTTTCACAGAAAATAAGTAACCTTCTCCCATCCAATGAATATCGCGAAATATTTTCTTCCATTCAAATGGACTCCGAGAATCAATTGGATTCGATTAGATCAGGCTATGCAAAAGCTTATATGTATTTTGAAAATCAAGACATTGGGGCAAATCAAATCGGGATGAGCTTTATGCTAAAATATGCTCCTTCGGACAGGATTAATCTTCAACTACAAGGGACATTTCAAAAAACAAAACTTACCGGCATAACCGAAATTCAGTACAACACAACCAACACTGAGCTTTCTTTCAACAACGATGACAACACAATTGACGCATTAACTTATTCAAATATTAACCTTACGCTTTGGAGTGAAAAGCTAACCCCCACATTTTATGGCGGGTTCATGCTTAATTATCGCGTCAACAACCGGTTAAATATAAATATGAATGGTTATCTGTACACAAAACAGGTCTTTGCAGGAATTCCTTTCTTCAATATTATTTCGGACTACACAGGCGTTTCGTGGGATAATTATATGACTATAAAAGCACACACAATACTGAACACAAAAGCTTCCTACGATATCGGGAAACAGACACAGATCTATGTCAATTTTAAAAACATTTTGGGAGAACATCGGGAGTTTGGATTTACGGATAAGATCGGAACATCATGTTTAATTGGGCTTAACTGGGAACTATAAAATCTAGAACTAAAATCTCACAGTATGCGATTCATGAACCCAAAAATCAGATTCACAATTGCAATCATTATCATCATTGGAGCAAATTTTATTTACTCATGCAAAAAAGATGATGTAACGTTCACGAATGATGAATTATTGACACAGGACACTTGGGTTGTAAAGAGTAAAACCATAAACCCGGTAATCTTGGTGGGTGGCATGGCTGTGTCAAACATTCTAGAATTGGAGGCTGACAGTGTTAGAAATTACTCATACAAATACAACACCAACGGGTCATTCTTTCAATATGACCAAAATGACAATGTCATCTTGCAAGCATCATGGCAATTAAGTTCTAATCAAACAGAACTATCATTGAGCCAGCCTCTCGTTTTTACCTACCCGATCATGGGAGATATTTATGTTTCAGCATTAAAAATTGAATCTATTACACCCGGATATATCAACACGTTAGTATCATGTAACTATGAAGGGATTGACTACATCATTCAAACCATCTTTGAATCTAAATAATACAAAAAACTGAGAAATTGGTTGCTCGATAAAGAAACAAACAGAAAATACGAATACAGTACATATGAATTTCTTAAAAAACCTTTCAATAAAATATAAATTGATACTTATCATTGAGTTGGTTTCATTATTCTCATTGTTAATCGGCTTTACCTATGTAATTGTTAGCAACATAGCTAATCTAAAAAGCGATTTGCAAAACAACACCATTATTAATGCAAATCTCATTGGTGAATATTGTGCCGTACCACTTGCGTTTGATGTATCTGAAAATGCCATTGAAACCCTCAACAAACTAGAAACCATCCCATCCATTGAAGCAGGGGTCGTTTACAATGCAAAAAATGAAGTGTTTGCAGAATTCTACAAGTCAGATAAGCCGCAAATAATACCAACCCCTAAAAATCAAGAATCGACAAGTTGGTTTGAGAATAACAGTTTATTTGTCACTCAACCCATATATTATGAAGAAGAATTTATAGGAACAATTTTTTTAAAGCTATCAACTAATGAATTAGCAGATCGGATAAAACGGTATCTAAGCACAATGGTTATTCTAATTATAGGCATCCTTTTTCTAAGCTACATTTTTGCGAGATACCTCCAGCGAATTCTCTCAGGCCCCATTTTGAAACTTACCTCCGCAACCAAACAAATTTCTACTGTTGGGAATTATACTCTAAGAGTTAAGCGTGAGGGGAACGACGAAATTGGAATCTTAGTGGATGAGTATAACAATATGCTTAGCCAGATATTTGAACGAGAGGAAGCTTTAAAGCAAAAAACGCAAGAACTAACCCAAACGTTAGACGATCTAAAAAAGACACAAAGCAAATTAATAGATGCCGAAAAAATGGCAGCACTCGGACAGTTGGTAGCTGGTGTTGCCCACGAAGTAAACACACCACTTGGAGCAATCCAATCGTCAGTTGGAAATATAAAAGTCTCCTTAAATACAATCCTTCAGGATTTTCTAATATTTATAACCGAATTACAAGAAAACCTGAAAGAGCCTTTTTTCACACTGATTGAAGACTCCTTGCGAAGTCAGTTTATGCTTACCTCCAAAGAAGAACGAGCCTATAAAACAGAAATCATTTCAACATTAGAAAGGCACAATCTCGAGAATGCATATTCCATTGCCGACACTTTGGTGGATATGCAAATCCATAAAAATATTGAGAAATACCTAACCTTATTAAAAGCCGAAAATAGCGAGTCTATTCTGAAGATGGCCTATATGATTACCGGACTTCAACGCAGCACAAATAACATAGAATTTGCCGCCAGCAGAGCCACAAAAGTTGTATTTGCATTGAAGAATTTTGCACGAATAGGAAACTCCGATGAAAAAGAACTGGCTGACATAAAAGAAGGGATTGAAACCGTTTTGACTTTATATCACAATCAGTTAAAACAAGGCATAGAGGTTATCAAGCATTATGAGAATGTTCCGAAAATACATTGTTATCCTGACGAACTCAACCAAGTATGGACTAACATAATACACAACGCCCTTTATGCCATGGAGCTAAAAGGCAAACTATTAATTAAAATTCGCAACGAGAAAGATGATATATGCATTGCGATTACAGATAGTGGCAAAGGAATTCCACCAGACATTATTGATAATGTTTTCAAACCTTTTTATAGTACAAAACCATACGGAGAAGGTAGCGGAATGGGGTTGGATATCTGTAAGAGAATAGTTGAAAAACATGAAGGTAAAATTTCGGTAAGTAGCCAACCAGGCGAAACAACTTTTTTGGTTTGCCTGCCGAAGAATCAGAAAATATAGGAAAACACTAAATCATATTGCCATGGTAAAAAATGTTATTCTCTGTGTTGATGATGAGAAAATCATCTTAGATAGTATTAAAACTCAACTGAAAGAGCGTTACGGCAACGCCTTTATGTATGAAGCTGCTGAAAGTGCCACAGAAGCGTTGGAAATAATTGATGAACTTATGCGTGATGAGAAAACAAACCTTGTAATAATCACAGATTGGCAAATGCCAGTGATAAAAGGAGACGATTTTCTTGTTAAAGTTCATCGTAAATATCCAAAAACTCTAAAAATCATGCTAACGGGACATGCTGACAAAGAGAGCATTGAAAACTCAAAAAATAATGCTAACCTATTCAGGTGTCTTAAAAAACCGTGGAGCAGATATGACTTATTCTCGACCATAGAATCTGGATTGTTGAAAATCTAAAACCTAGTCAGATGAAAAAAGGGATCATTATTTGCGTGGATGATGAGAAGATTATTCTTGATAGTTTAAAAACCGAATTGAAGAATTCATTTGGCGATGAATTCATCATTGAAACAGCAGAAAATGCAATGGAGGCCATCGAAACTTTTGAATTACTTCGTTCTAAGAAATTCGAAATTCCTTTAATCATTTCAGACTACATTATGCCCACAATGAAAGGGGATGAATTTCTAGAAAAGATACATCAACTATCACCTAACACACTCAAGATATTGTTGACAGGGCAAGCAACAGTTGAGGGGGTTACAAACGTCATAAATAAAGCAAACTTGTACCGTCTCATCTCGAAACCGTGGGATTCGAGCGATTTAATACTTACTGTAGAACAAGCTATTAAGAGCTATTCTCAACAAAATCAACTTGAGCTGCAAAACAAACAGCTTCGAGAATTGAGCATCTCCCTTGAAGAAAAAGTTGAAAAAAGGACCAAAGAACTTCGTAAAACCAATGAATTGCTTGTAGAAAAACAAGATGAGATCACCTCCCAAAACAATGAATTAGAGGAATATAGAAACCACTTGGAAGAACTTGTAAAAACAAGAACAAAGGAACTAAATACAGCAAAGGAAAAAGCAGAAGAAAATGACCGGCTAAAATCAGCCTTCATGGCAAACATTTCTCATGAAATAAGAACGCCAATGAATGGTATTATTGGCTTTATTGACATGCTAAGATCGCAGGAATTTGAAAAAGATGAGCAGCTAAATTTTTTAAATTTAATTGAAAACTGCACGAAACAATTAATGGCAATCATTATTGATATTGTTGAGATCTCAAAATTGGAAACCAATCAGGTAAAAGCAAGAATATCACCTTTTAATACTAACTCAATACCTGAAAATCTTTCATCATTATTTCATTACAACCTAGAGCGAAATTCGGATCTCGAGCTGAATATCAAATTTCCCGAGGAAGAAATTGAATGCCTCACCGATGGAGTTAAATTACAGCAAATACTTTCCAATCTGGTAACAAATGCCATCCGATACACGCCATCTGGGTCCATTGATGTTGGATTATCAATCACCAATGACTCTAACATAGTATTCTACGTAAAAGATACCGGGATAGGCATTCCTAAAGAATTCCATAAAATAATCTTTGAAAGGTTCAGGCAAGTTGATATCAGGTTATCGAGGAGATATGGAGGGACGGGTCTCGGTCTTGCCATATCAAAAGCTTATGCTGAACTTCTGGGCGGGAAAATTTGGATTGAATCTGAACCAGAAAAAGGATCAACCTTCTACTTATCCATTCCTTACGTACCACTTAACAAAGACAAAGCACAAAAAAATGGAAAAAATCAGCTGAATGGCTTTCACCGAAAGACAGTTTTAGTTGCTGAAGACGACGACACAAATTTCCTATTTCTAAATACCGCATTAAACCGCATTAACTTTAATTCCATCCGTGCAAAAAATGGGGAAGAAGCTGTTACGATTTGCAAAAACAATGAAAATATCGACCTCATTCTAATGGATATTAAAATGCCTATAATGGATGGGTTTGAGGCTGCAGAAGAAATTCTGAAATTTCGAGCAAACATTCCAATTATAGCGCAAAGTGCATACGCATTTCCAACAGATAAATCAAAAGCGCTCAAGATCGGTTTTGCTGAGTATATCACTAAACCAACCAGATTAAATGTATTAATAGAGGTATTGAAAAAACACATGGAAAAAATACCAGTAACTCCGGCATAGTTTAGTCTACAAATGAACCCGACCATATTTCTAATTTTTAATGCTGAATAAAGTGGATATTCAATCACCGTCTCTATTAGAGACTATGAATAGGACATACTTCAATTCTTTGCCGATCTTTAATTTTTGATTATTTAATCAGACAAACAAAACTGATTACACTTAATTTTCATTTTTTCTTATACTTTTAAGAATCATAATCCATTGAAAAAGGGATCATAACACTTATGCCTTTTTTGCTGAACAACGAAACTTGACAAAGTCAATAAAAGCAACATAAATAATTTTAAATCATTTATTTTATGAGTTCAATCGTTGGAACGAAAACAGAACAAAACTTACTAAAAGCATTCGCCGGAGAATCACAGGCCAAAAACCGCTACGAATTTTTTGCCAAGCAAGCTCGTAAAGAAGGACTGCAACAAATTGCTGCCATTTTTGAGGAAACTGCAATTAATGAGCAAGCCCATGCCAAGCGTTTTTTCCGCTTTTTAGAAGGCGGAATGGTTGAGATTACTGCCAGCTATCCGGCAGGAGTTATTGGAACCACGCTCGACAATCTGAAAGCCGCTGCCGATGGTGAAAATGAAGAATGGACAGACCTCTATCCAGAATTTGCACGCATTGCAGAAGAAGAAGGATTTAAGCAAATTGCCGTGGTTTTCAAAACCATTGCAAAAATTGAGAAACACCACGAAGAACGCTATCGTACACTTTATCAAAACATTGAAGAAGGGAAAGTGTTTGAACGAGAAGGAAAAGTAATCTGGAAATGTCGCGTTTGCGGATTCTTGCACGAATCAGCCAAACCACCAAAGAAATGTCCGGCTTGCGAGCACGAACAAGCCTATTTTGAGTTGGAAGCAACAAACTATTAATTATACAGAACCGGGACTCCGTTCCCGGTTTTTTTCTGCTATTTAGAATAGCACTTTTATGGAACCTGAGTGTAATTTAAAATGTCATAATCATCGATGTCACTTCACCTGGATTTGAGCGTGCTGTTAAGCTACCACCATGCAGTTGCATAATTTGTCTTGATAGGCTTAATCCAACACCGGAACCTGATTCTTTGGTTGTAAAAAATGGAATGAAAATTTTATCCATATTTTCTTCAGCAATTCCTGCTCCATTATCTGAGATAATAAGTTGTGATTTGCCTGAGTCAACTACCATTGCCTGTAGAATTATTTTCCCTTTCTCCGAATTTTTTAGAGCTTCAATTGAATTCTTACATAAATTGATAACTACCTGAGATATTTGTTCTTCATCGGCTAATATCTCAAGATCCTGGGGTTGAACAATTGATTTAATTTCTATTTCAACATCCGAGTTATTCGTCATTAATGGAATAATCTTCCCAAAAAGATCTGATACGCGAATTGTTTTCTTATTCGGGTTGGGAAGACGTGTCAGCTTTCGATATGAGTCAACAAAACGCATCAATCCTTTTCCTCTATCATTAATAATTTCAAGTCCTTTTATCGTACCCGTTATCGTTTTCTCCGAACATTGATCTACTTCTTCATTCTTGTAATATCCAAGGATAGTTTCAGAAAGAGATGTTATTGGAGCAATTGTATTCATGATCTCATGAGTAAGAACTCTTATTAATTTAATCCATGACTCAAGTTCCGTTTGCTCAATTTCTGTCTTTATGTCCTGTATGGTTAATAGCTGAAATAGTTCATCCGTGGTTTTAAATTGGGTTGATTTCAGTGAAAGTTGGATATCCTTATTCCCAACTCGTACTTTCACAAGCCGCTGATCTCCAGATTGGATTTCCTTTAAAATTGAATAAAGTCGACGATCAATTCGGTCAAGCTGACGGATGTGTGAAAGATGTTCGTAATTAAGAAGTTTTTTGGCCGATGCATTTGCGATAAAGATAGTCCCATTTTTATTGAAGGATATCACCCCAATAGGGACATACTCCAAAATTGCCTGATAATATTGTTCCTGTTGTTTCTGTTCAATCTTTACCTTTTTGATGTAACTGTTTAATTGATTGAGATTTTGATTGAGTTCATTTAAGATTTTATTCCCGGTATCTTCTGGAAAGCTCAAACTCAAATCATCATTACGAACAGCTTCAAAGAAAAACGCGATCTGTTTATTTGTTCTGTTTAAATATTGAATAAGCTTAATTGTACTGATAACGATCAAGGAGAAAGGAACAATACTCCACAAATAGAATTGTTCATGAAAAACAAGCCAGCCTGCAAGTACTGCCCAAATAGTAATTAAGCATGAACGAAAAATAATATTTAAGTACAGATTTTTACTTGCCATGATGAATTAAAGATTATAGCGCTTCATTTTATTGTATAGCGTTTGTCTGGTAACCCCTAATTTAGTTGCAATAGCAGTAATATTATCAGGATTATTTTTCAGTGCATTTAAAATCATCTTTTTCTCCATTTCTTCTAGCGTTCCATTAAGCATATCTGAAGATGAGCCAGAGATATTATTGAAGAAAAAGTCATCAGCCTTTAAAATATTCTTTTCGGAAAGAATAACTGCTTTTTCTATTGTGTGCTGTAATTCACGAACATTTCCGGGCCATTTATAGTGAATCAATTTTGAAAGAGCATGCTCACTTATTTTCATATCTGCTTTTCTGTATCTGTTACAGTAAACTTTCAGAAAATATTCAGACAATGCAATTATATCTTCTTCCCTTTCATGGAGAGGTGGAATTTCAATATGAATCGTATTCATCCGGTAAAGAAGGTCTTCCCGAAATGTACCTTCCTCAACCATTCGCGGCAGACTGCTATTTGTTGAGCTTATCAATCGAACATCAATGGGGACAGGTTTGTTGCTGCCAATTCGGGTAACTGTCCTGTTTTGCAGAACACTCAAAAGCTTGGGCTGCATTTGTAGGGGCAGGTTACCAATCTCATCAAGGAAAAGTGTGCCTTTGTTAGCATTCTCAATTTTGCCAACCCGGTCTTCCCGTGCATCGGTGAAAGCCCCCTTTACATGACCAAATAACTCACTCTCAAAAAGGGTCTCACTAATTGCTCCCATGTCAACGCTCACCATGATTTCGTCTGATCGCTTTGAAAGCCGGTGTAATTCCAAAGCAATTAGCTCTTTCCCTGTTCCATTATCACCTGTAATTAATACATTGGCATCGGTTTGAGCAACTTTGCGCACTAGCCCCATTACCTTTAACATTTGAGGTGATTGAGCAATAATGATGTGCTTCTTTCTATTAATCTCTTGTTTCAGTGCCGACTGTTTCTTCTTTAATTCCTTGATTTCACTTCTTGACTGTTGTAATTTATAAACATTTCGAAGAGTCGTTTTTAATTTTTCATTATCCCAGGGTTTTAAAATGAAATCTGCAGCTCCTTGTTTAAGTGCTTTCACTGCTAGTTCAATATCACCATAAGCAGTAATTAGAACAACTTCAACATTCGGTTTTTCTTCTTTAATACGCTTGAGCCAATAAATCCCTTCATTGCCACTATTTATTCCGGCAGTAAAGTTCATGTCTAGCAATACCACATCAAAATCTTTTTCACGAAGTAGGGTCGGTATTTGATTAGGGCTTGAGATTGTTTTAACAACGCTAAATTCATCTAGCAACAGAAATTCCAAAGCACTCAAAATGCTTTTGTTATCATCTACGATAAGAATATTTCCATTTAACATGCCTGTTATTCTAATTTCTGGATGAATATCAAATTTACATGTTCAGTATTTGGGATCAAAAAGTGTGTCAAATATTTTTACACATTCTGTCAAAGTTTTTTACACCCTACATAACACTCAACCACACAACTAACATCACACCAGCCACTTAAAGCCAATGGCATGTTTTTGGCACAAATGAGTATAACCAAAAGTAAAAAGTTATTAGCATGAGTATGGATCGAAAGATAGAAGATAAAAGATGGATTATAATAAAATACTGGAGATACATTGTTGGGACAATTTTGCTGCTTTCGGTATTTGCATTTGTCATCCTACAGGATCATGAAAGTACATTTCGTATCGAAAAAGAAAAGGTTTCAATATCAACAGTAACCGAAGGATCTTTTCAGGATTATATAAATGTAATTGGAGAGGTTGAACCTATATCAAATGTCTATCTCGAAGTTCTGGAAAATGGAAGGGTACAACAACGTTTCTTTGAACAGGGAGATATGGTTAAAAAAGGGGATGTCATTTTTACGCTAACAAATGATGAGTTGAATATGGACTTCCTGAATGAAGACAATAGCTTTAGATATCTGACCAATGAACTAAAAAATAAGCTTTTACAAATTGAGGGAAATGTAATTAACAGCAAACGTGATTTGTTGATTCTTCGCAATGAAGTTTTTGAAACAAAACGGTTGTATGAAAAGAATGCAGATATTCATAAAAAAGGAGGTGTTTCTGATGAGAACCTTCTTTCGTCAAAAAATAACTACGAAGTGGCAGTGGCCAAGCAAGAGCTAATGATTGCACAATTAAGAATTGACTCTTTAATGCATGAAAATGAAAAGAGCCAGATTACCATTGAAATTGAAAGAATACGACAACGACTAAATAATCTGAAAGTTAAAGCGACTACCGATGGACAGCTTAGTATGGATGATATTGAATTGGGACAATCTATTTTAAAAGGAACTAAAATAGGGCAAATTAGTGTGTTAAGCTCATATAAAATCGAAGCCAAAATCGATGAGCATTATATTGACCGGATAATAAAAGGACTACAGGCCACTCTTGTTCGCCAAACAGATACTTTTTACCTTGAGATAATAAAAGTAAATCCTGAAGTGATAGATGGCACTTTCGATGTCGATCTCCGTTTTGTGGGAGAAATGCCTCAAAATATTCGATTAGGGCAAACCTATAATATTGCCCTTCAGCTCGGGGAAACCCAGAGTGCTTTACTGCTGGCTCGTGGGGGTTTCTTCCAAAGCACAGGCGGGCAATGGGTTTATGTGCTGGATGAAGGAGGTCAGTCTGCTTCAAAAAGGGAAATAAGAATTGGCAAACAAAATCCTCAATATTATGAAGTTATGGATGGCTTATATGAGTCGGAAAGTGTGATTACCTCATCGTATGAACTTTTTGGCGATAATGATAAATTGATTTTCAAATGAAAACCCTGAATTAATATTAGCACTATGATAAAAACAGAAAGCCTAACAAAAATCTTCAGAACCGAAGAAGTCGAAACAACAGCTCTAAACAGCGTAAATCTTCACATTCAAAAAGGTGAATTTGTTGCAATAATGGGACCATCAGGCTGTGGAAAGTCCACCCTCCTTAATATTATTGGATTGCTCGATAACCTGAGTGATGGTACTTACTCTTTTGATGACACTAATGTTTCATTTTTAAAGGAAAGGCAACGAACTCATTTACGAAAAGGAAACATAGGCTTTGTATTTCAGAGCTTTAACCTGATTGATGAACTGAATGTGTATGAAAATGTGGAACTTCCTCTTATTTATCTAAAACTGAAAGCATCAGAACGAAAACAGATGGTTGAAGCTGTTCTGGAACGAATGAAAATTAGCCATCGCCGGAAGCATTTCCCGCAGCAACTTTCCGGTGGTCAACAACAGCGTGTTGCCATATGTCGGGCACTGGTTGCAAATCCTAAACTTATTCTTGCAGATGAACCTACTGGTAATCTGGATTCGAAAAACGGCCTTGAAGTCATGAATCTTCTAACCGAACTCAATCGCGAGGGAACAACCATTGTAATGGTGACCCACTCAGATCGAGATGCTTCATTTGCCCATCGGATTATTAACCTGTTTGACGGAGAAATTATTACTGAAAAACAGAAACAATCCATTGAACGGGAACTAATCCCTGAACTTTAGGAGATAAAAGGAAAAGACAAATATTCCGACTCTATAGTCTTTGCGCAAAGCAAAATAAAAAACAATGATCAGAAACTATTTGAAAAGCACATTTAGATTTTTAAAGCGAAACAAGCTTTTTGCCGGAATCAATATCATTGGGCTTTCGCTTGCTCTGGCTGCATCGTTCATTATATTATTATTTGTAATAAACGAACTGAGCTATAACTCTTGCTATAAAAACCGAAAGCAGATTTACCGGATTTTAAATTACAATGTCGATCTAGAGATAACTGACGACGGAACACCCTATATACTGTCAAAAAGTATAAAGGACGAATTTCCGCAGGTAAATTATGTAGCAACAACAAAGAATATGGGGGAATTTAGTATTAAACTCAACGAAGAGTTTATACCTGTTCCAAGTGCGGTTGGTTCCAATTCTGAGATATTTAAAATCTTCGATTTCACGGTTACCGGACAACAGAAAAATATTTTGGATGAACCAAATTCGATTGTCCTTTCGCGAAAACAAGCCCAAACGTTTTTTCCCGACGAAAACCCAATTGGAAAAGAACTTATTGCTTTGGCAAACGACAAGGAAGAAGTTTTTGTAGTTAAAGGAGTTTTTGAAAATATTCCGGTTAACTCCACTTTGCAGGCTGATTGTTTTATCAATTCAATGTGGCCCTTGGAGGAACTTAACCAACTAATTAAAGCTAGGGATATCGAAACGAACTGGAATTCAGACTATTGGGAAACCTGGCTGTTACTCAATAAAGATGCTGATATAGCTTCGCTTGATGAACAGTTCAGGTCGTTGGAAGAAAAAGTGTATGGCGAAAAAGATCGATCTGATTTTTCCGTTCAAAATTTACCTGATATGTACCTAGGCTCACAGGAAATTAATAGTGGAGCCCCGAAGGGAAACATGAAAAACATACGCATTTTTTCAATAATTGCCATTCTCATAATCATTGTTGCAGCATTTAACTACGTCATCCTTTCAACAGCTGTATCAACAGGCAGGGCAAAAGAAATCGGGATTCGGAAAACCAGCGGTGCCAGTGCCCAAGCTATTCGAAAACAATTGCTGAACGAGTCGGTAATTCTGTCCGTTTTGGTTTTACCCGTTGCCTTATTTTTAGCCTGGCTTGGGAAACCTTTTGCCGAAGAGTTGTTTCAAACCAAATTGCTGATTATCAAATCAAATATCCCCATTTATGTAATTATTTATGTAACACTTACCTTGTTTATTGGGTTGGTATCAGGACTTTATACTGCGTCATTTTTATCAAAGTTAAACGTAATCAGTATTTTAAAAAATCCTGTATTAAGCGGGAAGCGCAAATCACGGATTCGTTTTGCACTGATTGTGGTTCAATTGATAATATTTTGCTCTTTCATATCAAGTACTTTAATTATTCGTTCACAATATAAATATGCTCTCAACAAAAATCCGGGTTATTTCAATCAGGATATTTTGTTTGTCAATATGGGGGGGAGTTCTCAAAATTCCGCAGCATTTATAACCAATATTAAGGCTTATCCAAATATTATTTCAGCCGGAGGTGCGATAGAAGCTTTGCCAATGATTAACTATTGGCCTTATCCTATGGAGCTTCCTGATGACAAGTCGAAAAAAGTACCGATTGAGCTTCTAGCAGTTGACTTTGATTTTGTTGAAACCATGGGGATACAGATAATTGAAGGAAGGAGTTTTTCACGTGAGTTCGGCAGTGATGAGGAAATGGCATATTTGCTAAACGAAAAAGCAGTTGAGGCACTTGGATTAACTGACCCAGTTGGGAAACACATAGACGTAGTAGAAGGAACAGTAATCGGAGTAGTGAAAGATTTTAATTTACACTCCTTTCACCGCGATATTCCGCCGTTACTGATGATTGCATCCGATGCATATGTTTCGCAGGTGGCTGTTCATTACCAACCGGGTACTCTGGAAAATCTTCTGCCTTTAATCAAAACTGAATGGGGGAAAGTCGCCCAAGACCAGCCTTTTAATTATAAAACCATTGAAGAATTTAAAAAAGAAATTTATACCGAGGAGAGAAACCTGAGCGTAATTGTTTCAATATTCTCACTGTTCTCCTTGTTGATTGCTTCTTTCGGGCTGTTTGGGTTAACGCTGTATGTTGCAAAAAGCCAAACCAAAGAAATCGGAGTAAGAAAGGTTTTCGGAAGCTCAGAAGAGGAAATTGTGTTCTCTTTCATCCGAAAGAATTTTGTAATGGTAGTAGTTGCCAATATCCTTTCAATTCCGCTTACAATTTTAGTGATGAACAGGTGGCTCAGCAACTTTTCCTTTAAAACCAATATTGAATGGGGGCTGTTTGCAATAACTTTTGTGCTAGCTGCACTTTTGGTTTCGGCAACTGTACTTTACCAATCGTACAGGGCTTCGCGCATAAACCCGGTGGAGGCATTGAGGTATGAATAAGAATTCAAAAAAGAAAGTAACAGAAAAAAAGACATTATAAATAGCCATAAGAAAACAGGTCAATTTATCGAAAATACAAATTAACAAAAGAAACCAGCCATGATAAAAAAGAACTTTATAATCGCCCTTCGAAGTTTGATGAACCATAAAAAATATGCACTCATCAATATTTTTGGACTCGCGATAGGATTAGCTTGTTTTATCCTAATAACAATTTGGGTTCAGGATGAATTATCGTTTGACAATTTTCATAAAGATGCCGATAATATTCATATTGTATTTCGAAAAGAAAGTGGAAAGCGTTCAGCTGTTTCTTCAAAATTGTTGGCTCCTGCATTGAAAGAGGAGTTACCAGAAGTTTTGGAAGCCACTTGTTTTAGGCAACTTCCCGAAGCGTTTAATATTCTTTTTCAATACAAAGAGAACAGTTTTGTTGAAAAAATTGCAATGGCCGATAATCAATTCTTTAAAGTATTTTCCTTTCCTCTTTTAATAGGCGATCCTTCTACCGCCTTTTCCGATCCTAATTCTGTAGTGATTACAGAACGAATGAGTCAAAAATATTTTGGCGGGGAGGAAGCTCTTGGAAAGACATTTTCTATCACAGCGTTTGGACAGAAAAAGCTACTGACAGTAAGCGGTGTATTGGAGAACATCCCGCATAATTCGCATATACAGTCAGAACTCATTCTTCCAATTGAATTCATGAATTATTTTGGAGCAGAGTGGGATGTGTGGGGCAATTTTTCTGTAAACACCTATATTCGAACTCAAGATAATATATCAAGCACTCAACTTGAGAAAAAAATATTGGCTTGTAAAGAGGGCCATTTTTCTGAAGAAAATATTAGCTATTCCGTACTTCCTATCACTAAAATTCATCTAAACACAAGTAATGTTGGATTTTTCACCACAACAGGAGACATCAAATATGTGTATATATTTAGTGCTATTGCGGCAATCATTTTACTCATTGCCTGCATGAATTACATGAACTTATCCAATGCACTTTCATTAAAACGTTCGAAAGAAATAGGCATTAGAAAAACACTGGGAAGTAAAAGGGGACAAATTATTCAGCAATATTTTGGAGAAACATTTATTTTGGTATCTGTAGCATTGTTTTGCTCTATCCTCCTGGTTCAAATTTGTTTGCCGGTTCTCAATTATTTATCCGCAAAATCGCTCACTGTCCCATATACCAACCCGCTGTTTATTCTAACTCTTTTAGGAATTATTGTATCGACAAGTTTAATCTCAGGCATTTATCCGGCATTATTTGTATCGGGTTTTCAACCTATTAAGGTTTTAAAAGGAAAATTTGTTTCCTCTCCACAGAGTATAAACATTCGAAAAGGACTGGTTGTATTCCAGTTTGCATTGTCCATACTCATCGTTATAGGCGCAATTGCTGTTTCTAATCAGCTTAAATTTATTCAAAGCATTAATTTGGGATATGATAAAGAATACGTTGCATGTGCGACAATAAAAGATGATATCAGCAATAAATATGAAGCTTTTAAAAATGAAATGCTGCTAAGTGGAAATGTATTAAATGTTTCACGATCGGAAAACATGCAAGCAGCTGGAATGAGTTCTACTCAGGATGTTAATTGGCCAGGTAAACAAAAAATATTTAACACTTGGGTTTTAGATGTTGACGATGAATTTGCCGAAACTTATGGTATAAAAATGAATGCCGGTAGGTTTTATTCTCGTGATTTTGCAACTGACCTCACCGATGGATTTGTAATCAATCAAACTGCTGCTAACGAAATGGGCTTTGAAAATCCAATAGGTCAAGAGTTGACAATGTGGGGGAGAAAGGGAACCATTATTGGTGTAACTAATGATTTTCATTTTAGTTCGCTTCACAACAAAATTGAACCACTTATTTTTCATATTCCAGAACCCGAAAACATGAATAGAAGTTACAGGGTTTTATCGATGAGAATTAAACCGAACTCAATGCCTCAAAGTCTGGATTATATTAAAAAAACATGGAAGACCTATTTTCCGAATGAGAACATCGAATACTATTTTATGGATGAAAAACTGAAAGCCAATTACGTCTCAGAAGCCAGAATGGGAACTCTTTTTAAATATTTTTCGTTCCTCGTTATTTTTATTGCCTGTCTTGGATTGTATGGCCTTACTGCCTTTACCATTGAACAAAAGACTAAGGAAATTGGAATTTACAAAGTACTGGGAGCCACCATTCCTGATGTGATGATGCTTTTCTCCAAAGGCTATGTATTTTGGATTTTAACAGCCAATATAATTGCAACTCCAATTGCCTGGTACGCTATGCACAAATGGCTCGAAAACTTTGCCTACAAAACAGAGCTGAGTTGGTGGATTTTTGCCCTGTCAGGCTTGCTGGCATTGGGAATTGCGTTGTTAACTGTGAGTTGGCAAAGCTGGAAAGCAGCAACAAGAAACCCGGTGGAGGCATTGAGGTATGAATAAAATTTAAATGTTGAAGTATATCAACATTTACTAAATCCTGAAAGATGATTAAAAACTATTTAAAAATAGCGTTCCGAAATCTGGTTAAACAAAAGTATTATTCGTTGATAAATATCTTTGGATTAGCCTTTGGGATAGCATCTTCTGTATTGATTTTCCTTTGGGTAAGTCATGAATCGAGTTTTGATAAATTTCATGAAAAACATGAAAATATCTATCGGATTACGTCTGATGCGTCAATGGGCGGACAAGAGTTTAATATTTGCTACGCCCCTTCAGGATGTGCTTTAAAATTAGCTGAAAGTTGCCCTGAAGTTGAAATGGCAACCATCATGACACCTTATCAAAATGTGGTTTATAAATACGATAATAATTACTACAAAGAGAAAAAAGTTATCGCTACCGATTCCTGTTTTTTCAAGCTTTTTAATTTCCAATTTCTTGAAGGAAATGCAGAAAATCCATTCCCCAAACAAAATAGCATAGTCATAACAAAATCAATTGCAAAAAAATACTTTGGCAACGAAGAGTCATTGGGGAAAGTATTGCTGACCAATGGGGAAAACCCGGCTGTTATATCAGCAGTTATTGAAGATTTGCCTTCAAACTCTCACATGCAATTCAGCATAGCTACCTACATGGAGAACGACAATAATTGGGATAATTTTAACAGTCTAATCTATGTTTTATTAAAAAACAACTTCTCTCAAAACAATGTAAATAATTCATTAAAGGAAATAGAAAATTACATCGTCAATTTAATGACTCAGTCTTTTGGAATGAGTACTGAACAGTTTAATAAAGCTGGCAATTACATCAAACTTGATCTTCAGCCATTAACGGCAATTCATCTGAATTCTAATTTCTACGGCGAATTAGAGACAAACGGTAATAAAACATATGTAATTTTTTTCTCCATCATTGCGATTTTAATACTGTTTATTGCAAGTATAAATTACATGAACCTGTCAACAGCTTATTACGATACCAGAGCTGTTGAAATTGGTATACGAAAGGCAAATGGGGCGAGACGAGGCATGTTGATCCGGCAATTTTCAACCGAATCAATACTCATAAGCATAGCTTCATTTATCGTTGGAATACTTCTTATAAAATTATCACTCCCACTTTTTAATCACTACATAGCTATCGATATTAATGAAGGAATTTATAATAATTGGTATTTTATACTCCTTGTATTTGCACTGGTCATGATATTGAGTTTTATATCAGGACTATATCCGGCAGCCTATATATCCCGTGTAAATACAATTTCAATTCTTAGTAATAAATCAATATCACCGGTTAAGAAAGCATTTAATACCCGTTCTGCTTTAGTTGTATTTCAATACACCATTGCCATCGTGGTTATTGTAGCTACCATTCTTGTTAAGAAACAGGTTGATTTTCTATTAAACAAAGATTTAGGGTTCAAGTCCGAACAGCTTGTTGTCATCGAAGGGGCAAACGACTTAGGCGATAAAAAGGAAGTTTTTAAAACCGAGTTAAAGAAAAATTCACAGATCATTAATCTTTGTACTTCCGATGTATATCCCGGGGGGAAATACACCAATATAACCGGATATAACGTGGATGGATATCCACCCGAACAACAGTTTGTATTAAAAACAATTTTTGCGGATGCAGATTATTTCGACACCTATGGGATGAAAATTCTTAGCGGAAGAAAATTCAACAGCACCGATAAACCTGCCATGATTTTAAATGAGAAAGCGGTTGAACTTATGAAACTTAATGATCCGTTAAGTAACCGTATCATCGGGAATAATCAATCCTTTCCTATTTTAGGGGTCGTTAAGAATTTTAATCACGACCCATTAAAGGTAAACCTCGATCCAATTTTAATCCGTTTTGTCGATAATCAAAACTACGATTTCATAACAATAAGATTAGCCGAAGGAAATGCCAAAGATGCGATGAGCTTTATCACAAATAAATGGAATGAATTATCTGGAGATAAACCTTTTGAGTACTACTTTCTGGATAGCAAACTTGAATCCGCATATAAGGCAGAAATGAAAGCAGGTAATGTTCTTACACTATTCTCCCTTCTTTCGGTAATTATTGCGTGTATGGGAATACTTGGAATTGCTTCATTTTCGATACAAAGGCGGATTAAAGAAATTGGTATCCGTAAAGTAAATGGTGCAAAAGATTCAGAAGTACTAACTATGCTCAATAAAGACTTTGCAAAATGGGTATTCATAGCCTTTGTACTAGCCACGCCGATTTCATGGTATGCCATGTACAATTGGCTCGAAAGTTTTGCCTACAAAACCGAACTCAGTTGGTGGATTTTTGCGCTAGCAGGATTGCTGGCATTGGGAATTGCGCTGCTAACCGTGAGCTGGCAAAGTTGGAAAGCAGCAACACGGAATCCGGTGGAAGCGTTGAGGTATGAATAGTCAGAGCTTCATTTGAGGCGAAGACCTCACTGAAAAAAACGAATAGAACGAAACATATTATGCAATACTATTATCATTTCAGAATCGCATTTAGAAACTTAATCAGAGAAAAAAGACATACTTTTTTTCTTCTTTCATCTCTCTGTATTGGGTTAATCACATTTATGCTTGTTTCGGGATATGTTTTTTACGAAAAAGGATTTGACCGAGTCTTCCCCAACCATAATAGAATTTTCAGGGTAACTACTGATATCTACAATAATAATGAGTTGAGTCTTTCTATTCCCGAATGCGAGCGCGGAGTAGCAGCAACGCTAAAAGAGCAATATCCGCATGTTGAAGCGGCAGGATTTATTACCGGAACAAACAATCCGCAATATAAAATAGGCAACGAAATTTTTACGAATAAGAATATCTACCACGCTTCTCCGGGTTTTCTCCAGGTTTTCTCAATTTCGTTAATACAAGGTAGCCTATCAAATGTTTTAACTCGTCCGTACGTTGCAATTATTTCAGAAGAAACGGCCAAAAAGTATTTTGGAGACACCGATCCGATTGGGCAAATTCTATTTAAATATCCGGCTTACGAATATATCATCGAAGGAGTTTACAAGGATATTCCTGCACAGGCTCATTTTAATGCCGATGTTTTACTTTCGTTTCACGACGAGATGAACCTACCCCCACCGGCAAAGGCACAATGGGGTGAAACCGGATTTTATACCTATCTGAGATTAAATGAAAATACAAATATTCGTCAGCTAGAATCAGGAATTAACGAGCTGGTAGCTGAAAATAAACAAACGCAATTTGAACAAAATAATGTTCAACATAAATACCATCTTCAACCGTTAACTGACATTCATCTTTATTCGGAGTTGAAAAATGAATTGGGGAGAAATTCGCAGGCAGATTATGTAATTCTCATTTTCATTATCGGGATATTAATTCTTGCAGCTTCCTCGTTTAATTATATCCAGTTTTCTTTTTCAAAGATGATTAACTCAGCGAAAAAAACAGGAATCAAAAAAATTAATGGCGCAACAAAGCTAGAGATTGTATGGTCTGCGTTGGCAGAATCGTTCATCCTTCATTTATTGGCAGTTACCATATCGTTGTTTGTTGGATGGTCACTTATTCCTTTTATGAGGAATCAATTCGGTATTTTTTTAGAGCCCGTATTTACCAGTAGCTACTTTCTGGGGATATTCTTTACAATTATTGTTTTAAGCATTTCAATAAACGGAATTCTTCCTGCATTTATAATTAGCCGGTTTAATAGCCTCGAATTACTTCAATTAAAATACAAACCGGTTTCGGGAGGTATCTCATTCCGTCAAGTAATTGTTGTGACTCAGTTTGTAATAATTATTGCAATTATGGCTGGAATTGCAGGAATGAATAAGCAAGTAAATTTTCTGATTGAAAAAGACAAAGGTTTTGATGTGACAAATACAATGGTAATTAAGGTGCCACAAAACCTTAGTAAAACTTCACAACGAATCAATAACCTAGAGGCTTTCGAGAACGAATTATTACGACACAGTTCCATTTTAGGTTTTTCAAGTTCAAATAAAATCCCTGGGGATTTGCCCGCATACAATTTCAATTTTACAGAAATTCAAACAGGAATGGGGGGAAAGGCAGCTATTATTGTAGCCGACGAAAACTTCATTAGCAACTATAACATTAAACTGTTGGCGGGGGCTACTTTTCATGCACAAAGAGCAGCAGACGAAAATAATGGTTGCATCATCAATCGCGCCTGTTTAAAGTCGCTTGGAATTCAGAATCCGAATGAGGCGATAGGGCAGGTTTTGAAAATGGAAGATGAAAGCGGAATACAAAAGTTTGATGTCCCGATTATTGGTGTTTTAGAAAATGTGGATTTCAGCGATGCAAAAAATAAACACGAACCCATTATTCTCATCAACTGGACAGAAAACATGATTTGGGGAAATTATTCCATAAAAATAGCAAATGCCAATTTTGCTTCTGTTATCCCATTTATTAACGAGAAATTCAACACCACTTTCCCGAATTATCCTTTTGAATATTTAATTGTAGAGGATTACTACAACAAACAGTTTGATAAAGAAATTCAACTGGTAAAAATATTCCGCATGTTTATTCTTGTTGCTATTTTAATAAGTGTAATCAATCTGTTTTCAATTTCGTGGTTAATTTCGTTAGCAAGAGTCAAAGAAATTGGCGTTCGCAAAGTAAATGGCGCAACTGTTTCCGAGGTAATGACCATGCTCAACAAAGACATTATAAAGTGGGTTGCTATTGCTTTTGTCGTTGCCACACCCATCGCCTATTTCGCCATGAATAAATGGCTCGAAAATTTCGCCTACAAAACCGAACTGAGTTGGTGGATATTTGCTCTGGCTGGTTTGTTGGCATTGGGAATTGCGCTGCTAACCGTCAGTTGGCAAAGTTGGAAGGCGGCCACTAGAAATCCGGTGGAGGCGTTGAGGTATGAATAATCAAAAAACTAAAACAATGAAACAAAAAAGATCTACACTTATCGTTTTTCTGTTATTGGGGAATACTTCTGTGCTTGAAGCTCAGCAGGCCTTTACACCTGATTTATCTGATGTTCACAGGCGTTTATGAGAATACCGTTACGCCAGTGCCTGATCCTGAAGACTGATTTCATGCCACAATCGTATTTAACTATACTGAAGTGAAAGTCTTTGTTAACGATGCAGAAAAGCCTCCTCTGGAAGTCAAACAAATCAACACAACAAAAAGAGGTTGAATTGGCTTGTGGATTAGAAACTACTCCGAAGGAAGCTTTAAAAAATAACCAGATCAAAATAAGAATAAATTCAATTGGATAATGAAAATCGTAAAGATAATTGCCCGCAACATACTAAGGAACATATTATTAACTTCACTAAACCTATTAGGGTTGACGATTGGATTAACCTGTGTTCTGGCTATTTCGCTTTGGGTTTATAATGAAACCGGATACGATAAATTCAACACCAATTTTGCCAATGTCTACCAACTAAATTTCAAAAATCAGGAAGGTGAAATGGCTATGGCCGGAACTCCTAATCCATTGTCTCCAATTATCGAAAATGACATCGCAGCTATCGAATATGCCGCCCGGGTAAGAAATGCTCCCGGATTTTCATTCCGGTATAAAGACAACATGTTTTTTGAAGAAAACGGATTAACTGCCGATCCGCAACTGCTCCGAATCTTCAGTTTTAAACCAATCTCAGGTGATCCGGCAAATGCGCTCGACCAAGTAAATGGCATAGTCATTACCGAATCGTTTGCCAAACGCTATTTTGGCTCCGAAGATCCTCTCGGCAAAGAAATTCAGATTGAAGGAAGGGATTACATTTCGGTTGGGGCGGTCATTAAGGATGTTCCCTCGCAGTCGCATATACAATTCGATTATATCCTTCCGCAAAAATTACTGGAGGAATATCATTTATGCGGTTTGGAGTGGGGTGACCCAAATTTTCGCACTTACATTTTACTATCCAACGGAAGTAATCCGGAAGATGCCGCTGAAGAGATCACCCGCATCGCCAAAGAAAAAGGAATGCCTCATGTTAAATATGGCGGACTTCAGGCTTACCTAAGACCATTAAAAACAATTTATCTGGATTATGCCACCAATAACCGGCTTGGTGAAACGGGTGATTACCGGTATCTCTATATTTTCAGCACTGTGGCTTTGCTTATATTAATACTGGCCTGCATCAATTTTGTCAACCTGACAGTTTCACTTTTAGTCCAAAAGCAAAAAGACATCTCAATTAAAAAAGTCTGTGGGGCAAGCCGAATATCTGTTTTTACAAACAGCTTGGCAGAAAATGGATTGCTGGTTTTGGCAGCATTTATTTTATCACTGATTTCGCTGGGAATTCTTCGTAATTTCTTTCAGACATTGTTTGAAAAACAAATCGGGGAACAGATTTTCAGGTCGGATTTTGCCGGAATAATAGTCTTGGTTTTTTTTGCAACTTTCATCTTATGCACTGTTTATCCTGCCACCATTTTTTCAGGAGCAAAAGCGATTGAACTAATGAACCGATACAACAAAAGGAAATCTGGCATCCTGCGCGGAATGGTTGTATTTCAAAATGTGATTGCGGTACTTCTCATTATCGCAGCTATTGGTGTAAATAAACAAATGCAGTACATAAATCACAAAAAACTCGGATTTACGACCGACCAGATTGCCTACACTTATCTTCGCGGAAACATCAGTGAAAAGATTTCGGTAATCAGACAAGAACTAACCGGAAATTCAAACATCAGTGAAATTAGTTTAAAAGACTGTCCGCCATTCAGGCAAATCAACGGTACTGTCGGAATATCATGGAAACAAAATGGTGAATGGAAAAATCAGAATATAACGAATCCGGTAGGTATGGAAACCACTCGCATTGACAATCATTATCTTGATATGATGGGAGTTCAGTTTGCAAAAGGCCGTAACTTTTCAAATGAAATATCAGGAGATACGCAAAATTACATTGTCAATGAAGAAGCAGTTCGGTTGATGGGGATGGATAATCCGGTAGGTGCTGAGTTTGCACTTTATGGAAAAAGAGGAATTATCGTTGGAGTAATCAAAGATACCTACTTCAAAACGCTGCACGAAAAAATCAATCCTCAGGTTTTTCACCTATACAACGACGAAGCCTCTGAATCCTATTTCAGTTCTTTGTTTTTCAGAATACATGGGAATGTTACTGAAACCCTGGATTTCATCAGATCAATCTGGGCCGAGAACAATCCCGGAATTCCTTTCGAATACTACTTTCTCGATCAGGACTATGAAAAACTATATCAGAAAGACAACCAGATTGCAGAAATCCTAAATCTTTTTACTGTTCTGGCAGTCTTTATCGCCTGTTTGGGTCTGTTCGGGCAAGCTGTTATCGCCAGCCAGAATAAGGTTAAGGAAATCGGGATACGAAAAGTAAACGGAGCTAAAGTTTCAGAAGTTATTCGATTGCTTAACACGAATTTTGTGGTCTGGATTGCAGTTGCTTTTGTAGTGGCCACTCCAATTTCATGGTATATTTTAACAAAATGGCTCGAAAACTTTGCCTATAAAACAGAATTAAGCTGGTGGATTTTTGTCCTAGCCGGATTGCTTGCACTGGGAATTGCATTGCTAACGGTTAGTTGGCAAAGCTGGCGGGCAGCTACGAGAAATCCGGTGGAAGCGTTGCGGTATGAATAAAAGATAGACTCATAGTCCCCTTCAGAGGAGGATTTAAGGATGAAACAAAATTGGGAAAATATAAGCCAGAAATGTTAATTTCTGCATCGGGATTGAAATACGAATATTACTTGCAACAAGAGAGCATATTATGCGTCTTCTATATATGATAATCATTATTTTAAAAATCGCATTATGAAAACTCGGATAAACTTAGGTCTTTTATTGATTATTTTATTGATAACAACACTGATTTCTTGCAATGGAATTGCTCAGGAAAACAGGACTCCTACAATCATAAAGACCTTTGATATGAACCAGCCTGGAGCATTAAATGCCTCGTCATCAGGCGGAGAAGTGGTTGTGAAAGCCCATGATAAAAACGAAGTTGAAATACAGGCGTTTGTAAGAAAAAGGGGTAAACTTTTGTCTCCATCTGACCCAAAGTTGGATGAGGTACTAGAAGATTTTGAACTTATTTTTTCAAAAAGAGGTTCTGTAATTACAGCAAATGTTAAACGCAAGTCACTATTCAATTTTCTGATCAATATCAATGTTGGTATTTCATTAACCATTTTATTACCAAGTGAAATGTCGTGCAATGTCTCATCCAGTGGAGGTGGTTTGAAAATATTAGGCGTGGAAGGCACACATGATTTCTCCAGTAGCGGAGGAGGAGTTCAACTAGATAATATTTCAGGAACCACTGTGGCAAAATCATCAGGAGGAGGTGTTCAAGCCAGAAATATAAACGGTAATATCCGTTTAAGTTCGAGCGGGGGTGGAGTTACAGTTGATAATGCACGTGGCAGTGTTTTCGCACATAGTTCGGGAGGAGGAGTCCAACTCAACAATATCCACGGCAAAGTAGATGCCTCTAGCAGTGGAGGAGGTGTTAGTGTTGCGGGAGAAACGCCAGCAGTAAAAGCCAAATCCAGTGGAGGGTCGGTACACGTTAACGTCAGTAATTTAACTGAGGAATTATACCTTGAATCCAGTGGAGGTGGAATTAATGCAGTCATTCAGGACGGAGACAAACTTGGTCTTGATCTGGATTTACGCTCAGACAGGGTGAATATTGAACTCCACAACTTCTCGGGAAGCTCTGAAAAGAATAGAGTAAAAGGGTCCATGAACAATGGTGGAATACCTGTCTACATGCATTCTTCGGGTGGAAGTGTAAATGTCCAATTTAATAATTAGCGATAACAGAAATGCTAACTCCAATTCCCCTTTAGGGGATTTAGGGGTAGAAACGCTGGCAAGCTGTAACGATCATACAATTGAGATGAATAGAAAGTTATACAATGTTATCTTTGTGATTGTATGATTGACATTCAGACCATATTAAATACGCGTTTCCCATTTTTTGAGGTAGAACTTATTGATGAAATCGAAAGAAATGGCTTCGTATACGAATTAGAGACCGACGAAGAAATATTACGCGAAGGTCAGTACATCAAATCTTTTCCCATTGTTTTGGAAGGCAGCCTACGTGTGATCCGCCACAATGACAAAGGGCAAGAATTACTTCTATATTTTTTGAACCCCGGAGAGGCATGCAGCATGGCACTCACCTGCTGCATGGGTCAGCAACAAAGCAACATTAGCGCAATAGCCGAACAAAAAAGCCTGATTATCCGCATTCCGGTGGAATGTCTCGACAAGTGGATGACTCAGTTTTCATCATGGAAAACGTATATGATGTACGCCTACAGAAAACGCTTTGACGAGCTGTTGGAAACTATAGATGCCATCGCTTTTATGGCACTGGACGAACGCCTGAAACGATTCTTTGAAAGCCGATTTCAAGCTACCGGAGAAAGAACATTTTATGGCACACATCAAAACATTGCCTTTCAGCTAAACAGCTCACGTGAAGTAATTTCGCGCTTGCTAAAAAAGATGGAGCAAAAAGGGCTGGTGAAACTCGGCCGCAACGAAATTGATTTTTCCGGCTTAATCAACTAAAGAACAACCTACCCTTTACATTCTAAAAAGACATATCATTTCTTAACATTCGCACATTATTTAGTCCAATTATTGACTTGTGTGACGCAAGTCACTTTGCAGAATATTCAGGTTCTGTTATTTTGTTGAAAAATAAAGCGATGAAACAATTCATATTAAAACATAAATGGCGATTTGTTGGTATTTCAGTTGGTGTTGTAGCCGGATTCCTTTACTGGTATTACATTGGCTGTAATTCTGGCACATGTCCCATCCAATCAAATTGGGAAAGCAGCTCATTGTATGGAGGGTTAATGGGCTTTTTTGTAAGCGATTTATTTAGGAAAAAAGAAGTAGAAGAAAATGGCAACGTTTAACGATATCATCAAATCAAACACTCCGGTTGTAGTCGATTTTCATGCAACCTGGTGTCAGCCCTGTAAAATGATGACACCCATCCTTCAACAGGTAAAAGGGCAATTGGGAGAAAATGTCCGCATTCTGAAAATTGATGTGGACAAAAACCAAGAAATTGCCGCCAAATATCAGGTACGCAGTGTACCCACCCTGATGATTTTTCAAAATGGGCAAAAAAAATGGAGCGGCAGTGGCGTAATGCAGGCCGATCAACTGGCATCGGTAATCCGGTCAACAACCAGCAATAATTAGCGAACTAAGTCAGCCCGTTAGTTAAGTCATCCAGAACTTGTTTCAGTATCTCTACCAACAAACAAGCCTTCAATAAAAGACTTGGAATATTAAAAAATATAGATCCGAAATAAACATGAGAAAGGTTAGCATTCTTCAACAACGTTGTCCACAGAACCATTTTTGCCCGATGATGAATATTTGCCCAACGGGAGCAATAAGCCAAGAATCACCTTATGAGGCACCAACCATTGACGAAAGCAAATGCACCAATTGCGAGAAATGCACCCGTTATTGTGCCTATGGCGCATTTCAAATGATTTAATAAAGAGAGAAGGAAAGAGGAGAAGGTAAAAGCAGGAATTTAGAGGTCTCCTGCTTTTTTTATTTTAACATCACCATCAGCTTTTTTAGTGCTGCAATAAACTGGTCAATCTCTTCGAAAGTATTATACACAGCAAATGAAACGCGAATAGTCCCCGACACATCGTAGTGTTGCATAACCGGATCGGCACAAAGGCGACCGGTACGGATGGCAATACCCATTTTATCGAGCAAAGTTCCCAAATCAAATGAGTGAATGCCGTCTATGTTGAAGGTGATAACTCCCGACTTTTCCTTTTGTGTTCCGTAGATGATCATGCCCGGAATTTCAAGTAGTTTCTCTGTTGCATATACCAGCAATTGGTGCTCATATTCAGCCACTACGGCAACACCCATATTTTGGAGATAACGGATGGCCTCACCAAAAGCAACCACGCCGGTAATATGTGGTGTTCCGGCTTCAAATTTATAGGGAAGCTCGTTAAACGTAGTTTTCTCAAAGCTCACTTCCGAGATCATTTCACCACCTCCTTGATACGGTGGCATTTGATCAAGCAGTCCTTTCTTCCCATAAAGTACGCCAACGCCATTGGGACCATACATTTTGTGCGCTGAAAAAACATAGAAATCGGCATCCATGTCCTGTACATCAACCGGAATATGTTTTACGGCCTGAGCCCCGTCAACCAGAACTTTAACGCCTCTTTGGTGAGCCTTTTCAATAATTTGTTTTACCGGGTTGATTGTTCCCAGCGTATTTGCCACATGTGCAACCGCAATGAGTTTTGTCTTTTCGTTAATCAGATCATCCAGTTTTTCAATTTGCAGTCGGCCATCGTCCGAGAAAGGGAGCATGATGATTTTTGCGTTCTTTCGTTCAGCCATCATTTGCCAAGGAACAATATTGGCATGGTGTTCCATTTCCGAAACAATAATTTCATCACCTTCGCAGATAAAAGCTTCGCCAAAAGAAAAAGCCACCAAATTGATGCTTTCTGTAGTCCCTTTGGTAAAAATTATTTCCTCGATTGAAGCGGCATTGATGAATCCTTTCACTTGCTCACGAACGCCCTCATATTCTATTGTTGCTTTGTCTGCCAAAAAATGTGCCCCACGATGAATATTGCCATAATACTCCAAATGCAATTGTTCCTCTTTCTTTAAAACCTGTATTGGCTTTTGAGATGAAGCAGCACTGTCCAAATAAATTAACGGTTTATTGTAGACCTGCTGGTCAAGTATCGGAAAATCTTTACGTATGCGGGCAATATCTAGGATCATGGCAATTAATTTAGAATTATTGAGAGCCTCACTAAAAGTGAAGCTCTCAATAATCAGACAAAATATATCGATTTATTTTTGATCACAAGAATGACATCGAGCCAGTTCTCCGCGTAATCTCTTATCAACTAATTCATCTATTCGGTCGCGAAGTGGTTCAACCCGAATTTCCTGTATCACTTCATGTGCAAAGGCGTTCATCAACATCAGGCGGGCATCTGACTCGTTTATTCCACGAGCACGAATATAAAACAACGCATCCTCATCAATTTGACCAATCGTTGCACCGTGGCTACATTTCACATCATCGGCATCAATAATTAGTTGTGGTTTTGTATTCATCTTTGCAGAATCAGACAATAACACATTGTTATTTCGTTGAAATGCATTTGTCTGTTGTGCATCACGTGCCACATGAATTCGTCCGGTGAAAGCACCAACAGAATTCTCATCCAATACATTTTTATATAACTGATTGCTCAGGCAATTCGCCTTATTATGCTCAATATTTGTGTAATTGTCTACATGCTGGTTATTGTCTGTAAACGACATTCCAAGGATCTTTGCCTCTGCATGTTCTCCATCTAAGCTAACTTTCAGGTTATTGCGAATTAATCCACCATGTAAAGTTGCAACTCCTGTCAACAAATTCGATCTCTCTTCTTGTTTTATGAAGGTGGAATTTATCGAACTAGCCTGATTGTTTTGACTTTGAATAGCATAAACGTCAACAACAGCATCTGCCCCAACAAACACTTCGGTTACAGTATTAGACAAAAATTCGCAAGCACTCAGTGTATGATCACAAAAAACAACCTTAGCCTGACTATTTTTCCCGGCTATAATCAGGTTTCGCTGGGTTGCAAATACAGCATCCTCTGCACGCATTAAGTTAATCACCTGAATTGGCTTTTCGATAACCACATGATCAGGCACATAAAGCATAAACCCATCTTTTGCAAAAGCAGTGTTAAGAGCAACAAGTGGGTCATCTGAAAGTGCAGCTTGACGATTAAGAAAATTCTCAATCAATTCAGGTTTTTCATTCGCGACCTGCTGGATACTTCCAACAACCACACCTTCCGGCAATTCCAGTTGTTGGTTGCGTGCATAATACCAGCCATTAATCAATAAAATTGTTGATGTATCCATTTGGGGCACATCACACCTGAAAATATCATTTAAGTCAACATCTACTTTTTTGTACTGAAAAGCATGACTGTATTCCTTATCAAAAACACGCTCAAGGTTTGTGTATTTGTAGTTCTCGTTTTTAAAGCCGGGTACACCGACTCTTTCAAAGCGCTTAATTGCTACTTCACGCATCCGATTAAACAAAGGCGACGAACCTTCATCCAAAACAGCTTTGTTTGCATGAAAAAGCGATATGTATTTTTCGCTTACTTCTGTTTTATTTAATACGGATTGAGTCATTTTATACCAATTCTTTTTTAATCCAGTCGTATCCTTTTTCTTCTAACTCAAGCGCTAATTCTTTCCCTGCCGATTTTACAATGCGTCCATCATAAAGCACATGAACAAAATCTGGCACGATATAGTCTAACAATCGTTGGTAGTGAGTAATAACAATGGCTGAATGCTCCGGACTTTTTAAGGCGTTCACTCCTTCTGCAACAACTCTCAATGCATCAATATCTAAGCCCGAATCTGTTTCGTCCAAAATAGCTAGTTTTGGTTCAAGCATCGCCATCTGGAAAATCTCGTTTTTCTTTTTCTCTCCACCAGAAAAACCTTCGTTTACTGAACGGTTCGTCAGCTGAGAATCCAAATGCAACAATTCTTTCTTCTCACGCATCATTTTCAAAAACTCTCCAGCCGATAAAGGGTTCAATCCTTTATATTTTCGGTGTTCGTTTATTGATGTCTTAAGAAAATTAACCATAGGCACACCAGGAATTTCAACCGGGTACTGAAAGCTGAGAAACAATCCCATCTTTGCTCGTACTTCAGGAGCCAATTCCATCAAATCTTCACCCAAAAAAGTAATTTCACCCTCTTGAATATCATAACCTTCTTTACCGGAAAGAATATTGCCCAAGGTACTTTTACCGGCACCATTTGGTCCCATAATTGCATGAATTTCCCTAGGTTTTATATCGAGGTTGATTCCCTTCAAAATATCTTTGCCTTCAACGGCAACTTTTAGATTCCTTATTTTAAGCATGTTATTTTATGTTTCGGGTTTCGAGTTTCGGACTAAAAGAACGACACTCAAAATTGATAATTCTTAATTTAATTCCTAACCTACACTTCCTTCAAGACTAATTTGCAACAACTTCTGAGCCTCAACGGCAAACTCCATTGGAAGTTTGTTTAATACCTCCTTGGCATATCCGTTCACAATCATCCCAATAGCATCTTCTGTTGAAATTCCTCGTTGATTACAGTAGAAGATCTGATCCTCACCAATCTTAGAAGTAGTGGCTTCATGCTCAACTACAGCCGTTTTATTTCCTACCTCTATGTAAGGAAACGTATGTGCACCACAAGTAGATCCAAGTAAAAGAGAATCGCATTGTGAGAAATTTCTAGCATTCGAAGCACCTGGCATCACTTTAACCAGACCTCTGTATGAGTTTTCACTCTTCCCTGCCGAAATACCTTTTGAAATAATCGTGCTTTTCGTGTTTTTACCAATATGTATCATTTTCGTGCCAGTATCTGCTTGCTGAAAATTATTTGTAACAGCAACAGAGTTAAACTCACCAACTGAGTTATCCCCGATTAAGATACAGCTAGGATATTTCCATGTAATAGCAGAGCCTGTTTCAACCTGAGTCCAACTAATCTTAGAAGATTCTCCCCTGCAAATACCTCGTTTAGTCACAAAGTTATAAACCCCTCCTACACCTTCTTTATTGCCGGGATACCAATTCTGCACCGTTGAGTATTTCACTTCGGCACGATCCATTGTAACAATTTCAACAACTGCCGCATGCAACTGATTTTCATCACGCATAGGAGCAGTACATCCTTCGAGATAACTCACATAGCTATCTTCATCAGCAATAATTAGCGTTCGCTCAAACTGCCCTGTGCCTGCCGCATTTATTCTAAAGTAAGTAGAAAGCTCCATTGGGCAACGAACACCCTTGGGAATGTAGCAAAACGAGCCATCTGAAAAAACGGCTGAGTTTAGTGCTGAAAAATAGTTGTCTGTTGCAGGAACCGACATGCCCAAGTATTTTTCAATTAAGTCAGGATGTTCCTTCACCGCGTCACTAAATGAACAGAAAATGATACCTTTTTCAGCCAGCGTATCTTTAAAGGTTGTTTTTACTGACACACTATCTATTACTGCATCAACAGCAACACCAGTCATCATTTTTTGCTCTTCCAGAGGAATGCCAAGCTTATTAAATGTCTCTAGCAAATCAGGATCAACCTCATCTAAGCTTTCAAGCTCAGGCTTCTTCTTAGGTGCCGCATAATATATGATCTCCTGAAAGTCGATTGGAGGAATTTTTAAATAGGCCCAATCCGGCATATCCATCTTCTTCCATTTCTCAAATGCATCCAAACGAAATTTCAACATAAATTCCGGTTCTTCCTTCTTCGCAGATATAATCCTAACAACTTCTTCGCTCAACCCTTTAGGGATAGTATCCATCTCCAAATTTGAAGTAAACCCATATTTATAATCGCCGGAAGTTACTTCTTCCAATATTCTATCTTGTTCTTCCATGTTCCACGATTTTCTATTTTCTTCTCGGTTGATATAACAAACTTTAATACAGTCTGTTTAAAATTTAATTGCAAAGATAATGAAGTAACACTATTTTTGCGCCTGAACAAGCTTATTTCACACCTTTTAGTCTGATAATTAAAAAATGGATAATAATAAAGCAACATCGATCGCATCATTAGGAGAATTCGGTCTGATTGAACATTTAACGGAACAAATAGTTCTAAAAAACTCAAGCACCATCAAGGGTGTTGGAGATGATGCAGCAGTGTTGGATTATCAAGATAAACAGCTAGTTGTCACAAATGATCTCCTTGTGGAAGGCATCCATTTTAACCTGATGTACGTCCCTATGAAACACTTGGGATACAAAGCGGTGACCGTTAATTTGTCGGATGTTTTTGCCATGAATGCTCAACCGAAACAAATTACAGTTTCGATAGCATTCTCTAACAAGTTCTCACTCGAAGCCATTGACGAATTGTATGACGGCATTCATCTGGCCTGTGAAAAATACGGTGTTGACTTGGTTGGTGGAGACACCACAAGCAGCATGAGTGGCCTAATAATAAGCATTACAGCCTTGGGGGAAGTTGAAAAAGGTGCTTCAGTTTATCGGAGTGGAGCGAAATTAAACGACCTTGTTTGCGTATCAGGTGATTTAGGAGGAGCCTATATGGGCTTGCAATTATTGGAACGTGAAAATGAAGTATTCAAGGTTAGCTCAGAATCTCAACCACAACTAGAAGGTTATGATTATATACTGGAACGACAACTGAAACCGGAAGCCAGAGGTGATATTATTAAGGCATTAAAATCAATGGAAGTAACTCCTACTGCGATGATTGATATTTCAGATGGTCTGTCTTCGGAACTGATGCATATCTGCAAAGCCTCAAAGGTGGGGTGCAATGTTTTCGAGGATAAGATCCCGATGGACCATCAAACCAAGGTATTTGCAGAGGAATTAAGCATCAACCCATTGGTTGCGGCACTAAATGGCGGTGAAGATTATGAGCTTCTTTTTACGGTTTCAATTGCCGATCATGACAAAATAAAAAACGACCCTGATATCACCATCATTGGTCACATTACAGAAGAACATGAAGGTGTAAATCTAGTTACAGCCCTAGGCTCGGCTATTCCTCTTCAAGCACAGGGATGGAATCCTATTAAGGAGTAACAGTTCATCAACGTTAAAGAAACTGCAAGTCCGCACAATTTCAACCATCGCTTTAAAATATTTCGAAAGAAAACTAAAAAAGGCCTTTGAACAATGTTCAAAGGCCTTCATATATCTTATTCCTTGCTTGATCAATCGGGGAAATATCCACGAATGATACCGCGCTTAGAGTCTTTTACAAATAAGAGAATTTCATCACGCTCAGGAGAGGCAGGCATTTCTGCCTCAATAATCTCAACTGCCTGAGTTGTATTCAATCCTTTCTGATAGATATATCGATAAATATCCTGAACCTCACGGATTTTCTCGTTGTTAAAATTCCTTCTTCTCAGTCCGATTGAGTTGATACCCACATAAGAAAGTGGCTCACGTCCGGCCTTAATAAACGGAGGAACATCCTTTCGGACAAGTGACCCGCCTGAAACCATAACATGTGGTCCAACATGAACAAACTGATGAATTGCGCTCATACCTCCTATTATTGCCCAATCGTCAATAACAACTTCGCCACCGAGCAATACATTGTTTACCAAAATAACATTATCTCCAACAATACAGTCGTGTGCAATATGAACATACGCCATAATCAGGCAGTTACTACCAACTTTTGTTTTTCCACGAGCAACAGTGCCGCGGTTTACAGTCACACACTCACGAATTGTGGTGTTGTCGCCTATTTCCACGGTAGTGTATTCACCCTTGAATTTCAAATCCTGAGGAACAGCTCCTATAACAGCACCCGGGAAAATACGGCAATTCTTCCCAATCCGGGTACCTGGCAGGATTGTAGCATTAGAGCCAATGCGTGTACCTTCCCCAATCACGACATCTTTATCAATGGTAACAAATGGTTCTATTACCACATTGTCTGCCACCTGTGACTCAGAATGTACATAAGCTAATGGTTGTTTCATCTTATAATTGTTTTCTGTCGTTTATTGTTTAAGCTTTTACTATTTGTGCCATAAAATCACCTTCAGCGACAATGGTCTTCCCAACAAAGCATTGCCCTTTCATGTTGGCAATTCCGCGCCTTATGGGCGATGTAAGTACAATTTTAAAAATCAAAGTATCACCGGGAACTACCTTCTTCCGGAATTTCACATTATCAATCCGGATAAAATAAGTAGCATATTTTTCTGTTCGCCCATGTAACACATAAAGACCACCACATTGAGCCATTGCTTCCACCAACAAAACGCCAGGCATGACCGGTTCATCCGGGAAATGGCCTTGAAAAAACGGTTCATTTGCAGTCACATTTTTTATGCCAACAATATAATTTTCATCTATATCAATAATTTTATCTACCAATAAAAATGGGAAACGATGAGGTAAAAGTTTCTTTATATCATTAATATCCAGAACGGGCAATTTTTGAGGATCGTATTCAGGGACAGAGACTTTTGATTTTCTACGTAGAATTTCCTTTTTTAAAAGCTTCGCAAACTCAGTGTTTACAGTATGCCCGGGCTTCGTGGCAATTATTCGACCCTTAATACGCATGCCTGCCAAACTAAGGTCTCCAATAACATCTAAAAGTTTGTGTCGGGCACACTCATTGTCGAATTGAAGATCAAGATTATTCAGAATTCCTTGATTTTCCTTCACTTCCACCCGCTTGTGATTAAACAGATCTGCCAAACGATCCAGTTCTTCCTGTCCGACTTTTCGGTCAATAATCACAATGGCATTGTCCAGATCACCACCCTTAACGAGGTTATGCTGAAGTAACAACTCTAACTCCCTCAAGAACACAAATGTTCGGCAAGGGGCAATTTCAGTTTTAAAATCATTGATGCAATCTAAAGATGCAAACTGATTATTCAGGACACTAGAATCAAATGATATTAGAGTATTCAATCGATATTCATCATCAGGGAGTGCTATAATTTCAGACCCAGTTCCCGGGTCTTTATAAGCCATTTTTTCGGTAATAACCAGATATTCACGGTCTGCCTTCTGTTCAAATACACCTACTCTTTCGATGGCATCTACATAATATTTTGCACTTCCATCCAGAATAGGCATTTCTTCATTATCTACCTCAATCAGAACATTATCCAGATCCATGCCAACAATTGCGGCCAAAGCATGTTCGATGGTACTTAACCGCACATTGTCTTTACCAAGTACTGTTCCCCGAGAGGTATCTACCACCAATGAGGCATCTGCCTCAATAACAGGCTGCCCCTCTAGGTCGGTTCGTATAAATTTTATTCCGTGATTTTCAGGAGCTGGTTTGAATGTTGAATTTACCTGACAGCTTGTATGTAGACCTTTTCCGCTAAAAGAAAACTCTTCAGCCAACGTTTTTTGCTTCACAGTCATTTGTTTTTGTTTATTGTAATCTATTTTTCGCCTAGCTTGGCTTTAAGCTCTTTTACCTCTTTTTGCAAATCGCTCAATTGATCGCGCATTTGTGGCAAACGACGAAAAACAACATATGTCCTTAGTGCTTTATCGTGATCCATTGCAGGAGTTCCTAGTACAATTTTATCAGACTTAATACTGCTTGAAACACCAGCCATGGCACCAAGTTTCACATTATCACCTATCGTTATATGCCCCGCAACACCAACTTGTCCTGCAAACATACAGTTCTTTCCAACTTTTGTAGAACCCGCAATTCCGACTAAAGCTGCCATAACCGTATTCTCACCAATTTCAACATTATGCGCAATCTGTATGAGATTATCCAGTTTTGCCCCTTTACGAATTATGGTTGAACCCATAGTTGAGCTATCAATAGTTGTATTCGCTCCAATTTCAACATCATCTTCAATGACAACGTTTCCAACCTGAGGGATTTTCTTGAAAGATCCATCTTCTAATGGCGCAAAACCAAAGCCATCAGACCCAATAACGGCACCTGAATGAATGATGCAATTGTCACCTATCACTGTATCATCATAAATCTTTGCTCCTGCATAAATAATTGTATTGGCACCAACTTTTACATTACTTCCAATAAAAACTTGTGGGTATATCTTAGCGTTATCTCCTACTTGCGAGTTCGCTCCGATATAGGCAAAAGCTCCCAAATAGATCCCTTCGCCAACCTTAGCAGTTGTGTCAATAAATGATGGTTGTTCAATTCCACTTTTTATACTCTTACTTTGCTGATAAAGATCTAGAAGAGAAGCAAATCCCTGATAGGCATCTTTAACCCGAATAAGGGTACACTTTAACTTTTGTTCCGGTACAAAATCATTGTTAACTAAAACGATTGAGGCATCAGTCTCATAGATGTATTTTTCATACTTCGGATTGGATAGAAAGGCTAAATCTCCGGATTTTCCATCTTCAATTTTCGAAACATTGTACACGCTAACATTTTCATCACCTTCAACCGTTCCTTGCAGAAACTCAGCGATGTTTATTGCTTTAAATTCCATTCAATATTCATTTTCTTGGCGTCGTGCAAAAATAGGTTTAAATTACTTAATGTCCAATTCTTTCGGATAACAGATAAAATATTTCCGGATAGTCTGAGACAAGCTGGAAAGGTTGATATCCGAAGCATCATTGATTTCGCTCACCTTCCCATTTTTAAAAAGAACATTGATTTTATCGTCCCCTGCAACATATGCACTATTAATAATTGAGTCTTGAATCAGGAAATAAGAAATGTCTTTTTCCTGTATTTCAAAATGCTGACTAATTTTTTGTTGAATGCTTTGGATCGTTTTTTCAGGAAAAGGTTTATTGCTGATTTTAATTTTAAAGAGTTTTCTATTAATTAAGCAGCCCGAAAGATAGGCCAAAACTCTATCATCATGATATTGCCAATGTTTAATTGAAGCTAGCAAATCATAATCATCTAATCCTGCAAAAATTGAAAGCAAAGGTCGATTACCGAAATTTTTGCCGAGAAGAAAATGTTCAATTGTAATTCTATTTTTCAGAAAGACAGATAAATCCGGCGTTGTAAATAAGTCAACCCCATTCAGAGCCAGCTCTTTTGCTCTTTTCAGAACATTTACCAATAAGAACTCAGCAGACAAGACAGTCTTATGCAAATACACCTGCCAATACATAAGCCTGCGTGAGATTAAAAACTTCTCGATTGAATAAATTCCTTTGGCCTCAATCACCAACTCGTCATTCCGCACATTCAGCATCTTTATAATCCGATCAGAACCAATGATTCCCTCTGTCACTCCAGTAAAAAAACTATCTCTACGCAGGTAATCCAGCCTATCCATATCTAACTGACTGGCAACTAACTGATGGAGAAATCGCTTAGGATAATCATTCTCGAAAATACGGATCGCCAAATCCAGTTTCCCATTAAACTCTCGGTTTAAATCTCCCATAATTAATGCGGAAATTTCTTCATGAGATATCCCATCGACAATTGAATGTTCAAGTGCATGCGAAAAGGGGCCATGGCCAATATCATGAAGTAATATTGCGACAGAAACAGCCTCAGCCTCTTGCTTACTGATTTTTACTCCTTTCAATTGCAATACAGAAATAGCGGTTCGCATTAAATAGACAGCTCCCAGAGCATGTTCAAAACGAGTATGGTTTGCACCCGGAAAGACAATACACGACAGCCCCAACTGCTTAATTCTTCGTAATCGCTGAAAATAGGGATGTTCTATTAAATCAAAGATTAATTCTGACTGAATAGTTATAAACCCAAAAACTGGGTCATTAACGATCTTTTTCTTATTTGTTTTCAAGCTTTTCGTGCTTCATTCCTAAAAAATATAAACAACACAAAAATAGCAAACTTTTTCAATCCGGAACCTCAGGAAAACTCCCCTGACACAGCAAGTCAAATTGCATCTGAAAATCATTCACTTCCACATTTTGTGGTTTGAATAGATTTTCCTAATTTTGCGCTGATATTTATAGGAAGCGAATTGGTAGGGGACCTAAAGTCCCCTATTTTATTAGTCATATATATGATAGACCGAAAAAAAATAATTCAATTGGTAGAGGAAAAACTAACTGATGATCAATTCATCGTTTCCATTTCAGTTAGCCCTACGAATCAAATTTCGGTATTGCTTGATAGTGAAAAAGGGGTTGCCATTAACCACTGCGTCCAGATTAGCAGACAAATTGAAGAGAATTTGGACAGAGAAGAAGATGATTATGAACTGCAGGTATCATCGGCAGGGTTAGGTCATGCATTTAAAGTCTATCGTCAGTATGTGAAGAACTTGGAGAAAGAGGTTGAAGTAGTTCTGACGGATGGATTAAAGGTTGAAGGGATTTTGAAACATGTTGATGAAACCGGGTTTGACTTGGAGACATCAAAAATGGAAAAAGTAGAAGGGAATAAGAAAAAACAACGAGTAACCCAACTACACAAAATCACGTTTGATAAAGCAAAAACAGTTAAAAATATTATAAAATTCTAAAAACGGGCAAGATGGATAATATTAATCTTATCGATACTTTTTCCGAATTCAAAGATCTGAAAAATATTGATCGGGTCACAATGATGAGTGTCTTGGAGGACGTTTTTCGTAGCGTACTTCAAAAGACACACGGAACTGATGAAAACTTCGACATCATCATCAATATTGATAAAGGTGACTTTGAAATCTGGAGAAATCGCATGATCGTTGAAGATGATGCTATAGAAGACCCGAACACAGAAATCACTCTTACCGCCGCTAAAAAAATTGATAGTGACTATGAATTGGGCGAAGAGGTTACCGATGAAGTAAAATTGGTAGATTTCGGAAGAAGGGCAATTCTTAATCTGCGCCAAAATTTGGCCAGCCGCATTCTGGAGCTAGAAAAAGACCACATATACAATAAGTATAAGAGTAAGATTGGCGATATCGTTGCCGGAGAAGTCTATCAGGTTTGGAAAAAAGAAATCCTAGTTCTGGACGATGAAGGAAACGAGTTAATTCTTCCAAAACAAGAGCAGATTCCTTCAGATTATTTCCGCAAAGGAGATACACTGCGTGCTGTTGTCTATAAAGTAGAATTAAGAAATAACAATCCATTGATTGTTCTTTCAAGAACTTCACCAGTTTTCCTTGAGCGCTTATTTGAACTTGAAGTCCCTGAGATCTACGATGGGCTAATTACAATTAAGAAGATCGTTCGTGTTCCTGGAGAACGTGCGAAGGTAGCTGTTGAATCCTATGATGAGCGTGTTGATCCGGTAGGAGCTTGTGTTGGGATGAAAGGGTCTCGGATTCACGGAATTGTTCGCGAACTCCGTAATGAGAACATTGACGTAATCAACTACTCATCCAACCTTCAACTCTTCATTCAACGTGCACTTAATCCTGCAAAAATTACATCTACCAAAATTCACGAAGAAACAAAAAGGGCAGATGTATTCCTGAAACCGGATGAAGTTTCACTTGCAATCGGGAAAGGTGGACTTAACATTAAATTAGCTAGCCAACTAACAGGCTATGAAATTGATGTATATAGAGAGATGGTGACTGATGATGAAGATGTTAATCTTGATGAATTTTCGGATGAGATTGAAGGATGGATTTTGGATTCTTTAAAATCGATAGGTTGTGATACAGCGAAAAATGTATTGAGCTTAAGTCGAAACGATCTGATTAAAAGAACTGACCTAGAAGAAGAGACAATTGATGAGTTAATTCGCATCCTTCGCTCTGAGTTTGAATAGGTAATAAACTAAAAATAACCTTATCCCTATAAGGTTTTAAATTAAATTGAGTAAAATTGCATAATTTTCTCAGTTAAGCTGAAAGAAGAAGATAAACACAGATTGGGTATATATATGACGATTGGCAACAAAAATACGCGACTAAGTAAGGTAGCAAGAGAGTTTAACGTTGGAATTTCAACCATTGTCGAATTTCTTCATAAAAAAGGATTTGAATTTGATTCGAATCCCAACAGTAAAATCTCAGACGATGCATATCATATGCTTGAAAAAGAGTATAAAAGTGATATCAGTTTAAAAAAGGAATCTGAGAAGATCAACCTGAAAAGCCAGCGTTCTAAGAAAGAATCTATTTCTCTGGATGATGTAAATGAAGAACCATCTGCACCTGACGACGAGGAGGAAGATGACTTTCAAGCAGATGAAATTCGGATTAAAGATTTAAGCAGTTCAAAAAGTGAAATTTCATCTCCGAAATCTTCACCTCATCCTAGCCAATCGGAACAGGTCATTAAGACTAACACTCCACAAATCGACAAGACTAAAGTGGTTGGGAAAATTGATCTAGAGAATCTGAACAAAAAGAAAGAAGAGAAACCTTCGCCTAAGATCAAAGAAGAAATACAGGAAGACAAGCCTGTAGTAAAAGAAGTGAAACAAGAGTCTAAGCCAAAAGAAGTGAAAGAGGTATCTGTTGAAAAAACGGAACCCGTTGCGAAGAAAGAAGAACCCCAAAAGCCAACTGAGTCTAAGGTTATTTCTGTTGAAAAACCGAAAGTAGATGAAGTAAAAGTTGTTGGGAAAATTGATCTTTCGACCCTCAATCAAAAAACGCGTCCTGCCAAAAAGACAAAGAAGCAAAAAGAAGATGAGCGCAAGGAACGTGAAAAGGCTAAAAGACAATCTCAGTCCGATAAGTCATCTACTTCTGATTCCCGAGAGATAAAAACTCGTGTCAATAAAGTTTCAGGACCTACAGTGGTTGGGAAAATCGATCTTCCCAAAAAACCCGTTGCTTCTTCAAGCGACAATTCAGTACAAGACCCAAAGAAGAAACGCCGTCGTATACAAAAGGACAGCAATGGTCGTATTAGTATAACAAAAGCCGGACAAGGCGGAGGAGGAAATCAAAGGCAAGGTAATGCACCTATACGAACTAAAAAGCGTGTTATAAAAAGAGAAGTAAGTGAGGAAGATGTTCAAAAGCAAATTAAGGACACTTTAGCTCGCCTGACTTCAACCAAGGGTAAATCAAAGGGTTCAAAATATCGTCGTGATAAAAGAAATGCAGCCAGTGAACGCGCAGCAGAAGAACACGAAAAGCAAAACTTAGAAAAAAACATTATAAAGGTTACCGAGTTTGTATCGGTTGCCGAATTAGCTACCATGATGAATGTTAGCGTAACTCAAATTATCTCTTCTTGTATGAGCTTGGGTTTATTTGTTTCAATCAACCAACGATTGGATGCAGAAACCATGTCCGTTGTAGCTGATGAGTTTGGATATAAAGTTGAGTTTGTTAGTGCTGACATTCTTGAAGCTATTGAGGTTGATGACGACGTTCCAGGCGAAGTACACCACCGTGCACCTATTGTTACTGTAATGGGACACGTTGATCATGGAAAAACTTCTCTATTGGATTATGTCAGAAGTACAAACGTAATTGCCGGTGAAGCCGGGGGAATTACCCAGCACATTGGAGCTTACCACGTTACGTTGGATGATGGGCGAAAGATTTCATTCCTTGATACTCCAGGTCACGAAGCCTTTACCGCAATGCGTGCAAGGGGAGCTCAGATAACCGACATCGCTATTATTATCGTAGCAGCAGATGACGACATTATGCCACAAACAAAAGAGGCAATAAATCATGCTCAGGCAGCAGGTGTCCCTATTGTTTTCGCCATTAATAAGATTGATAAGCCAGGTGCAAATCCTGAAAAAATAAAAGAAGGGTTAGCCTCTTTAAACTATTTGGTTGAAGAATGGGGTGGTAAATATCAAAGTCAAGATATCTCAGCAAAAAACGGCACAAACGTTAAGGAGCTACTTGAAAAGGTACTGCTCGAAGCCGAAATGTTGGAATTGAAAGCAAATAAAGATAAGCGTGCAACTGGTACCATTATCGAATCATCTCTTGACAAAGGACGTGGGTACGTAGCAACAATGCTCGTTCAAAACGGAACATTGAGGCAAGGAGATATTATTCTGGCCGGTCAATATTATGGACACGTAAAGGCTATGTTTAACGAGCGTAACCAACGAATAGAAGAAGTCGGTCCTGCCGAGCCGGTTATCATCCTTGGTTTAGATGGTGCCCCTCAAGCTGGAGACAAATTCAATTCCATGGAAAATGAACGTGAAGCTCGCCAAATTGCAAATAAACGTGAGCAGCTTTCGCGCGAGCAAGGCCTCCGGACTCAAAAACATATTACACTTGATGAAATTGGTCGTCGTATCGCCATTGGAAACTTCCAGGAACTTAACCTAATTGTCAAAGGTGACGTAGATGGTTCAATTGAAGCACTTTCAGATTCATTGATTAAATTGTCAACGGAAGAAATTCAGGTTAATGTAATCCACAAAGCAGTGGGTGCAATTTCTGAATCAGATATCATGTTGGCAACAGCTTCTGATGCTATTGTTATTGGATTCCAGGTCCGCCCTTCATTGCAGGCCAGAAAAGTAGCAGAAAAAGAAGAAGTTGATATTCGCCTTTACTCAATCATTTACGATGCAATTGATGAAATCAAATCGGCAATGGAAGGCATGCTTTCTCCTGAAATTAAGGAAGAAATAATGGGAACGGCAGAAGTACTGGAAGCTTTCAACATTACTAAAGTAGGAACTGTTGCCGGTTGTATTGTACGAGAAGGTAAAATCATACGATCCTACAAGGTGCGTATCATCCGTGACGGCATTGTTATCTATACTGGAAACCTCGGCTCATTAAAACGATTCAAGGATGACGTAAAAGAAGTCGCTAAAGGTTACGAATGTGGTTTAAATATTGATGGTTACAATGATGTTAAAACAGGTGACATGATTGAATCATTCCACGAAATTGAAGTTGCAAAACGACTGTAATTTAGTCATATAAAATATTAAAAATCCGACCTTTCAGTCGGATTTTTTTGTTTATACGCTGAATAAAGCAATCCCTCTCACAAAAAATCATCCACGGTAAAGTCCCGAATTGTGGCATTGCCCAGACCTATCTTCAATAAACATCACGAGGATTTATACTTGGCAAGAACAATACTTCTAGATTTCGGAAATCAGATATACTAAGAACGTATTTGAGACTACCTTCATAACAAATAAAATATTAATTTTAAAAAAACATTTGCGTACAACTAAAATTTAGAAGGACAAACCTTCGTCAATACTAAAACACGTCTCTAACCAAACCTATTTGACATGATAAATAAACTATCCTTTTTACTTCTATTCTCTTTAGTGAGTTTATGGTCACTGTCTCAGACTTTACAGCAAGGCCCCTACACCGTAAATATTTTAGCAGATGGTGTTTATCATATTGAGGACGCAAATGACAGCAACCCTGCAGGAGAGCATTTAGACGAAGATGGCAACATGGTAGGGCAAAATAATTGTTCGGACATGTACTTTGTTGTTGGCAAAGACAAAGCTCTGCTCATTGACCTTTCCAATGCTGTAACGTGGGATAGCACAGCAGCAGAATCATTACGTTCTGTTGTTTACGAAAGGTTAGGTAATAAAGAACTATTTATTACTGTTACCCATAAACATGGCGATCATCTGGGCATGCTCCCAGCTTTTGCAGATGATCCACAAGCGAAATTCTGGCTCCCTAAAGCCGAGTTCAAAGACATGGATGTTTTTCCAAAATCACGAACAAGCTATTTTGCCGAGAATAATTCAATCGACCTTGGAGGTGATTTCGTAATCAACACGATGGAGGTTCCAGGACATACCGAGCACTCAACTTTATTCTTTTTGAAAAATATGAATATGGCTTTTTCAGGCGATGCCATTGGATCAGGTAGTGGCATTTGGCTTTTTAATGAAGAAAGTTTCTTCACTTATAAAAAAGGGATTGAAGCACTAATCCAGTATATCGAAAATTCCAATAGCAACATCGACCTTCAGAAGTTAGTGTTTCATGGGGGACATGCTTGGCAAAGCAAACAGCTTGAGAAACTAACTGTACAGTACGTGTATGATATGCAAACTCTGATTGAACGGATGGCAATAGGCGAAGTCGAAACTGAAGAGATGTCTACATTTATATCATTCTTGGATACTAGTTTTAAATACGGAACAGCAACGATCTCATGGAACAAAGAGGCTGCTGCCAAATATGCGAATTCGAGTCTTTCAAAATAAAATACCTTAACCCTTTTTGTGACAAGACCCTGGATCAAAATGAGCCATATCTGCTGTTTCATAGTGTCGGAATTTATAAACTCCAGTTATTCTTTCAGGAAGAACCTAAAAAAAATCCCCGAAGAAGAATCTCCGGGGATATATATTTTTTTGCGAAAAATCGATTTACGATTCTAACATGGCCTTATAAGCAGCAGCATCCATCAAACCACCTAATTGAGTGGCATCTGCCATTTTTACTTTTACCATCCATCCCTCACCATAAGCGTCTTTATTAATTAACTCAGGACTATCTTCTAAGGCTGAATTAAATTCGGTCACCTCCCCACCTACAGGCATAAATAAATCAGAAACCGTTTTAACAGCCTCAACAGTTCCGAATGTCTCTCCAATATCCAAGGTTTCTCCTACTGTCTCAATCTCAACAAAAACAATATCTCCTAGCTCTCCTTGTGCAAAATCGGTAATGCCAACGATGGCAACATCACCCTCAATACGAACCCATTCGTGCTCTTTGGTGTACTTTAAATTTTCAGGCAAATTCATAGTTATAAATTCATTAATATGATTCAAAAGTAATACATTTTTTCAAAACTGTCATTTATCAAATAGCCATCTAGAAAATATTACCGGAAGTTTCTAAATTTGCAAATACATATACAAAGAATTATGATTTCAATACAAATTAATTCAATCTCCGAATTAGCTAATGCTGCCAATCAAATACTAAAGGAGTTTGCAACAGACAGGATTTTTGCATTCTACGGGAAGATGGGAGCAGGCAAAACCACTTTGATCAAAGCATTTTGCCGGGAAATGGGTTCTATTGACAATATTACCAGTCCAACTTTTGCACTAGTAAATGAATACGATACAAGTGGTCCAAATAAAATATTCCATTTTGACTTCTACAGAATTAAAAATTTGGAAGAAGCAATGGATATCGGGTTTGATGACTATGTATACAGTGGTCATTATTGTTTCATGGAATGGCCTGAGAAAGTTGAAGATCTACTCCCAGATCAGCTCGTTGAAATTCACATTGAAGAACTTTCTCCTACTGCCCGACAAATTACTGCCACACGAGTTTAATATATTTTGAATATTTACATAGAAAGAGTAACTTCATCACCCAATCTTTTCATAAATGACTGATAAAGAACATGCCCCGGAATTGACCTCCCTTTTTATGCCTCGGGAAGAAATGTTAGAGATCCGCAGAAAGGGAAAAAAAATAACCATTGGTATACCTTCCGATCTTTCTAAAGTAGAATATCGCACTCCTCTTACCCCCGAAGCTGTAGAGTTACTTGTTTCATACGGACATGAAATTTACATAGAAACCAATGCTGGGAAAGCATCTAGCTACACAGATAAAGAATACAGAAATGCCGGGGCCGTAGTGGTTGATAATAAAGCAGAAGTTTTTCAATGTGATATTATTCTGCGCGTTTCGCCTTTCGATGAATCTGAAATTGACATGCTTCGTGGAAATCAAACACTGATTTCGAACATGCAGCTTAATACCCATTGCAGTGAATCGGTGCATAAGCTTATGCGAAAAAAAGTGACCACCATTGCTTATGAATATATGGAGAATGAAGAAAGCTGCCTTCCGGTAGTTCGTTTGATGAGCCAGATTTCAGGAGCAACTGCAATAACTATTGCCAGCGAATATCTTAGTAAATCCAGAGATGGAAAAGGCGTTCTTTTAGGAGGAGTTACTGGAATTTCCCCAACTGAGCTGGTAATATTAGGTGCAACTACAGCTGCAGAATTTGCAGCAAGGGCAGCACTTGGACTAGGTGCTACTGTGAAAGTTTTCGACAATAGTATTTTTGAGTTACGCAAATTAGAGGAAAAGTTAGGTCAACGAATTTTCACATCGGTACTCTATCCAAATGTACTTAGTAAAGCCCTAAAGTCAGCTGATGTAGTCCTTGGTGCAATGTCTTTTAACTCAAACCCAAATTTTCGGGTATCTGAAGAGATGGTTCAGAAGATGAAAAAAGGGTCTGTAATTATCGATTTAAACATAAGCCAAGGAGGTTGTTTTGAAACCAGCAAATGCACAGATCTCAAGAATCCGGCGTATGAAGTACATGATGTCATCCACTATTGTGTGCCGAATATATCAGCACTGGTTGCAAGAACTGCATCAATTGCACTAAGTAACGTATTAACCCCAATCATTATCTCAATAGGAGAAATTGGAGGCATCCAAAACTACATTAAGAATGCAAAAGGATTTAGAAAAGGCATCTATATTTATAATGGAATCCTCACCAATCATGATTTGGGAGAGAAACTACACATCCCGTCTAAAGACATAGACCTATTATTGGCAGTGTTTTAATCAAGAAACTAAAATCATCATAGAAATTGGCAACACAGAGACCAATTCTCCTTCAAATTGACTTATCCCTTCTAAATTGATCGTATTATCATCTGCAATAACTGTCCATGTTGCATTTTTTGGCAAAGATATTTTCACAGCTTCTTTTGACGCATTAAAAATAACCTGTATTGTCTTCCATCTAGTTTCTCCCGGATAATCATCAATGCGATATGAAACCACCCCAAGTTGATACGCCTTTGAGAAATGCAAGTGATGTCTGATATCATCAGAAGAATGCATCCGCAAAGCAGGAACCTTCTTCCTTAACTCAATTAATGCACGGTAATAAGAATATACATCATAGTAAGTTTTTTTTCGATCCCAATCTATCTGGTTTATTCTATCTGGTGATTTGTATGAATTATGAACACCTAATTTTGTGCGGCAAAACTCAACACCGGCATGCAAAAAAGGAATACCCTGAGAAGTTAAAACCAAAGCTCCTGCAAGTTTTTGCATTCTTATGAGTGTTTCATCATTGTCATCCGGACAACTCAACACCAATTTATCATACAGGGTATAGTTATCGTGACACGACGCATAGTTCACACATTGCCATGGTTCAACAGCCCATGCAAAATTTGAACTTTCAACATAACTGTAAACAATTTGTGGATGATAACATGCTGCTGTAATCCCAAATTTCACAGTTTCCTCGTTTAACATTCTTCCATTAACAAAACCAAGCCCCTTAACCTCAAAATTATGTCCTTTTAAGGCATCCCTGAAATCGTCATTAAAACAGGCAATACGTTTCAAACTCGCCATATTTGTTTTGACAGCTCTGTATTTCTCATCCATAGGACTTCGATCAGCAACCCAACCTTCACCATACAACAAAACATTGGGATTCAGCTTAAACAATGCTGTATGAATAGCATTCATCGTCTCCAAATCATGAATGCCCATCAAATCAAACCGAAACCCATCAATATGAAATTCTTTTGCCCAATAACAAAGCGAATCAATAATATATTTACGCACCATAGCGCGTTCAGAAGCAATTTCATTGCCGCAACCACTCGCATTAGAAAAGGTACCATTCCTGTTTTGTCGGTAATAATAACCAGGAACAGTTTGATTAAACCACGACCTGCGAGTGTATCCTGTATGGTTATATACGACATCCATTACTACACCAATACCAACCTGATGTAAAGCCATCACCAGTTGTTTGAACTCTGTGATTCGGGCTATTGTATCAGGATTCGTAGAGTAGCTACCTTCCGGAGTATTGTAATTTAACGGATCGTAGCCCCAATTGTATTTTTCATCAGGGTGATATTCATCAACGGTGTAATAATCAGCAACCGGCAGCAGGTGTACATGTGTAATTCCAAGCTCTTTCAAATGGTCAATCCCCGTTAAAAACCCAGAGGAATTAGTAACACCTTTCTCCGTAAAAGCCAAATATTTCCCTTTGGCTGACATTCCCGAATTTGGGCTGATCGAGAAGTCCCTGACATGAAGTTCGTAAAAAATAGCATCAACCGGATTTTCCAAGCTTACCGGCACATCAGCATCCCATCCTTTCGGATTTGTTTCATTGGGGGCAAAGAATAATCCGCGTTTACCATTTGTTCCCACAGCACGAGCATCAATACCTGGAGTTTCATTCAACCAATCACCATCTTTTACCCGAAAAGTATAGTATAACCCTTTAAAATCACCTTTCAATTCCAAATTCCAACAGCCATCTTTCGATGGTTTCAACTGATCAATTCGAATCGCTTTCCCTTTATTGCTTTGAGGATATACTCGGAACTCAATCTCAAGAGCGGTAGGCGCCCATATTTTAACTGAAACACCATTCTTTGTAAGATGCACTCCAAGGTCATCCGCTCCATAAAACGGATAAGTAGAGAAATCAATATGATTAAATTTCCATTCGCGCATTTATGAGTATAAACTTTTCCTAAGGGTCACATATTTCGATGAATATTTTCGCCCTTTTGTGTCAGAAACAAAAACCTTCGCCCAATAGAATTTACGGATGCTACGGTCGTGTTCATGAAAAACACTCAAGTTGACTTGAAGTTCATGTTCTTTCCCTGCTTCGAGATAAAGTGGATAAATCTCATAGCGATTCATTCCTTTCAATTTAAACTTCCGCTTTGACCACAGTTTACGAAACACCAGAACAGGTGCCTCAATGTCGACATCCTTCCTCCTATTATTTTTGACTTTAATTATCAACACCTTAGGTCGGAAATCACGATCCTTATGTAAATAAACTGTTATCCTCTTTAATGAAAAAGAAAACTTCGTTTTGTGAGAGTCTGGCTTTTTAATAGTTTGCCTTCTGGAAAGCAGATATGCACCAAGAATTAGGAGAAGTAACATTGGGATCATCCAGAGCTTCCACCCTTCTGGTCCTACTTCATTTTGAACTTGCAATACAACAGGTGATGCCATTGAAATAAGTTTGTACATAGCTTTTACTTTGATCTCTAAAAGTAAAAAAAGTCCTGCGATTTGAATGCGGGACTTAAACTTTACTCATCAAATATTTTCAACCGGAGTATTCTCTTGTTCAATTTAAAAATTAAGGGAGTTTTTCAAGTTCTTGTACCCCGACTTACTCACCTTAAGCTTAGTCTTATCTTTCAAGATTATGACATATGATTCTTTTTCATATTGCTGAATTTCTGCGATATGCGCAACGTTAATGATATGCGACCGATGAATGCGAATGAAGTCTTTTGGGTTAAGGTGGGTTTCAAAATACTTCATCGTTTTTTGTTTCATATGCCGTCCCTCTTCTGTATAGATCAACACATAATCATCAAGTGCCTCAATATACCTAATTTGATCGGTCAGGATAATCGAAATTTTATGCCGGTCTTTAACAACTATTCGATCCAAATAATCTTCAATTGTGAATTCGCTCAATTTTTCAAGCTGTCCTTGGTTGTTCCCATTATTACCAATTCTCTCTGAAACCTTTTCAATAGCGTCTAGCAATCGTTCTTTTGAAAACGGTTTTAGCAGATAATCAACCGCGTTGTAATCAAAGGCTTTTAATGCAAACTGATCATATGCTGTTGTGAAAATAATTTCCGGTTTGTGGTCAAGTAATTGCAACATCTCAAAGCCTGTTATCTTAGGCATTTGAATGTCCAGAAAAACTAAATCCGGCTTTTTTTCATTGATTGCTTGCACACCTTCAAATCCATTCTCACATTCACCCATCAGGTTAATATCCAGATGATCTTTCAGATATGATTTCAGCAAATCACGAGCTAGTTCTTCATCTTCAACAATTAAAACATTCAATTTTTCTTTCATGATTTCTATTTTTGAGGGATCATAAGTTCTACCTTAAAGCTTGTTTTATTATCTGTTATTTTCAGCAAATTAGGGTTTCCGTACATTAGTTCTAACCGTTGCCTAATATTTCTCAAGCCAATTCCCTCTCCCTTGTTCTTTACAGAATCTGGTTCATACTCATTATCAATTATGATGTGAAAATATTTATTTTTTGATTGGCAGGACACATAAATTCTAACTGGTTCCGTAGCCTCATAAACCCCATATTTAATGGCATTTTCAAACAAGGGCTGTAAAATCATATTTGGAATTTCAGCTTTCAAACAACTTTCTTCAATTTCAAAAATAGGATTCAGTTTTTTGCCAAATCGGATCTTCTCAATCCCCAAATACAGCTTAATATTCTCCAACTCCTCTTTTAATGAAACCGTCTCTCTCTGATTATGTTGCAGGGAATAACGCATCACCATGGAAAGATTGATCACCATTTCCTGAGCTTTCACCGGATTGCTTATGGTTAAAGATGAAATTGAATTTAAGCTATTAAAAAGAAAATGTGGATTAATCTGTGATTTAAGAGCACTTAGCTCAGCATCCCGAACTAACGACTTCATTTCGGCTTCCCTTTCTATTTTTTCTTTGAGACTGTTGTAATAGCTAATGGCATAAAAAAACACAACATAACCAACATACAACAAATAACCTGTAAGTATTTTGGTGGGAAGTGTTCTATACAGATATTCCTGTGCATCAAACGCCTTGGCAATAATGAAACTCACATACAGCCAGATCACATTTAAAATAGAAGATGCCACTACGTGAAACAAAATATTCCGACTCCAATCATTTTCGGATATTCCGTTGTACTTAACTAAGTACCAAATACTAGTCCCTAGTATCGGGAATAATACAAATATTGAAATTGATTCAGAAACAGAAATTATGAAACTGGATCTGGCCCATAATGTTTGCAGTAACACGCCTCCAAAACCCATCACAAGCCAAAATAGCCCGTAGTAAAGACTCAATATTCTGTTACTAATAAACGGGTGTTTCATCTCGTCTTACACATGTTTAATTTCTACACCACCAAACACAGTAATCCCTTTTATCACGATCGTTTTTTCAGGATCAAAACTTCCTTGTTGAAAGGTATCTCCCCGCTTATCTGTAAATCCACCAAAAATAGTGGTTATCTCATTCCTTACATTCCAATCCATTGGCACTTTTAATCCCGTACCACCAAATACGCAAATACAATCAATAACAGCACCTTGCTGCGAAAGGATTGTCTTTCTCAGATCATATTCAATCCCGCCAAATATTGAGGTAGAGCGCCCACCCTTGAAGTCTTGAGAATTTATAAAAATTTCACGTCCACCAAAAATAACAAAGTCATCAAACTCATCGAATGTCTTCCCCTGAGGGCCTTCTTTAATTTGACGACTACATCCTTTTTGCCTATAAAGTAGTGAAGCTCCGATAGCTACTAAAATCAATGGCCAATATATCCGCTTAACCTCTCTCGGAACATCAACGAACTCCGGCAATAAAAAGAATCCGCCAATACCAATCAATATGATACCTCCGGTTCGGTTCCCTCCCATCAATGAGAATACGCCGATCGCAATTAAAATCATCTGCCATGAGATTAACAAATCTGCAATATCCCAAGGGATAAGATTTAATCTCTGCAGTATCAAAATTACACCAATAACGATAAGTACAACCCCCAGATAAAAGCGTTTATTCCCTTTCTGTTCCATAAATTTTCTTTTTAATAAGATGCCTTTTTGATCGTGCATTTCTCCATCCCCCCTAATTTAAAAATATTGTTTAAATATTCTATTCTCACTTCGTTTTAATACGATCATAAAAGCCGTGTTATAACGATTACCCCAAGAACGATTAATAAAATTGGAAAAAGAAGCAATAGGAGTATCCCCGGGATAATTATGTGTGGAAGAAATAACAGGACAGCAAGAACAATCAGAAGAGTTCCAACAAACCTGCGGCCGACAACCAAAATAATACCAACTATTAATAAAATTTCGGGGAGACCTATATCCCACGTATTAATTTGCCACCCAATTTCACGAAGTATCCAAAGAATACCAATAATGATAAGAATTGTTCCTATAAGGGATCCCGAGTGCTTTTGCTCAGACCTGATGTTACGGCAAGTTCTCCGGTTTTCTCTTGAATATTCCATTTCTGCCCTTTCTTTGTTTATTAAGCAAATCTAGATCTTCAATTTATAGCAACAGAAACCTGATCGGTTAATGGAAGTGAATAATCGGTAAATTGAGTCTTCAGCATAAAAAAACGGGATTTTAAAAAATCCCGCTCTGAATATCTTATTTCCCTTTGACTTTTGACCAAGTATCACGAAGTGGAGCTGTTCGGTTAAACACCAGCTTATCCGTTTGGCTGTCTGGATCAAGATTGAAATATCCCAATCTTTCAAACTGAAATGAATCCAGTGGTTTTGCATCTTTCACAAAAGGCTCTATAATACAATTAGACAACACCTTCAATGAATCAGGATTTAAAAACTCTTTAAAGTCTACATCCTTGTTTCCATCCGGTTCCTCTACACTAAATAGTCTATCATAAATACGAACTTCAGCCTTGACATTTTCCGTTGCAGACACCCAGTGCAAAGTCGCTTTGACTTTTCGCCCATCAGGTGAATTTCCACCTCGAGAAGCAGGATCATATGTGCAATGCAACTCTATAATTTCCCCGTCTTCATCTTTTATGACTTCATTACAAGTGATGAAGAAAGCATAACGCAAACGAACTTCTTTACCGGGAGAAAGGCGGAAGAATTTCCGAGGAGGATCTTCCATGAAATCACCTCTCTCAATATATAATTCTTTCGTAAACGGAACTTTACGTTTCCCTGCGTCTAGATTTTCCGGATTATTAACTGCATCAAGTTCTTCAACCTGACCTTCCGGATAATTTGTAATTACCACTTTAAGGGGATCGAGTACACCCATTACGCGCTGTGCACTTTTATTTAAATCCTCACGGACACTGTGTTCCAATAAGGCCACATCAATCATCCCATCAACTTTAGTAACCCCAATGCGATCGGAAAAGTTCCGAATAGAAGTTGGCGTATAACCCCGACGACGCAACCCAGATATAGTTGGCATACGCGGATCGTCCCACCCATTCACATAGTTTTCTTTAACCAATTGTAGCAATTTACGCTTACTCATTACAGTGTAACTAAGATTCAAGCGAGCAAACTCAATTTGACGAGGCTTGTAGTCACCATCTCTCAATTGCTCCACGAACCAGTCATACAACGGGCGATGCACCTCAAATTCCAAGGTGCAAATAGAATGAGTAATTCCTTCCCAGTAGTCAGACTGTCCATGTGCAAAATCATACATTGGATAAATACACCATTTATCGCCAGTACGATGATGAGGAGCTTTCATAATCCGATAAATGATCGGATCGCGCATGTGCATATTTGGAGAAGCCATGTCTATTTTTGCACGAAGGACATGTGACCCTTCATCAAATTCCCCTTCTTTCATTCGCATAAAAAGATTCTTATTCTCCTCAACCGAACGATTTCTATATGGACTTTCAATTCCCGCTCTGGTAGGTGTTCCTTTTTGGCTACTAATCATCTCCGCATCCTGATCATCCACAAAGGCTTTCCCTGTCTCAATCAATTTTAACGCAAACTGAAACAGTTTATCAAAATTATCTGACGCATAAAATTCTTTATCACCCCAGTCAAAACCCAACCAACGAACATCTGCCTTTATGGATTCAACATACTCGGTTTCCTCTTTAGAGGGGTTTGTATCATCAAAACGCAAATTCGTTTCACCATTATATTTAAGTGCAGTCCCAAAGTTTAAACATATAGATTTTGCATGACCAATATGCAAATACCCATTAGGTTCAGGCGGGAAACGGGTATGTACTTTTCCCCCATTTACACCTGCATTTATTTCTTCTTCAACAATTTGGTGAATAAAGTTCGTCTTCACCGCAACATCTTTTTCAGGACTTTTATCGGTCATATAACTGTGTTGTTAATTCTCATTAAAAATAAAACACCCAGAAGTGGCAGCATTTACTCTAAACATTCATAATTATGCGCAATGTTATCACAACGAATCTTGCATATTATCAATAAAAACTAAATATCTACCTTCATGCAAAAGTATAAAATGATCCGTATAAAGACTTTTACTATCCGATAAAATCAACATCTAAAAAAGAAAAATTAATTTTGTGTGACAGTTGGCAACTTTGCTTAATCAAATAAATTGAGATAATGTCAGGATTAATAGAGATTGAAGGAATGGAGTTTTACGCCTATCACGGCCATTACCCTATAGAAAAGAAAGTTGGGAATCGGTTTATTGCTTCAGTTCACATAAAAACGGATTGCGAAAAAGCCGGAAAAACTGATAGGCTAGAAGATGCGCTAAATTATCAAACAGCATATGAGTTAATTAAAGAAGAAATGGGAACGCCTTCAGATCTATTAGAGAATGTTTGTGCAAGAATACTTGATTCTCTTTATCGTAATTTCCCGAGGATAGAAAAGGCAACCATAAAACTTTCAAAGATGAATCCTCCGATGGGCGGACAAATTGAGAGGGTAAGCGTAAGCATAACCAGATAGTAAAATTAATTACCGCATGTTGCAAAGCTGAAATTTTTATATAAATTTGCAGTCCCTAAAAACAGGGTCTCTTGGCCGAGTGGCTAGGCAGCGGTCTGCAAAACCGCGTACGGCGGTTCGAATCCGCCAGAGACCTCTATAAAGACAGAAACCCTCTTGTAAATCAATTATTTACGAGAGGGTTTTTTATTTGGAGTAAGAATTAAATATATCGTCTGAAAATCAGGAAATGTGAATTGATTTATTCCCTTAGAATTATAAAACTGCGTTAAGGATTTAATAGACTAACAACCTGGTCAATGTTTGATTCGGCAACCAACTGAATGGACTCTGCATTCTTTTTATAAGAGGGAGTTCCAGACTCAAAGCCACACAATACAGATTGAACAGAATTAGGTTGAGTCAACTCAACAGTTCGTTTCATAACAAAGCCAGATTGATCAAAAATATCCAGTGTTGTGGAGCAAAAAGCTGAATAATTTGCAACCTTCGAATAAACACCATATTCAACTTCCGTTTCTACAATTTCATCTAGAAGAAGACCTGCCTCAAAACGACGTAATACAATTGCAATCTCGGCATGTTTCTCTTGCATCAACATCAATAGTCCCTCATTGATATCTTCACCCTTCAATGTCGTATCAATCACAACTGGCACTAATAGTTCTTGTTCTATGCCTGCAGTAAGTTCCGCTAAATATTTGTCATGAATTTCTTTAAGAACTTCTTTCTTTTCTGCAGAATCCGTTGGTCGAAGCTGGTTCAAATCCCCTACATCTACAATCAAAAGATTTGTTATTTTTTCATCCTGATTCAGATTGGTTGGCGCAATTTGGATAGCATATTCCGGCGATTTACATTGATGAAATACCAGAACGATTAAGATAAGGATCAAGTTTCTCATAACGCTTGGTTTTTTTATTAAATACGAATTCACCTAACGAAAAGTTCCTTGAGAACCTCCTCGCTAAATCCTCCGTAAATCGACACCTAGCTAGAAATTTAGAAACTCAGTTTATGTATATCATAATATAAATCCAAACTCCCTGAGAACGTGATTGTTGCCAAAAACTCATATTTTTAAACCCCAAAGGCATCTCTGCTTAAGAACATGAGTGCTTGGGATAATAAATGGTTTTTAGTAGAGTAATTTCCCGAGGTTATCGAATCTTTTCTTGTAATCCGACATGGAGAGCTTGATCACTTCACAGGCCTCCTCGGCTCCGTAGAGATGAGTAATCTCTGTTTCCTTTTCTTTACCCGGCATATCCTTATATGTCAGGAAGTAATGTTTTAACCTCTCTACAACGACTGGGGGTAGGTCTGTCACATCCTTATACCCTTCGTATACAACATCATTACTTAAAACGGCAATGATTTTGTCATCTGCCTCATTTCCATCAATCATGCGAAATCCGCCAATTGGACGAGCATGCACCAGAATGTCGCCGTGAGTGATGTCCTTTTCAGTTAGCACGCAAATATCAATCGGATCACCATCTCCGCGAATGCCGGTTTTCCCAGTTTTTCCCATACAATACTCTCCAATTGAATCTCCACAAAATGTTTGAGGAAGGAAACCGTATAAAGCAGGAACGACATTGGAGTATTTTTGTGGACGGTCTAGTAAAAGAAATCCGCTGTCTTTGTCAATTTCATACTTCACAGTATCCGTAGGAACTACTTCAATAAAAGCGGTTACTTTCTTGGGGGCTTCTTTTCCAATATAAACACCATGCCAAGGATGTGATTTGTAACGAAGGCCCATTAAACGCCCAATTGGATCAGATAATCTATCAACCATAGTCTCTTCTTAATTTTTTTAACTCAAACCTAACTAAGGGTAAAAAGTTTTGCAAAATTATAAGTTTTAGCAATAAAAAAAGGTGCATTTTACCATGAAAAACTAGAATATAAAGAAAAAACAAACACTCAATAGTCAATAACCCCAACTCTCCCTGTCCAGACTTCTATATTGAATAGCTTCTGAGATATGCTGACTTTTCACTTGAGATGATCCCTCCATGTCTGCAATGGTACGAGATACTTTTGAGATACGGTCGTAAGCTCTGGCTGATAAACCCAGTTTTTCCATTGCATTTTTCAATAACATATTGCTTTCCTGATCCAGTTGAACAAATTCCCTGATTTGACGGGATGTCATTTGTGCATTGCAAAAAACACCATCCATTCCCTTATACCGTTCTGATTGAACTAGTCTGGCCAAAATTACCCTTTCCCGAATGCTTTTACTATCCTCAGTAGAATCTAGCTCAGACAATTTTTTAAATGGAACTGGAACAACTTCCAAGTGGATATCGATTCGGTCAAGCAATGGTCCCGAAATTTTATTCAGATATTTCGGAACCATGCCGGGAGCACATACGCATTCTTTGGTTGGATGATTATAATAACCGCATGGGCAGGGATTCATAGAAGCAACCAACATCAGACTAGCAGGATACTCAACTGAAATTTTTGCACGCGAGATCGTAATTTTTCGATCTTCAAGAGGTTGACGCATTACTTCCAAAACGGTGCGTTTAAACTCGGGAAGTTCATCCATGAAAAGAACCCCATTATGAGCCATTGATATTTCACCCGGTTGCGGATACGTTCCTCCCCCAACCAAAGCTACATCAGAAATGGTATGATGAGGCGAACGAAAAGGACGTTCCGTCATAAGGGATGTCCCTTTGTCAATCTTCCCAACAACGGAATGTATCTTAGTTGTTTCCAATGCCTCATGAAGCGTAAAAGGTGGCAGAATTGTAGATATACGTTTTGCTAACATTGTTTTCCCGGCTCCTGGCGGCCCAATCATTATCACATTATGCCCCCCAGCGGCAGCAATTTCCAATGCTCTTTTTACATTTTCCTGCCCTTTTACATCTGCAAAATCTGAGTCTGAACAATTAAGTACTCTTGAAAATTCTTCCCGGGTATCTACAATGGTTTGCTCAAGCTCGACTTCATTATTAAAGAAATCGACAACCTGCTTTAGGTTTTCAACCCCAAAAATTTTAAGATTATCAACAACTGCGGCTTCACGTGCATTTTGGACAGGAAGGATAAAACCCTCAAAACCTTCTTCACGCGCTTTAATTGCAATGGGCAAAGCTCCTCTTATTGGCTGGAGATTACCATCTAGCGAAAGCTCACCCATAAGAACAAAACGTTCAAGTTTTTCGGGAGCTATTTGCTCCGAAGCAGCCAAAACAGCAACGGCCAAGGGCAAATCATAAGCTGAGCCCTCTTTCCTCAAATCGGCAGGAGCCATATTTATCACAATCTTTTTTCTAGGCCACTTGAAACCATTTAACCGAAGCGCAGATTCAATTCGTTGTTGACTTTCTTTAACCGCACTATCAGGTAATCCCACCAGAAAAAACTTAATACCCTGCGAAACATCCGTTTCAACTGTTATTGTTGTTGCATCAATTCCCTGTACAGCTGAAGCAAAAGTTTTAATCATCATTATCGTTGTCTTTATTTTTAACAAAACATAAATTTAAGGCAATTGATGTTAGCATGCAAATTACAGAACTGACCTCATATTTTATTACCTTTATTCATTAAAATTATCCAAAGTCAACATGCCCCTAGCACAAAAACTCTACGATATTATTTTTGAAGCAGACTCTAAAACAGGGAAAGCTTTTGATATATCTCTGTTGCTAATTATTTTGGCCAGCATCATCTTAGTTATGCTAGAGAGTGTCCCATCCATTAACCAAGAACATAGAGCAACCCTAAAAACAATGGAATGGATAATAACAGGCATATTCACAGCAGAATATTTATTACGCATCTTAATTGTAAAAAAACCATTCAAATACATTCTGAGTTTTTATGGAATAATTGATTTATTAGCCGTTCTACCAACATATCTGAGTCTCATTCTTATTGGAGGACAAAGTTTAATGGTCATACGGGTAATACGTTTACTTCGGATATTCAGAATTTTCAAACTTAGCCGATACACTCAAGCGGGGCAAAATTTGCTGAGGGCCATGATTAGCAGCCGAGAAAAGATTTTTGTATTTCTTTTTTTTGTTGTTAATATGGTCATAATTGTAGGCACTTTAATGTATCTAATTGAAGGGGCTGAACATGGCTTCAAAAGCATTCCTCATAGTATATACTGGGCAATTGTAACCATGACAACTGTTGGCTATGGTGATATCTCACCTGAAACACCATTCGGACAACTTTTAGCCAGTTTTGTCATGATAACCGGATATGCAATTATTGCAGTTCCCACAGGAATCGTTACCTCCGAGATGATAAAAAGTGCCAAAGCAGATAATACGCAAGTTTGCCCTAGTTGCTTGCATGACTTGCATGAGAATGATGCTGTTTTTTGTAAAAAATGTGGGCACAAACTGAATGATAACCGGAACTCTTAAAACAAAAAATTTCAAAACTGAAATTTTGAGTAATAGTTTTTAGCATATGGCTTGATTTTTGTATTTTTGTCAGTCAATCAATACACTATTATCATGGTTGGAAAATTTTTCCATACACCCAATGCACGCCGATTTAACATGACTTGTCGGTATTACGATCAGGAAAAGGAAGAAATGAATAATCGAGAAGATCGAATTAAATCAGAATTGGGCTTGAATAAGGATAAGGAGTTTAATCCAAACTATCGTCCCAATATCCGCGGACAATTTAGGAATTCAATGGGAATGTCTTCTAAATCTGCTTCGGATGCACGAAAACGGTCAAATACTCGTTTAATTTTCTTAATAATAATTCTGAGTTTAGCTTTCTTCCTTATTCTAAAATTTTAGTATCGCTCTGTGCCAGATATAATCCAACTACTTCCTGATTCGGTTGCTAACCAAATTGCTGCTGGTGAAGTTATACAACGACCAGCTTCGGTTGTAAAAGAACTAATTGAGAATGCTATTGATGCCGGGGCAGTACAAATAACTGTCAATCTAAAAGATGCCGGACGAACATTAATCCAGGTAAGTGATAATGGATGCGGCATGTCTGATACAGACGCACGCATGGCATTTGAGAGGCATGCTACTTCAAAAATACAATCGGCAAATGACCTGTTTAAAATCCGCACTATGGGATTTAGAGGAGAGGCACTTGCCTCTATTGCTGCTATTGCAGATGTTGAATTAAGGACGAAGCAGCATGATCAGGAAATTGGCACTGCGATACATATTTGTGGTTCGAGAGTAATTTCACAGGAGGCATTAAGTTGTGCCAATGGGACCAATTTTTTGGTGAAAAATTTATTTTACAATGTGCCTGCCCGGCGTAAGTTTTTAAAAGCAAACTCCACCGAATTAAAGCACATAATCAATGAAGTACAAAGGGTAGCATTAGCAAACCCGGGAATAAACCTTTCGCTCATTCACAATCAGCAACCTATATATGAACTTGCAAAGGGTGACAATATCCGAAAAAGAATCGTTTCTATCTTTGGGAAAAACATCAGCCAAAACCTAATCCCTGTTGAAACAGAAACCACCTTAGTAAAAATAAAAGGCTACATAGGTCAACCAAGGCATGCTCGTAAAACCTTTGGCGAACAGTTTTTTTTCGTCAACAAACGTTTTATGAAGCACCCCTTTTTCCATAGAGCTGTCATGCAGGCCTATGAAAAACTGTTGCCTCCTGATACAATACCATCCTACTTCCTGTATCTCGATGTTGATCCAGAAGCAATTGACATCAATATTCATCCAACAAAAACGGAAATAAAGTTTGAAAATGAATCAGCTCTTTGGCAAATTCTTCAAGCTTCGGTACGCGAAGGGCTGGGCAAATTCAATGTTGTTCCATCCATCGATTTTGACCAATCCGGAAGCATTGATATTCCCTTAGCACCCAAAAATACAGATGGGATACAGCCTCCTAGCATTAAGGTAGACCCTACTTATAATCCTTTCGCCCACGAACAAAAAAGTTATGGCGGAAATAATTTCTCTTCCGGAAAAAATGAACAGGTAAAGCATTGGGAGAAACTATATCAAAGTTTTGACAATGAAAGGGAAGACACATTGCTTACAGAAACACAGGATGAAAAGGAAGGAGAACCGATTGAAATCAGTCATGAAGGAGAACAATACTCGGGGAAAACCTATTTTCAGTTTAAAAATAAATTCATATTTACCCCCGTTAAATCCGGGTTAATGGTAATTGACCAAAAGCGGGCACATGAACGCATTCTTTATGAGCACTACATGGGCGTTTTAAATAGCCAAGTGATTGCCAGCCAGCAGCAACTCTTTCCGCACACCTTTGATTTAAACGCCGCAGACGCTGAACTTCTGCGCTCTATTCTTGAAGATCTGAAGGCTTTGGGGTTCGATGTGCGTGATTTTGGGAACAACAGCTTTATCATTAACGGAACTCCGGGCATGGTCGAAAATTTTTCACCAATGGAGGTTATCGAAAGCTTATTGGAAGACTTAAAAAGCACTGCTGATGATATAAAAGAAAAAGCAAGAGAGAAAGTCGCCGCATCTTTGGCAAAAGCATCAGCCATCTCATATGGCTATTCTCTAAAGCCGGAAGAAATAAATCAGCTCATTGATCAGTTATTTGCTTGTTCTACTCCGAACTTCTCCCCAACAGGGAAACAAGTATTAACAATCATGCCGGTTGAACAATTTGAGAAACTACTAAGGTGACAAATTGACCGGTAAATATCTACATTTGTAATGTTCACATATTTTGGCGTGGCTATTGTTGCCACAAGTTAAATTTTAAAATTATGCAGAATAACAGATCCACTTTTGGAAATATGCCCCCTGTTGTGAAAAACCTGATCATTATTAATGTGCTCATGTATTTTGCAACGGCTATTCTAGAGATGAAAGGAATTCGCCTGACATCAATCCTGGGCTTACATTATATCTCTTCACCAGATTTTAGACCCTATCAGCTTGTCACACATCTTTTCATGCATGGAAGCATCACTCATATTTTCTTTAATATGTTTGCATTATGGATGTTTGGACGTGTACTTGAGGGTGTGTGGGGACCTAAGCGATTTTTTGTTTATTACTTCGTTACCGGATTGGGAGCAGCCATTCTTCATACGTTCGTTAATTTTATTGAATATCAATCACTCGTTTCCAAATTGAATTCAGAACAAGTTGAGATGATTTTACAACAAGGCCCGGAGTTGTGGAGTCAGGGAAAAAATTACTCAGATGCCATCGCAGGATCATTGAATGCACTAATAAATATACCAACAGTTGGGGCATCGGGCGCAGTATTTGGCGTATTGCTCGGTTTTGGAATGCTTTTCCCAAACACCCAGCTGATGTTACTTTTTCCGCCAATACCAATAAAAGCAAAGTACTTTGTAATAGGATACGGAGTTATTGAACTATATCTGGGACTTTCTAACTCGGCCAGCAATATTGCACACTTTGCACACCTTGGAGGGATGTTGTTTGGTTACCTGCTCATTAAATACTGGAATAAAAACAGCCAACATTTTTATTAGACCATGAACATTGCTGACGAAATAAAAGAGTCCTTTAAAAAGGGATCAATTCTCACACGGCTAATCTATGTCAACATAGGTGTATTCTTATTTTTGCGGATTCTTAATGTGTTTTTCTTTTTGCTGAATGAGGAACTCTCTCTGATTAATTGGTTGGCTCTTCCTGCCGATTTCAATCAATTGCAATTTAAGCCGTGGACAGTAGTTACTTACATGTTTCTGCACTACAGCTTTATGCACATCCTATTCAACATCCTTTGGCTATATTGGATTGGTAAAATATTTCTTTTCTATTTTGATGAAAAAAAATTATTGAGCGTATACCTTTTAGGCGGTTTCTTTGGAGGATTATTCTTTCTGGTTGCATATAATTTATTCCCAGCATTTACGGGTGTGGTTAATTTCTCTCAGTTACTCGGAGCTTCTGCCTCTGTGTTGGCCATTATTGCAGCGGTAGCCACTTATGCCCCAAATCATACGATTAACCTGATGTTTATTGGGCAAGTAAAGATGAAGCATTTAGCACTCGTGTCTGTATTACTTTACGTAATGGGTATTTCATCATCAAATTCGGGAGGCAATCTAGCTCATTTGGGCGGAGCGTTCTTTGGGTTCATCTTTGCCCTCAACTACAAAAAAGGGAACGACCTCACCAAGGTCATGAATAGCATCATCGATTTTATCGTCAAGTTGTTCAAACCGAAACAAAGGATCCAGGTAACTTACCGTGGGAGTAGAAATGACATAGAATACAACCGACAGAAAAATGTAAAGCAGGAAGAGATAAACCGGGTGCTCGATAAAATCAGTAAATCCGGTTACGATTCGCTTACCAAAGAAGAAAAAGAATTGCTATTTAAAATGGGGAAATAATTATTGCTCCAATTGCTTTTCAATTTCTTCCAACTCTTGAATTAAATTGGTTGTATTTCTGCGAGCAGCATTTAGACTGGTATTCAATTCGAACCCAATCAACAAAATTATCGACATAATATAGAAGAGTAACAGAACTACCAGCAACGTACCAATTGAACCGTATAATTTATTGTATTGCCCAAAACGTGTGATGTAATAGTTAAATCCCATAAATGTTAAAATGCTTAGTATTGTAGCCAGCGTACCTCCTGCAGAGATAAAACGCCAACGTGTTTTCTTGGTAGGAGCAAAGAAGTATACAGAAGAATAAGCAAAAAAGAACAAGCCAATCATTATCACCCACTTACCTACTGTCAGCAAGTAATAATTAAAGTTGCTACTCAAATCCAAATTATTAATCACATACTGCCCGAATGTGAACAACCCAATTGCCACAGTAAGCAAAACAGAAAGGATAAACAACAACAAAACTGCAACCAGGCGTTGCCCATACCAATTTCGATTTTCATAACTATGCAATGATGCATCGAAGGCACTCATCATCGATGCTAGTCCATTGGTCGAAAAAACCAGAGCCATTAAAAACCCAAACGACAACAAATCACCACGCTGATGGGTAAGAATGTCCTTAATGGTTTCATCAACTACGACAAATGTATTTTGAGGAAGAAAATTCTGAATGAGAAGAAATAATTCATTTTGGAAATTGTCTATCGGAATATAGGGAATAAGCGTAAACAAGAAAATAATACCCGGGAAAAACGCCAAGAAGAAACTAAAAGCAATGGCAGAGGCTCTCGTTGTTATTGCTCCATCAACGATACTCCTATAAAAGAAAACGAGTACATCATATAATGGAATATCGTCAAATCCGGGGAAACTTACTTTTCGTGCCCGGATCATCAACTTCAGTATAAATCGTTTTACCCGGCTATAACGGTTTTTGGCCATCCGTCTTTATTGTTTTTCGATCCGCAATTGGTGAATGTAAGATTTGCCTCCTTCTGTTTTTAACAAAAATGAAACTCTAAAAGTTTCCTTATCTGTAACAAGATTACCAATGGCATATTTGGAATCTTCCTTCCCCGCTTCATGTATAATGCTAAATCCCTGTGCTTTATATTGGGCAAAGAAGTTGGCAACAATCTGTTGTGCCTGCGCTTTGCTGTACACATCATCCTGATCAAGCACCGCCAATTCAATATTCTGATTAAAGTATTTCGCCAAATTAGTTGTGTTTCCAGTCTTCAGGCTCAGTAATACCGGATCAGGTATTTGTGCAAAAAGCTGAATCCCGAATAAAACAATCACAACTGTAAAAATTATTCTCTTATTTAATATCCGTCTCATTTTTACTATTTTAGAAACCCACTTGTATGCATCATAAATTATACCAAATATCGAAGAATACTGGTGGAGGTTACATAACTTTGTAAAGTTAACAAAATTCGTTTGACAAATCCCCTATGAAGATAAGGCTAATTGTTATTGGAAAAACAGACAAGGCATATTTAAAAGATGGTATCGACATCTTTCACAAACGGATACCTCACTATCTCCCTTTTGAGTATCAAGTTATACCTGACATTAAAAATACACGGAAATTAACAGAGGATCAGCAAAAAGAAAAAGAAGGAGAATTACTACTCACACAACTTAGCCCAAGTGATGAATTGATATTACTCGATGAGCATGGAAAAGAATTCAGCTCACCCGATTTTGCACGATTTTTGGAGAAGAGGATGCTCAGTGGAACCAAGTGTTTGGTTTTCGCAATCGGTGGTCCGTATGGATTTTCAAAATTTGTGTATGAGAAGGCCGTATCAAAAATCAGTTTGTCAAAAATGACTTTCTCTCATCAAATGGTTCGATTGATATTTAGCGAGCAACTATACCGTGCATTAACCATTTTAAAAGGAGAACCATACCACCACGAATAAACAAGAAACAGACTGCTGACCATGCAATATCTAAAAAAAAATATTCTGCTGTTATTGTCCCTTGTACTTATTACCAGTGGATTTATTACAGAAAACATCCTCCTAAGTGGCGAACAGAAAGAACTAGCTGTCCAGAAATTTGAAGCTAAGCTACAACTACAGCAAGCACTTCTTGACCAAAGTTTAGATATTCTTGTAGACAGCATAAAAAACAATAATTTCAATATCCAATTTCAAACTAGCCTTAACGAACTCCTACCGCATTACGAAAAAGAAGGAATAGGCTTTTTAATAACGGAAAAACAAAAACTGGTCTATTGGTCTAGTAATCAATTTGCATTTCCCGAGGCTTATCTTTCACCGTCATCAAGCGAGCAATTGCTTTTCCTCCCAAATGGAATCTACCTCAACACGACGAGAAAAACAGGGAATTATTCCATTAACGGGCTGATCCATATTAAAAATAGCTACTCGATTGAAAACGAGTTTATTGAAAACACTTTTTCGGATGTATTTGAAATCTCTGACGATTATTCCATTCAGAAAGAAAAAACAGAATATTCACTTCCGGTTTATGATGCAAAAGGGAACTATCTGCTGTCTGTTGTTTCCAATGGAACGATATACTGCCAGACCTCCAGCCTCTATCTTCCATCCGTATTTTTTGCCTTGGGGTTTCTATTTTTTTTACTTTTTATAAGAAAGCTTTTCAGGAAGTACAACTATATAAACTTCATCATCAGGGCAACTATCCTATCTATTTCACTGATTGGCTTGTATTGGGCCCATATCGTTTTTAAACTTCCTGCTTTTTGTAACGCTTTTGACTTGTTCAGCCCTTCCTTATATGCCTATTCTGCTTGGCTTCCTTCGTTGGGTGATTTACTATTATTGTCCTCACTCATTTTCTTCTTAAGCCTTAATATTGCCAAAGACCTGATATTCTCCAAGAAGAAAAAATACTACGAGCTCATCATTGCATACAGTTTTGTTGCCCTTTTGTATCTAGCCATTAACTTCCTTACACAGAATCTGATCCGAAACAGTAGTTTTTCTTTCCAACTCAACCGAATTGATGACATCAATCAATATAGCTTTGTTGGCTATCTGATTATTGCTCTGCTTTTCTTCTCCGCTTTCATCGTAAACATGAGAGTTGTAGAATCCAGTGACACCCACATACCAAAGAAAAAATTTCTATTTATACATGCTATTCTAATTCTACTGTGCATCGTTCTTTCAATCATTTATAAAAATACATTCTTATATACCATACTCCTTTTCCTAACCACCAACTTCCTGGTAATCATCCTACAAAAAACTCAGCTAAAGCGATTTTCTCCCAGCTATCTCATTTTATTTGTGTCCATCTTCACATTTTTCTCGCTTATTATTATTCAAAATAATAATAACGCCAGGCAGCAAAACTTACAGGAACTGATGGCCTATACGCTGAACTCGGAACAAGATCCTGCGGCAGTAGACTACCTCTCCAAGATACAACAGCAAATAGATGTGGACTCAAGAATTCCCGAATTGCTTTTTTCATCGTATTCAGAATTAGATCAATATATTAAATCCCAATATTTTAGTGGCTATTTTCAAAAATATGACCTTCAAATCACAATTTGTGAAAGCACCGACAGCTTATTAATTCAGCCAGACAACCAGCTAGTACTATGCTATCCGTTTTTTGAAGAAATGATTGAAAATTCCGGAACTCAGATTCCCGGGACCAATTTTTATCATATGGATAACATGAACGGACGTATTTCCTACTTTGGGAAATTGTTCTATCCACTAGCGTCCAACTCATCGGGAATTTCAATCTTTCTTGAGTTACAATCAAAACTTCAATCGGAAGGAGAAGGCTTCCCTGAGCTTTTAATTGATAAGTCGTTAAAAAAACCGGACAGCTACCAGAATTTCTCATATGCAAAATACTATGACAATACGCTGGTTCACTTGAGTGGAGATTACCAATACAATTACTACATCAGCTCATACGGAGTAGATGAGAACTCTCCTGAGTTTGTAATAAAAGAATGGGATGATTGTGACCACTTAATTTATAATGCCGGAAATAATAGCTACATCGTGGTCAGTGGAGAATCGTTTACCATCCTGGATTATTTGATTTCATTCCCCTACCTGTTCGTTTTCTTTTTAATATTCGGTTTTGCAGTTGTTTTTACAACCAGTGCCGACTACCGAAATCATGCTTTTGTCATCGACTTAAGGTTCAAAATTCAGGCATCCATAATTATGGTTGTTCTGTTATCCCTTCTTGTTGTAGCAGCTAGCACAATCTATTATAATATACTCGAGTACAACAATAAGCATGAAGAAAACCTGAATGAAAAAATGCAATCCATCTCAGAAGAAGTCAATCTTAGATTGAACAATATGGATGACATCTCTAAAGAAACTCAAGACTGGCTTTGGATTGAGCTGAGTGATCTGTCTAATATTTTTAGGGCCGATATAAACATATACAGTATTGATGGAGAAATGATTGCTTCATCCCGCCCTGAGATCACCGCCTTGGAAATGGTTTCAACAAGAATGAATGCACAGGCTTTTTACGAGCTTTCCCAGAATTTGCAAATTAGTTTTGTTCAGCCTGAAGAAATTGGCAATCTCTCATACTTGTCGATCTATGAGCCAATTATTAATTACAAAGGTGAGTATTTAGGGTTTATAAACCTCCCCTATTTTTCGCATGAAAACGATCTTAAACAAGAGGTATCTACTTTTATCGTCGCATTCATCAACTTATATGTTTTTCTGTTTTTTGCCAGTGTAATAATTGCAGTACTCCTTTCAAACCAAATTACAAGACCGCTTACCTTGATACGTGAAAAGCTAAAAGGCATTAAACTAAATGAGAAGAATGAGCAAATAAATTACCAACATGACGATGAGATTGGCGAGCTGGTAAAAGAATATAACCGAAAAGTGGAAGAACTGGCCGACAGTGCAAATATTCTCGCACGCACCGAGCGCGAAATGGCTTGGCGCGAAATGGCCAAACAAATTGCACATGAAATTAAAAATCCACTTACTCCTATGAAGCTAAGCATTCAGTATCTGCAAAAGAAAAAAGCTGAAAATAGCGAACATTACGATGAGTATTTTAACAGGGTGACCCGAACGCTGATCGAACAAATCAATACGCTTTCTGATATTGCTACCGAGTTTTCCAATTTTGCCAAAATTCCAAATGCTAAAAATGAGGTGTTTAATTTGGAAGAAAGACTACTGAATGTGGCTGAGCTTTTCAAACCTAATAAAAAAATGGATTTTCATCTGGATTTAGAAGGGAATAAAGACGTTTTGATCTTTGCTGATCCAGAGCAACTATCACGGGCATTGATCAACCTCGTTAAAAATGCCATGCAATCGGTACCCCCCAGTCGGCGAACAGAGATAAATATTCGTTTAGAACGAACTGACACCCACGCAACAATAGCAATACAAGACAATGGAGCAGGAATACCAGAGCAAATCAGGCAGCAATTGTTTCAGCCTAATTTCACGACTAAATCCAGTGGCATGGGACTTGGGTTGGCCATCGTAAAAAACATTGTTGAAACCTGCAAGGGGCAAATTTGGTTTGAAACAAAGATTGACAAAGGAACTACTTTCTTTATTGAAATTCCTCTTTACTATGAAAAAAGCAGTTCTGCCCCACTTGGGACTATTGAGAAATAAACGTCAAAACAACTGTTCAAATTAATCGTATCATTAAGTCTAATTAATATTTTTGTATCAAAAACTATTTTAACATGAAGTTGTTTCCCATACATGCCGGCCATTTCACCTGCGATGGTGGCGCATTGTTTAGCGTAATTCCAAAATCACTCTGGTCGAAAGTTTATCCGGCCGATGAGAACAATATCTCTCAACTTACTCTTCGTTGTCTGCTAGTCGACCAAGGTGAACGAAAAATTTTGATAGAAGCTGGTGTTGGGAATCATTATTCTGCAAAAGTAAAACGTAACAACGGGCATCAGGAAACGGATGCGTTACCAAACTCTTTGAAAGAATTGGGCTATACACCGGAAGATATCACAGACGTGCTTTTTACACATCTGCACTGGGATCATAGCAATGGAGCCGTACTCCATAAAAATGGCAGTTTAAAATTACAGTTTCCCCATGCTACACATTGGTGCAGCAAAGCGCAGTGGGAACACTCCAAAACATCAAACATCCGCGAACGTGTCGCTTATCATCCGGAAATACTTCATTTTTTAAAAGAAGAAGGAGACCTACAATTGGTAGAAGAAGACCGTGAGCTTTTCCCCGGAATCAACGTACGTATGTACCATGGTCACACGCCTGGCCAAATGATCCCTTTTATAAAAGATGGAAAAAAAACAATTGTTTATATGTCCGATTTCATACCAACCACAGCGCACATACCCATTGTATGGCTGGCTTCATATGATTTGTTCCCTGTTACATCACTAACAGAAAAAGAACTATTTCTGAAGGAAGCCGCCGCCAAAAACTACATCCTATTTTTCGAGCATGATTTTTATACGGAATGTGCCACAGTAAAATGGACCGATAAAGGTCCGGTTTTAAAAGAAGGATTTAAACTTTAAATACCAAAAACTATTTCTAAAGTCATACTGAACTTGTTTCCGTATGTTCCGCTTTCAAATAAAGATATCTTCCTTCTGCTTTACATTTCCATATTTTTTATACTTTCACAAGAGTTTGAAAAACCTGTGAAATAAACACCCATGCACATCCATTTTATAGCCATTGGCGGAAGCGCCATGCACAATCTGGCCATTGCCCTCCACAAAAAAGGCTACCATATTACCGGTAGCGATGATGAAATCTTTGAGCCTTCAAAGAGTAGGTTAAACAAGTATAACTTACTCCCTCAAAAAACAGGTTGGCAACCCGACTTAATGAACACTGAAATTGATGCTATTATTTTAGGCATGCATGCTCACCCCGACAACCCGGAACTTAAAAGAGCACAGGAACTCAAACTAAAAATCTATTCGTACCCTGAATACCTTTACGAACAAACAAAAGACAAAACCCGCGTGGTAATTGGCGGTTCACATGGGAAAACAACCATCACATCCATGGTAATGCATGTGTTGAAAACCAATAATATTGATTTTGACTACATGGTTGGTGCCAGCCTGGAAGGTTTTGAAACGATGGTTTCACTGAAAAACGAGACTAAAATAGCTGTGTTTGAAGGTGACGAATATCTGTCATCGCCAATTGACCGCCGACCAAAATTTCATCTTTACAATCCGCATATCGCTTTATTAAGTGGCATCGCCTGGGATCATATTAACGTGTTCCCCACATTTGATTTTTATTTGGATCAATTTCAGATTTTTGCCGACAAAATTGAGAAAGACGGGACACTCATCTATTACAAAAAAGACACAAACCTGCAGAACATCGCCAAGAAAGTCAGAAATGATATTTCCGTTTTAGAATATACTGGACACGAATCGGTGGTAGAAAATGGAATTACATATTTGAAACACGGAAACAAAAAAATAAGAATGCAGGTTTTTGGCGCTCACAACCTCCAAAACATGGCAGGAGCCAAACTGGTTTGTCAGAAGTTGAGCATTACAGAAGACCAATTCTACCAAGCCATGACTACTTTCAAAGGGGCTGCTCGGCGTCTCGAAGTGTTGGCCGAAAACGAAAACTGCACCGTTTTTTACGACTTTGCACACTCACCCTCCAAATTGCAAGCAACTACTACTGCAGTGAAAAAGCAATTTACCAACCGCAAGCTCGTTGCCATTATGGAATTGCATACTTACAGTTCTCTTAAGAAGGATTTTTTACCGCAATACCGTAAATGCATGGATGATGCAGACGAAGCCATCGTATTTTTCAACCCAAAAACCATTGAACACAAACGACTTGACCCAATTACAGATGAAGAAGTCGCTGCTGCATTTGATAAAAAAGGGCTTCAGGTATTTACCGATCCTGATCTATTATTCGACCTATTGCGAAAGAAGAACTGGCACAACAAAAACCTCCTGATCATGACCTCAGGCAATTTTTCCGGACAGGATCTAAAAGGTTTTGCGAAAAAGATAGTGTGAAAAAACTGTAGATAATAATTAGACAAAAATAAGTAACACTAAAATAAATGATTCGTAATAAATTGCTGGTCAAGAATGGGTCGAGTAATAGATAAACTGCCGACAACAGGCACTAAAACATGGAAAAAACAGGCATATACGAACGTTACCCGATTAGAATTATCATTCTATCAAATCTAGTTTCCTTCGCAATTTATGGACTTGGCATTCTAATTATTTCCCAGTTAGGACTGGCATTTTCGTTTCTCTACTTGCTTTTTATTCTCCTCTTTGAATACCGACTACTAAGATACCATTGTAGCAAATGTTATTATTGGGGAAAGGTGTGTGGGTTTGGAAAAGGCAAGCTAAGTGGGTGGATCTTTAAGAAAGAAAATTCTTCGAAATTTTGTAATCGCAACATGACATGGAAAGACCTGATCCCTGATATATTAATTTCCTTAATCCCCTTCATTTCTGGCGTCATTCTCCTAACTACAAAATTCAATTTCATGTTACTTACAGCAATGTTGTTATTGGTATTTTTCACGACATTTGGCAATAGCTTTATTCGGGGAAACTTAGTCTGCAAGCATTGCAAGCAAAAAGAATTAGGTTGTCCAGCAGATGTACTTTTCAATAAAAAAAATATTAACGCTTGCAATTAATAGATTTATTAAGGCATCTGCCTACAACCTTCGCTATTAATATCCTGCCACTTTCCGCTTTAATGACGACTGCCAGCAGTCCTAATCGATCTGTATCTTAATTTAAATATTCTGATGAGGGTTAAACATATTTTGAATCCATTGCTCGAAATAAATCAAATGATTGTAATTTTAAAAACACGAAATCAGATGTTAGAGAAATAAAAAACGTACAACATTGGAGGTGCAGCTTCTAGTTCAGAATTAGGTGGTGACCAGTTGCACTATCTATGGACTACCCTTCAGGGAGACTATATTCTAAAAGCAGAAGTACAACCTTTGGGGAAAGGCATTGATCTGCAAAAAAGTCTGGAATGGTTGGTAAGAATCATCAGTAACAGCAAAAAACATTAATAGCATGTGCAATATTTATAGAACAAGGCTTCCTGAACTATATTCAGGATCTAAAAATCATTCTAGTTAAGATTCTGAAATATATCCAAAATGATATCTTTAAAGGCTTTTTAGATATCTTCAAGGGTTCAATCACATAAAAAAAACAATTCGTTTAAAAGAAATACAGAATGGATAATTCAAAAAATAGCAACGTCATACTTATCAGAAAGGCATCGGGTGATGAAGAGCCATTCTCAACAACGAAGCTAGAACGCTCATTGGTAAATGCTGGAGCACAAGAAGACACAGTTTTAAAGATTGTTGCCGACATCGAAAATTGGATCTACCCCGGCGTGTCAACTAAAAAGATATATACCCGTGCATTTTCAATGCTGCGTTGCGAAAAAACAATTTCATCTTTGCGATATCGCTTGAAACAGGCCATTCTGGAGCTTGGCCCCTCCGGTTATCCGTTTGAAGACTTAATTGGGCAATTATTTAAATACAAAGGGTTTCACACCGAAGTTGGCGTAGTGGTTAATGGTCAATGTGTGACTCACGAAATGGATGTCATTGCCACCCAAAATCATACGCAACACCTAGTTGAGTGTAAATACCACAAAGAACAAGGAAAACAAGTAAGTGTGCAGGTGCCGTTGTATGTCCGTTCGCGCGTGAATGACATCATTGCAAAGCGGCAAAACATGCCCGAATACAAGGGTTATTCCTTTAAAGGATGGGTTGTTACCAATACTCGCTTCTCTTCAGATTCTATTAATTATGGCACCTGTAGCGGGTTAAACTTATTGGCATGGGACTTTCCGGCTGGCAATGGATTGAAAGATCTCCTTGAGAGATATAAAATATATCCCATTACGGTTCTACGCAATCTTAGCATGAAAGAGAAACAACACCTACTAAATCAGGGAATTGTTACTTGTGCACAATTATTAGAAAAGCCGGAGTCATTATCGTTTTTCGAGCTAAGTAAGAATAAACACAATCGATTAATGAAGGAGCTTAACAACAGTTGCACTTAATCAGTTCCATCACCTCGTCATTGCGAGTATGGCGAAACAATCTGAACTCAGTCGGATTGTAATCTGTTTAAAAAAGTACCGACTACAGCTCCACACGAACAGCGTTTACAATCAAATTAGATACATCATCAAGCCAACCGAATCACATATTGTTCCTAACCTTCAAACCCCTATTCGACTTCAGGAATATGGTGTCGGTATCTTCAATGCAGCTTTAACGAAATCGGCATTAAAAAAAGCATTGAAGAAACAGTACATTACGGTTAATGATGCTATTGCTACTTCGGCTACGTTTATAAATGGAGGTGAATGCATTCAATTATTCATTCCAGAGGAAGTTAGTCCTAGAAAAAAACTAGCCTTGCAACTTGACATACTTTTTGAAGATGACCACTTGGCCGTGATCCATAAACCTGCCGGTATTTTGGTAAGCGGAAATAGTTTTAAGACCATTGCCAATGCCTTAGCTCAAAACATCAAACGCAGTAACCTTACAGATGCGACAACCCCTCATCCTGTTCACCGACTAGATTATGCAACCACCGGTATTTTACTGATTGGGAAAACGAATAGTAGTATTCGTGCTCTAAATAAAATGTTTGAAAACAATGAGGTTAAAAAAACTTACTATGCTGTAAGCATTGGTGAAATGAACGATCTAGGAGAAATCACGTCAGAAATCGATGGCAAAAAATCTCAATCGAATTATACATTAAAAGCATCCGCTCCATCAAAAAAATTCGGCAAACTCAATTTGGTCGAATTAACCCCTCAGACCGGAAGAAGGCATCAATTGCGTATACATCTGTCGAGTATTGGAAATCCGATATTGGGAGACAAACAATATGGAACTGAGAATTTAATATTAAACGGCAAAGGACTTTATTTGCACGCCTATTCGTTAGAATTTATACATCCATTTACAACTGAAAAAATTTACATAAAAGATGAATTGCCTCAACGTTTTAAAAAACTATACCCTCAACTAAAATAGTTAAAACGTATCCGATAATCTCATTTCCTCAGATCCCAAAGCTTTCAAATAAAGTCTCTGTGCTTTGTTCTAAGTACGGAGCAAATCAGCACTCACCGCACAAAAATATGCGCTCGCAGTCGATTCTAAATCACCCAATCTCTAAAAACAAAAAAACCGGCACGATGGCCGGCTGAAAAAAACTATATCTGCAAAAACTACTAATTCTTATAAAAAGGCAATACCAGATAAGTATAAATGGTACACCCTGCACAAAATGCAAAAGCAAATTCAAGGGCAGCAAAAAATATCAGAATGCCACCAACAATAAAAGCCGGTGCTGTATACTGCATCGCATACAAAATCGAGAAAACTAATGTCATGGTCAACCCCATACGAGCTGCAAATATTTTAGGTGCTTTGTCGGTCTGCTTTAAGGGCAGTTTCATAAGCTTCACCATCCAATAACTGGCACAACTCATTGGACTAAACTTCATGTTTGTAAATCCACGAATGAAAAAATCAGCAACTAAAAATGCCATCAAAAACCAAGAACCTAATGCAAAAGCAGTAATTACTACAATAATGGTAAGCAATGCCGTTAAGCGAGTCACCTTCTCATTTACACGTTCATCTGATATGGGACAAAATAAATTCTTCATACTCCTCCTTTAATCCAATCTTTGCATTCAATAAACAAACGTTCATCTCAATGGTTTCTCTGAAATTTAAAATGTTTGTTAATAATCCACTGCTCCTTCCAATCAAAAAACTACGCCATTTTGTGAGTCTTTATTAGTCATATCCTATTTTGATGAGACAAATAAGAACACAAGTCTTTTAAAAAATTAAAACTATGCACTATTTTAGAGCTTTCATTTACGAAGGAACTGATTATGGAACTTAGCTTACTCAATATCAACACACCTCTCGAATTAATTAATCAGATGACCCATGAAGGTCTTCTTGGTAGCATCGGCATTGAATTCACAAAAATTGCAGAAGGGCTTGTTGAGGGAACACTTCAATTGTCAGAGAAAAACAGTCGCCCGGGAGGAATATTGCATGGTGGAGCCAATCTTGCCCTGGCAGAAACGGTAGCTGGAATGGGAAGTATGATGCTGGTTGACATGAGTGAATTTGATGTTTTGGGCATTCATGTTACTGCAAGCCACACCGGTGTTTTAAAGAAAGGAAAAGCTTTGGCAGAAGCAAAAATCATCCATCAGGGAAACCAGACGCATATTTGGAATGTTGATATTAGAAATGAAGACGGACGGCTAATATCTACTGCCCGGGTAACAAATATGATTGTAAAAAAGAATGACTGATACCGAAACACTTATTCATTTTCTGGATCAATTAGTTGCAAAGAGCTGCTCTTTTGCTCTTTGGTCAGTTCCGGGAAATGCAACGCTTGAAATTCTGATATCCGAAAAGCCGGAACTAGTTGAAAAAGCACAAATCGGAAACCTAAACGGACAAGAAGGTTTCGTTTTTGCCCCATATGAGATTAGCGAAAGATCACCTTTAGTTTTTCTAAAACCAGACATTTACCGAACGGGTATTGATCAGATTATTAAGATCGATTTGAATGAATTCCCAGATAGTTGCTCCGAAAAAGATGAAACGGAAGATCATTATATTATTCCCAAAGAGCAGTATTTAAAGGACATTGAGAATACCATTTCCGAAATCAAAAAAACAAAGCTTGCAAAAGCAATTATTTCCAGGCTAATTCTTCATAAGAGAGATAACGAATCGCTGGGAAGACTCTTCCAGCAGTTATTCGAACAAACGCCAAATGCATTTGTCTATCTGGTGAATTTGCCAAAGGCAGGACTGTGGATGGGAGCCACTCCCGAGGTTCTTTTAAAATCAGAAGGAGGAAATCTGGAGACCGTGTCTTTAGCGGGAACCCAGTCACGACGAAATGATTCAGACTACAGCTGGCACACCAAAGACATTGAAGAGCAAGCATTCGTGTCGAGATATTTACTGGACATTTTTTACCAGTTTAACATTCACCCCTACACCACTCAAGGACCCGAAACACTGGAGAGTGGACAAGTGGCCCACCTAAGTACCAGCTTTCGGTTCGCATCAAAAAAGCTAAGTTCAAATTTGGGAGACTTTATAGCTGAACTTCATCCCACACCAGCAGTTTGTGGCTATCCAAAATCGAAAGCAGCTCGTTTTATTCCAAAAATTGAAAAGCATGATCGCCGTTATTATACAGGCTACATAGGACCTTGGCGATTAAATGATTCCATCAGATTATTTGTAAATTTGCGATGCATGGAGATCACCCCCAAACAATACATTTTATATTCGGGAGGTGGTATTACGTCCAAATCAATACCGGAAGATGAATGGGAAGAGACAAACAAAAAAGCACAAACACTTTTATCAGCCATCGAAGCTGTTCAAAATACATGATTTCAACAAAAAAGCACATTCAACAATTGGCTGCCATTTTACTGGCAAAGGGAATTGATGATGTCATCATTTCACCTGGATCGCGCAACGGCCCGCTCACGCACACTTTTGTGGGTAGCGGTCAATTTAACTGTCGCAACATTGTGGACGAACGCAGTGCCGCCTACTTTGCAATAGGGCTATCACAGGCCAAGCAAAAACCTGTCGTTATTGTTTGCAGTTCCGGCACAGCAACGCTTAATTACACGCCCGCCGTGGCTGAAGCTTACTACCTCAACATTCCACTAATTGTGCTTACTGCCGATCGCCCTGACTATTGGATTGACCAAGCAGAAAGCCAATGCATCAGACAAACGAACATTTATCAGAATTTCACCAAGAAGGAAGTAACCCTGCCTTTGGGCGAATCAGAAAAGGAACTCTGGCATGCAGCCCGAGAAATCAACGAATGCATGAATGTGGCCATTTCAGGAACGCCTGCCCCTGTGCATATCAACATCCCATTGGAAGAACCTTTGCACGATTTATTGAATGAGCAACTTCCACCCGTGAAGGTAATTGAACCGGCAGGAATGCAATCGGGGTTAACAGAAACTGAGCTTGAAAAACTTGCTTCGGTTTTTAATCAGGCAAAAAAAGTACTGATATTACCCGGACAACAAATCCCCAATCCCGGACTCGAAAACCAACTGGAAGAGCTAACTGCCAAAACTGGTGCAGTTGTATTAAAAGAGCATCTGGCCAATCTCAACGATTCAAATTTTTGCAGCAGCATTGACCCGGTAATGGCTTCTTTACTCGAAGATAACATTGAGGATTTTCAACCAGACCTGCTCATTAGCTTTGGCGGACAGTTTGTTTCGAAATCGCTTAAACAGTTTCTACGGAAGAATAAACCGACCAACCATTGGCACCTGAGTTTATCGGGTGAGCATTTCGATACTTACCAGTCGCTCACAAAAGTGATCAATCAGGATGCAGCCGACTTTTGGGGTCAATTTTTGGGAAAAGTAAATGAGAAAGACTCCGAATACCTGAAGCACTGGAAAGAGAAAGAAACACAGGTCAACCAACAACGTGATACCTTTATCAACCAATCCGTATTTTCTGACCTGACGGTGTTTGAGCAAATCAGCAAAGCCATTCCCGAAAACACAGTCGTTCACTTTGGGAACAGCACGCCTGTACGTTATGGATTGATTTGCAATCCTGTGAAAAATGCTCAATACTTTGGCAACCGGGGTACCAGTGGCATTGATGGCTCATTGTCTGCTGCCGTAGGTTTTGCCTCCGAATCGGAAAAACTGAACACCATCATTTTAGGCGATCTTTCGTTTTTCTATGACTCCAATGCCCTGTTCAATAAATATATTGGCAGCAACCTTCGGGTGATTGTCATTAATAACCGGGGCGGAAATATTTTCAGCCTCATCAAAGGTCCGGGAGAAACACCCGCTTTCCGTGAACATTTTTTCACAGAAAATCCGTTTAAAGCGAAAGGCATTGCCCAAACGTTTGGCTTGAATTATCTCAAGGCCGAAAGCAAAAGTGAACTGGAATCGATCTTACAGCAATTCTATTCTCCCGAACAACAACAAGCCACCCTATTGGAGATTTTCACCGATGCGGAAATCAATACAGAAGTGTTTAGAGGATTATTTAAAGCTGTAAAAAAATAGATACGGTTGAGCGACATAATGAATTAACTGCCCTTTCAGGGCGAACCCAATTTGGTTGACATTCATAACCCAAGGCGTTGCCGTTGGGCTAAAACAATTTGGGCTTTCAGCCCGCAGTAAGAAAAAGAAATATATAGATCATAAAAAGATCATTCAATATTTTACGTCCTGAAGGGACAACCCAACGGCAACGCCTTGGGATAAATAGAAATAAAACGTATCATGCGCCCTGAAAGGGCAACTTAGAAAGAAAATAATAACTGTAAAACATCATACAATGACGACTAAAAGAACATGGGAAACCATTAAAGCATACGAAGATATTTTCTTCGACTACTACGATGGGATTGGTAAAATCACCATCAACCGTGAGCGTTACCGCAATGCGTTTCGCCCAACAACAGTGAATGAAATCAGCGATGCGCTGAAAATCTGCCGCGAAGATCAGCACATTAACGTAGTAGTGCTGACTGGTGCAGGCGACAAAGCATTTTGTGCAGGCGGTGACCAAACCGTAAAAGGCAAAGGTGGCTACATTGATAAAGACGGTATTCCTCGCCTCAACATTCTAGAAGTGCAAAAGCAAATACGCAGCATGCCAAAGCCGGTTATTGCTATGGTAAATGGCTTTGCCATTGGTGGCGGCCATGTGTTGCATGTAGTTTGTGATATCAGCATTGCCAGCGAGAATGCCATTTTCGGTCAGACAGGACCTAAAGTTGGCAGCTTCGATGCAGGCTTGGGTTCATCATATCTGGCGAGTATCGTCGGACAAAAGAAAGCCCGAGAGATCTGGTTCATGTGCCGCCAATACTCAGCTGCCGAAGCTCTGGAAATGGGCTTGGTAAACAAAGTAGTGCCGTTTGACCAATTGGAAGACGAAACTGTGGCCTGGGCACAAAAAATGCAGGAACATAGTCCGCTAGCTTTGCGCATGCTAAAACTGGGGCTAAATGCAGAACTTGACGGTCAAATAGGTATTCAGGAATTTGCCGGTAACGCTACACTTCTTTATTACCTGACAGAAGAGGCACAAGAAGGCAAACACGCATTTCTTGAAAAACGCAAACCCGACTTTAGTAAATATCCGAAGTTCCCTTAAATTCAGGGGATTTATATGAGTTACAGTATGCCAAAAGAAATTCCCCAAATAGTATACAAATACAGAGATTGGAATAATTCGTTTCACAAAAACATATTACTCCATAACGAGATTTATTTGGCATCTCCAAAGGATTTCAATGATCCTTTCGATTGTAAAATCCCTAGGAATTTCCAGGCACTGAACACAGAGGAGATTGAGAGTTTCAAAGAAGACCTTGCTAATGAGCAACGTCCAAAATACTCAGGAACTGATATCGAGTTCAGAAGAATACGGAAGGATCTTGATAATAGGATGGAAGACATAGAAAAATTTCAGAATGAATATGAAGATAAATACTTCAATCAAATGGACGCGTACTATGGAATTCTATCATTAAGCAGAATTTACAATGGTATACTTTTGTGGGCACATTATGGATCGAATCATACAGGATTTTGTGTTGGATTTTGGGAAGAAAAGTTAAGACTCTTTTATCCTCGCCTCAACAGAACTGGATGTGTAATTTACAAATCAAAGTTCCCTGAATTGAAACCTAAAATTGAAAAGGATAAAGAAGAACAATTAAATCGTATCCATACTCAAACTACAACAAAATCCCTTGAATGGAAAAACGAAAAGGAGTATCGACTGATAAAAGCTTTTAAAAAACCTCCTCTTCCATTTCAACGTTGCGTTAATATTCCCGATGAAGTTTTTTCCGATGTTACTTTAGGCATCAATATTTCACAGGAAGATAAAGAAGAAATCATTCAAATTTGCAGAAAAAAAAGAATCCCTGTCTATCAAGCAACGAAGGTTCCTTTTAAGTTTGAGATAGATAGAGAATTGATAGAATAAAAGAATATGGCAACTACAAAAAGTTGGATAAAGGCAGCACGGCCGCGAACACTTCCTCTTGCTCTTTCGGGCATTCTGATGGGTTGCGGGCTGGCGTGGTTTTACGGAGCAATTAACCCGTTAGTGAGTGTTTTGGCAATTATCACGGCCACGCTGATTCAGGTATTTTCCAATTTTGCCAACGACTTTGGCGACCACCAGCGCGGAACCGACAACGAAAACCGCCTCGGACCCACCCGAACCATGCAGGCTGGTGAAATTTCGCATTCTGAAATGAAAACCGGCATGAGAATCATTGGAGGGCTTAGTCTCGTTATTGGAATTTGGCTGGTGTATGAAGCTAGCTGGAATTTCTCGAAACCGGTATTCTTCGGATTTATAGGCTTAGGTATTTTATCACTGGTGGCTGCTTATTTTTATACTGCAGGCAAAAAATCATACGGTTATGTCGGTCTAGGCGATTTGGCAGTCTTCTTGTTTTTTGGATTGCTCCCGGTGCTGGGTGTTTTCTTCTTAAATGCAGCGTATTTTGAATCTGTCATTATTCTTCCGGCTATTAGCATGGGGCTTTTTAGCACAGGCGTTCTCAACCTCAACAATATGCGCGATATTGAAAATGATAAACACTCGGGGAAAATTACACTTCCGGTGCGCATGGGTAGGCAAAACAGCAAAGTCTACCATACAGCCATCATTTTATGGGGATGGGTGACTACTATCATTTTTACATATCATCAACAGGAATCTATCTGGCAATGGCTGTTTCTGATCACCCTCCCACTTTTCATGATCGATCTTGTGAAAATAAACCGAATCTTCGATGAAAAGCAACTTGACCCATTCCTAAAACGTCTGTCTCTCTCAACACTGGCATTTACGCTGCTCTTTTGTCTCGGATTAATAGCATCAACCTTATGATTGCCAGCTTTAAAAAATATGAACTTCAATTTAGACAACCCGCAGGAACTTCGCGAGGCGTGTACAACAGTCGTTCTGTTTGGTATTTATTACTGAAAGAAGGTGGAGTAACTGGCATTGGAGAGTGTGCACCACTTCCGGGACTCAGCAAAGAAACGCCCGAGCAAGTGGAACAAGTTTTAGCTGACATCTGTGCCGATCCTATTCATTTTATTCAGCACCCCGCATTATTGCAGGAAATGCCATCCGTTCGCTTTGGTTTGGAAACGGCTTTGCTCGACCTGAAAAATGGAGGGAAGCAACTGCTCTTTCCATCCAAATTTACGAATGGAGAAATTGGCATCCCCATTAATGGACTAATATGGATGGGAGAAACTGAACGCATGCAGCAACAGATTAAGGAAAAACTGGAAGCCGGGTACAGCTGCATCAAACTGAAGATTGGCGCCATCGATTTTGAAAAAGAGCTGGCACTTTTACGGTCATTACGAAATGAATACGATGCCTCAACCATCGCCTTGCGTGTGGATGCCAACGGGGCTTTTAAACCTGAAGAAGCCATGATGAAATTGGAACGGCTGGCGCAACTCGACATCCACTCCATTGAGCAACCTATTGCTGCCGCACAATGGAATGAAATGTACAGACTGTGTGCAGAAACACCCATTCCAATTGCTCTGGATGAAGAATTAATCGGAATCAACACCCAAGAAGACAAGAAGAAACTCCTTGACGAAATCCGCCCGCAATATCTGATTTTAAAAACAAGCTTGCATGGTGGAATTGAAGGCTGTGATGAATGGATTCGGCTGGCAAACGAACGATCTATTGGCTGGTGGATTACCTCCTACCTTGAATCAAACATCGGGCTAAATGCCATAGCGCAATGGGCATTTACAAAAAATGTGAAGATGCACCAGGGATTGGGGACGGGTCAGCTTTTTACCAACAACATAGACTCTCCACTTGAGATCAGAGGGGAACAACTTTGGTTTAATCCGGAAAAAAAGTTTGAGTTTCCAGATGAAGTGTTTAGTCACAGTAATCCGTAAAGTAACAGGATGGAACTATTCCCAACACATATCATCTTAAATGGAAGTTCAACTTCAGTGGAAAAACTTCTTCTGAAAAAAGAAGAAAAATCCGGATGGGAGAAGGAATGGCTAGCTTTTTTAGAGGAATGGTACGCTCCATCTGATTTTATTGAAGTAAGCACATCGGGCAGCACAGGTAACCCAAAACTAATTCGGTTAAAGAAAGATTTTGTAGCAGCCAGTGCTCTACGCACCATTCAATATTTCGGATTAAAAGAAAAAGATCGGGTGTTACACTGCCTTCCATCTCGCTACATTGCCGGAAAACTTATGATTGTGCGTGCTCTGATTGGCAAGCTAGATTTGCATCTGGTTGACCCAACGACAGACTTTAATGTTCTGCAAAATGCAAATTTCAAATTTGCAGCAATGGTTCCCAATCAAGTGGCTAAACTTATGGAATGGGAAATGGGAAATGTTGAATTTTTACTAATTGGTGGGGCAGCCATTCCTCAACCATTGGAAGAACAACTACAACAATTTGACACGGTATGTTATTCCAGCTATGCCATGACGGAAACTGCGACTCACATTGCCTTGCGAAAATTGAATGGCAATAATGCAGATAAATATTACCACTGTATGAGTGATATTAAGGTGAGTCTCTCTAACGATAATTGCTTGCAGATTTTCATGCCTGGGTTGGAAGAACCTTTTTTGCAAACCACTGACCTGGCGATGCTGAAAGATCAAAAAACATTCCACATTCTTGGTCGAGCTGACAACGTGATTATCTCAGGGGGAATTAAGTTTTCGCCTGAGCATTTGGAAGAAAAACTAGCAAAACATATTGCACAACCGTTTATAATTTCTTCACTTCCGCACGACACGTTGGGACAACAGTTGACACTTGTTATAGAGGGAATTGAAACGTCTGAAATGGGGGCACAATTACAAGCAATATGTCAGAAAAATCTCAGTAAGTACGAGTGTCCCAGGCAATTTCTTTTTGTCAAGAAAATACCGCGAACGCCAAACGATAAAATTAACAGGAAAGGCTTAAAGCTTTAATTGCGAGCATGACTATAGGAAACCAATTTCTGAAGCTTTTCATCCCACAGCCTAAGCTTTAATGATTTCATACTACCTAAAAAAGTAATGGGTTTTACCTCCTGAAAAACTTCATTTTCATAAAAACATTTCTCCAAATTGTAGTTTGGAATGCGTGGATTTAAATGATGGATGTGGTGGAACCCAATATTCCCGGAGAACCATTGCAACAGCTTTGGAAATTTCACATACGAGCTGCCAGATAATGCCACCGTCCTAAATTTCCAATCCTGAGCCCTAAACCAAGTCACATCTTCATACTGATGCTGCAAATAGAATAACCATAACCCGCCAATGGCTGCAAGATATAGGATGGATAGTTGAATGATGATGAAGGTGAAAAAACCAACAACTAGTCCCATTCCGATAAACAGTACCAATAAAGCCAAATTGGTAAAATAAACATTGCGTCTTGTCTTAACATCCATATTCTTTTTTGTGAGACGATTCTGAACCAAGAACACGAGAAGCGGACCAACACCAAACATTGTAAACGGATTTCTATAAAGCTTGTATTTTAGCCTCTGCCACCTACCTGCATTTTTATATTCATCTTTGGTCATTGTCCATACATCACCAACGCCACGCTTATCAAGATTACCCACAGTCGCATGATGTTCCATATGTTGGTTATGCCATTTGTGATAAGGCGTAAAAGCCAATATCCCGAAAAACATTCCAACGATCTGGCTTACCAATTTTGATTTAAAAAACGAACCATGTCCACAGTCATGAAAAATAATGAATAGACGGACCAAAAACCCAGCAGCTAAAAAAATTAGAATCGCTGTAAGCCAATATGAAATTGACAAACTGTACATAATCAAAACCCATAATCCGACATAAGGGACGAAGGTATTTACAATTTGCCAGATACTTTTACGAATGCTTGGAGTACTGTATTCTCCTAATCTTTTATTGATGATTTCCCAATCAGGAATGTCTGAAATATTTTTTTCCGAAGATCTCATTTCGAGGTGAATTTTTAAATTAGTATCCAGCTCTGTTTAACGTTTTTTTTACCCTCAGGTTTTAGTTTTCATATTAAATGAGATTAAATAGTATCATTTAGGGCTATACTCTCATTGATCAATGAGAGTGATTCTCGATTCGAAGAAAAGCACACATAAAGAAAGCAGCTGATTTTTGAGAAATGTTTCAAGAGTAGATATCCCCAAAGATTAGAAATAGAAGATACTCCGTTTCGCTCTGTTGCCTTTATACTCTCCTTTTCTGACAACCTTCACAATTGTTCGGTTATTAGCGGCTCGTTCTTCTTCAGTACAATCATTATTTACACAATCATTCAATAATTGGGTCTCCCCATAACCGGCATAGCGAACCCGAGATTGATCAATGCCTTTGGAGATAATATAGTCGAACGTAGCTTTGGCTCTTCTTTTTGATAGCAGCATATTTTCATCATCATCACCCTGAGAATCTGTGTGCGATTCAATACGAATCTCCATTTCAGGGAATTCGAGTAACAATGCAATCAGATCATCGAGAGTTTGAGCCTCATTTTGGCGGATATCAGTTCCTCCAAAATCAAAATCGATGTACTCAATCTGAAGGATTTGTAACGGTTCACCGTCTTCTTCCTCCATCATGATTGGCTCAGGATAACCGTCATCTACCACATATTCCAGAAGTATTTCAGCATAAGCTTCATCATTCATCCGAAGATCATCTGTTTGAATAACGACTTCATTCAAATAATAATCCTGATTATCGGCTTCAATAATGTATTCCATTCCTTTATTGACCTCAAATTCAAATTGACCATCGGTTTTGGTTGTGCTAACAAAAATGGTATCAGCATATTCATTAATTACTGAAATTTTGGTATCAGGCAATACTTCATCGGTTTCACTATCCTTTACAATACCCCGAATAATGACAGGGATATATTTTATCCTCAGATAAAAAAGATCATCACTTCCTCGCGAGCCTGTACGGTCTGATGCAAAATACCCTTCCATTCCAATCTCATCCAAAGTGAAACTAAAATCATCCTTTGGGCTATTTACCGGATACCCCATGTTCTCCACCGTGCTAAAAACGCCGCCTTCAGGTATCGAGAAAAATACATCTAAACCACCTAAACCTCCATGACCATCCGAAGAGAAATAGAGAAGACCATCATTACTTATATAAGGGAAAGATTCATCACCTGTTGTGTTCACTTCCGGACCAAGATTGATTGGATCGCTCCAATAGCCTCCGGAAAATGTTGAAAAGTAGATATCAGAACCTCCATATCCTCCCGGCATATCAGATGTGAAATACAGCACGTCTCCCGATTTATCAATGGATGGATGTCCCGTAGAATAATTATCACTGTTATGGGAGAACTCTCCGCGATACTCCCACTCTCCTTCTTCAATTCCTCCAAAAAGAATTTTCAAGTTTACAACACCATCGGCATCTTTTGACACCTTTCTTTTTCCTACATTATTTCGCGTGATGTATACTTTATCCTCATTTTGATCAAATGATACTGGACCATCGTGATAAGTCGTTCTTAGATCAGGGGCAAAGTCTTCCACATTTACAATATCACCATTCGGAGCTTTATCACCTATGTACAGATTTAGGTATGGTAACTCATTCCATTGGTACTTACGGGTTGTCAGAGAACCTTCTCCCTGCGTGGATGAAAAGACAACTTGATCACGATAAAAGGCGGCACCAATTTCTGATCCGGTGGTATTAATATTTATGCGACGAACTTCATACCGACTTGAATCACGACGTAAAAATTGCACATAGTCCAAAAGAGATTGTTGAATACTAATACGTCCATCTTCCGGACGCATTTCTGCATATTCCTTCAACCATTCTTCAGCTTGCAGGTATTTTCCATTACTTTTTAGTGCTTGTGAGTAGTTAAATATATCTTCCGGCTCTTCAGCACGTTTATCCATTAATAGCTTCAGCCATTTTTCTGTTTCTTCAGTATTCCCAATATTTCGATTTGCATCAGCTAAACGGCGAATAATATATGCGTCTTCGTTATCTTTTTCATAAGCGTATTCATAAAGCTCAATGGCTTCGATAAATGCGAAGTCATCAAAACTTCTGTCAGCCATTTTAATGGTGAGTTTTTGGGCATGTGCAGGATGAATGAGTAATACACTCAAAAAGAAGATCAACACTATTTTAAAGAAAGTTTTTCTCATGAATAAAACAACCTAGAAATACCGGGGAGAACGCACTTTCCCTCTTCCAAAATTAAAGTCATAACTCACTAATATCTCATGGGTCCCATTGTTAAATGTACTTAAATCGGAGGCTGTTACATCGTATGAATACCCCACACGAAGTTGATTTGACAACTGAATTTGCACAAGCCCACCAACAGCATCTCCTACACGGTACATTGCACCTACCCACAACCGGTCATAAAATAGAAACTGAGCCGATAAATCTATGGATAAAGGGATATTCCTGACATATTTCGTCAATAAATATGGCTTAAATTTAACAATTCTGTTCACATCAAAAACATAACCTGTCATAAAAAACAAGTGTATCTCTTCCTTGCTAATATATTCTGATGAGAATTCATTACTATTAATCTGGTTCTTGATCATTTTGGGAATGGAAAGACCGGCAACAAATCTTCCGGTATTATAGAACAATCCTACCCCAACATTTGGCAAGAAACTACGGGTAATATCATTCGCAAAAACTGGATCTTCAGAATCAACGGTCGCTAAATTTGATAAGCCTGCTTCATAAAAATTAACTCCACCTTTCAGCCCAAGCGAAAGGTAACGGTTCTCCCCAACGACAAGTCGATAGGAATAGTCAAGGTAAGCACCTGTTTGGGAAATTACCCCAATCTTATCTTTTAATAAGGAAAAACCTACTCCCATATTGTAATTCGGGATAGGGGTATGCATAACAAAAGATTGCGTAACGGGAGCACCTTCAAAGGCAACCCACTGATTTCTGGTAATGACCATCGCATTCAGCATATCTCCTGTACCAGCATAAGCCGGATTGACTGACAGAAGATTGTTCATGTATTGGGTGTACATGGGATCCTGCTGTGCTGATAGATTTTTGGAAATAACCAAAAACGACAATAGGCATCCTAACCAAATTATTATTTTTCTCTTATATCTCAACGTATCCTTTATTTTCTATATTCATTCCTATAATGTGCAGGGGAATAAACTCTTATGCTTAAATCCGGCACAAACATAATACTCAGAAAGTTGGTATGAAACTGTAAGTGATTAAATTGAATACAATAAGCAAAAAAGCCTATCCTCAATTCTTGTTCGGACTACCGATCCATATATATAAAACCGCTCAATTTTTCATCGTTTACACCTAAATCAAGTATATAAAAATATGTTCCGGTAGGAGCATCTCCACTGCCAACTCGAAATCCTTTATTCACTGTTCCATCCCAGTAACCTTGTTTCCCTGATCCAGCGCCATAGTTTGTCGACTCGTATACAAGACTTCCCCAGCGGTTAAAAACTTTTAAACTTACCTGAGGATAATCCGCAATTCCTAGTATCTCAAAATAATCATTGTAACCATCACCATTTGGAGAGAAGGCATTCGGTATAAATAATTCACCATCGGTTACAATTACAAGGACTGTCGCTTCATCGCATTCATCAAAATAGTTACAAACGGCATACACAAAGTTATCTTGCCCTACAAATTCCTGATTTGGCGTATATGTAATTATCGAATCTGAACTTACATATGCTATACCATTATCAGGAAGCGATGTGATATTAATAGTCATTGGATCAAGTTCACCTTCCGGTAAATCGTTACGCAATACATTAATATTCACCGAAGAATTTAGATCCACCGAAGCGGTATCATTAACAGCTTGTATTTGCACATACAAACCAACAATCACTGAATCAAGATCTGATGTACAACCATAAACGTCAGTTGCCTGCACGTAATACTTTCCAATACCCATTACTTGAGGATTCGATGTTGAAGTTCCGGAAACAATAACCCCACTCTGGTCCGCATACCAATTATAGGTAAGCCCAACTCCAATACTTGCTGAGGCATCCAATATGATGATATCAGCCGAATTATTTACAAAAATCTGATCATCAACAACAATCTGCGGACATGGCAAAATTTCGATTGTGATTGTTTCGGATGAGCTAACGCCAAATTCATCTGTGACTGTTAACAAATACTCAGAGGAAACAGCACCAGTAAATAAAGGTGTTGAGCTGGTTGGATCATCCAAGTTGGCTGATGGCTCCCAAAGGAAGCTAAGCTCACCATTCCCGTTAGAAGCCGACGCATCCAGTTGTAATTCGGATTGACAACAGCCCATTGTTTGCAATAGCCCATTCTCAACAATAATCTGTGGACCACGATTAACAACGGTTTCTACAAAAGACAAGTTATTGCTCAGATCAGTATCATAAACGTCAGAAGTGACACTCGCATAATTTACAATGGTATCGGGTACAGTTATCGATAATGTTCCGGTAATTTGAATTGCCACTGAACTATCAGCAGGTAATTCTTCTATTTCAAATGAACCTGTCCAATTTCCGGAAGGCTCCCCATTTATAGTATAGGTTGCCCCTATAACAGATGAAGCAAGCTGGTCTTCAACAACAACCTGGGTTGCAGTTGAAATTCCAAGGTTCTGTACCATTAAGTCATATACAATTCCCTCACCGGGGTAAATATTAGCAGGCCCTTGTTTTTCAATCTGTAAATCAGCAAAAATATCCGGACGTTCCGAAACAATCATATAAACTGTAGCTTGCGAACAATTGCCAGAAGCATCGCATATTTCATATGAAAACGAATCTACATAAGGTAATGATGTTCCGTTAGGCGTATATTGATAATTCCCATTTGACGAAATGGCAACTGTTCCATTTTGAGAAGAAACAACAGGTTTCGTATTTAAATTGACAGTCAATCCGGTAGGCAGGATATCATTCGACAACAAATTACCAGACATTGACTCGTCTGAAAATAAGTGACCAGAATCATCAACTGCAAAAAGACGAAGCCCCGTTCCTTCGAGAATATGAACCGTAACCCGAGCTTGCTTACATTCCCCAGATACACTACCACAAACCTCGTAAACAAAGAAATCAGTACCACTATAGCCAGCAACAGGAGTATACGTGTAATCTCCATTGCTTAAAATGCTTACTGTTCCATGTTGCGGCCCACTCAGTGAGTTGGTGCTTCCAATCAGGATATCGCCTAATGGAGAAAAATCATTGGCAAGCACATTGCCCGAAACGGATTGTCCAGGAATTGTCTCTGCTTCATCATCCACAGCTACCAAACTCACTGTTGTAAGGTCATCCGGCAACAAGTAAACCGTTACGTTTGCATCGTCACAACCCGAAGGGCTTTCGGTTTGACAAACCTCGTAGTAAAAATTATCGATCCCACTTGCCGAAGCATCTGGCTGATAGCTATATGAACCATCATTATTGATTAAAGCAGTACCTTTTATCGGTTCGCTACCAATAGGAATATTAACGGTTATTCCACTTCCCACGAAGTTAATGTCATTTGTGAGTGCCTGCCCTGTGGCTGAAGAGCCCACAATTACAAAGTTGATATCATTGATCGCCACGCCATTAAATGTATTCACTTCCACTACTGTAATACGAACTGTTCCAATATCGCAAAGCGGCATGAAAGCATCATCGCAAACCTCATAGTTAAATGTTTCCGTACCTACAAAGTCCGGATTGGGTGTATAAACAAAGTTGCCACTTGCGTTAAAAACAATCGTTCCATTTTCAGAGCTAAAGGTATCTGGGGTGAGGCTTAACTCATCACCATCTGCATCAGTATCATTTGAGATTATATTAGACGACACTGACCCTCCTCCCTGATTCATCGTATATGAATCCAATACTGCAACCGGTGCATTGTTCGGAAATTCAATCACCTCAATCTGTTTCGATTTCCAGTCGCTCAAGCAACCCAAATCGTTGGTTGTCTGAACCCGGAGAATATAAATTCCAAGCTGATCGAAAGTAATATCTTCCGTTTCAACGGTTGTTGAAGAGAGGGCGGACACGCTTCCCGAAGGATCTTCCAATGTCCATTCGTACTCCCATGTGACTGTTCCATTTACCAGAAATGATTGTACAGTACCCTGTATCACCTGTTCGGTGCTTTGACCAAAAGCAATGTTCCCCCACAGGAAGAATAGTGCACTTAGTAAAAGAAGGGTTCTTTTATACATCAAACTAGTTATTAATTCAGACAGGGTTTAATCCCTGTATTGTTTCGTTCTATTAATCAACAGATGCTGAAACACGTTCAGCATGACTATAACTCCAAGTCAAATTAAAAAGAAAGGCCGGCCATAACCGGCCTTTCAAAAGTTATGTTATTAGAAAGAGATAACTGGCACTGAATGTACCGTAATCGTAGCTTCATCGCTAGCTCCAATTGCCAATGGGTTTGAATCAGCATCAGTAGCACTTGTAATCGTAATTGTGAAAGTTACATTAGAACCAGAAGTATTTCCAAAGTAGCTGTCAATATCAACAACCAACTCTCCAGCTTCACTTACAATAGCAACATTATTATTTGTTCTTGTGTCTGTTCCTGTACCTCCGGTAATAGAGTAATTCACCGTGATTGGTGTAGCTGTACCTACAGCATCTGTCGATAAATCAAAAATGAATTGATCATTCGCAGAAACAGTATTTCCAGAATCATCATCAGTTCCTAACCAAGAACATGTGATTGCTGAAGCATCAGTTATTGAAAGAACAACAGACTCAATGGTTACCTCAAAACGATACAATTCAGAATAACACAAATTTGGATCAATAAGGTAAACATCAAGATTGTATGTGGTTCCTGCAGTGGCAGCATCCCAAGTAATTGATACTTCATCACCATCAACAGTCCCACTTATTGTTGAAACATTATTCGTTGATGATCCACCTGAAAGTGCCCAATAATAAGTAGCCCCAGAAACGCCAGTTATAGAATAGCTTACAGTTGAACCGTCTTTTGCCGTTCTGCTTGAAGTATCAGTAACAACTGTTGGCTGCGCAAATGCGCTCATCGAAGCCATAACCCCCACGGCTACGAGTAAGAGAGTAAAGATTTTTGTTTTCATTTTTGCAAATTTTAGTTTTAAAATTTTATTGTTTATCTATTATATATTTAAAATTGAATACTTGGTAAAGCAAATATTTTTACGCTGTCTTCATTATTAGGAATGGAAATGTCAATATCTGTATTCCCCAGTGAATCTAGCCCATTCGAGATTACAAAGCGGTAAATCTTCTCACTGCCATCGCCTACATTAACGGTAACCTGCACGGTTTTGCTATCTACTCCTGTTACTGTTGAGCTTCCTGTTTGTATCTCAGTTCCATCAAGATATAGTGTCCAGTCAAAATACCACTCCGGAGCAACACGTGTTCCCGTTTCCAGATATACCACAAAGTCCATTAGGGTACTTCCTGTTACTTCGTGGCAGGCATCGCCAAAGTCCTGAACCTTAGGGTTAAAGCCATTTAGTACCGTAACACTAAGCGACGTTTCACTTTCGCAACCGGTTGCCTGTGACTGTTTAATCACATATACCGTGTAAGTACCCGGCATGGCATCGGCATCCCATGTAAGCGTGAAGCTTGCTGTTCCTTGTCCTGAATTAGGAAGGCTTCCAGTAATGTTCGTTGATGAACTATTTTCGACCCGCCATGTATAATCATAGCCAGAGTCATTTGTTACGCTATAAATGTGTTGTGTGCCTTGATATGGGCGATAACCAGAACCGTCTGTTGCAATTGCTCCATCTGTTGTGATTGTACCAAGCGTAGGCTCGTTGTTCACAATCACATCAAAATCGATGGATAATGTATTGTTATTCTCATCAGTAATTTCATAATGAACAGCTGTTGTTCCAAGAAGGAAAGAATATGAGCGAGCATCACCTGCTTGCAAGCTTCCACCATCAATTGAATATTGAACCGAAAATCCGGCAAAGCTGCTGCAATTGTCAGACACGTCCATATTTGTTATTGCCAGATCAGAATTTGTAGCAGAACAGGTACTGTATGAATAACTGCCCGGACTTCCATCTAAACGAGTAATAAATTCAGTCCCCGTGTTAATCCATTCCGGAGCATCTTCATCTTCATAAGTAAGAACGTTCGATTGTACCACACAAGACGCAACACTAAAATCATTTACTTCGGCAATACTTACACGATATTGATGTCCAAAGTTGGCTAATGTGCCTGTATACTCATCTGAGCTTTCTCCGGAGATTACCACCCACGCATCAGAATCAGAATTGCGTTCTTCCCACTGGTAATATGCTGTACCTGAATATCCAGAGATGGAAGAAGAGATTGTAAATCCGTCTCCGACACACGTATTTGTTGTTTCTGGAAAAGATGAAATAGATACAGTAGGTTGTGTTATCGTGAAAACATGTTCACAAGTTATTGTGTTTCCAGAATAGTCTGCAATCTGGTATGTACGGGTAACTGTATTTCCACTTGAAAGCTCAGTAATCATTGCAAAACTACTGTCATCAATACCACAACCAATACCGTCTGCATCATCAGATGCTGATCCGCCTGCCGCAACAAACTCAGCTAAGGTACTATATGCAGCAGGCAAGTTATCCGAGCAAAATATATTTTGTGCAGAAGGGCAATTCATCGTTGGAGCAGTCGTCTCCCGAACAATCACTTCTAAGCTGCCACATGCAACACTTGTATTACCACTAACATCTACTGCATAAAACGTTACAATTGTACTTCCAACCGGAAAATTGTATTTATCACCTGCAGGATTATTGTGTCCATCATCTCTTAAAAAATAGATCTCCGGTGCGGAATCACAATTATCAGTCACCGTTGGCGGTATAATATTTCCTTTAAACGTAACTGTATCGCCATCTACAAATAAGGTAGAACAAAATCCCGCGTCTGGAACAAAGGTGATTGTTCCGGTGGGACAATTGGAAAGAACAGGAGGAGTTGTATCAACTGCAATTACATTTACCGATACACAGGTTGTCGTGTTGCAGTCACCTTCGGCTCTTACATAATAGACTGTATTTACTGTTGGGCTAACAGTAATAGAAGAGCCTGTACCAATTAAGGTTCCACCACAACTTTCCGTATACCAGTTCCACGATGCTCCCGTACCAAGTGATCCTCCCGAAACACTTAAGGTTGTGGATGAACTGCCGCAAATAGTGGTAGTCCCTGTAATAGATGTTGCCGCTGTTGACAATACACTAACCGTTTCAGTGATTGTATTTGATGTTGCTGTCAAGGGCGATGCACAAGACAAACTAGATGTCAACACACAAGATACCACATCATTGTTTGCTGGAGAATATGAATAAGTACTACTACTTATTCCAACATCGCTGCCATTTACTTTCCATTGATACGATGGTGTTAATCCCCCATTAACGGGAGTTGCTGTAAAAGTAACACTAGTGCCTGCGCAAATTGCACCAACAGGATCAGCTGAAATGCTTACCGATGGCGTTGCTTCATCAGTAACAACAACATCCACCGAAGCTGTAGAGGTACAAGCCTGTTGAAAAACAATATCGTCCAATGCAAAGTCGTTACCTCCACCAATCGTATTCATATTTTCTAATGATAAATCAGCAATTGTATTAGATCCTGAATTCCAGTTATAGGTAAATTGAACCCAGGAACATGTAGCTGTATTTGCCGTATATACTGGTCCTGCGACAACTCCATTTACATATAACTGTAGGCGTGAAGGATTGCTGGCAACAACACTTTGAATCCAATATGTAAACTGATAATCCGTATCTGGAACAACATTTACAGACTGTCCCCAAACTGTTACTCCAGCTGTTGTAGCACCATTCACCACCATCTGAAAGGTTCCAGGAAAAGAATGGTCTGCACATGCTGAAAAATTCGTATGTACATTTTGTGGATTTGCAACAACAGAATAGGTCGCCTCGTTACTAAGTGGCCCCCAAGTACCACAGGTAGTACAAGTTGAGTCTTGGAACACATAGCTGCTGCTAAATCCAAAATTCCTCATTTCAAAACTTCCATTGGTAATCAGGTTAACACCGGTTAATGCACTTCCAGTAACTGTGTATGTTCCTGACATAGCGGAGGTAGCATTGGTAATAGTGGGATTTGCCAGCAGTGAGTAAAAACTGTTTGGTCCTGTCCAATATTGATTTGAAACCCCAGATCCAGAGCTTGACAAGCTTATATCTAAACCGACACAATAGGTACCGGCTCCTCCTGCCACTATAGTAGGAGGTGTACTAATTGATGCTATTACTGCTGTTCTTATTGCCGAAGTGCATCCCGTTGTTGTATTTCGAGCCTCGGCATAATATGTTGTAGTAGCTGAAAGACCGGAAATGGTATAACTAGTTGACCCAGTCAGAAGTGCTATGCCTCCAGTTGATTCGGCATACCAATCAATCGTTTCTCCAGCCCCCGGGGTTGCCGAAATGGTTATATCCCCATCTCCACATCTAGAAGCATTTAATGCAATTGGCGCACTTAATGAGGTTACAGCTATAACTGCGCTTCCTGTCATTTCTAAAGTACAGCCATCACCATCGAGCGTACCAACAACAGTATAAGTTCCCGCAGTTGTTTGATCGCCAAAACTGATGGCAGAACCTGTACCTGCTTGCGTTATTCCCAATGCTGTTCCATCCCGATAAAGCTCATATGTTACGCCCGTTTCAGAATCATCGAGTCCAACAGGAAGACCCGATTCTCCGGAACAGTAACTGCCAGTTCCGGTAACATTGAAGGCAGAAATGGAGCAGGGTGGGCTACAAGGAGTATCATAGGAAACAGCATCAACGTATAATGTTTTGGTGCCAGAAGGTCTTGTAATTCGAATATACCGAGTTTTTGTAGTTAAGTTTATTTCCTGATTTGTCCAATTGGTAGTTACTCCTCCTGAATAAGCATCGTTAGTCCAAGTTAATCCATTCTCCGACAAATCGACCTTAACATTCGCAAAATGTGAACCTCCTCCACTTGCCCTTGATAATCTTATCAAGATAGATCCTCCAGAATCCAACAAATCTGTTAGGTCGAGAACTAACACGGCCCCATTAGCATTTAGCTCTGCTCCCTTATCATCCGGAGGATCTAATGCATTGTTCGGATTAGAAATGCTACTTGATTCTATAACATTATCCGCATTCCCAGAGCAATTAGCAATATTAGCCGTTGTAAATGTCCACGTACTTGCTCCAATAGCATCGCCACAACTATTTTTAGGAACAACTTTCCAATAATAGGTGGTATTTGCTGAAAGTGTTCCCGTTGAAAATGAATTTGTGACAACATTCGATGTTACTGTGCCAGGCAAACTACCCGCTCCAAAATAAACATCGTAAGAAGTTGCCCCGGCAACAGCATCCCAAGAAACTGAAATTAAAACGCCTGCTCCATCATAAATAATGTCACTCGCCCCACTAGTTGGGTTTGGATTAACTGCAGGGTCAGGTAACGGGAGTATCGTAATAATTGCACTTCCTGTCATGTCTAATGTACAACCATCACCATCGAGCGTACCAACAACAGTATAAGTTCCCGCAGTTGTTTGATCGCCAAAACTGATGGCAGAACCTGTACCTGCTTGCGTTATTCCCAATGCTGTTCCATCCCGATAAAGCTCATATGTTACACCCGTTTCAGAATCATCGAGTCCAACAGGAAGACCCGATTCTCCGGAACAGTAACTGCCAGTTCCTGTAACATTGAATACTGAGATGGCACAAGAAGCTATAATGTTAAGAGTATAATCCTGCACTTCTCCATCAAAGTCTATCTCGCATTCAGTAGGGCTGGAGCTAAACTTAGTTGAAACTCTCATCCGTGTATTTCCTAACAGCGCAGTAGAAGGAATATTAATAGAAAGAGGTGAATTACTGGATGACCCATCCGAGACATCATATGCAGTCCCCAGATCAAAGGATTCTCCTACTTCAGAAAAATCACCATTCTGATTCCAATCTATCCATACCATAGAATAATTGGTAAATGATCCATCTGTATCAATATTGACTGTCAGGCCATAAGAATTCCCGACACTAACATCCGTAGAGATCGATGTATAATCGACATAGCTTCTATTAACGTCATCATAGACAGGTTCCACCAATATTTCATTATTAATCGTATTAAATGAAACAAGAGTGATTCTATCATCATATTGATTTGATCCATAAGAATCACAATACCCTGTTACACCTGCAACACTGACATCAAAGCTACATTGCTCGGTATTTCCCTCTCCATCTTCTGCAGTGTAAGTTACAGTTGTTGTTCCTACAGGAAATGAGTCACCCGGACTATAGTTACTTGTAAAAGACAGAATGCACCCATTCCCGGTAATATTAGCTATTGGTTCTGTCCAAGTTGCAATTACCGGGTTACCATCCGAACTGGACAAATCAATATCTGCCGGACAACTGGATATTGACAATACTGAATTCCAAAAATTAAGATCTACAGTTATTGTGCAATCTGTTGTATTACCAGAAGGGTCAGTCGCTGTCCATGTTACTTGATCTCCATCATAAAACTGCTCACCAACTAATGAGTTTGTACCAGTAATATTATTCGTAATAACTGCACTGCAATTATCCCCAAACGAATTCGGATTTAATTCAGTCCCTGTCACGGTATAATAACACTCCCCAGAATCAGGATCAACAAGAATAGTCCCCTGACAACTAATTGACGGATCAATATCATCTATTACTTCAATATCAAAAAAATAATCCTGCGAATTACCGGATGCATCAGAAGCAGTCACAGTAATAGTATGTGTACCCGGCCCAGCCATCGCAGCTCCAATATCAGGACTTTGAGTTGTATAAGTCCACTTGTCATACGATGGTGTGCAATTATCGGTATATGTAGCCAGATTTATTAAATTTGGTGCATATGCATTACAATCACCACTCGACAGGGATATAACATCTGTATATGAATCGATTTCAATTAATGGAGGTTCTGTATCATTGGAGCAATCTGCAGTTGCTGTACCACTAATTTGAACGTCTCGATTAAAAAACCTCCCATTATTTTTATTTGCTTGCCAAGCATATATTCGGATGGTTAATGTCTCCCCATTATTGACTGCAATGGACAGACTAGCGTCATCAAAAGGAGTACTCACCGTTCCCACTGTTAAGTTAGATCCTATCTGTGTAGAAAGAGATGAAAAGCCGTCAAGGGAATAATAAACAGCCGATTGCGCTGGACCATCATCATTTCGTTCATAGTAAAAGCTTAACTGATTTACGACTAGGTTATAGCCTGAATTTGGTGAGATAGTATATTCAAAATAATCATCCGCATTAGATCCCGCATTTGTTGACCACCATCGACCTATAATTCCCTGAGCATTATAGTCTACTAGATCAACCCCTGAGCCAATAGCAATATCAGCTGCACTAACATTTCCTACTACAGCAGCAGTACCATCTGAAGTAAGTGCCCAAGTTGCAGTCGCTTGCCCCAAACCATTAAAACTCGCCCCAAACATGAGAGCAAGTAAAAAAATGAAAGAAACGGTATGTATATTTCTATTAAGTAAAAATTTTATCACACAAATACTTTAATTACACTTAAGCCCACTCATTCTTAAATCCACTTTTTATATGGAAGAATCCTATTACTAAAAACCAATTATTAAAATAACCAGTTATAGATACACATCACTTAATTCGAATACTTATGCTATAGTAACCTCCCACAACCAGGGTGTTTCTCTTACTAAAAACAAGAGCCTGCCATTGTTAATATAATATTTGTTTATTGTCTTTGCGCTCTCCTTTGTCATACCCATACTTGATGATCATTATCATATTTTTAAATATCAGGACATACCGACATTCAAAAAAAACAACTAACCATAACATATATTCCAGCGCACGAAATTACACTAATAAAATTACGTATAAAAACACAATTACCAAAGGCCCCCTAACAGTTAGCAAACCAAGGCGTTTAGGCAACAAGCAAAAAAAATGGATTAAAGTCGGTTTTGGAGCAATTTGTCCAGTAGTATTTCTTTATACTTAGGAGAAACCCGTAGAGATGACTTATCAATCATCTCTACTGTTCCACCATCTGTTTTCATATAGCGATCAACACATTCTAAATTAATCAGATGGGAACGGTGTATACGGCAAAAACCATGAGGAACTAATAGATGGTCAAATTCAAGGAGCGTGCGGCTAATTAAAACAGATGTTCCGTCTTTATAATGCACTCGGGAATAATTACGTTCTCCCTCACATCGCAAAATGTTTTTCACCTTAATTATGGAGAAGCCATTCATATCTGGAAGAGCAATGGTTGGCTCTGTTGATTTTTTCTTAATTCCAATTTTATTTCTCAACTCGTCAACCTGCTGCTTACCCTCCAACAAAGGGATATCACCAATTCTCTTAATCGTTGATTTCACATTCTCCGGAAGAACGGGCTTCAAAATGTAATCGAAAGCGGAATACTTAAAGGCAGTTATTGCATAATCACTATAGGAAGTCGTAAATACCAGTCTGAAATTAACTTCAGTCAACCTGTCAATTAAATCGAATCCTGTTCCGTCTGGCATTTCAATATCTAAAAAGACAAGATCAGGCTTTGCCGTCTGAATTAGCTCAACTCCTGTTTCAATAGAATCTGCTTCGCCAACAACCTCAATATCAGGGAAATTCTGGTTTATTATCCGTAATAAAACACGGCGTGCCAGTTGGTCATCATCTATAATCGCGATCCTATACATATTGAGCATACTTTTTCAGATTAGTAAAACTAAGAAAAATTTGCATTCAGAAAAGACAGATACTGGAAATAATTGAACAAAAACAAAGAATAACAATCCTACACGACTGTATTAAACAGTTTATTGTATATATGCTTAACTTTGCACTAAAAATTATTAGAAAAATGACTCTAATTTTAAGCTTAGAATCGTCTACCGAGATTTGTAGTGTTGCGCTATCAGAAAATGGGAAATTACGTGCTATTCGTGAAAGCGCCGAAGGTCAAAATCACGCTCGCCTGCTAAGTGTTTTTGTTGATGAAATAATGAAGGAGCTTAAGTTGGAATTTAAGCAAATTTCTGCCGTTGCCGTAAGCCAGGGCCCCGGATCATATACCGGATTACGAATTGGTGTTTCCTTAGCAAAAGGCCTATGTTATGCACACCAAATTCCGCTTATTGCCATTAGCCCACTTCAGGCTATGAGTTCACACGTTATTGAGAACCGAAACAAATGGCAATTGCCAAACCATGATGAAATTGCATTTTGTCCGATGATTGACGCAAGAAGAATGGAGGTCTACACGGCCATTTTCAATAATAAAAATGAGTGCGTTGAAGAAACCAATGCCAAGATAATTGACAGCAACTCCTTTTCTGATCTTCTTAAAAGGAAACCAATGGTGATTTTTGGTAACGGTGCAAATAAGTGCAAGTCTGAGATAGACCACCCAAATGCATTTTTTATTGACGACATAAAAACTTCGGCACAGTTTATGTGTTTATTGGCTCAGAAAGCATTTGAAAACAACAACTTCGTGGATTTGGCATATTTTGAACCTTTCTATTTGAAAGACTTTATTGCTGGAAAACCACGAAAGAATATCTTAAAATCATGAAACAAAACATACTCTTTCTATTTCTATTTTCATCCTTGGTTAGCGTAGCTCAACCTATTGAAAAATTGGAATACCAACTGCGTTACAGCTTCATAAAAGGAGGAAAAGCAGTTTTGCAAGTTGTAGATACAACTTACAATAATCAAAACGCCCTCCATTATCACCTCGAAGGAAACACCACTGGCCTGGCAGACAAGCTTTTTAGTGTGCATGATATCTATGAAAGCATTGTGGATCCGCAAACTTATTTGCCTTATAAAGCAATTCGTAATGTGACAGAAAGAAAATACCATTATTACAATGAAACATTATTTTTTAATAATAACGACTCACTTTTTAGTCAGCGTTCAGGTGGGAAAAAAGTCCCACATGATTTGGTTGACATTCTAACGGCCTTTTTCTACCTAAGGCACAACAACTTTCTTGACAAACTGGATTATGGCGAGGAATTTACTATTCCTGTATTTCATGCCGATGAATACTTTATCATGACCTCGAAGTTCCTTGGAACAGAAACAATCAAATCGGACATGGGAAAGAAAGAATGCTATGTCATTTCACCAAGGGTAGCAAAAGGGAAACTGTTAAAAAGATCTGATGGATTAAAGTTTTATATTACGAAAGATAGTGACCGCATTCCTTTATTATTAGAATTCGACATGAATATTGGAGCACTAAAATGTGAGCTAACTTCTTATGAAAAAGTCGATATACAACAAGCCAACAACAATTAACACACTAATAAGCAACATTTTGTAGTCAAATCAACAGATAAGAATCTTTGCCATATTTTTGCTACTTTTGCACAAAATTCACAGAAACTAAAATTTTATCCCTATATGGCAACTACAGCTGATTTTAAAAATGGAATGACCATTGAATACAATGATCAACTCTTTACGATCATCCAATTTCAACACGTAAAACCGGGGAAAGGCCCAGCCTTTGTTCGTACAAAACTAAAAAATGTAAAAACCGGAAAAGTAATTGATAACACATTCAATTCTGGAGTAAAGGTTAATACCGTCCGCATTGAGCGTCGTCCATACCAATATTTGTATAAAGATGATATGGGATGCAATTTTATGCATACTGAAAACTTCGAGCAAGTGTCTATTTCTGAAGATTTAATCGAGAACGTAGACTTAATGAAAGAAGGCCAGATCATTGAAATTAACTTTCATGCTGAAACTGAAACCCCACTTACCGCAGAGCTTCCTGCATTTGTAGAACTTGAAATTACTGAAACTATGCAAGGAGAAAAAGGGAATACTGCAAGTTCAACAGCACTAAAACCTGCAACTCTAGAAACAGGAGCAGAAGTGATGGTACCTCTTTTCATTAACTCAGGTGAATTCATCAAGGTTGACACGCGCGATAGAAGCTACAGCGAACGCGTTAAAAAATAAATAATCAGAATTTGATTTATACATAGGCTTCCAGATGGGAGCCTTTTTTATTCCGCTAATCTTTTATTCCGAATATCCAACATCACAACTAAGGCAATAAAACCCCAAAATGGGATAGCTGCTTTATCTGTATCTAAAAAATTATTTAAAAACCCATGTACAAAATACGTTATCAACCCTAGCAATGCCGACATGATCAGCATTTGTTCTTCCCTACTTTTTGTCCGAGCATAAGCATTTACTGCAATATATATTACTATCGCCAACAGAAGAAGAAAACTAATCAGCCCAAATGCTCCTGATTCTGATAACGGACCAAGATATTCGCTATGGGCATTCCCCTTATCAGCCGAGTTTGTGCTAATGAAAGTTCGTTGCTTAGTTAACTGAAAAGGTGCGTACTGAAACATATAAGTTCCCGGACCCCATCCAAATACAGGCTTCTCTTCAAACATCCTGACAGCACAACTCCATCGGTTAATGCGCTCTAAATTCGACGCATCAGTAGTCACATTGGTCATTGAGGATAAATGAGCCGTGATATTGGCTGATGATTCTTGGTCATTTCGTTCCAAAAACATCAATATTTGCGTTTGAAACACCAACACAATCGCAAGGCAAGTAATCACAGAAATAAAAAGAGGTTGAAAACGAATTTTCAATTTAATAATTACCCACACTCCAAATGCGACAACCAGACTTAACCATGCTGCTCGAGTATACGATAAAACTAAAGCTATCAGGAATATTGACAGTCCGACAAAAGACAAAAAACGATAGCCAATCTTAAATTCCTTGTGGAAAGTAAACCCAATCAGGAACGGAATAAAAAAGGCCAGCATGGCTCCATATGAAGTATGATCCTTAAAAAAAGGATTCATCACAAAATGAGCGGCCTGATCATCATAAAACCCATACCCTAAATGACGTGACCATGCATAAAAGATGACGATCAGAAAGGCTCCGACATATAATCCAACAAATCGATAAATATTCTTCGTATCACGAAAAAGCAGAATTGCCAAAAAATAAAAAGCTGCCAAAAACCATAGTTTCGACAACCAAAACTTAAATGAGACCAAGGGCATTGTGCTTGTGCAACTCGTCACAAACATCCATGCTAAATAAAAGTAAATAACAAAACTCACAGGATGTTTCAATACTTCTTTATCAAAGCAACGGTTCTCAATTAGCTTAAATATGAATATTACGAGAACTCCAAAAAGCAAAGGTTCGGTAGGCAGATACATATCAAACGAAAGGCCGCCAAATAATTCATGAAGAGGAAGGGACAATGGCGTAAAAAAAGTAATTGCCAACAGCAATATATCAAGTCGTAGAATTGCAACAAGAACAACAGCCAACGCAAATGGCAATAAATTGACCATCAACGTTTCTTCAACTACCAAAAAATAAAAATTCAGAATAATAAACAATGCAGAAACGCCGTAAAAAAGAGCTATTTTAATGGGATTGTTCTGCAAAATTAAGATTTTGAGATTTTCAGGCTTTCAATTGAAATGACAGTGACCAGTGCTAAAAACTCAGTGGCTAACAAGCTAACAAAAACGATTAGCCATCTGGTTGGGTATGATTTTTTATCCGCAGGAAAAGCCTCCTCAACAATCATGGCATAAGATTCATCTTTATTTGCCAAACTCAATGCCTTATCCAATTTCCGGTCAATCGTGTCACGTTGAACCTCTAAAGCTTCAAGCTGAACTTCCATCAACAAAAATTCGCCACCTTTCTCCTCCATCTTACCCAACATTGATTTAATCTCATTTACTGCTTTTGGGGCAGCATTGCCGGACAAAGCATTCATATAACCCAAGGTCAATTGTTCCGCTTGAACTTCGTAATCAAGCAATCCATAATTTTTTCGAAGATCAGCCATTAGTACCAACACCGAATCGATCTCTGTTGTTTTTCTTTTAAGATCATTCTGATAAGAGAAAGCCTGCTCTCCATACTTCTCGCGCTGCAACAACTTCACTTTACTATTATAAAAAGAGATCAACGAATCAACCATGTCACTAGCAACTTGTGGATCCGGATCTAAAACAGTTAGTTCGATGGTCTCAAATTCCGTTTTTTTATAGTCGACATGGTCATTGTATTCTTTTAAAATATTTGTCCTGTAATATGGATCATCGGGTTTAATGCCATAACGTTCTGATAGATTAAACACATCAATCATTTGCCGTTTCAGGTCGGTAGAACTTAAAATTTCCAGCAACTGCTCGCTTTCGGATTCCTCGGAGTACGAACGGGTATTGATTGGATACAAACGACTTTGCGATTTATACAATGGGGTAAGAAAATATGGGGAAGAAAAAACTGCAGCCAACAATATCGTTATTAATCCAATTACAATAAAATGAATTTTCCACTTCCAAATAAGAGTCAGAAGAGACTGGTTATCAAAAAAGTTTTTCATAAAAAATGAAATATAAGATTAGGTCGTTACATAAAACGAGCTTGATTTCAAATTATTATTAATGCCCCAAAATCAGCGCATTCATTCAGCAATAAGCAAGAAATAATTCTTCTTTCCCTTCTGTGCCAGTATATATTTATCTCCAATCAGGTAATCGGTGTTCACCATCAACTCCTGATCTCCGATCTTTTCTTTATTGATGGACAATCCATTCCCTTTAATAGTACGGCGCAACTCGCCTTTTGACGGGAACACAGCAGCATGATCAGCAAGTAAATCAATGATATTGATACCAGCCTCCAAGCTGGTTTTTGAAATATTGAACTGTGGAACACCTTCAAAAACCGAAAGGAACGTTTCCTCGTCTAGCTTTTTTAATGTTTCTGCTGTTCCACTTCCAAAAAGAATCTGAGAAGCTTCAACAGCCATTTCATAATTTTCACGAGAATGAACCATCACGGTAACTTCTTCTGCCAGTTTTTTCTGCAGCAACCTCACATGAGGAGCTTCCTGATGTTTTAAGATCAAGCTATCAACTTCTTCTTTGGAAAGAAGCGTAAAGATCTTTATATATTTCTCCGCATCTTCATCGGAAGTATTCAACCAAAATTGATAAAATTTATACGGCGAAGTTAATTTGGCATCCAACCACACATTTCCAGATTCTGTTTTCCCAAACTTGGTTCCATCGGCCTTGGTTATCAACGGACAAGTTAGAGCAAATGCCTCTCCACTTTCTTTACGTCGAATAAGTTCTGTTCCCGTGACAATATTTCCCCACTGATCTGATCCCCCCATCTGCAATTTGCAGTTATTGTTCTTGTACAAATGAAGGAAATCGGTACCCTGCACCAATTGGTATGAAAACTCGGTAAATGACATTCCTGTTTTCGATTCTTCTCCCAAACGCTTCTTAACGCTGTCTTTCGACATCATGTAATTGACCGTAATATGCTTCCCAATTTCTCGAATAAAATCGAGGAAACTATATTCTACCATCCAATCGTAGTTATTAACCAACTCTGCGGCATTTGGAGCATCTGATTCGAAATCGAGAAAACGCGCCAATTGCTCTTTTATGCAATTTTGGTTGTATCGAAGAGTCTTCTCATCCAATAGATTACGCTCCTGCGACTTGCCCGATGGATCACCGATCATTCCAGTAGCTCCTCCAACCAAAGCAATAGGTCGGTGTCCTGCCAACTGAAAATGCTTCAGCATCATAACACTAACCAAGTGCCCAATATGTAATGAATCAGCTGTTGGGTCAATACCAACATAAGCTGCTGTCAATTCTTTTTCAAGTTGTTCTTTTGTTCCGGGCATGATGTCGTGAATCATCCCCCTCCAAGTAAGTTCGTCAACAAAATTCATCTGTATCTATTTGATTAAACTATCAGTCATTTATGTTTTTACATGCTCCTGCTCTATCCCATCAAACAGAAGAGAAATGTCTGGAAACACATGTTAAAAATCTTGGCAAAGATATAAAAATGAAACAGAAAGGATCTTTTATGTCACTACTGTAGCGTCATTTGTTTCATCTTTTTCTTGAGGAAAAATATCATCGTCCCAAAAATTTAAAAATGGGAGAACTGTCGGAACCAAGTTTTTCAAAGGCTCATATACACGAGATTCTTTTTTATCTTCTTGAGGGAGTATAGATATTGTGTTATCTATTTTATCAAAGATTATTAACAAGATACTCAAAATAAGAGCTGTCTTTATTGCACCAAAAAGGAATCCGGCCAATTGATTAAGCAATCCTAGCGCCAATGCTTTTATTAATTGATCCAACACATTCCCTAGAATATGCACAATAACCACAATCACAAAAAAGGTTATTAAAAAAGAAATCAGTCCAATAGATTTTGGTTGATAGTCAAAATTGACAATGATATAATTTGCCACGAATTGAGAAAAATGGATTGCCCCCCACACACCAAGTACCAATGCTAAAAGAGAGGCCAGTTCAACAACAAATCCTTTTCTCAAACCACGAAAAGCAGAAAAGAGTATTATTATACCCAGGACAATATCAATGTAATTCATTTGGTGGGATGTTTTTAATACAAGTAAAAATATAAAATATTCCGAGGTTCCAATCACTTCCATCTAGAGATCCCCTTCTCTATTTCTTTTTTTGTCTGAATTTATGTCTTAATATACATGAGAAAAAGTTATTTTCGCTGAAGCAGTAATCTTGAAGCTATCGACATGCCATTCATCAACTCCGTCATCAATTGGATCAATTTCAAACGCATTTACGAGATTGATTTATTTAAAAAACATCCATTTGAGACACAACGAGAAATACTTTTCGAACTTTTACATAAAGCAAAAGATACCGACTGGGGATTAAAATACAACTTCAAATCTATAACAACCGAGGCTGATTTTAAAAAGCAGTTGCCCATATTACCTTATGAAGATTTTGCTCCCTTCATTGATCGAATGATGCAAGGGGGGAAAAATATCACATGGCCCGGTGACATAAAATGGTTCGCCCGTTCATCTGGAACAACAAATGATAAAAGTAAATTCATCCCCGTCAGCAAACAATCATTGGAAGACGTTCATTTTCGAGGAGTAAAAGACGTGTTTGCCATTTATCTCAAGAATAATCCTGACTCGAAAATTTTGTCAGGAAAAACACTCACTTTAGGAGGAAGCCATAGCGTAAACAACATTAACAACAATTCGTATTTTGGAGACCTTTCTGCCATTCTGATCGAGAACACACCATTCTGGTCTGAATTCTACCGCATACCACCTCCTGAAGTTGCTCTAATTGAGGAATTCGAGGAGAAAATGGCAAAAATTATCGAACAATCAACAGATGAAAATGTCACATCACTGGCAGGTGTCCCCTCTTGGAATCTGGTACTTCTCAGGCATGTACTCGAGGCCACAGGAAAAAAGAATATCCTTGACGTTTGGCCCAACATGGAGGTTTTTATACATGGCGGCATTAAATTTGATCCATATCGGGAGCAGTACAAAGAACTGATCCCCTCCGATTCCATGACTTACATGGAAACGTACAATGCCTCAGAAGGCTTCTTTGCGATTCAAGACGATCCGGAAAGTGACGACATGCTCCTCATGCTCGACTATGGTATTTACTACGAGTTTATTCCAATGGAAAATTTCCATGATGAAAACCCCCAGGCACTTAGTCTTGAAGATGTAGAAATTGGAGAAAACTATGCATTGGTTATCAGCACAAATGGGGGCTTGTGGCGCTACCTCATTGGAGATACGGTTAAATTCACCTCAAAAATGCCTTTCAAAATAAAGATTACCGGCAGAACCAAACATTTCATTAATGCGTTTGGAGAAGAATTAATTGTTGACAACGCTGAAGAAGCGTTAAAAATGGCTTGTTCCAGAACTCAGGCTATTGTGAAAGAATATACTGCGGGGCCTGTTTTTATGCAAGAAGGCCAAAAAGGATCGCACCAATGGATTATTGAATTTGAGAAAGAGCCAAATGATCTGGAGCACTTTATCTCCGTATTGGACGTCACTATAAAAACGCTAAATTCGGATTACGAAGCCAAGCGTCATAAAAACCTAACATTAGAGCGACCTAAAATAATAGTTGCAAAAGATGGGTTATTCTATGAATGGATGAAAAAACGGGGCAAAATCGGAGGACAAAATAAAATCCCAAGACTTGCAAACGACCGGAAATATCTGGACGAATTGCTAGAACTTCAAAAAAGTATATAAATCATAGCCCGAAACTGTCTTCAATCATTAAATTTGTATTCTATTTTGAATTAAAACTAGCTTGACATGCACATTGCAGTTGCAGGAAATATTGGCGCCGGAAAGACTACTCTGACTGAACTTTTGGCTAAGCATTACGGATGGAAACCGCATTATGAAGATGTGGATGAAAATCCTTATCTAAATGATTTTTATGACGACATGCAACGTTGGTCATTCAATTTGCAAATCTATTTTTTGAACAGTAGGTTTAGTCAGGTTTTAGAAATTCAGCGTTCAGGAAACACTGTTATTCAAGACAGAACAATTTATGAAGATGCTGAAATATTTGCTCCCAACTTACACTCAATGGGGTTAATGTCAACTCGTGATTTTAAAAACTACACCAGCCTATTTCAACTTATGAACAAACTGGTAAAGTCACCAGATTTGCTAATCTACCTTCGTGCCAGTGTTCCAACTCTTGTTAATCAGATACAACAACGAGGTCGTGAGTACGAAAATTCAATACGTTTGGATTATCTTAAGCAATTAAATGAGCGTTACGAAGCTTGGATTAACCGATATAGCGACGGCAAATTGCTCATTATTAATGTTGATAAAATCGACATCACCAATAATCCAGAGGATCTTAGTGGTGTAATTGACAAGATTGATGCTCAACTACATGGCTTGTTTTAGCCCTGTAGCTTTTGAAGTTCGTTCTGAATATAGTCCCAGTCTGAATCGGGAATTTTTGCACCCAACACCTGGATAACACGACTCGCGAGTAACGTGCCTAATTTTGCACAATTCTCAACATTAAGTTTATTTGCCAATCCATACAAAAATCCGGCAGCATAAACATCTCCTGCCCCAGTTGTGTCAAGACGATTGGCAGGCATTGGATCGACCTTTATAATTCGGGTTCCAGACTTTACGAGTGAACCTTCTTTCCCAATCTTCACTACTGCAATTTCACACTGATCTGCAATTTGCGCCACAGCATCTTCAGGCTCCAAGCCTGTGTATGATTTTGCCTCTTCTTCGTTAGCAAAAACTATATCCACATATTCTTTAATCAAGTGTTTTAGAAAGTCAAGGTTAGCATCCACCACATTAAAACTGGCCATATCTAACGACACTTTCAGTCCCTGCTTTTTTGCCAGCTTTAATAAGCCCTCAATTAATGCATGATTAAATACCAGATATCCTTCAATGTGCAGATAGTCATATTCTGAGAAAACATCTTCAGAAAGCTCACCAACAGTTAATTCACCGGCAGCACCCAGATAAGTGCCAAATGTGCGTTCTGAATCTTGAGAAATAAGCGTTGCTGCCTTACCTGTTGGAATTTCACTGTATAAGAAATGTGGAAATATTCTAAGCTTTTCGAATGCAGTTCTGAAAAACAACCCCATTTTATCATCTCCAATCTTCCCAATAAAGCCTGTTGAGCCTCCCAACTGAGCAATCGCCCGAACTGTGTTCGCAGCAGAACCACCTGTTTCTATTGATCGTTCCATATTGACAGTTGAGTCAAGAATTTTTTGTGAAAGTGTTGCATCAACTAATGTCATGCTCCCTTTGGGCAGCTGAAACTGATCGAGTAATTGGTCATCTTTCAACTGAACAAGAATATCGACTAAGGCACTTCCAATGCCAACTATTGATTGTTGATTTGCTGTATTTGTCATTGTATAACTTTTTCTTTTTACGCGGAAGACTTCTAACCATTGCGGAATTATTTCTTCGTACGACTCATAACTATCTACTTGTCCTGAATTTTCTCCGAAGAAATTGTAACAATTTTCACCTCACCCGACACTCCTTATCTAATCTGCAATTCGTTTAAGATTGAGGTACGAATAATCAAACCCATTTTTATCATCGTGAAAATCCTCCTGACTGAAAGCTTTCCAATCCGAATAGTTAATCTCAGGAAAAAATACATCTGCCTCAAAATCCTGATGCACCAAAGTCAGGTACAGCCTTCCGGCAAGTGGGTAAAACTGACGATAAATCATTCCCCCGCCAATAATGAAAGCCTCCTTTTCATCTTTTACTTTTTCAATCGCTTCTTCAATTGAAGATACAATTTCGCAACCCTCAAACTTGTCATCAGGCTTATCGGTAATTATAATGTGCCTTCTGTTGGGCAAAGGCCATTTCGGCAACGAAAGCAAAGTATTACGCCCCATAATAATCGTATGACCCGAAGTAATGTCTTTAAAATGTTTCAGATCATTAGGCAAGTGAAACAATAGATCATTGTTTTTACCAATGGCAAAGTTCTGGGCAATGGCAACTATTATGGAAATATTTTCGTGAATCATCATTTATAATCTTTTCATTGATAAAACGTCATTGCGATAAGGCAACTGCCGAAAAAGCAATCTTTCTGTTCAATAGATTACTTTGTCGTTCCTCCTCGTAATGACGGAAATAAAATAGTTATATCTATATCGAAACTTTTCCCGGAATGTGTGGGTGAGCTTCATAATCTACTAGTTCAAAATCTTCGTATTTAAAATCAAAAATGGACTTTACTTCCGGATTAATTTTCATCTGAGGCAGTTTCTTAGGCTCACGTGTCAGCTGAAGTTTCACCTGCTCCAAATGGTTCTGATAGATGTGCACATCCCCTCCTGTCCAAACAAAATCGCCTGGCTTTAATCCGACAACCTGTGCCATCATCATGGTAAGTAATGCATATGAAGCAACATTAAATGGTACACCTAGAAAAACGTCACAACTTCTTTGATAAAGCTGACATGACAATTTATCATCGGCCACATAAAACTGAAATAGCAAATGACAAGGTGGAAGATTCATCTTATCCAGCTCGCCCACATTCCATGCACTCACTAGCAGTCGCCTTGAGTTAGGGTTGTTTATAATGCTATCCACCACCTCAGTAATTTGATCAACATGCCCGCCATCTGGCGTAGGCCATGATCGCCATTGATAACCGTAAATATGCCCCAAATCTCCATCTTCATCAGCCCACTCATTCCAAATTCGCACACCATTATCAGTCAAATATTTGATATTTGTATCACCAGCCAAAAACCATAATAACTCATGAATTATGGATTTAAGATGAAGTTTTTTTGTAGTCAATACAGGAAATCCTTCTTCCAAATTAAAACGCATTTGATGCCCAAACACACTAATAGTACCAGTTCCCGTACGGTCTTTTTTCTCCACACCACTATTCATGACGTGATCCAACAAATCAAGGTATTGCTTCATGCTAGTCTTTATTCAGGATGTCTAATTCTCAATATATATGAATGCCGAAAGTTACTTGTTTTAGCCAGAAAACCCAAGTAGCTATTCTAAAAGAAAAGTGATATTCCATATGGAATCTTCATTCCTAATTTTAAATAATTATAAGTCAACCATTGAAATCTGATTACTAAAAAATGTTTCTCGCAAAGAGAACAGACAACCTAACTTAATTTATATGCACACTAATTAAGAAGTCACTGATTCAAAAGCACATTTTGTGTTTCATGATGAAAATTACTTAACTAAAGCCATTACATGGGTACTTTTTACTCTATATAAATAGTAGCCCTTAGGGTTACCTAATAATGATTCAAGCAATTAACTATTAACTTTTATACTTAGCCTATTGCATGAATTTAATAGTCTGATGCGATTAAATTTGTTAACTTCAGAAATCAAGGATGAAGATAAAAGTTATTGAGATTTGCTTGTGCGTAAAATCTTCGGTTAACAATTTTAGATTAGACCTACTATGGATAATGAACCATGGTAAAAGAGGATTCTTGCCCAAATGATTATTTATAAATCTATTTTTTTACAAAAGAGTGATCGAAAAGGAATGAGGGACATTCGATAAGCGATAATTCGTTTTTTGATAAATAGGACGGTTTTTCCACCAAAAGTATGTACTTTTGTAAGCCGTTTCATGCCGTGTATTGGGAAATTATTTTGTAAATTGAATAGCTTTGAATGGGTTGTATTAGAGTGATTTAACACAACTCATGGTGGAGAGCTAACCTTTTATCATATGAAAAAAAGGAAAGAGAAATCTTTATTAGCAATTGTTGGGGTGTTGTTTTTTTCTTTTTGTGTGAGTGCAGGGGATACTTACAAACTACCAAACCCAAAGGCAAATAATCAAATTGCCTTTACTAGCAACGCATTGTATTCAATTGATATTCCTTCCTCCAACAACCTTGCAGGCAATTTAATAAACTCATCTAGCGAGCAAGATATTGTATCATCTCCTAAAAATATTTTATTCCCTTCTCAAAACAAATCGGACAAAAAAGCATCCAGACAAACAAGCCCAACAAACAGCAGATTATATTCACAATCTGCTGCAACCATTACTGCTGAAGCGACAGGTGGCGACTGGAACAATACTTCGACATGGATTGGCGGCATTATTCCAAACTCCGCAGATGATGTAATAGTTCCATCGGGAATTACTGTAACAATAAGCAGTCTTTCAGAATGTAATGACATGACCATTGATGGAACATTGGCCATGAGTGGAACTAATTCATTACAAATTTATGGAGATTGGATCAACGATGGAACCTTTACAGCAAATAGTGGGACAATTGAATTTACAGGAAGTACCAATGCGACAATTAGTGGAAGCCAACCCTCTGTATTCAGTAATCTGATCATTGATAAAGGAGCGGATCAAAGCACTATTTTAAATGTTTCTTCATCCACTGACATCAACAACCTTACCCTATCGAACGGGCTATTAAGCGTAACAGACGGAACAACAAGCATTACCTCCGCCTTCTCCATTCCTCAAACTGCAGGCATTGAAGTTGATGGTGCCACTACAATAATTAATACTGGTGACTTTAGTATTGCAAACGAAGGCCTAATCCGAATAAATAACGGAACAACAAATTTTGGCAATTCATCAGGGAATAGTATCCATAATCAAGTAGATGGTGCCTTTATTGTTTCTGGAGGAAACGTAAATATCGCAGGTCGCCTCGAAAACACAGCGGGAGGAACATTAGGCTCTACGGGAATCCCCTCTGGCATTACGGTCTCTGGTGGAACTATCACTTTGGAAACAATTGGGAATGGACTAAATAACATTGGCACTCTTGATGTTAGCACACAAGGGGGATTTACCTTCGATGGAGGAACAATTGTCTTCCAAAATGCCAGTAGTGCTGCCAGTGCAATTGACCTTCATGTAGTAGATGGAACTGGCGGAGGAACAAAAAGCATTACTGGAGGAACATTTCAGTTCGGAAATGCATTTACCCCGACAGTTAACAACTTCATTATAAATAGTGAAGTTTCATTATACAACGTAGAAACATTTAACAGCAATGCCGATATCACATTAGCAAGCAACCTGATAATTGACAACCAACTAACGATTAATAGCCAACTATTTCTAGATGGGTTTACCCTTCAAATACCTACTCCAGGCATTGGAACTTATACCTTTCCTCTCTCGGATGCATCTGGGACACTGATACCCCTTACAATAGACATTAACAGCGGCACATTTGCATCTGGAGCTTATCTTGAGATTTCTACGGACAACAGCAAACATCCCAGCAATGCCAATGTTTCAAATTTCCTAAATCGTTATTGGACCATAAACACAAGTGGTATAACTAGCCCTGATTACGATATTACTGCTAGGTACACGGATACTGACATCAATGGAAATGAAGCAGATATTGCGATGGGAAGTTTTGCGGGCAGCTTACCTTGGATAAAGTATGGTGCTGCAAATACAGCCACAAATACAATTACTGCCAGTGGAATAACCGGATTAAGTACTGAATTTACAGGTCTGACACTTGCCCTTCCGACGGTTACCGGTGCAGACGAAACAATTTGCGAGGGTTCTTCGGTTGCTCTAAGCATCACCGTTACCGGGGACCCTGTTTTAAGTTATGCATGGAGCCCAGCAACTGGACTAAGTGCTACAAATATCAGTAATCCAACAGCTAACCCAACTACAACAACCATCTACACAATCGAGGTAACCGATGGAAATGGGTTTACTGCTGATGATCAGCTTACAGTTACGGTCAATCCAACCCCAACTGCCTCCATTTCAGGAACAACCGAAGTATGTCAAGATGAAATAGCTCCAGACATTACCTTTACCGGTTTAACCGGGACTGCCCCTTTCACTTTTGCCTATAACATAAATGGAGGGACTGACCTTTTTGTAACAACCACCTCCGGTAGTTCTGTGACAGTGAGCGCCCCAACAAACACTCCCGGGATTTTCACCTACAACTTGTTACATGTGATAGATTCCAACGGGTGTGAACAAAACCAGAGTGGTTCAGCAACTGTTACAATTTACCCAACTCCAACGGCTGCCATCTCAGGAACAACTGGGGTCTGTCAAGATGAAACAGCTCCAGACATTACCTTTACGGGAGTAACCGGGACTGCTCCTTTCACTTTTACCTATAATATAAACGGAGGGACTGACCTTTTTGTAGCAACCACCTCCGGTAGTTCCGTGACAGTAAGCTCCCCAACAAACACTCCCGGGATTTTCACTTACAACTTGTTACATGTGATAGATTTCAATGGATGTGAACAAGACCAGAGTGGAATAGCAATTATCACCGTAAACCCAACACCTACGGTTAATGCCATCTCAAACATTACTTATTGTAATAACGAAACAACAACAGCTATTCCATTAACCGGAAGTCCTTCCGGTGTTACATTCAACATCAGCGGTGGAGCAGCAATTGGACTTGCCAATGCAACTGGTGTTTCCGAAATCCCTTCGTTTACCACTATTGCTGGAACAAGGACAATCACGGTCACCCCAGTTGCCAATGGGTGTACTGGTGCCGCAATAACATTTACCATCACGGTTCAATCAACCCCAACAGCTGGGGTAATTGATGATGACCAAACCATTTGCCCCAACACCTTGCCCACCACTTTTAACTCAGTTACTAACGGAACAGGGCAAGGCACAATTTCCTACATCTGGGAGTATTCTATTGATGATGGCACAAGTTGGAATACCATTGCCGGAATAACGACTGCCAGTTATGCCTCTCCCTCCCTGTCACAAACAACCCTGTTCCGTAGAACAACAGCCTCCACGCTAAATGGTATTGTTTGTAATTCTATTCCTTCAAACGAAGTAGAAGTAATTGCCGTTGATGACGAAAATCCCCATTTCACAACTCCGGCTGACATTGTATTGTCTAAAGATGCATCCTGTAACATTGCAAGTACTGCCCCTTCCGTTACCGGAAATGTATCTGACTTATGGGACAACTGTTCCTCTGCGGCGAACCTGCTGAGTACATATATTGATGGACCACAAGTACCTGGAACCTGCACCGGCTCATACAGCTTTACCCGTACCTGGACAGTGACCGACATGGAAGGGAATGACTCAACCGATGTTCAGCTTATTACTGTTGCCGACCGAACTGCCCCAATCCTAACTGTTCCTCCGACAATTTCAATCTCATGTAGTGACAGCGACCATCCTGACAACACGGGTTGGGCCACTGCAACCGACAACTGCGATAGCTCGCCTACGATAAGCTATTCTGATGCAATCACTTCCGGGAATTGTGCCAATAACTACACCATTACCCGTACATGGATAGCAATTGACTGTAGTGGAAATGTTTCTGCTCCAAGAACACAGACAATCAATGTTTCGGATAATTCCGATCCATTAGTAACCATTCAAAATTTCGATGTTGATTTAAGTACTGAATTTCTTCCTCTTCCCTATGCTGACTTAAATGAGTTTTTAACAGATGGTGGTACTGTCTCTGACAATTGCAGTTCAAGTTTTCAATTTGAATTTTTAGATGAATTTGCACATGGACTAGATGACGTAGCTGGATATTGTCCTGACAGTCTCTGGCGATACTACCGTATAACAGATGAATGTGGAAATTATGAAGATGTCACCCAAACTGTTGTAATAACAGATAAGGGCGATTGCTCACCGTGTATTTACAACAACTCATTTTACGTCGTTGATCTTATTGATGATCCTGATGGCACTTTCGTGATTCCAAATGTAAGAAGATCCGACAAATGCTGTGACACCAATCTCCCCGGTAATGTAAATTGTATCGCATTTAATATCAGGCTAGATGATGATGCAGTTGGTATTGAGATACTAGTTGGAGGTGGTGCTCCTGACTTTAAAGAATGGGAAGTCGATTGTAATGAGATTGATGTTTCCAACGGCATCGTCTGCATCTCTGGCGGAGGCTTTCATCTCTTTACTTTTTGCAAACAAGGTAATAATCCTAACGACTATTCTTTTCGTTCTGTTCCGGGCGTAATTCTTTCTGATAACCTGACCACCCGAATAGAATGCGATGGACAACTTGAAGCCGAAGGGATTGTTGGAAATGTTACTTGGACAAGTGTCTTTCCTGGAACAACAGGACAGTACGATTCTTATTTATCCAGCACAACCATTTCCAATCCAATATTTACACCCGATGATTTTTCTCCTCCAGTTATTCAGTATGAAGTTTGTGCAGAAATCGGGGAAAGTGTTTGTAATGCATTAGGTATTGACTGCGACACCATTACAATTAATGTAAAACAACCCATAACACTAGAGTGGGACACGGATTCCATCTATGTATGTGATCCTTTAAATATTCCTGAACTAGTAGCCGATATTAGCCCTGCTGACGCAAATTACATTTATGAGTGGTATGATGGACCAGGTGGAACCGGCACACTAGTACACTCAGGAACAAATACCTACACCCCGACAGCACCCGGTCAATATTCAATTGTTGTAACGGATACTGAAGCTGGAGATCTTTGTCGCTCGCAAACATTCGATTTTGAAGTTATTGTTGACGATATTGGTATTTCCGATTTCACATTTCCTGGCGATTTAGAGATTGAATGCAACGCCTCCAATGCAACACAACTAATACAAGATTGGCTATCCAGTGCAACAGCAACCGACATTGACGGAAGTTCAGTGGCTGTTTCAAATAACTATATAGGAATTAATCAAAATTGTGGTGAAGAACTTGCGGTTAGGTTCTGGGCCGAAGACCAATGTGGAAACGAAGGAGATACTATCGCCTATATCCGAATAGTTGACAACACAGCTCCAATCATCACAACACAAGCATCTGACGACAACTCTGACTGCGAAGGAACAGACCCCAACACCAACACGGGTTATTTGGCATGGCTCGCCAGTCATGGTGGTGCCAATGCTTCCGATAACTGCGACACAAACCTAATCTGGACAAACAACAGTGCCACTGCAAGTTGGAGCGGAGATTGCGACAATGCCATCACAATAATCTTCACAGCAACCGATGATTGCGGAAACAGTAGCCAAACCACAGCAACCTATACCCTTACCGACAATGAAGCTCCAATACTGCAAGATATACCAGCAGATGTTAGCTTCGAATGCACCGACTGCGTGCAAGCCTTCATGAATGGCAATTTTGAAGAAAATATAGAAGTTAACGGATGGGCCTATATCGACGAGAATCTGGTCAATGGGTGGGAAACAACTTCATCTACTGGCAATATTGAAATACAGGAATCTGGATTTGTAAATGGTGTTGTCTCCTACACCGGCAACTATCATGCAGAACTAAATGCAGATCAGGTAGGAGATTTTTATCAGGAGTTTTGTACCATTCCAACCACTTATATCCAAATATCATTTGCCCACCATAAAAGGATGGATGCCATTAATACCACAGATGATATTATTGGTGTTTATGCCGGTCCTGATATCTCAAACCTAACCCCACTTGGTCAATTTACTGCAACAAGCACTTCAGGATGGACATTGCACACCGTTGATTTCTCCGTTCCTCCGGGACAAACATCTACCGTTTTTCTATTTAGGGCTATTCAAGGTGCACCCACCAATGACACATATGGAAATCTTATTGATGACCTTAATGTAATTACACTTCCAAATCCTTCAGCAATACCTTCAGCAACCGATAATTGTGGCAGTGTAACCATTACGGTTGACGAGCAACGAATTGAT